>NZ_CP134200.1:882500-2657882 GCF_031586415.1 Thermosynechococcus sp. QKsg1 | reverse complement strand
GCAAACCTCGTCCGTAGGATGTGAGCAATGATAGGCAACACGACCAAGACGGCAATAGCCCTGCAGGGCTACCGCTGCCTCACGGGAAGTGATACGATTGTAGATCGCTCTAACGACTGACTAGGGCGTGCCCCTTGGGGCAGTGTTTTTTCTGATCAACCATCATAACTGCAACAGCCATGACGCAACGTACACTGGGCGGCACTGTCCGCAAACGTAAACGCACCTCTGGGTTCCGGGCGCGCATGCGTACCAAATCCGGTCAGAACGTGATTAAGGCACGGCGGCGTAAAGGGCGGGCACGGCTGGCCGTCTAGTGTTGCCTCCTCAACATCGCCTGCGCGATCGCCATGATTTTGACCGCGTCTATCAACACAAAACTGCCCACCACGGCAAACTGGCCGTTCTTTGGCTGGCGCCCCAAGCCGTCAAGGCAGCACCACGGCTGGGCATTGTGGTCAGTAAAAAGGTGAGTAAGCGAGCCGTTGATCGCAACCGTTTGAAGCGGCAATGGCGACGGGTGATCCACCCACTCTTACCGCAGATCGCCGCAGGGTGGGATATGATTGTGGTAGTGCGTCAGGCGGCACTAAAAGTGAGTGACGAGGACTGTCGCGCTGAATTGACGCAGTTAATGGCCAAAGCAGGGGTACTGACGATGCCGGGAATTTCCGAAGACGTTTTCTACGAAGGCGGTCCCCATTGGGGTGACTTGGTGATCAACTTACTGTTGGGGCTAACGGTGATTTGTCTGCCCCTTACCGTTGGTGCCATTGTCCGTGCCCTTTGGCTGCGCTACCGCATTACAAATCGGCGGATTACGGTGATTGGCGGCTGGATGGGGCGCGATCGCTCCGATGTCATTTATAGCGAAATCACCAAAGTCGTCACCGTTCCTCGCGGCTGGGGCGCCTACGGTGATATGGTCGTCACTCTCAAAGATGGTAGCCGCTTAGAAATGCGCGCTGTCCCCCGCTTCCGTGAAATTTATGACTATATTTCTGCCAAATTGAGTCCCGCTGCCAAAAGTGTCAGTGGCGCGATTGGTTCTTAAGACCTAAGATAGTTCTGTTAACTGTTCACCCCTAATTGCAGGATTCCATGGATTTTGGTATCGGTTTCCTCTCCAACAATGTCATGCTGCCAATCCTTGACTTTTTCTATGGGATTGTGCCCAGCTATGGCCTTGCGATTGTGGCGCTGACACTGGTGGTGCGCTTTGCCGTCTATCCCCTCAGTGCGGGATCCATTCGCAATATGCGGCGCATGAAAGTGGTGCAGCCGATCATGCAAAAACGGATGCAGGAAATCCAACAGAAATACAAGGATAATCCTGCCGAACAGCAAAAGGCAATGGCAGAGGTCTATAGGGAGTTTGGTAATCCCTTGGCGGGGTGTTTTCCTCTGCTATTGCAGTTACCGATTCTCTTTGCTCTCTTTGCCACGCTCCGCGGATCACCCTTTGCTGATGTGAATTACCAGCTCAACCTGCAAATTGTTCCTCCTGATCAAACTGTCTTAGCCCAGCCCTTTGCCACTAAGCCGCAAAATATCTACGTTGATGAGGGCATCCACTTCCCCATTCAGGCGGTGGTTCCCAGCGGTACCAAGATTCCAGTGGGTCAAACGGTGGATCTCCAATTCCAAACCAAGGAGGGGAAACCCTTTAGTGAACTGGCCGCCGCCTATCCCAATAGTCACCTGCAACCCAAGTGGCAAATTATTCGCGGTCAAGAGCGGGCAACCATTGACAGTGAGGGGCATCTGCAAGCCCTGCAAGCCGGTGATGTAACGGTTCAGGGAACGATTCCGGGGATTGCGGCGGATAAAGGTTTCCTCTTTATCTCTGCCCTTGGCCATGTGGGTGCCATTGATCAAGGGGAACTCTTCATCACGCTGCCCGATGGCACACGCCAGTTTAATTGGGGCGCGATCCACTGGGATATCCTGATCATGATCCTTGGCTTTGGCGTCAGTCTCTACGTCAACCAGTTGCTCTCTGGCCAAGGCAGCAGCAATAACCCGCAGCAGCAAACCGTGAATCAATTGACACCGATCATCTTCTCTGGGATGTTTCTCTTTTTCCCATTGCCGGCAGGGGTGCTGCTCTATATGCTAATCGCCAACATCTTCCAGACGGTGCAGACCTTTATTCTTCAACAGGAGCCGCTGCCAGAGAACCTGCAGAAACTCGTGGAGGAGCAGGAGCGGGCTGAAGCCATTAAAAATCGGGCGGCTCTTCCCTTTGAGGGCAAGGGGGCTAAAAGTGCCAAGGCCACTAAAGCCAAGCGTCATCCATCAAGTTGAGGGGAGGCATGACCGCTGATCCAATTGCTGCGGGGTGTGCGTGGCTGGAACAGGCACTTGCTCTAGCAGGCTTTAAGACAACCGTTTCTGTGGTCGAGTCTCCGTTGGCAGGTGTGGTGCCGGGGCACTGGCTAGAGATCGATCGCCAGTCCCTGAGTGCTGCGCAAATTGAATCCCTGCTGGCCAACAATGCCCAAGCTCTCGATGCGTTGCAATATCTGCTCAATGCCACGTTGAATTTGGGGCGATCGCGGCAGGAGCAAACGGCTTTTACCCTAGAATTGGCGGGCTATCGCCGCGCCCGTTATCGCCAGTTGCAGGAGATTGCCCATCAGGTGGCTGCCCAAGTCCTCGACACCGGTAAACCCGTTGAAATTCGCTCCCTGTCAGCGGCAGAGCGGCGTGTCGTTCACAGCCTCATTAAGGTAGAGAGCGATCGCCTTGAAACCTTTAGTTATGGAGAGGAACCGGATCGCCGCTTGGTGGTGCAGTTAGCTCAAGGGACTGAGGCCGAAGTGGCGGCTGATGCGCTGGAGCAGGTATAGACCTAAAATCGAGTTGCCACTGGGATCAAGGGGTGGGCTGTAGCAGGCGATCGCCCCCTGTCGCGGCACAATGGCCAAAATCACACCGCTGACACCCGATTTCACAGGCAAGCCAATCTCTAGGGCATAGCGGGGGGAGTCCTCGTAGAGGCCACAGGTGAGCATAAGCACATTCACCTGCTGACGATGGCGATCGCTCACCTTGTCATGGGGCAGTGCCAACAGGAGACCCAAGCGCGCCACTTCCTCAATCGTTCCTTGGAAACAGCACACCTGATTGTAGATCTCAAGGGCAACCCCGGCATCGGCAATGCGTCCAGACTCCACTAAAAAGTGGGCAAGGGTGCGATTTTGCCAGTTGGGATGGCGATAAACGGCTGCTAACACCTCTTGATCCACCTGCAACTGCGTACCCGCACACTCATTGAGCCAAGTCTGAAAGACCGCAACACCGCCAACATGAGCCAATTGGCTAGCAAGGGCGATCGCTCCACTATTAATCATGGGATTGCGCGGCCACCCCTGATCAAGGGTTAACTGCAACACAGAGTTATAGGGGTAATCTGAGGGGCGCTGTCCCACCCACGTCCACACCTGCTCCTGCCACAGCGTTAAGGCATACAGCAGCAAGAAGGGCTTAATTGCGCTCATTAAGGGAAAGCGCAAATTGGAACGCCCAAGGGTAAACTGGTGCTTTGGGGTAACAAGGGCAAAGGCAAAGGCTTCAGACCCCACCCGCGGTAGCCGTTGAAGGGGTTCCCCCTGAGGAAGTTCTGCCGATGCAGCCTTGAGCCACTCTTGGATGAGGGCAGGGTCTAGATCCCCCAACATTGCTGAGCCTAAGTATTGGCATCGAGGGAGAGCTGCTCGCTAGTGGTGACCCGTCGCCGCCGCCGCCGACCTGCGGGCACGGAGGCCTCTGGAGTGGATGCTTCCCCGCCGGATTCAGACTCGGTCGTGACTTCTGACTCACTGGTATTGAGCAGCGTGGTGGCCGCAATCGGCTCGACATTAATCGTGCTAACCACAGAGGAGGGCGGCTCATCAGCAGTCTCTGGGATATCCTCAGGCATTCCCTCACTGACGGGTCGTGCAGTTTTCTGGGGCAGGGGTAGGGGGTCTTGGCCGGGGCGTGCCACCATCACAATCGTTCCCCGCGGATTCTTCACCTCTTCAGAGTGCAGCACAAGGGGTGAAATTCCCATTTCCGCATAGACTGCCTGCTCTTGATCCGTCATTGTTACGGTAATCACCTCCGCTGGTTCAGAGCGGCCAAGACGGGCAGGGCGCGGCGGACGGCTCTCCACTTTGACCACTGGCGGCGGCGCCGTTTCTGTAGGCGTGGTAATCACCTTGCGGCCATTGCCATTTTCAGAGGCACGGCGAGGACTGCGTGGGGCTGGTGGATGACTACTGCGGGAAGCACGCGGGCGAATACCCCCCACCGCTTGATAGTCAGGGTGGTTAATGAGTTGGGTCTCTAGGCTGCTACTGGCAAAGCCATTGGGTTCAGTGCGGGATTCTAAACTGCGGCGTGGCTCCGGTGGACGCGGCATGGGCGATCGCTCGACAATTTCGCCGGGGCTATCCTCCGGTTCACCGGGTAAATGCACCAAGTGACCCAAGCCCCCACAGGCACTACAGGGACGGCCAAAAAGTTCATAGATATTTTGCCCTTGGCGTTTGCGGGTCAGTTCCACCAGCCCCAGTTCTGAAAGTTGAGCAATTTGGGGGCGAGCTTTATCAGCACGCAGGGCTTTACTAAAGTGCTCCAGCAGTTGCAACTGGTCGCGGCGGGAATCCATGTCAATAAAATCCACAATGATCACGCCAGCAATATTGCGCAGTCGCAGTTGGCGAGCAATCTCCGTAGCCGCTTCGCAGTTTGTCCACAGCACTGTTTCCCGCGAGGTGGCTGAACTGGTGAATGAACCGGAGTTCACATCAATGACCGTCAGTGCCTCTGTCGGTTGAATGATGATATAGCCACCGGAGGGCAAATCCACACGGGGTTTCAGGGCCTCACGAATGGCAGCATTCACCCGAAAGTAATCCAAAATGGGAATGGGTTCTTGGTGATAGTCAATGAGAACCCCCACCGGCTTATTGACATTCCAGTTTTTCAGGTGCTGTTTGACCCGTTTGACCCCATCGGGCGTATCCACCACAATGCGGTTGACATCACTGCTATAGACATCCCGCAAGACTTTTTGGATAAAGTCATCATCGCGCCCCAGAAGCTGGGGAGGACGGCTGGAGGCCGCCTGCTGTTGGATCGTTTCCCACTGCCGTTGCAGGAGTTCCAAATCCTCAAGAATGGCCTCTTCGGAGACACCCTCGGCCTCTGTGCGCACTAGTAGCCCCATGCCAGCGGGTTTGACCAAAATGCCCAAGGCACGTAGCCGATGCCGTTCCGCTTCATTGGTAATCCGTCGCGATAGATTCACCCCCCGACCATAGGGCATCAGCACGAGATAGCGTCCGGGCAACGAAATATTTCCGGTCAGCCGTGGCCCCTTGGTGCCCGTGGGTTCCTTCATGACCTGAACCAGCACTTTTTGCTGCGGTGCGAGCAATTCCGTGATTGCTCCAGCCGTTCGCTTCAGGCGCAATGGGCCAAGGTCAGTGACATGGATAAAGCCATTACGGGAGGCATCCCCCAAGTTGACAAAGGCAGCATCAATGCCCGGTAGGACATTTTCAACCACCCCAAGGTAGATGTCCCCCACCTGATGGGTTCCCGTGGCCACAATCAATTCTTGAATTTGATCTTCGGCAAAGACCGCCGCTAGCCGATGTTCCTCGGCAATAATAATTTGCTTAGGCATTCATTATCCTTAGAATTTCTTAACAAAACAAACGTCAGCATGAATTGGCTAAAGGCATCTAGCACAGTGTTGAGCCACTCTTGCCCCTGTAAGGGACGTGTGCAAGTTTGGCTTTAAGATGGTTGGGAAAAGGGTTCCTGTAGAGGTGGGTTGGCATTGGAACGCGGAACGCAACTCTGGTGATACCTAAAAAGCTCTGCACGACTTGCAGAAGGAAAAGATGTCACCCCATGCCAGCCTTGATGAAAGTCTATGCTTAACCTTTGGTCTCTTAGGCTATGGAGGTTAAGCAAAAGGGATTTTTCTACAGTACCTCTAATGGTCTCTGATTATAGGTATCTCTGTCAAGATTGGCTAGGGGATTTTGCAAAAATTTTCACTGTCGCTGCCGCTACCCTCGTGAGCACGAGCATAGTGTGCCACTTTGCAAACCTGATAGGACACTTTGGCGATCGCCCACAAAGCTGCTACAACTATAAACATCTATTAAGCGTCTTGGCTAGAAAATTAGCCACATTGAGGAGAATTGCCCATGGGAGTCCACATCAAGCAGGCAGTGGAAGTCGCGACCTATATCATCTCACAACGCCTACAGGGCAAAAAGCGCTTTCCCCTCACCTTGATGCTTGAGCCTCTCTTTCGCTGTAATCTAGCCTGCTCGGGCTGCGGTAAAATTCAGCATCCCCTTGAAGTCCTGCGCAAATATCTCACCCCAGAGGAATGCTTCCGCGCCGTTGAAGAATGTGGTGCACCGATTGTTGCCATTCCCGGTGGGGAACCCCTGCTGCACCCGCAAATTGATGAAATTGTCAGTGGCTTGGTGGCACGGCGGAAGTTTGTTTACCTGTGCACTAATGGAATTCTTCTCGAGGAAAATCTCCACAAATTCAAGCCCTCCCCCTACTTTAGCTTCAGCGTTCACCTCGATGGTCTGCGGGAGTGGCACGACAAATGCGTGGATCGCAAAGGGGTCTTTGATATTGCGGTGAAAGCGATTAAAGCGGCTAAAGCCAAGGGCTTCCGTGTCACCACCAATACGACAATTTTTGAAGGGGTGGATCCTAAGGAAATGCAGGAATTCTTTGATTTCGTGAGTTCCCTAGGGGTGGATGGCATGATGATCTCGCCGGGCTACGCCTATGAGTGGGCACCGGATCAGGAGCACTTCCTCAAGCGGGAGCAAACCCGTGCCCTCTTCCGTGAAATCCTTGCCCCCTACCGTGCGGGTCAGAAGAAGTGGAACTTTAACCACAATCCCCTGTTCCTTGATTTCCTTGTGGGTGAAAAGGACTATGAGTGTACCCCTTGGGGCATGCCCAGCTATAGTGTGTTGGGTTGGCAGAAACCCTGCTATCTCCTCAATGAAGGGCATTACAAGACTTGGAAGGAACTGATTGAAAATACGGAGTGGGAGAAGTATGGCCACAAAAGTGGCAATCCCAAGTGCCGTGACTGCATGGTGCACTGTGGTTATGAGGCCACTGCTGCCATGGATGCCTTTAACCCAGCCAATATGGTCAAGGCGGCGGGCAGTCTCTTCTAACGCGGGCGCATCAGTTGCCAACGTTGCTCTGCGGTTTCTGCTGCGGCTTGCGGGGTTGATTTGCCAAGGAGAACGCTTTCGATCGCTCGCCCAAGGGTTTGGGAAAAGCGGGTATAACCACGGAAGTTGGGACGTGCCTGAGCAGCGGCCATCTGATCTAGAAAAACACGAAGCGCGGGTTGCTGTGCCACAAAGGCCTGATAGCGATCGTTGGTACGCACCCGTTCATTCACGGGCAAATACCCTGTGCCCAAAGCCCACTCCGTTTGAAATTCTTCACTGAGAACGTAGTCCAAAAAGGCTAGAGCAGCCTCTTCCCGTTGCGGTGTTGAGCGAAAGACAAAGAGATTTTCGCCCCCCAGTGCGGTTGCGGCGGTTTTGAGGGCAGGCATGGGTAGAACGCCAAAATCCACCCCCGACTGTTGGAGTTGCGCCAACGTCCAAGGCCCTGTAATTTGCATCGCCACCTCGCCACGAATCAATTGATCCAGTTCATAACCACGTTCCGGGGCAGAGAGTGTCGCTAAGCCCTCCTGCCGCAGACGTTGCCAAAAGTCAAGAGCCGCGATC
Organism: Thermosynechococcus sp. QKsg1; assembly: GCF_031586415.1. Lineage (NCBI taxonomy): Bacteria > Bacillati > Cyanobacteriota > Cyanophyceae > Acaryochloridales > Thermosynechococcaceae > Thermosynechococcus > Thermosynechococcus sp. QKsg1. The sequence goes on along the minus strand of NZ_CP134200.1, from coordinate 2,650,089 downwards.
GCGGGGGGTGTGTCAATGTGGGCGCTTTCTGGTGTGTCTCCGAGACTGCCACCCGCACTCCAAAAAAAGGGCAACCAAGTAAAGACGGCAAATTCCCCTTGGCCAAGGGCAAGGAGTAGCGGGGTGATGCCCTGTGCCTTTAGGGTTTGGCTGACCTGCTCTAATTCCTGCCATGTGCTGGGTAGTGTTTTCACACCAGCGGCAGCCAATAAACTGGGACGATAAAAAATTCCAAGGTTGTTGGTGGCAAAGGGAATAGACCAGTAATGGTTGCCGTAGCGCATTGTTGGTATCAGGGCAGGACTAACTTGATCGCGGTAGGGGGAAGCTTGCCACCAGTCATCAAGGGGACGCAAAGCACCCAGATCAACAAACTGCCCCGTGATCGTGGGGTTATACCAGAGCAGATCTGGTGCGGCATTGCCCACCACTGCGGCCAGAATTTTCGGTAACTGCTGGTCGGGTTGGCCAACGTAGAGAGCTTGGACATGAATCTGGGGATGGCGGGCGTTGAAGCGATCCACAAGACGCTGGAGGATCACGCGGTTGGGGGGTGGGTTGACCCCATGCCAGAAAATCAGTTCAATGGGCTTCGCGGATTGGGTTGCCGTTGTACAGCCGATGAGCAGTAGGGCTAAGAAACCCAGTAGGAGTGCGAACCAGCCGCGTCTATTGCAGACGATCAATCGTGCGGTATTGAATGGCTTCGGCCACATGGGCAGCGGCAATCGTTTCACAGTCGGCCAGATCAGCAATGGTACGGGCTACTTTTAGGATACGGTCTGTGGCTCGCGCTGAGAGTCCCAGTTGGGCGATCGCCCGTTCTAAGAGATTAGTCGAAGCCTCATCCAAACGACACCACTGGCGCAGATGGCGGCTTTGCATTTGGGCGTTGCAGTGGAGAGTGGGTTCTTGAGCGAATCGCTGTTGGGCGCGTTGGCGTGCCGCCAAGACCCGCTGCCGTACCGTGGCTGAATCTTCCCCTAGGGTTTGGCGGGTCATTTCTTCGGGCTTGAGGCGGCTGACACTCACTTGCAGATCAATGCGATCCAGCAGGGGGCCAGAGAGCTTTGCCCAATACTGTTGCCGTTGGCGCGGCGAGCAGGTACAGGGTTGCACTGGATCGCCATAGTAACCACAGGGGCAGGGATTGGTGCTGGCCACGAGGGTAAATTGCGCCGGGAAAACGACGGATTGGCGGGTGCGGGCAATGGTGACTTGGCCATCCTCAAGGGGCTGCCGCAGAAACTCCAACACATCCCGCTTGAATTCCGTTAATTCATCAAGAAAGAGCACCCCCCGATGGGCAAGGGAGATTTCGCCGGGGCGCGGATAACTGCCACCCCCCACAAGGGCAGGGCCAGAGGCAGAGTGGTGAGGACTCCGAAAAGGGGGTTCTTGGAGCAATTGGCCGCGTTCTTTGAGCAGTCCAGCCACGGAGTGAATTTTGGTGACTTCAAGGGCTTCCTCAAAGGTCAAGGGTGGCAAGATTGTGGGTAACCGCCGCGCCAACATCGTTTTACCACTCCCCGGTGGCCCGACAAAGATGAGATTGTGCCCGCCCGCAGCCGCAATTTCGAGGGCACGCCGCGCTTGATACTGCCCCTTCACGTCCTTGAGGTCGAGGCTAAAACGGGGAGAGGGTGGAGCATGGTAACTCAGAGAATTGGCTGCTGGCGATCGCGAGCTGGGGTCATTCAAAAAGGCTGCGACTTCGGCAAGGGTGTGGCAACCATAGACCTTGAGCCCCTGCACCACCGCTGCTTCCGTCACATTGGCCATGGGCACCACGAGACCGGTCATGCCTTGGGCTTGCGCGGCAACGGCGATCGCCAGTACCCCGGCCACGGGTTGTAACGTGCCATCAAGGGACACTTCGCCGAGAAAGAGATGATCGCCGAGTAAATCCGTTGAAACCTGTCCTGAAGCGGCTAGGATGCCAATGCTAATGGGGAGATCAAAGCTGGGGCCTTCCTTACGTAAATCGGCGGGGGTGAGATTAACGACAATGCGCCGCATTGGGAAGCTAAAACCGGCATTGCGAATCGCCGCCTTAACGCGCTCCCGTGCCTCTTGCACACCCGCATCAGGCAGGCCCACCACCACAATCCCCGGTAAGCCGCCAGAAACATCTACTTCGACACCGACGGGAATCGCGTCAATTCCTAGAACGGCAGCACTCCAAACCCGTGCCAGCATAGCCTCAAAATCAGAAAGAGCACCGACGACTGGCCGTGTTTCGTCTCGGTGCCCTTAACTGGTTCGCTCCTCACACACTTAATGACCTTAGCAGATGTATCGCTAATTTGTCACCATTGCATAGGATTTTTCATGAAGTTTATTTGCAAAACCCCAATTTCTGTGTCCAGTCTTAGCGCAAACTCCCTAAGGTATGCCGCCAAGCCAACTCTTTGTTGATAATTTCGAGCGATCGCCGTTCAGTTCCACTGAACAGTGGCGTAATGGTTTCCAGAATTTGCCCCAACAAGGGTGCAGCATAATTTCCCGTTGAGCGCAACAAATGGGCATAGTAGCGAAACTGAGCTTGGCCTTGGGCACTGCGATGGAAGGCAAGCACCTCTGCGCTTGTCAGCTGCCAAACAGGGGTATTTACTGGTACCACGAGCCTTGGTATCCCCTGCTGGCCATAGAGGCGATCCTCAGTAGTCACCAAATGACCAATGAGGGCAATCCACAGCAGTGTACGGGTTTCACTGACCAAATCTGGACTGAGAAAGGTGTCGGCATTGGTGGTGAGGCGGGGGCTGATTGGAGGAAACTGGGGATTGAATAGTTGGGAATTGTAAATGACGCCAACCGCCCAGTGGCGCTGCTCATCCTCGAGCTTGACAAAACGACCAAAGCCATAGTCTTCTGGGGCGGGGGGGTGGGGCACATCCAAGCGATCCACCAGTTGCGCCACATAATCGCAGTGGGAGTTGGACTTGACGATGTGTCCGAGGTAAATGGCCTGCTCACTCATAGCTTGCGGCTAAGACGTGCTGTTGAATCTCAATGAGTTCTTGAATCCCTTGGCTGGCGACATCGAGAAGGCGATCGAGGGTTGGCCGATCAAAGGAACCGATCTCTGCTGTACCTTGAACCTCAATGAACTGACCATTGGCCGTCATCACGACATTGAAGTCCACACTGGCCGCCACATCCTCAGCGTAGCTCAAATCCAAATAGGGGTCACCATCAATCAGCCCCACGGAGACTGCGGCCACCTGATGACACAGGGGAGATTCACTGAGTACCCCTTGCTGAAGTAGGGCACTAAGGGCATCCACAAGGGCAATGTAGCCCCCTGTAATCGCTAGCGATCGCGTGCCAGCATCGGCTTGGAGCACATCGGCATCCACAATCAGTGTGCGCTCTCCCAATAGGGATAGGTTCAAGGCCGAGCGTAAGCTGCGACCAATCAGGCGTTGAATTTCTTGGGTGCGCCCAGAGAGTTTGAGAAATTCTCGCTCTTGCCGTGGCCGCGTTGCACTGGGTAGCATGCGGTACTCCGCTGTCAGCCAGCCTTGGCCTGTGCCTTCTAAAAACTTGGGTACGCCTTCCTTGAGACTAACAGTGCACAACACCTGCGTTTGCCCCGCTTGGGCGAGTACCGATCCTAAGGCAAATTGGGTGAAATGCCGCTGAAACTGGTGCGATCGCAATTCCTGTGGTTGACGGCCATCGGGTCGCTGCCACCCCATGCTTGATCCCCTCTTAATCTCCTTCCCTATTAGAGCTTATTTTCTGGAGCCAGCGCGAGACCTTGCCATTGGGCGATCGCCCGAGGATTGGAGATAATGTAGTTATTGCTACACGCTATACTCTTTTGCCAATGCTAAATAAAGATTAGCCCGTTGCCATAAAGAAGGAGTTTGACATTGAAAAAGGTAGAAGCCATTATTCGTCCCTTCAAGCTGGATGAAGTCAAGATCGCCCTTGTCAATGCGGGTATTGTCGGCATGACCGTCTCCGAAGTACGCGGCTTTGGGCGGCAAAAGGGGCAAACGGAACGGTACCGTGGTTCAGAATACACGGTGGAATTTTTACAAAAGTTAAAAATTGAGATTGTCGTTGAAGACAGTCAAGTAGACATGGTCGTGGCGAAAATTATTGAGGCTGCCCGCACGGGGGAAATTGGCGACGGCAAAATTTTTGTGACGCCCGTTGAGCAGGTCATTCGCATCCGCACCAGCGAAAAAGATCACGAGGCAGTCTAGGAGCGGATGCCGAAGATCTCTGGCCACACCCAGCTTCTGGGGGTGATTGGCGACCCGATTGCCCACACCCTCTCACCGGCAATGCACAATGCCGCGCTGGAGCATTTGGGGTTGAACTATGTCTATGTGCCCTTTGGGGTGAAGTCACAGCAGTTGGGGGTGGCGATCGCTGGCCTCGATGCCCTGAATGTCGTTGGCTTTAATGTCACCATTCCCCACAAAGAAACCATCCTTCCCTATTTGGCGGATGTCAGCGACTTCGCACAGCAGGTGGGGGCAGTCAACACTGTCTATCGCAGTGAAAAGGGATGGGTGGGTACCAATACCGATGTGCATGGTTTCTTGGCACCACTGCGGCAACAGTCCTACCCGTGGTCAGAGATTGCCGTTTTAGTCTTGGGCTATGGGGGTGCCGCGCGAGCCGTGGTCACTGCCTGTTATGACTTGGGCTGTCGGCAGATCTATATCAGTGGTCGCCAAGGGGAACGGCTAGAGGCCTTTGTTGCCAGTTGGCCACAGATCACGCTCCATCCCCTCCCATGGTCAGAGCGGGCCACTTGTTTGGAGAACGTTAGCCTTGTGGTCAATACCACCCCCATTGGCATGAGTCCCCATACTAGCGCCACCCCCCTCACAGCCGAGGATTTGGCAAAATTGCCCGCCACCGCCATTGTCTATGACCTCATCTACAAACCTCGCCCCACCCTTCTTTTGCAATTAGCGATGGCACGGGGACTGCAAACCTTCGACGGCCTTGCCATGCTTCTCCATCAGGGAGCCGCAGCCTTGGAGTACTGGATTGGCCAACCCGCACCTACTGCCATCATGGCCACTGCCCTTGAAACTGCCCTAGGGAGGGAGAAATAACATGACACCTTGGCTGTCAGAACTGACGTGGTTATCGGTGATTTTCCTTGTGTCACTGTTGATTTCCCTAGGGATTAAATTTATTGCCCCCCTCTATCCCCTGCCGCCAAATTTGGGGCTAATTACTTTACTGCTCTTTTTACCGGCAGCTTTGATGGGGATTGTTTTACTGAGGCTCAACCAAAACGATAACCAAAACCCCGCACCGTAAGAATGTACTGGGGATGGCTAGGGTCGGTTTCAATTTTCTCCCGCAGCCAGCGGATGTGGACATCAACGGTTTTGCTATCACCAATAAAGTCATGCCCCCACACCTGATCCAATAACTGCTCCCGTGGCCAAACACGGCGGGGGTGGCGCATAAATAGCTCAAGCAGTTTGTATTCTTTGGGGGAGAGATTGATTTCCTCGCCCCGCAGGGTTACGCGGCATTCTTGGGGATAGAGGCAGAGATCGCGAAAGCGCAGAACCGTTGGCACCGTAGCCTGTTGAATTTGCGTCCGCCGTAATAGGGCACGACAGCGCGCCAGCATCTCCCGCATGCCAAAGGGCTTGGCCAAGTAGTCATCGGCACCAATTTCAAGGCCAACCACTCGATCAATTTCACTGCCTTTGGCACTGATCATGAGAATGGGAACTGTACAGCCTTCACGGCGAATTAAGCGGCATAGGTCTAATCCATTGATGCCCGGCAGCATGACATCTAGGATGATCAAATTCACCTCTGCCTTTTCAGGATTAGTATCCGTCAAGAGATAGGTATTAATGAGATTGAGAGCCTCATAACCATCACTGGCCACAAGGGTATGGTAGCCTTCCTCCTGCAAAGCAAGGACAAGGGTTTCCCGAATCAGGTCTTCATCTTCAACCACTAAAATGTTGGCAAGGGCAGGTGGTGTGGCAAAAGGAGCCTTGGCGGGTTCGGCGACTGTATCAATAGAAAGCATAAAAAACCTGCGTAGTGCCCGGTTGGCTTCATTCTATCACTGCCGTTCCTTGCCCCTATTGGTTCTTGAAGTTCATCGGGCCTGTGTATTGGCTGAGTTGACTGAGTTCGCTTAGCGATCGCGTGCCGGAGTAAAGCTGATCGTTGATTTCCCATGTGGGATAGCCCTGAATTCCCTTGGCACGGCAGCGTTCCACTTGGGGATTGGCACCATTGGGGTCACATTCAACATAGTTGAGTTCCCGTACTGCCTGCTTACCAAAGAGTTCCTTTTGATCGTGGCAGTGGCTACACCAATAGGCACCATACATAACCGCTCCCACTTGGGTGAGATGGCGAGCAAGGGCCATTTCCGCCGCACCTGAGGTATTGACGATGGGGATGCCAGGACCCTCAGGGTTAGCCATGCGGGCATTATAGATGCCAAAGACGGCCACCAGCGTAATCACAACAGTAATCACGCCATTGAAAAAGAGTTGGCCGCGATCGCTCCATTCACGACCAATAATCGTCAAGATTAAAAATGTAAAGCTAAAGACGGCTGAGGCAATGCAATAGGGACAAGTGGCCTTAATCTCTGTAACCAAGATATACATGAGGTAACTGCTGAAGCTGGCCATGGCCGTTGCCCCCAGAAAGAGCAAAAGCCAAGTGGTGTTTTCAGCATTGCGGCGGAGTTCTTTTTGCTGCGGCTGGTTCAACAACAGGGGCAGGGCCGCCAACGACAGCATTCCCGTGTAGGCGACAAAGCCAATGAGGGAGAGGGGAATACCAAACACGGTTGCCCAAGGACTATTGAGGACAATGTCACAGCCATCGGTGGGACAAGTGACCTCTTGATTGGTCAGCTTGGCGATCGTCAGGTAAGCGGTCACCACCATGCCAGCGAGGGCAACCCCGCCAATCAACCACCGTGACCAACGATGAATCCAAGGGGTGGAGCGTCGTCGAACCATAGGTGAGCCTCCGCATTGAATCATTTTTCATCATACCGATTGGCAGACAGCACCGCTTGGGCATTGCGGCGCCATTGGGCGGGTTTAATTCGCCGTAGGGCAGAACCACGGGTGAGTTCATCCCATGCTACATCGCTGAGGGTGGCGAGTTCCTCTGGAGAAGTCTTCAAGAGGGGCGATCGCGGGGCAAAGTCGGCCACATCCGTGGGTTGAGCAAAGCGTTGATTCCAAGGACACACCTCTTGGCAAATGTCACAGCCGGCAACCCATCCTTCTAAATGAGCAGCAATGGCGGGGGGAATTTCCGGGGCACGGCTTTCGATCGTGTGGTAGGCAATGCAGCGGTTGGCATCCACCACATAGGGTTCAACAATGGCGCCGGTGGGACAGGCGGCCAAGCAACGGGTACAGGTGCCGCAGTGATTAGTGTGGGGGCGATCGCCCGGCAACTCCAACGTGGTGATTAACTCTCCCAAAAAAATCCAGGAGCCATACTGCCGCGAAATGATATTACTGTGCTTGCCAATCCAGCCAATTCCCGCCTGCTCCGCCCACACTTTGTCCTGTACCGGGCCTGTATCCACATACCAACGGTAGTCCATCTCAGGTACCTGCGACTGCAGCCATTGGCCTAGGGCTTGCAAGCGTTTTCCCAGAACCCGGTGGTAATCCCGTCCCCACCCATAGCGGGCAATTTTCACCTTGGGGGGTGGCTCTGGATCAGGCTGATAGTAATTGAGGGCAACGGAAATCACTGATTGCGCTCCCGGCAGGACGGCTTGAATCTCCTGTCGCCGCGGGTTGGCCATCCACGCCATCTCCCCTTGGAAGCCTTGGGCTAACCAGCGTTGTAGGGCAGCTACCCCAGAAGGATGGTCATCGGTATAGGTGCGCAAATCCACAATCCCCACCCGATGGAACCCCAACTGATGGGCAAATTGCTTAATCGCAGCAGCAGTAATCATAGAGAAATAATATCTCGCTCCTGTGAAAAGGGCTGTAGGATGAGGTTGCACCGTTTGCTGAGGGAGTAGGAAAGAGGGATGTCAGAGATGCCGCTGGTTGCCATTGTCATGGGCAGTGATTCGGATTTGCCAACCATGCAGGGGGCGATCGCCATCTGTGAACGCTTTGGCATTCCCCATGAAGTGGCGATTCTCTCAGCTCACCGCACGCCTCTTGCCATGGTCGAGTTTGCCCAAAATGCCCATCAGCGGGGTCTGAAAGTCATTATTGCGGGTGCCGGTGGCGCTGCTCACTTGCCCGGCATGATTGCTTCCTTAACCCCCCTACCCGTGATTGGCGTACCTGTACCGAGCCGCCATTTGCAGGGGCTGGACTCCCTCTACTCCATTGTGCAGATGCCAGCTGGAATTCCCGTGGCGACGGTTGCCATTGGCAATGCTCAAAATGCAGGTCTATTGGCCGTTCAACTATTGGCCAGTCACGATCCAGAGCTGCTGGAGCAAGTGATTGCCTATCGTCAAGAGTTGGCCGCCGCTGTGACCGCCAAGAATCAAAAACTGCAAACACTGGGGGCTAGCGCTTATCTGCAACAGCAGTAATCTCTGATTCAGGTTCTAGGGATGAACCCGAGAGTCTTGCCTTTTGCAGATCCTGTCTAAAGAGGGGGAGAATACGGCGACATTGATCCACAAAACTCACTAACCATGTTTCCAACTGCTGCTGTTGAGTTGGGTTCACAAGAGTCTTCCCAGTCCCTAACGACCCGTGGTAGGTGATGTAGCCATCATCGGTAACAACAAAATCAGCAAACCAACTACTAGAAGGGCGGCAGGCTCGCCAGTAATTCGCGACGATGACTTTGCCAAGGTATTTTTGGGCTAATTCACTGACGCGGTTCAAGTGATCGAGGGCTTGAGCCACCGTTAAAGATGGCTGCTCTTTGACAGGGATGACTGACTCCCTAGGCGCAGCTTGAGGACTCTCAGAGGGGCAGTCCATACCCAAAATCCGCCATAGTTTTTCCTCAAGGCTTTTTAATTGCATCTGTCGGTGAGGCTCCTCATTCCCCTCGTTGCTGAGGGAGCGGTGGAGGCGCACAATCATCTCTACAGCTGCTAATTCTGAGGGGGCAAGGGATTCTAGGCGATTTAGAATATCGTTCCCGCGATTGCCCACAGGGCACGCTTCGCGATCGCCCACTGCTTTCTCTAAACTTTGACCGGCGAGGGCAAAAATATCGCTTCCTTGATTGAGTAAACGCAGAATGTAGTGCCGTGTCATTGGTGTGAGTGAGACCCCCACGATACGCTTCCCCCTTGCTGATTAAAGTCCTTAATTTTTATGTTAAAGGAGATCAAAATTGAACAATCCCTAGCTGTAAAACTTGAGAGGGTTTAGGAACGTCTTTACGATCAGGATGCGCGCGATAGGCATGAAATTGAACTAGAATGTACGTACTCGAATTCACTGTGCTGCTTTCCCGATCGCCTGCTGCTATGAACGCTTTTGCACCTAGCTTGCCGACTGATATTGAATTACCCGATTGGTTAGCGACGTGCCTGCGAAATCCAGATCCTGAGAATGGGGATGATTTAGTCTGTCGAGCGTTTCAATTTGCTTACGACTTACACCAAGGACAGCGACGGGCGTCTGGGGAACCCTACATTGCCCATCCTGTGGCAGTGGCGAGTATTCTGCGGGATCTAGGCGGCGGGCCTGCTCTTTTGGCGGCGGGGCTTCTCCACGATGTGATTGAGGATACCGCTGTTACAGCAGAGGAGCTAGAAGCCAATTTTGGTGCCGAGGTGCGGCGACTGGTGGAGGGGGTCACCAAGCTCTCGAAGTTTAACTTCTCCAGTAAGACGGAGCGGCAAGCGGAAAGTTTCCGACGCATGTTTTTGGCGATGGCACAGGATATTCGAGTCATCGTTGTCAAGCTGGCCGATCGCCTGCACAATATGCGCACCCTAGAGTATCTACCGGAAGATCGCCGCCGTGCCATTGCCCAAGAAACCCGTGATGTCTTTGCCCCCTTGGCCAATCGCTTGGGGATTTGGCGGATCAAGTGGGAGCTAGAGGATTTAGCCTTTAAGTATTTAGAGCCAGAAGCCTACCGCCGCATTCAGGAACTGGTGGCGGAAAAACGCGCTAATCGCGAGGCACAACTGCAGCAGGCGATTCAAATTCTCTATGACCGCTTATCGGGAATGGGCTTTGGATACTTAGAAATTAGTGGCCGTCCCAAACACCTCTATAGCATCTATCAAAAAATGATGCGGCAGCAAAAAGAATTCCATGAAATCTATGATGTGGCGGGCATTCGCATTCTGGTGGCCACAAAGGATGAGTGCTATCGTGCCCTTGCGGTCGTCCATGACTGTTTCCTTTCTGTGCCAGGGCGGTTCAAGGACTACATCAGCTTGCCCAAACCCAACCAGTATCAATCGCTGCACACGGTGGTTATTGGTCTTGGGGGGCGCCCCTTGGAGGTGCAAATTCGCACATTGGCGATGCACCATGTCTCTGAGTATGGGATTGCCGCCCACTGGAAGTATAAAGAAACAGGTCATTCCTTACCGCAACAGTGGAGTGCTCGCGATCAAAAATTCACTTGGCTACGGCAACTGCTGGATTGGCAAAATGACCTCAAGGATGCCCAAGAATATCTCGATAGCATTCGCGATGATCTCTTTGATAAGGAGGTCTATGTCTTTACGCCCCAAGGGGACGTCCTTGCCCTGCAACAGGGGGCGACGCCCCTCGACTTTGCCTACCATATTCACACCGATGTCGGGAATCATTGTGCCGGGGCACGGGTGAATGGTCGGATAGTGCCCTTGGATACACCACTGCGCAATGGCGACATTGTTGAGATCATCACCCAGAAAACTGCCCACCCCAGTTTGGACTGGTTGAACTTTGTTAAAACCACAACGGCACGCAATCGTATTCGGCAGTGGTACAAGCGATCGCGCCGCGATGAAAACCTGCAGCGGGGACGGGAATTACTGGAGAAGGAACTGGGCAAAGCGGGTCTAGAAGCCCTTCTGAAGTCACCGCAGATGCAACAGGTGGCAGAGCGCAGCAACTACCAAAGTGTCGATGATTTAGTGGCCGCCTTGGGCTATGGCGAAATTACGCTGAATCTGGTGGTGAATCGGCTGCGGGCAATTACCCTAGCGCGTCCAGAGACAACCCCACCGGAACTGCCGTCAGAATCTGCCCCTGTTAACCGTGTACCCGCCAGCACGAAACCCAGTGATTCCCCGATTCTTGGAGTGGAGGGCTTGGTTTATCACATTGCTGGCTGCTGTTGTCCTGTGCCCGATGAACCGATTATTGGCGTGGTGACGCTGGGGAGTCGGGGTATTTCAATTCATCGTCAGGGCTGTAGCAACCTAGAGTCGGTGTCGAGCGATCGCCTGATTCCCGTGAGTTGGAACACAAAAGTCAATCAACGCCGTCCCCAAACCTACCCTGTGGATGTGCAAATTGAGGTGATTGATCGCGTTGGTATTCTTAAGGATATTTTGACCCGTTTAACTGATAATCAAATTAATGTGCGACGAGCCAATGTCCACACAGATCCGGGACGCACAGCGATTATTGATTTGTGTATTGATATTGTGAATGCAAAGCAGTTGGATCATCTCTTGGCGCAAATTAGAAAAATCACTGATGTCCTCAACATTCGTCGCCGTCAGCACACGGAAGTGAGTTCTCCCTAGGTCGGATCGTCCGCTCCCAAACCCCCAAGGACGATTAAGGAAACGCATTTGTGACATCACTCCTTCTGGAATCCCTACAACAGTACCCAGCGGAAGCCCTTTCCCCAACATTGGTTGCCCTGCAAGAGGCGCAAAAAATCTTGCCACCGCCTCATCCTGTCTGGCTGATTTCCACCAGTGTCTGGCAACAGTTACGCTCTGGCGTCATTCCCCTGTGGCAAGCGGCCTGCGATCGCTGGCAAGAGGTGCCCCCCAATGCGGCGGATTTCAGGGCACTGGCACTGGAAATGACCCATGAATTACCCCCTTTGGATGTGGGGGAATTAGAAACAATTTTTGCTGCTTGTCATCACTTTTGGCAACAACAGGGGGGAGAGAGTCATCTTGTTCTCACCACCTATCTTTGGCAGGAAGCGGTGGACTTACCTTGGGGGCTAGGCCGTGGAACCGTGTTACATCATCCCAGTTTACCCCTGTGTCATCAGGCGCTCGAAGCGGCCTTTGCGGCTCTTGTTGAAGCCAAGAATCTCTATACCTATTGGCAGCAGGGATGGGATTTTTGTCGGCTCAAAGTAGTGATTTTACTCTACCCTCTGAGTACCATTGTTGCCTCAGGCTGGTGGACAGGGAGTGATCCAACATTCCAGGCGATCGCTAGCGGGGTTGCCCTACCCCATCACGGCATTCCTTTGCCCCCAAGGGGAATTGAGCTGACGCCCGCAGAGGAACAATACTTGCAGCAGGCCTGTCGCGGGTCGGCGTCCCATCTCTGGGTTTGGCATCGCAGTCAGACACAGGTTTGGTGGGGACAGTGTTTGCCAGAGCCTCTGCCGCTGGCGCCCTTGCCGCAGGCCGTGGAGCGCACCCTCATAGCTGAAGGGCTACCCGCTGCGCCGGGGCAGGCGATCGCCCCTGCCCTTGTGGTTACAGACCCCTGTGCTCCTGCGGCTGTTGCTGGGCAGATCTTGGTGAGCAAAAGTATTCCGCCCCACTGGTTGCCCCTCGTGAGTGCTGCGGTTGGTGTGATTTGTGAGCAGGGGGGCTTAACCAGTCATGGTGCCATTCTGGCGCGGGAATTGGGACGGCCAGCGGTGGTCGGTGTGGTAAATGCGACTCAGCAGATTAGTTCAGGAATGACGCTGTTTCTAGATGGTCATCGGGGGTCTATCTATCAACTGCCCCCAGAGCCATTGCCCGTGGTGGCGACCCCCTCGCCGCAAACGCCCTCACTCCCGACGGTCAAGCGGTTGCCGTTGCAGGTCATGGTAAATGTCAGTCAAGTCAGTGCCCTGCGGGTATTGCGATCGCTCCCCTGTGATGGCATTGGTCTATTGCGCTCAGAGTTGATGTTGTTGGCCTTTTTGGATCATCGCCATCCCTGTCATTGGCTAGAACATGGAGAAGCAGAGGAATTGCGCGATCGCTGGGTACAGCACCTCTGTGAATTTATGCGGGCGATCGCCCCCCGTCCCCTCTTTTATCGCACATTGGATTTACGGCCAGCCGACTATCGCCAACTCTTGGGGGGACATCAGTTTGAACCCGCAACGGATTGGGGACTGCGAGGGGTGAGTCGCTATCCCCATTGTCCAGAGCTATTTCATTTGGAACTGTCAGCACTGGCGATCGCCCACCGCTTAGAAGCCTGCCCGCTGCGCATTATCCTTCCCTTTGTCCGCAGTGTCAGTGAAGTGGTCTATTGTCAAAAGGCTCTTGCACAGCATGGTTTGACAGCCAAGGCGGGTGTGGAACTGTGGGTGATGGCCGAAGTGCCTGCCGTTCTATTTTTACTGTCTGATCTGGCCAACCTTGGCGTTGCCGGCATCACCATTGGCACCAATGATCTGACCCAACTGCTGTTGGGCATTGATCGCGAAACCACACTGCCAGACTTCAATGAAGACCATCCCGCTGTGAAAAAGGCGATCGCCCAATTGATTCAACAGGCCAAAGCCCATCACTTAAGATGCCATCTATGCGGCGAAGCCCCCGCTCGCTATCCCCATTGGCTGCCGTGGTTAATTGATTTGGGGATTGACGGCATTTCTGTGGGTCCTGAGGTTGTCACCCAAGTGTTGGATCAGTTTTAATCGTGAATAAATTGGTGCTTCTTGATGTAAAATCATGCTTATCTACTGCACCCGCCCCCAGTGTTCCTATCCCCACAATGACCTGCCTGAACTAGAGGGGGATGTGTTGGTGGATACCATTAGCCAAAAGTACTGCGCCAACTGCGGCATGCCCTTGATTTTGCGGGGGCGCTATGTTGCCCAACAGTTGTTGGGACAAGGGGGCTTTGGTATTACTTACCTAGGGCGGGATTTGGATACGCCCGCCAAGCGCCAATGTGTGATCAAACAGCTCCAAGTGGAAACCTCAAATCCAGCCCTCTTGCAAAAAGCAGAAAGTTTATTCAAGCGAGAAGCACGACTCCTAGAAAAGTTGGGGGAACATCCCCAAATTCCTACCTTATTTGCCTTCTTTCAGGAGCGGGTGAGCAGCAGCACAGGCGAAGCAAAACAAAACTATTTTTATCTGGTTCAAGAATTTATTGATGGCGATACGCTTGAGTGTGAACTTGCCCATCGCGGTTATCTGAGTGAAGAGGAAGTTCGTGAGGTCTTGAAAGAGCTCCTACCTGTTTTGCAGTACATTCATGATCAAGGAGCCATTCATCGAGACATTAAGCCAGCAAACATTATTCGCCAATCGGCAAAGAACAGTAAATTTCCGGGGCAGCGTCGCCTTTACCTCATTGACTTTGGTGCAGTCAAGGAGATTTCCCGTGTTACCGAAGTTGCGAAGGGGCATACAAAAATTTATACAGCGCATTATGCCGCACCAGAACAAGTCAGAGGTGAGCAGGTTTTTCCGAGTTCCGATCTGTACGCCCTAGCAGTGACCTGTATTGTCTTACTCACGGGCAAAGATCCCAAGGAATTGTTTGATAACTACCATCACACTTGGAATTGGCAAAAGTATGTTCAAATCACACCAACATTTCGCGATGTTTTGGCAAAGATGCTGGCCGTTGCACCCAGCGATCGCTATCAATCCGCCAAGGAAGTCGAAGCTGCCCTAGCGGATGCAGAGACAGAAACAAAAAAAACGTTAGAGACGCAGGTGCTAGAAACAACAGTGGTTACTGAGGAGTCTCCACCACCTCACTTAGCGCCGTCGGTCAACTGGCTGCTTGAGAAGTACAACAGTCGTTTGCATAGCGATTGGTTAGAGCTGCAAAACTATGGAACACCGGTTCGTCCTGCAGGTTCTCAAAGGGAGGGTGCCATTTTTACTGAGTGTGCTGCTCATCCCAGCTATTTAGTAATCACAGATGTCAATCAACAGTCCTGGCTTATTCCCTTGCACAAGGGGGAATTCGATCCTTACCTATTTCGGCGAACGTTGCCCCAACACCCCAGTGAAAAGTCAGGGCAATTGCTGAGGCCAGCACGGGTTGAGCGCCAGGATCAACATTGGCGGATGATTGAGGCAGGCAGTATTGTTCATGAACCTGTCGTCACACCCCTACCCCTCTCTACCACGCCTACAGGACAACCCTTCTCTGGGACTCAACCAGTACCCACAGCTCAGTCATCATTCGCACCGTGGCTCATTCTCGGCTCACTTGTGATTGCCTTTGGGAGTATGTTGGCAGCGATGGCTGTAATTTTGCTGTCGAACCGCCTAGAACCCCGCCCTCCCTCCCTAGCCAATTCCCCTACCGAAGTCGCAGAAACTCCTGGCCAATCGCTACCTATTGAATCTCCATCGCCAACTCCAGAAACTGTTTCTACGCCCACACCCCCTGCAAGTGCTAGCGAACGCGTCCTACTTGACCCGGAACTGCTCCCTGATCCCAGCCTTTTTGTTGAAAATTACTATGCTCTGATTAACGCTGGCAATTACGAGGCAGCGTGGTATCGATTGACCAGTTCTTTACAAAATGATTCTTCAACCCACCCCAACGGATATGGTTCATACATTGATTGGTGGACTAAAGTGCAGTACGTTGATGTTTATAGTACTGAAGTTGTCGGTTTAACTTCAGGTAGAGCCGTTGTTGATGCAAGTCTTCACTACGTAATGAACTCTGGTCAAGATTTTTATCAAACGCTACGCTTTACTTTAGTCAATGTTGGTGGCGAATGGCTAATTCAAAGAACCCAAGCGCTCTAGCGTGCTAGGGTGGGAGTCACTGGCTGATGCACGATGGCACGGAGTTCAACCCAGCAATGCAGAGCAATCCCCAACTCAATCCCACGCGACAACCGACAGTGGAGGCACTGGCTCAGATTCTTGCCAATTACCGCGCCAAGGGCATTTCTAGTTTGACGTTATCGCAGGCTTTTTGTTAGAAGCCATAGTGTTCAATCGCTTCGAGAATCCCTTGGGCATAGTGACCTTGGGCAAAGTAAATATGGGGGCGATCGCGCAACTTTTCCAATTCCGGACTGTGATTGCCCACAACAACAGCAAGGGTATTCCCCGTCAGCATTTGCTCGTCATTGCCAGAGTCCCCAGCCACCAACAGTTTGTCTAGAGGATAGCCCCACTTGAGGGCAAGATAGCGCAGAGCATCGCCTTTGGAGGCACGCAGGGGCAAAATATCCAAAAACTGATTATGGGAAAAAATGGGACGACAATGGAGCTTTTGCTGTCGCAGTAAACGCAAGACCGGGGTAATGCTGGGGAGAACCGCAGTGTCCACGTTGTAGCTAATTTTGTGGGAGCGTTGATTTTCTGGGGGTTGCAGCGTCAGGCCTGCCACATCGGCGAGGGTGTCTCTGACCCGTTGGGGTTCCCAGCGATAGCTAATGTGCTGCTGCCAACTGGTGTCGGGAACCAAGTGAGGGCCATAGTGAATTTCACTGCCCACGGACGTAATTAAAACATCGGGAATCGGCACGCCCCATTCATGGAGGACCTCTAGGGTAATTTCGAGATGACGCCCCGTTGCCACCCCAAAGCCCATTTCAGGACGGCGTTGCAGAAGCGTTAAGAGTCGCTCAAGGGCAGGGCGATCGCCAATCAAGGTATTGTCAATATCACTAATCAACAGGCGTTCGAGGGTGAGCAGGCGGTTCCGTGTCAGCGTCGTTGGCAGTTTATTACTCTGGTACTGAGCCGGTTGGCGTTGCACACTCAACACGGGCAAGACTGATTTTTCCGCCAGTTGAGCAAGGGCGTGCAGATACATCTCCACATGACTGCGCCAAGAGTAGTGGGCTTGTACCCCCTTCAGGCCATTGTCTGCCCAAGTCTGCCACTGGCTGTCACTCTGAAAGGCTTGATGCAGGGCACTGCGAATGGCTTCTAGATCAAGGGCATCAAAGAGCAACCCATTGCGACAGTGACGGAGAATCTCCTGCGGCCCACCATCCGCTGTGGCCAAAATCGGTAATCCACAGGCAGCCGCTTCAATGAGCGTCAGGCCAAAGGGTTCGGTCAGTGCAGGGTTGATAAAGACCCCCCGTTGCTGGGCGGCTAAACGGTAAAGATCGGGGACTTCATCGCTGGTGTGGGTTTTCGGATAGGCGACTTTGCCATAGAGGTCATAGCGATCGACCAGCAAAAAGAGTTCGGTCAACACTTGGCGAGGGCTGGCCTCCATCTTGCTAATATCGGTGCGATTGCCGAGCACTAAGACCAGATTCGCTCGCTCCTGTAAAAAGGGATCAGTGCCATAGACATTGAGCAACGCAGCCACGTTCTTGCGCGGTACTGGCCGGGAGAGGCAAAAGATAAAGGGCTTTTCCGGTTCGACTAAAAAGCGACGCAATTCCTTGCGAAACGGCAAATCCGCTGGCACAGGCGCTGGATAGAAACGGCGGGTATCTACCCCCGGCGGAATGACGGCCATCCGTGCCGGATCGTATTGATCGTAGAGGCGATACTGCTCTTCGACCTCCTGATGGGTACTGGCAATAATGAGTGCGGCACTGGCAAGGGTTTGCTCCTCGGCTTCAATGCGAGTCGTAAAGTGAAACTGCTCCTCAATGGCATCGGGCTTACTACCCTGGGCAAGGAGTCGCTGTCGCTTGACCCGGCCGAGGGAATGCCCAGTGTGTACAAGGGGAACCCCCAACCAACCGGCAACACGGCAGCCCACATAACCGGCATCGGCATAGTGACTGTGGATCACATCGGGCATGCGTCCACTTTGGCGGAGATGGCGCAACAGTTCATCGGCAAATACGTCTAAATAGGGCCAAAGCACCTCCTTGCGCAAATAGCGGCGGGGACCACAGGCCAGACGGACAATGCGGGCGCGATCGCCAATTCGCTCAATGGGCTGGGCATAGTCGGGACTGACCTTGGCATCGGGAATCAGACGAGTGACCAAATCCACCTGCGCCACCCGAGGATGGGCTGCAAGGGTTTTTGCCAGTTCCACCACATAGCGCGTTTGTCCTCCCGTATCGGCATCTCGTCCTAGTTCAAGGCGATTGCCCCGAATCAAACCATGAATACTGATGAGGACAATGTATAATCCCTCTTGCATAGCCGCTCCCTTACTTGGTGCACTACAACCCAATTGGGGGTCATCCTCACCCTACCGAAAAACATGAGCATTGTCCAAAAACCCATGGCGGCAATCCCCCCAGCAATTCATCTCAAAGAGGTCTCCTTTGGCTGGTCGCCAGAGGTTTTAGTGCTGGATCGGGTCTCCCTAGACATCCCGCGGGGGCAACTATGGATGCTCCTCGGCCGCAATGGCAGTGGTAAGTCAACGCTGGTGCGTATTTTGGGGGGTCTCTTGCAGCCCCAAAGCGGTGAAGTCTATGTGGAGCAACCCCTTGGCTTTGTCTTCCAGAACCCCGATCACCAACTCGTGATGCCCAGTGTCGGTGCGGATATTGCCTTTAGTCTCAATGGTGAATCCCTCAACTATTGGCAGGTGCGCGAGCGCGTCAGTGCAGCCCTACAAGCTGTGAATTTACAGGGGCTAGAACGCCGTCCCATCTATGCCCTCAGTGGCGGCCAAAAACAGCGGGTAGCCATTGCCGGGGCGATCGCTCGCCATTGTCGGGTGCTATTGCTCGATGAGCCCACGGCTCTCCTTGACCCCGATAGTCAGCGGGAACTCTTGGGCTACGTACGCCAACTGGTCAACAGCCAAGGGATCACCGCACTGTGGGTCACCCACCGTCTCGATGAACTGGCGCAAGCGGACGGTGCCATTGTTCTGGATCGTGGCAAAGTGATTGGCCAAGGGGCACCCAGCGACATGATGCCTCTGCTGCACGCTTGAAAAGCCAACCATTCCTGCACCGAAAGGGATCTCTCAAACCGCTGGCACTCCTCTTGGGCTGCTATGATCAAGGACTAGAGATATAGAATGCTTGCATACGAATTCACCTGTAGGATTGAATTATTGCATTAGGAGCGATCGCCATGACTGAAACGCCTCAAACCCCACCTCCCGAAGAACCCACGGCCAAAGCTAGCCGTCCCGCCCGTCGCAGCAACCCGCCCGCCAAAGAAAATAGCGGTCAAATGGTTTCCCTTGCCGAAAAAACCGCTCTTGCCCCCGCAGGCACAACCACAGCCAGCGACATCGTGGTATGGCAAACCTTTAATAGTGCCGGCTTGCGTCCCATTGAAGCCAGTCCCGTGCAAGTGGTGCACATGATCAAAGATGCCGGCGAGCGTCCTGTGCTCAGCAGTGGCCTGCAAATCTACGACAGCATCAACTCCGCCGGTATTCGCCCCATCGTGGCCACCAATTTCCGCGTGGTTGAAACCCTGAACATCATGGGGGTGCGCCCCGTGGCAGCGGATGACTTTGAAATTGTCGAAACAGTGAATTGGATGGGCATTCGTCCGATTACCACCAGTGGCCTGCACATTGCTGAAACCTATTATTCCGCTGGGGAACGGCCTGTGGCTTCTAATATCATTGATGATTCACCCGTCCTCATGGGCTATCTGGACTAGGGTCATAGGGTTGACCATTCAACCCTTTAGGTGGGGGAATGGCAGTCTGAATGGCCATTGATCCTTATCGGCACCTGCTGCGGCCACTTCTTTTTTCTGGGTTGCAGGCGGATCCCGAATTTCTGCACCAGCAGTTTATCTCCCTCTGTGGGTGGCTTAATCAGGATCGTGCCCTGAGCACTTGGCTGCGGCAGCAACTTCAGCAACGCTATGCCCTTTCAGATCCCCGTTTAGAGCGGCAAATGTGGGGACTACGCTTTCCCAATCCCATTGGTTTGGCGGCAGGGTTTGATAAGAATGGCGTCGCCCCCAGTGTCTGGTCGGCCTTTGGCTTTGGCTTTGCAGAGTTAGGCACGGTCACTTGGTATCCGCAGCCGGGCAATCCGCGTCCGCGCCTCTTTCGCCTAACAGCCGATCGCGCAGCAATTAATCGCATGGGGTTTAATAATGCCGGCGCAGAGGCCATGGCCGCCCTTTTGGAGCGATCGCCCCCGCCAACGATTCCCATCGGTATCAATTTGGGCAAGTCAAAAATCACCCCTTTGGAAGCTGCAAAAGAGGATTACTTAGCCAGTTTTCGCCGCCTGTATCCCCTTGGCGATTATTTCGTGATTAATGTGAGTTCTCCCAACACACCGGGGTTACGGGATCTGCAAGCCAAGGAACAACTAGAACCCATTTTGGAGACGCTACAAACCGCCAATCACTCCCACAAGCCCCTGCTTCTGAAAATTGCCCCCGATTTGAGTTGGGAGCAGATTGCGGCAATTCTTGATCTGATTCAAACCTATGAACTCGCCGGCATTGTGGCCACCAATACCACCGTGGCACGGGAGGGGCTAAAAACCCAGATGATTCCGCAGACGGGGCGATCGCCGGCGGCCGAGGCGGGAGGTCTCAGTGGTGCCCCTTTGCGCGATCGCGCTACCGCCGTGATTCGCTTTATCCACAAAGAGACCCAAGGCACTCTGCCGATTATTGGGGTGGGGGGGATTTTCACGCCAGAGGATGTGATCGAAAAACTAGCAGCCGGTGCAACACTGGTGCAACTCTACACCGGTTGGATTTACCAAGGACCGAGCCTATTGCGAGAGCTACTCCAAGGACTCTTAGCCCACGCCGCCGATCAAGAGAAACCAGAGAAATAGCGTTTGTGCCCTTGTCAAGGGGAGCATTCTAACTGTTAACTTTTCTATAGTATTGTCCCTATATTTTACGAAAGTATAAAAATATGACCGTTTCGCCCGAACAGATTGACCGCATTGTTTCCAACCAGCACCACGATCCCTTTGAAATTTTGGGCTGTCACCAGATCAGTGAGAATGGCCAATCCGTGTGGGCGGTACGCGCCTATTTACCCAATGCCGAACGGGTGAGTGTCCTCTGTCCAGAGCAGCGGCAAGAATATCCGATGACGCCGGTTCACCACCCCCACTTTTTTGAATGCCGCATTCCTCTGCCGGAACTGAATAATTATCAACTGAAAATTTATGAAAATGGTCACGAGCGGGTGATCTACGACCCCTATGCCTTCCGCTCCTCAAAGCTGACGGATTTTGATATTCATCTGTTTGCCGAGGGCAATCACCACCGCATCTATGAAAAACTCGGGGCACACCTGCTCACAGTCGATGGCGTTGCAGGGGTGTATTTTGCCGTCTGGGCACCCAATGCCCGCAATGTCTCTGTCATTGGCAACTTTAACCACTGGGATGGCCGCAAACACCAAATGGCACGACGTGGCAATGGCATCTGGGAACTCTTTATCCCCGGCTTGGGTGTGGGCGAGCACTATAAGTACGAAATTAAGAATCAAGACGGCCACATCTACGAAAAATCAGATCCCTACGGCTTTTACCAAGAACCGCGTCCCAAGACCGCCTCTATTGTCACCGACCTCAATAGCTACGAATGGGGCGATAACGACTGGTTGGAAAAACGGCGCCACACTGACCCCCTCACCCAACCGATTTCCGTCTTTGAGGTGCATTTAGGATCGTGGCTCCACGCCTCAATGGAGGATCCGCCCATTGGTGCTGATGGCCAACCCCAAGAACCCGTACAGGTGGCAGAACTCAAGCCCTGGGCACGCTTTCTCACCTATCGCGAATTGGCGGCCAAACTCATTCCCTACGTCAAGGAATTGGGCTACACCCACATTGAACTCTTGCCCGTTGCTGAGCATCCCTTCGATGGCTCTTGGGGTTATCAAGTCACTGGCTACTACGCCCCCACCTCTCGCTATGGCAGTCCCCAAGACTTTATGTATTTCGTGGATCAGTGCCACCAAAACGGTATTGGTGTGATTGTGGATTGGGTACCGGGGCACTTTCCCAAGGATGGCCACGGCCTCGCCTTCTTTGATGGCACCCACCTCTACGAACACGCGGATCCGCGCAAGGGCGAACACAAGGAATGGGGCACCCTTGTCTTTAACTATGGTCGCCACGAAGTGCGCAATTTTCTGGTGGCCAATGCCCTCTTTTGGTTTGACAAGTACCACATTGACGGTATTCGCGTGGATGCCGTGGCCTCGATGCTCTATCTTGACTATGCCCGCAAGGAGGGTGAGTGGGTACCCAATGAATACGGCGGACGGGAAAATTTAGAGGCAGCTAACTTTCTGCGCCAAGTCAACCACGTGATCTTTAGCTACTTTCCGGGGATTCTTTCGATCGCTGAGGAATCCACCGCTTGGCCAATGGTCTCTTGGCCGACCTACATGGGCGGACTGGGCTTCAACCTGAAGTGGAATATGGGTTGGATGCACGATATTCTGGACTACTTCAGCATGGATCCCTGGTTCCGCCAGTTCCACCAAAACAATGTCACCTTCAGTATGTGGTATCACCACAGCGAGAACTTCATGCTGGCGCTCTCCCATGATGAGGTGGTGCACGGCAAGAGTCACATCATTGGCAAAATGCCGGGCGATCGCTGGCAGAAATTTGCGAATCTACGCTGTTTATTTGCCTACATGTTCACTCACCCCGGTAAGAAAACAATGTTCATGGGGATGGAGTTTGCCCAATGGAGCGAGTGGAATGTCTGGAGTGATTTAGAGTGGCACCTGCTGCAATACGAACCCCACCAGCAAACCAAACGCTTCTTTGAGGATCTCAATCGCCTCTACCGTTCACAACCTGCCCTCTATACCCAAGATTTCAAACCGGAGGGCTTTGAGTGGATTGACTGTAGTGATAACCGCCATAGCGTTGTGTCCTTTATCCGCTGGGATAAGGACTACCAAGATTTTGTGGTTGTCGTCTGTAACTTTACACCGCAGCCCCATAGCCACTACCGCATTGGTGTCCCAGAGCATGGCTTCTATAGTGAACTCTTTAATAGTGATGCCCGCGAGTATGGCGGCAGCAATATGGGTAACTTGGGCGGTAAATGGGCGGATGAATGGCCCTACCACCACCGTCGCTACTCCCTTGATCTGTGCTTGCCCCCCTTGGCGGTGCTGATCTTGAAACTGGATCGCGAGAAAACAGCGGCGGAGCGGGCACGCTATAATCTCACACCCTAACCTTCAGGGAGGAGCTGGCCGGCTTGGACTTGCCAGAGGCCGTAATAGACGCCCTGCTGCGCCAAGAGTGCTTCGTGGGTTCCCTGTTCGACAATTTCACCGTGTTCAAGGACATAGATGCAGTCGGCATGGCGAATGGTGGAGAGGCGGTGGGCAATGGCGATCGTCGTGCGATGTGCCGTAATGTGGGCTAGCGATCGCTGGATGGCGGCTTCGGTTTCGTTATCCACGGCGGAGGTGGCTTCATCGAGCACTAGAATCGGTGGATCTTTGAGCAGGGCGCGGGCGATCGCCAGCCGCTGCCGCTGACCGCCGGAGAGTTTTTGCCCCCGCTCCCCCACCACCGTGTCGTACCCTTGGGGCAGTTGATCGATAAAGTCATGGGCTTCGGCCAGTTTTGCAGCATGCACAACGTCTGCTGGGGTGGCTTGGGGGCTGCCATAGGCAATGTTTTCAAAGACGGTGCCGTGGAAGAGAAAGACATCCTGACTCACCCAACCAATGGCACGGCGCAAGTCCCGCAGCCGATACTCGCGAATATCCACCCCATCAATGAGAATGCGCCCTTCTTGCATCTCATAGAACCGCAGTAACAATTTCACAAGGGTACTTTTGCCGGATCCCGTGGAGCCGACAATGGCGATCGTCTGACCCGCAGGGACGTGTAAACTAACATTTTTCAGCACGGGGGCACGCCCAGCATAGGCAAAGCTGACGGATTCAAAGCGCACTTCCCCTTTGACATGGCGCGGATCAAGGGGGCGATCGCCCGTACAAATCGCGATCGGCGTTTCCAGCAAATTCAGCACCCGCTGCGTTGAGGCCATGGCTCGCTGATACTGATCCAGTGTTTCCCCCAAACGGGTCAAGGGCCAGAGCAACCGTTGAATCAGATAGACCATCGTGCTGTAGGCGCCCACATCCAAGCGCCCCTGAAAAGCGGCAAAGCCCCCCAGCACCAACGTTCCCGTAAAGCCAAAGAGGATCACAAAGCGAATCAGGGGAATATAGGCAGCACTGAGGCGAATGGCGCGGCGATTACTCTGTTGGTAGGCTTCACTATCCCAGCGCAGGCGCTCCAATTCGTAAGCCTCGGCAGTAAAGCTCTTAATCGTTTGAATACCTGAGATATTGTTAGCCAAGCGTTCATTGAGGCGTCCCGCCTTTTCCCGCACATCGGCATAGCGAGGGGCGAGTCGCCGCTGAAAGATGACGGATCCCCAGAGAATAAAGGGCATCGGCAGCATCCCCCAGATCGCCACATTGGGCGCCAAATAAAAGAAAATCCCACCAATGACTAAGACAGTGGTTGTGACTTGCAACACCTCATTGGCACCACCATCCAAAAAGCGCTCTAGTTGGTTAATGTCATCATTGAGAATCGAGAGCAACACCCCACTGCTGCGTTCTTCAAAAAACGCCAAATCCATCTCTTGGACATGGGCATAGGTCTCAAGGCGCAGGTCGTGTTGAATCTGCTGCGCTAAGTTTCGCCAACTGCGGGCATAGGCATACTCAAAGAGGGACTCCAAGCTCCAGATCACAAATGATAGGCCGGCCAAGGCCAACAGTTGCTGCTCAAAGGTCACCAGCCCCCAGCGGGCGAAGAGGGAATCCTGCCGCTTCACCACCAGATCCACAGCAATCCCAATCAGAACGGGGGGAGCGAGATCAAAAATTTTATTGAGGATAGAGTAGAGGGAGGCAAGCCCCACTTGGCGTTGGTAGCGTTGGCTGTGGTGCAGCAGTCGTAAAAACGGATGCAAGGCTTCTTGGCCTCCCCAAAGTGCAGGATGATCGCGGGCAAGCAAATCACTCGCCTAATTCTTAAGATAGGCTAAAGAATTGCCCCCTTGGGGAACAACGCCTCCAACGCTACTGCCTACCTCTTAAACGGATGCTTTTCCTGCCTCCTGAATCGGTACCCACTCCGTATGGAAGGTTCCCGGTTTATCGATCCGCTCGTAGGTATGGGCACCAAAGAAATCCCGCTGTGCTTGGGTGAGATTTTGCGGCAGGCGATCGCGCCGATAGCTATCGAAGTACTCCAAGGACGCGCCAAAGGCGGGCACAGCAATCCCAGCACGGGTCGCCTCCACCAATACCTCCCGCCACGCCGCCTGTTTATCGAGGATGGTTTGCCGAAACTCCGGCGCCAGCAGCAAATTGGCCAGTTGGGGATTTTCGCTGTAGGCCTGCTTGATCTTATTCAGGAAGCCAGCGCGAATAATGCAGCCCCCCTTCCAGATGCGGGCAATTTCGCCAAGGTTTAGTTGATTATCAAAGAGTTCTTGGGAGCCTTTGGCAATCAGCGCCATCCCTTGGGCATAGGAGCAGATTTTCGAGCAGTAGAGGGCATCGCGGATTTTGCCGATGAATTCTTCAGTATTGCCGCTAAAGTGAGCCACAGGGCCGGGGAGGACTTGGGCAGCCGCCATCCGTTCGGCTTTGATGGAGGACATGATGCGGGCATTCACGGCAGCGGTAATCGTTGGAATGGCCACCCCCATTTCAAGGGCACTTTCCACCGTCCAGCGACCGGTTCCCTTTTGACCTGCCGCATCCACAATCACATCCACAAGGGGCAAATGGGTTTCTGGGTCAATATAGGTGAAAATCTGGCTAGTAATTTCAATCAAAAATGAGTTGAGTTCGGGGGTCTCATTCCAGCGTTTGAAGACCTCATGAAGTTGCTGGTGATTGAGGCCGAGGAAATTTTTCAGCAGGTCATAGGCTTCGGCAATGAGTTGCATATCACCATACTCAATGCCATTGTGCACCATCTTGACAAAGTGCCCCGACCCCCCCGGCCCAATGTAGGTGACACAGGGGCCATCATCCACTTGGGCTGCAATTTTAGTGAGAATGGGTTCGAGGGCTTGGTAGGCCTCACGACTACCGCCGGGCATGAGACTTGGGCCATTGAGGGCACCTTCTTCACCACCGCTGACCCCCATACCAAAGAAGCAGAGTCCTGCTGCCTCCATTTCAGCAACGCGGCGTTCGGTATCCGTGTAGAGGGAGTTGCCCCCATCAATGAGGATGTCTCCCGGTTCAAGGAGCGGCTTGAGTTGCTGGATCAGGTCATCCACGGGTTTGCCGGCTTTGACCATCGCCAAAATGCGGCGGGGACGCGACAGGGAAGCAACAAACTCCTCAAGACTATAGGTGGCCTTGAAGCGACGGCCGGTGGCTCGTTCGGCCATGAAAGCTTCAGTGCGGGCGGGGGTGCGATTATAAACCGCCACGGAGAATCCATTTCGCTCCACATTGAGGGCAAGGTTTTCCCCCATGACAGCGAGGCCAATGACGCCAAAATCTTGCTGTGACATACATCCGTCCTGCAATGGCAAGGATCACTTCCACCATAGCGGCAAGCTCAGCCAGAGGAATGGAAGAAGACGTTAAGGTTCGCTAGCGATTGATGTCCCGCAGCAGACAGCGCAGGTTATCCCACGTGTTCAAGTAGATCAGGTTATCAATTTGCCAGCGATCGCTCCCTTGGCGAAGGAGTACTTTAATCGGCACAGGCGTTCCCGATCGCCCCCGCAGACCTGCCATAACCTCAATATCCACTTCCGCCACTTGGGGATGATTGGGCGATCGCCGGACATTGCGCACTTGCACCCCTTGAGTACTCACTTGGGTAAAGGAAAAGGGATCAAAGTCTAGCCAAACGCCATCCCGTGGCTGTCTGCGAAAGGCTTGCATCAACTGCTGGTATAGATCGGGTGTAAACACTGCTCGCTGCTGACTAAGCCGTTGGCGGCCTTGATCTTGGTTTCGCACCCACCACTGATAAAACTGGCTCACCACT
Source organism: Thermosynechococcus sp. QKsg1 (assembly GCF_031586415.1). Taxonomy (NCBI): domain Bacteria; kingdom Bacillati; phylum Cyanobacteriota; class Cyanophyceae; order Acaryochloridales; family Thermosynechococcaceae; genus Thermosynechococcus; species Thermosynechococcus sp. QKsg1. The sequence continues at coordinate 2,623,116 of NZ_CP134200.1, read as the reverse complement.
GTTTCTGGTGCTGGGCGAGCGATCGCCCCCGTTTCGATGACAAGGGCAAGACTAACGCCGAGGGGCAACCACCGCTGCATCAGTTAGGCCAAACCGACGAGTTTTTCACTTAACTCCCAAAGACGGCGGGCTTTTTGCTCATCACTACCCTCTGCCGAGAGTTCTTGGACAAAGGCTTTGCGGCCCTCTTTTTGGCGGTTACCCCAGCTCCAGTGCACCCCCGACTGGCGAAACTCTGGATCGGCCACCACCATTGCGACGCGCTCACCCGCTAGTTCTTGACTGACATAGCCCCCAGTGATGTTTTTCTGGAAGAGGGGGAAGAGCTTCTGGAAGAGGGGAAAGTGGTGGCGAAACAGGGGGGTATCCGCCACACAGCCCGGATACAAGGAGCTAAAGACAATCCCCGTCGAATCGTGGAAGCGGCGATGCAGTTCCCGTGCTGTCAGCATATTGCAGAGCTTGCTGTCTTTATAGGCCTTGCCCGACTTGAAGGGCTTGCCGTTAATCATGGCAATGGGTTTCTTGAAGCCCTTTTCAAAGCCTTCGAGGTTGCCCAAATCGGGGGGAGCAGGAATGGGAATTTTACCGCCGAATTCTTTGCGGTTGGCCGTCACCGTGCCGAGAATCACCAAGCGCTTATCGCTTTCGGGAGACTTCTTCAAATCATCGAGGAGGAGGTTGGCCAAAAGAAAGTGCCCCAAATGATTGGTGGCCACACTGATTTCATAGCCATCCACACTGTAGATTGGTTCCTTGAGCAGGGGATAATAGACAGCGGCATTGCAGACAAGGGCACGCAAGGGGCGATTCAATGCCCGAAATGACTCCACAAAGCCGCGCACACTGGCCAACGAGGACAAGTCCAAATGCAAAATCGTGTAGGCCTGCGGCGGAATCTGCAAGTCTTTGGCGGCTTGCTCTGCTTTTTCAAGATTGCGGCAGGCCATAACAACGTGCCAGCCCCGATTGGCTAAGGCTTTGGTGGCATACAATCCGACTCCAGAGGATGCACCCGTAATAATGACCGTTGGGCGTGGCTGATCACTCATAGGTTCTGTGGCATACCTGCGGTAACGTCGCTATTGATCCTGCCATAGAAGCGATCGCCCCCTAGGCGCACCCCCAGCGATCATTTACAGTTACTTAATAAATAGACTCGATAGTTAATCAAGTTTTGTATCTAGCTCGCCTCTCCCCTATTTTCAGGATTAACCCCACTCTATGACCATCTCCCAACCCCTGCCGCCGTGGCTGCGCAAACCCCTTGGCAAAGCCAGTGAACTCTCCACCGTTCAACGCCTCGTGCGCCACTATGGCATCCACACCATCTGTGAAGAGGGGCGCTGTCCCAATCGCGGTGAATGCTATGCCCAAAAAACCGCCACTTTTTTACTCTTGGGTGCCACCTGTACCCGTGCCTGCGCCTTTTGCCAAGTCGAGAAAGGCCACGCTCCTGCTGCGGTTGATCCAGAGGAACCAGCAAAAATTGCGGTTGCTGTAGCTACCTTGGGATTGCGCTATGTGGTTTTAACCTCTGTGGCTCGCGATGACTTACCTGATCAAGGGGCGGGTCAATTTGTGGTCACCATGCAGGCGATTCGCCAACGTTGCCCCGGCACGGAAATTGAAGTCCTCACCCCCGACTTTCGTATGGATCGGGGACGCTTGAGCCAACGGGACTGCATTGCCCAAATTGTGGCGGCACAGCCTGCCTGCTACAACCACAACCTTGAAACTGTGCGCCGCCTACAGGGGCCTGTGCGCCGCGGAGCCACCTATGAGAGTTCCCTGCGGGTCTTGGCCACGGTTAAGGAACTGAATCCCCACCTTCCCACCAAGTCGGGCTTGATGTTGGGCTTGGGAGAAACCAAGGCAGAGGTGATTCAAACTCTAAAAGATTTGCGAGCCGTGGGGTGCGATCGCCTGACCTTGGGGCAATACCTGCCCCCCTCGTTGAGTCATTTGCCTGTGGTCAAGTATTGGACACCTGAAGAATTTAACACCTTGGGCAAGATTGCCCGCGAACTCGGCTTTTCCCACGTGCGATCGGGGCCTCTTGTACGTAGCTCCTACCATGCCGCAGATGCCGCGCCAACCCAAGAAGCGTGATGGGTACTTCATTCACTCAGGAAAGTATTTGCCCCTTGTGGTGACCATTACCGCACCGCGATCGCGAATCAACGCCTTGGCTGCCCGCTCAACGCGATAGCCAAAAAACAGAGGGCGAATTTCCTCAGTCGCTTCCACTTGAGCGACCAGATTCAAAAACCGCTCCACCTCAGATTCGGTGATATTGCTTTTGACTTCCCCCAGCACTAGAATCGGCTCTCCATGAACTTGACCCCGGATGACCAAGTCAAACTCATAACTGCCGTTGCGTAGGGGTAGGGTATCCCGCTCACAAAATTCGATTTCTATGCCCCAGCGATATTCCAGAATCTCTGGCACCACCTCAAGGGCGAGGTCTTCCAGCGACCCACCCAGGGCTTCACTGAGGCCGCCCACTTGGCGTGCAAGTTGTTTGACGGCTCGTTCGGTGTGCTTTTGCGCTTCCGCCAGTTCTGCAACAGCAACAGCTAGCTGATCCACTCGTTCTTCAGTGCGTTTTTGAGCTTGGGCAAGTTCTTCAACTCGTTCTTCAGTGCGTTTTTGGGCTTGGGCAAGTTCTTCAACCCGTTCTTCAGTGCGTTTTTGGGCTTGGGCGAGTTCTTCAACCCGTTCCTCAGTGCGTTTTTGGGCTTGGGCGAGTTCTTCAACCCGTTCCTCAGTGCGTTTTTGGGCTTGGGCGAGTTCTTCAACTCGTTCTTCAGTGCGTTTTTGAGCTTGGGCGAGTTCTTCAACTCGTTCTTCAGTGCGTTTTTGGGCTTGGGCAAGTTCTTCAACTTGCTCCTCAGTGCGTTTTTGGGCTTGAGCTAATTCGCCTACGATGGACTTCAGCTCATTGAAGTCTCTTGCTTTCACCAAATCGTTGTAGGCTTCATGGATGACTTCTGCAAGCAGATGCGCTTGTTCGGGAGGAAACGCCGCCCGCAGCTTTTCTTCAAGGACAGAGGTCATTGCATCTATGAAATCTTGGCTGTACTTTCTATTGTACCGACCGGACAGGGCTTCTCTAGTTGCCGCGACCTCTATCAGGAAGGCTCCTTGGGCACACTCCTACCATGATGGCGAGACAGATGAAATTTCAGTGTCAACAAATCACAACAACCTATTTGACAAATCCAAGGGAAAGCACTTAGAATCTATCAGAACTTGCATAATCAGCTTGCAACACATTTAAGCCATATTGTGTAAGCTAAGTACTAGGGGACAGCAGAATGAATTGATCGCTCTGCCGGACCCAGACGCTCGTGAGTGAGGAGTAACATCGTGAAAAAGACGTACCTGTTAGCAGGTAGCTTAAGCCTACTGGGTGTGGTTGCAGGGGCTAACATTGCTACCGCCAATGAACCCGCCAACTTCGAAAACCTAATTGCTGCTGAACCACAAAATCTCCAAGTTTCTGAAGCACTTGCTCCCAACACCATTGCAGACGCTTCTAGCACCATTACCTCTGTTAATCAGCTTCTGGCCAACGAAGAATCCATGGGGCAGGTGACCTCTGTCTCGCAACTGTCTGACGTGCGTCCCACCGACTGGGCCTACCAAGCCCTCGCCTCCTTGGTTGAAAAGTATGGCTGTATCGCGGGTTATCCCGATGGCACCTTCCGGGGCAACCGTGCCGCCACCCGTTATGAAATGGCAGCAGCATTGAACGCCTGCCTCGATGTGATTAGCGATCGCTTTGCCACCAAAGAAGACCTCGCCACTCTTCAGAGACTCATGGATGAGTTTGCTGCTGAACTCGCCACCCTGCGCGGTCGTGTGGACAACCTCGAAGCCCGCACCGCTGCCCTTGAAGCCACCCAGTTCTCGACAACGACCAAGCTCACGGGTACGGCGGTGATGTCGGTGCAGTACGGTGGTCGCCAAAGTAGTAGTAGCCTTTTCCGCTCCGTGCGTCCTGGTCCCGATCCTGCTAACCCAGGTAACAATATTAATCTTGGCGGCGGCAACTTTATTTCACTTGCCTCCGGACGTCCAAATCCGACGGTTATTTCTGCCGTTCTGCTGAACCTGAATACCAGCTTTACCGGCACTGACTTGCTGCAAACCACGCTGTCTACGGGCAATGGCGGTCGCGATGCCATTAGCACCTATGGTCTGGGTTTGCAAATAAACTCGACCCTCGGACCTGGCAATACATTTAATAATGCAGCGGGGCCGCTGCCCTACTTTAGCCCCAGCCAGTACTACTGGTCGAACTTTGGTCCGAATGTGGAGCTATACCGCTTAGCCTATACGTTTAAGCCCACCCAAGATATCACCATTACTGCAGGGACACGGTTCTATCCGAGCGACATCATTGACACCAATAGCTGGGCGAACTCTCCTACCAGTGACTTTGGTACTTACTTCTTCCTCAACAACCCCTTCATTGTGCCCTACGCCATGAACTACCTAGGGGGTGCAGGGGTTGCTATCCAGTGGAACCCCAATGAAGGTCCTTTTACTGTGCGGGCATTGTATCTTGCGGCAGAGCCAGGACGAGCTGCTACTGGCATTGCCCCTCCAAGTCCGGGGGGTGGGTTTGCGGGTGATCCCTACCAAGCTTCCTTGGAGTTGGAGTATGCCAACACCTTTGGCAATGGTCGCAACAGTTATGTGGTGAAGCTGCAGGGTACCTACTCCAAAACCTATGGCATTGAGGCGCAAGCGGGGGGCATCAACTTTGAGCTCAATCTGGGTCGCTTGGGCATCTTTGGCCGTGCAGGGGTAGCAGGGATTCCCAATGGCTACTTCCCCAATGTTTCGCCCCTACCGTTTTCTATTTTTGGTGTCCCTGCCGCTGGCATGATGGCCTATAACTTTATGGCGGGTATTGGCTACAAGGACTTGCTGGTGCCAGGTTCAGTACTGGCGGCAGCGGCGGGTGCGCCGTTTATCAACAGTGCACCTAGTTTTGGTTTCATTAACAATGCCAATCAGGTCAACATTGAGGCCTTTTACAAATTCCCCATCAGTGACAACATCAGCATCACGCCTATCTTCACAGCGATTATCAACCCCAACAATACTAATGGTGGTGGGGTTATTTCTGGTCAGCCGATTCTGCAAGGCGTGATTCGTACCACCTTCACGTTCTAGAGCGGGTGAATTTGCCCTCACCCTAGATCCCTCTCCCCTGTGGAGGGGGATTTTTTTACGGGAAGTATTTACCGCGGGTGGTGATCATTACCGCGTCGCGATCGCGAATCAACGCTTTAGCTGCCCGCTCAACGCGATAGCCAAAAAAGAGGGGACGAATCTCCTCAGGCGCTTCCACCTGAGCGACAAGATTTAAAAATCGCTCCACCTCTGATTCGGTGATGTTGCTTTTCACTTCCCCGAGGACCAATACTGGTCGCCCTGCCACCTGACCCCGAATCACTAAATCAAATTCATACTCCCCATTGCCCAGGGGGAGGGTGTCGCGGTCACAGAACTCAATTTCCATGCCCCAGCGATATTCCAGAATCTCGGGCACCACCTCAAGGGCAAGGTCTTCCAGCGACCCACCCAGGGCTTCACTAAGGCCGCCGACTTGGCGTGCAAGTTGTTTCACTGCTCTCTCGGTGCGCTCTTGGGCTGCCGCCAGTTGATCTACTCGTTCTTCGGTGCGCTTTTGTGCTTCAGCGAGTTCTGCAACAGTGACAGTCAGTTGATCGACCCGTTCTTCGGTGCGCTTCTGGGCTTCGGCCAGTTCTGCAACAGTGACAGTCAGTTGATCGACCCGTTCTTCCGTGCGCTTCTGGGCTTGCGCCAGATCCGCGACAATCGCCTTTAGTTCGTTAAAGTCTTTGGCCTTCACCAAGTCGTCATAGGCCTCACGGATCACTTCCGCCAGTAGGTGCGCCTGTTCTGGCGAGAACGCTGTCCGTAGTTTTTCTTCGAGTGCAGAGGTCATTGCTAGTGCTGATTAGCCATATTCCCATTCTAGGGAAAGTACTTGCCGCGGGTGGTGACCATTACCGCGTCGCGATCGCGAATCAACGCTTTAGCTGCACGCTCAACGCGATAGCCAAAAAAGAGGGGGCGAATCTCCTCGGGCGCTTCCACCTGAGCGACAAGATTCAAAAATCGCTCCACCTCTGATTCGGTGATGTTGCTTTTCACTTCCCCGAGTACCAAGATTGGTCGCCCTGCCACCTGACCCCGAATCACTAAATCAAATTCATACTCCCCATTGCCCAGGGGGAGGGTGTCGCGGTCACAGAACTCAATTTCCATGCCCCAGCGATATTCCAGAATCTCTGGCACCACCTCAAGGGCGAGGTCTTCCAGCGACCCACCCAAGGCTTCACTAAGGCCGCCGACTTGGCGTGCGAGTTGTTTGACCGCTCTCTCGGTGCGCTCTTGGGCTGCCGCCAGTTGATCCACTCGTTCCTCTGTTCGTTTCTGAGCTGCCGCCAGTTCTTCTACCCGTTCTTCCGTCCGCTTCTGCGCTTGAGCGAGTTCTGCAACAGTGAGAGTCAGTTGATCCACCCGTTCTTCCGTGCGCTTCTGGGCTTGCGCCAGATCCGCGACAATCGCCTTTAGTTCGTTAAAGTCTTTGGCCTTCACCAAGTCGTCATAGGCCTCACGGATCACTTCCGCCAGTAGGTGCGCTTGTTCTGGTGAGAATGCCGTCCGTAGCTTTTCTTCAAGTGCAGAGGTCATAGATAATTATGGTTCAGAGAGGAGAGGCATCATTATTTTTGAGACAACGGGTCTGCTTTACTATCCTTTGTAAAAGTCATTAACTTTTCTGAAGTTTTCTTTCATCTTTTCCCCAACACTGCTTAATATAATCAACACATCGGTATTCTTAAGCACACCTCTTACTTAAGGATAGCTCCATATCTCAATTGGTTTTATTGTCAAATATCGCTGGTTGCTGCCGGAGTAGGACGAAACTTCGGTGGGGGTAGCAGCTCGGAGGCTAAATATGATGACATCAGATCGCGGTTTTAGTGGCGGGGGAACACCACAGTTTACAGAAACGCTTCAGCCAGAACGATTACTCCAGCAACTCAGCACTTCAGGAGGCACAGGTTGCTTCAGGGTGAGCGTTCAAGGGCAGCAGTGGTTTCTCTACTTTGATCAGGGAAGTATTGTCTATGCTACCCACACGATTGAACCGGGCGATCGCTTTGAGCGCCATTTGCGGCAACTCAGCCAAAGTGTTCCTGCCCTCGATCGCGAGTTACGTGCCCAAGTCCGACAGCAATGGGAACAGGCCAACACCCCCACCCCGATCTATGAATATGAGAGTCTGCGCTGGTTGCTTACTCAAGACATCATTACCCCAGAGCACTTCAGCCGCCTAGTCGAGGGGCTAATCGTTGAAGTCCTAGAGTCGTTTTTATATCTCAAGAGCGGTCACCATCAACTTGTGCCCTATGTTGAAGTGCCAATTGTCAGCCGCTTTGACGCCACCCGACTGATTCAGCAGTGCAAATCCCGAATTCAGCAGTGGCTCAGCCTTGGCCACAAAATTGTCTCGCCTTTTCAGCGCCCCTACTTCTTTAGTGGTGCGCAAGTCAATTTAACCCCAGAGCAGCAGCAACGCTTGGGGTCGATGTTGCGGGGGTTTAGCTTCCGCCACTTGGCCGTGCTCATGAACCAAAATGAAATTGCCTTGGTGCGTAGCCTCTTACCCTTGATTGATAAAGGAGCCGTAGTCGTTCGTGAGCCGCAACACCCCTTTGATTTGCTGCCCAGTTTTGATGCCAGTTTGTGGCAGGAAACCACGCCTACCGTTACAGAGGAGAGTGGCGATTTGGGCAGTGGCTTTTTTACCTCAAAAGTGCCAAACCGTATTTATCGGATCATCTGCATTGACGATAGTCCGACCATGCTCAATGAAATTAAGCGGTTTTTGGCGGATGATGCCTTTGAAGTCATTGCCCTCAATGATTCTGTAAAAGCCCTGATGGAGGTGATGCGCCTCAATCCAGATCTGATCCTGCTGGACGTGGGGATGCCCAACATTGATGGTTATAAGTTTTGTAAAGTCATTCGCAACCATGAACGCTTTAAGTCAGTGCCGATCATTATGGTGACGGGTAACACGGGTCTCATTGACCGCGCTAAAGCCCGCCTCGTGGGAGCGACGGACTATATGACCAAGCCCTTTACTCAGGCGGAACTTCTCAAAATGGTGTTTCAGTACTTGACGTAGTACAGGCAACCTGTGGGCAGTATATTGACAGTAATCGATTATTTGAATTGACATTTGGGAGATGACATGACGACGGTTTTAGTGGTGGAAGATACCCCCTCGGAAATGGCACTGATTACCTCGTTTCTTAAGGACTCTGGCTATACCGTCATTGCGGCCACCGATGCCAAGGAGGCTCTAGAAAAAGTCACGCAGTACAAGCCCGATGTGGTGGTGACGGATGTGGTGATGCCAGGGATGAGCGGCTTTGAACTCTGCCGCAGTCTCAAGAAAAATCCGGAAACAGAAAAGCTCCCCATTGTTGTCTGCACGTCGAAAAACCAAGAGCTAGACCGCCTTTGGGCAATGAAGCAGGGGGCAGATGCCTATGTCACGAAGCCCTTCAGCCGTGAGGATCTACTGCGGGCACTGAAGTCGGTGGTGGTGTAGCGATGCTTGGGGCAGCACCTTGGTTGAATCATGGTGAAGGGCGGGGCGATTACCCAAAGAGTACGCTACGCGATCGCCCCCAAGGGGCGCCCTATTTGCGTTTGGTTATCCACGACCAATTCACGGCATTGCTGCCGATGACTGAGATTCAGCAGGTGTTGGTGATCCCACCGCAACAGCTCACGGTGATTCCCAATATGGCCGCAGTGGTGATGGGACTGCTGAACTTTCGTAACCGCATTGTTTGGGTACTGGATTTAGCCCACTTGCTCAACTTGGAGCCACTGGATGCGGATATTTCGGTGTTGACGATCGCGTTGCTGCACACCCCCAAGGGATACCTAGGATTGGCGCTCAAGGAGGTACGGGGGATCGTCCGTCTTCCCGAGGGAGCCATTCAATCGCCTGTGGGTACAGTGAGCGCGGCGCTGGTTCCCTACCTCAAAGGCTGTTGTCGCTTAGGAGAGGAGTTGTTCTTTATCCTTGATGGGGCAGCGATCGCCGAAAGGTCTTGCGCAAGTGTTCTTGCTGTTGATGTCGGATAGCACTGCTGTTAATGCTGTTAGGATGTGCCAACAATGACCACTGCCAAACCCTCCCTTGATATTCCTCCTTTGCCACCGTCGGTATTGAACTACCAACTCCCTCCCCTAGAGGAGAAAAAAGCCACAACCAACGGCAAATCCCCTGAGCAACCTGCATCCCCACCCCCCCCACCCCGCAAATTTTGGGGCTTACGTCCGAAACTGATTACCAGTGCCGTTGCCCTTGCAACACTGCCGATGATTGGTGTGGGCTTGGCGGCAAATGAAGTGGCGCGTCAACAACTGATGGAGCAGGTCTTGCAGCTCCAGCAGCAGGAAGCCAGTAGCGCTGCGCTCCAATTTGATAACTATCTGCGCGATCGCCGAGGGGATGCGCGCGTCTTGGCTTCGGTTTTGAATAATCGTTATAGCAGTGAAATTCAGCAGCGCGATCGCGCCCAACTGCAAGCCGTTCTCGATCAGTTCCTTGATGCTTACGTGGCCTACGACAGCGCCGCGATCATTGCCAACAATGGCCAAGGAACGGTTATTGCTCAATCCTCAGCGGGAAATCGTCTCGCCAACAATATTCTCCAAAATCAAGAGTACTTTAAGCTCGCGATCCAAACGCGGGGCGCGGTTTTAACCGTTGAGCCAACGCTGTCACTGCCAGAACGCCCCTTGGGGATGTTTTTAGCGGTACCGCTGATTAATCCTCAAAACCAGCAAATTATAGCGGTGCTGCGGTTGCGGGTACCCAAAAGCAGTATTCAGCAATTTCTGAAAACCTATGATCGCACTCAGCAGGAGAGTTTTTACCTCGTAGAGCCGGGGGGAACGATCTTTGCTGCCTCTATTCCAGCATTGCAGGGTAAACCCCTAGAGGAAGTCTTTCCCAAACTGGCTCAGTCTAGGGACAATACCTCAGCAAGTACGCTGACAGAACGGCGCCGCTCTGATGGCGAGTCCCAAATTCTCAGCTACACCACTGTTTCCCAACCCTTTGCCTCCATTGTCCTCGGCACCGACCAAGACTATGCCCTTAAACCCCTACGAAACCTGACATGGACACTCCTTTCGGGGGTGGTGGTGACGGCAATTGTGGCGGGGGCGATCGCCATCTACCTCAGCGATCGCGGGATTCAACCCCTGCTGCGAGCCACCAAGGCGGTGACGAAAATTGGTGAAGGGGATCTCCAAACCCGTCTGCCGGTGGAGGGGGATGATGAACTGGCAACCCTCAGCCGCACGATTAACCAGATGGCAGAACAGTTGGAACAATCCCTGATAGAAGCTCGACTGGCTGCCCAACGCGCCCAACAGTTACGTGATAGTGTCTTTCGTTTGACCCAGCAGAGCGATCGCCAGCAAATTCTCGATAATCTGGTCAATGAGGGGCGCCATCTTTTGGGGTGCGATCGCGTGATCTTCTATGAATTTGACGAGAACTATGTCGGCAAAGTCGTTGCCGAGTCTGTAGCCGTCGGCTGGCCCCAAGCCCTCGAACAGGTGATTGACGATCCCTGCTTCCGTCAAAATTGGGTTGATGCCTACACCAAAGGGCGCGTGCAAGCCACAGCAGACATTCTCAATGCTGGTCTGACGGAGTGCCACCTCAAACAACTTGCTCCCCTGAAGGTGCGAGCCAACTTAGTCGTTCCCGTGTTGGTGGAGAAAAAACTGGTCGCGCTTTTAATTGCCCACCAGTGCAGTGAGCCGCGTCAGTGGCAGCAGCCCGAAATTGATGCTTTCCTCCAGTTGGCCAACCAAGCCGGACTGGTGCTTGAGCGCAGCAAATTCCTTGAGCAGACCACCGCTGCCCAAAAAGAAGCAGAACGCCTTGCCCAAGAGCAACAGCAGCGTACGGAACGCATTCAAATGCAGTTGATTAACCTGCTCACCGAAGTCGAGGCGGCCTCCCAAGGGGATCTGACGGTACGGGCCGACATCACCGCCGATGAAATTGGTACCGTTGCCGACATCTTCAACTCCCTCATTGAGAGTCTGCGGGACGTGGTTGTCCAAGTGAAAGCCACCACAGAAAAAGTGAACACCGCCCTCTTGGCGGATGAGACAGCCATGACAGAGTTAGCAGAAGAATCGCTGCGGCAAGCCAAGAAGGTGAAGCGGATGCTGGAAGCGGTTGAGGCGATGTCCACCTCCATTGAATCCGTGGCCAACAGCGCCAACGAAGCGGCAGAAGTGGCTCGCAAAGCTTCAGAGCGAGCCGTGACCGGTGGTGAAACCATGGATGCCACCGTTGATAGCATTCTCCACCTGCGGGAAACCGTGGCCGAAACCGCCAAAAAGGTGAAACGCTTGGGCGAATCCTCGCAACAGATTTCCAAGGTTATTTCGCTGATTAACCAGATTGCCCTACAAACCAACCTCTTGGCCATCAATGCCAGTATTGAGGCTGCCCGTGCCGGTGAAGAAGGCCGCGGCTTTGCTGTGGTTGCCGAAGAGGTGGGTGAACTAGCGGCGCGATCGGCAGCGGCCACCCGCGAAATTGAGCAAATCGTAGAAACAATTCAGCAGGAAACTCATGAGGTGGTGAGTGCCATGGAAACGGGTACGGCTCAGGTGGTTGAAGGCACCCGCCTTGTGGAGGTAACCAAGCAAAATCTCCAAGAAATTGTGCAGGTGTCACAGCACATTGACGAACTGGTGCAGTCCATTTCCCAAGCTACTGTCTCCCAAGCCCGCACCTCCAACACCGTCAATACCCTCATGAAAGACTTTGCCAAGGTCTCTGAGGGGATGTCTGCTACGTCCAAGCAGATTTCTGAGTCTTTGCAAGCCACCGTGGACATTGCTCAGGAACTCCAAAACTCCGTCAACATCTTTAAGGTGACTGCTGAGGGATAACCATGCCCGAACCCGGCGTTGAGGAAACGATTCGTCTCCAGTTCCTCGAGGAGGCTCAGGACTACCTGCAAACCATTGAAGCAGGGATACTGGAACTCTCCCACCAGCCGGGGGTGATTGATGCTGTACTGCGGGCAGCTCACTCCATTAAAGGGGGGGCAGCGATGATGGGCTTTATGTCCCTCAGTGAACTGGCGCATCGCCTTGAGGATTTCTTCAAGGTCTTGAAATCGCGCCCCTGCGACGATGTTGAAGTGCAACACCTCCTGCTCAAAGCAGTGGATCAACTGCAAGCAGTCATTACCCTCCATCGCCAAGGGGTTGAACCCAATGAGGGCTGGTGGCGCACCCAAGTCGAGCCAATTTTGGATGAGTTGCAGGGACGGCTGGGAGATCCCACGGCGGAGGATGATCTGGCGCTCCTCAGTGGTGATGATGGCCAGCAGATGCGGGTGGTGCTCTTTGAAACCGAGGTGGAAGCCTGCCTACAACGCTTGGAAACTGTTCTGCAAACCTCCGGCCAACCCTGCCTCAAGGAGGAGCTGGCGATCGCCGCCCAAGAACTGGAAGGCCTCGGACAAATGCTCGAACTGCCTCAATTTGCTGAGTTTTGTGCCTCCGTCAGTGCCTATCTGGAGCAACCCAACTGTGATGTCAGCGAAGCGGGTGCCCACATTGTGCAGCAATGGCGCCGCTGTCAAGCCCTCGTGATTACTGGTCAACTGGAGGCTCTGCCCACCCGCTTGGAAATCCCGGAAACCGATGACGAGGATCAAACCATTATTGATTTATCGCTGGCCAACCTCAATCAAGAATTAGGGGTCGAGGACTTTGCCAGTGCTGAAGTGGGGGCCTTCTCCTTGGGTGATTTATTGTCCCCCCCACCCACCCCTACAGCAGCCCCTTCCCCTGCGCCAGAGGCTGAGACCACCCCAGTAACTCCCCAGCCCCAAGAACCCAAGGAAATGACCGTGCGGGTGCCGGGGCATCAGTTGGATCAACTGAGTGATCTGATGGGGGAATTGCTCATTGAGTGTAATGGTCTGGATTTACAACGGGAGCGCCTCCATGATCTGCTAGTGGGTCTCAAGCAAAAAGTGCGTGCCCTTGAGCGTGCCAACTTTCGTCTGCGCGCAGAGTATGACCGTGTCAGTGCCCCCCATCACTTTAATCCCCAAAATCAGCATGGCTTCGATGTTCTCGAGTTCGATCGCTATACCGATGTGCATCTGCTCTCCCAAGAGGTGATGGAAACCATTGTCCAAGTACAGGAAATCACCAGCGATTTGGAATTGAGCCTAGAGGACACTGAACGCACTGGCCGTGATCTCAACCGCACCGCCAAGCAACTTCAAGCTCGGTTTACCCAAGTGCGGATGCGCCCCTTTGCGGATCTGGCCAACCGCTATCCTCGCCTAATCCGCGAATTGAGTCGCGAGCATGGTAAAAATGTCAACTTAGAGATTGAGGGCAGCCACGTTCTCATTGACCGCACGGTGTTGAGTGTGTTGGCGGATCCCCTCTTGCACCTTGTCCGCAATGCCTTTGATCACGGAATAGAACCCGCAGAGGAACGCCAAGCCCTTGGTAAGCCCGCAGCGGGAACCATTACCCTAAAGGCGGCCTATCGCGGCAACCAAACCGTCATTACTGTGGCGGATGATGGCCGAGGCCTAAATCCAGAGAAAATTCGGCAAACGGCACGGCGATTGGGCTTAGCCCGGGACTGGTTGGAAACCGCGAGCGATCGCGACCTTTGGCAACTGATTTTTGAGCCGGGCTTTTCAACGGCCTCACAGGTGACCAGCCTCTCCGGGCGTGGTGTTGGCATGGATGTAGTGCGCACCAATCTGCGGCAAATTCGTGGGGACATCCAGATCCACAGTACCCCCGGCCAAGGCACACGATTTATAATTACAATTCCCTACACCCTCTCAGTGGTACGGGTGCTCTTGGTGGAGGCCGCTGGCATGCTCTTGGCGGTACCCACCGAAGAAATCGAGGAAATGGTGCTGGCCGATCGCTACCCGCCCATCGAAACCCTTGGCTCAACCCTAATTGACTGGGAAGGCTATCTCATTCCTTTAATTGACCTCACCCAGATTTTCCACTTTCAGCGCCCCTATCGTCCTGTGGAAATGGAGGGCGCACCCACAATTAACGAGCCAACCCTGATGATTATCAGTCAAGGGGACAGTGCCCTTGCCCTGCGGGGCGATCGCTATTGGAGCGAGCAGGAAGTCACCATTCGCCAAGTCGAAGGCGAATTAGCCCTCCCCCAAGGCTTTAGTGGCTGCACAATTTTAGGGAATGGCCGCATTGTCCCCCTACTCGATCCCCTTGCCCTCTTTGATTGGTCAGAACAAGAGAGTTCTCATGCCCCTGTGGCTAGCCCCGTTGCCCCTAGCCAAGACACCGTCCTTGTGGTTGATGATTCAGTGAACGTGCGGCGTTTTCTCGTCAGTACCCTTGAAAAAGCCGGCTATCGGGTTGAGCAGGCCAAAGATGGTCAGGAAGCCATTGATAAACTCCAAGGGGGGCTACACGTCAACGCTGTTATCTGCGACATTGAAATGCCCCGCCTCGATGGATTTGGCGTCCTCACTCAAATTCGCCGCATTCCCCAGTGCCAAAACACCCCCGTCATGATGCTGACCTCCCGCACGGGTCAAAAACATCGCCAGCTTGCAGAACGCCTAGGGGCAGCCGCCTACTTTAGCAAACCCTTCCGCGAAAGTGACCTCTTGGCCACCCTTGATCAGTTGATCCGCCATGCTTAAAAGCCGCCGTCGCCGCCAAAGCCAACCCGTTGTTTTAGAGCAGTTCCTGACCTTTATCGTGCGTCAAGAGCAGTTTGCCGTGCCCATGGCACAGGCCTATCGGGTCATTCCTTTACCTCCCATTCATGGCGACCCCCACCAGCGGGGGATTGGCCTTGTCACCTATGAGAATCACGAAATTCTAGTCATTGATATTGGCTGCTGTCTCTTTGATGATCCCCTCTCAACCTCAGAAACCCAGAAGCTGAAATTTTTGCTCATTCTCCAGCCTCGCTTAGAAGGGGAATGGCTTGGCCTGCCCCTCACAGAACCCCCCGTGATTGAGCGCATTCCACGGGATGCCATTCATCCCATTCCCAGCAACTATCTCCACTGGGGGAGTATTCACAGCGTCAGTTCCCTCATGGTCAGTAGTCAAGAAGATCAGGAGCTACCCCCGATCTTTATCGTTGATATTGAGCAGGTTCTGCACACCCTAAAAACGCGATAACCTGCCTGCATTTCTAGATGGAGGCGCACCAGCCATGAGTACGCTGTATGAAACCGACTTTTATAGCTATTCCAATAGAGAATGAGATATCATCTAGCACAATACTTGCGAATCACCTCATCCATAGAACAGTTTAACCCTGCATACATCCGCGCTCGCTTCAGCGCACTGAAGTCGTGCTCAATCACATTCAAATCAAGAGAGTATTTCGGTAAAAATAACACCTCGTGACCCGCCGCTTTCACCACTGCCTGAATCGCCTCTTTCGGATGAATCGGTGCATTATCCATCATCAACAACGACGGTCTCTTTAACGTCGGCAAACAGTATTGACTCAGCCAACTCACAAACCCTAACGCATTCAAATATCCTGAAAACAACATTGGGGCTATGAAGTCTTTCTGGTGTCTATACCATCCTGCGACTCAACTCTCTCTTTTCTGACGCTTCCCCGCTCGCTCTCCATCAATTCGTTGGCCTCGCGCTGACCACCCATACTCAGACTCCACTCGATCGCTGGGCACGGTCGATTAAACGGTCATCGGGATGGGCAGCAACATCCGCTGCTAAGGCCGCTCAATCCAGCTTCCAAGGACGACGGGGGACAACCGTGGGGGCTAAGTCGCCTCGCTTCAGCCAGCGATGGATGGTGGCGCGGCTCACCTGAAAAATTTGAGTCGCTTCACTGATTTTGCCACCTTGCTTGATATAGGAGACAACCCGCTCTCGTCAGTCCAAGCTATAGCTCATATTCTTGAGTAACATTCATGACGCTTTGAGTATAGCCTATCCCTCTTGAAAATATCTCATCTCCTTTCGAAATGGCTATACGAAAAAGAATGACGCGATCGGAGGTGATTCTCTGGCAGCATCTCAAGGGCAAGGAGATGAATAGCTATGATTTCGATCGCCAACGTCCTATCGATGAATACGTTGTTGACTTCTACTGCAAAAAGCTGAAGCTAGCGATCGAAGTTGATGGCTCATCCCACGATAGCGAAGAAGCTCAAGAGCAAGACCGCTACCGTCAGCAAAGGCTTGAAGCCTTAGGGGTTCGATTCTTGCGGTTTCGAGATGAAGAGGTGCGCCACAATGTTGAGGCAGTCCTTGAGGCGATCGCAACCTAGATTAAGGACAACGCTCCCAAAACTCCCCCTCTAGGGAGGGATTAGGGGTGGGTCTGAGTTGGGCTGACTACGGACAGGGATGCGAAGGGAATCCTTGCCCTGTAAATTTCTGCGTGAATCTCATTTGTGACCTCTGCCCATCAGACTAAGAAGCCTCCCATGGCTCTCTAGTTCTCCTCATCCCAAACTGACGTGGGTGAGATGATGTGTTCGTGCTAAACGCTAGCCGAATCAGCGTCAATCCCTAGAAGGGCACCTCATCTAGGTTAATATCTTCGGGTTCGGGGGGTGGGGGCGCCACTTTCGGTGTCATAGGTGCCGTGGCTGCGGGTGTGGCCATTGGGGTTGCTGCGGGCTGGGCGGGATGATCCACAATGTTGCCGTCAACGGTGTAGAAGCGGCTCACTACCAACTCGGCACGTTTTTCTTTGAAACCTTCGGGGCGGTCAATGGTGTCCATTTTTAGCCGGCCTTCGAGGATCAGGCGATCGCCCACTTTGCATTCTGCCTGCATTTTTTGCCCCAAATTGCCCCAAGCCACTGTTCGCAAACTCATGGGTGGCTCTTCACTGCGCAGGCTAGCAAACTGCACCACCATTGTGGCCACCGCCATCTGATTTTCTTGGGTGTAGCGCAGTTCTGGCGCTTGAATCACTTCTGCAAAGAGGACGCAACTGTTCATCTGATCGGCTTCCAACAGGTCGTGTTCTTTCCAGTATAGTCCCAACGGCTGCCGCGACAAGGCCACAGGATCAATACAGCGCGACTCTGGGGTTCTCCCTAGCACAGACGGCTGTAGCCAATTGTATCTTCTTATACTATCATATAGTTAATTAGATAAATTTACAGAGGATACGGTTATGGCACGGGTGGTTGTCCTTGGGGCAGGCATCGGCGGGTTGTCCACAGCCTACGAATTAAGGCACCGTTTGGGCGATCGCCATCAAGTGGTCTTGGTCTCCGATGTGAATCGCTTTACATTTATTCCGGGACTAGTGGCAGTTGCCCTTGGACACCATTCCCTCGAACGCCTGCAAGTGCCCCTAGGGATCGTGAGCCGTCGCCATGGGTTGCAATGGGTGCAAGGCAAAGTTCAGCAGATTGACCCTAAAGCTAAGAAAGTCTATTTGCCTGAGCAAACCCTTGACTACGACTATTTAGTGATTGCCACAGGGGCAGAACTCGCCCTCGATTTGATTCCCGGCCTTGGCGTTCACAGTTATTCCGTGTGTACCCCCGCCCACGCAGTTGCCGCCCATCGAGCATGGCAAGCATTCCTCAAAGACCCCAAGGATTTAGTTGTGGGTGCGGCGCCGGGAGCCAGTTGCTTTGGGCCTGCCTATGAATTTCTGTTTTTGGCGGAGTATGCCCTGCGGCGTCATCGGTTGCGCGATCGCGTCAAGATTACATTCATTACTCCTGAACCCTACATTGGCCATCTGGGGATTGGCGGCTTGGCCAACAGTGATCAACTCACCCTAGACCTGATTGCACAGCGGGGCATTGAAACCATCACGAATGCCGAGATCACGGCCATTGAGCCGCATCGGATTTTGTTGCGGGATGGACGGGTAATCCCCTTTGGCTACAGCATGATTTTGCCACCTTTTCGCGGGCCAGCCTTTGTGCGTGCCTCGGGTCTTGGCAATGAAAAGGGATTTTTGCCCCTGCTGCCCACCCTTCAGCACCCCGACTATCCTGAAATCTATGGGGTCGGTATTAGTGTTCACCTGCCGCCGATAGAAGTCACCCCTGTGCCTATGGGCTTGCCCAAGACGGGTCAAATGACCGAGGAGATGGCGATCGCCGCCAGCCACAATATTGCTGTTGCCCTTGGGGAATTAGCCGCTGACCCTGTAGTGCCGACCCTCGATGCCCTCTGTTTTGCCGACTTTGGCGACACGGGTATTGCCTATATTGCCGCTCCTGTGATTCCTGAGACCCTCGGGCAGAAGCGCCGCTTGGCCTACGCCATTCAAGGATTGTGGGTGAGTTGGGTCAAGGCCGCCTTTGAACGCTACTTCCTGCTGAAAATGCGATGGGGGCTAAGTGTTCCTTGGTTTGAACAGTGGGGACTGCGGCTCTTCTTTGGCCTTTCCCTTGTGCGTCCCCTTCACCCCCCCCTAGTTTCCAAGCAGCAACCGTTCGCAAAAGTTTGATATGCAACCGTTAACAACACTGACAAGGAGTAATTTTTATGGCGCGCCTCTTTCTCATGGGTCTGTTGATGGTTTGTCTATGGCTCAACAGTTCCTCAGCCACATTGGCCAATGTGAATCCCGATGAACTGGGGAAAGCCGTAACCGCCATTGAACAGTTGGATCAAATGCGCATTGGCCTTGCCTCTACTTTAGAAGGAAGTCCCACGGAACCCACCCTTGACACCTTTAAGACTGTTTGTGCCCCCGTAGGCAAGAAAGCGAAGGAAATTGCTGCTGCCAATGGCTGGCAACTGCGTCAGGTAGCCCTCAAGTACCGCAACCCCAACCATGCCCCGCGCACAGCGCTGGAAGTGCAAGCCCTCAATCGCTTTGATAACAATCGTCAACTCCAAGCCTTTTGGCAAACGGATGCTGCAGGGGTGCACTACTTCCGTCGCATTGATGTCCAAGCCAGTTGCCTTGCCTGTCATGGGGCGAAAAATCGGCGGCCTGCCTTTATTCAAGAAAAATATCCCAGCGATCGCGCCTATGGCTTCCGTGTTGGTGATCTGCGGGGCATGTACGCTGTGACGATTCCGCAAATTCAACAGGCACTCCAAACCTCACCCTAGGGAGGAACTTCAATGAAACGTTGGCAGCGTTTGTTACTTGTGATCCTGCTCGTCATTCCCCTGTGGCTAGCGGTGTCCCCCAGTAGCCCTGCCATGATGCGCACCATTGAAGAGGCTCCCAATCAAGTGGTGGTGCAGTCGCGGCATCAGTTGCGCGATAATCGTGGCTTCACGTGGCAGGTGATTCTCTTTTCCCGTCGTGACCAGTTGCAATTACGCTTGGTGGGGTTTCCCGAGCAGTACCACTTTCGCCATCCCGATCCCTTGGTGCTGATCACATCGAGCGGTCAAACCCTCACAGCCGTAGATGACTTTCCCAAGGCAGACTCCGTTGCCAATGTGGGACAGTTTGACCTGTTGCCCCTCGCCTCGCAATTGCCCAAGAGTGAACCTTTGGTACTGCGTCCGCCCCTAGAGGAGCAGGGGATTGAGATTGCTGTGCCTGCGGCTGTGGTAATTGAATGGCACGCTCTGAGGGAGGGAGCCTAGGAACGGGGGCTGATGGGCATAGGTGTTCCGAGGGCAAGGAGCAGGGCTTGGGCTTTGCTCAGGGATTCTTGCCATTCCCGCTGTGGATCACTGTCGGCCACAATACCGGCGCCCACCTGTCCCCAGGTCGTCTGGCGATCGCCTGCCACCAACAAGGTACGGATGAGGATATTCAAGTCCAAATGCCCCCGCTGATCCCAGTAGCCACAGGAACCGTAGAACAAATTGCGGGGAAAGGGTTCCAGAGCCGCCAAAATCGCCATGCAGCGCACCTTGGGACAGCCAGTAATCGTGCCGCCGGGAAAGAGGGCACGGATCACATCCACAGGAGACAGCCCCGGCTGCAACGTGCCGCGAACATTGCTCACCAAGTGAATCACATGGCTGTAGTACTCCAGCGTTAGGAGTTCATCCACCACCACACTGCCCCACTGGCACACTCGCCCCAAGTCATTGCGCTCTAAATCCACGAGCATCATGTGTTCTGCCTGTTCCTTGGTATTGCTGAGAAGTTCCTCGGCCTGGGCGCGATCGCCCGCTGGGGTTTGGCCGCGCGGACGGGTACCAGCAATGGGTCGGGTTTGCACCCTATCTCCCTGCACTTGCACCAAGCGTTCCGGTGAGCAACTGACAATGTAGCCCCAAGGGGTCTGCCAAAAACTGGCAAAGGGAGACGGGTTAATCTGCTGCAGCCGCAGGTATTGTTGCCAAGGATCAACGCGCCCGTAATGGCAAAAGCGGGCCGACAGATTGGCTTGAAAAATATCGCCAGCGCGAATATGGCGGAGAATCTGCTGCACCGCTGCTTGGTAGGTATCGGGTTGCCAGCCAGCGGCTAGTTCAATGCTGCCGGGGCGATCGGGCACCCAGAGAGATGGCTCAGGGGGTGTTTCCGCAAGCGCTTCTTGCAGCGCTGCCAGTTGGCTAGGGGTCGAAGCCGCCAAGTAGAGCAGATCTTCCTGATGATCCAAGACGGCGAAGGCTTGGGGTTCATACCAAAAGGCCACTGGAAAAGGGAGAGGATCAGGCTTCAGAGGCGGCAGGGCTTCAATTTCCCACGCCAACTCATACCCCAGCCATCCCAACCAGCCACCAGTAAAGGGCAGATGGCGCACCGCTTCAGGAACCGCTTCACATTGGGGAAAGCTTTGTAGCGTCGGCAGGACTTGACCCAAGGAGAGTGGCCACTGGCGATCGCGCCGTGGGGAACCCGCACAAATGGAGTAGCGCGCTTGGGAGGTGGGGGCTTGGGCTGGACTTTCGAGGAGGACGGCAATCGGCTCCGCCAAAAATAACTGCTGAAAAACGGCGCGACCCGTGCGACGCCGCAGCGGCAAACAGCACCATAGCCACGGCTGACAGGGGAACATCAATGGTGTGTCACCCCCAACCAACCCAAACGAACCAACCAAAATAACCCCATGCCCCCCAGAGCCAACCAATCTCGCCGCTGCAGTCGCAGATGGTGCCAGGGATTATCGTAGGCTCCCGGTTCTTGAAAGCCCCGCACCTGCATCGCACAGGCCACCTGTTCTGCCCGCAGGAGTAAATTGTCCAACAGCCGTACTGCTAAGGTGAGCCACAACTTGATGCTGCCCTTAATGCCCACCAGTCGCCAATTGATGGCACGCGTCCGCACTGAGCGGCTCAGGTTTTGCACCTCTTCTAAGACCAAGGGAATAAACCGCAGCGACAGCGTCAAGGTCAGGGCAATTTCGGCCACCGGCAGCTTAAAGCGTTTCAGGGGCTGCATCAGATTTTCCAAGCCAGCGGTGACTTCCTCAGGGGCAGTGGTGAGCAAAAACAGATGCGTACTGTAAAGGAGCGTAAACAGGAGGGTACTCAGGCGTAACCCCAAATCCAGCGATCGCTGGGAAACTTGCAGATGAATCGGAAACTGACCCACTTGGGCACGAAACTGCCACAGGATATAACTGTAGCTCGTGGGCGGAGCGGTGGCTGCCAAAGGGCGGCGGGGTTGATAGGTGACCGCCATCCCATCGGGCATCAAAGCCGTGATGACTAGAATTAAACTCCCCACCAAGAGGAGCCACAGCAGTTGCCGCCGCCACACCCGTGCGGGAATCCCCCCTAGGAGGGTCAGGAGAATTAAACTGGCCACTAGCCCCAACCGCCAACTGACATCCGCCAAAATAGGTGCCAACAGAAACGTCATCAACCATGCCAACTTAACCCGCGGATCAAGGCGGTGCAGCCAAGTCACAGGTTGTTCAAGGTATAGCCCCAAAGGGAGCGATCGCAGGAGATCCATGGAAAATAACTAGTTCTTCTCCAGTTCCCGCCGCAGGGCTTCCAACTCTGGATCGTAGGCAGGGGTGCTGCTGGGTGACAGTTGCGGGTTGGCCAATTCTGCCTTCAGCCGTGCCAAATCGTCATCCACACTGCCGGCTTCGAGGGCGGCAAACTTGGCTTCGAGGGTATCGCTATTGAGTTCAGCCACGGCTTGGGAGCGAGCCTCCATTTCCTGAACCCGTTCCTCCATGCGCTCAAAGGCGGCCATGGGGGCATTGGTGTTGAGGCTGCTAAAGGTTTGTTGCAGTTGCTCTGAGGCCTTGGCTGCCCGTGCCCGTGCCACCAGCATTTCTTTGCGGGTTTTCGCTTCCGCAATCTTGCTTTCAAGCTGCTGCATTTGTTTTTTGAGGGCTTCCACTTGGGTCACAGACTGCTCCAGTTGCCCTTTGAGAGCCATGGCTGCATTCAGTGCTGTTTTTTTGCGACTCAAGGCCTCAAGCGCTAGTTGCTCATCCCCATGTTGCAGGGCAATTTTGGCACGGCGCTCCCACTCAGCCGCCTGCTGTTGATGTTGGTTGAACTGTTGCTCTAACCGCTTTTGGGAGGCGATCGCTTGGGCAACGGCTTGCCGCAGGGTCACCAGATTGTCCTGCATTTCAATCATGGTCTGCTCAAGGATTTTTTCGGGATCTTCAGCAGCACCCACCAGCGCATTGAGCCAACTGCGAACCACACGGCTGACGCGATCAAACAGTCCCACAGCGTTATCTCCCTATTGGTTCCTTATCTATAGCAGTATGCCACTTTCCTTAGACCCTTTGGCCACGAGTTCCAAAAACGGTCGCTACCCTAGGCTTAAGCTATAGTAAAATCATCAGAATCCTGATCCTACTCTAGTGATGTCTGCTTCTTCGGGGCGACCTTCAGACGCCTTTGATAAACACGGTTTTCTCAGTCGCTACGCCCCAGCCATGATTAATCAAAATAGAGCTGATCAAATGCTGGCAGACTATGCCAAAGGGCGGCGTGACTTTCGGCGACTGGATTTGCGCGGTGTCACCCTAGAAGATGTGAATTTGGCGGGGGCAGATCTCAGTGGCTCGGATTTAAGCAATGCCACACTGACCAACGTGGATTTGACCAATGCCAAGCTGATTGAAGTTAAGCTGATCAATGCTGAACTGACGGCTGTGCAATTGCGCCAAGCCAACCTGAGTCGCGCCAACCTGCGGGGTGCCACACTGACCCACACGTCTTTAGCCACGGCAACCCTGCGGGGAACAGTCCTGCCCAATGGCCGCTGGTCCGATTAGCTAAAGCTGGTGCAAAAAAGCTTGCAGCCGTTGCCAAAAGCGCTCCATCTCCGCTGGTGTGCCAATGGTGACCCGAATTCCGCCAGCGATCGCCCGTACAAGAGTCCCCTGACGCCGCAAGGCATCACACAGGGGCTGGGTGTATTGCGGTTCCTGCAAGCGGAAAAAGACGAAATTGGCCACACTCGGCCATACCCGCAGTTGGGGGCAACCCTGAAGCCGTTCATAGAGGCGCTCCCGCTCTGCTAGCACCGTGGGAATCTCTGCGAGCAACGCCGGCCGATGGTCAAGGGCAACTTGCGCCGCCACTTGAGAAAACGTAGGCAGGTTATAGGGCAGACGAACCTTTTCTAAAACCGCAATCACCTCGGCATTGCCAATGGCGTAGCCCACCCGATGGGCGGCGAGTCGAAAGGCCTTGGAAAACGTACGCAGAATCAACCAGTTGGGATGCGCTGCCAAGTCCCCCACCAGTGTCTTGCCCGAAAATTCAAAATAGGCCTCATCAATCACCACTAAAATGTCCTCAGGCAGCTGCCGTAGCCAGTCCACCTCCGCTGCGGTTAGAGGGTTCCCCGTCGGCGAGTTGGGTTGCAGCATAAAGAGAACGCGCACGGGGGGAGTCGCTTGGGCAATGAGGGTATTGGCTTCAGCAATTTCCACGGCAAAGGTGTCAGGATCGCGGGGCGATCGCTGGACGGGAATCCCTAGGGTTTGGGCGAGGATCCCGTATATGGAAAATGTCGGTTCTGCCACTAGGATAGAACCGTAGCCCCCGATCGCAGTGGCCAGTAAAATCGAGCGAATTAGCTCATCGGAGCCGTTGCCCACCGCAATTTGGTGTGGGGAGATTTCAGTTGGGCTGTGTTCACTGACATAGCGGGCGATCGCCTGCCGCAAAGGCCAATGATGACTGTCAGGATAGCGATGACTGGCGAGGGTGCTGACATACTGTTGAGCTAACGCCTCCTTAAGGGCAGTGGGCAAATCCCACGGAAACTCATTGGTATCGAGGTAATCCAGTTCTAGGGGTAGGGAGTCGCTCGTGGGGGTGGAGTAGGCGCGGAGGTTGCTCAGTTCTGGACGAAGAAACGTCGCCATGCCAAGACGGTATAAAGGGATTCAACTATAATAACACTGAGCTTTTTGCCCTAATTTGCTGCCAGCCCTGACACTCAATCTTCATCT
The DNA here is from genome assembly GCF_031586415.1 of Thermosynechococcus sp. QKsg1. Classification (NCBI taxonomy): domain Bacteria; kingdom Bacillati; phylum Cyanobacteriota; class Cyanophyceae; order Acaryochloridales; family Thermosynechococcaceae; genus Thermosynechococcus; species Thermosynechococcus sp. QKsg1. The sequence continues at coordinate 2,598,637 of NZ_CP134200.1, read as the reverse complement.
TTTGATTACGTAGAGGCGAATGTTCCTATGGCGCGTACCGACTTCAAAGATTACTACCAAATCCTCGGGGTCAGCAAAAATGCCACGGATGCCGAAATTCGGCAAGCCTTTCGCCGCCTCGCGCGCAAGTATCACCCCGACTTAAACCCAGGGGACAAAGAGGCAGAAGCTCGTTTCAAGGAAATTAACGAAGCCCACGAAGTGCTCTCGGATCCGGAAAAACGACGCAAATACGATCAATTTGGTCAGTATTGGCAACAGGCCAGTGCGGCGGGTGCTGGTGGCTTTAATGTCAATATTGGTGACTTTGGCGCTGACTTTAGTCAGTTTGGCAGCTTTGAAGACTTTATCAACGAGTTGCTGGGGCGATTTGCCACCGGCACGACCACAGGGCGTACCCGCACTTGGAGCAGCGCTGGCTTTGATTCATCGGCATTTGGCGGCAGCGATGTTGATGCGGAAGTGCAAATTAGCTTCCAAGAGGCCTTTCAGGGCTGCCAGAAATCATTCGCCATTGGTAATGAACAGGTGACTGTGACGATTCCCGCTGGTGTTAAGCCAGGGACAAAGTTGCGGCTGCGGGGCAAAGGTCAATATAACCCCTACACCCAACAGCGAGGGGATTTATATCTCACGGTACAGGTGGCGCCTCATCCCCTCTTCCGCTTTGAAGAGGATCAATTGGTGATTGATTTGCCGATCACGCCGGATGAAGCTGCCTTGGGTGCTCAAGTCACGGTGCCGACGCCCTCTGGGACTGTGGTTTTGAATGTGCCTGCGGGCACGCGATCGGGGCAATCACTGCGGTTACGGGGCAAAGGGTGGCGCAGTAGTAGCGGCATTGCTGGCGATCTCCTTGCTAAGGTACAAATTGTGCCCCCCAAATCCCTGAGTGCCCAAGAAAAAGAACTCTACGAAAAGTTGCGATCGCTGCGCACCTTTAACCCCCGTGCCCATTGGCCGCTCTAAGTTAGGGAAATTGCCGCGATTTTACAGCTTGGCAGTAGCTCTTAAGGGCAGCGATCGCCTGAGTGCCCAAGTCGGCATACACCTTAGCAAAGGGGGGCACCTGTGGACTCAAGCCCAAAACATCTGCCGTCACCAACACCTGACCATCACAGTAGGGGCCTGCGCCAATTCCAATCGTGGGAATTTTCAGCTTGGCGGTAATCTGCTGTGCCAAATCCGCAGGAATATGCTCCAAAATGATGCCAAAGGCACCTGCTTCGGCCAGAGCAAGGGCATCTGCGAGAATTGCTTCTGCCCCCTGTGGCGTCTTCCCCTGTTGTCGCCATCCCCCCAACTGATGCACCCGCTGCGGCAACAGACCCACATGACCCAGCACCGGGATGCCGGCCTCCACTAAGCGCCGCGTTGCTGCCTGCACCACGGGTGAAGCACCTTCCATTTTCACTGCCTGTACATCTGCTTCTTTGACTAAACGCCCCGCCGATCGCAGGGCCTGCTCTGGGCTTTCGTGGTAGCTCAAAAAGGGTAGGTCACACACGAGGAAACTGTGGCTGACGCCCCGCCGCACCGCCTGCGCATGGTGAATCATCTGATCAAGGGTCACCGGCAACGTGGTTTGATAGCCAAGGGCAACCATACCAAGGGAATCCCCGACAAGGATCACATCCACCCCCGCCGCATCCAATAGCCGCGCCCACAGATAATCCCAAGCCGTGAGCATGGTAATTGGCTCTCCCTGCTGTTTTTTTTGCTGGAGTTGGGGTAAGGTTACGGGGCGACGCACCATAGTCAAATCCACGAGCTTCGTATCCCCATCCTCTAAAGGAACGCTCAAAACGTCAATTTAGCCACAGGCATAGAGTCTAGTGATATGATTGGGGCGCGATGTTAGCCACAATACGCATGTCTTTGCCTGCCTTTGTCGAAGCCCTATTAACCCCTGCTGCGTACCCCCATGCAGTGACCTCTCCCATTCAATTGCTGCAAACGCATATTTCCTACGTATTTCTGACGGGGGACTATGCCTATAAGGTGAAAAAGCCGGCGGATTTTGGCTTTTTGAACTTTACAACCCTAGAAAAGCGGCTATTTTACTGTCGGGAAGAGTTACGGCTGAATCGCCGTTTGGCGTCAGATCTCTACTTGGCGGTGGTGCCCATTGTGGCGGTGGGCGATCGCTATTTTGTGGCGGCTCCCCAAGACTTACCTGCGGGAGCTGAGGTGATTGACTATGCTGTGCAAATGCGGCAATTTGATCAGTCGCAACTGTTTTCGCACCTCTTTGCCGCCAACCAAGTCACCCCCCACCTAATTGAATCCCTCGGTAAAGAACTGGCTCACTTTCACCGCACGGCTGCCACCAGTCCCCACATTAGTGAATTTGGCTCCCCGCGGGCGATCGCCCAAGTGATTAACAATTGCCATGCCTTGGCAGCTCAGTTTGTCGGTCGCTGTCAATCCCCAGAGCAGTACGCGGCAATTCAAGCCTTTACCGATGACTTTTTGACGCGGCATCAGGAGTGGTTGGTGCAGCGGCAAGCCGGGGGCAAAATCCGCGAGTGCCATGGCGACCTGCACCTGAACAATATCTGTCTGTACAACGGCAGGGTGCAAATTTTCGACTGTATTGAGTTCAACGAAGAATTTCGCAACATTGATGTCATTTACGACGCCGCTTTTTTGCTGATGGATCTGGAGTTTCGGGGGCGCGGCGACTTGGCCAATCTTTTCCTCAACACCTACTTAGAGTGGAGTGGGGACTACGCTGGGGCAGTGCTGTTGCCCCTTTACCTCTGCATCAGAGCCTATATTCGCGGCAATGTGAACGCCTTGGCCCTCAATGATCCCGCCATTAGCGAGGCCGAAAAGGCAGACATCCAAGCCACAGCCGCCGCTTACTATGCCGCCGCCTATCGCTATACCCAACCGCGTCAAGCCAAGCTCTATGTCATGTGTGGTCTCTCCGGAGCAGGCAAAAGTACACGGGGGCGGGGTCTGGCTCAAGGGGAGCAGGCCATTCAAATCCGCTCCGATGCCGTGCGTAAGCACTTGGCGGGTTTACCCCTTGACCGCCGCAGCAGTGATTTCCCGCAGGTCGATCTCTATTCTGAGGCCATGACCCAAAAAACCTATGATCAACTCTTGGCCTATGCAGAATTGTTGCTGCGTCAAGGACAAACGGTGATTTTGGATGCCAAGTACGATCGCGTGGCGCTGCGCCAACCCGTGATTGCCCTTGCAGAGAAACTGCACGTGCCCCTAGAGATTCATTTCTGTAGTGCACCCCCGGAGGAATTGCGCCGTCGCTTGAGCGATCGCCAAGGGGATATTGCCGAGGCCACGCCCGATCTCATTGCTGCCCAAATGGCCAGTTTTGAATCCTTTTTGCCTGAGGAGGAACCCTACGTTCGCCATGTGTGTGACTAGGACGAGCGCGACTGATAATAGGAACAGTGCAATAGGACGGGTCTGATGTATCACATTGGTTTACTGGGGTTGGGCACTGTTGGTGGTGGTGTGGCACAAATTTTGGCGGATCCAGCGGGGCGCCATCCGCTGATCAAGGAACTGGCGATCGCCCAAGTGGGGGTACGGAATATCCATAAACCCCGCGCCATTGCCCTTGATCCGCAACTGTTGACAACAGATTTAGAAAGTATTGTCACCAACCCAGCCATTGATATTGTGGTGGAAGTCCTCGGCGGCATTGAACCGGCGCGATCGCTCATCCTCAAGGCCATTGCCCACGGCAAGCACATTGTCACCGCCAATAAGGCCGTGATTGCCCGTCATGGTGCTGAAATTTTTGATGCCGCCAATGCCCAAGGGGTCTATGTGATGCTCGAAGCGGCCGTGGCTGGTGGGATTCCCGTCATTCAAGCCCTGAAACAGAGCCTAGGTGCCAATCGTATCCACAGTGTCAGCGGCATTCTCAATGGCACCACCAACTACATCCTGACCCGCATGCAGCAGGAGCAAGGGGATTTTGCCCCTATTCTTGCCGACGCCCAACGCCTAGGGTATGCCGAGGCGGATCCCAGTGCTGACATTGAGGGATGGGATGCAGCGGATAAAATTGCCATTCTTGCCAGCCTTGCCTTTGGCGGACGGATTCGCCGCGAGGAAGTGTATTGCGAGGGCATTAGTGGCATCACTGCAGCCGATATTGTCTATGCCGAAAAGCTAGGATTTCGCATTAAACTGCTGGCGATCGCCCGCCAGCTCAGTGGCCAGCCCCTAGAGGTGCGCGTGCATCCGACGCTTGTGCCCCTTGAACATCCTTTGGCCGGCGTCAATGGCGTCTTTAATGCCATTCTTCTCGAGGCAGAGCCGTTGGGACAGGTGATGTTCTATGGCCCCGGTGCGGGTGCAGGGGCAACCGCCAGTGCTGTCGTGGCGGATTTAATCAACATTGCCGCCCTTCTGCCCCAAGGACGTGCCAGCCATCCCTTGCTCACCTGCCAGCATGATCAGTTTATGCCGCTGCTACCGATGGCAGAGGTGGATAGTCGTTTCTATGCCCGTGTCCATGCCCAAGATCATCCGGGGGTACTAGGAAAACTCGGCACCTGCTTTGGTAACCATAACGTTAGTCTGGAGTCCTTGGTTCAAATTGGTAGTCACAACGATCTGGCAGAAATTGTAATTGTCACCCACCATGTGCGCGAAGGAGAGTTCCGCCAAGCCATGGCCGAGATTGGCCAAATGACCGATATTGAAGCCGTGCCCTCGATTTTGCGCGTCCTCGGCACCTCCTAGGGATTGGGCTTGATCCCTGTTTTCCGCTCCAAAATTTCCTTAACCACGAGCGTCACAAGCGCTAGCAAACCAAGGATCACCGCTGCTGCGTAGGCCGACTCCGTGTTGTAGTTTTTGTAGGCGTCTTCAACAAAGAGAGGCAGGGTTTGCGTCAAGCCCGCCACATTGCCAGAGACAACTGCCACAGCACCAAACTCCCCCATCGCTCGCGCATTGGTCAACAGGACCCCATAGAGCAGCCCCCAGCGGATATTGGGCAGGGTGACTCGCCAAAAGGTTTGCCACTCATTGGCGCCTAGGGTTTTTGCGGCTTCCTCCTGCTCGGTGCCGATTTCTTCCAGGACAGGGATGACTTCTCGTGCCACAAAGGGCAAACTCACAAAGGCTGTTGCCAGCACCATCCCCGGAAAAGAGAAAATAACGCGAATATCTAAAGCTTGCAGCCAGCCCCCGAACCAGCCATTGCGGCCATAGACCAGTACCAGCATCAGTCCGGTAACAACGGGGGAGATGGAAAAAGGTAAGTCAATAATGCTAAGTAAAAGGGTGCGCCCCGCAAAGCGATGGCGGGCGATCGCCCAAGCGGCACAGAGGCCAAAGATCGTGTTTAAGGGCACCACCACCAAGGCAAGGGCAAACGTCAGCCACACCGCATGCAGAAAATCTGGCGCCAGCAAATTTTCCAGAAAGGGCATGACTCCCTTGTGAAAGGCTTGGAAAAGGACATTGGCCGCCGGCAGCAAAAGCACAAGGGCTAAGTAGGCGATGGCAATGACAATCAAAAGGGCATGTAGCCACGGCTTTTCTTGGGTGGGCGAGGGTTTAACGCTCCGCATAGCGCCGCCCCCACGCTTGCAGCAGATTAATCAGAAATAAAATCGCTAGGGACACCAAGAGCATCACCGTGCCAATAATGGTTGCTGCCTCATAGTCATACTGCTCTAAGCTCTGAAACACCAGCACTGAGGCAATCAAGTCCCGAAAAGGAGTGTTGGAGGAAATAATCACAATTGAGCCAAATTCTCCCACTGCCCGTGAGAAGCCTAGGGCAACGCCTGTGAGAATAGCGGGCATCAAAGGTGGCAAAATCACTCGCCAAAAGGTCTGCCCATGGGTAGCACCCAGCGACCATGCTGCCTCCTCCACATCCTTTTCCATTTCGGTGAGTACGGGCTGCACCGTGCGAATCACAAAGGGTAAGGAAATAAAGAGCATCGCCACCGCCACCCCCCAGCGGCTGAAGGCAATTCTGATTCCGAAGGGCGCTAGTAAGCTACCAATCCAGCCATTTTCGCTATAGACCGTTGCGAGGGTGAGACCCGCCACCGCCGTCGGCAATGCAAAAGGTAGATCCACGACAGCATCAAAGAAGCGCTTCCCCGGAAAGGAATAGCGCACCAGCACCCAAGCAATCAGGGTACCAAAGATGCCATTGATCAGCGCTGCGATGAGGGCAGTCACAAACGTGACTTCATAGGCCGACAGGGCGATCGCCCGCGTTGCCACCTGCCAAAAATGCAGTGGCCCAGCACTACTGGCACGGCTCAAGAGGGCAGCAATGGGTACAGCCAGCATCACGAGTAAGTAAAAGACCGTGATTCTCCAAACCCAAGGAAACTGCCAGCGCTGTTTCTGAGGAGAGAGTGACGGCGAAATGGGGTGGGTAGCGGTCATCAGGCTTGATTCTCCTGCTGAATTTGATCAAACAGGGCGCCATTAGCGAAAAATTGGGCTTGCACCTTCTCCCAGCCCCCTAAATCTGCCACGGTAAAGAGGGTGGGCACGGGTGGAAACGTCTGCTGATGGGCGGCAAGGACGGTGGCATCCACGGGTCGAAAACCATATTGGGCAAAGATCTCCTGAGCTTGGGGAGTATAGAGAAAGTCAATATAGGCCTGTGCTACCTCCCGTGTGCCATGTTTATCCACGTATTGATCCACAAGGGCGATCGGGTTTTCAATCAGGATATTCACAGGAGGAAGGATATAGGAAAGGGTCTTGCCCTTTTGGCGAGCCAAGATCACTTCATTTTCATAGTTGATCAGGGCATCCCCCTGTCCCTGTTTCAAAAAGGCATCAGTGGCTTCACGACTATCGCGGGGGAGAGCGGCCACATGGCGAAAGGCTTCAGTCACAAACTGCCGCGCCTGATCAAACGTTCCCCCTGTTTCCGTGACCGATCCCCACAGCGCAAGGAAGTTCCAGCGAGCCGCGCCAGAGGTTTTGGGATCGGCAGTCACAAATGTCACCCCCTCACGGGTGAGATCCTGCCAGGTTTGCAGATTTTTCGGGTTGCCGTCACGGGTAATCAGGGCACCGACAGAAGTGGTGACAATGCTGTTGTGGGGGGCTTGGCTAGCCCAATCGGGGCGAATTAACCCTGCTTTGGCAATGCGATCGACATCTAAACCAAGGGACAAGTGGACGATATCGGCTTCTAGGCCATCAATCACCGCCCGTGACTGACTGCCCGAGGGACCATAACTCGTTCGGAAGCGCACTTTTTGTTGATGTTCCTGTTCCCATTGAGCAGCAAACAGGGGCATAATAGCCTCGTGCGCTTTTTTAGTGACCGAGAACGAAGAAAGGGTTAGATTCACCTGAGCAGGGCGACCATCGGGCAGAGTGGCCTGAAATTGACAAGCAGCGGTGAGACTATTGAGACCTACCGCTAGTAAGAACAAGCTCAACCAAACCCTAAAACGCCGCCAATTGACCATTCTGCCATCAATCTACGATAAATCGGTCGGAATACTGATGTGTAATCCATCTTAGCAGAAGGGGCGGCGATTCTGACTGGAGTTCTTAAAACGTGATCAGCACCCCACTCGGATTCGCGGGAATCACATACTGCGGTTGATTGCGATGGGGCTTTTTGCGGTGATGGCGCGATCGCGGGGAGGCTGGCGGAACACTAACCACTCTTGGCTGTACCACATACACGGGTTGTGTTTGAGGGGTAGGCACCACATAGACGGGTTGGCTAGAGGGACTGGGCACCACATACACCGGCTGACGGGAACCACCAAGATTCACGTTGACATTCAGTTGAGCCGCGGCGGTATCCACAAAGGAAAGAACCGCCAAACCAGTCAAGGACGATAGGCCAACGACTTGAAGTGTCTTCAACATCGTCAACTCCTCCACAGAAAAAACGTACTGCGGGGTCTGACGCTTAAGGAGCAGGGTGGGTTCCGATCACATCGGCGTCCAAATAAAAAGGGGGAAGAGCTTCCCCCCAGGCGATTAACGTTGTTTACTCAACGCCCTCAATCTTGTCCTCGACCTCTTGATAGAGTTGCCGCAGCAGTTCCAGATTGGCTTCACTGGTCTGCCAGTAGCCGCGTCCGTGAAGTTCGAGGAAGGTGCTCACCATTTTGCGGAAGGAGTGGGGGTTGGTATTCAGAAGCCGCTGCCGCATCTGCTCATCGAGAATAAACGTGGCATTCGCCTCCTCATAAACCCAGTTATCCACAGCTCCTGCGGTGGCCGACCAGCCCATTGTGTTGACTAGTCGCTTCGAGATCTCGCGCACCCCTTCGTAGCCGTGGGAGAGCATCCCTTCATACCACTTGGGATTCAGGAGCTTGGTTCGGCTGTCGAGGCGAACGGTTTCCGAGAGCGTCCGCACTTGGGCATTGGCTGTGGTGGTATCGGCAATATAGGCCTTGGGTTGTTTGCCATCGCCGCGCAGTGCCCCCACCAGCTTGGTCGGATCTGAGTCAAAGTAGTGGCTGACATCGGTGAGGCTAATTTCTGAGGAATCGAGGTTTTGGAATGTCACATCCACCGTTTTGAGGGCGGTTTCAAAGAGTTCCCGCGCCTGCTGCATCGTCCCCGGAGAATCCGCCGAAAAGGCAAAGGACTTACGGGAGAGATACATATCCTGCAGTTCTGACTCCTGCTCCCAAGAGCTATTTTCCACCGCTAGGTTGACATTCGCCGCGTAGGAACCGGAGGCATTGGTGAAGACCCGTGTGGCCGCTTGGCGCAGGTCAATCCCCAATTCTGAAGCCTGTTGCAGTGCGTGCTTGCGGATAAAGTTTAGCTCAAGGGGTTCATCGGCTTCGGCAGCCATCTTGATGGCACGGTCAATGAGCGCCATCTGGTTGATAAAGAGATCGCGGAAGACCCCAGAACAGTTGACGACAACATCAATGCGTGGCCGCCCCAGCTCTTCTAGGGGGATGAGTTCCACTTTGTTGACCCGTCCCAAGGAATCGGGTAAAGGACGGGCCCCCACTAGCCAGAGCACTTGAGCAAGGGACTCGCCATAGGTTTTGATATTATCTGTGCCCCAGAGCACCATGGCGATGGTTTCTGGCCATTGGTTGTTGTTTTCCGCTTTTTGCCGCGCTAGAAGGCGATCGACCACAACTTTGGCAGACTGCACAGCAGCGGCAGTGGGAATGGCTTGGGGATCCAAGGCGTGGATATTTTTGCCCGTCGGCAAGACCTCAGGATTGCGAATTGGATCGCCACCGGGGCCGGGGAGAATGTACTCGCCTTCAAGGGCTTGCAGCAGTGCCCCCAGTTCATTGTCGGCCACAATCTGCTGTAAACAGAATTCGAGGTATTCCATGAGGGGCTTGAGGGCAGCGGCATCCACTTGGGTATAGCCTGCACCATGGAGGGATTCAATCCACGGCTCTTTGCGCCCCATGTTAAAGAAGTTCAGCTTCGAGACCCGCGACACACGACCCTCGGCATCGGCTTGGGCTTGGACGAGGGCACTGACGGCAGCACGGGTCGCCTCGTTAATCTGGCGCAGCAGTTCAACATCTGCAAGTATCCCGCGATCGCTATTTTGATAAATTTCGTCAATGTCCCGCCCTAGACTCTCGGCAATGAGCCTAGGCAAGCTCTTAATGCCGTCCTCAGAGCGATCCAAGCTGGCAATATTGACCAAGGTAGCCACTGCTTCTTCCGTTGTCGGTGGTTTGCCAATTACGTGCAGGCCACAGGGCAGGAGGCGGCTTTCAATCTCCATTAGTTTGATATAGACCTTGCCCACGAGGGTATCGCGCTCTTCGGCACTGAGTTCTGCCGCGTCCTTATCGGGGAGAGCCACATCCTGATCGAGATTTACCATGCGGCACTTGTCCATGATCGTGTTGACAATCTGAACCCCCCGACCGCTATCTTTCAGGGTTTGGTAGGAACCAATGAGATCGCTGAGTTCCCGCAGCCCTTTGTAGAGACCGGCATTTTCCGCCGGTGGGGTGAGGTAGCTAATGGTGTTGGCGTAGCTGCGGCGCTTGGCAATGGTGGCTTCGGAGGGGTTATTGGCGGCGTAGTAGTAGAGGTTGGGAATACAGCCAATGAGATTATCGGGGTAGCAATCCCCAGACATGCCCATCTGTTTACCCGGCATAAACTCCAAGGAGCCGTGGGTGCCAAAATGGAGCACCGCATCCGCTTGCCAAATGTGGTTGAGGAAGGTGTAATAGGCAGCAAAGCCGTGGTGAGGACTGGCAGAGCGAGAAAAGAGCAGCCGCATTGGATCCCCTTCGTAGCCAAAGGTGGGCTGCACGCCAATAAAGACGTTGCCGTAGGTTTTGCCGTAGATGAGCAGGTTTTGGCCGTCACTGTTCAGGTGCCCCGGCGGTTTGCCCCAGTTTTCTTCAAGGCGCTTGGCGTAGGGGGTGAGGCGCTCGTATTCCGGTACGCTCATGCGGTAGGCAATGTTGAGTTCGGGACTACCCACTTGGGCACGGGCATCGTGGAGAATTTCCTGCATCAGGGCTTCGGCGCTCTCGGGCATGTCCTGCACGTCATAGCCGTTGTTTTTCAGGGCTTCCATGACTTTGTAGATGGAGCCAAAGACATCCAAGTAGGCGGCGGTGCCAACATTGCCTTTGTCGGGCGGGAAGCTAAAGATGGTGATGGCGACTTTCTTTTGCACCTTGGGTTTGCGGCGCAGATTGGCCCACTTCAGTGCCCGCTGCACGATCATTTCCACGCGGTCTTGGAGGGCGATCGCCTTACCGGTCATGCCATCGCGACCGGAAAGAATAATTGGCTCAATGGCACCATCCAGTTCCGGTAGAGCAATTTGCAGCGCCACTTGAATCGGGTGCAGCCCCAGATCACTGTCTTCCCATTCCTCAGTGGTTTGAAACACCAAGGGCAGTGCCACCATGTAGGGACGGTTGAGTTTTTTCAGTGCCGCCACAGCTTTGGGATGATCCTGCTTGGCAGGCCCCCCCACAAGGGCGAATCCCGTGAGAGAGACAACGGTATCAACAATGGGTTTTTCAGGGTTGACAGGATCGTAGAAGAATTTTTCTAGCGGGGTCGAAAAGTCCAGCCCACCAGAGAAGACGGGAATCACCCGCGCCCCTTGGGATTCAAACTCTTGCACAATGGCGACATAGTGGGCGTCATCACCTGTGACAAGGTGGGTACGCTGCAACAGCAGGCCAATGGTGGGCACAAGGGGATCCTTAAGATCAGTGCCAATATCGCGGCGACTGTTGAACCAGTTGAGGTACTCCTTGAGATCCTCAAACATTTGCGGTGCAAGGGGGTGCCAAATACCGGTGTCGGGGTAGGTGACCGGTTCTTGGTAGCTGAGGTTGCTGTTTGGCTGACCTTTGAAGACGTAGCGATCAGCCAGCATGAGGAGGAAGTTTTGCAAATTCTCGGGTGACCCCCCCAGCCAGTACTGGAAGCTGAGCATGAAGTTGCGGGCATCCTGGGCTTTGTCAATGGGGAGGTACTTCAGGACTTGGGGCAGGGTTCGCAGGAGTTTGAGCATGGCGTCTTGGAAGCCGGCACCTGACTTCTCCTTGCGCTTTTTCATGAAGTTGGCAATGACGCTCTTGGATTGGCCAATCTGAGCCAAGGAAAAGCTGCCCATTTTGTTGAGGCGCATCACCTGCGGCAGCGAGGGGAAGACAACCGCTACATCGAGGCGATCGCGATAGGGCTGAACCGCCTCGACCACCTTATCCGCTAAGTCCTCAATGAAAATCAGGGAGGCGATAAACACATTCGCCCGCGCCACGTCCTCACAGAAGGCGGCATAGTTTTCGGGATTGCGCAGTTCCTCAAGGAGATAGCCACTGATTTCAATGGCCACCTGTGGATGGGTATCGTTAATGCTGCGAACCGCTGCCGACAGCGCGCTCTGGTATTGGGCTTCAAGTACCACATACACCACTCGCAACAGCGATCGCCCATTTAACGCCGCTGGCGCGATATGCCGAATCGTGGACTTGACGTGGGTGAACATGCGTTCAAACTCCTTGTAACGATCGAGACCAAACCCCAAGTGGGATATACGCCCCTTTGCTAAAACGATGGAGGACATTGAGGAGGTACTATCCCGCACTGGCTTTACAGTGCTGTGGGTCTTCCATCCTTGCAAGAAGGGCTGTACCTCTTGTGGTTGTAGCAGAAAATCAAGCTGTGGAGCGACTTTGCGCCCCTGTGGTAACAAATTGCAAAGTTTTGCTACCTAAGTATTAAAACTTATTACAGGACTTGACTGATGGGAAGTCAGTGGCACTAGACAACCGTTTTCCAATCGCCACGTGCGATCGCTAATCTCCTGTAGTTCCGTTGCTTCGTGGGTCACCACCAGCAAGCTCCAGTGTTCCTTGAGGCGGCGCAGCACCTGTACCAATTGGCGGCGCATTGACCAATCCAGACCCGCTGTGGGTTCATCGAGCAAGAGCAGGTAGGGTTGGCGCACCAGTTGCACAGCAAGCGCGAGGCGACGCTGCTGACCACCACTCAAGGATTCGGGGCGGGTGTGCAAAGGCAAGTGATCGAGACCCACATCGGCAAGGGCACGGTAAAAGTTTTCGTAGGGAATTTCTGGGTGGCCAAAGCGCAGCTCTTCGAGAATGGTACTGCCACAGAAGTAGCGATCTGGGAACTGAAAGACCAATCCGGCCAACTGTTGTAAATGATCGGGTGTGAGAACCTGATCCTGCCATCGAATGATTCCCCGACTGGGGGTGGCCAAGCCCGCTAAAATCTCTAGTAGGGTGGTTTTGCCGGATCCACTGGGTCCGATAATTAATCCCAGTTCAGCCATACCCAAGTCTAAATTAATGTCCCGCAAAATGGGCTGAGGGGTGGCGGCGGGGTGGTAGCTGAGATGGTGAACCGCAAACAAGATGCAGACTCCGGAGGTAACGACCGTGCAAACACGTCAACTGCGCCTGTGGCAACGCTTTGCTCTCTATCTTAGTGGAGCGATCGCCCCTTGGGTACTGAGTACCGCTGCCCTTGCTGGCGATCCTTTCCGTACTGGCTCGCAGGCGCGACCCATTTCCGATCAAACGGAAGCCGTCTTTGTTGCCCTCTTTCGCGATGGTAACTATGTCAAAGGTAAAGAGTTACTGCCGGCGGCCTTGGAGCGCGATCGCCAAGAACCCCTAACGCTGACGTTGGCTGCTGCCATTGCCTATCTTAATGAAGACTGGGCAGGGTACAAACGCTATGCCGAGGAGACCCTGCGCGCTGCCCAAGCCCTCACGAGCCGCGATCCCCTGCGGGGAAATCTCTATCAAGCCGTGGGGCATTTCCTGATGGCCGGCTATGAAATTTCCGATGCCGGATCGGGGCCTGTGGCTGGTGCCCCCGCCGCTCTGTTGCGGGTACAGCGGGTTCTCGATCATGTGGGGCGAGCCGAAGCTGTCAATCCTCGCGATCCGGAATTGAATCTTGTTCGTGGCTTTATGGAGTGGGGCATTGCCAGTAATGTGGGCTTTGTCAGCATGGATCGGGCCATTCAAACCCTGCAAACCTACGCCGCTCCCAATTACTTGAGTTATCGAGGCTTGGCCTTGGCCTATCGCGATCGCAAGCAATGGCCGCAGGCCTTAAACGCGGTTGATCAAGCCTTGGCACTTGCCCCCAACAATCCAGAACTCCTTTATCTGAAAGCACAAATTTTGGCCGCCAGTGGCAACCGATCGCAGGCACAGCAATATTTCCAGCAAGCCCTAGCCAAACAAAGCCAATTGCCGCGAGGGATTCGCGAGGAAATTCAGCAGTTTAGCCGCCGCCTTTTGCCCCAAGGCTAGGTTGTTGGCTCAGACAGCAGCTTTACTATTGGCAGCTTGGCAATATCTGTGCTGAGCAGGGGCTGAACCTGTTCCAAAATAGCGAAAATTTCTTTGCGGCAGTTCCACTGAGGGATTTCGCCATAGCGAAGCGTGAGTTGCGTTAAAACTTCCAGCGCATAATCGGGAAAGTCCAGTGCATCAGCAATTGCCGCCAGTCTTAGCAAGTGGCTAGGGCTCTGTAGGTGCCGATTTTGCTGCTGTTGATTCTCATTGAGCAAATCCCGCAGGTAAATTGCATCGGCCCATAGCAGTTGACCCCCTCGCTGTTGGGAGCAAAATGGGGAAACGTAGCGCGGTAATCGGCACCAACCATCATTGGTGAGTAGGTCAAAGAGCACAAAACCTTGAGCGCGCAAATATGCATCAATATCCCCAAAGAGGGGCTGCCCCCTGTAAACCTCCGAAAACTCAACTTCAACCATGATTGCTAAAGTACTTGCTGCCAGAAGCTGCTCACCGCCTTGCAACACATCCAGATCTGCCCCTTGGACATCCACTTGCAGGACATCTATGCTCTCTAGTCCTTCAGCTTGGGCAAATGCGTCAAGGGTAGTTGTTTCCACCTGAACAGTTGCCGCCACATTCAGGCTAGGATTAAATCCTTGAAATCGCGATGTGTAGCTCAAATTTGGTGGATATAAAGAACTGCAATGAATGGCGTTGGTAATGTAAAGGGTTGATTCTCCCACCTCTTTGCCCAGCGTCAGCGGATAGTGACGCTCAAACCAAGTGATTCCTTGGGCTGCTAAGGCGGTATTGGCCTCATCACAGGCGTCGGCATCCGCATCAAAACCATAAATTCTGAGATTGGGGGCAAAGATATGCCATGGAGATTGGGCATAATCATCCTCATGATAGATTTTGCGAGAGCCAACGATGCACAGCGTTAAAGAAATTGGATCGAGCTTGCCTGCCGCTTTTAGCGTATTGTTAACGAGTCCCATAGCAAAGTAAAACTTCTACGACATCAACGACAATTCTGAATTGTGCCCTAGCGAAGACTGCCTTTTGCTCAATCATCGCCACCTTGGTAAGGCGAGCAATCCAAGAATTTTCACCCCCTTGGCTCCCCAAGATTTTAGTCCTCGTGATAGGTTAACGGTGAAAATGCGACAGGATGCAGGACTATGCACGCCAGAACCAAAGGGAAATCGCTTGTCCGCTGACTGGATGTGGGTAAGGCCTACCGTCAGCCCAACGGTCAGGTCACTAGCATTTTTGGTTGCGCCTACGTCTGGGTTTGAGGGTGTTCCATCTTTGGGAAAAGGGCTGTACCGCTCCTGTGCGACGATAAATATAAGCAGCCAAAAATCTGGAGATGGAGAACTTCCCTCACCCGATGATTGATGAACTATTGGAACTCTCGCCCAACTGGGGACTGGATACCCTGTTGTTACTTGTGGTGTTGTTGGCACTGGAAGCGGTTCTCTCAGCGGACAATGCGATCGCCCTAGCGGCCTTGGTACGAGGCATCGAAGACTTAGATGAGCAGCGGCGGGCACTCAATCTAGGACTGGCCATTTCTTACGTTTTTCGCATTGGCCTGATTTTCACAGCGACTTGGGTCTTGCGGTTCTGGCAGTTTGAGTTGGCGGGGGCACTCTATCTGCTGTGGTTATCGGCAAAGTACTTTTTCTTTACGACCGAGCCAGAACATGAACACGAGCGGGTGATTCGTTCTTTTTGGCAGGCAGTCCCCCTACTGGCCTTAGCGGATTTGGCCTTTTCCCTCGATAGCGTGACAACGGCGATCGCCCTGTCGGATGAGCGTTGGCTGGTATTACTCGGCGGCACGATTGGCGTGATTATGCTGCGCTTTATGGCGGAGCTATTTATCCGCTGGCTGAAAGAATTTCCTCGGCTTGAGGATGCGGGCTATTTCACAGTGACGCTGGTGGGTCTGCGGCTGCTCATTCGCGTGATTAATCCCCAACTGGTACCCTCGGACTGGGTAATGATTAGCCTGATTGCCCTTTGCTTTACGTGGGGCTTTTCCAAGCGGGAGGTGGAGGAGTCAGACACCCCCCCAACCCTTCCCAAATCAACCCATGAGCCTACATCTCATACACCCAAGAGGTGAAGGCCGGCTCCCAAGGCACCAGTTCCTGCGTTTGGAACCAGAGATTGATTTCCCGCTCGGCATTTTCGGGACTGTCGGAGCCGTGAATTACATTCCGTCCCACATCTACAGCAAAATCGCCCCGTAGCGTTCCCGGTTCAGCATTGAGGGGATTAGTGGCACCAATCAGTTTGCGGGCATTGGCAATCACCCCCCGGCCTTCCCAGACCATGGCCACCACCGGTCCAGAGGTAATGAAATTCACTAGCCCCGCAAAGAAGGGCTTATCTTTGTGTTCGCCGTAGTGCTGCTCTGCCAATTCGCGGCTGACCCGCATCAGTTTGAGGCCGACCAGTGTGTAGCCTTTTTGTTCAAATCGTTGGATAATCGTCCCCACTAGCCCACGCTGCACGCCATCGGGCTTAATGGCTAGAAATGTCCGTTCCACGCAGTCTGTCCTCTGCTCGATCTACAGGATTGATTTTACGGTTTTCGGGGGTCGGATGCCGCTACCACTGTACCAAGTTGATGCCTTTACCCAAGAACCCTTTCGGGGTAACCCGGCCGCCGTATGTGTCCTAGGGACGTTTTTTGAGGATGCAACCTTGGGGGCGATCGCCCGCGAAATGAATCTTTCGGAAACGGCTTTTGTCGTACCGCTGGCCAGTGGCTTTCACCTGCGCTGGTTTACCCCTGTGGCAGAAGTGGATCTCTGTGGTCATGCCACCCTCGCAACGGCCCATGTCCTCTGGCAGCATCGGGGGGTGGTGGGGGATCTAGAATTTCACACCCGCAGCGGTCTCCTGCGTGCCCAGCGCCTTGGGGATTGGATCGCCCTTGATTTTCCGCGGCAGCCCGTAATGCCCCTTGCGGATCAGCAGGTGCAAGCCTCAATCATTGCAGCGCTCGGGACAACGCCGGTGTTTATGGGGCAAGCGGGGAGCGATCTGCTGGTGGAACTGGCCGATGCCGATGCGGTAGCACAGTTGAAACCTGATTTTGACCAGATTGCCCGCCTACCCTGCCGGGGACTGATTGTGACCGCCCGTGGCGAGAAATATAACATCATCTCTCGCTTTTTTGCCCCCCAATTGGGCATCCCAGAGGATCCCGTCACTGGCTCTGCCCACTGTAGCCTCTATTCCTACTGGCAACCCCAGCTCGGTCAAGAGGAACTCATTGCCTATCAAGCCTCCGTCCGGGGCGGCGTGATTAAAATGCAACCCCAAGGGGGCGATCGCCTGCGGCTATTGGGTCAGGCGGTTACGATTTTCGCTGGGGAACTCCTGCTTTAGAATTCAATCCCCGGCTGGGCTTTAACGCCCTGTTCGCGAAAGGGATGCTTGACAAGGGTCATTTCCGTCACCAGATCTGCGGCGTCAATCAGGGCTGGGGGAGCACCGCGTCCGGTGAGAATCACATGGGTCATTTCTGGCTTGCGGGCAAGTCCCTCGAGCACCTGTGCCACGTTTAAGTAGTCCAGCTGGAGGGCGACATTAATTTCATCGAGCAGTACCAAGCGGTACTCGGGGTTGGTGATGTAGCTGAGGGCAAGTTCCCAAGCGGCTTGGGCGCAGGCGATATCCCGCTGGCGGTCTTGGGTTTCCCATGTAAAGCCCTCCCCCATCGCATGGAAGGCCAGTTGGTCTGACCAATGGCTAAGAACCGCTTTTTCCGCTGGCTCCCACGCCCCCTTGATAAATTGAATAATTGCCACTCGATAGCCATGCCCCAAGGAACGCAGCACCATGCCAAGTGCCGCCGTGGTTTTGCCCTTGCCGTTGCCCGTATGGACAATAATGAGACCTTTTTCACGGGTGCGCTCCGCGAGGCGTTGGGCCTGCACGGCTTTGCGCTGCTGCATTTTTTGGCGGTGCTGTTCGTCAGTGAGCATGGGCTAGCTGGCAAGGTACTCGTGAATATCGCCGCGGCGTTTGCGGAGTTTGCTGAGGGCTTCCCGCTCAATTTGCCGTACCCGCTCGCGACTGATGTTGAGCAGTTCGCCCACTTTGGCAAGGGTGAGGGGCTGGCCATTCTCTAGGCCAAAGCGTAGGGAGAGCACATGGCGTTGCTGCGGGGTCAGATCTGCCATCAGCCGTTCAAGGTCACTGCGCAACGAGGATTGAGCGGCAAACTCCTCCGGTGAAATGGAAGGATCCTCGAGCAATTCCCCCAACTCCGTATCCTGATTATCGCCGACACGGACATCAAGGGAGAGGGGCTGTCGCGCCCGTTCAAGATATTCCCGCACTTGGGCAGGGGTTAATTCCAGTTCTGCCGCCAGTTCATTAATCGTGGCAGCGCGACCAAGGCGTTGGGACAGTTGTCGCTGGGCTTTTTTGATTTTGTTCAGCTTTTCGGTAATGTGGATGGGCAGACGGATCGTGCGCCCCTTTTCAGCGATCGCCCGTGTAATGGCTTGGCGGATCCACCAGTAGGCATAGGTGGAGAAACGATATCCCTTGGTGGGGTCAAATTTTTCTACCCCCCGCTGCATCCCGATTGTGCCCTCTTGGATTAGATCAAGCAAATCCACATTGCGCTTGATGTACTTTTTGGCAACCGAAACCACCAGCCGCAGGTTGGCCTCCACCATTTTCCGTTTGGCGCGCTCACCATTTTCGATAATTGTCTCTAATTCTGCTTCACTCATGTTGGCGGCGGCGGCCCATTCAGCACGGGTGGGTTCACGGTTGAGTTCTGCTGCGAGCTTTTCGCGAATCTCGTTCATAGCGGCAAGCTGCTGCACCTGTTTGCCGTAGATCACTTCCTGTTCGTGGGTGAGCAATGGCACACGGCCAATCTCCCGTAGGTAAGTGCGCACTAAATCTTTTGAGGTATCCATAGTCCCTATCGCTCGTTCTCAAGGTTGACAGCAGTGATTCGTCCAAGGCCTAGGAATATCGTTTTCTCTATAGGATGGGCGATCGCCCCTGCTAAAGATCGCGGCCAAGCCAACGGTGCTTTAACAGCGTTTTCGGAGATACGTTACATATATTAAGAATCTTAACATTTCTAAATCTGTTCATCGGAATACTAACACCGACCTTTGGCGGTTCTTAATCTTTTTTTTATATTTGCCCCATTGAAAAGTCTCTATGAATTTTGAAAATACAGACGGAGTTAATAAATCTTTAGTTCACGCCTCAGCCCTACTGAAGAGTTATCCATTCTCGCGGCTAGGGGTATGCAGTCGCGTCTTAGGAATGAGATGTATTTTCCTGGAGTAGGGATTTAATTTGTGCTAACAACTGCCCCAGTTTCCCCTCCTCAAAAAGGGCATTGATCAGGGCTAGCCCGCTAGTGGCTAGGAGCAGTTTATTGAGATCAGCAGGGGTGCCCCCGGTGGCAAAGGTATAAATTTTGGCATCGCCAATCACCCCCGGTTGCGGGGCAAGGGCTTGGAGAACTTGTGGCAGTTGCGGTGCCAGTTCTGGCCAGAGGGCTGTAATCACTTGAGCTGTCAAGTTAGCGTTGCTAATCACATTTTTGGCCGCGAGCATGGCCTCCATCCCTTCAGCTTCAGCAAGGGCTTTATCACGGTTGGCCGCCGCAAGGGTGCGAATCGCTGCCGCCTCCAGTTCCGCTGCCTGTTGGGCAATTTCCGCTTGCCGCCGCCGCCGAAAGGCATCAATTTCCACAACGTTTTGCTCTAGCACCCGTTTTTCAGCCGCTTCCCGCTCTGCGGCAATAATCGCTAGGTTTTTCTGGCGATTGGCTTTTTCCACTTCGATGGCGGTGGTGACCGCAGATTCTGCCCGTGCCCGCTCGGCTTCGGCAATCAGACTTTCTTTTTTCTTGGTGGCAACGGCAATCGCCACATCCTCTTGGGCAAGACGCGCTTGACGCTCGGACTCCGCAATGGCCACCTGCGCTTGCAAACGGTTGGCCTCCACCTGCTGCTGGCGACTGATCTCGGCGATTTCTGCCTCCTGCTGTTGCTGGGCTTGCGTTACCTTGAGGAGTTTATTTTTTTCCTCCAGTTCAATGCTGGCCTCAATTTCCTTCTGTTGGATGGCGAGTCTTTTGCGGATTTCTTCTTCCTCAACCGCTTGGGCTTGGAGCAACTTTGCCCGCTGAATCGCGGCTGCCTCTGCTGCTTTGGCCTCCTCAATTTCCCGCTCCCGCTGCGCCTTTAGGGCTTCCACCTTCAGGCGTTGGCTCAACAGTGCCGCTTCTTTTTCCTCTTCAATTTGCAGGGAGCGTTTTTGGGCATCCAGTTCCTTTTGTTCGATCGCTACCCGGGTTGAGAGTTCGACTTCCCGCTTTTGCTGAATCGAGCGTTGAATCGTTTCTGTGCGCAGCCGCACCCCCTGAGCATCAAAAAAGTTGTTTTCGTCGTAGGTGTCGCTCTCTTGGACTTCTGAGATGGCAATGTTGTTGAGGGTGAGTCCAACTTTTTGCAGATCCTGCTGCATCAGGTTGAGTACCTCTTGGGCAAACCCCAGTTTGTCGGAGTCAATTTCAGCAAGGGACTTGTGTTTTGCAGCTGCGCGAATGGCATCGTCCGCCCGTTTTTCAAGGGCATTCTTGATGTCTTCGGGGGTAATGCGGTTATTTTGCGAAAGGCGAGCGGCGGCAGTGAGGACATCCTCTTCGGTGGCATTGATGCAGACATAAAAGGTGACCCGCATATCAGCCCGCAGATAATCTTGGGTGCGCACCGCCAATTTGCCCGTTCGCTCTACGTCAATGGAGATTTCCCGCAGCGGTACCCGTGTCAACTCATGGAACCCCGGCAGGGCAATGCAGCCACCATTGAGAATGACTGTTTTTTTCTTAACAAAAATCCCCCCTGTGCGCACAAAGGCTTCGTTGTTGGGGGTAATGACATAGACGCGCGTGTAAGCCCAAATGCTCAGGAGCAGCAAAATCACAATGCCGGCAATCACACCGGGAAAAAAGAGCAGCCCACCCAGATTACCCATGACAATGGGGGGAGACTCGGCCAGTACCGTGGCTTTGGTTTGGGTGCGGGGGGGTGCTGGCAATTCTGGTGTCGGTAATGCCTGCAAAAATGTCAGCCAGTAAAGCATAGAACTGCCCCCTCAGCATTAATTTCAGTGTGGCATTTTGGGGGCGATCGCCCGCTATTTTTAAGGGTTCTTTAATTCGCTGGAGCCACTTCAGTGGTTGAGGCCACGGCGGCATCTTTGCGCTTTTTCTTCTCTGTGACTGTCACAGGTCGCATTTCAATATGGTTGAGCAGTGTCGTGACAAAGGCAAAGAGCAAAAAGGGCAAGGTTAAGACCAAAATTAGCCCCCCGACCAGAAACGCCTGCACGGGATTGTTGTAGAGGGTAAGGGATGCGGCCAAACCAATAAAGATCACAATCAGCCAAACAATGACTTGGCCATAAATATCCCCGAAGGTGAGGGTGCAGACGAAACGGTATTTTTGTAAGCCGTTTTGTAGTTCATTGGCCATAGGGGCTATCCTCGCGGCGTATGCTGAACAGTTCCAGTTAAAAAATAAGCTTTTGGCTCAGGGGGAGTAAAACGGAGGTTGCGTGACAGGGTTGGCAAGTACAGAGAAACGAAGGTACCTGAATTTTAGAAAACCTGCCCCCAAGATTAAAGCCCTTGCAACAAATGTACAAACTTTGGTTAGAAAAAGCGGGCACGGGCATTGGACAGCCCTTTTCTAACATTGGGATCCACCAAACCCGCCTCTGTGATCGTGGCTTTCAGAAGCTGGCGTGTCTTCTCTCGGTGTGAAAAGGGCTGTAATATGACAGATTGTATCAAAACTGCACTGATCGCCCCCGAAGCACTCTATGGGTAAGTTTTACCGTTTGACCACCACGGCGGGTTTACAGGCTGCCCTTGGCACATTATCTCCCGCAACCACCCTTGGTTTTGTACCGACAATGGGGGCACTGCATGGGGGGCATGCCGCCTTGATCCAGCGGGCACGGCAAGAGTGTGATGTGGTCGTTGTCAGTATTTTTGTCAACCCGCTTCAGTTTGGTCCCCAAGAGGATTTGGAGCGCTATCCCCGTGCCCTTGAGGCGGATACGGCGCTTTGTCAGCAGTTAGGGGTGGATCTGCTCTTTGTGCCCAGTGTGGCTGAACTGTATCCAGCGGGGATGGAGAGTCTGACGGTAGTTGAGCCACCAAGGGAATTAACAGAACGCCTCTGTGGGCGATCGCGCCCCGGCCATTTTCGCGGGGTAGCAACAATTGTGCTGAAGCTCTTGCATTTGGTGCAGCCCGATCGCGCCTATTTTGGCCAAAAGGATGCCCAGCAGTTAGCAATTATTCGCCGCTGTGTGGCGGATTTGAATCTGGACGTGGAGATCATTGGCTGCCCCATTGTCCGTGATGCCGATGGCCTTGCCCTCAGTTCCCGTAATCAATACCTCAGTGCGGGCGATCGCGCCACCGCCTTAGCCCTAAGTCAGAGCCTAGAGGTAGCCACCACCGCCTTCCGTCAGGGCTGCTTTGAAGCTAAGCAGCTATTAGAGCAGGTGCACCACCATCTGCGCCAGTTTCCCCAGTTGCGCCTCGACTATGCCGAATTGGTGCATCCCCAGACCCTTGTGCCCTTGGAACGCATTGAGACCGTGGGACTGCTGGCGATCGCGGGTTGGGTGGGGCAAACGCGCCTCATTGACAATTGCCTATTGGATCGCCGCCTGCCGATTCTGGCCGTGGATGGCCCTGCCGGCGCGGGGAAGTCAACCGTGACGCGACTAGCAGCCCAAGCCCTAGGGTTGCAGTACCTTGACACCGGTGCCATGTATCGAGCGGTAACTTGGTGGTGCTTGGCAAATAACATTGATCTCAGGGATGAGCCAGCGGTCGTAGAGGCGATCGCCCATTGTCAGTTGCGTCTTGAGAGCAGCGATCCCCCTCAACCCACACGGGTGTGGATCAACGATTGCGAGGTCAGCCAAGCGATTCGTTCCCTAGAGGTGACGCAGCGAGTGTCCCAAATTGCCGCCCTGCGGGGTGTGCGACGACTCATGGTACAACAACAGCGGGCGATCGGAGCCAATGGGGGCATTGCTGCTGAAGGTCGTGACATTGGTACCCACGTCTTTCCCGAGGCGGGCTTGAAAATTTTCCTAACGGCCTCGCCTGAAGAGCGTGCCCAGCGCCGCTGGCAGGAATTACAACAGCAGGGACAATGCGACCTCTCCTATGAGGAATTGCTCGCTCAGATTACCGCTCGCGACACAGCGGATCAGCAACGCACCTACGCCCCCTTTCGCAAAGCTGCCGATGCCATAGAAGTCTGTACGGACAACTTGGGGATCGATGAGGTGGTGAGTAAAATTGTCCATCTCTACCGCAGTCGCTTTCCTCAACCTTGATGAGCAAGGGAGATTTCCCGTACAGTAGCAGAGGAGAGTTCACGCCGAGCACATTTCTATGGATCGCAATCCCCTCGATCTTGTACAACAACTCTACTACACGGGTATTGGAGCGGCTGCTGCTGCCATTGAATCCCTACAGGATGAGGCCAAACGCCAAGAATACCTGACGCAACTGCGGGTGGATGCCCGCCAATTGGCCACCGTCTGTGCTGAGAAAGGCCGCCTCACCGAAGCGCAAGCACGGGAACTGATTCAAACCTTCATCGCCCAACAGCAGCAACCCTCTTCGACCCCTGAGCCTGCTCCTCGCGAGAGTGCTGACTTAGCCGCAGATATTCAAACGCTTCTTGAAACGCTGCGCGCCATTCGCCAAGACCTACAGCAGGATTCTCAGGCACCCACGCCCTAGGATTTGCGCATTACGGGAAGTAGGTGCCCTTAATGATTGCTCTTTAGTCGTTGTCCCAGCACTCACGGCCAATGAGGTCGCCAATGCGATCGCGCAGCATAAAATCACAGCGCTCTAGCTCTGCCTCAATGAGGGGCCACTCCCGAACGGGCACAAACTGGCAGAGGGTGTAAATGGGCTGCTGCCGACTCACCACACCTTTGGCCACCAGTCGTCGTGCTTCATCTTTGACGAGTTCGATGGAGTATTGAAGGGATTGAACCATAACATCCTCGTTTGGCTGAAGAGACCCTAGGATTCAGAATTGGCAAAGTGTAATATCCAATACTGAACTATTTTAACTTTTGCCCTAGGGAGCTACCTGTCATAATAACAAATGTTTCCTAAGTCAGGGGGTTCTGACCAAAAAATCCTACCACTGGTGGAAGCGAGTGGCGCCTCACCTGTTCTTGAAGTTACATTGACTGTCACTGCCCCAGAGCATCGTTTATCCTAGAGAAAGGCAATGCTAAACAAAATCTAAAGACTGCCCCATGGCTTTCCATCTTCCCCAATTGAGCTGCCAACTGCGCCCAGAGGTGGCCACCCTCCAACCCGAACTTGTGCAGTGGCGACGCTATTTGCACCAGCGACCAGAATTGGGCTTTCAAGAACACCTGACGGCGGCCTTTGTCAGTGAGAAACTGCGGCAATGGGGCATTCAGCATCGCACGGGTATTGCGGAAACGGGAATTGTGGCCGTGATTCCGGGATCGCGACCGGGGCCAGTGCTGGCGATTCGCGCCGATATGGATGCGCTGCCAGTGCAGGAGGAAAACGATAAGCCCTACCGCTCTCTCCATGAGGGGAAAATGCACGCCTGCGGGCACGATGGTCACACAGCGATCGCCCTTGGGACTGCGAAATACCTTGCTGAGCACCGCGATTTTGCTGGTACGGTCAAAATCATCTTTCAACCAGCGGAAGAAGGTCCCGGTGGGGCTAAACCCATGATTGAAGCGGGAGTTCTCGATGCCCCCAAAGTGGATGGCATTATTGGCCTGCACCTCTGGAATTTTCTGCCCGTTGGTACGGTGGGGGTGCGTAGTGGGCCGTTGATGGCGGCAGCGGAATTCTTTGAGTGTGAAGTACACGGCAAGGGGGGACACGCCGCTTTACCCCAATTTACGGTGGATACGGTTCTCGTTGTTGCCCAGATCATTACGGCCTTGCACACTATCGTCTCGCGCAACGTGGATCCCCTAGAGACGGCAGTGATCTCCGTGGGGGCAGTACATGCGGGCACCGCCAAGAACGTGATTGCCGATACCGCGACCTTTCGGGGAACAGTGCGATACTTTAAGCCAGAGTTGGGGGACTGGCTACCCCAGCGCATTGAACAGGTGATTGCGGGTATCTGTCAGAGTCATGGTGCCACCTATCGCTTTCACTATGAGCGGATGTATCCCCCCACCGTCAACGATGCCAAGATGGCGAAATTAGTGCGCTCTGTTGCTGAATCGGTGGTTGAGGTGCCGGCTGGGGTCACGTCCCACTGTCAAACGATGGCGGCTGAGGATATGTCGTTTTTCCTGCAAGCGGTTCCGGGCTGCTACTTCTTTTTGGGGTCGGCCAATGGCACACTGGGGTTAGATTTCCCCCACCACCATCCCCGCTTTGACTTTGACGAAACTGTTTTAAGTATTGGGGTTGAGCTGTTTGTCCGCTGTGTGGAGAAATACTGTGGTCTAGTGGAGACCTAAATTTCCCATGTCCCTCACGGTACTCATTGCCGATGATGATCCCGGCATCCGCCTGTCGGTGAGTCGCTTTTTGGAATCCGAAGGGTACTGTTGTCTGACGGCGGGAGATGGTACCCAAGCCCTCGAAATGATCCACCGCTATCAGCCCCATCTGCTGATTACGGATATTGCCATGCCGAATATGAATGGCTATGAGTTGGTGCGGCAGGTGCGCCAGCATCCCTCGTTACGCTTACTGCCAGTGATTTACCTAACGGCACGCACAGAACTGGAGGAGCGGATTCGTGCCTATCGCACCGGGGGCGATGTCTATCTCTCCAAGCCCTTTGACCTCAATGAGTTGGCAGCGGTGGTGCGTAACCTGTTGGATCGGGCGCAACTGGTACAAATCGAATGGCAGCAACGACAGCAACCCTTTGCAGCGCCGAAAACACGAACCCTCAGCGTTGATCTCACCCAACGGGAAAAGGAAGTGCTAGGGTTACTCGTGGCGGGACTCTCCAATGCCCAGATTGGCGATCGCCTGCACTTGAGCGCCCGAACGATTGAAAAGCACGTCAGTAGCCTCTTTCAAAAAACAGCGGTTCACAATCGGGCTGAGCTGGTGCGACTGGCCATTGAACAGGGCTTGGTGGAGCGACAAACCAGTTCCCAAGCTTGAGCCATAGCTGTTACCGTCAAGGAAGAGTGTTGAGGAACTGAAACCCGATGCAACGGATTCCCCCTGCCCCCGGCCAAGAATCGGTTTGGGACTATCCCCGTCCGCCCCGTGTTGAACCCACCTCAAAACACCTGCGGGTGGTCTTTAATGGTGTGGTGATTGCCGACACCCAGCGGGGACAGCGGGTATTAGAAACCAGTCATCCCCCAGTGTATTACTTTCCGCCAGAGGATGTACAGGCGCAGTATCTGGTGCCCTCAGCACGGCAAACCTTTTGCGAGTGGAAAGGACAAGGCGCCTACTACCACGTCAAGGTGGGCGATCGCCAAGCGGATAATGCAGCTTGGTACTATCCCAAACCTACCCCTGCTTTTGCGCCAATCTGCAACTACATTGCCTTCTATGCTGCTTTGATGGATGAATGCACCGTGGATGGTGTAGTGGTGATTCCGCAACCGGGGGGCTTCTATGGCGGCTGGATTACTCCGGACATTGTCGGCCCGTTTAAGGGGACACCGGGGACTTGGGGCTGGTAAGGGCTGCTAAGTGTTTCTCAAATCACTCCATCTGCGCCACTTTCGCAACTACAGCGAGCAATCGGTGACGTTTGCTGCGCCAAAAACCATTGTCGTTGGGGACAATGCCCAAGGCAAGTCCAATTTGCTAGAGGCTGTGGAGTGGCTGGCCACACTGCAATCCCATCGCACCCATCGCGATCGCGACCTTATTCAGCAGGGACAAGAGAGTGCCCAAATTGAAGCCACCCTAGAGCGCCAAGGCATCCCCCTTGATCTGGCGGTGAGTTTGCGACCGCTCGCAGGCCGTGTCCTACGGGTGAATGGCTGTACTGTTAAGCGCACGGCGGAATTTCTGGGGCAACTCAATGCAGTGGAATTTTCCTGCTTGGATTTGGAACTAGTGCGGGGCACACCGGCCATTCGCCGCAACTGGTTGGATCGGATTTTGGTGCAATTGGAACCCCTCTATAGCCAACTGCTGCAAACCTACCAAAAAGCCCTGCGCCAACGGAATGCTCTCCTCAAGCAGGCCGGCAGCCAAGGATGGGATGAGGCCCTCTGGCAGGCATGGAATCAGCAATTGGTGATCAATGGCACCCGCATTATCCGTCGCCGACAGCGCCTCATTGAACGCTTGGCGCCCTTGGCTCAGGAGTGGCATCGCGTGTTGAGTGGCGATCGCGAGACACTCACCTTGACTTATGAGAGCCATGTGCCCCTTGGGGATGGCACTTCTGAAGTGATTGTGGCTGCCTTTAATGAGGCCTTGGCCGCTCGCCGCGCCATTGAACTGCTGCAAAAAACCAGTCTGGTGGGACCGCACCGTGATGATGTGGGCTTTTGCCTCAATGAGCAAAGTGCCCGTCAATTTGCTTCCCAGGGGCAGCAGCGCACGCTGGTATTGGCGCTGAAACTGGCGGAACTGGCTCTTGTGGAAAGTGTGGTGGGCGACACTCCCCTTTTGTTGTTGGATGATGTCCTCGCCGAATTGGATTTGCAGCGGCAGGGAATTTTATTAGAGGTGATGGGCGATCGCTACCAAACACTGATTACCACCACCCACCTTGCCCCCTTTGCCACCCCTTGGCGGCAACAAGCACAAATTCTTAAGGTGACGGCGGGGACGATCGCAAGCGTGCCTGACACTGCTGCTGAAACCAGTGACTAATCTGGGAAACGGTTAGCTCAGCAATGGGCACCCCCTCACTTTCAGCAATTTGCCCCAGTTGCTTGAGGGCACTGATTAAAATTTGGCCATACCATGTCATAAACCCCCCTTGGCGCTGCTCCTCTACTTGCAACTGGGGATCGGCAGCAACGAGTTCATAGACTTGGGCTTCCGTCAGGTCTTCGAGGGGGTTTCCCTCAGTCTTAGCTCGCAAATAGCGCTGGGCATACACCGCTACTCGAATGGCAAAGCGATCTGCGGCTGGCAAGAGCAGTTGATCAATCTCTTGACACTCACTGACGGTGAGCAGATCTGCAGGATTCATGAACGGCTTAGGCCAGTCCAGCGGGTGTCGGTGCTGCTGTGGATTCTTGGATATTAATCACGTTGGGCGTAAAGAGAAAGACACCATCCCCAAGGCGCGATTGATGGCCATTGATGGCATAGGTACTACCAGCGGCAAAATCAGAAATGCGCTGTGCCTCGGTGACATCGAGGTGCTCTAGGTTGAGAATCACTGCCTTGTCAGCCCGCAGCGCTTGAACGATCAGGGTCGTATCACTGAGGGACTGCGGCTTGATCACCACTACTTCATAGCCACTACTCAAGGAATGACCAAAGGCAGTCAGTTCACTCATGACAACTCCCCCCTGGGAACATAGCAACAGTACCTACGATTCAATAATGACATTAGACTTCATCCTGTTATACCGACTACATCAAAATTTATGCAAATTCCAGCCTTACAGTCTTGGCACTGCGTGAATTTTTGAGCATGCATAGCTCTTTCTAATATCGGTTGCAGCCCCCACTGGGCATAGGCAAGTTACTGGTTGCGCACTAGAATAGGCGCACTTAGGTTTAGGAATGTCTCAATGATCAAACGTAGCCAAGCGAAGCGATATGGCTCCTTTGGGGCGATCGCCCTTCTGAGCGCGTATCTCGTGGTCGCGAGTCCTCACCCCGCCTTGGCGATGCACATTAGCGAGGGGTTTTTGCCCCTTGGCTGGGCAGTGGGCTGGTGGCTGGTTTTTTTACCCTTTTTGGCATGGGGACTATGGGCACTGCGACAACAGATTCAACAGCAACCAGAGTCAACCCTGCTGATTGCCTTAGCCGGTGCCTATGCCTTTGTGCTCTCCTCGTTGAAAATTCCCTCGGTCACCGGTAGTTGTTCCCATCCGATGGGGATTGCCTTGGGGGCAGTTCTCTTTCGGCCACCGCTGATGACCGTCTTGGGAACATTGGTGCTGCTCTTTCAAGCCCTGCTCCTTGCCCATGGCGGCCTGACCACCCTAGGCGCTAATGGCTTTTCGATGGCGGTGGTGGGACCTTGGTTGGCTGGGTTGACCTATTGGGGGATGTCCCGTGCCACGGCTAAGCCAGCGATCGCGATTTTTAGTGCTGCTCTGATCAGTAACTTGGCCACCTACTCGGTGACTTCTTTACAATTGGCATTGGCCTTTCCCGATAGTATGGGTGGGGTGGCGACGGCTTTTGCCAAGTTTGCGGCGCTCTTTGCTGTGACGCAGATTCCCCTGGCGATCAGTGAAGGGTTACTCACGGTGTTGGTGTGGAACTGGTTGACCACGTACTGCACAGCAGAATTGCAAACCTTAAAACTCTTGCCTGGAGGGGAATCCAATGAATAAAAAAACAGTGGCGTTCCTATTGGGCGGCGCAATTCTTTTAAGTACACTTCCCCTCCTGCTGGTTAAGGGTGACTTTGAAGGTGCCGATGCCCAAGCCGAAGCGTTAATTAGCGAGGTGGCGCCAGACTTTGAACCTTGGGCAGAACCCCTTTTTGAACCGCCCAGTGGTGAGATTGAATCCCTGCTGTTTGCTGTGCAAGCAGCTCTAGGAGCAGGGGTCATGGGGTTTATCTTGGGTCAGTACCGCGAACGCCATCGCCAAAAGGCAGCTGCCGCCTCAAAATCGCAACAGTCCTGAGCAGTCAATGCACCATCACCTCGATACCTATGCCTATACCAATGGTCTGCGGCATCTGCACCCTGAACAAAAGCTGATTTTCGCGATCGCCAGCCTGTTATTGACGTTTTTTGCTCGCCCCCTTGTCCAGAGTTTGCTTTGGCTGTGGCTGAGCTTTTGGATTCTCGGCTATGCCCGCATTCCGTGGCGGGTTTATTTCACCCTCTTAGCCACAGTTGCTGCGTTTTGGCTGGTGAGTTTGCCGGGGTTAGTGGTACAAACCATCCCGACGGAGACTTTACGGGCTTCGGGGCAAGTGGTTCTCAGTGACATCTCCCTAATGGGCTGGTCGTTCTTTATCAGTGCCGAGAAATTGCACCAAGGCTTAACCCTAGGACTGCGGACAATGGTTGCCAGCACCTGTTTACTATTGATTTTATTGACGACCCCCTTTCCAGCCCTGTTGAGTGTGGCCGAACGCTGGCGGGTTCCCCATTTCATCCTTGATATTCTGATGTTGATGTACCGCTATATCTTCACCCTCTTAGAAACCGCTTTCACGCTGCAATTGGCGCAGCGGGCACGGGGCGGCTATCAACGGCGATCGCGCTGGCTCGTTAGTGTCAGCCTGTTGGCGGCTCAACTCCTGCGGCAGTCTCTGTACCGCTATGAACAGGTGAACCTTGCCCTGCTCAGTCGGGGCTTTCAGGGGCAGTTTCGGGTATTGCGCCCCCAGTCCTATGCCTATTCGCAACGCTATGGCCTTGAAATCGTCATTGGTGGCGGTGCCCTCATTCTGCTGAACGCAATCACCTGAGATGTCTGTGCCGCTACTGGAATTTCATCAGGTTGGCTTTCGCTATCCCAATACCACTACCCCCGTGCTGCAAGACTGCTCCTTTACCCTAGAGGCGGGACAGAAAGTTGCCCTTTTGGGGCTGAATGGCTCAGGCAAATCAACGCTCTTTTATCTGGCAGCGGCCCTCTATCGGCGCGATCGCGGTGAAATTTACTGGCAAGGGCAACGGCTCGTCCATCAACCAGAGCGACTGCGGCAGTGGCGTCAACGCATTGGCTTGGCCTTTCAAGACCCCGAACAGCAACTGGTGGCAGCCACCGTGGCGGAGGACATCTCCTATGGGCTGTACAACTTAGACCTACCCACCGCCGAAATCGAAGCGCGTTTGTACCAAACCCTAGAGGACTTTGATTTAGTGGAGCTTGCCGATCGCCCCCTGCATCATTTGAGTTTGGGGCAAAAACGGCGGGTGGCACTGGCTGGAGTAATGGCCTTAGCACCGACGCTATTACTGCTCGATGAACCCACCACCTATCTCGACTATCAGCAGCGGCAGCAACTGGAGCAGGCCCTAGAGAAAATCCACCAGCAGGGAACCACGATTGTGATTGCCACCCATGATCTTGATTTTGCCTATGGCTGGGCCGACTGGATCATGATTTTGGCCAATGGTCATGTAGTGGTGAGCGATCGTGCTTCCCATGTCTTTGGGCAGTGGCCGACCCTTGCTGCTGAACTTGGAACACCCACCCTCCTTGCCCTGTGGCAACAATTCCCCGCCTCATGGCGACAGCATCGCCCCTTTCCCCGTACGGTGGCGGACTGCAGCCAAGAATTGATAGCCCTTTTTCAGAGCCTTTTACAAAACGGTCCCCCTTAAACCCCTCTCGGTTCTGTCGCTAAGTGCTGTTCAATGGGCATAATAGGAGCGATACCCTTTACCGATCAGCGGCACATATAAAACTGTATGGCTACAATTATGATTGTTGATGACAGCCCCACCCTGCGGGCAATGATTGTTCAGCTGATGAAAGAGCAGAACTATGACGTTGTTGAGGCCGAGGATGGTATCGAAGCCCAAGAAAAGATCAAGGCTCAATGTCCTGATTTGGTGATTCTGGATGTGGTGATGCCGCGCATGAATGGTTACGAACTGTGCCGCTGGATTAAGGGTGAAGCGGCTTGCCAAAGTGTGCCCGTGATCATGTGCACCACCAAAAGCGAAGAGTTTGATATTCACTGGGGTAAAAAGCAGGGGGTGGATGCCTACATCACCAAACCCTTTGATCCTGCAGAACTCATTGCCACTGTTAAACAACTCCTAGGATAGTCCTAAATCCAAGACGGCAACCACATCCGCCTAAAAAAGTCTTGGGGCGTCAGGGGTAGTCCTAAGTCAAGGGGCAGCCAGTAGAGGAAGCCCCCAACAACGATCCCTAGGACGGCAATGCCTGCCCAGCGTGCCCAAACTCCCCAATCGCGGCTGGCTTCCCAGACCAAGGCCAAGGCCATAAAGCTATAGAGGGCAGCGGGGAGGTAGTGATAGATAAAAACACAGCGGCTCACCAGTGCCCAGGGCAAGAGATTGGCAGCATAGTTTAAGAGCACAAAACGACCTGCGGTTGTGGTCAAGCTAAGGGGGACAAGAGCCACCGTGGCCAAGGTGCCCAGCCACAGCAGGGGGGGATTAAAGAGGGCATAGACGGCATAAACCCATTGCGTATCTGCCAGTGGTAGGGGCGGGCCAATGACCGGCACGGGTTCACTGAGGGTTTGCACCCGCTGAAAAAAGTAGCTCATGGGGCGTAGCAGAAGCGGCCAAGACCACCACGGTGAACAGTAGGGATGGGCAGTACTGGCAACACTGCGATGAAAGTTAAACATTTGGCGATGGAGGTCAAGTAGGCTCTGGTGGGGATGAAACTGGAGATGGGGTAGCCAGAGCAGGGTATAAACCACAAAGGCGACAACGGGGAGTAGCAGGCACATCTGCCACCACTGGTAAGTGGTCTTCCATTCAGCAGGCAGCGGTAACCTCTGCTGGAGAAGCCAGAAAAGCCCTACCCCCAACAGGAATCCCAAGCCACTCCACTTCACCGCCCCACAGGCGCCAAAGGCAACACCTGCGGCCATCAGCCAGAGCGATCGCCCCCTTCCTCGGTAGCGCAGCCCCCACAACCAGAGAATCTGTGCCACCACCCCAAAAAGGACAAGGGAGATATTGATGAGAGCATAGCGGGACTCCACCAAAAAGAGGCCATCGAGGGCAATAAAGAGTCCCGATAACAGTGCCACTCGCGATCGCCGCGTCAGGAGATAGGCCAACACTGCCACCGCTACGGGAATCAGTGATCCCATCAGGGCATTCAACCAGCGATAGCCCCAAGGGTGAAAGCCGCCCCCCAGCCAAATGCTCAGGGCAATCAGGTATTTTCCCAAAGGCGGATGGGCATCAAAGAAAGGAACACCGGCAAGATAGTTGCGGCCAAAGCGGGCAAAATAGACCTCATCAAATACCAGTGTGGGAAAGCGAGTCAGCCCCCAAAAGCGGGTGGCAAGGGCAAAGAGCCACAGCAGCAGTAGCCCCAAGGGCATCCTAAGCCGCTCCCTGCAACTCCGCTGTCCGCACCGCAATCCGTTGGCTGCGATCGCCCCGTTGAACGGTCAGGTTGAGAACTTGCCCCACAGCAGCACTATCAACAATCCCCTGCAACTGATCGGCACTGGTAATCGGTTCCCCATCCACGGCTGTAATCACATCCCCCCAGCGCAGACCGGCTTTTGCCGCCGGTGTATTGGGCAACACTTGCAGGACAAGAACGCCATTGACCTCTGGCAGAATCACTGGTGAGTTGGGGTTAGCATTGTTTTCCTTGGCCATTGCTGGCGTGAAGGTGGTCATTTGAATGCCAATGTAGGCGTGTTGAATTTTTTCACCGCGAATCAGGCGTTCTTGCAGCGCTTTGGCCTTATTAATTGGAATCGCAAAGCCAATCCCCATGGCATCGGCACGAATGGCAGTGTTAATGCCAATCACTTCTCCCTCTTCGTTGAGCAACGGCCCCCCAGAGTTGCCGGGGTTGATGGCCGCGTCCGTTTGAATAAAATCAAGGCGCTTATCGGGGATACCCACTTGGGCGCTGGAACGGTGGAGTGTACTGACAATGCCCAATGTGACGGTGTTATCAAGGCCAAGGGGATTCCCGACGGCGATCGCCCAATCCCCCACTTTCACGTCACTGGAATCGCCAAGGGGCGCAGTGGGTAGTGGTTCGGTGACCCCTTTGAGTTTGACAATCGCTAGATCAGATACCTCATCCACGCCGCGCACCTCGCCCTCAAAGACGCGGCCATCCTTGAGGCGCACTGTTACCGTATCTGCTTGACTCACCACATGGGCGTTGGTCATAACAATGCCACTGGGATCAATGATGAACCCCGACCCCTGACCCCGCAGCCGATCCTCTTGAGGGGGCAAGGCTAAACCGGGGAAAAATTGGCGAAAGAAGGGATCACTCAAGAGGGGATCCGCTGGGCGCACAATCGTGCGTTCGGTATCAATGCGAACAACCGCATCGCCAACCCGCTCCACTGCGGCTGCCACAAAACTATGGTGAGCTGCTGCTGCCCACACCGGTGTACCGCTACTGAGGCACCAAACAAGGGCAAGGCCAAGGCAGCATTTGAGGGTCTGCTGAAGCAAATGGGCAAGGCGTTTCATCATTGGTGGCCTAAAGCGCAACAGATTCATTTCTGATTGTATCGAAGCCCCCCCCTCTGGCTGTGAATCCAAAGCACAAATCTGCATAGGAGGGGAATGTCCCTCAGAACAAGAATCAATGTCACAATCGTAAAAGTATTCAAGTTTAGGGGCACTATGCTGCGGATTGGCATCGTCGGGCTGGGACTCATTGGTGGTTCACTGGGCATTGATCTGCGGGCAAAGGGGCACTATGTGGTTGGGCTGAGTCGGCGGCCGGAAACCTGTGAGCGGGCGATCGCCAAGGGTGCCATTGACTGGGGCAGTACGGAGCCAGAAATTTTGCGTGCCCTTGATCTGGTGTTTCTCTGTCCCCCCATTGGCAGCATTCTCAGTGTCGCCTTGGACATTACCCCCTACCTCAGTCCAGAAACAGTGCTGACAGACGTGGGATCCGTCAAAGGAGAAATTGTCCCCGCCCTCGAAAAACTCTGGCCTCGCTATGTCGGTGGGCACCCGATGGCCGGTACCGCAGAATCCGGCATTGAAGCGGCGCAAGCCCATCTCTTTGAGAATGCCCCCTATGTTCTCACCCCAACCCTCTACACTGACAGTGCGGCCATTGACTGTGTGGCTGGTGTGGTCAATGATCTCGGTGCCAAGCTACTCTATGCCACCCCCTCGGATCACGATCGCGCTGTTGCTTGGATTTCCCACCTTCCCGT
Organism: Thermosynechococcus sp. QKsg1; assembly: GCF_031586415.1. Classification (NCBI taxonomy): domain Bacteria; kingdom Bacillati; phylum Cyanobacteriota; class Cyanophyceae; order Acaryochloridales; family Thermosynechococcaceae; genus Thermosynechococcus; species Thermosynechococcus sp. QKsg1. Next base: position 2,563,794 of record NZ_CP134200.1, on the reverse strand, counting down.
CCTCGTGAGTGCAGCACTGATTCTTGCGAATGCCCAAGAAGCCAATGAGCCGATTCGGAAGCTTGCCCAGCAGTTGGCCAGCTCCGGCTTTCGCGATACCAGTCGTGTTGGCGGCGGCAATCCAGAGTTGGGACGGATGATGGCGGAATATAACCGCGCGGCGTTGCGCCACTGCCTGATTCACTACCGTGCCACCCTTGATGATCTGATTCGCCAAGTGGAGCAGGAGGACTGGGAGCGGCTGCAAACAACCCTAGAACAGGCACAAGCCTACCGCGAGCAGGTCTATCCCTCAGGGACGCCGCCGGTAGTTTAGGCGACGCACAATCCAGTAACTGGCAGACAAGGCCAAGATGGCGATCGCCAGCCCCAAGAGCTTTGCCACCGTTTCCGGTTGGCCAATATCCAGAATGATAATTTTACGGGCAATGGCAATTAGAGACGTGACAATTACTAGCTCAACGATTTGCGACGAGACGTGGGTTTTCAGGTAGGCGGTGATATTTTCAAGAATCTCCAGAGCCACAAGCACATTGAGAAAGAGGCCAAAGATTTTCACCAGTTCAAGGCTAAACTGTCCCAAGGGGGGTGAGAATAGCTCCACGGTCAGAATCCGCCCCAAATCAATAATGGCGACGATGACCACCAGCAGCATCCCGATCGCCAGCACCCGAGTCGCGATCCCCTCAATCTGACTGAGCAACTGCAAAAACCGCTGATTGTCCTGAAGTAGAAGAATTACCTCTTGCCAAAAGAGAATCAAAGGCCGTAGCCAGCGTCGCATCCCTAGAGCTCAGCCAGAAGAACAAGGGGAGTGTAGGCTACTGGTTCCACCAAACGAGTGTTGAGGCCTAGCCGCTGAAACGACACTTGCAGTTCCTCAAGGGTGCCTTTGACCGAGAGCAGTCGCGGTAGCCATCCCTGAAGACGGAGGGTACCATTGCCAGCGGTGGTGATCATCACCTTGGGCTGAAGCCATTGCCCCAATTCCAATGCCGTTTTGCCCCCCTTGAGAATCGCCCCCACCACGGGTAAACAGACATCCAACAGCGGCGTAATCACCACATCCACCTTGCCGTAGGTGCGCAGCCACGAATCATGACAGCCGTGGGGTTCATAGTAGAGACTTTGAGTGCCCCAGCGCAGAACGTAACCATTTTCCTGTTGACGAGGGCCGATACTAGCGCCCTTCGTGGCTTGAATTGTGAGATCGCGGTACGTGTAGGTTTGGTGGGGGCTAAGGGCAATCACTGTTTCAAAGCCAAGGCCTTGGGCAACTTTGGCGGCACTGGGGGAGGCAATGACCGGTAGGGCGCGATCGCAGGTGCGGAGGGTAGGTTTATGGCAGTGATCCGGTAGCCCTTGGGAAAGCAAAATGACATCCACATCAGTCGGCATGGCACAGGGGCGCGATCGCTCCGCCTGAAACAGCCAAGGCGTGTTGCCAAAAGTCAGTGCCCCGACAAACCACGGATCAACCAAAATCCGCGTATAACCTAACTCCCACAACCAAGTATTGCTCTCCAACCACGTTAACTGCATTGCCCCGCTCCTACAGCAACCGCGCCAAGATATTGTAAATCAGCAAAAAAATGTTGCCCATAACCATGCAACCCAACCCCACTAAACCACAAATGAGCAGCGCTGTCACACCCCCTAGGCCTGCTTGCAAGAGGGGGACAAAAAAAAGAACTGCCCCTGAAATGACCGCAATGATCAACTGCTCCCAGTGTTCAATCCAGCGTTTGTACTGCAAAAACACCAAAAAGGCAAATAGAGCACCAATCAACCCCGCACTCACACCAACAGGCAACTGCCAAGCGGTCATCAAACTAAAAATCATCAACCCCAAGGCCGTCATTTCAAAGCCCGTAAAGCCAGCACCAATGAGAATTTTCAATGCCGGTAAGGGAGGCGCAGGCTGGCGGGGCGGTTTTGCTTTCGGACGTGGTGTGCTGGTCGGTGGCGTCACCGGTCCAGGTGAAGGAGGGGGTGCCGGTTGTGACACTACGGGTGGCGGGGAAGGGGGTGCTACTGTTACTGGTTGTGGCGGTGGGGGCGGTGGTGGGGCGGGGGTAGAGTAAGCATTTAAGTCCGCTAAGACCTCTGCCGCTGATTGGTAGCGATCGCTAGGAGCAGGTTGTAGCATGCGATCTAGAATGGCTTGCAGTTGTGGACTGACTTGGGCATAGGAATGCCAATGCCAGCGGTTGTTATAGGCGTCGAATAGCTCACTGGGATCTTTGCCGGTCAGCAATATGATACAAGTCACTGCTAAGGCATAGAGATCTGAACTGGGATAGACCCGTTCCCCCCGTGCTTGTTCCGGTGGCGCATAGTACTGGGTATAAATACCCGTAAAGTGTCCTTGCTGTCCCCCCGCTTGGGAAATCTGCTTCACCGCACCAAAATCCAGCAGATAGAGCCGCCCTTGGCCGGGAAACTTTGTCTTGCTGGGGTGCTGGCGCATAATATTTGAGAGCTTAATGTCACGGTGGATCGAGCCGTGGTCATGGACGTACTGCAACACGGGTAGGAGTTCCCGCAGCACCTGCCGCACCTCTTCCTCACTAAAGCATCCCTTTTGAGCCAGTTCATCTTCGAGGGTTTCGCCGTCAATATATTCCTGCACCAAGTAGAAATACTGTTCTGTTCCTTGGCCATTGGCACTGGGAACCTCTTCAGCAAAAAATGCCAGCAAGTCGGGAATTTGGGCATGCTGTCCCAGTTCCTCAAGGACTTGCCCTTCCCGCTCAAAGAGTTCCTGAGCTTTTTGCCGACTCTGGGGATCGGAGACGTTGGGGCGAAATTGCTTGATCACGCATTCGCGCCGACCGGGGGTATCCAAATCCCGCGCTAGATAGGCCGCCCCAAACCCCCCCTGACCCAGAACCCGCTCTGCAACGTATCGTCCCCGTAGAATCAAGGGCATCCCACAGGCCGTACAAAAGCGTTCAGCCACACGACTGTACCGTTTGTTGGGGTTGTCTAAGTCTGGAACATCGTTTTGGGGACAACGACAGTAGGGACGGGTGCAATAGACAAGCATGGCAGAGGTGGCGCGATCGTTTCCTTGATCATGATAGACCTGTTGTCGGCAGCAACGCTTGGCCTAAGGGACAAGCCCTATTGTGCTGAAATGAGTGAAAGTGGATCAAAGCTGATGGTCGGACTCGAACCGACGACCTACTGATTACAAGTCAGTTGCTCTACCAACTGAGCTACACCAGCACTACCCCTAGTGTACTACGCTTTGGCAGTAGTGAGAAATCCAAGACTATAGTCTCTTTCATAAACAATTGCGCACTGCCAAGCCAGATAGACAGTCTAAAATAAGGCTGCATGCTCAGTTAGAACAGTTAGCCTTGGCATCTTGAGCTGTTTATGATTTATTGCAAAACACTGCAGACATCGGCAAAGTGTAGGAAAATAGGCTAAATCTCGATGAGTTTGCTGTGGCAGTTCCACACCCGTGATTATTCTGCACCTGTTAGATCCTTGGAAACGCACTCCGGTCAAAACATGGCGTTTTCCGATTAAAACGACTATTCGTATTGGTCGTGCCGCAGACAATGATGTGATTCTCAATGATATTCTCATTAGTCGCTATCACGCTGAACTGTCTTGCTATCGGGATCCAGAAAATATCGGGCGTTGGTATCTCAAAAGTTTGGGGGCGATCGGGACGTTTGTTGATGGTCGCCTTGTTGACGAGAGCAAACTTGCCAGTGGCAGTCTCATTCAGCTAGGACCCACAGGCCCAATTCTTGAATTCCATGAGCAAACCTTTCGCCGCAGTGCGCCCACCCTCAGTGAGTGTACCCATGCCGGTAATATGCCAGGGAATCTGTTTTGCATTCACTGTGGTCAACCCCTCAATGTGCAGCGCACCGTACGCAACTATCACATCCTGCGCCTTTTAGGGCATGGTGGCATTGGCACAACCTACTTGGCCTGTGAAGCGCAACCCCCCGGGGGATGGACTGACAAGGTTCCAGAGGTGCGGGTTCTCAAAGAACTGCGGTCTGATATGGAGGACAATGAAAAGGCACAGGAACTCTTTGAACGGGAAGCTCGCATCTTACAGCTCCTTGACCATGCAGGGATTCCCCGCTTTTATGACTTTTTCGTGGAAGATGGCAAAAGCTATTTGGTCATGGAACTCATTCATGGCATTGACCTAGAGCGCTGGGTACTGCGCAATGGCACGGTGCCAATTCCTCAGGCGGTGCAGTGGATGATTCAAACCTGCGGTGTCTTGGACTATCTGCACAATCAGGATCCACCCGTGATTCACCGGGATCTCAAACCCAGTAACCTACTGGTGCGATCGCGGGATAACCAAATTGTTTTGATTGACTTTGGGGCGGTTAAAGAACTGGGGCATTCCCCCGGTGGCACCCGCATTGCCGTGGAGGGCTACAGTGCTCCGGAACAGATGATGGGCAAACCCACCATTCAGTCGGATCTGTTTGCAGTGGGCGCAACCCTAGCCTTTCTGCTGTTGGGGGATAGTCCGATGCGTTTCTATCACCACCGTGATGGCTTTCATCGCCTTGATGTTTCGGATCGCCCAGAGATTCCTTACCCTTTGAAACAGGTGTTGCACCGTGCTACGGCTCCTCTGTTGCCCGATCGCTATCCTTCCGCGATCGCCTTGGCTAAAGCCCTCAAGGAAGCCCTTGCGGCACTGCCCCAAGAATCCTCGCAAGTTTAACGTGATTGCCAATTCCTATGATTTATCTGCCTGTTACTGCTCTACTTTTTGTGCTACTGTTACTGTCGCTGCCTTTCCTTTGGCTAGCGATCGCTCTTGATGCTGTACAAGTGGCCGTTGCCAAGTTGGGCTTTTCACCCACTGCTGCCTCAGTGCTACTGCTGCTTGTGATTCTCGGCAGCACGATTAATATCCCCCTCTATGAGCGGGTCTCCACGGTGGCCATTGTTCCCGACTTTGAGGCACTCTGGTTAAGTCGGTTTTGGGGCATTCCCCTGCGCAAAATTGAGCAAAAGACGATTGTGGCACTGAATGTGGGGGGCGGCTTGATCCCGACGGTGCTAGCCCTCTATCAATTTACCCGCGTCAGTCCCTTGGCGATTCTCTTGGTGACGGCAATTGTGGCCGCTGTCAGTTACTACTCTGCTCAGGTGGTACCGGGGATTGGTATTCAAATGAATGCCTTGGTCGCGCCCCTGACAGCAGCAATGACAGCCATTTTGATTTCTGGAGGCGTAGCGGCCGCACCCATTGCCTTTGCTGGCGGTGTGCTGGGAACCCTGATTGGTGCAGATTTACTCCACCTACGGGAAATTGAGCGGATGTCGGCGGGAGTGCTGAGTATTGGTGGCGCGGGTGTCTTTGATGGTATTGCCTTATGTGGGCTATTTGCCCTGCTATTAACTTAGGCATACCCGCTGTAGGAATGACCATGATAAAGTGCTGGATGGAATGCTAAAACCTGTGAGAAAAGATCTATGGGTCTGCTGGCTGGCTATCAATTTGTCAAAGATTTAGAATCGGCGGGGGCACTGGCACTCTTTGTTCCGCCGGAGGGGGGCTTTGAGGGTCGCTATCAACGGCGACTGCGTTCCAAGGGCTATACCACCCTGCACATGAGCGCACCGGGTTTGGGGGATTTAGCAGCCTACCTGACCCAAGCGCACGGGATTCGTCCGGCTCACACGGGCAAGGAAGACATTCGCGTTTATTTTCAGCCCCCCCTAGTGACCTACCACTTGGAAAACCTGCCCCCCAATGCCAAGGGACTGGTGCTCTGGCTGATTGATGGCAAGCGCCTCTCAAGGCAGGAATTTGCCTACTTGGCACAGTTAACCCAAACCCTACCGAAGTTCAAAGTGGTGGTGGAAGTGGGGGGCGATCGCACTGTGCGCTGGGAACCCCTTGCTGATTGGGTCGCTGCTGCTTAAAACCTGACCCTGACCTTCGACGTCAATCAACAAACTGCCTACTTGCCCCTTGACAGTCCCCCTGAAACCCTGAAGGATGTAGGCCAAGAGGGCGCGATCGCGCTGTATCAAAAATAACCATTGGGGAAGGAACCATGACCTCGAACTCCGATATTTCAGGGAAAAAAATTGCAGCTGCCATTTGCGGTATTCTCTTGGGTGCCTTTGGCATTCACAAGTTTGTGCTTGGCTACAACACGGAGGGCTTGATCATGCTACTGGTGAGTCTTTTAACCTGTGGCCTGCTTGCCCCTGTCATGAGTATTATTGGCATCATTGAGGGCATTATTTACCTGACCAAAAGTGATGAAGAATTTCATAGAACATACATTGCTAGCAAAAAAGGCTGGTTTTAGATCCTAGGGCTGGTTCCATCGCAGGCGCATCAGGGGGTGAGCCTATGGCCATCGTTGGCCTGTTAGAATAACATGCGCAGCATTTGCTCACCAGCGCCTTCTGGCATATCCATTGCAGCCCAGCAGTGACCTACGAACCCCTGCATCACAAATACCGTCCCCAACGCTTTGCAGATCTAGTGGGTCAAAGGGCGATCGCCACCACGCTTACCCAAGCCCTACTCAAGGAGCGCATTGCCCCTGCCTATCTTTTTTGTGGTCCTCGCGGCACGGGTAAAACCTCTAGTGCCCGTATTTTAGCCAAGTCCCTCAACTGCCTGAGGACTCCCAAGCCTACCCCCGATCCCTGTGGCCAGTGTGAGGTCTGCCGTCAGGTGGCCAATGGCACTAGCTTAGATGTGATTGAAATTGATGCTGCCAGCCACACCGGGGTGGACAACATTCGCGAACTGATTGAGAAGGCACAATTTGCCCCAGTACAGTGTCGCTACAAAGTTTATGTGATTGACGAATGCCACATGCTCAGTGTGTCGGCCTTCAATGCCCTCCTCAAAACCCTAGAGGAGCCGCCGCCCCATGTGGTCTTTGTCCTTGCCACCACAGATCCGCAGCGAGTTTTGCCAACAATTATTTCCCGCTGTCAGCGCTTTGATTTTCGGCGGATTCCCCTAGGGGAGATGGTTGCCCACCTTCAGCACATTGCCGATAAGGAGCAAATTGACATTGAGCCGCAGGCCTTGACCCTGGTGGCACAATTGTCCCAAGGGGGACTGCGGGATGCTGAAAGCTTGCTGGATCAGTTGAGCTTATATCCTGAACGGATCACGGTAGAACATGTATGGCAACTGGCTGGGGCAGTACCAGAACAGGATCTGCGGCAATTGCTGGGGGCGATCGCCCGTCGGGATGCGGTGGCGGTTCTTGAGCACACCCGCCAATTACTGGAACGGGGTCGCGATCCGCTGACGATTTTGCAAAATCTGGCCAGCCTCTATCGCGATCTGCTCTTGGCCAAGACGGCTCCTGAACGGCAGGACTTGGTAGCCCTGACAGCGGAAACATGGCAAGCACTGATTACCCTTGCTGAGGCCTGGTCAGTTGAGGAAATTCTGCACGCCCAACAACATCTGCGCACCTGTGAAAGTCAAGTCAAACAGAGCAATCAACCCCGTCTCTGGCTGGAAATTAGTATTCTGGGGCTGATCACAGAGACGGTTCCACCGCCTGCTGCAACGCCAGTAACGCCTACCGCTGATCCAAAACTCAGGAGCGTCCCAACGCCTAAGGCCGAACCCCAAGCCCTGGCTGCGCCTGCTAAGACCCCAGAACCGCCTCCCAAGGAATCTGAGTCACAGGCCAAACCGGTTCAAAAAATTAAAGACCCTGTTGCACCAACGCTTCCACCAGAGCCAGCCACTGAAGCACCAGCCGAGAATCCTGAAGAGGTGTGGCACCAAGCATTACAGCTCTTACAACAGATGCAAATGAGTACCTATGCTCTGCTCTCGCAACATGGTCACCTGCGACAAATGAGCGATCGCGAGGTGCACATCGGCATTGTTAATCAAACACTGTTAAATCTGACGAAGAATAACCAAGCCAAAATTGAAGCCGCCTTTTCCCAAGTTCTAGGCCGCCGCATCAAAGTTGCCTTTGAGATTGCCCCCCTACCCCACAAAACCACGCCTGCGCCAAAAGCTAAGGAGCCGCCGCACTCCGCTGTCGTCATTCCCTCTCAACCACGGGAAGAACTACCGCCACCCCCCATAGAACCAACCCCTACTCCACCCCCGCCCCCTCTCACCACTGACCCGGATCCTGTGCGTGAATCTGCCGAAAAACTGGCACGATTCTTTAACGGGGTGGTTATTCGCTTACCCGATGAGGGAGAAAGTCCAGACACCCCAATTGCTGAAGCGTCTGAAGAGGATGAGCTTGAGTTTTAAGGGCTGTCGGGGTCTAGGCTTGATCGAGGGATTGAGCAACGCCAAGATGCAACTGAATTTTTGGCTCTGAGTCAAGGGGGGTCTGAAGCTGCGCCTGTAACGCCGCCACTGCCGTCAAAAAGGCTGTCAAATCTAGGCCGCAAAAGTCTGGATCACACTGTTCAAGGCGACGCCGCCCTTCCCCCAACAGCAAAATCGCTCCCCGCTGGTTGCCCCGACTCAGGTGATAGCAGGCCACGGCAATTTGTAGCAGACCTTGGTAAAACGTGCGCTCAGGTTCACTGGCCTCTAACCAGAGGGCTTCGAGGGTGTCATGGCAGGCATAGAATTCACCTCTGTTGAATTGGCCAATGGCTAAGGCAAGCTCAGGCGGCATATTTGATTGGGGGAGCACAATGGGGGATAATAGTAAAGAATCATGACATTTTTTAACGAATATCGGCAGAGCTTGTGCAAAATCCTCGAACTGTCTCTGATACCAAACGCGCTTTTTATGCGGCTCACAGGCGACCGATTCACTCGATCTACCGCCGCTTTATTGAAGAACTGCTGGTCGAAATCCACCTGCTGCGCGTCAATGTAGATTTTCGCTACTCTCCCCTATTTGCCCTTGGGGTCGTGACCGCCTTTGACCAGTTTATGGAGGGGTATCAGCCTGAGGGCGATCGCGCCAGTATTTTCCATGCCCTCTGCGGGGCTGAGGAAATGAACCCGCAACAGCTTAAGGAGGATGCCGCCAGTTGGCAACAGTACCAAGGCCGCCCCTTGAGTCAAATCCTCGATGAACTCAACAGTGGTCAACCCAGTGCCCCCCTCAGCAGCCTCAACCACGAGGGCAAATATAGCCGCCTCCATGCGGTGGGACTGTATGCCTTCCTTGAGGAGCTGGCGGGGGATCTGACAACGAATCTCAACGAGACACTGGATCAACTGGCTCCCGTCATTAAGCTGCCCATCGAGAAAGTCAAGCGGGATCTCGAACTCTACCGCAGCAACCTCGATAAAATCAATCAGGCTCGTAGTCTAATGAAAGAACTGGTGGAGCAAGAACGCAAGCGCCGTGCCCAGCAGGCCTCTCCCCCACCCGCTGTAGATGCCAGTTCCGATGCCCCCGCTTGATCCGCCCCAACTCATTACCCTCGATGCGGTCGGCACCCTCTTTGGCCTACGGGAATCCGTGGGTACCGTTTATGGTCGCTTTGCTGCTGAAGTCGGGGTTCAGGTTGATTCAGCCGCATTAGATGTGGCCTTCTTTAAGGCCTTTAGGGCTGCCCCGCCCTGCGCTTTCCCTGATCTTGAGGCTGCACAACGGGCAGAGGCAGAATTGCGGTGGTGGCAAGGGGTTGCGGCAGAGACATTTCGCCGCGCGGGCGTCTTGGATCAGTTTGCGGATTTTGATCGTTTTTTTGCCCCTGTCTTTGCCTACTATGCCACGGCTGAGCCTTGGTTGCTTTATAGCGATGTCCTGCCTGCGTTGAAGGAGTGGCAAGCTCAGGGCATTCCTCTGATGGTGGTGTCGAATTTTGATAGCCGTCTCTATGGGGTGCTAGAGGCCTTGGGGTTAGCGCCGTTTTTCAAGGAGGTGTGGATTTCCAGTGAGGTGGGGGCGGCGAAACCGAATCGGCTGATCTTTGAGCGGGCGGTGACCCCCTATGCGACCTCTCAGGTTTGGCACATTGGTGACAGTTGGGAGGATGATGTCCTCGGTGCCCAAGGTGCTGGTCTGCAAGCGATTTGGCTGCGGCGCGATCGCCCCTTACTGCCAGAACCAGCTATCCACGAGACCCGAGCCGTGCCCCAAATTGCTGACCTCTCAAAGGCGCAAGTTATACTGAGGGGGATAGCATCATGACGGAATCAGCGGTGAAAAGCCAAATTTGTATTCTAGGTGGGGGGTTTGGCGGGCTTTATACCGCCCTCCGCCTTGGCCAATTTCCTTGGTCTGCGCCTCCAGAGATTACCCTTGTTGATCAGAGCGATCGCTTTGTCTTTACTCCCCTCCTTTACGAATTAATTACAGGGGAGCTACAGGCGTGGGAAATTGCCCCGCCCTTTGTTGAGTTGCTCAAGGAGACCCCGGTCGTCTTTCATCAGGGAACCGTGAGCGCTGTGGCTCTCAAGGAAAAAACGGTACACTTGACCGAGGGCACCCCGCTCATCTACGACAACCTTGTCCTTGCCTTGGGGGGGGAAACCCCTAAAAACAGCATTCCCGGTGTTGCAGAGTATGCCTTGACCTTCCGAACCCTCAGTGATGCCTACCGTCTCGAAGAAGCGTTGCAACGGCGGGAGCGCTCTGATCGCGATCGCATCCGCGTGGTGGTGGTCGGTGCCGGTCCCAGTGGCGTGGAATTGGCCTGTAAACTAGCGGAGCGCTTAGGTAGCCGCGGGCGCATTCGTTTGGTGGATCGCAACACCGAGATTCTCAAGTCTTCTCCAGAATTTAATCGCAAGGCAGCTCTGCGTGCCCTTGAAGAGCGGGGCGTTTGGATTGATTTGGAAACAACCCCGGTTGCTGTCACTGCGGATCAGATTTCCCTGCAATACAAAGACCGCGTTGATGATCTGCCCGTTGATATTGTCCTATGGACGGTCGGTACAGCCGTTTCACCCGTGATTGCTGCCCTTGATTTGCCCAAAACCTCCACGGGGCGCCTGCAGGTGATGCCCACATTGCAAGTCGTTGATCATCCAGAGATTTTTGCCCTTGGGGATGCTGCGGATGCCGTGGATGAGCAAGGCCAAGCCATTCCCCATACGGCACAGGCAGCTTTTCAACAGGCGGATTATGCGGCTTGGAATCTCTGGGCCAGTCTGAGCGATCGCCCGCTACTGCCCTGTCGTTATTCCCATCTCGGTGAAATGCTCACCCTCGGAACTGATCGCGCCGCCTTGGCAGGGCTAGGACTGACCCTCGATGGCCCTCTGGCCTACTTGGCACGGCGACTGGCCTACCTCTACCGCATGCCCACCCTCGAACATCAACTGAAGGTGGGGTTGAACTGGATGGCGAAACCAATTTTGGATCTGTTGACCGGCACCGTGAACTAGAACGTGTGCGCATCCTTGGCCTAGACCCCGGCCTTGCTACCCTTGGCTATGGCTGTATTGAGGTGCAGCGCAACACCTGCCAAGTGTGCGATTTTGGTGTGATTACCACTCCTGCGGATATGCCCGTGGGCGATCGCCTCCAGAGTCTCTACAGCGATCTGCACACGTTAATTCTTGCCCTCCAACCAGATTTAGTGGCTTTGGAGCGCCTCTTTTTCTACAAAATGAGCCATACGATTGTGGTTGCTCAAGCGCGGGGCGTGATTCTTTTAGTCCTGAGTCAACTGCACTGTCCCCTCATGGAATTCACCCCTCCCCAAGTGAAGCAAGCCCTCACCGGCTATGGCAATGCCGCGAAAATAGACGTTCAACAGGCGGTGCAACGGGAACTCAATCTCAGCACGCTGCCCAAGCCCGATGACGCTGCCGATGCCCTAGCGATCGCCCTCACGGCCAGTCGTCACTGCCAAGGTTTCAACGCTTGACCAAGCCATTGCCACCGCTTCACTCAGCCATTGGCGGGTTTTGCGATCTAGCAGATCGTCCTCCGCAAGCACCCATTCCTGAACCTGCGCTAGACTGTGACCTTCCGCACGGCAAATCGTAATCACGCCGGCGATCGCTGCCGCCACCACCTCTTCACTGACAGGCTGCTGGCTGAGGGCTGCTATTTCTTCGAGACTCCTTGGAATGGGATAATGCATAGGGCAACAGGGTAATTCTGAGAAACCGTAAACTCTCTTAAACTGTTTAGTACAGTGCAGTTTACGCCAAATTGCGCCCTTGTCAAGCTCCTTAGCGGACTTTTGAAACAAAATGCAAGAACTGTTATACCTTGAGGTGCCCACTCCCGATACCGCAGCGGTGATTCACTGGCTGCACCACACCTTTGAGCCGCACATTGGCACCATTGCGCCAAAACCAAGCGGGGGTTGCTGGCAGGTTCCTGAGGCCCCCACGGAACTGGCTATTTTCCTGTGGAGCTTGCAGCGAACCACATACCTCAAGGTGATGCGCTGGGGAGAGCGGCCTTTCCCCCAGGAGCGGGCCTGTCTCCAACACCTTCAACAGCATTTGCGTTTGGCCTTTCCACTGCAACCTGAGGCGCTTCCCCCTTGGCCGGCTGGCAAGACAATTTTTGAAGCCTTGGTCGATCGCTATCCGCTGACCGTGAAATACTTCCAACGCATGCCCCAAGGTGAGGCGGATTTAGAGCGGGTTTATTGGTGGGAGCAACGCTGGCGCCAAGGGGTACAACAGCCCACGCCCCCGCTTCCAGTTTTGCACACTGCAACGACACCCTGTGATCCCCCTCGCTATGACCTAGTTTATGTGGGGGGTGCCTTGGGGGTGATCCACGCAGCGGTGATGGCGCGGTTGGGCTATCGGGTGCTGGTGATCGAGCGGTTGCCCTTTGGCCGCATGAATCGGGAGTGGAATATCTCCCGCATGGAATTTCAGAGTCTGATTGATCTGGGCTTGTTTACGACTGCGGAGTTTGAGAGCCTGATTGCCCGCGAGTACCGCGATGGCTTTAACAAGTTCTTTGATGCCACTAGTCCTCCCCATTGTCGGGCACCCGTACTGCACACCCCGACGGTTCTCAATATTGCCCTCGACTCAGCCAAATTCCTGCATCTATGTGGTGAGAAACTGCGCCAAGCGGGGGGTGAGATTTGGGATTGGACAGAATTTGAGACGGCCACGATTCATTCCAATGGTGTGGTTCTGCAAACCCAGCACCGCCAGACCCAAGAACAGCGACAGGCGATCGCCCGTGTCCTCGTGGATGCGATGGGGACTGCCTCCCCTATTGCTCGTCAACTGAACGGTGGTCGTGCCTACGATAGTGTGTGTCCGACGGTGGGGGCGATCGTCAAGGGCATTGCCCCGCAAGTTTGGGATGGCGATTATGGCGATGTGCTCTTTAGCCACGGTGATATTTCGCGGGGACGGCAACTCATTTGGGAACTGTTTCCGGGGGCAGGGGAAGAGCGCACGATTTATCTTTTTCACTATCACCACATTCAGCCAGAGTTTCCCGGCTCTTTGCTGGAACTCTACGAAGACTTCTTTACGATCTTGCCGGAGTACCGCCGCTGCGATTTAGATCAACTGACTTGGGTGAAGCCGACGTTTGGTTACATCCCCGGCTACTTTAGCCACCACCGGGGCGATCGCGCCGTGGCCTTTGATCGCGTCTTGGCCATTGGTGATGCCGCCTCACTGCAATCCCCCTTAGTATTTACTGGCTTTGGCTCGCTGGTGCGCAACCTGCCCCGCTTGACGGATCTACTGGACACCGCCCTGCGTCATGACCTTGTGCAAAAGCAATTTCTCAACCAAATTCGCGCTTATCAGAGCAATACAGCGGTGACATGGCTCTTTTCGCGGGGAATGATGGTGCCCAGCGATCGCCCCCTGCCCCCAGAGCGCGTCAATGCCACGTTGAACACCTTTTTTGGCATCCTCGGACAAGAATCCCCCGAATTGGCCGATCGCTTTATCAAAGACCGTGCGGGTTGGCTGCCCTTTAACCGTATGGCACTGCGAGCTGCTTGGCAAAACCCCGGCCTCCTTTGGTGGATCTACGAAATGGTGGGGGTTGGGGATCTGCTGCGTTGGCTGCAAAGCTACCTCAGTTTTAGCTTGGATGCCCTGTACCATGCCCTCTTTGGCTTTTGGCTGCCCCCCTTGGTGCGCCGTTGTCAACCGTGGCTAGAACCCATGGCACCGCAACTTTGGTTTTGGCTCTTGGTGCAAAGCTATGCCCTGAGTTACTCTGTGGGACAACCCCGTTTGGAACGACCCTTAACCTCCCTCCCCACTGCCAGAGTTGATCAAGCGGTTTCCCCTCGCTAACCTTGGGAACAAAGGTGTTGCGGAGAGAATGACGGTGAATGCAGCAGAGCAGGCAGTGACCGTGCAGATGGCCAGCAAATTGGGGGCGATCGTCCACCTCTTTAAGCAGTGCAATGCGGATCTGCGGGCAGACCTGCACCCTTGGGCCGATGACCCCCATACCCGCAACCTAGTGGATCCCGATTCAATTGACATTGGTTTTCACCTACCGGGCTGGAGTCGCCGCTGGCAAGCCCGCAGTTTGCTCCTGCAAATCCGCCTCTATTGCGATCCAGACTCTCCCCAGCGCCGTGCCATTGGTCTAGACATCGTGGGGTTTAGCTATATGAGTGAGCAGTGGCGGTTCAGTAGTATTGGTCAGGGGGTTTTTAGTGGCAACAATTTGCCTAGCGAAGATCTACAAAACCAACTGCGCGCCATTAGCCATGAGATTATTGCCCTATTGAACACTTGATTTTGGCCATTGGATCAATCGTCAAAGACCTCCTCAAACACCTCGTGAACATACTCTCCAGCCGTACGCACAACACCCACTCCCACGATTGCCGACAACACGAGAGCTAGCCCCACCAACCACTTCTCCCTGAGGAACTGCCAACCCTCCTTTAGGGAAAAGCGATGTCTTGGCGTCAGTGGCTCTAAAATTTCTAGGGCAACTGGATGCTGTAAATACTCTTGGATGCGTTCTAGCTCACCAACGTATAGACGGCGATGTTGGCGATCGAAGAGCAATCCATGCCGGGGCGCCCGTTCCCCTGCCGTCAGTTGATAGGACAACAGGCAGGGTTGTATCTCTGGATGTTGGCAAAATAATTGCCATCCTTGCAGATTTACTGTGCCCACTGTCTGGCCATCGGTGTAGCAGGGATACCCCAGTTGTGGCTCCCAATACAGACCCAGCCAACGGGATTGTGCAGGCAGCGCCAAAGCACGTTCAAACTGTGCTGGTGCTGGAATAGGCAGAACTTCTAAAGTCATCGGTCTATTCCTCTTCCTTGGGATAGCTTTACTATAGGAACGAACTGTCAAGAACTTGATAAGAAATGCAGACTACAGCCCTTTTCTGAAATATGTGGTCAGCGGTTACCCTAGACTAGTTTCCCCAGTGTTGAGCACGTGTCATTGTTGCCAACAAGACTCTATTAGGCATTAGGTAGGTTCAAAATTGCCTTTTGATCTTGACGACTTCTTGACAATTCCTCCCTACTGTGGGAATTGTTCCGCCTCAGGAACAGTGAACTGAACTTGGAGACTCTACGATGAAAGACTCAATAAAAGTTTTAATGACACTAGGAGTGCTCTCAGCGATCGCCATTGGTGGCAGTGCAATGGCACTGAAAACGCAGCGTCACATTAGCTATGCTCTGGTGGCACAAACAGATCAAAAGGGTGGGTATGACGAGAGCGATCGCTATGAAGCGAAAAATACGGCTGAAGAAATGCAAGAGGAGGCCCAATACCGTAGCCTTGCTAAAATTAGCCCCCAACAAGCTCAACAAATTGCAGAAGCGGCTCAAGGCCAAAAGGCAATACGGGTTGCCCTAGGGGCAGAAAACGGTAGCTTGGTTTATGAAGTGCGCTTTCCCAATGCTGAGGTCAAAGTGGATGCCGGTAATGGGCGTATCCTCAGAACGGAACTAGCGGGTCAAGAGGAAAATGACCTTCATGAAGCTCCCTTGGATGGCAGTATCCAAGTCCCCAATTCTGATCGTCCATAGCAATAATGGCAACCATCCTTAAGGTTCTCTGAATTTTACTCAAATTGCCAAGCTGTCTAGGGTAGATTAACAGGCATAAATATCTACCCTAATTTTTTGCCTAAGGATGGGTTTGTGGTGAAAAGAGTATAGCAACTTCAAGGGGAACGCCAATCCATTAGGAACATGTTTCACGGGTAACTTGAGTTAGAGTAGCCGCCGCTTCTTCACGAATGACTCGCGCAGGATGATCCAATAACATTTGCAAGGCTGTGGTTTTCTCCGGAGAGTCAGGTAGCTTTCTTAAGGATCGGACGATTTCCATAGCTTGCCAAACGTCAATGGAGTAGGTTAAAGCACCTTCGGTAAGGGGAGTGGCCGTTTTGGGATTACCGCGATTGCCAAGGGTAATAATTGAACCCATGCGGGCTTCGGAGTTGGGATGCTTTAGGGCATTGATCAGTCGATCTTCGTAGGAGGGATGCTCCTGTTCCCACTGGTGAATGTTGACACCGCATACAGGACAGATTGAGTCGTCCGCGGCAATCTCCGCAAAACATGCTGGACAAAAATAGGCGTGATCCATCTTTTTATCCCCCAAGGGATACTCCCAATATACGCCCAATCCCAAAAGTGAGACCAGTTTAATGTGTCGTCGGCTGATCATGTGTCACACCAAGCCTGTTAGACTCAAACATAAGATAGTTACATCTTCCGAAGCATTGAAACCCTTCTTTGGCTCCACGGGTGAGTCTGTCATTAAATTTTGTTCGTACCACTGACTATAGTCCTGATATTGGCAATATGGAATACGTAAAAGGGATGTAATACTCTCTCATAGGGGCTTTCGCAGTTTTGAGCTTGTTCTATATGTGAAAAGGGTTGTATTTCGCTTTAATTGAGCAGTACCAATCATGGTCAACACCCTCTTTTCTTTTATGTTCGGCATATTGACAGCCCTCTTTCCGATTGCGAATCCAATTGGGGCAATTCCTATTTTCTATAGTTTGACTGCTAAAAACACTACGAAATATCGCCTGCGACAAGCACGAAAAATCACCTTTAATGTTTTTGCTGTCTTAGCAATTTTTTTCTTGGTGGGCAAGTTTATTCTCAGCTTTTTTGGAATTTCCCTAGCAGTAGTGCGAATTGCTGGTGGGTTGATTGTGGCACATACGGCTTGGCAGATGGTTGCTCCTCAACCGCGTCTGACCAATCAAGAGCAACTGGAGGCAGTGGACAAAGAAGATATTTCCTTTACACCTATGGCAATGCCCATCATTAGTGGGCCGGGCGCGATTGGTATTGTGATTGGTTTTTCAACCCGCTGCCATCAATGGCCAGAGTATCTTGGTTGTGTTCTGGGAATTACTCTGTTTAGCTTTATCACCTACTTTTGCTTAATTCTAGGGGAGCCTTTGATTAAGGGCTTGGGCACAACAGGCATAGGGGCACTCAATCGGATTTTGGGCTTTTTGATTTTAGCGATCGCGGTGCAGCTCATTGCAGATGGCGTGATCACCTTTATCAAATAAGTTAATGACTGAGGGGGAGCCTGACAGTAAATGAGGTGCCCTGACCCACTTGACTCTTGACATCAATGCTGCCACCGTGGCTCTGGACAACTGCTTGGACAATGGATAGGCCTAACCCTGCTCCTCCATCCACATAGTGACGGGAGGGATCTGCTCGCCAAAAGCGCTCAAAAATTTTACTAAGGTGCTCAGACGCTATACCAATGCCCGTATCAGCGATAGTCACGTGAATATGGTGCATGAGACGCTTGGCAGTCACACTGACTTTGCCCCCTTCAGGAGTGTAGCGCAGCGCATTTTGTAAAAGATTGGTGAAAGCCCGTATGAGAGCCGCCTCATCCCCCCGCAGCAGCAGTTGAGGATCGGTACTAAACTCTAAGCTAATTTGCTGTTGCTGTGCCTGTAGTTTATACAGTTGAATTAATTGCGCTAAGGTCTCTGCGAGGTTGATCGTCCGCATGGCCATCGGTTGTTGACAATCAGTTCTTGCCAGAATCAATAAGTCGTCAATGAGGCGGGTCATTTGATCCGTAGCGCTGGCGATCGCCCCGAGGACTTCCCGATCCTCTGGTCGCATTCCTTCATCGTACTTAAGGGCAACTTCAGCATTACTGGAAATGGCCATCAGGGGACTGCGGAGTTCATGGGAAGCATCAGCCGTAAACTGTCGCAACCGCTCAAAACTGTCTTCAATAGGCTGCATGGCTTGGCGATTGAGCCACAGACTACCCATAGCACTGAGGAGGAGTCCTATCATGACCCCTGCCATGAGACCAGTATCCAACTGCCAAACGGTCTCATTAAATTCATCCAATTCTTGACTAATGCGGATGTAGCCAATGATTTCGTTGGTTGCTTGGTGCAAAATTGGCAGTGTGACTAACTGCAAAGGGGGATCATGGGTGTGAATAGCTACTGAAACCTTTGGATTGAGCGGTATGTAGGGAAGTTCTTCGCCCTGTTGCTTGAGAAGTCGGCCGTGGGCATCAAACCACTCTAAGGTTGCTGCTTGCTTCTTTAGCTCATGGGGCAAACCGTGCTCCTCAATCTTGAGCTGACCATTCTCAATATCAGCATTAGCAGCCGCACCTTGGGCAATGGCAATGAGACGATTGGTGAGTTGCTCCCTGAGATTGTGAACAAAGACCACGCGCACAGCGATCGCAAACCCGCCAAGGACGACTGCAAACACGAGGAGATTAAAGAACAGTAAGCGGCGGCGAATATGGGTAAACATTGGGCTAGACGTGGGGGGGTACAAAACGATAGCCAACGCCATAAACTGTTTCAATCAATTCTTGGGGGCAACCTGCTGCCTTCAGCTTATGCCGCAGATTGGTGATGTGGGTTTTGACGGTGCCTTCACCAGCCTCTTGATCGAATGTCCAGAGTTTATCTAGGAGGGCTGTGCGACTAAAGACCTGCTTCGGATACCGCAGAAAATGCTCTAGGAGTAGATATTCCTTGGGGGTCAGAGAGAGCACCGTTTGATCGTACGTCACCACCTGACTCGCCGGATCCAGTTGCAGTGCCCCGTAACATAGCACAGGGGGTTTCAGTTCACGACTGCGGCGTTGCAGTGCCCGAATCCGTGCCGCCAGCTCTTCCAACTTGAAGGGTTTGACAAGGTAATCATCAGCACCTGCATCTAGGCCAATGACTTTATCAGTGGTCGTATCCTTGGCCGTCAACATCAAAATCAGTGCCTGACAACCTACCGCCCGCAACCGTTGACAAAGGGCGATGCCATCTAGGCGTGGTAGCATTAAGTCCAGCAAAATGAGGTCATAGGCAGTTGCTTGGGCATAGTCCCAGCCACTCAGGCCATCCTCAGCAATATCAACAGTATGGTGTTGATGTCGTAAATCCTTCGCCAAAGGTGCTGCAATGCGGGGGTCATCTTCAACAATGAGAATTTTCATTGCTCTTGCCCTTGCTAAATTGGCTAGGCTTAAATTGTATTGTGGCTAAAATCAACCCTCATTGACGAGTGACGACCCTGCGCCTTTTTGTTTATGGCACCCTTAAACCCGGCTATCAACCCCATGAAATCCTCTGTCGGCCTTGGCTGAGTGCCCATCAACCAGCGCTGGTGAGAGGTCGCCTTTATCACCTACCGATGGGGTATCCCGGTCTGACGGCTGAGGAAGGTTGGGTGCAGGGGGAGTTACTGATCTTTCATGATCCACCTCCCAGCGTATTGGCGCAGCTGGATGCCTTTGAAGGCTACAATCCCAACTTGGCTCCCGAAGTAAATGCCTACCATCGCCAAGAGGTGCCAGTGTATAACTTGAATCATCAACCTTTGGGCACAGCATGGGCTTACATGATGAGCACTGAGCGGGTGCGGGATGTCAACGGCGAATGGCTGCTAGAGGGGGTGTGGAATCGGCCAACAGACCTACGTGCCTAGACTTTGGTTTTAGCAGTGGTTGTTGCGGGCTTGGCGGAAGCCACATGGAGTTCCTTGAGTTGCTGTGGCTCAACACTGCTGGGGGCACCGGTAAGAAGGCAACGCGCCTGTTGGGTTTTCGGGAAAGCAATGGTGTCGCGAATGGAGTCTTCGCCGGCAAGGAGCATGACTAAGCGATCCAGGCCATAGGCAATACCCCCGTGGGGAGGGGTACCAAATTCAAAGGCCTCGAGAAGGAAGCCAAATTTTTCTTGGGCAGCCGTCTCATCAAGGCCGATGGTTTCAAAAACTTGCCGCTGCAATTCCGGTTGATAAATGCGCAGACTGCCGCCGCCTACTTCGTAGCCATTAAAGATGAGATCGTAGGCTTGGGCACGGGCAGTTTTGAGGTCCTCAAGGTCGGCGGGATGGGGTGCCGTAAAGGGATGGTGCAGCGCCTCAAGGCGTTTTTCCTCAGCATTCCACTCAAACATGGGGAAATCAACCACCCATAGGAGATGGGTTGCCGTCGGATCAATGAGATCAAATTCACGGGCAATGGTCTGGCGCAGGCGATCAAGGGTTTTATTCACAGTCGCGGTATCCCCTGCCCCAAACAGGAGGAGGTGCCCCGGCTCGGCACCCGTGCGCTCTAAGAGCGTGGCTTTCTGCTCTGGGGAGAGGTTATCCTTGATGGCACCAATGGTGTCAATCTCGCCGTTGTCGCGAACGCGGATATAAGCCAGCCCCTTGGCGCCGGCAGTGGTGGCCTCTTGGAAGAGATCGCCGCCGGGTTTAATGCGCACGTTGGAGATGCGGTGGTTGCCATTGGGAATCGGCAAAATTTTCACCACGCCCCCTTGGGCGATCGCCCCACTAAAAACTTTGAAACCAGAGTCTTTGAGAATATCGGAGACATCCACCAGTTCAAGGCCATAGCGGGTATCGGGCTTATCGGTGCCATAGCGATCCATGGCCTGTTGGTAACTCAGGCGGGGAAAGGGGCGCGGCAGATCAATGCCCTTCACGGTTTTGAAAATGTGGCAGATGAGTGCTTCGTTGAGATCAATAATTTCATCCTGATCCATGAAGCTCATTTCCATGTCCAGTTGCGTAAATTCTGGCTGGCGATCGGCCCTTAAGTCCTCATCGCGAAAGCAGCGAGCAATCTGGTAATAGCGATCGCACCCCGCCACCATCAACAACTGCTTGAACAACTGGGGCGATTGGGGAAGGGCAAACCATTCTCCCGGATTCACGCGACTGGGCACTAAATAATCGCGAGCCCCCTCCGGGGTCGAGCGGGTGAGAATAGGGGTTTCCACCTCAATAAAGCCCGCCTCATCCTCGAGGAAGCGCCGCATGGCTTGGACAACGCGATGGCGTAACTGCAAATTCCGTGCCATCCGTTCCCGCCGTAGATCAAGATAGCGGTAGCGCAGCCGCACTTCTTCGCGGACTGGCTCGTTCTCGGTGCTGGAGATGGCAAAGGGCAGTTGCTGGCGCACCGTATTGAGGACATCAATGTGATCGGCGTAGATCTCGATATCGCCCGTGGCCAATTTTGGGTTCACCGAATCGGCAGGGCGCTTGCTGACACGGCCAACAATTTTCACCACATACTCACTGCGCAGGCGATCGGCTTGAGCATAGGAGTCGGGAGTGCGCTGGGGATCACTGACAATTTGGACAATGCCGGAGCGATCGCGCAAATCAATAAAGATCACGCCGCCATGATCTCGCCGCCGATCCACCCAACCGTAGAGGGTGACCGTTGTTCCGACATCCGTTAGCCGAACATCGCCACAGTAGTGTGTGCGCATAGACCCCAATGATTTGTAAGTATGTTGGTAAAGCCTTACTATTTTAGCGGTTCACCGCCCTACCGTTAGCGGGGCATTCCCAAGGAAGCACAGGTTTGCAGGAGGGCTGCACTTTAGAAATCGCAACAGAAGTTTGCAGGACTTCATGTGGATTCCCTAACTTTAGTTGCAGCTTCAGCAGATTGCGCCCCAATTTTCCGAGGGGCAACGTATGGTAGTAGATAGGTAAAATCTAAAGAAAACCTTAAAAGGAGGGCAAGTATGACCCCCTCTCTCCTCCGGCAGTTCTGGCACTTTGTTGAGCAAGCACAGGTGGGACGATTGTTGAGTATGGATGATCACGCCCTACAGGGGTGGCTGGTGACGCAGTTTAGTGATGTTTATCCTTTAGAGCATAACCAGCGCTATCATCTGGAACGCTACATTTCCTCGCGTCTCTCGTTAATCCGCGATGTGGCAAGGGAGCAGGTGCTGCAAGCTAGGGTCGACTGCCCCTAGGGAACCGTGAACTGAGTTCAGCCTTCAAAAGGTGAGAGGATAGTCCTAGTTCGTGTTGCCGTGCAGAATATCAGTATGTGCGAATGATCAATGGGTATCAGCGATTATGGCGGTGGGGAGCGATCGCCCTTATCACTTTCTTTTTAGTCCTTCTCTCTCCTTGGTCAACTGTAGCTCAGGTTCCTCTGCCGGGGATTAGTCAAGCCACCGTTGCTCCCACCCCCCCCGGCGTCACCCGCATTGGCGAACTGGAAATTGCCGATGTCCGCTTTGATGGCAATACACTCTTTACAATTGCTGCGCCAACAGTTCGCGATCGCGATAACCCCGGTAACGCAATTCCCGTTGAAGTCCGAGCGGATTTAATTCAATCGAACCTACGGCGGGTACTCCAGAGTGCCCTTGAGCATGGGCGGCGATCGCCCGCAAGGGTAGATATTGGCGTTGCTCGCCTCAATAATGTTTTAGTCATCAGTGCCCGCATTGGCCAAGCGGAACGCACCACTCGCCTCCTGACGGTGACAGAGGCCGACAGCGACTACCATCAACTGCCCCCTGAAACCCTTGCCCAGCAGTGGCGAGACATTTTGCAACAGCAGATGAACCGAGCGATTCAGGAACGCACCGACACAGCCCTGATGTCGCAAATTCAGGGGGCGGTCTTGATCTTTATCAAGGTGGGTGCAGGTAGTTTCGTGATTTTAATTGTGCAACGCTTCTTGATCCGCCAACGCAAGCATCTACAAGGGCAACTGGACACAGTGACCACTCAAACGACAGAACCGGAGTGGGTTTTGCCGCTGCTACCCCACCTGCGACATCACTTTTTTCTCAAGCAGCGCATCAAGCTCATTAGTCTCGTTCGGTATCTACTGTTGTGGGGGCAAGTGGCTCTGTGGCTACTCGGCCTAGCGGCAATTCTGCGCCTTTTCCCCATGACCCGCTGGCTGAGTTCCCAAGTCTATGGCTTGCCGATTCTGTGGATGGTGGTCTGGTTTGGCACGGGGCTGCTGAATCAATTTGCTGACTTGGCCTTTGATCGCATTCGTGTTTTCTGGGAGCAAAATAATCTGCTCAAGTTTGCCGATACCCAGCGTAAAACCCTGCGGATTAGTACCACTGTGGAAGTGATGCGCGGCTTTAAGACCGTTGTCATTTATTTGATTCGACTAGTGGTTATCTTGGGTTCCTTAGGGGTACCTGTTTTCTCCATTCTCGCTGTGGGGGGCTTTTTAGCCTTGGCCATTTCCCTAGGGTCACAGAACTTGGTGAAGGACATTATCAATGGTCTGCTCATTGTCTGGGAGGATCAGTACGGCATTGGCGATGTGGTGGAAATTGAACCCTACTCCGGCTTAGTGGAAAATCTCAATTTGCGCATTACTCAGTTGCGCAATGCCGAGGGTCAGCTGATTACAATTCCCAATAGTACGATTACCAAGGTAGCCAACCTGACCCGCACTTGGTCACGGGTTAATCTCGAACTGTGGGTGGATATTGAAACCAATCCCGATCGCCTGTTGTCCTTGCTGAATGACTTGAGTATCCACTTTTACGAAGAACCGGAGTGGCAACTGAAGATGCTGGAGCGGCCAGAAGTTCTAGGAATTGATCAGATTACCGCCAGTGGCTTACTGGTGCGCATTTGGATTAAAACCCAACCGGGACAACAATGGGTCGTGGGGCGGGAGTTTCGGCGGCGGGTGCTCAACCTGATGGCCGCAGAGGGGATTGCCGTGGGTCGGCTGCATCAACAGCTGCATTTGGCGCGCGATCGCAACGGCAAAAACGACAACGATGAACATACCCATCCTTTTCCCTTGGAATCTTGATGGCAGGTCAGCGCATTTTGGTCATCGGCGGTGGTGCCGCTGGATTTTTTGGAGCGATCGCCTGTGCGACGGCTAATCCCCGCGATCGCGTCACGATTTTAGAAGCTGGGGCAACGGTGCTGAGCAAAGTCCGCAGCTCTGGTGGTGGTCGCTGCAATGTCACCCACCACTGTTTTGATCCAGCCCTATTGGTGCAGCACTATCCCCGTGGTGGCAAGGCCTTGCGGGGTGCCTTTAGTCGCTTCCAACCCCAAGACACGATCGCTTGGTTTGAGGCGCGGGGGGTGAAGTTGAAAACCGAAGCCGATGGGCGAGTCTTTCCCGTCAGTGATGATTCAGAAACCATTATTGACTGTCTGGTGCAGGAAGCAACGGCTCTAGGCATTCGCATCTGTACCCGCGCAGCGGTGAAGGAGATGGTGAAAGTCGGCAATGAGTTTCAAGTCACGGTTGCTCAGCAGCCTCAACCCCTTGTGGGCGATCGCGTCCTTTTGGCCACTGGCAGCAGTTCCCAAGGTTATCGCTTGGCAGCACAATTGGGACACACCATTATTCCCCCCGTCCCTTCTCTGTTTACGTTTCACATTGATGACCCGCTCTTGCAGGAGCGCTCAGGCCTCAGTGTCGAACCCGTGGAAGCAACCCTCAAACTGCCGCAGCAGCCGCCCTTAACCCAAACCGGTGCTATTCTCGTTACCCATTGGGGCTTTAGTGGCCCTGTGGTCTTGAAACTCTCGGCATGGGGGGCACGTGCCTTGGCGGTGCAGAACTATCGCGGCACCTTGGTGGTGAATTGGCTCCCCCATCTGTCACTGCCGCAGATTCAAGGGGAGTTGGCAGCCTGTCGTAGCCATACCCCGAAGCGAGCGATCGCTAACCATTGTCCCTTTCCGCTGCCGCGCCGCCTCTGGAGTTACTGGACAACCAGCGTGGGGATTCCGGCTGAGCAAACTTGGGCACACCTCAGTAAAAAACAACTGCTGGCACTGGCGGAGGCCTTGCACCGAGGTACCTTCGCGATCGCTGGCAAGGGCGCCTTCAAAGAGGAGTTTGTCACCTGTGGTGGGGTGGCTCTCAAGGAAGTGGACTTTAAGACCATGGCCAGCCGCTGCTGTGAGGGGCTATTCTTTGCGGGCGAAGTTCTCGATATTGATGGCGTGACGGGGGGCTTTAACCTGCAAAGTGCGTGGACAACGGGCTGGATTGCCGGTCAGGGATTGGCAGAGGGTTCGACGGGCACCGTTTCGGCAGGCGCTTCCACGGCCACACTCTCTTGAGCCGCACCTTGAAGGGCAAGGGGTTCGGTTTCTTTTTGCTTGAGGGTGAGGGGTAGGCGCAGGGGTTGCAGTTCCCGTTGTAGGGCGGGTGCCAAGGGCAACGATTGATCCAAATCCTCAAGGGGACGGGGTACCAACATCACTGCATGGAGTTCACCAATGCGATCGGCTTCTGCCATCCCCGCCTCAAGGGCGATCGCGGTATTGGAGGCCGTGCCGCGAATAATGGCCGTACATAGACCGGCGCCAATGGTTTCGTAGGCCGTTAGGATCACATCTGCCGCCTTGAGCATGGCATCCGCTGCCCCCACCATGGCTGGAAATCCTCGCGTTTCCAATAGGCCAACCGCGTGGCTACTGAGGCGATGGCCGCGACTTTTAGAGGCAATCTGGGCGAGGAGACTGCCAATCGGCAGAATTTTCTCTAGGTTGGGGTCAGGCCGGGGAATGACTAACGTACTGAGTTCTTGACCAAACTGCTGCGCCCGTTCAGCGCCCTCTGCCACGGCGAGGCGCACATCGGCAATTCGCCCGCGCACGATCGCGCTACAGTGGCCACTGCCAATTTTCTCATAGCCCACTAGGAGGACATCGGCGGATTTGAGCATGTGATCGGCAATGCCCACGATTGCCGGAAAGCTCTGGGCTGAAACCAGTCCCAAGGCTAAATCCGTAAAGTCATCCCGTCGCTCCATTAGCGGAATTCGTCAATCCTTTCCATTGGGTGCATTTCTATCTTAACGGTTGGGTTGCGGAGGGCGCGGATCCCCCAAAAAACCAAATGATCGTCTTCACGCCAGCGATCGGGGTCTAAAAATGTTTTTAACAGTTCACTGAGAAAGGGGCGATCGCCCCCGGTCACAATCACCGTACCTTGGGGAAACGCCTGAAAAAAGGCGCCCAGATAGGCGTGTAACATGGCGGCAGTACCGTAGTAAAGACCGCTTTCAATCGCTGTGGTAGTGGTGGCGCCCCAACGGGGGGGTGGCTCTGGGGGAAGCGTCACATAGGGTAACGCTGCCGTATAGTCCGCCAGTGCTCGCGCCATTAACCCAACACCCGGGAGAATCACACCGCCCGCAAATTCACCGCGATCGTTGGCTAGGGTCAGCGTTAATGCAGTTCCCGCATCCACCACACACACTGGTGCCCCATAAACCTGAAGCGCTCCCCAGAGGGCAAGGGCACGGTCAATCCCTAGGGTGGGGTACATCTGAGGAATAGGAATATCCTCGAGGGTGAAGGCGATCGCTGTCGGATAGACTTGGTGCAAGGGCACAGAACCAACACTCGCACCCCAGCAAGGGAGTCCGGGATAGTCTTTGGCAGGATTGCAGGCAACTTCCTCAGAGGTGAGGTGCCAAGTGCGGCTGAGGTGTTCACCGCTAAAGAGTGCCCAGTGCTGCCGACTATTGCCAATCATGAGAGCGAACCATTGATTACTCTGTGGGGACACCATCCACCTCTTCTGGATCTATGAGGTAGAGATGAATATGTTTGTATCCCTGCTTAATTTTGAAGGTATCCCCGGGCTTTAGGTTCATCGCTTTTGTATAGGCGGAACCAATCACAATCTGACCATTTTGGTGCACTTTCACCCGATAGGAGGGCGATCGCCCCCGTCCTGATTGACCATTGACTTCTTTTTCCGATGACTTTACTTCTAGTCCGCTGGCAGCGAGTACCGCTTCGTAAAATTTCCCTAAGTCGACACGCACCTCACCGGATTTTGTGACGCGATAGTAGCCACAGAGCTTTGCGGCTTCTTTACGGGATGCAGAACCCAGTTCACTTAATCGCTGCAAGAGTGCTTTACCAGTTAGGGGCTTTGGTTTTTCCATTCGCTCTATATTTCCTCTATCAGAACACTATTCAAATGAATAAAGCAACTAAATTGTTCTTTAATCAACAGGTACCCACACTAGAGAGAAAAAGCGTGTCTGCGAGAATGATCTGACTAGAAATTATTAGATTTAATCAAGTTACCACTTTATTTGAAACACAAAGTATTCTTTTTAACAATATGTTAGTTTGAAGCAATCAGTATAATCATATAGTGATACCGAATCTATTTAACAAGAAAAGGGATTTGATGTTGGTTTGTTAAGTTTTATTTATCACTTATTGATTTTTGAGTCAAATTTATCTATAGCATTATGCCTCTCTAAAAATACGGAAGACATGTCGGCATTGAGTCTGTCAGAGCAGCCCTAGGATAGAAAAAAGGCTGTATAGTGGCTGTACCCTAGCAGATGAGTGACGAATGACCCCTTGGCAAGCGTTGCGGCGCAACCCCTTAGTGATGGTCAGTTTGGGGGTGTTGCTGACGTTGTACCTGCTGGCGATCGCCGCAGATTTTATTGCTCCCTACAGTCCCTATGCCTTTCAAGTGGAGGGTGCCCTGCTGCCCCCTACCCGCATTTACTGGCGCACCCCCAACGGTCAGTGGCTTGGCCCCCATGTCTATCCCACCCGCTTGGGGCCTGTGAACTTGGAAACCGGGGAACGACCTCTGATCGTGGACTGGCAGGAACCGTCACCCATTCGCCTTTTTGTCAAGGGCAGCCCCTATCGCTTCTTGGAAATTACCCTGCCCCTACCGACCCGCTGGAGTCTCACCAATCCACAAATTGAACCACGTACGATCTTTGCTGGGTTCCCCAGCGATCGCCATCTCTTTGGCACGGTGGGTAAGGGCTATCTGAATCTGTTGGGAACGGATGACCAAGGACGCGATCAGTTGAGTCGGCTGCTCTTTGGTGCCCGCATTAGCCTCAGTATTGGCCTTGTGGGGGTGGCGATCGCCTTCCCGATTGGTATTCTCGTGGGGGCGATTTCTGGCTACTTTGGCGGCTGGCTGGATGCCGTTTTGATGCGGGGTGTTGAGGTGCTGATGACACTGCCGACCATCTATCTGCTGGTGGCCTTAGCGGCGGTACTCCCCGTGGGACTCAGTAGTGGCGAGCGATTCCTGCTGATTACCGTGATCACATCGTTTGTGAGTTGGGCGGGGCTAGCACGGGTGATTCGCGGTCAGGTGCTGGGGATCAAAGAAATGGCCTTTGTCCAAGCGGCGCAGGTAATGGGGGGGCGATCGCTCTATATTATTGTGCGGCATATTATTCCCCAGACAGCAACCTACGTGATGATTGCCGCAACGCTCTCGATTCCCAGCTTCATCGTCGCGGAATCGGTGCTCAGTCTCATTGGTCTAGGGATTCAGCAGCCGGATCCCTCTTGGGGCAATATGCTCTCACTGGCAACGAATGCCTCAATCTTGGTCTTGCAGCCGTGGCTAGTTTGGGCACCAGCAACCCTCATTGTCATCACTGTGCTATGTTTCAACATTGTCGGCGATGGCCTGCGGGATGCCCTTGATCCGAGGCAAACCCAAAAATAGCTAGGAGCCTTGGGATACACTAGGGGGAGATTTTGCAGGCTGAAGCTATGAGCGGCGATCGCCAGCCCTATCGAATTCTCGTCATTGATGATGACCCTACCAGCCGACTGCTGCTGCGCAAAACCCTAAAGGATCTGGGCTACCAAGTCTCGGTTGCTAGCCATGGCCGTGAGGGAATCGCGATCGCCACCGCTGAGAAACCCGCCTTGATCATCTGCGACTGGATGATGCCCGAACTGGATGGCCTAGAGGTGTGCCGTCAAATCAAGCAGGATCAGGAACTCTCCCGCAGTTTTTTTGTCCTGCTGACCGCCAAGGGGGAACTGGAGGATCGCATTCAGGGCTTGGATGCTGGTGCGGATGAATTCTTATCCAAGCCCATTGACCCCAATGAACTGCGGGCACGGATTCAGGCGGGTCTGCGCCTTTATCAACTTAACCAAGATCTGCTCAAGCAGAAACAACTTCTTGAAGCGGAACTGCACGAGGCTGCGGATTATGTGCGATCGCTCCTGCCAGCTCCCCAAGAAACCCCCTGCAAAATCAACTACTACTTCTTGCCGTCAAGTCAGTTGGGCGGCGATTGCTTTGACTTTTTCTGGATTGGCGATCGCTATTTAGTGCTTTACATTCTCGATGTGTCAGGCCATGGTTTGGGGGCTGCTCTGCCATCTGTCTCCGTCTTGAACCTCCTGCGCAGCACCACGCGAGAGCAAACGAGCGGCACATTTGACTATCTGCACCCTGCCCAAGTCCTCGAAGCCCTCAACAATGGCTTTCAAATGACGGATCAGCACGAGAAGTATTTCACGATTTGGTACGGCGTGTACGATCGCCAAACACGGCAGTTGACCTATGCCAGTGGTGGACACCCGCCGGCACTGCTCCTCACCCCTGAGGCTGATGGCTGGCGAGCGACTCTCCTCAAGACACCGGGCATTCCCATTGGCATGTTTGCCGACATCGCCTTTAGTCAAGCCACGATTGAAGTCCCCCCTTCGGCAGTTCTCTACCTCTTTAGTGATGGCATCTATGAGTTTGAAACAACCGACAATCGGGTTTGGGGTCTCGAAGCCTTTAGGAAGTTGCTCATGGTTGCCCACACCCAAGACCCTGTGCCGGCGCTGCCCCAGTTGATTGCCCAAGGGCAGAGCCATGCAGCACCCGATGCCTTTGGCAGTGATGATGTTTCATTGGTGCAAGTGGCCTTTCCATCGGCTTAACTTTGCATCTGAGATTGCATAATGTGGCCTTTTCTGTGCAATATCCTAAGCAGTGGGAGAGTGAAAATGCGCTATGGGCGGATGGGAGTTTTTACTGCAAAAGGAGGGCGATCGCGCTTGGTTGCCCCTAGAACCACCCTCGGCGGAAGTTTTGGAGGGCAGTTACCGCTTGATGGCGCGCTGTCCGGTTGCCGAAACCTCGGTGGAAGTGCAAATTACCCATCTTTACGATGATCAGGGGGTGCCCAAGCAGCGCTACCAACGCCGCACCCACCGCAGCAGCTCCACAGGACTCATGGGTATTCTGCCCTTTACGTATTTGCAGGCGGGGCGTTGGGAATTTCAATGCCGTGTGGCCCAAGAGGGGGTGCTGGATGCAGAGGTGTTTGCGATCGCCCTTGATGTCCTTGCCCAAAGCGAAGAGTGGGATTTGCCGGCACCAGAAACCTTGCCTGCGGTTCCAGAGCAGCCAGTGAAAGCTGCCGACCCCCCTAAGCCGCAAGCACCCTCCCCTGCTGAGCTGCCCACGACGCTCATTGAGCTGCCCCAAAGTGCCTATACGATCTTTGCTGATGAAACGCTGGTTTTAGAGGGCACAGTTGCCGTTCCCGGTACAGTGGTGATTCGTTTGCGCAATCCCGTTACTCGCGATGTCGTGCAGGAGCACTCAGTGCCCGCGATCGCCCGCGAGGGAAAATGGGGGTTTCATTGTACACTCACCCCCTTGGCCGATTATCCAGTCATGGTGGGGGAAGCCCGCCTCCTGCCCAACCAACCCCTAGAGCACAGCGATCTTCGCCAAGTGCAAGCCTTTATGGTCACGGTGTTACCGGCACCGGAGATTCCTGCCGTCTCTGCGCCCCCCCAACCCGCCCCACCTAAGAGCGAAACACCCGCTGGCCCGCAGTTGCCCATCTTAGGGGATAGGACTCTCGAACCTGTGCCAGTGAGCGGCTTTTCCCTACCGCCCCAACTGAAGCCTGTAAAAGCCCCTGTTGTCGTGGATTTGCCTAGCTTTTGCCAGCCCCTATCTGCCGTTACCGTACCGCCGCCTCGGGATTTGCCCATTGATCGCCAAGAGCGATTTTGGTTGCGATTGCAACAGTTAGCCGAGTTGGCACCTCCCGTTGAAGCTACTCCCCCAGCATCTAGGAATCCTAAGAGCGCCTATCTATTGACCCCCCCCCAGCTCCTGCTGTCACCAGAGCCACTGGTATCGCCGCTGCACCTCAAGGTGAATTTGCCAGCAACACAACGGGGCTGCTCTGTCAAGGTGTGGATCACCAATGGCGAAACGGGAGAGTTAATTGCTGGCCCCCGCTGGCTCGTGGAGTTTGATTTTTATCGCTATGGGGATTACTGGCAAACCGTCCTTCACATTGATGTGCCCGCGAGTGTACGTTCCATTGCCCTGATGGCGATCGCTATTGACCCCAAAACAGGCGCCGAAAGTCCGACGGTCACCCTGCGACGGCAGGTCCAAGGGGCCTAGCTTTCGGGTTCCGGTTGTGTTTCTGCCCGCTCAAAGGCTGGACAGTAGCCCTCCGGTGCCACTTTGAAGTTGTAGAGCGCAGAAGCCTCGTTCCAGCAGCGCTGACCGCGATAAAACTGGCAATTAAAACAGCTCTCCTGATCGGGGGCGATCGAAGCCGATGTCCCACCCAGCACTTCCTTGGGGGTCATACCGCGAATCAGCAACTGCTCCCCCTGCCATGAGGCAAGGACAAAGCCCGTATCCGCCAACCGTCGCCAGCGCGGATCCGTGGTAATAGATGCGGGTAAACGAATCATCGCTTCATCGTTCCACTCACTCACCTCCCCCTCATAGGCCAGTTGCACCAACGAACTCGGCGTCGAAAGTGTCAATTGACCAATGGGAAATTGAATCGTTGAACCACTGGTGGGGGTGTGCAGATGGTAGCGGTTGCTCAATTCATTCAAGCTGGCTAAATCAGCAAGGTAGTTGGGGTCGCCGTGGATAAGCACCACATGCTGCGGGCGAATATTGTGAATCAGTTGCGTCGTTGCAGGGCCATCGGCATGGAGGGAAAGTAAAAACGTATCCACCTCCACATTGGGCAAGCTGGCTAAGGTAGGATCACCGCCCCGAAAGGGCTGACCATAGCGCAGACGCGGGTAGAGCACGAGCCAAGGCCGTTTCCCCTGAGCCACGTAGGGACGCAGGTCTTGATCCTCCTCCACAAGGACAATGGTGGGGGCGTCGCCTCGAATTTGCGCCAAATCGCTTAAGGGCTGCACTTGGGGTTTGACCCGCTGATCCCAAAAGAGGGACTGGTGTTGGGCAAAATTTTGAATGGCCGTGGGTAAATGGGGCAACACCGTGAGGTAGGCATCACAGCCGCGCGCGATCGCTGGCGTGACCCAAATTTGAATCGGCTGTCCCGTAAAAAGATGATGACTGCGCAGTAGGATGAGAATTTCTTGAGCGGTACCGAGGGGCGGCAGCGGCAGTAGAATATTGTAGCCTTGATCAACCGCCGTGCGGATGCGTTCTGCCAGTTGGTTTTCCTGTTGACGGCGGTGGGGATGACGCGCGGTGCCCAAGCTGGCCTCAATGATCAGCACATCCGGCTGCAATCCTCGCAGATCCGCAAGGGGTAGTCCTTCCGTAAAGCGAGTATGGGAGAGGAAAAAATCCCCAGTATAGACCACGCTCAGGGGCGGTTGCTCTGGGTTTGGGTCTTGGTATGTAAGGGCAAAAACAGCAGCCCCCGGTAAATGCCCTGCAGGAAAGAGTTCGGCGGTCAGGCCATCCCCAAACTCAACGGGCGATCGCCAAGGCAAAGCACGACAGAAAGGGGGAACCGTTTCATCCGGCCAATTGAGGGGCAAAAGCTGGGTCGTGACCTCACTGGCATAGATGGGAATATGGGGAAAACGGCGATGGAGTGCCAACAGACTCTGGGCATGATCCGCGTGGGCATGGCTACAGAGGACCAAGTCAAAGGGATGCTGTTCAATTTCATCAAGGGGCAAAACATCAAGGGACGGCACACCACAGTCCAGCAAAATCCGATAGGTGCCAATTCCTAAGCCAATGCACACCCCCTCATCTGCGTGACCCACCCCATAGTTGAGGCACTCGATCATGAATGACGAACAGTCACCCTCCTTGGTTAGCTTTAGTGAGCAGAACCGTTGCCGTGGTAGTTATCGGTGTCGTAGAAGCCATTGCGGGTGCCAAAGACCAAACACAGCACAATAAACACCGGCGTAATGGCCAGTAGAATGGGTTTCACGTTAATAGCAACGTCCATGGCTGCGCTCCTCGCTCTTGTCAACTCAGACGATGGTGTGTTCTGCTACTCAGTGTATCGTGGATCATTGGGGGGCATGTGCTGATTTTCTCTCCTCAAAGTAACGCAACTGCCGCCAACCCACAAAATTGGCATAGGGCTGGCGATCGCCCATGCATTCTGCCACGTGTTCTAGGGGAGACAGGTGCTTCGGTTCTGCCCCCGCCAAGCGTTGATAAAGCGCCAGATCAGAGGCGGGGTCACTGCGTTGGCCATCCCGCAGATAGTAGGACACCCGCGCACAACGTGCCACAGACATATACTTACACTCCTCAAGGCTATATTGCTCGCGCTCACTGGGATCGATATAGGGAAGGTGCCAATCCCCCACCGCCACGGGTGTCGGTTCATGGGTTTCCAGTAAATGCTGAATCAGCTTAGCCAAGGCTTGCATTTCGGGCTGGGCATCGGGGTGGTTGCGCAGGCGCAAAAAGTTTTCCCACTCCGTGCTACTCACCACCGTTTGCATCCACATCCACGGCTCCAGCATGCGGTTCACCACCTGCTTGTGAATGCCTAGTTCATGGAGTTGGCGTGCCCCCTCAAGAACCGCGAGGCGGGTTTTCAACCAAATTTCCTTTGCTGCCTCCTTGTGTTCACTCTCTTGGCGCGCCTGCATGCCCCGCTGGTTTTGTCCCCAATGGTAGGGAATCACGGGATCCTCTTCCACCTGCGCCATCATTTTTGTGACCGGTACTGCCCGCGAACTGGCGGAATTACGGGAAAACACGCGATGGGTGAGAAGTTCACTATGGATAAAACGCGGATACGTTAGTTGCAGCGTCACCAAGCGCACCCCTGCTGGCGAAATTGAATCGGCAATCACACGCCCGTCTTGCATCTTTGTCTCTTCTGAATCTCTGCCTTTTCTAGGCTAGTGCAAGGGGAACACCGTCTGCGCGATCCGCAACCGCAAAGCGCGTCAACCTTGATGCTGTGGCACAGTGGAACTAGACCTGTTGTGGATATACCTTGCCATGTATGCGGTTGTTTCTCCAGCCAAAATTATTCTTCCCCCCGGCAGTGTCCTACGCATGCCGGGTACGTGGCAAGATTACTGTTGCCTCCGCAACAGCCGTGGCGATGGTTCGATTCCCCGCATCAAGTTTCGTCGGGGGGAAATTTTGCTCATGAGTCCCTTACCCCGTCATGGCCGCGAAGCGAATATCGTTGCCGATGTTGTCAAAATTTTGCTGGATAGTGAGGAGCGCAATTACGAAGCCTTTACGCCGATCACCATGGAGATTCCTGAGATGGGTGGCATTGAGCCTGACTATTGCTTCTATATTGACAATTGGACGGCAGCCGTCGGCAAAGACCGTATTGATTGGCAAACCGATCCGCCACCCGATTTGGTGATTGAGATTGATGTCACCACCTATACAGTGGCTGAGGACTACCTTCTTTATCGCGTTCCTGAAGTGTGGCTCTTTACGTCAACGGGCTTGAGCATTTATGCTCTCGATGGCCAGACCTATGTCCCTCGATCCAAAAGCCGCTATTTTCCAGACATTAACTTAGTAGCGTTGATGAGTGCTGTCCTCGAAGAGACGGCAACCCAAGGCACAGGGGCTGCGCTGCGACGGCTGCGGCAACAGTTTTCTAGTCAATAGGGAATTGTTAAAGATTGCTTTCTCAAGGAAAAAGGGGGTTGCTAGATCACCTAGGACGATTCCTCGTAGATGCTATGCTTTTTGTAGCATTGCCCTTAAGGTTTCTAACTGAATTCATCCCCTAAAAATTAAAAAATTTTAACTAATTGGCTTATTAGTGCGAAACTTCTATACCAATGACACACCAAGTTGCTTGTGTTTCCGAGTCTCTCAAGCCATACGTCCAAATTGACCAGTGGGGGACAGTTCCTGTTGTTCTAGGACACGGTTTTGGTACCGATAAAAGCGCTTGGGATTACCTAATGCCTTTCTTGCCTGAGGACTTCACCTATATTCGCTATGATCTTGCAGGCTGTGGCTCCGATGAAGACACGTTGCGCCGCTACGACCTGCAAAGACACAGTCATTTGTATGGTTATGCTGACGATCTCATTGAATTACTAGATAGCCTTGGTGTCCAATCCTGCATATATGTTGGTCATTCCGTCAGTTGCATGATTGGCGCAATTGCCGCGATCGCCAGACCTGACTTGTTTCGGCGACACATCTGGATTGGCCCCTCCCCTTATTACCTGAAAGAGGAGAATTATCCCGGCACCCTCCTGCCGGAAGACCTACAGTCGATTTATGAGGCAATGGTCACCAACTACCAAGCTTGGGCAGCGGGATTTGCTCCCCTGATGTTTGGTGTGACCGACGAGCACCGCTTGGCTAATTTTTCGCAAACCCTCTTTCGCTTGCAGCCCGATATTGCCCTGCGTACCCTACAAATGATCTTTGAAGCAGATACCCGCTCCTTTATCAGCAAGGTCAAGCAACCGGTTCATCTGATTTTTAACCGCGACGACTTTGTTGTGCCCCAAGGGGTGGCCCTGTGGCTGCAGGCAGCCCTACCCCAAAGTACCCTTGACTGGATTGACGCCCAAGGTCATCTGCCCCACATGACCCATCCTGAGGTTGTTGGTCCACTCCTCAGAAAATATGTCATATACGCCAACTAGGGCATGCTTAAAAAGTTGCAGCAACACTCCTCCCACCAGCTTCTGCCCACACCCGATGGCATTACTGCTTTTTGCCACTTAATTGCCAGTTGGTTTCAGGTGGATCTGGTGCTTGCCCTAACAGTGAATGAGGCGGGCGATCGCGCCCAAATCATCACCACAAGCAGCGCAACCCCCTTTCCGCCAATCGAGCTGCGGTGTCCGTGGCGAGACGTCCTGCCGGCTGCTGCTGTGGATTTGACGCCTTTATTACAGAAAAAACTGCCCTCAATTTTTTTGTGCTATCTAGACCGCATTGAACAACTGGTCTACCTGCCCTGTGGTGAGCCCGCACAATGGCGTCAAGGATTGTTATTGATTAATCCGCAGGCCAACCTTTTGGGGCGAGTGACCCAACAAAAGGAATACATCGCCGCCCTCTATCGGCAACTATTGGCGGATCACTACCGGAATCAGCAAAATTTTCTTTTTGAAGTACAATTTCAAGATATTTTTAACACTGTTCCCCTAGGCTTGGTACTCATCAAAGGGGATGGCACTACGGCAATGGTGAACGCCTATGCCAGTGACTGGCTGCAACTACCGCCGGGCAACCATCCCATTTCCCTTGTGGCGCAGCACATGAAACAGGCACGGCAACGTTGCGATAACCGTGAGGAGCTAGAGCGCATTTTTGCGGATTTGGGTACCAATGCTAACTTTAGTGCCAAGGGGGAATGTCAGCTTGGTGAGAAAACAGTGCTCATTGATACCCACCCCGTCCAAGGGGATGGCAGGCTGGGGCGCGTGTGGATTTTTTCGGACATCACCGATATGCGCCAGCGGGAGCAGGCACTGTTGGCCTTGGCGTGGTTGGATCCCCTCACTGGCGCCTACAACCGCCGGTTTTTGTTGAGCCGTGTAGAAGCCTACGAAACCCAAGCGGCAAGCGGACAGACGAGCCTAGCGGTCATGATTTTCGACATTGATTACTTTAAGCGCATCAATGATACCTATGGTCACGATCAAGGGGATGTTGTCCTGCGCACATTGGCAGCAAGAGCCAAGCAGGTGTTAGAGGCTTGCAAAGACGGTATTTTGGTGCGCTGGGGCGGCGAAGAATTCGTCCTTTTGTTTTTTGCCTTAAACGAGGACCACGCCAAATCGGTGGCGGAGAAACTTTGCGCTGTGGTGAGAAGCAAACCAATTGAACTAGGAGATCAGCAGTTTTTGGCTGCAACCATTAGTTTGGGTGGCACGCTTTTTCGACCGGGGGAACAGGTGATCAGTGACTCGATTCCTCGTGCGGATCAGGCCTTGTATAAGGCGAAACATGGGGGGCGCGATCGCTGGGTGTGGATATGAAAGCTCAGAAACGATTTGTTAGAGTAGCGGTGTCTAAGGGATCACGTTTACACCAGTTGAACTGATATGACCTCCCCACGGTTTAGTTTTAGCGGCTTGGCGGTGACCCGCCACATCGGCACCCTGATGCTGACCCTGACTGTCATTGTGTTGGCGGTCTTTATTCTCATGCGGCTGCAAGTGGATTTGTTGCCGGCGATTACGTACCCGCGCATTGGGGTACGGCTGGATATTCCGGGGGTGGTGCCTAGTGTTGCTGTTGAGGAGGTGACCAAGCCCCTTGAGGAAGCCCTGAGTCGCACGGAGGGAGTGGTACAGGTCTATTCCCAAACCCGTGAAGGTCAAGTCAGTATTGATTTATTTTTTGAACCCGGTGGCGATGTTGATCAGGCCTTAAATGAGACCACTGCTGCTTTTAATCGTGCCCGCAGTACCTTGCCCGATATTATTGAGTCGCCGCGCCTCTTTAAGTTTGATCCGTCGCAATTGCCGGTCTATGAGTTTGCACTGACCTCAGAAACCCTTAGTGGCCGCGAGTTAAGGGTCTTTGCCGATGAGGACTTGGATCGCGAACTGAGTATTGTCCCCGGTGTGGCAGGGGTGGACGTCTCTGGGGGCACCACCGAAGAAATACGAATTCTTGTGGATTTGAACCGATTGCAGGCCACGGGCGTAGGATTGAACCAAATTTTAACGGCGCTCAGCGATCGCAACCAAGATGTCTCTGGGGGGCGCATTCGCGGCCAGATGGCAGAACCCCTAACCCGCACAGTGGGACGGTTTCGTAATACCAGTGAAATTGAGGATGTGGTGCTGACAGGCGCCAATGGTCAGCGGGTCTATCTGCGGGATGTGGCGCAAGTGGTGGATGGTAGTGCTGAACAACGGGTATTTGTAACGCTCAATGGTCAGCCCGCCGTTAAAGTCAGTATTCTCAAGCAGCCGGAAGCCAATACGGTGGAAGTGGCCGATGGTATCAAGCGGCGTTTAGCCGAGCTACAGGCAGCCAATCTCGTGCCCCGCGATGCGCAGATCATTCCTGTCCTTGATGAGTCGGTTTATATCCGCAATTCCCTGAACAATGTGGTCACCGCCGGTCTAACGGGAACGCTGTTGGCAGCGATCGCGGTGCTGCTGTTCCTTGGCTCGGTGCGGCAAACCCTGATTATTTTGCTGGCCATTCCTCTGTCAACGATGGCCGCGATGTTGCTGATGGGGCTATTTAACTTCTCCCTCAATGTGTTTAGCTTGGGTGGACTCGCCCTTGGGGTTGGCATCGTTGTGGATAACGCCATTGTGATGTTAGAAACCTTGGCGGATATTGACCCCCACCACATGAGCCAAGAACAGTACCTTGAGGAGGTAAAACGGCGTAGCCAAGGCATTGAATCGGCGCTTTTGGCCTCTACCCTCACTAACTTGGTCGCTATTTTGCCCTTTTTGTTGCTGGGGGGCTTGATTGCGCTGCTCTTTAATGAGTTGATTTTAACGATTAGTTTTGCGGTTGCCGCATCGCTGCTGGTGGCACTCACGGTCGTGCCGGCCTTGGCCTCCCGCCTTTTGGGGGTGCCGGTGCAAAATCGCCTACGGCAGGTCGCGTTTATTCGCCTTTTTAATGAAAAGTTCCTCTGGCTGACGGGGCGCTATGAATGGGCCTTGGGGCAAGTGCTACGGGCACGCTGGCTGGTGGTGGGGCTGGCGATCGCCCTTCTAGGGGGAGGAAGTTGGCTTTTGGCTCAGCAAATTCCCCAAGAACTGCTGCCGCGCATTAATACGGGTCAAGTTAACCTCATGGCCATTTTTCCACCGGGAACCCCCCTGCCCACCAGTCGCCGTGTCATGGAGGCAGTGGATCAGGTGCTGATGGCTCAACCGGGCACGGAGGCGGTCTTTACCACAACTGGCGGTGCCCTCTTTGGCACGAATACCATTGCCAATCCCCTGCGAGCTAATAGCACCATTGTTCTGCGGCGTGGTGTTAGCGTGGATCGCTATATTACGGAAGCGACGAAAGCCCTTGATCAACTCAACCTTGTAGGGGTGCGGCTGCGCTTGAGTCCTGGCCAAGTGCGCGGCATTATTCTTACCAACTCGCCGGTGCGCGGTGCCGATGTGGATGTGATGTTACGGGGCAGTGATGAGCAGACCCTCAACCGCTTTGGTCGCCAAGTGCTGCAAGTCCTTGATGAAAAAGCCACATTGGTGCGCTTTCGCCCCGATGCGGATCCTCGCCAGCCAGAGATTCAAATTTTGCCAGATTGGGAGCGGGTAAGCGAACTGGGGCTGAATACCCTCAACCTTGGCCAGACAATTCAAACAGCTTTGGAGGGGTTTGTGCCCACTCGCCTGCAACGGGGCGATCGCCTAGTGGATATTCGTGTCCAACTAGACAGTGAAAGCATTCAAACGCCTACTGACCTGACAACGATTCCCCTTTTTACCGCCAATAACCGTCCCCTCCGCCTTGGGGATGTCGCTCGCATCGAACCCAGTCAAGCCCCCGGTGAAATCCGCCGCATTAACCAGCAGCAGGTCTTTATGCTAGCGGGCAATCTTGTTGAAGGTGCCAGTCTCAGTGCTGCCCTTGCCCAAGTGAATGACATTCTCAACGATCTGGGGTTTCCGCCGGGCGTGTCCCTGATGCCAAGTACGGCGGCTCAAGCCAATCAGCAATTGCAACAGGCCTTAGTGGTCTTAGGCGGTTTGGCGGCCTTTCTCGTGTTTGTGGTCATGGCGGTACAGTACAACTCGTTGCTTGACCCCCTAGTGATTATGTTTACGATTCCCTTGGCCTTGGCCGGTGGAATTTGGGGCTTGTACCTGACACGGACGGCCATTGGCGCCACGGTCATTGTCGGTGCCATTTTGCTTGTGGGGATTGTCGTCAACAATGCCATCATCATGGTGGAGTTAGCGAATGAGATTTACCGACAGGAAGGCTGTAGCCATAGCCAAGCCATTCGCAAAGCTGCCCCTGCCCGTCTGCGCCCAATTATGATGACCACAATTACAACGGTGGTGGGAATGTTCCCCTTGGCATTGGGGCTAGGCGAAGGCTCAGAATTTTTGCAGCCCCTTGGCATTGTTGTGTTTTCTGGGTTGGCTGTGGCAACACTGCTCACCCTCTTTCTCATTCCCTGTTTTTATGTGATCCTGCATGGCTTTGAGCGTACTGCCCACCGCGGTCTTCCTGATTCATTGCCAGCGCCGGCCCATCCCTCCCCTGAGGAGCTTCAGGAACGCTAAGCTGTAGGCCAACATTACTGTTTAGAGTGGTAGTGACGCCTCTGCCGAGGTTCTGCTGATGACTGCTGTTGACCCGATTGCCGTTGGTCAAAATACCCTCCTCGAGGTACGCCAACTGAGCGTGTTTTATCGCAGTCAACCACTGCTCAGCGATGTCAGCCTCACGATTCAGCCACGACAACTGGTGACGTTGATCGGTGCCTCTGGATCTGGTAAGAGCTTACTGTTAAGCTGTTTGAACCGCTTTATTGAACTTTTTCCGAATCTCCATGTGACTGGCGAAATTCGCTATCGGCAGCACGCCCTCAAGGAGTGGCATGCATCGCAACTGCGCTCTCGTATGCCGATGATTTTCAGCAGACCGAGTCTCTTTCCAAAATCAATCTATGAAAATGTCGCCTTTGGTGCTCGGGTGCATGGCTATCAAGGGGATCTCGATGCCCTTGTGCAATCTTCCTTGGAACAGGTGAATCTGTGGCAAACTCTGAAGAATCATTTGGGCGAGCCGGCACTAGAGCTATCCCTAGAGCAGCAACAACGCCTTTGTCTGGCGCGGGCGATCGCCCTGCAACCGGAGATTCTGTTACTGGATGACCCCTGCATGGGGCTTGATACTGCTGCAACCCGCCGCATGGAGGAGTGTCTGTGTCACCTCAAACAAACCTACACCCTGATTATGGCAACCCATCACCTACGACAGGCAGCACGGATTTCTGACTGGACAGCCTTTTTAGCCCTGCAACCCAATCGTCAGGGACAGACAGTGGGACAACTGATTGAGTACGCCCCCACGCGCTTACTTTTTCAAAGGCCACAGCATCCCTTAACCCGCGATTATGTCAGTGGTCGTTTCTAATCATTCTCACTGGGCAGCAGTTTGGCAATGAACCCGTGTAGAATTGGGGTGTAAAAGCTAACCTAAATGTAGAGGCAGCTAGCTTTTTTGGCTTTACTCTGGGAAGTAGAGATAAGCGATGGGGACCTTAATCTTAGGTTGGTTGGATCGGCAGTGGAATAGAGCATCATTTGTATGATTATCTGTTCCGAGTGTTTTCATCCCAATCCCGTTGGTGCTGTTCAATGTGAAGCGTGCTTTTCGCCCATGCCCAGTATGACTCCTTGTCCAAATTGTGGTGCCCCAGTTCAACCAGAGGCTAGTTTTTGTGGCCAGTGTGGTTTCAATCTGCGTCGCATTGCCGTCAGCGCACCCCCAATGCCAGAGGTGATGCAACACACAGCCAGTGCTGCCCCCACAGCCGCTGCCCATCAAGGCCGTCTAACAACGCTACCCCCGCCGCCCCCACCACCGGCCCATGTCTTCTCCGTTGAGATTGCCACCATTGAAGCCAAGCTGATTCATGTGCAAACTCGTACAGAACTGCAAATTCCCACCGGGCGTCCCGTCATTCATATTGGCAAGCCCAATGATCGCATTCCCCCCGATATTGATGTGGCTGGCTTCCCCAACTCAGAAATTGTCTCCCGTATCCACGCAGATCTGCGGATTGAGGGGGATGCCCACTATATTGAAGATGTGGGCAGTGCCAATGGAACTTACATTAACAATACTCCCCTTTATCCGGGCAATCGTCACCGCCTGCAGTCGGGCGATCGCATTGCCTTAGGGAAGGGAGATTTAGTCACTTTTATCTATGAACGCATCTCCTAGTTCTTTAGAGTGTATTCAGGTACGAAGAGGCGGTTAGACAACGTGATTACATTGACATTACTCCATCCTGTTCAAGCCACCCCAGTCCAAAGCTGGACCTTTGAGAATGAAAATGTCATCCGTATTGGCCGAGCAGTCGATAATCATGTCGTGCTCTATAGCGCGGTGGTGTCGCGTCACCATGTGGAACTCCGTCGTAATGGCTTGCAATGGGAAGTGGTCAATCTTGGCACCAACGGCACCTACTTGGATGGCAAACGCATTCAGCAGGCAACCTTGATGGATGGCGGCATCCTGCGCTTGGCACGCTCTGGACCCAATATTCAAATTCGCCTCGGTTCTGATCAGCGTCCTGCCACTCCCAATGCCCGCATGGAAACGTTGCCCGAAGGTCGCTTGGTGGATGTTGAGAAGGGCACCTATTCAGGGGAAGAAGAAGCCATTGGCACAGCCGCCGAACCCACCTCCCGTGCTGAAGAAAGCACCCCCACCTCCAGTAGTAGCAGTGCCACCGCCGAAGAGGAGGAAGAGGCTGAGTTTGCGGTGACAGGCCAACTACCGGTTCATTTACTCAGCGAGTGGCGTGCTCCCCCCGATTGCCAGCACAACCATGCCCAAGAGAACGATGTTTTTTGCATTGACTGCGGTGTGCCTCTGCGCGTCTGGAAAACCCTCGGCAACTACCAGATTATTCGTGCCCTTGGTCAAAGCAACATTTATTTGGGCTGGCGCAGTGGCTTAACGGCAGTGATTAAGGGACATAGTCTTGCGGCGTCACGCAACGAAATCCGTGCCTTTCAGCGCCAAGCGCGGCAATTGTGCAAAATCGAGCATCCGGTCTTACCCCAGTTTTGGGAGGCCTTTCAGTGCGGCAGCGATTCCTACTTGGTCTCAGAAATGATCTATGGTCAATCCCTAAAACAGCGGGTTCAGGAACAAGGGCCAATGAACGTGATTGAGGTCAGTCGTTGGCTGATTCCTGTGTGTGAATTGCTTGAGGTGCTGCACCAGCAAGACCCCCCTGTGTTGCATTTGCACATTCGTCCGTCCAATCTTATTCATCCCTACGTTAAGCGGGAAACAACCAATCTAGTGCTTGTGGGCTGGGGCAAAGCCTCTGTCTTGACCTCTGACTCAGGGACATTTATTGGGACAGTGGGCTATTCGGCGCCAGAACAGCAGGAGGGAAAACCCGAACCCGCTTCAGATCTATTTGCCTTGGGGGCAACGATGGTGTACTTGCTCACGGGCTATGAACCGGAGACCTATTTCCGCTGGGGCACCCGTGAATATCGTCTCTATGCCGAGGACATTCCCCATTTGGATCCGCTAATGGTGGATTTAATTAACTGCTTGACCCATCCTGATCCTCGGGAACGCTATCCCAACGCCGCCGAAGTCAAGAAACGCTTGCAGGAAATTGCGACGATTACCCCCGCCGTCTCTTCAAGTGCCTCATAGAACATCAATTTTCACCAAACACTTGCACGCTTCCAG
Source organism: Thermosynechococcus sp. QKsg1 (assembly GCF_031586415.1). NCBI lineage: Bacteria > Bacillati > Cyanobacteriota > Cyanophyceae > Acaryochloridales > Thermosynechococcaceae > Thermosynechococcus > Thermosynechococcus sp. QKsg1. Next base: position 2,520,248 of record NZ_CP134200.1, on the reverse strand, counting down.
AGGGCATCAACACTAACCGCAGTAAAATCGGGCGATCGCCCCCAAAGGGACTGGCAAGGGGGCTTTGCTGTAAAGGAATTGGGGTGCGATCAATAAAGCGAACGGCTGCACCATTGAGGGGCAGCGCTTGAGCAAGGGTGCCATCGGGGTTGAGCACAATGCGGTATTCCAAACTCGTGTCTAAACTAGCCGGCGGGCGCCAACGGTCTTGAAAATAGGTTTTCACCTCCCGCAGGGTGGTTGCAGGGACGGGGGTGGTTTCGGCTGGAGGGGTGATCATTGGGGCAGGTTCAATACCGGCGGGCGCGCGGTCAGCGGGAGCTTGCACCACCACATTATTTTGATCAGGGGGTTGCGGGGGAGGTGCCTCTTGGGCAACAGGGGGCGGGGGTGGCACGATCGCTGGGGGCGGCATTTCTGGCGGCGAGGGCAGCGGCACAAGGGTAGATGTTTCAGGGGCAGCTGGCGGCGGGCTAGGTAGGGGAGCCAGTTGTGGGGTTTCCGCAGGTTCTGGCAATTCTGGCAAAGGGGATGGCATCGCTAGGGGAGGCAAGTTAGGTTCCTCACGGGTGGCCTCAGAGGAAGTGACGACCATTGAAGCGGGGGGGATGAGCCAGCGTTGGGTGATAAGGGTAAAGGCAGCAACCACACCCACGGCCACCGCTGCACTTTTGGCCCAGATTGGGATTTGAGCAACAGTTGATTGGGCGCGCCCCACCAGTTCCGGCAACGGCTCCATCACGGCAGACCAGTCATCAAGAACCGTCACCAAATCGTATAGTTCTGTCAGTTGCAGAAGAATTACCCGCCCATCGGGTAGATGGAGTTCATGTTCGAGGGGCGATCGCGATCGCAGGACAAAGCCCTCTGCGGTTACTTCTGTCGGTGTTTGGTGATGACTCAAGAAAGCCTCAATATACTCGTTGACCAGCGTTTTTAGTTGATAGAGCTGGCGATCGTTACCCTCAAAGCAGAGTTTTTCTCCGACAGCCAGTGTAAAGTGGAGCGATCGCACCGGCGCACGGCGCAGCTTCTGAGTGAAGGGCAAAAATTCAGCAGCAACATCCAATTGGCAGGTGGGTTGAGAGTAGCTGAGGGTGGTACTCATTAGACATCGGAATGGGGAAACAGGGTGGGCAATTCAGGAGCTGGTGCAGGGATTGGTTCAGGTTCCACCAACGATAGCGAGGGGGGCGCGGGAGTAGTGCGTTCTAGCAGGGTGATCCAAAGGCGACGTGCCCCTTGGGGCGTACTGTAAAAGAGCAAATCCACGAGTAAATCTAAGGCCAGTTGTGCCAATTCACGACCATCGCTGCTGTTGTCGGCCATTCGCTCTTGATACAAATTGGTGAAGCGGTCAATGTAATCCCCGAGAATGGGTTCTAAGTGGGGCGGGCGACCTTGACTCGTCTGCTGTTGCCAGCGTTCAATGGCGGTGCGGATGGTTTGCTGGTGTTGCTGCGCTAAGCGGGTGCAGATCAAGGCCAAGGCACGGGCTTCATCCACATCCAATTTGCGTCGCCCATTACGACCTCGCCGCAGGGGACTTGATTGCCGCAGTCGCCATAACCCCACGCGATCGGGCAAATAGGCCTCAAACCCCATGGCTTCTGCCAATGCCAGTACCTCTGCCGAACCCACATGAGCCAAGGCTTCGAGACTCATCAAAATCAGGTCAATTTGTGCCTTGATGGGCAGGGAAGAGGTCATCGTGCCACCTTATGCAGCGGTTAAACCCAACATTGCGCGTAACGTCAATGCCACAAATGTGAGGAGTCCCACCATGAGGCCAATAAGGGCGATCGCGCTCAGCGGACGCTTCAAAAGAGGCACCAATGGCTCAACGACATTCCACACTACGCCCAATAGAACCGTAACAAAATACCGTTGGTAGCGCAGGACATTTTCCCAAAAGCCATCCATTGATTGATGCTCCTAACTTGGTGACGCCAGTGGGCTTGAAATTGCTTTCATGATACTACTCCTGCGGAGACTCTAGGGAAGCACCACCCTTGGCCTATACCATAGGCACATAACTAGACGGCAGCACAAAGCCCTCCCGACTCACAACGGCACGGGTCAGTTCTTGGTAGGTGTGTTGCAACTGCTCTAACAGGCCTAGAGGAATAAGATGAGCACCCTCAAAGGCAGCAATCAACTCGCGGTAGTACCAAAGAACCCCCTCTCGACCCGCCCGAAAACGTGCCCAAACATCACCACCAATGTTGCCATAGTCTCTAAGAATGCACAGTAGGTTGTGCAATTTATCACTGGCGGAGACCAGTTGAGTGTCGCGATCGGCAGTGGTGCCCTGTTGAATGTGTTTGATATAGGCTAGTTTGCGAGTTGCCCAAGGCAATTTTGCATCTCCTTCTAGGGTATTGGCCACTGAATCAGAACAGGCACGGACAATTGCAGCAACGCGATCGCCATAACGCTCACGAATAGCCTCTAGGGTCAGCAGTCCCCCTTGATCTTCAACAGCATCATGGAGCAAGCTGGCGATCGCCACATCCTCATCGGCACCATACTCAAGGGCGATCATTGATACTGCGACTAAGTGGGAAATATAGGGCACATTTGATCCCTTGCGCGTTTGTTCACGATGCAGAACAGCGGCATACTCCAAAGCATCGAGATAACGTAGAGAGGGCATCTGCTTCACCTCAAGCATCTATTGCTATTGTGCGACAGCTCTTTTCTGAAATGTGGCGTACATGAAGGGGATGCGATTCTCTTCTGTACCGGTTTTCAGAGTTTTGAGTGTCTTTGTGACAAGAATGGTATGTCTCTGCCTGCTGCCAGAAAGTATCACTGGAGAATCACTGATGAGCATTCATGAGAGCTTAGCGATCATCCTTGACTGGATGAGAAACCATGCGCCAAACGTCCTAGAAGGACTGAACCCACCCGCTAGTGCTGCTGAAATTGCCAGAGTGGAGTCTGCCATTGGCCTACCACTGCCCCCCTGCTTCAAAGAATTCCTCAGTCTGCACAATGGCGAATCTGGTATAGTCGGGGCACTACTTGGAGATGGGAATAAGCTCCTCTCCTGCGATGACATCATCCAGCAATACGAACTAGATCAAGACATTGGCCGCAGTTGCCAAGACCCTGATTTCTTTAGCATTTCCTTTTGGAAGAGTCGGGTGGCTTCCCAAGTTATTTTTATCAAAGGGGCGGTGAAACCGTTGATTTATCATCCCCACTGGATTCCAATTACTTGTATGAATGGTGACATTCTGCGATACATTAACCTTGACCCCGCGCCCACAGGGACGATCGGGCAAGTGATCGAGGTTTGTGATGAAAACTGTAGCTATGAAGTTCTTGCCAATTCCTTTGAAGAGTTACTCAGTCACGATGCTCAGCAGTTGATCGCAGGCGACTATCAATTCAATCCAGAGTATGAAGAAATTATGCTTCAAACCCCCAAAAATATACTGGAGTGATACTGGAGTGGGAAATGCCAGACTGGCTGGCACGCTTGGCTTAAGGGAGAATCACAATGTACTTATCATATTTAGATCACATTATAAAGATTTGTTAGCAAATTGAATTGCTTATTGTTGTCAAGGATAATTTTGTTGGATGTGCCTCTGAGCGCGCTCCCTGCATAGCGGCTTCCCATGGGCAATGAAGCAAATACGGAACAGAAAATTATCCTACCGTTGCTCAAGCAGTGGGGCTATCAGTCTTCTGAGTATCAAGCCAAACCTCGAATTGGAAAGGGCTACCCTGATTTTTTGGTGACCTTACCGATGGCGGGCGATCGCCCCCTGAACTATCTGATCATTGAGGTCAAAACTCCAGCGCAGTCCCGGCTGACGGGTGGCCAGCAATTGAGGTATTACATGGAAGCAGCGCAGGCTGTTTTTGGGTTACTCACCAATGGCCGAGAATACCACCTTTTGTATCAAAATCCCCTTAGAGAACCACTTCAGCAGGTGACATGTGCTTCAGGGATCCTCGATCAACAAACCATTCAGAAACTGACTAAAATTTTACACCGCTCTGCAGCCGCTGCTCTAGTGACTGCCTTAACCCAGCAAAGGCTCAAAGTCTATCATTATTTTGAAAAGGCACTTGCAAAGAGTTTTTCTATCTCCTCAACCACTTCTAAGGAGTCACCCATGATCATTACCGTCTTTAATCACAAGGGGGGCGTTGGCAAAACAACGCTAACCCTCAATCTTGGTGCTGCCTTTGCCACGATGGGTAAGCGAGTTCTCTTGATTGATATTGACCCACAGTCTAACTTAACCATTGGCGTCGGCATTAACCCCCTCAAAGATGTAGAAGAGCAAGGCAAGAAGGATATTGCTGACCTATTGCTAGAGCCAAAGGTTGGCCTAGAAGATGTGGTCTATCAAAGAGCTTGGGGCAACCTACACCTTGACATTGTTCCCGCCCACATTCGCCTAGCTGACAAGGAACCCGCACTCATCAGCACGATTGATATTGATCGAGTATTACAACGAAAACTCAAAAATCATGGCTATGACATTGTGCTGATTGATCCACCACCCGCCTTTGGTAAAGTCAATGCCATTGCTTTAATGGCGTCTGATGGGGTACTCATACCGACGCAATTTGCCCCCTACCCTATACGGGCAATAGAGTACGTTCTAGCCCGCCTTGAGGCCATGAGGGATGCCATGGAAACTCCGCCTCGACCCCTTGGAATCGCTGTGAGTATGTATAATCGTACAACATCGGCAGCTAACTATGAGATGAAAGAGAAGTTGTCGAATATTCTTGAAAAAGCAGCCAATGGCAGACAGACCGTGCAAATTCTACCCGAATCAACATGGATTGCACACCGAGTTGTGATGTTGCGAGCCACAGAGTCTCAGCAACCGATATTTAGTAGAAAATTTTATGAAGAATTAGATCGATCAGATAAAGAATCGATTGATGATTTAACGACTTCATTTGAAAATTTAGCTCGCTATCTTTTTACTCAGGCATCATAGAGTATGAGTCACTCCAATCACATCTCGAAGCACCTCGGCTTACATCAGACACATCAGGGTCAGATTCATATTGATTATCTGACAGTACCAGAGACCTACCCCAAAGACTTATTCTCTGCTTCACCACAACTGATCCGTGAAGACTTAGATAAATATAAAACCAACCTCATCCCCCTCATTATTCGTCCAGTCACTACACCAGAAGGTGAGACAGCGTATGAAGTTGTCTTCGGCAAGGAGATAGTTGAATTTGCCCGTGAATTGGGTATCCATCAATTATGGGCATCAAGAATTGAGCTTGAAGATGAAGAAGTTCTAACCTTCCAAGAAAGATTCAAATCTATCTTGCAAATAAATTCTAAAGATGATGGTTCTTATTCACAAGAATCAGAGAGAAGTAACTTAGTTGATCAAGATTCCCAATCAGTTATGAAATTATTTTCTGAGTTACAGAAGAGCTTAAATGACCAAAATAAGGCTATTGTAAATTTTCTAGAAAAAATTTTCCAAGAATTGGATAATCTGAAAAGCAAATTTAGTGAATTGCAGCAACATATCTCTAAAGAGACAAAGACTAATCTAAATCCACAAAAATCTGTGCGCATCAACTCCTATAAAAACGCTAAGAATCTTGCCAAGAGTGTTCCGAGGTTAGAGCTTAAAGAAGCTGAAAAAATTATTCAAGAAATTAAACAGGGTAGAAAATTTAAGTCTATTGATGAGTTGAAGACAATCGCACCATCAGGCCGCTGGGATGAAGTTAGCATCTCATTTGGGTAGAGCTTTCTGCAATACAGCCCTTGTATAGCCATTTCGAAAGGAGATGAGATATTTTCAAGAGGGATAGGCTATACTCAAAGCGTCATGAATATTACTCAAGAATATGAGCTATAGCTTGGACTTATTCGTGATCAGAACATGGCAGTTTGTATTCATAAGTGCTGGTACAGATTTTATTGAGTCTTTCACTTAGTATAGCCTAATCCTTGTCAAAATTAGGTTTCCTGCCTCGCTGATGGCGATAATTTGGCGATCGCGCCCAAACAAGGCACATCCCACCTGTAATGACCGCCCCATGGGAGCAGCACAATGGGCATGGATATAGGTAATGGCGCGCTCATCAATGCGGTTGGCAATGTGGCTGAGAATCTCAGGTAAGGCTTGGGGAGCCATTGTTGCTAAAAATTTGAGGGCAGCCTCAACCGTTGGTGCTTGCCACACCTGATGCAGAGTCTCTGGGTCTAAGCCTGCAAGGGCACAAAAGGCGGTGAGAATTTCGTGGCGAGCATCCGCAAGGTGGTGATGGGTATGGAAAATGCCGCCAGCGAGTTTAATTAATTTGCCGTGGTAACCCAAGAGGAGCAACTGTTGAACCTTGTGTTGAGCAGCGGCCACCAGCATTGGCCCTAGCCAATTGGCAGTTTTTACACACAGGGAAGGGGGAATCTGGAGTTGCTGCGCCACCTGAAGGCCGTTCTCGCCAATACAAAAGACGAGGATGGGAGATTTTGCTGCTTTCTGGGCTAATTCCTCGCGATAGCGATCCAGTTGCTCCGAGGCTGTGAGGGGTTGTGCTAAGGCAGTGGTTCCCAGTAGGGAGAGTCCCTCAACAATGCCAAAAGCCGCATTCGAGGTGCGCTCTGCCAAATCTCGCCCTTGGGGCAGGAGAATCGTGACGGCGATCGCCCGCTCCTTAGGACAATAGAGCAACAGGTTAGTGGTTAACAACAAGCGGGCATAGCGATAGATAGCTGCCTCGCCCGTGGCGCGATCGCGCCCAACCCCAAAGCCTCCCTCAATGTAAATTTTGGGAGCAGTTGCAGGGTCTTGCCAGCGCACCCAAGCCCAGATCGGGGTATGGCGGGTGAGATCAAGGGGATCACTGGGTTCACTGTAGGTAATGGCCAAAGCCTGTTGGTCATCTAAGCATGCCCCTTGGGCAATCCTAAAGGTTTCACAGCGATTGGGGCGTAGCAGCGCAAGGGTGATTTCCTTGGGACAGGTTCCTTCCGTAAGGCAACGCAATGCCGCCACCGCCGCCGCCGCCGCAAAAACTGGTAGCGTATAACCCACGGGTGTTAAGTAGTTAACTGAGCCAAACTAGTGCGAGCCGCTTCGGCAACCGCTTCCGCAGAATCAGTGGTCAACTGTTCCAGCAGGGGGCGAGTCTCTGGAGTGCCAATTTGGCCAAGGGCGATCGCTAGCCGATGGCGGACTTGCCAATCGGGATACTCGACAAACTGCCGCAGGTGGACAATGCTTTCTGGTTGTTTCAGTTCACCCAAGGAACCAATGGCGGCTAATTTCACCAATTCTTGGGGATTATTGAGGGCTTCCGTGAGCAGCCCAACAGCAGCAGGATTGCCTAGGGCACCCAAGGCGGCAATGATACTAAACTGCAACAGCCAATCATCGGTACTGTGGTAGGCCGTTTCTAAATCTTCAAGGGCAAAGGGAACTTGTAGGGCAGCCATCGCATCCGCTGCAGCAGCACGGACATCCGTTTCGCTGTCATGGAGCAGGCGATCGCGCAACAGGTCATGGGCTTGATTGAGATTGACGTGCCCAAGGCTGGCAATTTGACTCACCGCAGCGTAGCGGACACGGGAATTTTCATCTTGGCTGAGGGGTTGAATGAGCCGAAAGGCATCGTTGGGGTCAAGGCTACGCAGTTGATTAATGCCCCGCAGGCGATCGCCCACATCCGCTGAGGTAATGAGTTCCTGAATTGCTGCTGTGTCCACGCCAATATTCTCCACCTGATTCCTTTGATCCTACTTGCTGGCGTTACCCACAGAAAAGGGCAGAGCGATCGCGGCTTCAATTCTCTGCCCTCAGCTTAGGCGTTGTCACTGGGTTGTGCACTCTAGGCCTGTTTTTCAGCCTCAGCAATTTGCAGCATCGTCTTCAGAACGGAGTCGGGGTTGAGGCTAATGGAGTCAATCCCTTGCGCTACCAAGAATTGAGCAAACTCAGGATAGTCACTGGGGGCTTGACCACAGATGCCAATTTTGCGCCCCTTGGCCTTCGCTGTTTGAATCGCTTGCGCCACCATGCGTTTGACCGCTTCATTGCGTTCATCAAACAGGTGCGCCACCAAGGCCGAATCGCGATCCAACCCCAGCGTGAGTTGCGTCAGGTCATTGGAGCCAATGGAGAAGCCATCAAAGACTTCGGCAAAGGCATCCGCCAACACCACGTTGCTGGGGAGTTCGCACATCACATAGACTTGCAGACCATTTTCCCCTTGCTTCAGCCCATGTTTAGCCATCTCCGCCAGCACTCGCCGTCCTTCCTCTGGGGTACGACAGAAGGGAATCATCAGAATCACGTTCGTCAGCCCCATCTCATCGCGGACTTTCTTCATGGCGCGGCATTCAAGGGCAAAGCCTTCGGCATAGTTGGGGTCGTAGTAACGGGAAGCGCCCCGCCAGCCAATCATTGGGTTTTCTTCATGGGGTTCAAACTGGCGACCGCCCAAGAGGTTGGCGTACTCATTGCTCTTGAAGTCGGACATGCGCACGACCACAGGCTTGGGATAAAAGGCGGCAGCGATCGCCCCAATCCCCTGAGCCAATTTATCAACAAAGTATTCCGCCTTGTCGGTGTAGTTTTGAGTCAGCTCGGCAATTTTCCGTTTTGCCCCTTCATCGGTCAGTTCATCGTAGTGCAACAGCGCCAAGGGATGGGTCTGAATGTGGTTAGCAATAATGAACTCCATACGTGCCAACCCCACCCCATCATTGGGAATTGCCGCCAAGCTGAAGGCTTCCTCGGGGTTACCCACATTCATCAAGATTTGGGTGCGGGTCCGCGGCAGATTTTCCAGAGCCACTTCCTCCACATGGAAGGGCAGTAATCCCTGATAGACGTGCCCCTCTTCCCCTTCAGCACAGGAAACTGTGACCTCAACACCATTGGGGATGGTTTCGGTGGCATCGCCACAACCGACAATGGCAGGAATGCCCAACTCACGGGCAATAATCGCCGCATGGCAGGTGCGTCCCCCCTGATCGGTGACAATGGCACTGGCTTTTTTCATGATGGGCTCCCAATCAGGATCCGTGCGGTGGGTCACCAGCACTTCCCCCGCTTGGAACTGATCGATATTGCGGACGTTGAGAATGACGCGGGCACGGCCTTGGCCAATCATTTCGCCAACTGCCCGACCTGTGGCGAGCAACGTCCCTTTTGCTTCAAGATGGTAGCTGCGCAGGACATTCGTGGCTTTTTGGGATTGGACGGTTTCGGGGCGGGCTTGGACGATAAAGAGTTCACCCGTGAGGCCATCCTTTGCCCACTCAATATCCATCGGTGTATAGGTACCCCGCAGAGCAGAGTAGTGCTCCTCAATGAGGCAGGCCCAGCGGGCTAGGGTGAGGATTTCTTCGTCGCTGAGGGCAAATTGTTTCCGCAGTGGCTCAGGCACGGGTTCATTGCGGGTGAGCTTCGTCCCGCCAAGGGCATAGACCATGCGGATTTCCTTGGTACCGAGGGCTTTTTTCAAGATGGGTTTATAGCCCGCCTTCAACGTCGGCTTAAAGACAAGGTATTCATCGGGGTTGACGGCACCTTGGACAACGTTTTCACCCAAGCCATAGGCGGCAGTAATCAGCGCTGTGTCCTTAAAGCCTGTTTCCGTGTCAATGGAGAACATCACACCAGAGCAGGCCAAGTCGGAGCGCACCATTTTTTGCACCCCCACCGACAGGGCCACATTGAAGTGGTCAAAGCCTTTGATCTGGCGGTAGGAGATTGCCCGATCCGTAAAGAGTGAGGCAAAGCAGCGATGACAGGCATCGAGAACGCCCTTGAGACCATGGACATTGAGGTAGGTTTCCTGCTGACCGGCAAAGCTAGCATCGGGCAAATCTTCAGCGGTGGCACTGGAGCGAACCGCCACGTCCGTATTTGGGCCATAGCGATCGCACATTTTTTGGTAGGCGGCAGCAATCGCATCCGTCAATTCTTGGGGAAACGGCGTGTGCAAAATTAGCGAGCGGATCGCTTGCCCCACGCGGTGGAGTTCTGTGACATCCTCGACATCGAGACCTTCAAGGAGCCGCCGCAGTTGGGTATCAAGATTTCCCGCTTGAATAAAGTAACGGTAGGCATAGGCCGTGGTCGCAAAACCATCGGGGACATTAATGCCTTTGGGCGTCAGTTGTTGGAGCATTTCCCCCAAAGAAGCGTTTTTGCCCCCTACCAGTGGCAGGTCTTTGCAGCTCAAGGAATTCAGTTCTAAAACAAACGCTGTTTCCCGATGGGTCACTTCACTGGTTGGTCTAGGGATGGATTGAGTCATTGTTATGCTCCCAAACATTAAGTTTCATTGATTAAATTGCCGTTTGCTGTCCCTCTGGGGATGCAACAGCAGTGCTTGAGCCGTTAAAGTTTTGAGTGTCTTTGGCTCCCTTTGCTATCGTGAATCTGTGAATCACCTAACTGCACGCAATTCCCAAGTCAGACTTGTCCGTTGACAAACGCAGGCTGCTCCTTTGCTCAAACACTGGGTAAAGCACGCAATACATTTCCAACGGAGACTGGATAGGCAAAGTTTGCAGCGGTCATCATCTGCACGGTGGTTAAATCACTATTGCCCTATATCTCCATTCTGAAACAGACAAATTGGCTTTGTTTGTTGCTTAACAATCCCTTAAATTCGTTAGGATTCCAAATCACGATGGGTAAAGGGTTTGGCATTGGCGCCGCTATAGGTTGCCACAATGTGGCCATTCCCCACCAGTTGGTATTTGTAGGTAACTAATCCCTCTAGCCCCACCGGGCCTCGCGGCGGTAATTTGTGGGTACTGATACCGACTTCAGCGCCAAAGCCATAGCGGAAGCCATCGGCAAAGCGGGTGGAGCAATTGTGAAAAACGCCAGCGGCATCCACCTCTTGCAGAAAACGGGCGGCGGCGGCAGCATCCTCGGTAACAATGGCTTCAGTGTGCCCCGATCCATAGGTGGCAATGTGATCCAGCGCGGCATCGAGATCGGGAACGACTTTGATGGAGAGGATCAAATCGCAGTATTCTGTCGCCCAGTCGGCTTCACTGGCAAGGGTCATGGGCACGAGGTGGCAGGCGATCGCGTCCCCCCGCAATTCCACCCCTGCTTTCTCAAGGGCAGCAGCCACTTTGGGTAAAAAGGCCTCGGCAATGCCCCGATGGACAAGAAGCGTCTCAATGGCGTTACAGGCGGCAGGGTACTGGGTTTTGGCGTCGAGGGTAATGGCGATCGCCTTCTCCAGATCCGCAGCGACATCCACATAGAGATGACACAGACCATCGGCGTGCCCCAGCACAGGAATCCGCGTGTTGTTCTGGATATAACGTACAAATTCATTGGAACCTCGCGGAATGATCAGATCAACCCATTGATCGAGTTGCAGCAATTCCGTAATTTCTGCCCGCCGCATCAGGAGGGCGATCGCCCCAGCGGGCACTGCCGACTTCTCTAGCCCTCTGTGAATGGCCTGCATAATCGCTTGGCAAGAGCGACTCGCCTCCTGTCCTCCCTTGAGAATGGCGCCATTCCCCGATTTAATTGCCAAGGAAGCGATCTGCACGACGGCATCGGGACGCGCTTCAAAAATTACCCCCAGCACCCCCAAAGGGCAGGTGACGCGACTGAGAATTAAGCCTGTATCCAATTCGCGATGGAGTTGGCGCTGACCTAGAGGATCCGCAAGGGCCGCCACTTGACGCACCCCGGCGATCGCCGCCGCTAGTTTACTGGGACTCAGTTCCAACCGCGCATAGAGAGAAGGATTGAGCTGATTGGCCTTGGCCTGCTCACAGTCGGCAGCATTGGCCGCCAGAATCTCCTCCCGCGCCGCCTCAAGGGCACAGGCTACCTGTTCTAAGGCATCATTGCGGGCAGTGGCATCCAGCGTCGCCAACAGACGCGCCTGCTCATGAACTTCTTTGACCCGTTGCACGAGGGGAGAATCGGTCATAGGGATTGTCAATTCCAAAGACGTATCAAGGGCGATCGTACGCCAAATTGTCCCGCACTTGTGGTAGGTTAACGGCAATTGCGTTGCCCTAGAATTGGCCAAAAAACAGGTTCAGGAGGATCATGCGAATTCTATTTGTTGCTGCTGAGGCGGCACCGCTGGCGAAAGTGGGGGGCATGGGAGATGTGGTGGGTTCCCTGCCCAAGGTGTTACGCCGCATGGGACATGATGTGCGCATCTTTATGCCCTACTATGGCTTCTTGCCCGACAAGGTGGAGATCCCCAAGGATCCCATCTGGATTGGCCATGCCATGTTTCAGACGTTCCATGTCTATGAAACCGTGTTGCCGGGGTCGGATGTTCCCCTTTACCTGTTTGGCCATCCCTGCTTTAATCCCCGCCGCATCTACTACGGTGAGGATGAGGACTGGCGGTTCACCTTCTTTGCCAATGGGGCAGCAGAATTTGCTTGGAACTACTGGAAGCCCCAGATTATCCATTGCCACGATTGGCACACGGGAATGATCCCAGTGTGGATGCATCAGGATCCCGACATTACCACTGTGTTTACAATCCATAACTTGGCCTATCAAGGGCCTTGGCGGTGGCGCCTCGAGCAAATTACTTGGTGTCCGTGGTACATGCAGGGGCACAATACGATGGCGGCAGCCGTGCAGTATGCCGATCGCGTCAATACGGTTTCGCCCACCTACGCCGAACAGATTAAAACCCCCGAATATGGTGAAAAATTGGAAGGGCTGCTGTCGTTTATTAGTGGCAAGCTCTCCGGCATTCTCAATGGTATTGATACAGAGGTCTTTGATCCCAGTACCGATCGCGCCCTTGTGCAAAACTACACCGTAGATACCCTCGAGCGGCGTAAGGCCAACAAAATTGCGCTCCAAGAGGAACTGGGGTTGGAGGTGAACTCCGGTGCTTTCTTGGTGGGGATGGTCACCCGCTTGGTGGAGCAAAAGGGGTTGGATCTGTTGATTCAGGTGCTGGATCGCTTTTTGGCCTACACCGATAGCCAGTTTGTCCTCTTGGGAACGGGCGATCGCTACTACGAAACCCAAATGTGGCAAATTGCCTCACGGTTTCCGGGGCGCTGTAGTGTCCAGTTGCTCTACAGTGATGTCCTGTCGCGGCGGATCTATGGCGGTGCCGATGCCTTCATTATGCCGAGCCGATTTGAACCCTGTGGCATTGCCCAAATGATTGCCCTGCGCTATGGCTGTGTACCAATTGTGCGCCGTACCGGTGGCCTTGTGGATACCGTCTTTCACCATGACCCCGAGAAGCAAACGGGAACGGGCTACTGCTTTGACCGCTATGAACCCCTTGACTTCTACACCTGTCTAGTGCGGGCTTGGGAAGGGTATCGCTACAAACGGGAGTGGCACACCCTCCAGCAGCGGGGTATGCGCGAGGACTTTAGCTGGACAAAATCAGCACTAGCCTACAATGCCCTCTATAACTCCATTTATGGCTTGCCGCCGGAGACCATGCCCAATCCTAGGCCAACCCTAGTACCGGCAACGACCTGATCCTCAGGACGATGTAATGTGTGGTCATTATTGCCTACGAGTACATTGATCCCCTCTGGCAGCCCCTACCCGATCCCCAAGTGTGGGGGCAGGAGATTGACCACTGGGTACTGGATGCGGAGGCTGCTCGGCCGCAGTTGCGGTACTGGTTGCAGCGGTTAGCACCGGGCTATTGGCTGTTGCACCAATTAAGTGCCCTTGGCCAAACGGTGATGGAAGTGAGCGATCGCCTGCGGCAACTGGAGGCAGCGGGTATTACGGTGATTGCCCTAGCCGAAGGCTACGTGAGCGATCGCCCCCCCAGTGGCGATCAACTCTTAGCCCTTTGGGATCAGGTAAAGCAGCAACTCCACCAGCAAACCCTCTGCCACAGCCATGCCCGCAATCGTCTCAAGCACCGTCCGCCGCCGGGTCGTGCTCCCTATGGCTATCGCCGCGGCAAAGAGCACTATGTCATTGATCGAGCGGCAGCCGTTGTCGTCAAGGATTTTGTCGAGCATTTTCTCCTCTATGGCTCCCTCAGTGCGGCGGTGCGCTTTATTGCCACCACCCACCACAAGCAGATTAGCGTAGCGACCGGTCGGCGCTGGTTGACCCACCCCGTCTATCGCGGCCATCTCTACTACCAAGGGAAAACGGTGATTCCCCAGACCCATGCCCCCCTGATTGCCCCCGATGAAGCGGCTCAGGTGGATCGGCTGTTGCGACGCCAACGCTCTCTGCCTCGTCGCAGTGCCAGTGCCCCCCATCCTCTGGCGGGATTGGTGATTTGCCGCCAATGTCAGCAACGCTTTGGCCGGACTCAGGTGCAACCCTACCGCCAACCGAGCCAATATGCCTATTTGCGTCCCCTCCACTGTCCCCTCTCCCCCAAGTGTCGCAGCATTCCCTACGACGCGGCTTTGGCTGCTGTGATTGATCAAATTGCTGAGCGCCTGCCGCCCGCGATCGCCCAACTGTCGCTGCTGCCGCCACCGCTGACGGCTCAACTGCAAGCAATTGAAACCCAACTGCACCGCCTTGCCGAACTAGAAGCCCAAGGCCTCTTGGATCCCGAAACCGCTCAACTGCGCCGCTATAAACTGGCTGGGGAACGGGCACAACTTGAAGCACAGCAGGCGCAATTGCCTCCTAGCAATCTTGTGCAACTAGCGGTGACCCTTGGTCAGCCGCAATTTTGGTACCAACTCTCGGCAGCGGAGCAACGGTTTTATCTACGGGAATTTTTGCGGGCGATCGAGGTGACCAGCCGCCCCTGCCAGCCTTGGTCGATCCATCTGCAATTTATTTGGGAATCCCCCATTGGCAGTACTGCTTAGCCATTTCTAGCTGAGTTTTTAGTCACAAAAGACCAATCGCCATAGCGGCAAGTTGCAACTCAGAATTGCTGAAATACAAAGGCTAGTTTATAGATAGATAAAAAACACAGATAACAAGTCACAGGTGTAAGGGGTTATGACGATTGAACTCAGCGATCGCCAAAAGCAAATTCTGGGCGCCACCATTAACCATTACATTGCCACCGCAGAACCTGTTGGCTCAAAGGCGATCGCCACGGAATACAACCTCAACGTCAGCCCGGCCACGGTGCGCAATACGATGCTGCTCCTCGAAAAAAGTGGCCTGCTTTACCAACCCCACACCTCCGCAGGGCGGGTGCCCTCTGATTCTGGCTATCGCGTCTATGTGGATGAACTAATCCAGCCCATTCCCGATGTGGCTCGCAAAGCCGAGAGCCTCTTGAGTGAGCGGTTTATCTGGGGACAACAACGTCTTGAGGTGATCTTGCGGCAAGCGGCGCAGTTGCTCTCAGATCTCAGCGGTTACATTACGCTGATCACGCTGCCCAATCGTTTGGAGCGGCAGATTCGCCTCATTCAGCTGGTGGCTTTAGAGCCGCACCAAGTGATGGTCATTCTTGTTCTCGATACCTATGAAACCCAATCCGCCCTGATCCAATTGGATCAAGGGGAAGAGGAGCCTGAGCTGCGGGAGCGGACTGTACAGGTACTGACCAACTTTCTTAACCATCAGTTGCAGGGGCGATCGCTGGTGGAACTCAGTGCCATTGACTGGCAAAAACTGGATTTGGAGTTTCAGACCTACAGTCAGCAGCTTCAGACCCTACTGCGGCAGTTGAGCGATCGCTACAGCCAGCAAGGCACCTCCTTTGTCATCAGTGGTCTTGCCGATGTTCTCCAGCAGCCAGAGTTTTCCCAAGTGGAGCAGGTACAAATGCTACTGCATCTTCTCGAAGACCAACAGGATCAACTGGCTCCCTTGATCAGTAGCGACAGCCAAGCCCCCTCGCAGGTGCAAATCCGCATTGGCAGTGAAAATACCTTAGCGCCGATGCAGTCCTGTACATTGGTTTATTCCTGCTATTGCTATGGGGACTCCCCCGTGGGCAGTATTGGCATTCTAGGGCCGACGCGGATGCCCTATGCACGGATTATTCCCCTAGTGGCCACAGCGGCAGATTATCTAACCGAACAGGTGAGTCGCCGCAAGTAAGAAAATCAAAACATCAGAGAATTCTTGTGCAGTCAACGGCCGGCTTTATCATGCACAATAAACTATTGGGCTTTCCCAGTTGGAGATATTGAAATGCCGACACCCGCCTTGCTGGTTCTTGCCGATGGTTCAGTCTTTCGCGGTTTTTCCTTTGGGGCACCGGGAACGGCCATTGGCGAAGTGGTCTTTAATACCGGCATGACGGGTTATCAAGAGGTACTCACTGACCCTAGCTATTGTGGTCAAATCGTGACATTCACCTACCCTGAGTTGGGCAATACCGGAACCACGCCCGAAGACGATGAATCCGATCGCCCCCAAGTGCGCGGTGCGGTTGCTCGCAATATCTGTGACATTCCCAGTAACTGGCGATCGCAACAATCCTTACCTGATTACCTCAAAGCCCATCGCATTCCCGCAATTTATGGGATTGACACCCGCGCCCTCACCCGCAAAATTCGTACTGTCGGTGCCATGAATGGCGGCATCTCCACGGAAATCCTTGATCCCATTGAACTGCTGCAAAAAGTCCTTGCCGCTCCCAGTATGCAGGGACAAAATCTAGCCAAGGTGGTGACCACCCGCACCCCCTATGAATGGACAGAGCCAACGCCCCCGGCCTGGGAATTTCGTCCCCAAACGGCCAGCGAAGAGCCACCGCTAACAGTTGTGGCCATTGACTTTGGTGTGAAGCGCAATATTCTCCGTCGCTTGGCCAGCTATGGCTGCCGTGTGATTGTCGTGCCGGCGGATACGCCAGCGGAAACGATTCTCAGCTATGACCCCGATGGCATTTTCCTCTCCAATGGCCCCGGCGACCCTGCGGCGGTTCAGGAAGGCATTGAAACCGCACGCAAATTACTGGTGGCTCAGCGTCCCATGTTTGGCATTTGTCTGGGGCATCAGTTGTTGGGACTTTCTTTGGGGGCGGAAACCTTCAAGCTGAAATTTGGTCACCGGGGGTTGAACCAGCCCGCTGGCCTGACGCGGCAAGTGGAAATTACCAGCCAAAACCACGGCTTTGCCATTACTGAAGAATCCCTTGCCCAAACCCCCGTTGAGATTACCCACTTTAACCTCAATGACAAAACCGTTGCCGGTCTGAAGCACCAAACATTGCCGATTTTCTCAGTGCAGTATCACCCTGAGGCCAGCCCCGGCCCCCACGATGCTGATTATCTCTTTGGCGAGTTTGTGGCGCAAATGCGTGCCTATCGTCAACAGCACCCCCGCAGCCAATGAAAGGGCGATCGCTCACCTCCTATCTCTTTCTTGCCCCTGCCTTGGGGTTACTCACACTGACGGTCTTTTGGCCAGCCCTACAGGCCTTTTTCCTTAGTTTCACTCGCTATGAGATGGATCTCCTGAGTCCGCCTGTGTGGGTGGGATGGGCCAACTTTGCGCAATTGTGGCGCGATGGTGTTTTCTGGAAAACCTTGGCCAATACTTTCCTCTATTTAGTGGTCGTGGTGCCGATTCTGGCGATCGCCCCCCTGCTGTTGGCGATTTTGGTCAATCAACCCCTGCGGGGCATCCACTGGTTTCGTGCTGCCTACTACAGCCCCGTGATTATCTCAATGGTGGTGGCGGGGATTGCTTGGCGCTGGCTCTATGCCCCCAATGGCCTCTTCAACCAACTGGTACAGGGTCTACATCTGCGGGACACCCCGATTCCTTGGCTGACAAGTCCCCAACTCGCCCTCTTTAGTGTCATGGCCGTCACGATTTGGAAAGGCTTGGGCTACTACATGGTGATCTATCTGGCGGGACTTCAGGGGATTAGTGGTGAACTCTACGAAGCGGCAGCACTCGATGGTAGTGACGGCTGGCGACAGCATTGGGATATTACCCTACCGCTGATGCGTCCCTATATTCTTTTGGTGAGCATTATCTCAGCAATTTCTGCCACGAAGGTCTTTGAAGAGGTCTATGTCATGACCCAAGGGGGGCCTCTCAATAGCTCCAAGACCATTGTTTATTACATCTATGAGAATGCCTTTCAGCGCTTAGAGATCAACTACGCCTGTACGATGGGATTGGTCTTATTCCTATTTATCCTGTCGTTGTCTCTCTTGAATCTCAAGTTTGGCCGACAGGTGGAAATGCCCCTTAGCTAACCACCTGCATGCGTTGAATCAACCATTGATTGCCGCGACGGGTAAAGGTGTAAATGACGCGGTAGGGATCGCTATAGGAAATATCATTGCGTAGCGTCCCCTGTTCATAAAAACGGGCATCCTCATTGACTTCCGCCAATACATCCACGCGATCGCTGCCTCGGGGACGGACTTCCTTCACTTCTAGGTTCCGCAGGGTATAGACCCAATGGCTACCCTCGGATTTTAAGCTCTGTGCCCGCGATCGCCAGCGGCTGAGTTCTGGCTCCGCCAAAATCGTTGCTAGTTTGTCCATCTCAAATGCCGTGCCAAGGGCTTGGGCTTTAATTTGCTGCCACGTGCGGAGGCGATCGCGTGCCATCTCCGGCGTTAAGGTGGTGGCTAAGGTCGTTGGTTGTGGCGTTGGGGTTGGCGTTGCCACAGGAGTTGGCGTCGGGGTCACTGGCGGTGGTGGGGGGGCTTCAGCCGTTTTGGCTGGCCAATAGACTTTTGCCAAGGCGCCCAACCCAACAAGAACAACCCCTGCACCCATCCAAAACCAAGCTTGACGTTTTTTGTGGTGACTGGTTGGCGGGCGGCGCCGTTTGGGAGTGGATGCTGGGGGCGTGTCGGTCTCCGTGGCGGTTGAAGAGCGGGTAGCAGCCGATGCCGAAAAGCCTTGACCCAGCCCAGTATGATACTCCAAGGGCAACGTTTCCGCTGTGAAGGAGACGGGCGGCGGCACGGCCACCGTTGGTCTAATGACTTCGGGGAGGGCAGAGGCAGTGGTGCTGGGCGGTTCAGGGGCAAAGGAGTCGTCACTGAGAGCTTCTAGGTAGGTTTGGATATCGGGATCCGCAAAGTAGGCATCCAAGGCCACCGGCGTTTCCCCCAAATCCCGAAAGGCAGGATAAATTTCTTCCCGTAGCCATTGCTCTGTGTAGTAGTACAGCCCCGGCAGCAGATCGCTGGAGTCATGGGAATGACGGCGGATAAAGGCGAGACTCTGCTGATCTTGAGATTTATCGAGAGCGGCCAGTGCCTCAGCAGGTTGACCCAACAGCAGTAAACAACTGGCCAGTTCAAGGTAGATGTCTTGATTGGGAGAGAGTCGCTCTAGTAAATCCTTGGCGCGGCGAATATAGCTTGGCTGAAGTTCCTGTACACCCCGTGCCACCAGCGCATGCACTGCCAGATAGGTCGCTACTGCTGAGGGACGGCGGGATTCTCGTTCAAAGAGTTCCTGTTGCTCTGCTACGGTGAGATGGCTGCGCAGTTGCAAAATAAATTTCAGAAAATCCTCAACCCCAAGGCCAGAGTGATCGTCATGGCGACCTTCAATCCCCCCGCGATCGCTGAGCATCTCCCGCAGCAATAAAATACCCCGCTGCCGATTCACACTATCGGATAGCGGCAGTGCCAGTAACTCCAGAATGTGGTAGGGACGTAGGCGATTCAGTTCCGTCTGAAACTGCTCTTGGAGTTCAGGAAACAGGTTCGCCCGCTGAAGTACCCCTAGACCGGCTTCGAGGCGAGAGGCGGCTGCTTGGTAGGACTGCCGCTGCCATTCCTCGCGTCCCAATTCCAAATAGGCCAAAGCCACAGTCAGCGTAATGTCAGCAACGACGGCAGAGGAAGTATAGGGGCGGTTGAGATCAAAAGCATCCCCCTTTAGGAATTGTTCTCCCAGTTTGACCACTTGGGAGTAGTTCCCCAGTTCATAGAGCAGGAGGAGCGCCCCCGAAAATTGCTGATCACTAATTTCAAGGTGGGGAGCGGTGGTATCGGGATCCAACTGGGCAATTAAATCATCAGGGTCAACGGCACGGCGGTGGCGATCGTAGGCATGGCGCTGCTCAGGTTCTCGCAAAACCGCATAGGCTTGCTCAATGAGTTCACGACGGGTGGCAACGGTGGTGGGGGAGTGTTGATGGGTGGGCAGTTGCAACAGCCGATCCTGAAACGCTTGCTCGATTTGCTCCGGCGTTGCCTGAATTGGCACACCCAGCACTTGGTAATAGTCGAGGGGAATGCGCACCTGAACCCAAACCTCTAGAGATAAACCAGTCCATCAACCGCAACACGTGCCTTGATTTAGGAAGAACAGGGAACCCCTCCAAAAATGGCTAAGGGTTTAGAAATTACACCAGAAGCCTTTGGGAATGACACTACAGAGGATTCCCAGAAAAAAGGGAGCATCAAGCGTTCTAGGGTATCACAATTTTTGCCCCTCAGTGCGAGTTTGCGCAGAGATTGGCTGGCTTAGCCGCGCACTTTTGCTGTAAAGCCAGAGGCCTTAAATTGCTCCAACTGCAAAGGTGTTGGTTGGTCGTAGGGCACGCTAATGCGAATTTCAAAATCGCTAATGCCAGGTGGAATCACATCAATTGCCCCAACCCGTGTGCGGTTTTGCAACACTGGATTGCCATTGGCATCGTAGATGCGGCCAAAGACATCGGCATCCACCACTGTTTTGCCGGATTTATTCTCTGCTTTGCCAGTAATCAGGTAGCAGTTGGCCTTGAGGGTGGTCCCCCCGGGTGTAACTGAACCTTCACCAATTTCTGGCGGGCATTCATGGTAACTGAGGTCAAAGAGCCGCACTTGAATAGCGGCGATCGCCGGCAGCGTGGCGATACTTGACCAGCACAGGACACTCAGGAGCAAACACACCACTGCTCGACGCAGATAGGCCACAAACCGATTCGCACTCATGGTCATCGCTCAGCACTTCAACACGCCCCTATTATCCCACAGTGGTCAAAATCCACAGATCAACCGCTCCCAAGAGCAGCGTAAAGACGGCCAAAATACCGTACATCCAAGGCTGAGCAAGGGGCTTAACCACCTCTGTGGGCAATCCGGTATGGGTTTCAATGGCACGCATCATTTGGGCAAACCCCGCCACTCGCATCGGCAGAAGATACCCCTGACCTGTGGCAGTGACTAGATAATAGACCAAGCCCCCTTGGCTGGTACTGCGGGGCTGAAGCCCTTGAATCTCTGACCAAGCCAGTTGCCACTGCCGCCGCAGGAAGGGGGGCACCCAACCGGGATAGGTGAGGCAAATCCCTTGCGCGTCCAGTTCTACCCGCTGACTCAGTGCCCCCCAGAGCAAAATGCCCCCACAGGCGATCGCCCCCCAAAGCAGCAGGGGTGAAACAGGCGCCGCCGTCTGTGCCGCCAAAAAGGGGAGAGGAAGTGTGAGTGCGCCATAGAGGGCAATGAGCGTTCCAGAAATCAGGGGCGAGGTTTTGAAGCGCAGAGGTTCAGTCATGGTTGTTGCTGAGTTATTGCCTAAAGGGTTCATGATCATCCATCAATAGAATAGCCAAGTGGCAAAGGCATATTTAGTCCCCTGCACCACGGGCAAAGCCGTATGGGGATGGGTGTAGTAGGCGGGAAAGACAACGACATCACCGGTGCGGGGTGTGACCCTCACCCCTTGGCGATCGAAATAGGTTTCTCCCCCCTGAAAGTCCTCGTTGAGATAGCCCACTAAACTCACATCCCGTGTTGGGATACCTTGCGCCAGTTCCATTTGCCGACTGGCCAGCAGCAGGTTGTCCACATGGCGGCGATAGCCCTCGCCCACGCGATAGCGCAGGATCGAGAAGTTCTCAATTTCAGGAAAGCGAATGCCATAGTGCTGGTAGAGGACGATTTGAATCGTTTGTGTGGCTTGAAGCAGAATCTGCCGCATCGTGTCCTGTTGGGGATCTTGGGGATCAAAGCGGAGCAAACTGCCACCGCGCACTGAGCGATCGACCGTCCCCATGAGAATTTGCGCATCCTCAAACCCCACCTTCTCAGCCGTAGCAATCACCTGCTGACACTGGTGAGCCGGAATCAAACGCTGGAAGAGGAGAATCTCACCCCCCAAGTCAAGAATTTGCAATGGTGCAGCACTCATAGGGCAAAGATTGTTGCTATCTCTACCATCGGTTTAGGGGAGGCGTAGTTGCAGCGGTACTTCGCTTTGGACATTGCCACTGACAATCACCTCTTGGCGATCGAGCCACCCCTTTGCCCGCTGTCCCTGAATTTGAATGCGGGGATTGCGCTGGCGGTAAAAGACGCCCCCTTGGGCTTCTACTTCCTGTTGGGGAATCCGCCAAATCAGTTGAGCCGTGCGCAGGTGGGCATTGGGGCGCTGAATTTCCACTTGACCGCTGGCTTCCACCCGCTCTTGGGGAATCCACCAATTGAGGCGTTGGGCACGCAGTTGTGCCTGTTGAGGTTGGCTATTGATCTGGGCATTGTCAAAGATGGCGCGGTTTTCAGCCATCAGGAAGACACCACGATTGGCCTGCCCTTGAATGCCTTGAGTGGAGTACTGCACCCGCATCGGGCGATCGCTCACCAATTGCTGCTGCGGAATCAACCAGCGTACCGTTTCTCCTTCAACCCGTAGGGCAGGGTTGGGAAGCTGCACTTGAACACCCCCCTCAAGGATAACTACCTGATCGCTAATCGACCAGATGGCTCTTTGGGCTTGCAGCCGCTGCCCTTGGCGATCGCCCGCCACACCGCGGACGGTGACCCCCCCTTGACCAATCACCCCTGCCAACAGTCGATTGGGTTGCTGCTGCCACACTAGACTCTCCGTACTGAGTTGCAAATCCTTGGCCTCCTTGGCTGACGAGGTCACCTGAACGGCATTGAGGGCACGCAGTTCTTGGCGTTGGCTATCGGCTTCGAGGCGCTTAGCAGTAACAGTGACTTGGGGATAGCGGGCTTGCAAGTTTTTCTGGGCAATGAGAACGCCGCGATCGCCCTGCCAGACCAATTGATCGGCCACAATCGTCCCCTTTTGCTGGAGATCAGTGACTGTGGTGCGGCCTTCAATCCAGAGTTGCCCATCCCGCTGCCGCACATTGACTGCCTTAGCTTGCACCTTGTAAGCAGTTTTGCCCTCTGCCTTTAATTCTCCCGTGAGGTTTTGAATCTCCAATTGCTGGCGATCGTCATCGCGATAGCGTGCTCCCGCCGCCTGCAATAACCAGAGGAGTTCACCTTTGGCATTGGTTTGCCGTAGGGTTAGATTTTGCAGCTTGACCTCCCCCGTGATTTCTGGTTCTGGTGAGGGTTCCTCGCCCACCCATTGATCCACCCAGCCGCAGCCTGTCAAGGCCAGTACAAGGCAAAGGGGGAGGAGGGGTCTAGGCAGAGGCATTGTTGTCTAGGTTCTCTAGGGTCTCGGGTGACTTATTGGGCGCAGCTTCATCTTTCCCTTCGGCGGTATCTTGCTCCCAATGGGGAGTCACAATGGGGGGCGGCGTCAGGCTACCCGTGACGGGGCGATAGGTATAGGTTGGGCGGGGTGCTTTTTGGATTTCTTCGCGGATGCTTTCGAGATCAATGTAGCGATCGGCAACGTTAATCAGGCTATCGCTCGTCATCGATCGCAGGCTCACCACCTCGACCCGTGCCCCCCGATAACTCACAGCATCCACCGCATAGGCCAAATCCCCATCGCCGCTAACCAAGATGGCCGTATCATAGCAGCCCACCAGTGCCATCATATCGACGGCAATTTCCACATCAAGGTTGGCCTTTTTCGAGCCATCCGGCAGTTGAACCAGTTCCTTGGAGACGACACGGTAGCCATTGCGGCGCATCCACAGCAAAAACCCCTGCTGTTTTTCATTGGTGGGGTCAACCCCTGTATAGAAGAAGGAGCGAAAGAGACGGGAACCTTGGGTCAAGTAGCAGAGGAGTTTTGAATAGTCAATTTCAATGCCCAGTTGGAGTGCTGCATAGAAGAGGTTGGAGCCATCAATAAAAATGGCAACGCGCCCGCGATTTTGTAACACCTGTTCTGGCGTGTAAATAGCTGAAGACGAAGATGTAACCATGTAGAAATCATCTCAAAAAAAGTGTGTTATCGAAATATGAAGTCATACCTCTAGCGTATCGCGCGTCAAGGGGAATCGGCGACAGTTGCAGGCAGCGACAGTTTTTGGAAAATCGGCCCTGGATTGGCCAGAGGTTGCAAGGCCGGTAAAACACCCCACTGGGCTTGGCGATCGCCCAAAAGGTCTGGGGCAACTGATCCGTTAAATTTAATACTATAGCCCAACTGCCCATAGATAGCCTCACTCAGTTGGGGGATAATCGGGGCAAGGACATAGGCCACAAGGCGCACTGACTCCAATACACAGTAGAGAATCTCCGCCACCGCTTGAGTTTCCCCAGCCTTATAACGTTTCCACGGTGCCTCTTCATCAAGGAACTTATTCCCTGCCCGTGCTAGGGTCAGTGCCTGTTGACAGACCTCATGGAAGGCCAGTTGCCGATACCCTTGGCCATAGGTTTGGCAGAGGTGCTCCGCCAGTTGCCGCAGGGAATGCTCGCGCGGAATCGCTGACCCTTGGACATTGGGTACTTTCCCATCGGTATATTTCCAAGCCATTTTCAGCGTGCGATTGAGCAAATTGCCCAAATCATTGGCCAGATCCGCATTGAGGATATTGACAAAGCGGGTCTCACTAAAGTCACCATCGCGGCCAAACTCCACCTCCTTCATGAAGTAGTAGCGCACGGCATCGGCACCGTATTGCGCCACCAAGGCAAAGGGATCAAGGGTATTCCCCAGACTTTTGCCCATTTTTTGACCATCCTTAGTGAGAAAGCCATGGACAAAAATTTGCTCTGGCAGTGGCAAACCCGCCGACATTAACATTGCTGGCCAAGAGATGGCATGGAAGCGAAGAATATCCTTACCGATTATGTGTAGGTTAATCGGCCACCAGGTTTTGAGGGCATTGGCCAAGGTTGGCTCATCTTCTGGTTCCAAGAGGGCAGTGACATAGCCCAAGAGGGCATCAAACCAGACATAGAGGGTCTGATCTGGATCCGTGGGCACGGGAAACCCCCACGCCAAATTCACCCGCGAAATCGAAAAATCCTGAAGCCCCTGCTCAATAAAACTCAGCACCTCATTGCGACGGCTAGGGGGCTGGACAAAGTCAGGATGTTCAGCGTAGTAGTCCAAAAGCGCCGGCTGATACTTCGAGAGGCGGAAAAAATAGTTGCGCTCATCTCGCCATTCCACCGTGCGATTCACATGGATCGGGCAGCGCCGACCCTCAAGCAGTTCGCGTTCCTCCTTGAATTCTTCGCACTCGACACAGTACCAACCCTGCTGCTGACCGAGGTAAATGTCGCCGTTGTCCCATACCCGCTGAAAAAACTCGTTGACAATGGCGTGGTGGCGAGGACTGGTGGTGCGGCTAAAGCGATCGTAGTGGATATGCAGTTGTTGCCACAGGGCTTGAAAACCAGCGGCAATCTCATCGCAGTGGGCTTGGGGACTGAGACCCCGCTGTTGGGCGGTGCGCTCAATTTTTTGGCCATGCTCATCGGTACCGGTAATGAACCGCACCTGATAGCCCTGCAAACGATAGAAGCGAGCAAGCACATCGGCAGCAATGGTTGTGTAGGCACTGCCAATGTGGGGAAGGGCATTGACGTAGTACAGGGGGGTAGTGAGTGAAAAGTGCGGTGACAAGCAGTGTTTCTCCCTAGGAGGACGAGCAAATCGCGTTATTTATCATAGTGCCATCGGTAACAGCTTGGAGGCGATCGC
Source organism: Thermosynechococcus sp. QKsg1 (assembly GCF_031586415.1). NCBI lineage: Bacteria > Bacillati > Cyanobacteriota > Cyanophyceae > Acaryochloridales > Thermosynechococcaceae > Thermosynechococcus > Thermosynechococcus sp. QKsg1. The sequence continues at coordinate 2,494,563 of NZ_CP134200.1, read as the reverse complement.
CCACCGCCAGATCCACCCAAGGACTCAGGGGGCCTTCTTGCTCACTGCCATTGGCAGCCAAGTCACTGTGGCAAAGGAATAGGCGATCGCTCACCCGTGAACATAGATCCACCAGTAAATGCTCCAGACGTTCTGACTCCAATTGCCACACCCGTGCACTGGGACTCGCCGCCCCCTGCCGCAAAAAGATGGGCGCCTGCCAGAGGCATTGCAAGCCGCCATCCTGCCAACGCGGACTCCCCACATCCAGCCAAAAATGCCAGCGATGGGCCAGTTGGGCACTGCGATATTGAAACGTGGTTGCCAGTAAGACCCCTTGGGGCTGCCGCAGGGGTGGGGCAGGATCAGCGGTTACAATTCCCCGCCGCAGTAGGGCGATCCATTCCCGTAGTCGCTCAGCCGTTGGCGTAGCTCGGTGTTCTGGGAGGTGATCATAAATTTGCCAGTAGGCGGCTGTGCCCTCAAGGAGCGATCGCAGGGGTGCCAATTCACTGGCTGTCAGGTTTTGTGGCCAGAGATAGCGTTGAATCGCCGCCTCTAGGAGATACACAGGCATTTGGCTAGGATCTAGCGTGCTCAGCCAATGACGCAAGTTCTCATAGGCTGCGGTGGCACGATGGCCAAAGCGATCCCAATGGCTGTACTGGGTTGTGCTCAGCAGTTCGGCTTTCTCCAGACCCGGCTGAAAACAATAGCAAGAGAGCAGGCCTGCCCGCACAGGATCAATTGCTCGCGGCAGCAAAACCGTTAACATCTCTGCAACCGCCGTTGCCTCTGGGATCATTCCCGTTCGCGGATAAACAAACAGCAACAGCGTCAAAAGAGCACGCACAAAGGGGGATTGAATCAGGGGGCGCTGCTCATTCCAGATCACGAGGGGAATGCCGCGTTTTTTTAGCTCAGTGCTAAAGACATGGCGGGCAACGCTATCTAAACCGGGGGCAAGGATGGCGATCTCGTTTGGTTGCACCATCCCTTGATGAATGGCGGTGGCGATCGTCGCAACTACTTCCTGCAACAGTTGCATCCGCGAAGTGGTTTGAATGGCCGCGATGTTTTCAGGCAGCGTGGCTTGGGGCGTAGTGAGGCGTTCTTGAATCTCAGTTTGGAGAGGGGTGTTGCCAAAAATCGTTTCGGCAGGGCAGGGTTGCTCAATGACGGTGGCTTGGTTTTTCAGGCTGAGAAACGCATCGGGATCAGCTCCCAGACCGAGACGGACAGCGCCAATGGGTTGGTGAGTCAGGACAATCTTGATCCCCTGTTGGTTAAAGCGGGCGATCACATCTGCCATCACCGCTGGATAGTTGTGGATGTTATCAGCAAGAAGACACTGAAACCGTTGCCCCAAGGAGGCTTGGTATCGGGGATGGTCAAGGAGAACTCGGCCAAATAAATCCGTGGTGATGCCGTAGGTGAGAAGGCTGTGGGCAGTACACCAACTTTGCCACTGTTTCAGGGCAGTGACGATTGCCCCCACGGTTTCTGAAGGCATCTCAAGCTGATGATCCCAAATGAGTTGGGGTAGATCATCTAGGCTAAGGCGGGCAAAGGCAGCTAGTTGAAAAATATCGAGCAGGTGACGGGTGGCGCGATCGCGATTTTCACTAAGGACAGCAAACCTATGGTTGGCTAGCCAAGGCTGCCACAACCGCTCTGCCCACACCAACTCCGTTTCTGGTTTCAGACGCAAAGGGGGATGCGGATCAACGGCCTTCGCCTGCACCAGCAGCGGCCAAAAAAGTTCCACCTCATCCTGCATGAAGCCCACTGGCGTGGTGATATAAGGCCTATAGCCACTGCCCAACTGTGACTCTATTTCCCGTTGGATGGCTTGGCGGCCTTCTACGCTATCCGTCAAAAAGAGGAGCGATCGCTCACGGGGAATCACGGACTTGTCCTGCCCAACCCAATGAGCAAATTCCCTCACCAGTGCACAGGTCTTGCCACTGCGACTACCGCCACTGATCCACTGCAACACCGCCAACAAAGCCTGCAAAGTCAATTTGCTACGATCTTTATCTATCCTATCGATTTATTGCTTTTGCGGTAGCCGTTAAGAACAACAGCAATGTCCAGCAATCCCTTTATTCGCCTCAGAGACTGGATCAAGCGTGCAGAGCAGTGGTATCGCACAACTCCGAACCGCGCCCTACAGGAAGCCTATGAAGCCGCTCTGAAAATTCGCGCCATCGAACTGGAACACTTTGACGGTCAACCCATTAGCCCCCTCAATCTACCCGTGGGAGAAGTCTCTACCTATTTCGAGACAGAGCTAAAACAACTGCTAAAAACCATTCGTATGCGGATGACGGAGTTCCGCGCCAGCCGTCAAATTTTGCCCCTTGCTCCCCCCCAAAGCCCCCCCACTCCTGTCAACGATAGTGTCAATGGTGCAACGGCAACCTATACGGTGACGGCTACCGTCAGTAGCACGACGGAGGAACCCAGCGTTTATGAAAAGCTGCGGCTGATTGATGCCACCCTCAACCGCTATAAACGGCAGCGTGAAAAGGAACTCAATGCCCTTGCCCGTCCCAGCCTCAGTCGCCAAGATCCCCAACAACGCCAACAGTCAGATGCCCTCGACAAAATTGAGGATGATTCCCTTTATCTCTCGGAATATATCAGTGATGATCTCACCGATGATTCCAAGCTGGACAGCAGCAGCTTTATTCCCCGCTCGATTTTGCGCACCGCCGATCGCTTTCGCCGTGAACTCAATTCTGATGAAACCACCGAAGCTGAAGTCGTTCGTGATTTTCGCACCTCAAAGCTGCGCACCCGTCTAGCGGTTCGTTTTATGCTCTTGCTGGTGATTTTGCCCCTATTGACCCAGCAAATTTCCAAGGCCCTGATTGTGAGTCCCTTGGTCAACCACTTTAAGGCGGTAGGGCAGATTGAACGCATCATTAACTCACAATTGGAAGACAACATTCTCGATGAACTGGCTCGCTTTGAAAATAAAATTCGCTTTGAAAGTCTGGTGAGCAATGTTCCTGTTTCTGCAGAGGAAATTCAAGACCGCATCCGCGAAAAGGCGATCGAGCTATCCACGGAATACCAAAAGGAACTGATTGAACCCCTGAAAAACATCCTTTCCGATGCCTTGGGCTTTACGGTCTTTTTGGGACTGGTGTTTACGGGTCAACGGCAACTGGCCATTGTCAAGGCCTTTTTGGATGAAGTAGTCTATGGCCTTAGTGACAGTGCCAAAGCCTTTATCATTATCTTGTTTACAGATGTATTTGTCGGATACCACTCCCCCCACGGCTGGGAAGTGTTGGTGAACAATACCCTCGAGCACTTTGGCTTTCCGCGCAACGAGGATTTTATCAATATGTTTATCGCTACCTTTCCCGTGATGCTAGATACGGTGTTTAAGTATTGGATTTTCCGTTATCTCAACCAGATTTCCCCTTCGGCAGTGGCCACCTACAAGAATATGAACGAGTAGTTACGAGCACACCACTGGCTGGAGAATGGGACAGATCGTGCCCTCTGAGAGTTGCGCGGGCGATCGCCAGCCGGAGAGGAGGCCTTGCAATTCCTGTTTAAGAATCTGCAACTGCTGAATTTGTGCCTCAATGGCCGCCAATTTTTCCTCTAACTTTTCCTTGATGTGGTCACAGGGAATCTCACCGCGATCGTATACCTCAAGCAAGGCTTTGATGTCGCTCAGGGTGAGGCCAAGGGACTGGGCACGTTTGATAAAACTTAGGCGAGCAAAGACATCCTCAGCAAAGAGGCGATAGCCGCCACTGGTTCTGCCAACAGTTCGCAACAGCCCCAATTCCTCGTAATAGCGAATGGTCTTGACGGGCAGGCCACTACTGTGGGCAACGGTACCAATCAAGTAGGCGGCTGCATTCATGGCAGTTCTCCCAAGATCAGCGAGACAGCAATTTTAGAGAAGGGCACTTTAATTTTCTGCCATCGAGAGGCCAGATCACCACTTTCAGAAATTTAGCCATCTGCGCTATAATCATAAAGCTACGCGGATGTGGCGGAATTGGTATACGCGCACGTTTGAGGGGCGTGTGGCTTTGCCTTGCGAGTTCGAGTCTCGCCATCCGCATTTTTTTATGGGTGAATAAAGAAGGCGATCGCCAGCACGAGGTAGGTGATCATCAGCAAGACACCCTCTAGCCAGTTCGTGCGGCCATCGTTGCTAATGGAGTTGGTGATGGCAACCGCAGCCACAACGGCCAACAGTTCAAAGAGATTGAAGCTCAGGTTCATCTCCGGTTGACCCAAGAACCAGCCCACCAGCACAAGCACCGGCGCCACAAAAAGGATAATCTGCAAGCTAGACCCAATCGCCACCGCCACTGCCCCTTCCATACGATTATTGAGGGCAAACTTGATACAGGTGATGAACTCAACCACACTGCTGAAAATGGGAATGAGAAACACGCCTGTAAACAATTGGGTCAACCCGATTTCACTAATGCTGTCCTGCAAACTATCCACGAGGATGTCGGAAACAAAGACTAGCAAAATCGTACCCACCAGCAGAATGGCAAGGGGCACCTTGAGATTGACAGTGGGGGAGGGTTCCTGACCAGCGATCGTCTCATCCATCAGGTAGAGGTGACGATGGGTTTTCATGGAAAAGAGCAACATCAGACCGTAAAAAATCAGCAGCAAAATCGCCGACGCATAGGAGAAGTGATCAATCAAGTGAAGCGGCACACTGGGTGCCGCCGCCTGAATCGCGGTCGGGGTCATCAGCACAATCACCGATAGGGTGAGGGCAGAGGCATTAATGCGTGCCACAGGTGCTGAGAACTGTTGCTCTGGAAATCGGATGCCCCCAACAACAATGGCCAGACCCAATCCCAAAAGCAAATTGGCAATAATGGCACCGCTGAGACTGGCTTTTACCACCTCTGCCAGACCCTGACGCAGGGCGACAATGGCGATAATCATCTCAGTGACATTGCCGAAGGTGGCATTCAAGAGTCCGCCAAGGGCAGGGCCAATGACTTCGGCGATCGCCTCTGTGGAATTGGCAATCCAAGCCGCAAGGGGCACAATGGCGAGACCACTGAGGATAAAGCTCACCATTGGCGGCATTTTGACGATAAAGTTAAGGAGGGCAAGGGGCACAAAAATCAATAGGCCCAGCAGCATTTTTTCCTGTGTTGTCATGGATCGATCCCCTTGAGCGAATCATCAACTGACTGTCTCCACCTCTCGGGAATTCGCTACTACGGCTATACGGGCGCCCTGCCAGAGGAACAAATTCTCGGCCAGTGGTTTGAGATTGATATTAAGCTCTGGTTGGATATGACACAAGCTGCCGCTAGCGATCGCCTTGAGGACACCCTTGACTATCGCCCCCTCTTGCAAGCCATCGAGCAGTTAATGCAGCAGCAACGCTTTCACTTAATTGAGACCCTAGCAGCAGCAATTATGAAACTGTGCCTAGCGCCCCCCCAAGTGCAGCGGGCTGCTGTGCGTGTAACCAAACTTGCCCCCCCCGTGCCCAATTTTACGGGTCAAATTAGTGTTGAAATGGTGCGCTGCCATGCCGAATCGCCTTAGCCAGTGCCAAAGTCTCTATCTGCGCAAGCATGCCGAAAACCCCATTGACTGGTGGCCGTGGTGTGATGAAGCCCTTGCCAAAGCAGCGGCAGAGGATCGGGTGATTTTTCTCTCGATTGGTTACTCCAGTTGCCACTGGTGCACTGTCATGGAGGGGGAAGCCTTTTCGGATCTGGAGATTGCCGCCTATCTCAATGCCCATTTCCTGCCGATTAAGGTGGATCGCGAGGAGCGACCCGATCTGGACAGTATTTACATGCAGGCACTGCAACTGATGACGGGTCAAGGAGGCTGGCCGCTCAATGTATTCCTGACGCCGCAGGATCGCCGTCCCTTTTATGGTGGTACCTACTTTCCTGTGCAGCCGCGCTATGGCCGTCCGGGCTTTTTACAGGTGTTGCAGGCGGTGCGCCGCTTCTATGACCAAGAAAAGGACAAGTTAGCCGCCCAACAAGCCACCCTCTGGCAATATCTCGCTCCCCCCGCTGAGATGGGAGAAGCCGTCCCCCTGAGTGAAGAACTCCTAAGGGCAGGGATTCGCCAAGTGACGCCGATTTTGCGCGATCGCCCCCAAGGCACCTGCTTCCCCATGATGCCCTATGCCCAAATGCTGCTTCAGGGATTGGCTTTGAGTCCCAATCCCCCGCAACTGCTGCACCTGTGTCGGCAACGGGGACGCAATCTCTTGCAGGGGGGCATCTATGACCATGTGGGCGGTGGTTGGCATCGCTACACCGTCGATCCCCAATGGACGGTGCCCCACTTTGAAAAAATGCTCTACGACAATGGCCAAATTGTGACCTATCTAGCGCGGCTGTGGCAGCAGGGCGATCGCTCCCCCCAGATTCCCGTTGCAATTGCCCAAACGATTCAATGGCTCGATCGCGAAATGACGGCCCCTGAGGGGTACTTCTATGCAGCACAGGATGCCGATAGCTTTGTCAGTGCCAATGATCCTGAACCTGAGGAGGGTGCCTTTTATTGCTGGCAATATGCAGAGCTAGAGCAGACCCTAACCCCAACGGAATTGGCACAACTGCAAGCCCACTTTGACATCTCTCCCAGTGGCAACTTCGAGGGCAAGATTGTGCTCAAGCAAGTGCGCCCGCCGGCGAATCCTGAGGTGCTAGCACCGATTCTGCGTAAACTCTTTGCTCGCCGCTATGGTGCCGATACGCCCATGGATCAACCCTTTCCCGTGGCCACCGATAATGCAACCGCAAAAGGGCGGCTTTGGCCGGCACGGATTCCGCCGGTCACTGATACAAAAATGATTTTGGCTTGGAATAGCCTGATGATCACTGGCTTAGCAACGGCAGCCCAAGTCTGGAGAGAGCGCACCTACTGGCAGCGAGCGGCTAAAGCGGCACAATGGCTCCACGAGCATCAATATCAAGAAGGCAAACTCTACCGCCTCAACTATGGCGGCACCGTGGCCGAGGTGGCGCAGGCCGAGGATTACGCCTACTGGATCCAAGCCCTGATTGCTCTGCATCAAGCCAGTTTAGCGGTGGGGGAGGCGGCGCAGCCGTGGCTGGAATTGGCCACGCAGTATCAAACCCTCTTTGATCAGGAATTGGCGGCAACAGAGGGGGGCTACTACAATGCACCGGAGCGCGCCGATTTGATTGTGCGCCAGCAGGAAGGTCTCGATAATGCTACACCTTCTGCAAATGGGGTGGCGATCGCCAACTTGGTGCAACTCTTTTTGCTCACAGAGAATCCCGCCTACCTCGAACAGGCAGAGAAGGGATTGCGTTTCCTTAGCCCGTTGATGAAGGAGTCTCCCCAAAGTTGTCCGAGCCTTTTGGCGGCGTTGCAGTGGTATCTGCGTCCTGTCTGTGTCCAAGCGCGGCCTGATCAGGTCACAACCCTCTGGGATCGCTACTTGCCAACGGCTGTCCTCAAAGTTCGCGATGACCTCGAGCCAGTTGCCCTTGTCTGTGAAGGCTTGCGCTGCCGTGAACCGGCACTGACCCCCACCCAACTACAACAACAATTGGATGATCTCTATGGCTGAAGCGTTGCGTCGTACCCCCCTCTATCCGTTGCATCAAGGCGCACGGTTTACCCCCTTTGGCGAGTGGGAGATGCCCCTTCAGTACAGCAGCATTTTGCAGGAACACCAAGCGGTGCGGCAGCGGGTGGGGATGTTTGATATTTCCCACATGGGCAAGTTTCTGCTGCGCGGCCCTGAGGCGATCGCGGCACTCCAAGAACGGGTACCCACCAATCTCAATCGTCTCCAGCCCGGCCAAGCGAAATACACCGTTCTCCTCAATGAGGCTGGGGGCATTGTCGATGATGTCATTCTCTACATTGGGGATGGCCAAGTCCGCTGTATTGTGAATGCAGCCACCACTGCCAAGGACTGGGCATGGTTTCAGACGTATTTACCCGCCAGTATTGAGTTCATTGATGAGTCAGCGACACAGGTGCTGATTGCTCTTCAAGGCCCTGCCGCGACAGCGACCTTAGCTCCCCTGTGCGATCGCCCCCTAGATGACCTCAAGGCCTATCGCCATGCTCAAGTCAACCTACTGGAACAGCCCGCTTGGATGGCTCGCACCGGCTACACGGGCGAAGATGGTTGGGAAATTCTTGTCACACCAGAACTGGGGCAACAGTTGTGGCAGACCCTGCTAGCGGCGGGTGTGACTCCCTGTGGCTTGGGGGCGCGGGATACCCTGCGCTTAGAGGCGGCCATGCTCCTCTACGGCCAAGACATGGATGAGCAAACCACTCCCCTAGAGGCGGGTCTCGATTGGCTGATTGATTGGCAAAAGCCCGATTTTGTAGGTCGTGCGGCCCTCTTAGCCCAAAAACAACAGGGGATTGAGCGGCAATTGGTGGGTTTAGAACTCGTGGGCAAAGGCATTGCTCGCCACGGCTATCCCATCTATGCGGGGGCACAGGCTGTGGGGGAGGTTACCAGTGGCACCCTATCTCCCACCTTGGGGAAGGCGATCGCCCTTGGCTATGTCTTTCCAGAGTTTGCCCACATCGGTCGTGAACTGGCGGTACAGGTGCGCGATCGCCAAGTCCCAGCCGTGGTGGTTCCTCGCCCCTTCTATCGCCGCCCTCGGTAGCCGCTGCAATTCCGCTAAAATTTGATTCATCAGTCGTAAAACGCAACAAATGCTGGAAACTTGCCCTCGCTGTGGTGCTCGTTTAGGAAAGCCCTTGTCCTCTGGCCGCCAAGTGTGTAGTGTCTGCGGTTGGAGTACGGTGGTCATCGAGCGATCGCCCCCACCGCCGCCCACGGGATTACCCCTGCTTTTGAGTCAGATCGGGCGGTTGATCAAGCGATTTTTCCAGTATTTGGGGGTGCAGCTGCAACTACTGTGGCGATCGCTGACCGCTCGTTCGCAGCAGCAACAACCGCGCCGCAACCTATGGGAAAGCCTCGTCACCAAGCTCAAACACCTCGAGGAAAAAATTCCCACCGGTGATCCCAGTAAGGAGTGGCTGACTCCCGAAGAGGCCTTTCAACTCTTGGGCGGCAACCCAGACAACCCCAACTCCAAGGTGAGTACCCTCGATGGCAAGCGGCGGATTGGCTTATCGGCCTTTCGGCGACTGGTGAATACCGCAGAATATGCGGATTTTGGCTTTCAATACTCTAGCGATCGCCACCTGAAAAATTTACCCTATTTGCGCCGTCTGCCTCGCCAACCCTAAGGCGATCGCAAACCGAGAATAATCTGCCACTCCTGTTCGGTGACCGGTTGTACCGAGAGACGGCAGCCCTTTTGCAACAGCAGCATCCCCTCTAGGCCGGGCGTTTGCCGCAGTTCTGGAAGTGTAATTGGTGGCGAAAAATCGCGGCGATACTGAATATCCACCATGAACCAGCGGGGATTGTCAGGCGTGCTTTTGGGGTCAAAGTAGCGACTGTCCGGATCCCAAGCAAAGTGGTCGGGATAGGCGGCCTTGACGACTTCGGCAATGCCCATGATGGCTGGTGGGTTGGCATTACTGTGGTAAAAGAGCACGCGATCGCCCACCTGCATTTGATCGCGAATAAAATTGCGGGCTTGGTAGTTGCGTACTCCTTCCCAACAGGTGGTTTGTTGTGGGGCTGCCTGCAAATCCTGCCAAGAAAAAACGCTTGGCTCCGACTTCAGTAACCAAATCCCTGCCATGAAAGACTCTTTAACTGTGGGTTTAGAGGTCTGCTGTGCCCAAGCTACAGCGTAGCAAATCCTCAACGGTTGCACAGTAGGGAGTTAGCCCCAAGGTTTGGGGATTGAGCACGGTGTCATAGGTGAAGTTACGATAGTTCAAGCAAAAATAATCCCACGGCGACATCTGCACTCGAAATACCCGCACAAAGAAGTTGATCACTGGCAGTGTCAAGGGGACTTGCAAATAGATGGGCAGCTTTGCCGCAGCGCACAACTGCGCCAACATCTCATTGACAGTAATTGGCGGATTACCCAGAGCCACCCGACGCGGTACGGGATACTCAGGATGCTGCAACAGGTAGAGAACCACTTGGGCAATATCGCGGGCATGGACAAAGTGAAAACTGGCATCAGCGCGGAAAAAGCGAGCCAACCACAGCCACTTGAGAACTTCGCGCATGCCCTCAGTGATGAACGAGGGACGCTTACCATCAGACCCGCCGCCAAACACCATTGTCGGAAACAGTTCAATCACGCGATCGCCCACGGGTAACTGCTCAATGGCATGGAGACACTCATACTTGGAGCGAATATAATCCGTTCCCAAGGTGCCTGCTTCCGGCAGCGGTTCCATTTGATGATTGAGGATACTTGCCGTTGAAAAATAAAAGACCCGCTGGCAGCGTTGCGGCTCCAGTTGCTTGAGGAGATGGCAAGTTTGCTCGTAGTTGATGGCAAAGACATTGTTCCCTCCCCAAGCGGTTGCCGTTAGGATCGCAACATCGAGGGTGGGCAGTAGCGGTGCTAAGGGCGTCAGATCCATCAGATCCCCCTGAATGACGTTCACTCCGGGGCGCTGGTCAGGATCAACTTGCAACCGGGCTGGATTCCGCACCAGCAAAAAGAGCTCATGATCCGTCTCTTGGATCAGCGCCTCAGCGATGTACTGGCCAATGCAACCAGTGGCACCCGTGATTAAGATGCGCATTAGCCGAGGGACTTCACCAGATCAAAAAGAAAGGCCACATTCTCCTCAGGGGTTCCTTGGAGAACGCCGTGGCCAAGGTTAAAGATATATTTGCCCTTGCGACCCGCTTCGATAATGGCTAGCGCTCGTTCCTTGAGCACTGGCTGGGGGGCAAAGAGTGTGATGGGGTCTAAATTCCCCTGCAGACCGACACTGGCAGGAAACTGCTGGCGAATCGTGCCGATGTCCACAGTCCAGTCAAGGCTGACAATATCTGCCCCAGTTGCTGCCATGCGATCGACCACTGCGGCACTGCCATTGATATAGAGGATGATGGGCACATCGGGATAGACGGCTTTAACCTGCTGAACCACCTGCTTTTGGTAGGGGAAGGCAAAGCTATCGTAGTCCTGACGGCTGAGTTGACCCGCCCACGAATCAAACAATTGCACCACCTGAGCACCACAGTCAATTTGATAGCACAGGTAGTCGGCAATGGCAGTGGCCAAATGGTTTAAGAACTTGTGGAGCAACTCTGGCTCACGGTAGGCCATGGTTTTGATTTCAATGTAGTCCTTGGAGCTTTTGCCCTCAATGGCATAGGCGGCAAGTGTCCAAGGGGCACCGGCAAACCCCAGCACCGTGGCGCGATCGCCCACCTCTTGGCGCAGGGTTGAGAGAATCGGGCGAATAAAAGGACAGGCCGCTTCCGGTTCCAAGGGATGGAGTTGTTGCACCTGTTCAAGGGTACGGATGGGTGGATCAATGATCGGCCCTTTACTCTCGACAATGTCAAAGGGAATACCAATCCCCGGCAGGGGCGTGAGAATATCCGAAAAGAGAATCACACCGTCTGGGGCAAAGGCACGAAAGGGTTGGAGTGAAATTTCAATAGCCAGTTCAGGGATTTCCGATCGCTGACGAAACGAGGGATAGCGATCGCGCAGGTCACGATAGACCTTCATGTAGCGTCCAGCTTGCCGCATCAACCAAATGGGGGGACGCTCAACGCTTTCACCACGGGCAGCACGTAGGAGTAAAGGGGTGGTCATCCTAAAATGTGTAATTCCAATCGTTTTCAATGGCTCTGGAAGACTCGCTCAGCAAGCCCTATTGAAGTCAGGTGTTGCCTGCGATTCACAGAGTTTAACCCTACAATCATACCCTAGGGGGCGATCGCTCCCACACCTCAGAGGAGAATTCCCTTGCTTTACCACGCGCGGGGCTGAAACTGCGGGTCGTTGAGAATTGCCACGCCATCTCCCGACTGTGCCAACACAAATAGACCCTGCCGATAGGCATAGCGAGCCACCTCAGGGGGCACAATCATCCCCGCCACGGCTCCCAAGAGTTTTGTACCCCGATACTGATGAGCCAAACGGCGAAATTTGGCAATCCGCTCTAGGTGTTCATCCACATCACTTTGGCTGAGCCTAGTTTTCACCTCAACGAGAACGGCTTCATCGGTGTTAACGACCAACAGATCAATCTCTAGGCTCTCGTTCCCATCTTGGAGAATCACATCGCTGTAGAGTTGAGAGACGGCAATCCCCCGACTCTGAAATAAGCGCAGCACGGCTGGACGTACTTGCCATTCCACAAATTCCCCAAGACGGTTACCCAATTTACCAATCTGTTGGTTGAGCTGTTGTGCTTCTTCCCGTAGTAAACGCTCAGTCTCTTGAAAACGCCGCTCAGTTTCTTGAAATCGGCGTTCTGTTTCCTTTTGAGCTTCCAGTAACTCCCCCAATAACCGCCAAACATCTTCAGGGGTGTATGCTTGTGTCATGATCTTGGTCGGGTTTTCTAGGCTACAGCTAACTCTCTCATCATAGCCTAGGAGGCACTCAGAGAATTTCCATCATAAACTGCGCAAGGGCACTGCCACTATGCTTTACCACGCGCGGGGCTGAAACTGCGGGTCGTTGAGAATTGCCACGCCATCTCCCGACTGTGCCAACACAAATAGACCCTGCCGATAGGCATAGCGAGCCACCTCAGGGGGCACAATCATCCCCGCCACGGCTCCCAAGAGTTTTGTACCCCGATACTGATGAGCCAAACGGCGAAATTTGGCAATCCGCTCTAGGTGTTCATCCACATCACTTTGGCTGAGCTTGGTTTTCACCTCAACGAGAACGGCTTCATCGGTGTTAACGACCAACAGATCAATCTCTAGGCTCTCGTTCCCATCTTGGAGAATCACATCGCTGTAGAGTTGAGAGACGGCAATCCCCCGACTCTGAAATAAGCGCAGCACGGCTGGACGTACTTGCCATTCCACAAATTCCCCAAGACGGTTACCCAATTTACCAATCTGTTGGTTGAGCTGTTGTGCTTCTTCCCGTAGTAAACGCTCAGTCTCTTGAAAACGCCGCTCAGTTTCCTGAAAACGCCGCTCAGTTTCCTGAAAACGCCGCTCAGTTTCCTTTTGGGCTTCTAATAGCTCGCCTAATAATCGCCAAACATCTTCAGGGGTGTATGCTTGTGTCATTGACTTGATTGATGATTGCCGACAAATTCCGATATTTTCTATACGATCATAGCCTAGGGAATAGAACCCATGAATGATCAACTACTCGCACAATTTCTAAACCTCAGCCGCTGACAAACAGGAACCTGCATTCATGCCCAAACTATACTTACTGCGCCCAAGATGAGGCCACCAGTGTCATTTTTGGCCTCCCCAAGCAGGCCATTGCCCTTGGCGGTTGCAGCATATTTTGCCCATTGAGCGCAGAGGTGCCTTTTTGCAGGCGCCGGTAAATCCCTAATTAGCGTGACAGATTCGGGTAAATCCGCAGCCGCCGATTCGGCTCTTCCCCAAAGCTACAGGAGGTCAACTGGTAGTGCTCAATCAACTCGTGTTGCATTCGCCGAATGTTGGCCGATCGCGGTAACAACTCCACCACTTGACCCTTGGGAATTACAATTTCTTCAACGGCTAAGCGTGCCTCTTCAAGGGCCTCTAGCTCATCATCGCTCCCTGTCGGACTAAAAAGGGAAAGATCCGCTGATTCCGCTGGGCTGGGGTCTTCCATGCCAAGCAGCTGTCGCAGTCCCCGCACAATTTGAGCCATGCTGTTGGTTTTAATGGCATGCACCGGCAGGTGATGAATATGGGCAAGGTGCCGCAGCTTGCTTTCTCCCTTGAGGTGGGAGCGCAGCGTCAAAATAACATCTGCTTGATCAATGTCCTTGGTGACAATAATGGGCAGCTGCAAGGTGCGAATGGCTTGCTCCAAATGGTGGCGGCTGACGGCGTAGGGAAAGACATGCAGGGGCAGTTCCTCACCATTGGGGCCGACCGTGGGCGCCTCTAGGGTTGCCTCCAGTAGTTGGGCAAAATTGGCTCGTAGGGGTTCTTTAGTGCCCTCAGGGATGGGTAGCATCTGGCCACTATTGCGCCAAGAGGGACGCTGGGACAGGGGTTTGACCTCCAATCGCTGGGGAGTCGGCTCAGAACGACTAATCACCACTGAGCCATCGGCGGCAACACTGCGAATTTCAGGTGACGGTTGGCGACCCCGCAGCAGCAGATCCACACTAGCAGCCACGTCGAGATGTATAGCCCAGCGATCGCGCTCCAGCATTTCCACTGCCATTTGAAACGTGGGGGGAGCCTTCCGTTCGAGCACACTTTTTTGGGTGCCGCGCCGCCGCGCTTCTTCATCCCCAAGGGTGACCGATTGAATGCCCCCCACCAAGTCGGCAAGGGTGGGGTTTTTCATCAGGTTCTCAATTTGGTTGCCGTGGGCAGTACCAATCAGTTGTACGCCTCGCTCCGCAATGGTGCGTGCTGCTAGTGCCTCTAGTTCGGTGCCAATCTCATCAATGACAATCACTTGGGGCATGTGGTTTTCCACCGCCTCAATCATCACCTGATGCTGAAGTTCCGGGCGAGCCACCTGCATTCGTCGTGCCTTGCCAATCGCTGGATGGGGAATATCACCGTCGCCCGCAATTTCATTAGAGGTGTCAATAATCACTACCCGTTTGTGCAACTCATCGGCCAAGACGCGGGCAATTTCCCGTAGTGCCGTTGTTTTACCAACACCGGGGCGACCTAAAAGCAAAATAGACTGGCCACTTTCGACCAAGTCGCGAATCATACCAATCGTGCCAAAGACGGCTCGCCCCACCCGGCAGGTCAAGCCAATAATCGTTCCTTGGCGATTGCGCAGGGCACTAATGCGGTGCAGCGTACGCTCAATCCCAGCGCGATTGTCACCACTAAACTCGCCCACCCGATCCACGGCATATTGCAACATCTCACGGCTGACGGGCGTCTCGGCAAGGTATTGGGTGCTGTGGATAAACCGTGCTTCCGGCAATCGCCCCAAATCGAGAACGATTTCTAAGAGTTCTTCCCGCTGCGGATGATCGGTGAGGGACTGTCCAAGGGGCGGCGGTAGGATCGCCAATAATTGATCGAGATCGTCAGTGACTTGGCGTTGTCCAGCAGTCAATTCAGCCATAGGGTACAGAGGGTGACGGGACAGATTTCAAAGGAGACACAAGGGTAGCTGCTTCAGCAACAGCCGCTGCAAGGACGGCAGGAACAGTTTGCCAAGGTTGGTCGGCGATCGCGTGGAAAGGGGCAAGGCGTTTGCGAGCATAACTACCATAGGCAACACCAGCAATTCCCTGTGGATCTAGCAATCCCATTGCCCTGAGTTTAGCAACCGTATGGCCATTTGTGCCGCCCGCCAACTGCACAAATCCGGGTAAATTTGCCCCTAAAATGGCTTGACCCAATTGAATGGTGGCTCGCGTTGCGCCATCACCAATATCGCCACTCATGGGACGACCATCCGCCTGCCAAATGAGGGCACATTCCAACGGTTGAATCTGCCCATTGATCCAGCGCAAATAGTCAATTACTCCCTCTCCTTGGGGACAACTGATGGCCAGCACCTGTAAATAGCGCACCCAAGGACGAACTCGCTGCCAAAGCTCGTGAAAGGCGCTGTAGCGTTGGGGTTGAGTATGAATTTCGAGGGCTTGGATCGTGCCCGCCTGGATCAGGGGCGTGATTTGCTCAAAGACTGCGGGTTGCTCATCGGTGCGAATCAAGCCCAAGGGGCAGAGGGGTAAACAGCGGCCACAACCATAACAGCGATCGCGCACCACCCCCTGCACCTGTTCATCAAAGCGAATGGCAGTGGCAGGGCAAATGCGTTCACAGGGGCGATCGCACCCTGGCGGACAGCGACTCGGATCAAACGTGGCCTTACGAAAATGGGGGTCAGCACCATCGTTGATGCTCACCATCAGCAGGGGGCGAGTGGCCCCAAGGCTTGCCGCAACCGTCAAAGCGTCATTAGCCGCGTAAATCACGGCAGGGTCGGCGGCCACATCAATACAATCAGCCCCTGCCAGTGCATAGGCCAAGGTCAGGTTATAGATTTGGGCAACATCTTGGAAACTGGCACCGTTAATGAGTTTGAACCAACGATGTGCCGCTAAAGCCGCTAGGGGGGCAGCAAAATCAACCATAAATATATTTTATGCGTTTTCAGGATTCAGCCTCGTCGTGACTCATCATCCGTTGTAGGGCTTGGAGGCCTTTTTTAATCTGGCGAGAGACTGTGACCGCACTTAGACCCAAGCGTTCAGCGGTTTCTTTTTGACTCAAATCGTACAAAAAGACAAATTCCAGAATCTGACAGGTGCGGGCTTCTAGTTTTTGCAGACACTGCTGCAAACGAATGCGATCTTCTTGGGCGAGTTGAAAACTTTGGTACCGTTGATCGGGCACGATGTCACCGAGGGAAACAGCATCTTCCTCACCCTCAAAGGTGGGGGCATCTAGGCTGACCGGGGTGGTGTGGTAGTTGGCAAATTTTGCCGCTTGCCATTCTTCAAGGGGGACATCGAGGGCTTGGGCAATTTCACTATCGCTGGGGGGACGCTGCAGTTGTTGGCGTAACTCCTGAATGACTCGCTTTGCTTGGCTTTGGAGGGTTTGCCAACGACGGGGGACGCGAATTTGCGGACTTTTATCCCGCAGGTAGTGTTGAATCTCACCGCGAATGTAGGGAATGGCAAAGGAACTAAAGGCCACTCCCTTACTTTGATCAAAGCGTTCAATGGCGTGAATGAGGCCAAGGGTGCCCACTTGCATCAGGTCGTCAAAGCTTTCTTGGGTGCACTGTACCCAGCGATGGGCTTCCTTGCGTACCAGTCCCATGTTCAACTCGACAAGGCGATTCCGCAATTCGCGTGCAGGGTTGTCTTGGTATGCCTGCAACAGAGACAAGGTAGAACCCTTTAGGTCAGTATGATCAGTACTCAGTGCCCTATTGGACATAGACACCCATGGTTTGGTTTCCCTACCGTTTCCAAAGTAAGCGGCTAGGGCGCTACTTGCTCACGTCATTGTAGAGCGATCGCGTCCCTGTACAATTTTCCCTACTTTCACTATTTCATACTCAGTATGGCAAAGCCTCTGTAGTTTCCCTGTGATCTCGACCACAGGTTAGGTTAAATTTTGCTAAATGTTGTTCCTTAGGTTCGCAGACTACCGAGGGCGATCGCGCCCCACAATGCAGTTCCCAAGCCAATGCGATACCAGATAAAAACCCAAGTGGAATGGCGTTGCAGGAATCGCAGCAGCCAAGCGATTGCCAAATAGGAAAAAACCATGCTCGAGAGTGTGGCAATCACAAGAGGAATAAACAGCGTCCCCTCATCAAAAACATCTTTGGCTTGGACAAGGGTGGCGATCGTCAGTGTGGGAATGCCCAACAGAAAAGAAAAGCGCGCCGCTGTTTGCCGCTCCAGCCCTAAAAATAAAGCTGTCGTTAGCGTCGATCCTGAACGCGAAGCCCCCGGCAGCAGGGCAATCATCTGGCCACAACCCACTAGAAAGCCATCTAAAATGCCAATGTCTTGATAGGTGCGTTTGCGGGAACCCCATTTTTCTGCGAGTCCCAAAAGAATCGCCATGGCGATCGCCATCGTGGCAATGATCTGAGGCCGATCCAACTCGACTTTGGCCCATTTCAGAAGAAGTCCTGCCGCTAGTGCGGGAATCGTGCCCACCGTGATCCCAACCAACAGTTTCCATTCTTCCCGCTGCCAATCCCGCTGTTGCC
Organism: Thermosynechococcus sp. QKsg1; assembly: GCF_031586415.1. NCBI lineage: Bacteria > Bacillati > Cyanobacteriota > Cyanophyceae > Acaryochloridales > Thermosynechococcaceae > Thermosynechococcus > Thermosynechococcus sp. QKsg1. Next base: position 2,476,822 of record NZ_CP134200.1, on the reverse strand, counting down.
ATGCCTGCCAAGCCCCTTGGACAATTTGGCGAATATCCTGCCAGAAATAGCCAAAAACCGCGATCACGCTACCAAATTGCATCGCATCTAGGGCAATTTTATGCCAGACACTTTTCCACCCCAAGAGGTCACTAAAGAGAATCAAGTGAGCGGTACTGCTAATGGGCAAGAACTCTGTAATACCTTGCACGAAGCCGAGGATGACTGCTTGCAGCCAGAGAATAATATTCACGTTTCTGTCTCACCTTTGCAACCCCACCATCTTGCCATGAGTCGGTGAACAGGCTATCCTCGCCAAGATTTTGTAATAGATTGTAGAAACAGTCTTCTTAAACGCAGCAGCACTGTTTTGCCGGTTAGGCGTGTATGTCGGGTAACTTAGAAGCCGTTGAGCGGGAAATTTTAGGGTTACAGGGGATGCTATTGGCCGCCTTGGCGGAAATGCGTCAGCTTTATGATGTTTATCTAGAAATGCTCGCCCCCATTGCCCGCCAGCAGTTGATCACGGTTAGTTATCAGGTGTGCACCCAAGTCTTTCCAGAGCAATTTTTGACCCTTGCAGACCCAGAGCGACAGGACCTTCAGCGTCAGATTGTTGAACTGGCGATCGCCTTGGAAACCACGATTTTAAGCCTACAGACCCGTCGCCAAGAAGACTCAACTGCAAGGCAAGAGGCAACGAATGGGGAAGAAGACGCAACCAAGGAACAGGAACCCCCCTCCCTATCAGAGCAATTGAGCCAAGTTCTTTATCAAAGTTCGCTCAAGATTAACCATCTACTACAACGGGCGGCTATCTTACCGCCTGCCCCAATCGCAGTCATTTTAGAGATTGCCAGTAAGGCAGAAAATCGTCCCCTTGGGCGGATTCCCCATTTGTTGACGATGATGCTAGATGAGCAGAAACTACAAGAGGAGGGCGAAGAGGAGCGAGACACCAGTGAGTCCCCAAGGGAATCTTCCAGTCATCACCCCATGGCAGCCATTTACCTGCAACTTGAGGAACTGGAGTTTCAGCATCCCCCCCTCGGCAATCAGCGCAGTCAAATTCGCCAACTGGAAGCACGTCTGGCCACCCTCCAGAAGCAACTGCATAAAAAACAGCGGCAATATCTGGTTCTCAAGGCCAGTCGGGTATGGTGGCAAACGTGGAAAGCCAATGAAGCCGCAGACGCGACCGCCAGTGTCCCCGAAGCAATGGATGGTGAGCAATAGGGAAGGAGGCCTGCTGTGTCCCTTGACTGGCCACGCCTACAACGCGCCCTTGCCATTGAAACGGCGCGGGGTTTTTGCAACCTTCAGGGCAATACCTATCGGTTTAATGAGTATTTACACGCAGCGTTAATGCAAGCCCCTCTGCAACAACTCCCCCTTCAGATGCGCGATCGCTGGCAGGAAACGGCGGCAGCCTATGCCCACTACAACGATCTCTCCCCCAGCCAACGACAACACCTCGTGGTGAAAACGCGCCAACTGCTCCACGATGTCCACAAACAACTCACAAGTCCACCCCCGCGCCCCCGTCCCCTCGATCAAGCGCTCAAAACAGTGAATGGGATTGGTGAGCGCACTGCGGCGAAACTGGAAAAACTCGGGCTTTATAGGGTTGCGGATCTCATTTACTACTTCCCCCGCGATCACATTGACTATGCCCGCCAAGTCCCGATTCGGCAACTCCAAGCTGGGGAGACCGTCACCCTTGTGGGTAAAGTCCGCCGTTGCAACTGTTTTACCAGTCCCCGCAATGCCAAGCTGACGATCTTAGAAATTGTTCTTCAAGATCGCACCGGGCAAATTCGCCTGAGTCGCTTCTATGCGGGTGCCCGCTATGCCCAACGGGGGTGGCAAGAGCAGCAAAAACGCCTCTATGCCCCACAGACCATTGTGGCTGCCTCTGGCCTCGTGAAACTGACAAAGTATGGCCTTACCCTTGAAGATCCGCAGTTGGAAGTGCTGGATCATGCTGGGGCAGAAATAGACTCCCTCACGATTGGCCGTATTGTGCCGGTCTATCCCTTAACGGAGGGGGTATCTCCCGATGTGATTCGCCGTGCGGTCGATCGCGTTCTGCCCTTGGTGCAGGGCTATCCTGATCCCCTACCGCAGGGGCTACGCCAACGTCACCAACTCCTGCCCTTAGACATGGCGCTACGGCACATTCACTTTCCGCCGGATCGAACGCAACTGAGTCTGGCACGGCGGCGGCTGATTTTTGATGAATTTTTTTACCTGCAACTGGGCTTACTGCAACGGCGGCGCCAGCAGCAACAGCAGGCCAGTGCCCCCCTCAATCCCCAAGGGGAACTGATTGAGCAGTTTTACCAAGGGCTGCCCTTTCAACTCACAGGGGCGCAGCAGCGGGTAGTGGCGGAAATTTTGGCGGATTTAGAGCGCCCGATTCCCATGAATCGCCTTGTCCAAGGGGATGTGGGGTCAGGGAAAACGGTTGTTGCAGTGATTGCCCTATTGGCGGCAGTGCAGTCCGGCTATCAAGGGGCACTAATGGCACCCACGGAGGTTCTGGCAGAGCAGCACTATCGCAAGCTCTTGGAATGGCTCACCCCCCTCCATGTGCCGGTGGAACTGCTCACAGGATCGATACGTACAGCCAAGCGCCGCCAGATTCTGGATCAATTGGCAACAGGGGAATTGCCGGTGCTGGTGGGCACCCACGCTCTGATCCAAGAGGGGGTGACGTTTCAGCGCCTCGGTCTCGTGGTTATTGATGAACAGCACCGCTTTGGGGTGGCGCAACGGGCAAAGCTGCAAGCTAAAGGACTCCTGCCCCATGTGTTGACCATGACGGCGACACCGATTCCCCGCACGCTTGCCTTGACCCTCCATGGGGATTTGGATGTGAGTCAAATTGATGAATTGCCCCCCGGTCGGCAGCCGATTCAAACAACCGTCTTGGGACGGGGCGATCGCTCCTGCGCCTACGATTTAATCCGTCGGGAAGTAGCCCAAGGGCGGCAAGCGTATATTGTCCTGCCTTTGGTTGAGGAATCGGAAAAACTGGATCTGAAATCCGCCATTGCCGAGCACGAGCGATTACAAACGGAGATTTTTCCCAATTTTCGGGTCGGGCTGCTCCACGGTCGCATGGTATCGAGTGAAAAGGATGCGACAATTCAAGCCTTTGCCAAGGGGGAATTGGATATTCTGGTGGCTACCACGGTGGTTGAGGTGGGGGTGGATGTCCCCAATGCCACGGTGATGCTCATTGAACATGCCGAACGCTTTGGCTTATCCCAACTCCATCAACTGCGGGGGCGGGTGGGGCGGGGTGCCCAACAGTCCTATTGTCTGCTGCTCAATAGTTCTCGCAATGATGTTGCCAAGCAACGGCTGAATGTGCTGGCACAGTCTCAGGATGGCTTCTTTATTGCAGAGATGGATCTGCGGCTGCGCGGTCCGGGGGAGGTGTTGGGGACGCGGCAATCGGGATTACCGGACTTTGCCCTCGCTAGCCTCGTTGAGGATCAAGATTGCCTAGAGGCGGCGCGATCGGCGGCCAGTGAACTGATCGCCCAGGATCCTGAGTTACGGGGCTATCCTCTGCTGCAGGCAGTTCTCCAGCAGCGGCGCGATCGCCTGCTTGAGGGCATGATGAACTAATACCCCCCCTTTGGGAGGGATATGTTAAATTTAGTTAAGAACCTGATAAAAAGCGCCGCCAATGAAAGTCTCTTGGAAAACTGTTCTCCTTTGGTCAATCCCCCTACTGCTCATGGGGGTTCTCCTCTGGCAGGGGGCGAGCAACTTTATGCTCAATCAAAGTCAGCCTCCTCTGAATACCGCCAGTACGCGCATGAGCTATGGGCGATTCCTCAACTATTTAGATGCGGGTCGCATTAGTAAAGTGGACATTTTCGATAATGGTCGCACCGCCATTGTGGATGTCTCTGATCCGGAACTGATTAACGGTCGCCCCCTGCGGGTACGGGTAGATATGCCGGGGACGGCTCCAGAAGTCATTAGTAAACTGCGGGAGCAGCACGTAGAAATTGATGTTCATCCGGCTCGCAATGATGGTGCCCTGTGGGGACTCTTGGGTAATTTACTCTTCCCCGTCTTGCTCTTGGGAGGACTCTTTTTCCTCTTCCGCCGCTCCAGCAACGTGCCCGGAGGCCCAGGTCAGGCGATGAACTTTGGTAAGTCTCGCGCCCGCTTCCAAATGGAGGCCAAAACGGGTGTCATGTTTGACGATGTTGCTGGTGTCGATGAAGCCAAGGAAGAACTACAAGAGGTGGTCACCTTCCTGAAGAAGCCCGAGAAATTTACAGCGGTGGGTGCTCGCATTCCCAAAGGGGTGCTACTAGTGGGGCCACCCGGCACAGGGAAAACGATGCTGGCCAAGGCAATCGCCGGTGAGGCAGGGGTACCCTTCTTCTCCATCTCGGGTTCAGAATTTGTCGAGATGTTTGTTGGTGTTGGTGCCTCCCGCGTCCGGGATCTGTTCCGCAAAGCCAAAGAAAACGCTCCCTGTCTCATCTTTATTGATGAAATTGATGCTGTGGGTCGCCAACGCGGGGCTGGCATTGGCGGCGGTAACGATGAGCGGGAGCAAACCCTCAACCAACTGCTGACCGAAATGGATGGCTTTGAGGGGAATACCGGCATCATTGTGATTGCGGCAACCAATCGTCCTGATGTCTTGGATGCGGCTCTCCTGCGTCCGGGTCGCTTTGACCGGCAGGTGGTGGTGGATGCACCGGATATTAAGGGTCGCTTGGCGATTCTCAAGGTGCATGCCCGCAACAAGAAATTGGCGCCCGAAGTTTCCCTTGAGGCGATCGCTCGCCGTACCCCCGGCTTTACGGGAGCCGATTTGGCCAACCTCCTCAATGAAGCAGCGATTCTCACGGCCCGGCGGCGGAAACCCGCCATCACCATGCTGGAAATTGACGATGCCGTGGACCGGGTTGTCGCTGGTATGGAGGGCACACCGCTGATTGACGGCAAGAGCAAGCGCCTCATCGCCTACCACGAAGTGGGTCATGCCATTGTCGGGACACTGCTTAAAGAGCACGATCCTGTCCAAAAAGTGACGTTGGTGCCCCGCGGTCAAGCCCGTGGTCTCACTTGGTTCATGCCCTCAGAGGATTCTGGTCTGATCTCGCGATCGCAACTCATGGCGCGGATGGCCGGTGCCCTTGGGGGCCGAGCGGCTGAATACGTCGTCTTTGGCGATGCTGAGGTCACGACTGGTGCTGGCAATGACCTGCAGCAAGTGACAGCAATGGCACGGCAAATGGTGACCCGCTTTGGTATGTCAGATCTAGGACCTCTCTCCTTGGAAACCCAAAACGGTGAAGTGTTCTTGGGGCGGGACTTGGTGTCTCGAACAGAATACTCCGAAGAAATTGCGGCGCGCATTGATGCCCAAGTGCGGGAGTTGGTGCAGCACAGCTACGAACTCGCCATCAAGATTATCCGGGACAATCGCGTGGTCATTGACCGCCTCGTTGATCTCCTAGTAGAGAAAGAAACCATTGATGGTGAAGAGTTCCGGCAAATTGTTGCTGAATACACCGTTGTTCCCGATAAAGAGCGCTTTGTACCGCAGCTTTAGATAAGCTAAATTAGTAGATTCAATCACCCTAACCCCTCTCCCAGTGCGGATGAGGGGGATTTTATTTTGACTGCCTTTCCCCTGTAAATTCTATGCTCAACTAAACCGACTTTCATGTCAGTTTCATTGACACCATTTCCACCAGTAAATAGAATGATAATCGTTATTATTTTAGGTACCCTATGTCCCAGCAATCCCGTAACCAGTTGTTAACCGTGCAAAGCAGCCTTGAAAGTATACCCACCTGCGTCTCGACCCAGGTGTCGGATGCTGAGATGGAGCAGGCGGTTCGCACACTCCTCATCGGGCTAGGGGAAAATCCCGATCGCGAAGGCCTGCGGGATACCCCCAAACGGGTTGTGCAAGCCTTGAAGTTTTTAACCAGTGGCTACCGCCAATCCTTGGATGACCTACTGAATGACGCCGTTTTTTACGAAGACACCAATGAGATGGTCTTAGTGCGCGACATCGATCTCTTTAGTTGTTGTGAGCACCATATTCTGCCAATCATTGGTCGTGCCCATGTCGCCTACATTCCCAATGGCAGGGTCATTGGCCTGTCAAAAATTGCCCGCATTTGCGAGATGTATGCGCGGCAGCTACAGGTGCAGGAGCGCCTGACCCAACAAATTGCAAATGCTTTGCAAGGACTCCTGAAACCGCAAGGGGTGGCTGTGGTTGTTGAGGCCACCCATATGTGTATGGTGATGCGAGGCGTACAAAAACCGGGCTCTTGGACGGTCACCAGTTCAATGCAAGGGGTGTTTGCTGAAGATGCCCGCACCCGCCAAGAGTTCCTAGATCTGATCCGCCACCAACCCTCCTTCCGCTAGCCTGATTAGCAGACAAGGGGGAGAGGAAATATTTCTCCCCCTCTGGTGGCTAAAACAGCGTTCCTGCGTTAACCTGACTCCACTACCTTCCTCAAGAATTTTCGGAATTCCTGCCCTTAAGCAGATTCAGCCATTCTTCAACTTGAGACGCGGCAATTTGCCGGCATCCCAACCCAAAGGCGAGGGCGATCGCCACCGCAATAGAACCAAAGAGCAAGCCAAAGGCTAAATTGACAATACTTGTTGCGATGCCCATCTGTTGCAAAGCCATTGCCCCCACAAATGTCATCGTTGCTAGCCGCGCCGCCTGAGCGAGAAAACGCCCTTGGGAGGTGCCAGAACTGGCAAGAAGCCGAAACACTAAATTGGCAAAATACAATCCTACCGCAAAGATCAGCGTTCCGACCAACACCCGACCAATCACCACTACTAGGGCAGTGACAAAAGCACTGAGAGCAGGAATATCCAGTACATCAACGGCAGCGATCGCCCCAAATAACAAAACGCCAACAAGGGCAACGATGCCCATCACTTCTGAGGGCTGTCGCCAGCGCTGCTCGGGTGCCTCCGCAGGCTGAGACTCCTGAGAATCCACCGTCGGACGCTCTAGACCTAGCCAGACAAACACTTGATCAAAGCCGATGGTTTGCAGGAAATTGGTAAGCGTCTCCGCCACAAAGCGGCCAATTACATAGGCCAGCAGCAGAATAATGGCTGCAGTAAAAATTTTCGGCAATGCCGTCAGCACTTGGTTGAGCATTGCCGTTGCCGGTTCCGTAATGGCCACAATTTGCAACGCGTCAAGGCTGGCGATCGCCGTGGGAATCAAGACTAAGACATAGACAATCGTACCGATGACCGTTGCTAGGGATTCCCCTAAACTGGTTTGCCCTAGACCGAGGCGCTGACCAATGCGCTGAATCCCCATGGCCGTCATTAAGTTAACGACTAAGCTGCGGACAATGCGGGCAATAAACCAACCAACAACCGCGATAATCACCGCCTTAAAGACAAAAGGCAGTGCCCCTAGAATATCATTCAAGAGATTTTGTACAGGCTGCAATGAGCCTTGCAGATCAAGCACCCCCAAAATTAAGGGCAGGAAGAAAAGAAAAACAAACCAATAGAGGGTATTTCCCAACATCTCAGCCACAGACATGGTGGCCGGCCCCTCTGAGGAACCATTCCCCTCAGATTCTAGGGGGAGTTGGCGATCCAAATTCAAAGAACGGGCGGACTGAGTAACCACCATTTTTGATATGGTCGCCACTACCCAAGCCACATCCGCCAGCAAGATGGCTGCCCCCAGCTTGGGCAGGAAACTAAAAACTTGATTGAGAAATGCATTGAGGGGCTGGGAAACCGTTGTTAGCCGCAGGGCATCCAAAAAGGCCACCACCGCCAGCAAAAAGATGACCCAAAAAACCACTGCTGCCAGAATAGCAGTCACTGATATGCTCTGAAGCGACTCATTGCCACCAAAGAACTGGGTCAATCGTTCATCAACGCGCAGTCGTTTCAAAACCGAGCGTGTTATCTTTGCCAGAATAGTGGCAACAATCCAGCCAATGAGCAACAAAGCAACTGCAATAATGACTTGCGCTAAAAGGCTCCCCAAATTGTTAAGGTCAAAAGCTGGATTCACTGAATTTTCACCGACAATTTGGGAAGTTTCTTCAGTACTAATTTGAGCCAACAAGCCTTCAATAGGGCTCTTAGATGAAAACCTCAAAATAGCTAGGTTAAATGTATCACGCATTACAACCGTCCTCAGTTAAAACCCAATCTCATCAATGGCAAAATTCAGTCCTAGGATATCTAAAAAGTAGCGTGATGTCATTGAAAACGTTTTTAGGGGACTAGTATATTGAGATACGTTACAAATCCCTAACTTTGGTCGTTGGCAAGGAACTAGTTTGCTGCCGACTTGAAACAAGCAGCTACAACTTTTTATCAAACTTATCAAAAACAAAAATCCCCCACCACGAGGGCAGGGGACTGAACGAAAGTTATCTCAACTCGATCAACCGAACTTGGCGGCGGTTGAAGCAATCAAGAAGGCCGCGTAGGTCAAGACATAGCCAACACTGAAGTGAGCCAAACCCACCAAACGGGCTTGCACAATGGACAGCGCCACCGGCTTGTCTTTCCAACGCACCAAGTTGGCCAAGGGAGTGCGCTCGTGTGCCCACACCAAGGTTTCAATCAGCTCTTGCCAGTAACCACGCCAGCTAATCAGGAACATGAAGCCTGTTGCCCACACAAGGTGACCAAACAGGAACATCCATGCCCACACCGACAGGTTATTGGTGCCGAAGGGGTTGTAGCCATTGATGAGCTGGGAGGAGTTCAACCAGAGGTAATCCCGCAGCCAACCCATGAGGTAGGTAGAGTTTTCGTTGAACTGAGCCACATTGCCTTCCCAGACACCAAGGTGTTTCCAGTGCCAGTAGAAGGTAACCCAGCCAATGGTGTTCAGCATCCAGAACATGGCCAGATAGAAGGCATCCCATGCAGAAATATCGCAGGTACCGCCACGGCCGGGGCCATCGCAGGGGAAGGCATAGCCGAAGTCTTTCTTATCTGGCATCAGTTTGGAGCCACGGGCATCCAACGCACCTTTGACCAAAATCAAGGTGGTGGTGTGCAGACCCAAGGCAATGGCGTGGTGCACCAAGAAGTCACCGGGGCCAATCGTCAAGAACAGAGAGTTGGTGCCACTGTTGATGGCATCGAGCCAGCCGGGTAGCCAGACATTGCCGTAGTTCGGCCAAGCGGTGCTAGCAATGCTATCGGGGTTCGACAGCAGCGTATCAAAGCCATAGAGCAGTTTGCCATGGGCCGCTTGAATGAACTGAGCAAACACCGGCTCAATCAGGATTTGCTTTTCGGGGGTACCAAAGGCCACCACGACATCGTTGTGGACATAGAGACCCAAGGTGTGGAAGCCCAAGAAGAGGGACACCCAGCTTAGGTGGGAAATGATCGCCTCTTTGTGTTGTAGTACCCGATCCAACACGTTGCCTTTGTTTTGGGCTGGATCATAGTCCCGCACCAAGAAGATGGCACCATGGGCAAAGGCACCCACCATCAAGAAGCCAGCAATGTACTGGTGATGCGTATAGAGGGCAGCCATCGTGGTGTGGTCTTGGGCAATGAAGGCATAGGGTGGCAGCGAGTACATGTGCTGTGCCACCAAGGAGGTGATCACGCCCAAGCAGGCCAAGTGCCAACCCAACTGGAAGTGCAGCGAGTTGTTGTAGGTTTCATAGATGCCTTGGTGAGGCATGTTGAAGGGACCTTCCACCTTCGTGCCAAAGAAGTCCTTGGCATCCATCATCTCTTTAATGCTGTGGCCAATCCCAAACTGGGTGCGGTACATGTGACCCGCCACAATAAAGAGCACCGCAATGGCAAGGTGGTGGTGCGCCATATCCGTGAGCCACAGGGACTCCGTTTGGGGATGGAAGCCACCCAAGAAGGTGAGAATCGCCGTTCCCGCCCCCTCTGCCGTGCCAAAGACGTGGCTAGCCGTGTCAGGGTTTTGGGCATAGACACCCCAGTTGCCCGTAAAGAAGGGCGCCAAACCAGCGGGGTGGGGCATGGTGCTGAGGAAGTTATCCCAGCCCACGTGCTGACCACGGGACTCGGGAATGGCCACGTGAATCAGGTGACCCGCCCAAGCCAAGGAGCTAACCCCAAACAGACCCGCCAAGTGGTGGTTCAACCGCGATTCGGCATTTTTGAACCAAGAGAGGCTAGGACGGAATTTGGGTTGTAGGTGCAGCCAGCCGGCAAAGAGAGCCAGCGAAGCCAGAATCAGCAGGAAGATGGCACCTTGGTAGAGGTCACCGTTGGTGCGCATACCGATGGTGTACCACCAGTGATAGACACCGGAGTAGGCAATGTCCACAGGGTTAGAAGCCCCCGCTTGGGTAAAGGCATCCACTGCGGCTTTGCCAAATTGAGGATCCCAGATCGCATGGGCGATGGGACGGGTGTTGACAGGGTCTTGAATCCATTGTTCAAAGTTCCCCTGCCACGCAACGTGGAATAGGCTACCAGACACCCACAGGAAGATGATGGCCAGATGCCCAAAGTGGGAGGCAAAAATCTTCTGGTAAAGATTTTCCTCGGTCATGCCATCGTGGCTTTCAAAGTCGTGAGCCATGGCGATGGCATACCAAATCCGGCGTGTGGTCGGATCCTGTGCGAGGTCTTGGCTAAACTTCGGAAATTTAGTTGCCATAGTTGGTTATCTCCTCCTCGCCCCTATCCTACAGAAATAATCCGAGCTAGGAAGAATGCCCAAGTAGTGGCAATCCCCCCTAGGAGGTAATGGGCTACACCGACGGCACGGCCTTGAATAATGCTCAGGGCACGGGGCTGAATGGCCGGTGCAACTTTCAGCTTGTTGTGGGCCCAAACAATGGACTCAATCAGCTCTTGCCAGTAGCCACGACCACTGAAGAGGAACATGAGGCTGAAGGCCCAAATGAAGTGAGCACCCAAGAACAACAAACCATAGGCGGATAGGGCTGAACCATAGGAGCCAATCACCTGAGAAGCTTGTGCCCACAGGAAGTCCCGTAGCCAGCCATTGATGGTGATGGCACTTTGGGCAAAGTTACCGCCCGTGATGTGAGATACCGTGCCATCGGGAGCAACAGTACCCCAGACATCCGACTGCATCTTCCAACTGAAGTGGAAAATTACAACAGAGATGCAGTTGTACATCCAGAACAGACCCAAGAAGACGTGATCCCAACCGGAGACTTGGCAGGTACCGCCACGACCGGGACCATCGCAGGGGAAGCGGAAGCCCAAGTTGGCTTTATCGGGAATGAGGCGAGAGCTGCGGGCAAAGAGGACGCCCTTCAGCAGAATCAGCACTGTCACGTGGATCGTGAAAGCGTGAATATGGTGCACCATGAAGTCGGCCGTTCCCAGAACAATGGGCATCATGGCGACTTTGCCACCGACTGCAACCACATCACCACCAAAGGCAACACTAGCGGTCGCTGCTGCATTGGGAGCAGTGCCACCGGGGGCTAGGGTGTGCAGGTGTTGTACCCATTGGGCAAACACGGGCTGAAGTTGAATCCCCGTATCCGAGAACATATCTTGGGGACGACCAAAGGCGCGCATCGTGTCGTTGTGGACGTACAGGCCGAAGCTGTGGAAGCCCAAGAAGATGCACACCCAGTTCAGGTGAGAAATGATGGCATCGCGATGGCGCAGTACCCGATCCAGAACGTTGTTTTGATTCATGGCCGGATCGTAATCACGCACCATGAAGATGGCACCGTGGGCAGCACCACCCACAATCAGGAAACCGCCAATCCACATGTGGTGGGTAAACAGCGACAGTTGGGTGGGATAGTCGGTAGCCAAGTAAGGATAGGGGGGCATTGCATACATGTGCTGCGCCACAATAATGCTCAGCGAACCCATCATGGCTAGGTTGATCGCCAGTTGGGCATGCCAAGAGGTGGTCAGCACTTCGTACAGACCTTTGTGGCCGGCACCGGTGAAGGGGCCTTTGTGGGCTTCAAGAATCTCTTTGAGGCTGTGGCCGATTCCCCAGTTGGTGCGGTACATGTGACCGGCAACGATGAAGAGGACGGCGATCGCCACGTGATGGTGAGCCGTATCCGACAGCCACAGGCCACCGGTAACAGGGTTCAAGCCGCCGTTAAAGGTCAGGAAATCCGAGTAGGCAGCCCAATTAAAGGTGAAGAAGGGAATGACGCCACTCAAGAAACCCCAATCCACTTTGGGATATAGGTCGGCCATCAAGCTGGGGTTAAGGATAAACTCGTGGGGCAAGGGAATATCCTTAGCAGCAACCCCTGCATCCAAGAGTTTGTTGATGGGTAGCGAGACGTGGATCTGGTGACCTGCCCAAGCCAAAGACCCCAAGCCAAGCAAGCCGGCGAGGTGGTGGTTGAGCATGGATTCCACGCTTTGGAACCATTCCAGCTTAGGAGCGCGCTTGTGATAGTGGAACCAGCCTGCAAAGAGCATTAAGCCAGCCATGACCAAGCCACCGATTGCGGTGCAGTAAAGCTGGAACTCATTGGTGATCCCAGAGGCACGCCACAGTTGGAATAGCCCCGAGGTGATTTGGATGCCGTGGAAACCACCGCCGACATCACCATTGAGAATGCCTTGACCCACAATGGGCCAGACCACTTGAGCACTGGGCTTGATACCGGTGGGATCGGCCAGCCAAGCCTCATAGTTTGAGAATTTTGCACCGTGGAAGTACATCCCACTCAGCCAGATGAACACCACAGCCAGATGGCCGAAGTGTGCACTGAAGATCTTGCGGGAAATATCTTCAAGGTCGCTCGTGTGTGTATCGAAATCGTGGGCAAGAGCGTGGAGGTTCCAAATCCATGTGGTGGTTTGGGGGCCTCTGGCCAAGGTGCGGTCAAAATGCCCGGGTTTTGCCCATTTTTCAAAGGAGGTGGGCACCGGGTCATTATCAACCACGACTCTGACCTTTGGCTCTCGCTCCGGTGGACTGATGGTCATCGAGTCTCTCCTCTCTCTTAGGCAAGGAAGGAACGAGGGCATTCACCTCGGCAATATAGAAAGATCTTTAGATCAATGATTGTGAAGAATCGTGAATCTAAAGACCCAGAATGGAACGATAAAGCCCGTTCAGGAGGCGAATGCTCAATTCAGCATTATAGAAGGGGAGTACAGACTTTGCCGATAATTAACATTATTTAAGATGCTTGAATTCTTGACATGATTGTGGGGGTATAAATGCATAATATATGCGCTATCATATCCATTGATTTAATACAGGTGGCCGTGGCTCAATTCCCTGTAGAATCGGCTTTTGGGGCGATCGCCCCCGATATGTAAATTGTTTTAAGTTTTATGACAAAAGTGATTATTTGTACCACTGATGCGCCTAGGCCGGTCGGCCCCTATAGCCAAGCCGTGCGCCATGGGGAATGGGTCTTTCTCGCAGGGCAAATTGCCCTTGATCCAAAAACGGGTGAGATTGTTGGTGGCGAAGATGTCAAGGAGCAGACCCGCCAAGTGATGGATAATCTCAGTGCTGTCCTCAAGGCCGCCGGTAGCGATTGGTCACAGGTGGTGAAAACAACCGTGTATCTTGCAGACCTCAATGACTTCGCCGCCATGAATGAAATCTATGCTCAGTACATGGATGCCGAGACAGCACCTGCCCGTGCCTGTGTGGAAGTATCGCGCCTGCCGAAGGGAGTCAAAGTTGAAATTGACTGCATTGCCTACTGTCCTACAACGGCCTAACGGCAATCACCGAGGCACGGAAATTATACTCTTTGCCCTCTAATTCTACGGGCGTCCCTACTTTGATGCCAGTATTCCCCAGCACAGGCCCCTTGTTAGTGATTTGGCCTCGGCCTTCGAGGGTCAAGAGCAGGTTGCTACTATAGGCCATCTCTGGGCGGGGATCTGGCAGCGCTTTAACCGATCCATCGGGCTGAGAAACAGTAACTGTGCGCGGCAGAACCTGGACATTTTTCACAGTGATTTGGCCGTAGGGCTGGTTGCGAATAATAAAGTTGGCGGTACTGCCCTTGGGAATCAGGTCTTGGGGAGTGGGAGTACTCAGACCCAGAACGAGAACATCTACTTCAATGGGTTGGGCAGCGGTCATTTGTGCCAACGAGGTGCCCGATCGCCCCGGCAGGAGGAACAAGCCCGCCAAAACGCACAGGAGAACAAGCCCTGCCCCAAGGTCTAGAAGACTCAGCTTGCCAAAAAGACGGCCATAGCGATCAATGAGTTTCATCGGCACTCTAGCTTAAACCCGCAGCAACATCCTACCACACGGGTTCTCCCTAACCGGCTTGCCAAACCCAGAGTTCCCCTTGGGTGCCCCCAGCGGCTAAATACGATCCCTTGGGGTGCCAAGCAAGAGTTGTGAAGTATTCTTGGGCACCTTGCAGTAACTCCTGCGGTTGAGTTTGCTGCCAATAACACAGCCATCCCTCATCGCCACTGGACACGAAGCCTTGACCTTGGGGATGAATAGAGAGGGCGCGCACAGTGCCACGGTGCAGATCCAGCACTTGGGGTTGCCAGCCGCTTTCGTCCTCGCTGAGGCGCCAGAGGATAATCCCCTCTTGGGAACTACTCAGGAGCTGGGGGGCTTGGTTGGCGGTTTCCAACCAGTGAAGATGCCGCACTTTACCGGGAAAGCCCTGCATTTGCCACGGATACTGATCGCCCCAACGCCAGACAAAAAGGGTGTGATCCATGTTGCTGGCCGCGAAATATTCCCCTGTGGCGGACCAGGCTACGCCCACTGTCGCAGACATAAACCCCAATTCTTGGGGATCGGCATCCCAATCTTTAGCCGACCACACCCGTACACCGCCATAACCGGCAACGGCCAAAGCATCACCCGTAGGTTGCCAAGCCAAAGCCAAAACTGACGAGGCTGCAAAATCAAGGGTGGCAATGACATCGGCTTGAGCCGCATCCCAAATCTGGACGTAGTGACCAAGACTAAAGGCAACCCAAGGCAATGTGGGATGCCAAGCCAGTTGATCAATCCAGTGGGAACCGTAGTGGAGCACCTGAAGATTCTCAGGGTGAGCTAAGGAACCAATGAGTACCCGTCCCTGCTCTCCCGCCGCTGCCCACCACTGGCGATCGCTCGCCACCGCGAGGATCGTTAAGCTTTGATCGGTCGCCGTTTGCAAGATGAGTTGCTCACCCACCTCTGGATCAATGTGATAGACCTCTCCTGCGGCGGAAGCGGCCAACAGATGGCGATCGCCCCACGCCAAGGCGGTGACGTACTCTTGAAGTTGGGTTTGTCCTAGTGGGATCAGAGAATTCACCAGTTACGCCCCTAGTGGAGGGTGTCGAAATAGATCTGAATGCCGACAATCATGGCAAACATGAGGGCAATAAACAAGCTAATGATCAGCCAGTGCCCCGCCACATTCACGTCAAAGATCTCACCATAAATGCCGTAGAGCCGGTCAATAATGCCTTCCGCTTGACCAATGGCTTTTTCCCGCTTCAGCATCCAGGATGATTCTTGATCCGAGGCTAAAACCGTTGCCTCATTGCTATAGGATGCCATGGGACACAGGCTCAACACACCGACGGTTCCCCTTCACGATAACAAGTGTTCTTGAGTCTTGGGGAAGGCCTAGACTAAACCGTTACGAAGTGCAACAACCGCCGCCTGCACACGGTCATCCACCGCCAACTTGTTCAAAATACCCCGCACATGGGTCTTGATAGTATTTGGACTGAGAAACAGCTTACTGGCAATTTCAGGGTTACTATAGCCTTCCACCATCAGCTTCAGGACATCCAGTTCCCGCTGCGAAAGGTGATAGTCCATTGTCGGTTGGGGCGGATGCAGGTGCTGGATCACATGGCGGGCAATCTGGGGATCAAGATAGGTGGCTCCCTCTTGGGCAGCAGCGATCGCCATCAGTAATCGCTCAACGGTTTCTCCCTTGATACAGTAGGCATCAGCACCACTAGAAAGGGCGGCAACGGCCTCAAGAGCCGATTGGTGGGAGGTGAGCATCACCACATGAATGTCAGGAAATTCTCGCTTCAGCCGTTGGGTTACTGCAATCCCGTCTAGCCTTGGTAGGCCAATGTCCATAATGACCACTTGCGGCTGCAACTGCCGTGTCATATCAATGGCACCATAGCCATCTTCGGCATAACCCACCACAGCAAACTGCTCCCCTAGAGCTTGTCCTAGCCCCAGTTGCATCATCGGATCATCTTCCACAATCAGGAGCCGTAGCTTGGGTGCCATGGTGGGCGGGGCAGTGCATTAACCGAGACCCGGAACGTTCAAACCACCTGTCAACTCTTCCATCCGTTCCCGCATAGTGGCGGTGGATTTTTGGTAGGCATCGCGCATGGCGGCGGTCACCAAATCAGAGAGCACTTCAGCCCCTTCACTCAGGAGATCTGGGCTGATTTCGACGCGGCGGGGTTCTTGGGTACCACTCATAACCACTTTGACGGCACCCCCTGCTGCTTGACCCTCAATGTCCATTTTTTCGAGGTCTTCCTGCAGCTTCTTGGCGCCTTCTTGAACTTGTTGTGCTTTCTGGATGGCTGCGGCCAGCTCCTTCATTTTGCCAAGACCGAAGCCAAAACCCTGTCCCTGTGCCATAGTGTTCCTTCTATACAGTGCGGACTATTGACTGCTATCTTATCACTGTCTTGAGAAGGGATTAGCGCGCTGCACGGGCAAGGGCATTGTAGAGACCATTGAGGACGGGAGGGGAAGGGAGGGGGGGCGAGTTCTCGAAAATTTGCATTGGCGTCAGGTTAGGCCGGCCATAGAAGCGGGTACTAGCACTACGGTCAAAACTAATATTGGCGCCCTCAAGGGCAACACCAGCAAAAAGACCTGCACTGCGCGTGTAGGAAAAGACTTGGGGACTCGGATCCGTAGGACTGACAACTTCGCCACCCACAGGGCCTGCCGCAACGGAGACATTGCCCCCTAGACGAAAGGACTGCGCCAAGCTGCGCATGACGACGGATTTATCCATGAAGGCCAGCACCACATCCGTGGATTGGGCACCAATTTGCAGGCCAAAGCTCCCGCCGGTCATTGTGATAAAGGCGGGCTTACTCCATTCGTTATTTTCATTGCGCACAAGCAGAATACCGGCGCCACGGCGGCCCCCAAAGAGAAACCCCGCTTGAACGACATTGGGAATAATGGCAATCCCTTGAGCGCGCTGGACAATCCTCGGTGGAATGCGGTTGTTGTTGTTAAATGTAAACTCGCCAAGGACAAATGTGGCGTTCTCGACCCGCTGCACCATGCGCGAATCAGGGGCATTTTGGGCAAGGGTGGTGTGGGGGATGAACATCAGGGCGATCGCCCCCCCCATGACAGACCCCACTCGGTATAAGCGTCCCATTACAAAACGCAATTCCATCGCCATCTCCCTCATCAGTGCATCAATATATCGTTAGACGGGTGAACCTTTCTGGCTTGTTCCATCACCAATCATGCCTTCTTAATGGCGGCAAAGCTAAAGAAAATCCGTTTTTTAATTTTCTGTCACTGGTAGCCCTCGTCCCTTGCTAAAAGGGATATGGCAGAATGTAGAGGGTTTTGCCTACACTAGCGATTCATACCTATTTGGTTTTCTAGGCAGGCAGCTCTCATGGAAAGTTAGGTGGCACGCATGGAACCCCTGTATCAATACGCTTGGCTGATTCCCGTTTTACCCCTCTTGGGAGCGCTGATTGTTGGCTTTGGCTTGATTGCCTTTTCAGAGACCACCTCGAAACTGCGGCGACCCAGTGCCATTTTCATCATGGCGTTGATGGCGATCGCCATGGTGCATTCTCTGAGCCTCTTCTGGAGTCAAGTCCAAGGCCACGCCCCCTATACGCAAATGATTGAATGGGCAGCGGCGGGCAATCTCCACATTGCCATGGGATACGTGATTGACCCCTTAGCGGCATTGATGTTGGTCATCGTCACAACGGTGGCCTTTTTAGTCATGCTCTACAGCGATGGCTACATGGCTCATGATGCGGGCTATGTTCGCTTTTTTGCCTATCTCAGCCTGTTTGGCTCCTCGATGCTGGGGTTGGTCGTCAGTCCCAACTTGGTGCAGGTCTATATCTTTTGGGAATTGGTGGGGATGTGCTCCTACCTGCTGATTGGCTTCTGGTATGACCGCAAAAGCGCGGCGGAAGCAGCACAGAAGGCATTTGTTACCAACCGTGTCGGTGATTTTGGCCTTTTGTTGGGCATGGTGGGGCTATTTTGGGCGACGGGTAGCTTTGACTTTGGTGGCATGGGCGATCGCCTGACGGAACTGGTCAATACCGGGCTACTTTCCCCTAGTCTTGCCGCCATTCTTGCCATCTTGGTCTTTCTCGGCCCTGTGGCCAAATCTGCCCAGTTTCCCCTGCATGTGTGGCTGCCGGATGCGATGGAAGGTCCGACCCCCATTTCTGCTCTGATTCACGCGGCAACCATGGTGGCAGCCGGAGTCTTCCTGATTGCGCGGATGTTCCCTGTGTTTGAGCAATTGCCCCAAGTGATGACCATCATTGCTTGGACGGGGGCCTTTACGGCATTTATGGGGGCAACTATTGCCATCACCCAAAACGACATCAAAAAGAGCTTGGCCTATTCAACCATTTCCCAACTGGGCTACATGGTCATGGGGATGGGCGTGGGTGCCTACAGTGCCGGCCTTTTTCACCTGATGACCCATGCCTACTTCAAAGCGATGCTCTTTCTTGGATCGGGGTCAGTCATCCATGGCATGGAAGGGGTGGTTGGCCATAACCCAGACTTGGCTCAAGATATGCGCTACATGGGGGGGCTGCGCAAGTATATGCCCATTACAGGGGCAACATTTCTAGTGGGGTGCTTGGCCATTTCTGGCGTGCCGCCCTTTGCTGGCTTTTGGTCAAAGGATGAAATTTTAGGCGCCGTTTTTCATGCCAACCCGGCAATGTGGCTGCTGACGTGGCTCACGGCGGGCTTAACCGCCTTTTACATGTTCCGCATGTACTTCATGACCTTTGAGGGCAAGTTCCGTAATGTGCCCCCAGAGTTACAGGAACACTATGATCACAATGCCCACCACGATCAGCAGACTGCTGAACCCCATGAATCCCCTTGGACAATGACCCTACCCTTGGTGGTGCTAGCAATTCCCTCGACGTTGATTGGTTTTGTGGGTACCCCCTTCAACAATCTCTTTGCGGCCTTTATCCATGCTCCCGGTGAGGAGATGGTGGCAGAGCACGCGGTGGATTTGACGGAGTTTCTCATCCTTGGCGGTAGCTCTGTGGGCATTGGCCTGATTGGCATTACCTTGGCCTCCCTGATGTATCTCAAGGGCACTCCCAGTCCGCAGGCGATCGCCAAAGCCATTCAACCGCTGTACCAGTTCTCACTGCATAAGTGGTACTTCGATGAACTCTATGAGGCGGTCTTCATTAAAGGCTGTCGTCGCTTGGCGCGTCAGGTCTTGGAAGTGGATTACAACGTGGTGGATGGCGTGGTCAACCTCACGGGCTTTGTCACGATGGTCACCGGTGAAGGGCTGAAATACTTCCAAAATGGCCGTGCCCAATTCTACGCCCTCATTGTGCTGCTGGCGGTGTTGGGATTTGTCATCTTCTCGGTGCAAGCCTAACCCCGGTCATGGTTCTTTCCCAACTGCTGGAGGAGTAAACACGACTGCCATGAGTACGTTTCCTTGGCTGACAACGATTATCCTGTTCCCAATTGTGGCTTCCTTGGCGATTCCCTTCATTCCAGATGCCACAGGCAAAGGACGCCCAATCCGCTGGTATGCCCTGACGGTGGGGTTGATTGACTTTGCTTTGATTGTCTATGCCTTCACGAATTTCTATGACCTGAACACCCCCGGCATGCAACTGTGGGAAAGCTATGACTGGATTCCCGAAATTGGCCTGCGCTGGTCAGTGGGGGCAGATGGCCTCTCCATGCCGCTGATTTTACTCACGGGCTTCATTACCACGCTGGCGATTTTGGCGGCTTGGCCAGTGACCCTGAAGCCGCGACTGTTTTATTTCTTAATGCTGGCGATGTATGGTGGCCAGATTGCTGTTTTTGCCGTGCAGGATATGCTGGTCTTTTTCCTTGCGTGGGAGCTGGAGCTGATTCCGGTGTACCTGCTCTTGGCAATTTGGGGGGGGCACAAGCGTCAATACGCGGCAACAAAGTTCATTCTCTACACGGCTGGCAGCTCCCTCTTTATTTTGGTGGCGGGCTTGGCCATGGC
Organism: Thermosynechococcus sp. QKsg1; assembly: GCF_031586415.1. NCBI lineage: Bacteria > Bacillati > Cyanobacteriota > Cyanophyceae > Acaryochloridales > Thermosynechococcaceae > Thermosynechococcus > Thermosynechococcus sp. QKsg1. The sequence goes on along the minus strand of NZ_CP134200.1, from coordinate 2,456,621 downwards.
CTTCTATGGCGACACGATTAGCTTTGATATGCAGACCTTGGCGGCCAAGGACTATGCCATTGGGTTTCAACTGCTAGTTTATGCCGGCTTTTTGGTGGCCTACGGCGTCAAGCTGCCGATTGTCCCCCTGCACACGTGGTTGCCGGATGCCCACGGTGAAGCAACAGCGCCGGTGCACATGCTGCTGGCGGGGATTCTCCTGAAGATGGGTGGCTATGCCCTGATTCGCATGAATGTCGATATGCTGCCGGCAGCCCATGCCAAGTTTGCCCCCGTTTTGGTGATTTTGGGGGTGGTCAACATCATCTATGCGGCGCTGACTTCCTATGCGCAGCGCAATCTCAAGCGCAAAATTGCCTACTCCTCGATTTCCCACATGGGCTTTGTGCTGATTGGGATTGCCTCCTTTACCAATTTGGGCATGAGTGGGGCGGTGCTACAAATGGTCTCCCACGGCTTGATTGGGGCGAGTCTCTTCTTTTTGGTGGGAGCCACCTATGACCGTACCCACACGCTGATCCTTGAGGAAATGGGCGGTGTTGGCCAGAAAATGAAGAAAATCTTTGCCATGTTTACGGCCTGCTCCTTGGCCTCCCTTGCTCTGCCGGGGATGAGTGGCTTTGTGGCTGAACTCATGGTCTTTATTGGCTTTGCCACCAGTGATGCCTATTCTTTGCCCTTCCGCGTGATTGTGGTCTTTTTGGCCGCAGTGGGGGTGATCTTGACACCAATTTACCTGCTGTCGATGCTGCGGGAAATTTTCTACGGCCCTGAAAACAAGGAATTGGTGGAGCATGAAGCCCTTGTGGATGCTGAACCCCGCGAGGTGTTTATCATTGCCTGTCTTTTGGTACCAATTATTGGCATTGGCCTCTATCCCAAGCTATTGACGCAAATTTACGATGCCACCACGGGGCAGGTGATTGCGCGAGCGCGGGAAGTGGTACCGACACTGGCTCAGCAGGTGGATCAACCCTTAGGGACACTGGTGGCACCGAGCCTGAACTCTCCCTCTAAATGAGTTGGCTGCGAGACTGGGTACTGGGTGAGTGGAGTTGGTTGCGCTTGGGGCGATCGGCACTCCTGATTTATCTGATCATTGCGGTCTATCTCTACTTTGGCGCCGATGCCCTGATCTTCCATCCACCCCGTCCTACCTACTCCCTTTCTGAGGAGATCCGGCTGATTCCAGTGGGGCAGGGCGATCGCCTTGCGGTGCGGTATGTCGCCAACCCAGACGCTCACTTTACGCTGCTGTTTAGTCACGGCAATGGGGAAGACCTCGGCATGGTGGAACCCTTTCTACAGACGCTGCGGCAGTGGGGGTTTTCCGTCCTCGCCTACGACTATCGTGGCTACGGCTTGAGTTCGGGTCGCCCTAGTGAGCGTCATGCCTACGCAGATGCTTTGGCAGCCTATACCTATCTCACAGAGGAACTGCGAGTCCCCCCAGAGCGGGTGATTCTCTATGGCCGTTCCCTTGGCGGTGGGGTGGCGACGGAACTGGCAACACAGGTTGCAATTGCGGGGTTGGTCTTAGAAAGTACCTTTACTTCCATCTTTCGGGTGGTGGTGCCTTTCCCGTTGTTTCCCTTTGATCGCTTTATCAACCGAGATAAACTGCCGCAAGTCAAGGTGCCGCTGTTGATTCTCCACGGTACTGCCGATAGCATCGTGCCCTTTCGTCATGGCCAATACCTTTTTGCCATTGCCCGTGAGCCAAAATTTTCCCTCTGGGTCGAGGGTGCCGATCACAATGATTTTGTTGAGGTGGCGGCCGATCGCCTGCGGATAGCGTTAGAGGAATTTGCTGCTTTTCTGAAGGCACAATCTGCCTAGGGTGTTTATTAAGGGAAAGCTGATGTTCCCAGTAAGGGACAGTTGTTGAGGTACGCTGAGATCGTAGCGCGAAAATATTGTCTTATGGATGCTTTGGCTCTTTGGCAGCATTACCAAGACTGGTTGTACTACCACCCTGAGTTGGAGTTCTATGTGGATGTCAGTCGTATGGGGCTGACCCCAGAAGTGGTACGTCGCCTAGAGCCAGCTTTTGAGCGCGCGTTTCAGCAAATGAAGGAATTGGAAGCAGGGGCGATCGCCAACCCCGATGAGGGCCGCATGGTGGGGCACTACTGGCTGCGGGATGCCGATTTGGCACCAACTCCAGAACTGCGTGCCGAAATTCGCGATGCCATTGCCCAAGTGAAGCAGTTTAGCCAGCAAGTCCACAGTGGCGCCATTGCCCCACCCCAAGGGGGTCGTTTTACGGATATTCTCTCTGTTGGCATTGGGGGGTCTGCCCTGGGTCCGCAGTTTGTGGCGGCTGCCCTTGCCCCTGTGAATCCCCCCCTGAACATTCACTTTTTGGACAACACCGACCCTGCCGGGTTTGAGCGGGTTTTTGCGGAACTAGGCGATCTCCTGCGGACGACATTGGTGATTGTCATTTCCAAATCGGGGGGGACACCGGAAACCCGCAATGGCATGCTAGAAGCCCAAGCCCGCTTCCAACGTGCCGGTCTGGCCTTTGCCGATTACGCCGTCGCCGTCACCCTGCCGGGCAGTGGCCTTGCCCAAGTGGCGGAGTCCAACGGTTGGCTGGCCATTTTCCCGATGTTTGACTGGGTGGGGGGGCGTACCTCGGAACTGTCAACGGTGGGTCTATTGCCCGCTGCCCTGCAAGGGATTGACATTGATGCCCTCCTCGCGGGAGCAAAATTGATGGATCAGGCAACCCGCGTGCCGAAGATTCGCCAAAATCCCGCTGCCCTACTCGCCTTGGCCTGGCACCATGCGGGCAAGGGTCGGGGTGAAAAAGATATGGTTGTCCTGCCCTACAAAGATAGTCTGCTCCTGTTTAGCCGCTACTTGCAGCAGTTGGTAATGGAGTCCCTCGGCAAGGAAAAAGACCTCGACGGCAACATTGTCCACCAAGGGATTGCGGTCTATGGCAACAAGGGAACCACGGATCAGCACGCCTATGTGCAGCAGTTGCGGGATGGCCTGCCCAACTTCTTTGTCACCTTTATTGAAGTGCTGCGGGATGGTCAAGAACCCGGCATTGAAGTAGAGCCGGGAATTACATCAGGGGACTACCTCAGTGGCTTGCTGCTCGGCACGCGCCAAGCCCTCTATGAAAAGGATCGCCCTTCCCTGACGGTGACGATTCCAGAGGTGACGCCCAAAACGGTGGGTGCTCTGATTGCCCTTTATGAGCGAGCAGTGGGTCTCTATGGCTTCTTGGTGAATATCAATGCCTACCATCAGCCGGGGGTGGAAGCGGGCAAGAAAGCAGCAGCAGCGAATTTGGCGTTGCAACGGCAGATTGTTAAAGTCTTAGAACAAAGTGATGAACCCCTTGACTTGGGGGCGATCGCCGACGCTGTGAATGCGCCGGATCAACTGGAGCGGATTTACCTGATCCTACGGCACCTTGTGGCCAACGATCGCGGCATCGAGCAACTGGGGGATCCAGCGCAGCCAAGTCAATTGCAGTTTCGGTGGCAACACTAATGCAGCGGCGGCAATTTTGTCAGGGGTTGTTTGCCTTGGGGGCGATCGCCCTCAGTGGTTGTCAAGCAAGTGCCAAGGGGGGGCTAACCGTTCATCTGCTGCGCAAATCCCTACCGCCTCAACTGATTCAGCGATTTCGTCAACAGGCGGGTGTGGGCGTTCATCTGCGCCTTCAGGAAACCCCCCAAGCCTTAGCCCATACCCTTGCAGCAGGCAATCTAGGCTCAGCCGTCCTTAGTCTCGGGGATGCTTGGTTACCAGAGGCGGTGGCAAAAGGGCAGATTGCTCCCATTCCCAAACAACTCATTCAAAATGGATTTGATTGGGCTGAACCATTGCAACCTTTTGTGAAGTTGATCAGCAAAGAGGATGCCCTCTGGGGTCTTCCCTATCGCTGGGGAGCTACCGCCCTCATTTATCGCCGCGATTTCTTTGCTGACTTGGGTTGGGAACCCAAAGATTGGGATGCTCTATGGCACCCCGCAGTGCAGGGGCACTACAGCCTCTTGAATACCCCCCGCGAAGTGATTGGCTTAACCCTGAAAGCCTTGGGGCGGTCCTACAATGCCCCACCCACCCACCCGCAGTTACGGGAGCGATTGTCTCGCCTGCGCCAAGGTTGCCGTTTCTTTAGTTCCGATGCCTACCTGCAACCGCTGATGCTGGGGAGTACGCACTTGGCAGTGGGTTGGTCAACGGATCTACTGCCGCTGCTGAAGCGCGATCCGCAGACCTATGGAGCAGTCTTCCCCGCCAGTGGCACGGCGCTTTGGCTGGATTTGTGGGTCTGTGGCCAAGCCCCCGATCGCCCCACCTTGGATTGGTTGAACTACTGGTGGCAGCCAGAGGTGGCTGAGCAACTCAGTCAATTTAGTGATGCGCTCTCGCCCCGCGTGAGTAATCTAACGGGCACCCTCTTTCAGCGCTATATCCCCCTCGCTGACCCCACCGCCTTTACCAAGAGTGAGGTATTGCTACCCCTTGATGCCGCGACCCAAAAGACCTATGACACCCTTTGGCAAGAGATTTTTCTGACCAATTCCTAACGGTGTCTTGGTTCAGTTGCACTCTTGAGGAGTTGTGCCACATAGGCGAGGGCTTGGGGGCGATCGCTAATTTCTCCCCGCGCTTGGGCTGCTTCCACAGCTCGCAACAATTCACCCACACGCGGCCCCGGCGAGACCTGAAACACTTCTACCAGATCGGCACCCCGCACCAATTGGGGGGGATGGGCAATGGCATCCTTGGGGTCTAACCACCCTTTGACCAAGGGCACTAGATGCGCTTTGGGGATGCCACGACTAAGGGCAAGGGCAACAAAGGCTGGAAAATAGCTACCCGCCGCGCGAAATAGATAGAAGGCTTGCTCGCGGTTCAGGGGCTGTTCGAGGGGGACTAGCCAGTGGTTGAGCAGTCGGCACAGAACTTGGACAATGCGAATTTCATCGGTGGTGTAGGTGAGGGCAGTTAGTTCCTCGGCCGCTTGGCGATCGCTGGCATTCACGAGGCAGGTGAGCTTGGCCAAAGCCGCTAGGGTTCGCCGTTGGGGTTCGCCGGGGGCAGTTGTTGCGGCAATCGATGTCGTTAGCGCCGGCCAAAGGGCTGGGAAGGGAAAATTCGCTAGGGTGGATTCAAGGGCATGGTAGTGGGTAATCCGCTCCTCGGTGACCGACGGCAGCCACACCGCCAACACCCCATCCCGAAAGGCGAGGGTCACTTGGGCCGCACCCTCAACGGCACTGAGGAGATAGCTGAGTTCCACCCGCACCCGTTCTGGGGCGACTCGTCGCAGTTGGGGGGCAAGGATTTGGATCACCTGCCGCGTTTCGGGCGTAATCGTAAATTGCAGTTGGGCGGCTTGGCGATAGGCGCGTAGGAGTCGCAGTGGATCAGCAGCGAGATTTTCTGGTGCGACATAGTGAATTTGGCGGCGTTGCAAATCCAAAAGGCCACCGAGGGGATCGACAATGTGGTGGTGGTGAATGTCGTAGGCAATGGCATTGAGGCGAAAATCGCGATCGCTCAAATCCGTTAAGAGCGTCTCACCATGCCGCTGGGCAATATCCACGCTGGTGTTGGCAAAAACTAAGCGGGCAATCTGCCGCTGCCGATCCAAAACCACTAAGCCAGCCTTGTACTTATCCGCTAGTTTTTTGGTCAGGGCAATGGCATCCGCCGGCACAATAAAATCCAAGTCGGGGTACAACGTTGTCCGACCGAGGAGCGCATCCCGCACCGCTCCACCCACGAGGTAGGTATCGGCAGGTAAATCACTGACGGCGATCGGCCAGCGACTAAAATCAAAGGGCTGAACAACGACCATTAGAGCTGGGTTAGATCGATCGCCTGACCACCGATGGTGACCGTCAAATTTTCCCCCCGCACACAGACGGATCCCGCCGCCGTTTGAATCGTTAAGCAGTTATTTTCAAATTTCAGGACACCATTCCAGAGAGGTGCTGTGGGGGTGGGCACTGGGGCAGTGGTTGTGGGTGAGCCAGACTGGACACTTTCTAGCCAAATCAGCGAGGCATCGGCAGGATAGTGGCGATCGCCCGTAGCCGTTTTGATAATCAGACCACCGCCCGCCGACGGTGAAAAGGCAATATCGCAAATGGGCTGCCACTCCTTGCCCACCAACAGTTGTAGCTGTGCTGGCTCCTGCCCTGTAGCCGTGGACTTCAAGAGTAACCACCACGTTTTCCAGAGCTGCCGTGCCGTTCCCAAACGGACTTCACTGCCGCGGGGAATGGGTACTTGCTCGTACTGCCATGCAGGCACGGGGTCACTGATGTATTGTGTGGGCAAGAAGGAATGGGCTTGGAGGACACTGGCCACCACATCGGCAAAGGGCGCCTCGGCAAAAAGGGTTACTTTCTCATTGGCCACACTCTCACCTTCTACCACCGCCACCACCGTTTCCGTAACCGTGCGCAATTGATAACAGTGGTTGCCGAGGCTAGCCACCTTCAAATCAGCACTTTGGTAGGTACTGGGCAGGGGGTGTTGTTGCAGGATCAGCATTTGGATCACCTGCTCATTGGTCCACTCAATCACAGTGGTTTCGTTAGCGGTTGCCATTGGCTTAGCCATTGGCGTTGGAGTGGGCAACGGTACCTCTTCAATGTCCCCTTCATCAAAGACCACTTCGCCATTGGGCAGTATAGTTCCTGAGAGCTTGGCTTCCTCTAAGTCTTGACGGCGGGCGATCGCCCCGGTCAGATCCGCCTCTGAGAGATCTGCCCCCACCACATTTGTATCCTTGAGGTTACTGTCATGGAGCACCGCCCCCTTGAGGATTGCCCCACTGAGCACTGCCCGCTGCAAATTGGCGCGCGAGAGGTAGGCACCCACTAGGATGGCGCCACTGAGCATGGCTTCCTGCAAGTTGGCATCGGTCAGATTAGCACCACTCAGATCCGCACCAATCAGATTGGCGCCTCGCAGATTGGCATTGGCAAGGTTCGCTTTGATCAAATCTGCCCCGCTCCAGTTGATACCCTGCAGATTGGCTCCCGCCAAATCAATATGGCTGAGTTGCACCAACGGAAACACACTGCCCGCCAAATTCACACCACGGAAATTTCGCACCCCACGGGCAAATTCGCTTAACAAGGTTTCAAGGGTCATGGCTTTGCTCATAGCCGCTCGCAATCAGGGCACAACAGAGTCACTCAGGCACACTGCTTATAGCTATTCTAGGTCTTGATTGAAATCCAGAGGAGCCACTGACCGATGCCATGGTTTGTCAAAATTGAACGCGGTATTGTGGACAAGGCCACCTTTGATCGCCACGTTGGTGCCCATCGCGCCTATGTGCGCGCCCTCATTGCCGCAGGGCATCAAGCCCGCACGGGATACTGGGCTGAGCGAGGGGGTGGCATGTTGTTGTTTCAGGCCGATTCCCGCAAGGCGGCTGAGGAAATTGTTGCCCGCGATCCCCTCGTCCAACACCAGTGTGTGCAGTACGAACTCCATGAGTGGTGTATTGTCGAAGCCCCCGATTAGCCTTGGCGCAGTTTTTCTGCCCAGACGCGGGTGGGTAGCCCCCACACATAGATAAAGCCCTCGGCTGCCCTGTGATCAAATTGATCCTCGGCACCATAGGTAGCCAAGTCGGGCGTGTAGAGGGAGTAGGGAGATTGCCGCCCCACCACCCGTGCGGTTCCCTTAAAGAGTTTGACGCGCACGGTACCCGTCACCCGCTGCTGGGTCTGTTGAATAAAAGCATCCAAGGCTTCCTTGAGGGGGCTGTACCAGAGGCCGTTATAGACTAGGCGGCTGTATGTCTCTTCAATCCCCCGTTTGTACTGCGTCACATCGGCGGTCAGGGTCAAACTTTCCAAATCGCGGTGGGCGTCAATGAGCACCAAGAGGGCAGGGGCTTCGTAAATTTCGCGGGATTTAATGCCGACAAGGCGATTTTCAATCATGTCAATGCGACCAAAGCCGTGGCGCCCCACCCGCTCATTGAGTTCACTCACTAGCGTTACGGGATCGAGGGAGCGGCCATCGAGGCTGACGGGAATTCCGGCCTCAAAACCAATATCCACATACTCCGGGGAGTTGGGGGTATTTTCAATGGCTTGGGTCATCAAATAGATTTCCTCAAGGGGTTCAATCCACGGATCCTCAAGGGGGCCTGCTTCAATACTGCGTCCCAAAAGATTGCGGTCAATGCTGTAGGGAGAAGATTTTTTCACAGGGGCGGGAATGCCAAAGCGTTCGCCGTAGGCAATGGTTTCTTCACGGCTCATGCCCCATTCGCGAGCGGGTGCCAAGACCTTGAGGTTGGGATTCAGGGCGGCGATCGCCACATCAAAGCGGACTTGATCATTGCCTTTCCCTGTACAGCCGTGGGCAACGGCATCGGCACCATACTCAGCAGCCGCATCCACCAAGAGCTTGGCAATCAGGGGGCGAGCAAGGGCCGTCGAGAGGGGATAGCGATTTTCGTAGAGGGCGTTGGCCTGAATGGCTGGAAAGGCATAGTTGCGGATGAATTCAGCTTTGGCATCGGCCACCAGCGAGGCACTGGCACCAGCATCAAGGGCTTTTTGGCGAATGGGTTCCAGTTCATCCCCCTGTCCTAAATCAGCGGCGAGGGTAATGACTTCCTTCACGCCCCACTCGTGCTTGAGATAGGGAATACACACAGAGGTATCCACTCCCCCCGAATAGGCCAAAATGACTTTTTCTGCACGCCCCATGACTTTTTTCCTGAAATAAACGCGATCGCTACTATAGCGGATCTGTTTGCCGGAAACGTTATGGGGATAACCGTTTCGCCGAGCCTTACATCTGTTCCACTTCGTTTGCTAGGGGCAGGCCTTGCTCAAAACAGGTCAGATTTTCAATTGTCGTACGGGCAATATCCGTGAGGGCATTGCGGGTAAAGAAGGCTTGGTGAGCAGTAATCACCACATTGGGGAAGGATTGCAGGAGTTGAAAGGTGTCGTCTTGGATAATCGTGTCCGAAAGATCTTGGAAAAAGAGGGAGTCTTCCTCTTCATAGACATCAATGCCCAGATAGCCGATTTGGCCGCTTTTAATGCCCTCAATCACTGCTTTGGTGTCCACCAGTTTGCCGCGACTGGTATTGATTAACATCACCCCTCGCTTCATTTGGGCGATCGTGGTGGCATTGATCAGATGTTCATTTTCGGGCACCAAGGGGCAATGGAGCGTCACAATATCGGATGCCGCCAGCAGCGTCTCTAGGGTTGTGTAGGTACCAATCTCCCTAAAGGCTTCACTAGGGTAGGGATCATAGCCGTAGAGGTGGCAGCCAAAACCAGCCATAATCTGAGCAACAATACGGCCAATTTTACCCGTGCCAATAATTCCGACCGTACAACCATGGAGGTCAAAGCCCATCAGCCCCTCCAAGGAAAAATTGTCATCGCGCACACGGTTGTAGGCACGGTGGAGTTTGCGGTTCAACATCAGGATCAGCCCCACCGTATGCTCCGCCACTGAATAGGGGGAATAAGTACTCACGCGGGTAACTGTGATGCCCAAGCTGGCCGCCGTTGCCAAATCCACATTGTTGAAGCCCGTACAGCGCAGTGTCACCAGACGCACTCCCAACTCTGCCAGCCGTTTTAGGGTCTCCACTCCCAAATCATCGTTGACAAACCCACAGACGGCATTGTGCCCCTCGGCCAAGGAGGCTGTTTGAGGGCGCAGCAGCACATCGTAATAGGTCAGGAGATGGGGGTGCCCCTGCGCTGCATTGGCGGCATTCAAAAACTGGCGATCGTAGGATTTGGCACTGAAAACGGCAACCTTCATGGCATTGCACTCCTGCCCTAGCGACATTACAGGTTTGAGAAAAGGGCTGTTGCTAGCTTAGCGAGTGAGATCTTAAGGTTGTGTTAAATGAGGACAAATCGTTAGGCGATGTACCTAAGGGTTCTGAAAAAACTGGCGAATGGTTGCGGCAATATGCTCAATGGTGGCATCGCTCAACTCAGGCCAAATGGGTAAGCTCAGTACCTCGCGAGCAAGGCGATCGCTCACAGGATTGGGTGGAGATTGCCCCTTATACATTGGACAGTGATCTTGGGGAATCGGGTAGTAAATCATTGAACTAATGCCAGCCGCCTTCAGGTAAGCCGCAAGGGCGTCCCGCTGGCCATTGAGTACCCGAATCGTATATTGATGAAATACATGTCCCGGAGATACTGTTGGGGTGACCACCGTCTCAAGACCCGCCAAGGCTTGGTTATAGGTTTGGGCGACTCGCCGTCGCTCTTGATTCCAGCGATCGATATGGGGTAGCTTCACCCGCAGAATTGCCGCCTGTAGGCTGTCCAAGCGAGAATTGTAGCCAATCATTTCGTGGTGGTAGCGTTGACGGGAGCCGTGAACCCGCAGCATGCGCGATCGCTCGGCTAAATCATCATCATTGGTGGTAATCAGCCCCCCATCACCATAGGCACCCAAGTTCTTGGTTGGGAAAAAAGAAAAGGCACCCATGCTGCCGATCGCCCCCGTGAATTGATGGGCTAAAGTCTTTTGAGTCACCTCTGTACATTGACAATTTTCACAGGGTGGGCAATAGCGGGCACCAAAGGACTGGGCACAATCCTCAAGAATTGCTAACCCATGAGCCTGAGCAAGTTCCACAATTGCTCCCATGGCTGCCGGTCGCCCAAATAAATGCACGGGCAAAATCGCCTTGGTGCGGGGAGTAATCGCTGCAGCTACTTTACTGGGATCAAGGTTAAAGGAGTCCAGTTCCACATCCACAAACACCGGGTGAGCCCCCACTAAACTAATTGCTTCTGCCGTCGCAAAAAACGAAAAGGGGGTGGTAATCACCTCATCCCCGGCACCCACCCCCAAACTACGCAGGGAAATCACCAGTGCATCTGTCCCTGAATTGACTGCCACCGCATGGCGCACCCCTAAATAGGCGGCCACCTCTTCCTCAAAGGCTTGTACCTCTGGTCCTAGAATAAACTGACCCGATGCCAGTACGCGGGCAACTGCGCGATCGATGTCTGCTTGCAGGGATTGATATTGGGTTTTGAGATCAAGAATAGGGATGGTATCCATGAGAGCATCGAGCGCAAGTCCTTAATTATCATCCTCTCACGAGCGTAGTGTGGTTTTAGCGAATTAAGCTAGGCTTAGAGTGTAGAGCCGCTCTCAAGGGCGGGGTTCCAGACCCGTTTTTTTTGATGAATCCCCAAGAGTTGTTAAAACGCTATGCCAGCGGTGAACGGGACTTCAATCGTGCCAGTTTGACAAATGGCGAGTTTATCAACGCCGATCTACGGGGGATTATTCTCTCCCGTGCCGACATGGAGTGGGTCAACCTGAGCGGAGCCAATCTCAGTGGTGCGGTGCTCTGTGGCGCAGAAATCGTCAATGCCATGCTCATCAAAGCAGAATTAGTGGATGCCAACCTCGCTGGGGCAAACTTGAGCCGCAGTGATCTCAGTTGGGCAAACCTGACGCGAGCCAATCTCAGCCGCGCTGAACTCAGTGAAACCACACTACGGGGAACGGTGCTTCAGGGAGCCAATCTCTCCCGTGTGGATTTGGCGAATGCGGATCTACGGGGACTGACACTCGACGGCGTTAACCTTTCGGGGGCAAATTTACAGGGCGCGAATTTGCATGGCACAAATCTAAAGCAGGCGAATCTGACCCGTGTAGATTTAATTCAGGCGGATGTCAGCAATGCCAATCTCAGTGGCGCGAACCTCAGCGGTGCGAACCTGAGTGGTGCTAATTTAACGGCGGCGAATCTCACGGGAGCCAATCTCAGCCGCGTTGATCTCACAGAAGTCAAGCTCAGTGAAGCCAACCTTGCCAAGGCCAATCTGGTGGGAGCTGAACTGGCAAAGGCAGACCTCTCGTCCCTAGAACTCTCTGAGGTTAACTTGAGTGGTGCCAATCTCAGTGGCGCGAATCTGAGTCATACCAACCTTAGTCGTGCGGATCTCAGTGGGGCGAATTTACGGGGCGCCAACCTCAGCCATGCCAAACTGGTGGGCACCAATCTGCGGGGGGCGAATCTCCAAGGGGCAAACTTGCAGGGGGCATTGCTGGACAATGCGGATTTGAGTCAAACGGATCTACGCAGTGCCAACCTCAGTGGCCTCGTCTTTAATGGCGTGAAGCTGCGGGGTGCCAATCTCAGTGGTGCCAATCTCCGCGACGTGGAGTTAACGGAAGCCAACTTTAGCCGTGCTGACTTGGTAGAAGCGAATCTCAGCCGTGCCCGCTTGGTGGGAGCCAACCTGAGTCGTGCTACCCTCTCAGAAGCGAATCTGAGTCGAGCGACTTTAAGTGGAGCCACCCTCAGCCGGGCAACGTTTAGCGGTAGCTTACTGGGAACCGTCGATCTCAGCGGTGTTAACTTGAGTGGGGCAGATTTAGGGGATGCCAACCTTTCCGGCTCTAACCTGTCGCGGGCGGATTTGACGCGGGTGAACCTGACCGCTGCGGATATGAGTGGTGCCAACCTCAGTGAAGTGGATTTGCGGGGCACAATTATGCCCGACGGCCGGCGGCGAGCCTAGGGCTACTCCTCAGTTTCAAAGGATTCTGTCTCGGTTTCAACAGGCTGGGGTCTCGGTGGCGCTTGACGGCCAAAGAGGTGCACCAAGTGCTTCAAATGAGCGGCAAGTTCAAGGGTGAGTTGGCCCGCAGTTAGCCGCCACGCCCAGTTGCCTTCGCCAGTACCGGGGAAATTCATGCGGGCATGACTATCGAGGCCGAGCAAATCTTGAACGGGAAGAATGGCTTGGTTGGCAACGGTTCCCAGGGCCATGCGAATCAAAGCCCAGTGGGGTTCGCTGGGGGTATAGCCCAAATAGTCAATGAGGCGCTGCCGTTCCCAGTCACTTAGGTTGCGGTACCAGCCGACAGTTGTGTCATTGTCATGGGTGCCGGTGTACACCACACAGTTGCGCTCTTGATTAAAGGGCAAAAAAGGATTATCTGAACCACCGCCGAAGGCAAATTGGAGAATTTTCATTCCCGGAAACTGAAACTGATCCCGTAGGGCAATGACATCGGGGGTAATATCCCCTAAATCCTCGGCGAGAATAGGCAGTCGTCCCAAGGCAGCTTGCAAGGTTTCAAAGAAGGCAGCACCGGGACCCGGTTGCCACTCGCCATTGACCGCTGTTTCCTCCCCTTCGGGCACTTGCCAGTAGCCCTGAAAGCCGCGAAAGTGATCCACACGGATAATGTCCATGTAGGAGAGCAGGGCACGGAAGCGCTCAATCCACCAAGAGTAGCCATCGGCAGCCAAGGCTTGCCAGTTGTAAATGGGGTTGCCCCAGAGTTGTCCTGTGGTACTGAAGTAATCTGGGGGCACACCGGCCATGAGGGCAGCCCCACCCGTTTCTGGATTGAGTTCAAAAAATTGGGGAAAGGCCCAGACATCGGCACTGTCGTGGGCAACGTAGATGGGAATATCACCGATAATCTGGATGCCCTGTTGATTGGCGGCTTCCTTGAGAGCCTGCCACTGCCGATAAAAGAGAAATTGCTGAAATTCGTATTCAAAGATGCGCTCTTTGAGAAGGGCTTGCAGAGCAGTAAGGGCAGTGGGTTCGCGATCGCGCAAAGGGGCGGGCCATTCATACCACGGCTGTCCCTCGTGGTGATCCTTCAGCGCCATAAAGAGGGCATAGGTGGGCAGCCAGTAGTGGGCAAGGGCTTGAAAGTCGCGAAAGGCCTGCCAGTCTTCTGGGGTGGCTTGATTCTGAAAGCGTTGAGCAGCAAGGCGGAGCAGGGGGAGTTTTTGGCTAATGACAGCCTCGAAATCGACGCGATCGCTATTCTCAAGCGTGAGTCCTGCCAAATCTGCTTCCGTTAACCAGCCCTCCTTGACCAGTTCATCCAAGCTGATCAGCAGTGGGTTGCCGGCCATGGCAGAGTAGCACATATAGGGGGAATTGCCAAAGCCTGTTGGCCCTAGGGGCAAGACCTGCCAGTACTGCTGATCACTGGCAACCAAAAATTCAAGGAACTCACGAGCTGCCGCACCCAAGTCACCAATGCCATGACCACCAGGCAGGGACGTGGGATGAAGCAGTAAACCACAGGAGCGGGGAAAGTGCATTATTTAAGCCACGGGGAGACTTGAGCTAATTATCGCCCAATTCTGGATCGGCAATCTCGCTGGATTCCGCTAGAATTTCTGCTTCAAGGGCGGCTAGCTCCTCTGGCGACATCCGCGCAAGGCGATCGCTCATCACTGCCTCTTCATAGTCTTTAAGTTGCTGGTGGTAGGTCATCCGTCCTGTAAAGACCCGCAGGAAATATGTCGAGAGCCAACCCAGAACCACCAAGACAAAAATGGCTTGACTCCAAATCCCGGCTTGAAGCGGCTCAATCCCCGCAATGCGCAACAGGAGATAAACCAAGCCGCCCGTAAAGAAAACACCAATGCCAATCCCTAGAACATCAATGCGGCGCATAGCACCTAGGAATTGAGGGAGCGCGGTTGGGGACGAAAGTTAATAAAGGGAGCCAGCAGGAGTAATCCCGGAAAGAAGAACGTCACCAGAAAGTACATAAATGCCCGTTCAAAGGAGCCAGCCACATACCAGCGAGCATTCAAATAGGCATAGACGATCGCCGGCACCACCAGCAGATATAGCCCTGCCAAGGCGCTATAGACACCCAGTACCAAAAGTTCCGTTGAAACTGCCATGATTCCTACCTCTTACCAACGATGACCAAACTACTCTGCAACGGTGCGGGTTTCGCTCACCGCTTCCCCAAGAGCAGGAACGGCCATTCCCATGGCTTGCGCAAGGGCTGGGGGCGGAGCTTGGCGACTGGGAGCATTGAGATATTGCCCTGTCAAAATAGGGGGCACCGGCTTCATCTTGTGCTTGGCGGTAAAGAGGCGATGGGTTTGAGCAAGGTTGCCACGCTCGTTGATATGCTCGTTGGCAATTTTCTTACGCAGCTTGACGATCGCATCCATGATCGCCTCTGGACGGGGCGGACAGCCGGGCAAATAGACATCCACGGGAATCAGCTTGTCCACACCACGCACGGCGGAATAAGAATCAGAGCTAAACATCCCCCCTGTGATCGTGCAGGCGCCCATGGCAATCACGTACTTGGGATTGGGCATTTGATCGTAGAGGCGAACCAAGGCGGGTGCCATTTTCATCGTGATGGTGCCAGAGGTGATGATCAAATCCGCCTGACGGGGGCTATTGCGGGGCACCAAGCCAAAGCGATCGAAATCGAAGCGCGAGCCAATCATGGCCGCAAACTCAATGAAGCAGCAGGCAGTGCCATACATGAGTGGCCAAAGGCTCGATAGCCGCGCCCAGTCATAGACATCATTGAGGGAAGTCAAAATAATATTTTCAGCAAGTTCTTGGGGAACTTCAGGACGAGCAATCGGATTGAGAATGGCAGGCGAGGTCGTATTGGTCATAGGGTTCCCTCAAGGGACATCGGCCAAATGTAAAAACACTTAAGATTATAGGCGTTTGACCCAACAGATGCACCCAATCCGATGTAGTGAGCAATAAAAAAACTTGACACCAAGGATAAATTATTTTTGACTGCCTACCTGTAGCCCCGGTGGTAATTCCAAGGTATCGCCAATGGTCGTTCCATCCCAGTAGGCCGCCAGCAGGACATCACAGGTTTTGCCCCAGGCGATCGCCCCCCGATGGTCGAGGCCAATGGCGCCAAAATCGCGTTGCCGACTAGCGGCTTCGCGGAAGGATTTTTCAAAGGCCGCCTCTAGGGACAAGCCATCGGTTACCCGCACCACAATCCGCGTGGCCAGCGCCTCATCAAGAATATCCTCACCAATGCCAGTACAACTGACTGCTGCTAAGCTGTTGGCATAGTTGCCGGCTGGGGTTGCGGAGTCACTCACCCGCCCAATGCGCTCAAAGCCCTTGCCGCCAGTGGAAGTCCCCACGGCCAAGTGTCCCTGCTGATCTAAAACCACAACACCAATCGTGCCCCGCCTTGCCTCCTCGGCCACGACTCCGGCCATCGATTTTTGGAAATTGCCTTTGCGTTCCTCGAGCCACTCGTAGAGTCGCTGATCCGTGAGGGGTTGATACACAGGAATCCCTAGCTCACGAGCCAGTTCTGCTGCTCCCACATCGGACAGAATACGGTCAGGGCACTGTTGCAGCCAGTGGGCAAGATCAATAGGATTTTTCACCCGTGATACATTAATGACACCGCTGAGGCTCTGCCGCTGCCCATCCATGAGCGAGGCACTCATGCGAATTTGACCGTCCGATTGCAGCACAGACCCCGTGCCTGCATTAAAGCGCGGTTCATCCTCTAGGAGCCGACACCCCAAAACCACTGCCTCAATCGCCGTTGCCCCTTCTTTTAGGGCCTGAACCACTTGGCTGACAATGGTATGCAGGGATTGGCGGACGGGAATGAGACCGCCTTTGTCTTGGAGCGAGCTGCCGGCGCCGCCATGGAGAATAACAGTGGGTTGGGGCATCCTCAATCCTAGAAATTATAGGGTGTTCTAGCTCCAAAATACCCTGTGGCGATCGCCGAAATCCACTGCCCTAAGCAACCGCAGCTGTCGGCATCTCCTCATAGTCCGTAGAGACTTCCTCAGCATTCAGGAGCGCTTGCAGTTCTTGGATGGCTTGCTGCGTATCTTCCACTTGACTGAGGAGCGATCGCGCGATTTTTTCCCCAGAGGCGGTGGACTCTACAACCTCGCGAATGTGATGGCGAAAATGATTGGCCATTTCCTCTACTTGTTGGTTGGCAAAGACCACTTGGTTGGCCAATTTGTTAATTGCCTCACTGATAAAATCGAAACCAGCCATCTGCTGGCCACTGCGACTGGCAATCAGCCCCGCCTGCACCGCAAGGTGTTTCACCTGACGGGTAATCTCAGCAATTTGATGGGTGGCTTGGTCGATAATTTCCACGTCCTGTTTCAGCCGTTCGCTGAGGCGATAAACCTCCGCTGTGTGACGGCTAATTTGGTTAACCCCGGTGAATGTTTGCTGAAAGGCTTTGCGCCCCCGCTGGGAAAGAACTTGGCTAATGGAGACGAACCGTTGATTGAGTTGGGCAATCCGCTCCGCTTGCTCACGCACAGAGCGCTCCTGCTGCTCTAGGGCTTCGTTCATTTGTTGGGTGCGGGTTAGCTCGCTTTCAAGGCGCTTGGCATAGTCTTGGTTCCGCTCTTTTTCCACCTTTAACTTCTCAAGGAGTTGCTGGGTGTGGAGGTGCTGCTGCTGAATGAAGAGATTTTTCTTGCTCAGCACTTGCGCTTGGGCAATCAGGATCACCCGCATATCCACCAACACCAGTTGCTTGCCCTTACGCACGACCACGGGTTCGTAGACAAAGGCGGGGGGGCGACTCAAGGCCTGTTCCACGGCTTCTTCGACGGGAGTGCGTGCCATCAAGACAAGGGGCGGTACTTGGGGGGCGGCAATTTCTGGCAGCAATTTAATCGGGCGCGGCAAGTAGAGATCGCGACCAAACTGCTTACTCATGCGCTCAAAAAACTTGACCTTGGAGATCATGCCGATGACGCGATTGCCTGCCACCACTAGGACCCCCGGTAGCTCAGGGTAACGTTGAAATTCGTCAGCCACTTCTTCAGAGATGGTTTCAGGGGAAACCTGATAGGAAAAATAGGGTAAGTCAGCCAACGTAGCGGCTGCGGACAGTTGGATATTGACTGTCTCATTCATTTGATTGTCCCCCGGAATGAGTATTGAATTTTTTAGGGTGAAAACTGTACTTTTGCTTTACCTCAGTTAAATTATCTCGACTTGAGAGTAGGAGGAATTTATTTTTTGGTTATCTTTTGGTTAAGTTTTATTCGCACTAGGGTCTAAAAGGTTTGAAATTTCCAAGGAATGTATAGAGTTACCAGCTTTTAAGATTTAAGAAATCCTAGTAATCTGGGATACAGTTTTTATTTTCTTAATCGATGAATTTTATGAATTTTCGGCATACCACTGTTCTACCTGCTGTTGAATTGCGGCTGTTTCTGCGGGACTAAATTTATCGAGATTTTTCAGAATCACGCTCATGCGTCCTTGGCGACTCAAGATTTTGCGGTGTCGGGCTAGAAAGTGCCAATAAAAAAAGTTAAAGGGACAGGCGCGATCGCCCACCCGTTGCTTGGGATCGTAGGCGCACCCTTGGCAATAATTACTCATGCGTTGAATGTAGTTAGCAGACGCCGCATAGGGCTTGGAGGCCAACAGCCCGCCATCGGCAAATAAGCCCATTCCCAAAACATTGGTTTGCATCACCCAGTCGTAGGCATCAATAAACACGCTGTGGAACCAGTTTTCCACTTGTTGGGGAGACAAGCCAGTAATCAGGGCAAAGTTGGCGAGGATCATCAGCCGTTGAATGTGGTGGGCATAGCCTGTGCGCTCAATTTGCTGCAGAACCTGGCGCAGACAGTTCATAGTGGTGCGATCGCTCTGCCAAAAGAACGTCGGTAAGGGATGAGTGTGCTGAAAGAAATTATGCTGGCAGTAGTCAGCACCAAGGTAGTGATAGAGACCATACATATACTCGCGCCAGCCGAGAATTTGGCGAATAAAGCCCTCCACACTGTTGAGGGGCAGCGGCCGTTCCCTGTAGGCGGCTAAGACAGCATCGATTACTTCTTGGGGGTGCAATAGCCCTAGGTTCAAATAGGGGGACAGCAAACTGTGCCACAGGCTCTCTTCTCCTGCCACCATGGCATCTTGGTAGGGGCCAAACTGGGGCAAGCGGTATGCAATAAAGTTTTCCAAGACCTGCAGCGCTTGGGCGCGGGTGACTCCCCAGTCAAAGGGTTCGATGTGGCCGTAGGTGTCAAAGTTCCCTTGGCGCACTGTCTCAATGACTTCTTGGCTGATCTGATCGGGAGAAAAGCGCAGCGGTGGTGGCGGTTTGAGGCGAGTAGGCGGCGGTTGGCGATTTTCGGCATCGTAGTTCCACTTGCCACCCACGGGGGATTTGCCGTCCATGAGAATTTGAAACCGTTGGCGACCGGCGCGGTAGAAATACTCCAAGACCAGCGTTTTGCGATCTTTCGCCCAGTCCTGAAATTCTGCTTCTGACCAGAGAAAGTGATTGTTGGGCAAGAACTTAATGGTACAGGGGAGATCGAGGGTAGCGATCAGATCCCGAAAGGGGCGATCGCTGGGTTGCATGATCCGCAGTTCGTGGATATGGTGGGCTGCAATCCACTGTCGCAGTGGGGTAGCAAAGTTGGGGGCGATCGCATAGGTCACCGGCCAACCGGCTGCTTCCAGTTCTTGGGCAAAATGCCGCATGGCCGACCAGACCAGCACGAGTTTTTGAGCATGGTAGCGGCGTTGTTTCACCCATTGGCGGGACTCAATGAGGATGACGGGCACAGGGGTTGGACAGCTTTGCAGGGCTGATTGCCCTTGCCACAGTTGATCGCCTAAAACCCAAACGCCAATGGCCATCTGAACTCAGATTGTGAATATTGTGAATAAGGACTAAAGGAGAATGGTTTAGTACAACCAATGTGATTTATCTTAGTGTTCAACTGTTGCAACTCCATACGACACTCATCATGCAAATTCGCCGGCGTCCCCCTAATCCTGCTGTAACCGTTCGCAACCTCCACTACCAAGTACCGGTGGCCGATGAGGCTCCCCGCAATATCCTTGAGAAAATCGTGTGGCACAAGGAACAGGAGGTAGAGCAACTGCGGGAAGTGCTCCCCCTGCCGGACTTGCAACGTCAGGTACTCGATGCACCACCCGTACGCTCCTTTTTCGCCGCGCTGCAAAACCCTGTCACCCAGCCAGCACTGATTGCCGAGGTCAAAAAGGCCTCTCCCAGTAAGGGCATTATTCGCCCCAACTTTAATCCGGTGGCGATCGCCCAAGCCTATGTTGCCGCTGGCGCGACTTGCCTTTCCGTCCTGACGGACAGGGAGTTTTTCCAAGGCAGTTTTGAGTACCTCGCCCAAATTCGCCAAGTGGTGGACGTGCCACTGCTGTGCAAGGACTTTATCATTTACCCCTACCAAATGTTCTTGGCGCGGTTGCGGGGCGCTGATGCGGTTCT
This sequence comes from Thermosynechococcus sp. QKsg1, assembly GCF_031586415.1. NCBI lineage: Bacteria > Bacillati > Cyanobacteriota > Cyanophyceae > Acaryochloridales > Thermosynechococcaceae > Thermosynechococcus > Thermosynechococcus sp. QKsg1. Next base: position 2,436,551 of record NZ_CP134200.1, on the reverse strand, counting down.
CTTAATCGCTGCCATTCTCTCGGATCGCGATCTGCGTTATTTCCTGCGCATTGCCCATGGCTTGGGGCTAACCGCATTAGTGGAGGTGCACACCGCCGAGGAGATGGAACGGGTACTTGAGCTGGAGGACGTACAGTTGGTGGGCATCAACAATCGCAACTTGACGGACTTTAGTGTTGATCTAGCCACCACTGAACAGCTTTTGGCCACCTATGGGGCGCAACTGCGCGATCGCCACATCCTTGTGGTCAGTGAATCGGGCATTCATCAGCGTGCCGATGTTGAGCGGGTGACACAAGCCGGTGCCCAGGCCATTTTAGTCGGAGAATCCCTCATGCGACCCCCAGTAGAGATGGCGCACTGCAGCGAGGCGGAGCAACTCCAAGCACGGATTCAGCAGTTATTCCCAGAGTTAGCACGCTAGGTATGCCCCTGAAGGCAGTTTTGTTTGATTTCAATGGTGTCATCCTCGACGATGAGGCGATCCATGCTGCCCTCATTGAGGAGATTCTGCTGCAAGAAAATCTGCGACCCCAGCGGGGCGAGTACGACCTATTTTGCCTAGGCCGCAGCGATCGCGCCTGTTTGGATAATCTCCTCAGCCGCCGCGGCCGGGCAGTGACCCCCGCCTATCTGGATAAACTGGTGGCACAAAAGGCAGTCGCCTACCGCGCACGCTTGGCCAATATGGAGCCTTTTCCCTTCTTTGCGGGGGCGATCGCCCTGCTGGAGAAACTCCATGCTGCGCAGTTGAAAATTGCCATTGTCACCGGTGCCCTGCAATCCGATGTGGACTTGGCTCTTGAGCGGGGAAACTTGACTGGCATCGTGGACTGCATTATCAGTGCCGAAAGTGTGGAACGCGGCAAACCCTATCCCGACCCCTATCTCCGTGCCATTGCAGCCTTGCAAGCCCTAGGGGGCGATCTCACAGCCGCTGATTGTCTGGCGATCGAGGACACCTTGGTGGGGGTGCAATCCGCCCGCGAGGCCGGTGTCAAAGTCTTGGGGGTCGCGCACACCTATCCCTTCCACATGCTCCAGCGTCGCTGCCATTGGGTGCTCGATCGCCTTGATCAGTTTGACCTTGAGGAAATTGCCCCGGTGTTTGATCGCAGCGTGGCCGCCACCCCCTCCTAGAGGTGTTTCACCTCAGCAATGAGTTGATTGAGCACTTCCTTGGCATTGCCAAACAGCATTAGAGTTCTGTCCTTGTAGAACAACTCATTGTCAATACCGGCAAAGCCCGGATTGAGGCTGCGCTTGATCACAATCGTGTGTCGTGCCCGATCCACATCGAGAATGGGCATCCCATAGACGGGGCTACCGGGGTTGGTGCGAGCGGCTGGATTCACGACATCATTGGCACCAATGACCAGTGCCACATCCACATGCTCAAACTCTGGATTAATGTCCTCCATGTCCTTGAGTTGGGGGTAGGGGACATTGGCTTCGGCAAGCAGCACATTCATGTGACCGGGCATGCGACCTGCCACCGGGTGGATCGCGTATTTGACATCGACACCCAGCCGCTCCAGTTGATCCGCTAGTTCTTTGACACTGTGCTGTGCTTGAGCCACCGCCATTCCATAACCGGGGACAATGACCACCGACTTGGCATAACCTAGCATCATCGCACTTTCTTCGGGGTCAATGGTGCGCACTGACTTCGCGGTGGCATGAACACTACCCTCAGCACTGCCTGTGGTCGAGCTACCAAAGCCACTAAAGAGCACATTGGCCAAGGAGCGATTCATGGCCTTGCACATGATTTGCGTCAGGATCAGCCCCGAAGCCCCCACCAAGGCACCAGCAATAATCAGCATACTGTTGCCCACAATAAAACCGGCAGCACTGGCAGCCAAGCCCGAAAGGGAGTTCAAAAGGGAAATCACGACCGGCATATCGGCACCGCCAATGGGCAGAACAAAGAGCACCCCCAAAATGCTGGCGATCGCCACCAAGCCCCAGAAAATCGGCATCTGACTTGGATCCAACCACACCCAGCCACTGGCCACCAAGAAAGCCACCAGCAAGCCGAGGTTAATCGCCTGCTGCATCGGGAAAATGATCGGGGTTCCCGAAATCAATCCCTGAAGTTTACCAAAAGCAACAAGGCTACCAGTAAGGGTGACGCCACCAATCAGCACCCCCAAAATAATCGTGATCAGCGTACTGGGGGTCAGCGGTTCACCCACGGCCACAATGCGGCAAAATTCACCAATGCCCACCAAGGCAGAGGCCGCCCCTCCTAAGCCATTGAGTAACCCCACCATCTGGGGCATGGCCGTCATTGCCACTTTGTAGGCAGCGATCGCGCCAATGACACTGCCGAGGCCCATGGCCGCTAGGATGCCCGTATAGCTAATAATCTGGCGATCGAGGAGCGTGACCACAATCGCAATCAACATCCCCAAGGCGGCAAGGCGATTTCCTTGACGGGCCGTGGCCGGAGACCCCAGTTTTTTCAAACCGAGGATAAAGAGCGCCGCAGCACCCAGATAGCTCAATTCTTCAATGCGTGTTAGCCAATCCATGGTTCCTACCGCTTAAACATCTGCAACATGCGATCCGTGACCAAAAAACCGCCCACCACATTAATCGTGGCGAGCACTGTCGCAATAAATCCCAAGACCACCGTTAAAGTGGTGTGCCCACTCCCCGCCATCAGTAGGGCACCAATTACGGCAATCCCCGAAATGGCATTGGCACCAGACATCAAGGGAGTATGCAGCGTGGGCGGGACTTTGTTAATCACCTCAAAGCCAATGAAACTGGCCAGCACAAAAATCATCAGACCGACAAGAATGGGATCTGTCATAGAACGAATCCTCTAGGGACATCTCTAAACCGTTGTTGCCAAGGTTGGGGCAGGATGCAGCAGTTGCAGTACCCGTGGGTTGCGAACCTGCCCTTCATGGGTGATACAGGCGGCATCCACAATGTCATCCCCAAAGTTCAAAACCAATTCCCCTTGGGGGGTGAGGTACTTCAGGAGCGTTGAAATGTTTTTGGCATACATTTGGCTGGCATGCACCGCCATTGTCGAGGGCAGATTAATCGGGCCAATAATAGTGACCCGCTGATGACAAATAGAGCGCCCCGGTTCTGTGCAGGCACAGTTGCCCCCCTGCTCAGCGGCTAAATCCACAATCACCGAACCCGGTTTCATGCTGGCCACCATCCGTTCTGTCACCAAAAGAGGGGCAGGCTTGCCGGGAATTTGAGCAGTGGTAATGACCACATCGGCACTCTGGACATGGGCAGCGATCGCCTCTTGGGTTTTGTGCTTTGCCGCCTCAGAAACCTCTTTGGCATAGCCGCCGGCGGCAACGGTCTCCTCCTCAAGGTTGACTTCGACAAATTTGGCACCGAGGCTTTGTACTTCCTCCTTGACCGCTGGGCGAATATCAAAGGCTTCAACCACAGCTCCCAACCGGCGGGCGGTGGCGATCGCCTGCAAGCCCGCCACCCCTGCTCCAATCACAAACACCTTAGCGGGGGGAATCGTACCCGCTGCCGTCGTCAACATCGGGAAAAAGCGCGGCAAATTAGCAGCGGCCAATAACACCGCCGCATAGCCTGCCACCGCTGCTTGGGAAGACAGGGCATCCATACTCTGGGCACGACTGGTGCGGGGAATGCACTCGAGGGCAAAGGCAGTAATATGCCGCTCTGCCAAGTGTTGCATCTGCCATGGATTGCCCAAGGGATTGAGAAAACTAATTAAGGTGGTGCCGGGTCGAATCCACTCCACCTCGCGATCGCGCAAGGGAGCCACCTTGAGCACCACATCCACATTGCCCCAGACCTCTTCAATGGAGTAACCAATTTCCGCACCCGCTGCACGGTAGTCATCATCGCTGAAGTGAGCCATATCTCCTGCACCGGACTCCACACAAAGGTGATACCCCTGCTGCACCAGCTTGGCAACGACTTCGGGAATCAGGGCAACCCGTTGTTCACCCACTTCGCGTTCCTTAACGACCCCAACTTTCATAGGCACTCTTGGATAGGGTTTGTAGTCTTGACAGAACAATTCCTTGGTGTACTCATCCGGGCATTTTTATAACCGCCCGACACCGTCACAACACATTCACCTGCTGTCCTGTACTGATCCTCACGCTACTGCGATCCCCTCGGAAATGGGCGCAAATGTCAGCGTTTTGTGGGAATTCTCCACAAGTCTTATGATCCCCAGGGAGGGTTGTAACAAATGTTGACACTATGTTTGTTCTTTGTCCCTGCCTTGAGTGACCTTAGGAGCCATCAATCCCAGCACCCTTATGGCAGACTAAGAGATTGCAAGTACAGAGTCACAGGCATGTTCAAAACAATTTTAGTGGCCCTCGATACCAGTGAGCTATCGGCACGGGTGATGGCGGCGGTGGCACAGTTAAATCTTGACCCGGATGCCCAAGTGATTCTCAGTCATGTGATCTCACCGACAGAGGCGGGTTTTGGCGTCAGTGCCGATCGCCCCTCGTTGCATCCGCAAATGGGCACCTACCGTAGTATTGAGCAGCATTTACAACAGTTCCAAAGCCACCTCCCCTGTGACTCGGAAATTGAAATTGTTACCGGTGACCCCGTCGAGGAAATTTTACGCTTGGCCAATATCTATGGGGCAGACCTAATTGTGCTGGGGAGTCGCGGCCTCACGGGGGTTGAGCGGGTTGTGCAAGGCTCAGTAAGTGGCGCCGTTGTGGCGGATGCCCCCTGTTCGGTGTTTGTGGTTAAGTCAGCGGAAACTTAGGGTATGACAGCACCATTGACGGGTCTGACAGCGGCGGAAGTGGCGGAGCGGCAAGCCAGAGGTCGCATTAACCGTCAAGCGAGTGAAAGCAATCGCACCTATGGCGACATTTTGCGGGAAAACCTCTTCACGTTTATCAATGGGGTTTTTGCTTTTATTAGCGTCATTTTGCTCTTTTTAGGTCGTCCGGGGGATGTGGCCGCCATCATCGTGGTGGTGTTTCTCAATGCCATCATTAGCATCCTGCAGGAAATTCGCGCCAAACGGCAGTTGGATGAAATTAGCCTCCTCACCCGTCCCCGTGTCAAGGTGCTGCGCGATCGCCAAGAGGCCATTATTGATCCTGCAGAAGTCGTAGAAGGGGATATTCTCCTTTTGGAGCCGGGGGATCAAATCGTTGCCGATGGCACTGTCGTTGGTGATGGACAGATCCAAGTGGATGAGTCCTTGCTCACAGGGGAGTCGGATCTCATCTCCAAGCAAGCGGGCGATCGCCTGTACTCCGGGAGCTTTTGTGTGCGCGGTGCCGCTGCCTATGTCGCCGAACAGGTGGGGGAAGCCAGTACCGCCCATCAACTGACTGCTGCCGCCAAAACCCACCACCACAAACTCACTCCCCTGCAACGGGAAATTAACCTGATTATCCGCGTCATTCTGGCGCTGGCGGTTTTCCTATGGCTATTGGTGCTGCTCTCGCTATTGGTACGCCTGACCACCCTACAAATGAGTGTGCAAACGGCGGCAGTGGTGGCGGGTCTTGTCCCCGTGGGCTTGTATCTGACAATTACGCTCACCTATGCCTTGGGGGCACTGCGTATCTCCCGTGCCAATGTCTTGGTGCAGCAGGTAAATGCCATTGAATCCCTCAGTGGCGTCGATATTCTCTGCCTTGATAAAACGGGCACACTGACGGCCAATGCCCTTGAACTCCATAGCTGGTACGCCCTCACTGATACAGAGGAAAAGACAAAAGCGGCTCTCGCCACGTTTACCGCCAGTGTTAGTGCTCCGAACCGCACCATTGTTGCCCTCACGGAGGCCTTTGACGGCAGGCCCCAGCCCCTACGCCTCGAAATTCCCTTTTCCTCCGCCTACAAGTGGAGTGCCGCAGCGTGGCATGACTCAGAAGCATTTATTTTGGGGGCACCGGATGTCCTCTTCAAGGCTGAAGACCTCTCCCCTGAGGTGACTGAATTACTCCAGCGGGGACGGCAGCAGGGATTGCGGGTGCTTCTCTTTGCCCGTAGTTGCAGTGATCCTCAATGGGATGAGCGGCAGGAGACTCCCCTCTTGCCCCCAGATCTTGAACCCTTAGCAGTGATTTGGGTGGGCGATCGCCTGCGACCCCAATCCCGCGATGTTTTGCAACGCTTTCAACAGGCTGGAATTCAAATCAAAATTATTTCCGGTGACCATGCGGAAACGGTGGTTGCCCTCGGTAAACAAGTCGGCCTCGATGCGGGGGCGATCGCCATCTCCGGCACAGAACTCGCCGCCATGGATGATCCTAGCTTTGATCAAATGGCCGAGAAAGCCACGGTTTTTGGTCGCATTACCCCCGAGCAAAAGGCGAAACTCGTGACTCGACTGCGTGCCCTCGGGCATCAGGTGGCCATGATTGGCGATGGTGTCAATGATGTGCTGTCCCTGAAGCAGGCCAATGTGGGCATCGCCATGGAAAGTGGCAGTGCCATTACCCGAAATGTGGCTGATATTGTATTGCTTGCGGATTCCTTTGCCGCCTTACCAGCAGCCTTTCGTGAAGGACAGCGCATCTACAACGGCATTCAAGATGTCACGAAGCTCTTTCTGGTGCGGGTGTTTAGCTTTAGTTTGCTTTGTCTAGTCACTGTCATGGCAGGGCGCGCCTTTCCGCTGCTGATTAAGCACAATAGCCTGCTAACCCTGTGGGGAGTGGGTCTGCCGACCTTGGCGGTGGCTTTTTGGGCAGTGCCGGGGCCGCGTCCCCATCGATCGCTGATTCGTTCATTGCTGCACTTTGTCATCCCCGCCACCCTAAGCCTCGCACTGTTGGCCATTTTCATGTACTTGGGGGTGTTGGCACGGGAACTGACGCCCCTTGTGGCATTGCTCCAAGGACGCTTTGATCCAACGCTGTTGAATGGCCGCGAGGTGCTCTTAGAACTAGGGCAGAGTGTGGCGATCGCCCGCACGGCCTTGGTGACGACCCTGATGCTGGCCTCCCTTTGTTTAGTCCTGTTTCTCAAACCTCCCCATCCCACATGGGTTGGCGGTGCGCCTTTAGTGGGCAACTGGCGTTATGTTGCTGTGGTTTTAGCCCTGCTGGCTGCCTTCTTGACAATTAGTTTTTCGCCGACCCTACGGGCAGTGGCTGAGTTGGAACCCCTTTCGTGGTCGCTGTGGGCATTGATTGTACTGATTGTTTTGCTATGGGTGATTTTCCTGCGCAGCTTTTGGCGCTATCGACTCTTGGATCGCTTCCTTGGTGTGGATCTCAGTTAGGCACGAGGGGCGCGATCGCGCTGAATCGAGTAGAGATGGGCATACAATCCCCCTTGGGCGAGGAGTGTCTCATGGTCTCCCTGCTCACGGATTGTCCCTTGATCCAAGACCACAATTTGATTGGCATCCCGAACCGTACTGAGGCGGTGGGCAATCACAATCATTGTGCGAGTACCCGTAATGGAGCGCAGGGCCAGTTGAATTTCCCGCTCCGATTCATAGTCGAGACTTGAGGTGGCCTCATCAAAAATCAGGACATCGGGATCTGCTAAGAGGGCACGGGCAATCCCTAGGCGCTGCCGCTGTCCCCCCGAAAGCCGCAAGCCCCGTTCACCGACAATGGTGCGATAGCCCAAGGGCAACTGCTGCACAAATTCATCCACCCGCGCAATAGCACAGGCCTCATAGACGGCGTCGGCACTGACCTCGGGGTTGGCATAGGTGAGGTTATCCCAGAGGGTGCCATTAAAGACATCCACTTCTTGGTGGACAATGGCCAGCCGGCGGCGATAGGCGCGGACATCGAGGGTTTGAATATCTTGGCCATCAATGAGAATTTGCCCCTGATCCGGCTGGAAGTAGCGAAAGAGAAGCTTGATCAGGGTGGATTTCCCGGAACCCGATCGCCCCACCAAGGCCACCGTTTGGCAGGGTTCAATGAGTAAGTTAATATCCCGCAGAATGGGACGCCCCGGCGTGTAGCTAAACCAAACGTGCTGAAAATCCACTTTGCCCGAAAACTTCAGGCTAGGAATCTCCTGTTGCTCCAGATCAATGGCATCGCGACCGGGGGGCAATTCCATAAATTCATGGAAGCGCAAAATGGAGGCATAGCGGCGCGCAAACACCTCCGACACCTGCGAGAGGGGGGTAATTTCGGCATAGGCCATACTGGCAAGGGTGTAAATCGTAATAAAGTGACCAATGGAGACCCGGCCGGCGATCGTGGCCGCTAGGGAAAACCCCAACAAACTGAAAAGACAGAACTGGACTACGGTTCCCTGCCAAGTAATCAGGTGCATATAGCCGCGATGGATGCGGTCAATGACCATCTTGAACTCGCGATCGAGACGCTGCTGTTGACGAGCAAGTTCACGGGCTTCAGTGGCAAAGGCTTTGACGGTTTTGATATTGGTAATGATTTCTGAGGTGCGGCTTTCTGTGCTTTCGATGTGGCTGTCGAGGATTTCTTCTTTTTGAATAATGCGCCGTAGGGTGTGCAGGGTCAGCACCAAGATCACTGTAAAGGAGAGCAACAGTCCAAGGGCGATCGGCCAATCAAGCCACCAGACAATCAGGCCAATCCCCAGCACCCGTACCAGTTTGGGAATCAGTTGGCCGGCAATCTCAGGATAGCTCCACGTATGGTTGGAAATCCCTTTGCTAACACGGTTGGCAATGCGACCCGGGTTATTTTCCTCAAAGAATTCTAGGGGCAGCGTCAGGATTTTCTCGACGGCTTTGCGAGTGTGGTCGCGGCGGGCAGCCAAGGCAATCCACCAGTGGAACCATACCCCCAGCCACGGTTGAATTGGGGCACGCACCACAGTGGCCAAAAAGACAATACTGCCGAGAACGGTGAGATTGACGCCAAAGGCATTGTTCCAGCCCGTCCATGTTTGCAGCGTATGGGCGATAGCCACCACTGGCGGATCGAGGGGTTGTTGCGAGAGCAGGTTGAGAATTTGACCAATGGCATAGGGCACGAGCAAATCCACCAGTTCGCAGAGACTAGCTGCGGTAATACTGGCGATCGCCATCCCCCGATAGGCGCGGTAGTAACCCAGAATGGAGCGAAACGTGGCCATAAAAACAGGACAAGCACTGTTCCTATTTTAAGATTTCTTAAAATTTTCTGCCGTCGCTCTTGGGTTGAGAATGCCCTTAGACCTTCACAGAGACTGGGGTGCGATTGAGGCGCGTTTCATAGGGGGCACTGGCAATCAGCGATCGCCCGGTCATCTCAGGGGGTTGAGGCAGCCCCAAAATTTCCAGAATCGTCGGTGCAATATCAGCAAGGCAACCATCCTGCCGCAGGGTGACATCCGTGCCATGGCCGGGGATTTTGCGTTTCTCCCCTTCCACCAAGATGAAGGGAACGGGGTTGGTGGTGTGAGCCGTCCAAGGGTTACCGTCCTCGTCAATCATGTACTCAGCGTTGCCATGATCAGCGGTAATCAGCAGCGTGCCCCCCACCTTTGTTGTTGCTTCCACCAATACGCCTACACAGCGATCCACAGTTTCAATGGCTTGAATGGTAGCTTCCATCTGCCCCGTGTGCCCCACCATATCGGGGTTAGCAAAGTTCACCACAATTAGGGCATATTCCTGTTTCTCAATGGCCTCCTTAACCGCTTCTGTTACGGCAAGGGCAGACATGGCTGGCGCTTGATCGTAGGTGGCCACCATTGGACTGGGGATAAGAATGCGATCTTCGCCGGGGAAGGGTTCCTCAAGGCCGCCATTGAAGAAATAGGTGACGTGGGCATATTTTTCCGTTTCCGCTGCCCGCAGTTGCTTCAGGCCATGCTCGGCAATCACTTCCCCAAGGATATGATTGAGGTTTTGGGGCGGGAAGGCGACACCACATTTAAAGTTAACATCGTATTGGGTGAAGGTCACGTATTCCAAGGGCGTAATTAGCGTCCGTTCAAAGCCGCTAAAATCAGGGTCAATAAAGGCTTGGGTGAGTTGGCGGGCGCGATCGGGACGGAAATTAAAGAACACCACACCATCGCCGGGTTCAACGGCTCCTTCAGCAATGCGCGTGGGGACAATAAATTCATCGCCAATATCTTGGGCATAGGACTTACTGGCCACATCCACCGCCCGCAGGGGTTGAATATTCTCATTGCTGGTCATGACGCGGTAGGCCGCCTCGGTGCGATCCCAACGGCGATCGCGATCCATGGCATAGTAGCGACCACTCACCGTCACAATTCGTCCGCAGCCAATGGTTTTCAGGCGTTGCTCCAATTCCTCAAGGACACCTGCGGCATCGCGGGGGGGTGTATCGCGACCATCGGTAATGGCATGAATACAGGCCGGTAACTCATGGCGCTTGGCCAGTTCCACCAAGCCGTACAGATGATCAATGTGGGAATGCACCCCGCCTGCAGAACACAGGCCGATAAAATGCAGCTTGCCCTTGCGCTCCTGCACAGTTTGGCAGAGCTTCACAAGGACGGGATTGCTAAAGAGGCTACCATCTTCAACGGCATCGGAAATGCGCACCAACTCTTGGGGAACAATGCGCCCAGCACCGATATTTAAGTGCCCCACCTCGGAGTTACCCATTTGACCCTTGGGGAGTCCCACCGCCTTCCCAGAGGTGCAAATCAATGTGTGGGGGTAGGCTTGCCACAAACTGTCCATGACGGGCGTATTGGCGCTAGCGATCGCATTACCGTAGGTCTCTTCGCGATAGCCCCAGCCATCCAAAATCATCAAAACAACGGGCGCAACAGGAGACGATGCCATGTGAATGCCCTACCTTAAACTTCTCTGGGAAATGGTGTAAATTGTCCAACCTCGCAAATGATACCATTCTCCACCGCGAGAGACAAATTGGGTAGCTTCTGCTACAGTCCGCACGCTGGATCAATTCTGAATCCATAGATAGATCTATCCTAACGGATCAACGATGGCCAAATGTTGAAAACTGTTACAGATGCGGCTTTTCGGGATTAAATCCTTGAAGACAAAAAATTGCCGTGATAGTATCCAAGCTGTTGTTTGTTAGCCAAAATTGGGAGTCGTCCGTTGTCACTTCGGGTAGCAGTGGTCGGTGGTGGTCCAGCGGGTTCCTCAGCCGCCGAAACCTTAGCCAAAGCCGGAATCCAGACCTATCTCTTTGAACGTAAATTAGACAATGCCAAGCCCTGTGGCGGTGCGATCCCCCTGTGCATGGTCAGTGAATTTGACTTGCCGCCGGAAATCATTGACCGCCGCGTGCGCAAAATGAAGATGATTTCCCCCTCCAATATCGAGGTGAACATTGGCCATACCCTCAAAGACCACGAGTATATCGGTATGTGTCGCCGCGAAGTCCTCGATAGCTTTATGCGCAATCGGGCAGCGGATTTGGGCGCCAACTTGATCAATGGCACCGTCTTTAAGCTGGAGCAGCCCGCCACCAGCGATCAGCCCTACACCCTCCACTATGTCCAAGAGGATGGCACAGCTCAGACCCTTGAAGTGGATGTGGTGATTGGTGCCGATGGGGCAAATTCCCGCATTGCCAAGGAAATTGATGCCGGCGATTACAACTACGCCATTGCCTATCAGGAGCGCATCCGCCTGCCTGAGGACAAAATGGCCTACTACAACGAGTTGGCAGAAATGTACGTGGGGGATGACGTGTCCCCAGACTTCTATGCATGGGTTTTCCCGAAATATGACCATGTGGCCGTGGGTACCGGCACCATGAAGGTCAACAAAGACCGCATTCGGGAGCTGCAGGCGGGAATCCGCGCCCGTGCTGCTGCCAAACTGGAAGGGGGGCAAATTATTAAAGTGGAAGCTCACCCCATTCCTGAGCATCCTCGGCCGCGGCGGGTGGTCGGTCGCGTGGCTCTGGTGGGAGATGCAGCCGGTACGGTCACGAAATCTTCAGGGGAAGGCATTTACTTTGCCGCCAAGTCAGCCCGCATGTGCGCTGAAACGATTGTTGAAACCTCCAACAGCGGTCGCCGTATCCCCACCGAAGCAGATCTCAAGCTGTACCTGAAGCGCTGGGACAAAGCCTACGGCATGACGTACCTAGTGTTAGATCTGTTGCAACGGGTCTTTTATCGCTCCGATGCCACCCGTGAGGCCTTTGTGGAGATGTGTAGCGATATTGATGTACAGAAGCTCACCTTCGATAGCTACCTCTACAAGACGGTGGTGCCGGCTAATCCCTTAGTGCAGTTGAAAATTACGGCAAAAACGATTGGTAGCCTGATGCGGGGCAATGCCCTTGCGCCCTAAGTGAGTTTCGGATCCGCCCTCGCCTCTAGAGGGCTTGGATCCACTCATGAATGCTGTACTCTGTCCACACCTGATGCTGCCAGTAGGGGTCGTTTTCAATCAATTGGCGCACGGTCTCTTCGCTATCCGCCTCGTAAATGGCAAAAAAGTAGCGCAGGTCTTTCGTAGGACCAATGGTGATGAGCACCCCTTGGGCTTTTTGAACCGCAAGGCCGTCGAGGTGTGCTTGGCGATGGGGGGAACGCCGTTCAAGGACATCTTCACAGTAGCGTCCCCAAGCCACAAATTTGGTCATTTGATCCTCCTAGGCTTGTTCGGCAGCCAGTTGTGCCAGTTGTTCCTGCTGATCACGGCTAATGCAGGCTTGGATAATTGGTTCTAGATCCCCTTCTAGGACACTGCTGAGGCTAAAGTTTTGTCCTAAACGGTGATCGGTGACGCGGTCATCTTTGTAGTTGTAGGTGCGAATTTTTTCGGAGCGATCGCCCGTACCCACTTGGGAGCGACGCATTGAGGTAATAGCTTCCTGCTGTTCCCGCAGCTTCATTTCGTAGAGTTTTGCCCGTAGGATTTGGAACGCGCGCTCTTTGTTTTTCAGTTGGCTACGCTCTTCGGTGCAGAAGATGCGAATACCCGTCGGCTTGTGGAAGAGGTCAACGGCTGTTTCTACTTTGTTGACGTTTTGGCCACCGGCACCCCCGGATCGCGCTGTGGTGAGTTCAATATCCTTGGGATCAATTTCTACTTCCACTTCATCCACTTCGGGCATTACCGCCACGGTGGCCGTAGAGGTGTGAACTCGCCCCCCCGCTTCGGTGACAGGCACCCGCTGCACGCGATGGACACCGGATTCAAACTTCAGCTTGCTATAGACGCGATCGCCCTTGATTTCGAGGATGGCTTCCTTGAAGCCCCCCATTTCCGCGAGGGATTCACTGACTAAGCTCACCTGCCAGCCTTGGCTTTTGGCGTAGCGGGAGTACATTCGCACTAAATCCCCTGCCCAAATTCCCGCTTCATCGCCCCCAGCACCCGCTCGAATTTCTAGCATGATGTTTTTATCATCATTGGGGTCACGGGGCAAAAGCAGAATTTTTAGGCGTTCCTCGAGCTCGGCAATGCGGCGGCTGAGATCCGCGACTTCTTCTTCAGCCATCTGGCGTAGCTCGGGTTCATTGACTGCTTCTTTCAGTAGTTGGCGGGCATCCACCAGTTGCTGATTGAGGGACTGCCATTCGTGATAGGCATTCACCGTCTCCTCCAAGGCAGCACGGGAGCGAGCCACCTTCTGAAATTCGGTTGGGTTGACCGCCACATCGGGATCCGCCAAGCGACGGGTCAGTTCCGTAAAGGTTTGCTCGACAGTGCGGAGTTTTTCCAGAAGATAGGCTTCTGCCATAGGAAGGGCGGCGATACTCTAGACTTTGCGGGAGTAGTACTCAACCACGAGGAGTTCATTGACTTGGAGAGCCACCCATTGCCGTTCGACAATACCGGTGACTCTGCCGGTGAGGGTGCTTTTATCCAGTTCCAAGTGGCTGGGAAGATTGGCAAGTCCAGGATTTTGCAGGTTGGTTTCCACCAAGCGGCGCGATCGCTCATTATCGCGAACCGTAATCACGTCCCCCGGACGGCACTGATAGCTGGGAATAGAAACGCTGCGACCATTGACCAGAATATGGCCATGATTCACCAGTTGGCGGGCGGCTGGAATCGTTGGTGCCATTCCAAGGCGGAAAACGGTGTTATCCAGCCGCATTTCCAGTAACTGTAGAAGGGTTTGCCCCGTGGAACCACTGACCCGACGGGCCTTACGCACATAGCGCACCAGTTGCCGCTCCGAAACCCCGTAGTTGAAGCGCAGTTTTTGCTTTTCGTCAAGGCGCAGGGCATATTCCGAGCGCTTTTTGCGGGCTTGGCCGTGTTGACCAGGGGGATAGCTCCGCTTGGGGGCTTTGCGGGTGAGACCAGCCAGTTCACCCAGACGACGGACAATTCTCAAACGAGGGCCACGATATCGAGCCATGCAACTATACCCAACCTACAGTGATGATGGTGTCCAACCAAAAATGGGCAAGAAATAGACTGATGTGCCGAGGGCAACTTAATCAGCTTGCCTAGTATATCAAGGGGCTGGGCGCGATCGCAACCCTAGGACGAGGATTTCTAGAGCAAACGCATAGTAGAAAAGTAAGCCAATCGTTTGTGGGAATGTCACCATGCCGACCCTCTGCCGGTCTGCTCGACCACGTCAAAACCCTACAAGACCCCCGCGCAGAACACTTGCTAGAGCATCAACTCCTTGACATCATTGGTCTGACCATCTGTGCCGTCCTCTGTGGTGCAGAGGTGTGGGTGGAGATTGAGGACTACATGACTGGACTGTAGTGTACGATAAAGACTTAATCTCGTCCCCATCGTAGCTGGCTTCCGCGTCGCGGTGGAAAATCGACAGGTGCGGGGAGTCCATGTCGCTCACCTTTTAGGTAGAGCGCGGGACTGATAGCTCCCTGAACCCCTCATTAAGTTAGAGCAACAGGTGTAACCCAATCTCTTCGATGGAACTGATCCAAGCTGCCCTGCCGGCCTTTTTGCGGGGAGCACTAAATACACTCATTTACTGTGGCATTTCCTTTCCGCTAGCGGTGTTGCTAGGCATTGTCCTCGCCGCCATGAGCACCTCCCCCTTTCTGTTTCTGCGCTGGCCAGCACTTGGCTTTATTGAGCTAATGCGCAATACCCCCATGATCACCCAACTGCTCCTGCTCTACTACGGCGTCGGTGCAGTATTAGCCCAGATGAATCTTGCGACTTGGGTGAATGCGTGGACAGCGGGGGTGACAGCCCTGGCGCTCAACTATGGCGCCTATGAAGCAGAGGTCTTTCGTGCGGGTCTGCAAGCGGTGGATGTGGGGCAACGGGAAGCGGCTCTCTCCCTAGGCATGAGTCAACAACAGGGATTTGTGCGCATCATTTTGCCCCAAGCCATTCAAATTGTGATCCCACCCCTCGTCAATGACTTTATCTACATGCTCAAGGATTCGGCCATTGTCAGTGTGATTGCCGGCGTGGACTTAACCTCAGTGATGCGGGTGTGGGTGATTCGCAACAGTAGCCAGCCATTTCCTCTGTATGCGCTGGCCTTAATTCTCTACCTGCTAATGAGTTTGCCGATCGCGTGGTGGGGACGGCGTTTGGAGCAGCGGCTAAAGGCTAAAATATCTTAAGGTCTGCACATTCTGGAGCCGCTTTCCCTGTGAGCGATCGCCTGCACCTGACCCACTTACCCAGTCTCGCCACAGAACGGGACGGCCAAGATGTTATCCGAGGTCTGACTCAGCAACCCAAGTCTCTTCCCTCCTACTACTTCTACGATGCTGCGGGATCACGCCTCTTTGAGCAAATCTGTGAGCTGCCGGAATACTACCCCACCCGTACAGAATTGGGCATTTTAGAGACCGCCGCCGGGGCGATCGCCCAACTCACGGGCGCCTGTGAACTGGTGGAACTTGGCAGTGGCAGCGATCGCAAGATTCGCCTTCTCCTATCGGCCTATGCCCACGTACAACCTCGGCTTTACTATCGTCCCATTGATGTCAGTGGCTCAATCCTCAAAACCAGTGCCATGGCTCTTCTTGCCGACTATCCGCAGCTCAGTATTCATGGTCTTGTCGGCACCTATCAAGTGGGCTTAGAGCACCTACCGCCCCCCTTGGCACCTCGGCGCTTGCTCTGCTTTCTCGGTAGCACCATTGGCAACCTCTCCCCCAGCGAATGCCAGACCCTTTTTCAACAGATTCATCAGGTTCTTAGGGACGGGGACTATTTCCTGCTGGGCGTGGATCTGATCAAAGACACGAGTATTTTGCTCCCTGCTTACAACGATGCCCAAGGGGTGACGGCTGCCTTTAACCGCAATCTCCTCCATCACCTCAACTGGCGCTTTCAAGGAAATTTTCAGCCCGCAGCCTTTGCCCATCGCGCCATCTATAACCCGATTGCCCAGCAAATTGAAATGTATCTCGATTCACAGCAGCGGCAAACCGTTACCTTGGCTGCCCTTGATTTTCAGTGCACTTTTACTGTGGGTGAACCGATTCTCACCGAAATTTCCCGCAAGTTTGATCTTGCTGCCCTCAAGGCGGCATTAACGGCTGCTGGATTTCGATGGATCAAGGCCTTTACCGACCCTCAGCAGTGGTTTGCCCTCTGCCTCTGCCAGGTTTAGAGCGAAGGTCTTTGGAATAGGTTAGAATCAGGGAGAAAAGCCGCCTTCGTGGCTCAGGTTGCGGCGTTGATAGCTCAGCGTGGAAGGATTCTATGCCCATCGGAGTACCCAAAGTCCCCTACCGGATGCCCGGTGAACCCTACACCCAGTGGATTGACATCTACAACCGTCTCTATCGCGAGCGGATTATTTTCCTTGGTAAAGAAGTCGATGATGAGATTGCCAACCAAATTGTGGCGGTGATGCTCTACCTTGACTCCGAAGATCCGGGCAAAGACATCATGCTCTACATCAACTCCCCCGGTGGCTCCGTCACCGCTGGCATGGCAATCTATGACACGATGCAACATATTAAATCTGATGTCGTCACCATTTGTGTGGGTCTGGCTGCCTCGATGGGGTCTTTCCTCCTTGCAGCCGGTACCAAAGGCAAACGGTTGGCATTACCCCACTCCCGCATCATGATTCACCAGCCCTCTGGTGGTACCCGTGGCCAAGCAACGGATATTGAGATCGAAGCTCGCGAAATTTTACGGGTACGGCGACAACTCAATGAGCTATACGCCTACCATACCGGCCAGCCCCTCGAAAAAATTGAGCGGGATATGGATCGTGACTTCTTTATGTCCGCCGAAGAGGCAAAAAACTACGGCTTGATTGATCGGGTGATTGAGGAGCGTCACAGCTAGTTTGCTGGCACATTGGCTGAGAGTTCAAATGAACATGAGGTTGAACATGTTGCAATTGCTCAAGTCGGCTATCGGCATTCCCCTTGTGATGGGTGGCATCCTTGTCCTAGGAGCAGGTCAACCAGTGCGTGCCCAAGGCGCCAGCCCGCTGCCTCCGGAAATGATGAAGACCATGGTTGAGCAGCTGAGTGATTCCTTGGCAAAATATGTGTCACGGGCAAGTTGTACAGATATCGCCCAGTTGCTCAAAATGCTACCCACCAATGGTACTAACCCAGCTCCCGATTCCGGTTCCATCATCGGTGCTGCTATCCTGTCAGTCAGAAATAATCCGGAGCTGCAAGGGATCATTGTCTCGCGAGTGGGGCCACCGCTGGTCAGTAAAGTTGTGGAATGCAACATGATTTCGGCGGATCTACTGCTGAAGGTCATGAGTCAATCCCCCTCCAACCCCTAAAAGGAGCAACCCATGACTTGGCGTGCCACGACCACTGCGTTAGATCGTACCTTTGCCAGCTTAGCGTATCTGCTGCCGCTCTTCTACGTCATGCCCTTTGGTGGCTTTTTGTTTGATTTGTTTCCACCACTGCAAGCACTGGTGTTAGTGGTTTTACCGGTAGCCTTGATCTACTCCATTCCCTTTGCTGGCCTAATTGTTTTTATGCTGTTGTACCTGCTGGTGGTGCGCAACAGTCGTATCAGCCTTTTTATTCGCTATAACACGATGCAGGCACTGTTGATGGGGATTGTGCTGTTTATTGTCCAACTACTGGTACAACTGCTGGTCCGCGTTGCTAGTTTTGACCTGCTGATTAAAGTGCTCTTCAACTTTGTCTTTATTGCCACGGTGATTGGCGTCATCTATGCGGTGGTGCAGTCTGTACGCGGCATCTATGCCGAAATTCCCACGCTGTCGGATGCCACAAAAAGCCAAGTGTTTTAGGGGATGCGAGGGAGTCCCTCATCCCGTATGATCAGAAGGTGACGCTACGAAAAACGACAACATCATGGAAACACTCAAAATTACCGTTTATATCGTTGTGACCTTCTTTGTCCTGCTCTTTGTTTTCGGGTTCCTCTCGGGTGACCCAGCTCGTAACCCTAAGCGTAAGGATCTCGAGTAATCCTCGCCAAAGGGGGTGGGCATCGGGTAACGTAACTAGGCAGTGGTCGTGAGGAAGTTTGGCCGTTGTTGTTTTTACCCCTTTTTGCTAGTCTGCCCCCCCCGACACAACCCGCAGAAATTACTGAGGTCAGTGGCGCATCACCAGCGGAGCTACTTGGAACAACGGTAGCTCCTGACCTCAGCAGTACAACGCCGATCAGCCCGAGGCCAACACCGGATTTTACAGCCCCCCTCCGTCTTGGGGAGGCCAATGCTGAAACGCCCGTTGTCCGTGATCAACCCCTAGAGGTGACGGCCGATCGCCAAGAGTTTGATCTGATGCGGCGATTATTTAATGCCATTGGCAATGTTTTCCTCCGATTCAAGGAAGCCGAACTCACCGCTGATCGTATTCAAACCGATATTGACGCCCAAATTCTGGTGGCGGAAGGCAATGTGACGATTACGCGCGGCGATCAAGTCCTGCAGGGCGATCGCTTGGAATATAACCTCAGACTCGATCAAGGCTCTCTCACGAATGCTCGCGGCGTCGTCAATACCGCTAGGGTGGATCAAGACCTGAGCCTGACCCGCTCTCCTAGCCCCCCACCCCTTAGCCCTCTCCCCGGTCTTGACGAACAGGGCACAGATCCCCAAGCCGAAGTGACAGAAACATTTGATCGGTTGCGCTTTGAGGCCGATCGCCTAGAGTTTGATGGCCGCCGCTGGTTTGCTACCAATCTACGGATTACCAATGACCCCTTTAGTCCACCAGAACTGGAGGCACGGGCTCAGGAAGCAACAGCAGAACCCCTCAGTGCCGATGAAACCCTGCTCAAGGTACGACGGGGTCGTGTGGTCTTTGATCAGCGGGTGGCCTTACCCATTGTGCTGCGGCGGTTTGTTGTAGGTCGTCCCTACGAAGTGTTGCCCTTTGAGTTTGGCTATGATGAACAAGATCGCGGCGGCGTATTTCTCGCCTATCGCTACAGAGCGATCAACACTCCCAATACCCAAATCACCTTCCTGCCATCCATTTATTTAGAACGGATCATCAACAATGACTTTGATGTTTTTGATGCTAAAAGCTACGGGGCGGCGATCGAGCTAGGCCATCGGTTCACGCCGCAGACTCGTGTGCGCGGTTACGGCTTCTTGAATACGCTCAACCCTAACGACTGGCCGAGTACGTCACGCGCAGGGGTAGACTTGTTCTACAATTTTGATGCCCGCAATCTCCTAACTGTTTCTGCCCTTTATCGCCAACGGGTTTTTAATCGTTCCCTTGGGGAGCAAGAAATTACCAGTAGCTTTGGCGGCACGTTCAGTGGTACAGGTATTCCCTTAACTCAGGGCCTAGCACTCAGTTATCTTCTGGGAGGTCAATACGTCACGGCAGCCAGTGATGATCCCTCCCTACCCCCTAAGCCAAGCCTAGGTCGTCTTCAAGCTGCCGCAAGTCTTAACTGGGTGATGCCCATTTGGCGGGGCACTCCCTTGCCGCCGACGCGAACCCAAGGCCTGCGCTATAGCCCCCGTCCTGTCCAACCCTTCTTGCAGTTCTATGGCCAGGTAGGCGGTGTAGCGAACTACTATACCAATGGCAGTACCCAACCCGCGTTAGTTGCAGGGGCAGGGTTTCGGGGTCAAGTGGGTCATTTTTCTCGTCATTGGTTTGACTACACCAGTTTTGATGTGGGATTTACACAGACATTGAGTGAGCCATCCTCCCCCTTTCTCTTTGATCGGATTACTGATTTTAGTGTGCTCAACGTGGGATTGTTGCAGCAGATTTACGGTCCGCTGCGAGCGGGTGCCCAAATGCAAATTAATGTGGACACAGGGAGAGTTTTTGATACAAACATTATTGTGGAATATAGCCGTCGCACCTATGGGGTGATGTTTCGCTATAACCTCGATCGCCAGTTGGCGACGATTCTTTTGCGCATTAATGGGTTTAACTGGCGCGGCAATGCTGATCCCTTTTCCAGTCCCGGACTGGGTACGGCGACCGATGGTGTGATTCGCTCCAATTAGGAGGATGCTTCTATGCCAACACCCAATGTACGTGTTTTTCCAGATTTGGCTGCCCTGACGGCGGCGGCAAAGCAGTTTGTGCTTGAGCAGGCCACTGGGGCGATCGCCCAACGGGGACAATTTACGCTTGCCCTTGCCGGCGGCAACACGCCTAAACCGTTGTATGAAAGCCTTGTCTGTGCGGATACCCCTTGGTCACGGTGGCACATTTTCTGGGGGGATGAACGCTATGTTCCCCTCGATCATCCCGACAGCAATGCGGGGATGGCCTTTCAGGCGTGGCTCAATCATGTACCGATTCCCAAAAATCAGATTCACCCAATGCCAACGGCGGATGCGGATCCGCAGACCGCTGCCGATCGCTATGAGCAAATCCTGCGCCAAACCTTTGGCATCCGTGAAGGAGAAGTTCCCAGCTTTGATCTGATTTTGCTCGGTATGGGACCCGATGGCCATACGGCCTCCCTGTTTCCCCACACAGCAGCGCTGACGGTGGGCGATCGCTTGATTACCGTGGGCAACAAGGATGGCCAGCCCCGCCTCACCTTCACAGTGCCCCTGATTAACCATACCCGTCAAATTCTCTTTCTTGTGACGGGTGCCAATAAACAAACTGCCCTACGTCATATTTTCTCTGGGACAACTGATCCCCATCTCTATCCAGCACGGCTGATTACTGGCAATGCCCTTTGGTTTTTGGATGCGGCGGCGGCTGAGGGTGTCGTTGCAAACGCCTAGGCTGTGGGTCTGCCCCGTTCGTGAATGGCCTGAATAATTGCAGTATTGGCTTTTGGAAAGGGAAACTGCTCCAATTCCTCAGGGGTCACCCAACGGATGGCATCGCACCCCAAGGGCTGAGGACTTCCTGAAAGATACTGGCAGTAATAGACATGGAGCGTCACCCGAAAATGGGTGTAGGCATGATCAATGTCAATCAAATGCTCACCAACACTAATCTCAATGCCCAATTCCTCACGAATTTCCCGCTGAATACACTCCTGAACCGTCTCATTGGGTTCAATTTTGCCCCCCGGAAACTCCCATAGTCCCCCCAATAGACCTGTTGGTGGCCGCCGATCGATGAGAATCTGACCTGCCGCATTCCAAATCACCGCGACACCAATCTTTTTATGGGGTAAGGGGGAACGGCTCATTTTGCGAGGAATCTCATGGGTTAACTGGTGGCGATGCGCCAAGCAATGATCTTGCCAAGGACAAGCATGACACAGGGGTTGGCGGGGTGTACAGATGGTTGCCCCCAGATCCATCAGGGCTTGATTAAAATCGCGGGGGGCTTGGGAACACAGCAGTTGCGCCGACCACTGCCAGAGTTGGGCTTCCGCTTGCTTGGGGGGGATCGTGAGTCCATAGAGACGGGCAAGCACCCGTTTGACATTGCCATCGAGAATCGGCTGGGGCTGATTAAAGGCAGCACTGAGGATCGCACCTGCGGTACTGCGACCAATTCCCGGTAACGCCACCACGGCCTCGTAGGTGCAGGGAAATTGCCCCCCATGATCGGCCATGATCTGTTGAGCCGCGCGGTGCAAATGGCGTGCCCGTGCATAGTAGCCCAATCCCTGCCACAGTTTCAAGACGGTTTCCAAATCGGCAATCGCTAAGTCGGCGATCGCGGGAAAGGTGGCTAGCCAACGCTGATAGTAGGGAATCACCGTGGCCACTTGGGTTTGCTGCAGCATGATTTCTGAGACCCAGATGGCATAGGGATCGCGCGTGTGCCGCCAAGGTAAATCCCGCCCCTGCTGCTGATACCACTGTAAAAGTGCAAAACGAAGGGCAGGTAGTGTATACCCGCCCCCACAGTCCTGTACCGTTGGCATGGGTTATTTGCTGTCTTCCCCTTGGGCAGCCGCTTGCAGCGATCGCTCGAATTCAAGACGTTGCTCGGCACCGCGCAAGAAGTAACCACTCATCATTGCCGAAGCCAAGAGACGCCCAAGGTGCTCCCGATTCGTGGTAATGGAAACCTCAAACCCCTCCGGTGGCAAGTAGCCCAGCAGGTTGCCAATGTGGCGTTCCATCACAATGGCCATTTCCGGCGACGCGGGACGGGACAGGCGAGCCACCACTTCTGCATCCAAACTTTGCAGATAGTTCCAGAGGGAATCAGCACTTTCTTGAAGATTGCGAGGGTTCATGGTTGGCTCCATAGAGTGTCCTCCCAAAAAGTGTAGTCTGGCCAACAGGTCATCGTGTCTGTGATAGCCTAGTTTTAATCTAGCAAGGGTGAATTTTAGGTGGGGGGTGGGAGAACCGATCTCCCAAGGTCTCATTTTCCGTCCCCGTTTTTATTATTATTCAGTTAATAAAAATAGGGTTGTTCTGGGTGAATTCCTATGACGGAACGTGATTTGTTTGACCTTGCACCCTACATTGATCATACCCAGCTTGACCCCTTGGCAACCCCAGCAGAGATTGAACGGTGTTGTGCCGAAGCCGAACAGTGGAAATTTGCCGCCGTCTGTGTCATGCCCGTGTGGGTGAAGACCGCAGTCCAGTTGCTCCATCGCACACCCGTGAAAGTGTGTACCGTCATTGGCTTTCCCAGTGGTGCCCACACCAGTGCCACGAAACTCTATGAGGCGCAGGAGGCGGTTGACAGTGGGGCAACTGAGTTGGATGTGGTCATTAACTTGGGTTGGCTCAAGGAGGGCAACACCGAGGCCGTCTATCGCGACATCGCCCAAATCTGCGCGGAAACGGGGGTAACCGTTAAGGCAATTTTGGAAACCACGGTGCTGACAGAGGAAGAAAAACAACTGGCAGTGGATATTTGCTTGGACGCGGGGGTGGCTTTCCTGAAAACCAGTACCGGCTGGCGCGGTGGTGCCACGGTTGCGGATGTGCGTTTGCTCAAGCGCTTGAGTCGCGATCGCGTCGGCATAAAGGCCTCTGGCGGCATTCGTACCCGGGAGCAAGCCCTTGAACTCATTGATGCCGGTGCCACCCGCTTGGGCACCTCCCGTAGTCTCGACTTGATGCAGGTTTAGCTATTCCCCTGTAATCGCAAGGGGACTCACCCACACGGACGGACAACAACCGTAGGGGGTCACTTCAACCTCAGTGCCCAGATGGAGGATATTTTTCAGCAGACTGCGAATGTCCCCGGCCACGGTGGCCGCTTCAATGCTGATGGCTTCGCCGTTACGCAGTAACCAACCGTCAAAGGGGAGGGAAAATGAGCCTTGGAGGGCTTTCACGCCCGCGTGGAGGGCATGGAGTTCATCAATCCAAACAAGGCCATCGGCGCGATCGCCCCCTTCACCCGCTGGG
Source organism: Thermosynechococcus sp. QKsg1 (assembly GCF_031586415.1). Taxonomy (NCBI): domain Bacteria; kingdom Bacillati; phylum Cyanobacteriota; class Cyanophyceae; order Acaryochloridales; family Thermosynechococcaceae; genus Thermosynechococcus; species Thermosynechococcus sp. QKsg1. Next base: position 2,412,987 of record NZ_CP134200.1, on the reverse strand, counting down.
ACATCGTAGAAGTGACCACTCACTGTCACCTTTGCCCCTAAGTTGGCATGCCCCGTGGGCTGGGTTTGAAAGCGACGCGCCGTACCAGCACTGTGGTAGAGACCCGTGAGAATCCCCTGCTCAATTAAAGGGGTGCGGCGGGTGGGGGTACCTTCGCCATCAAAGAGGGGTTGACCGACATTTTCAGGGTGGCGAGCGTCATCATAGATGCTGAGAAGGGGGCTGGCGATCGCCTGATGGAGGGACTCCGGCGTCGAAAGGCTTTGACGATCCAAAATGTTTTGGGCATTAAAGAGATTGCTAAAGGCATTGAGCAGGCTGAGGAAGGCGGCGGGTGAAAAAAGAATGGGGTACTGACCCGAAACAATGGGTTCATAGGCTAAGTGGCGAATGGTTTTGTCGGCCACTTCATCAATGCAGCCCGCAATGTCTAAGTGCTCAAGATCGGGACTGATGCGAATGGCACCCGCACTGCGGGGTTTGCGACCCGCCTCATCGGTTTTGCTGTAGAGATAGAGTGTGGTTGTGGTGGTGGTTTGCTGGCGATTGGCACCCTCACTGTTGAGATAAAACCGTTCTAACCGTCGCTGGCTCAGGCCATTGTAGGGCACACTGGCGATCGCTGGGTGGCGTTCCAAGAGGTCTCGTTCCGCAGCAATCAGTTGATCCAAGAGGGTTTTCGCCGGGGCAAGGGGCACATCAGCCGTCGTTAGCGTCGTCTCCCCAAGGGGCGCTGTGGCCAAGGGACTAAAGTCGGGAATGTCCTCGGTGACGCCAAAGGCACTGGCTTCTTTGGCCATTTCTAGGGCTGTTTCCAGACCGCGATCGTCCAATTGGGTGGTGCTGGCAACCCCTAGGCGACCCGTTGAGTTCCACACCCGCACGGTAATTCCCGATCGCTGGGAGGCCTTCACCTGTTTGGGTTCTCCCTGCTGCACTTGGACACTCACCTCATCCACATGGGAGCCAGCAAGGTCAAATTTCTCAATACCAAGGCGGCGGGCGATCATCACGACCCGCTCGTGGAGGGTGGATGCAGGGGTCAAGGTTACCGTCATGGTGTTCGGTTCAATGTAATTAACAAATCTTAAAACCATTCTAGCCCTATCCTCGGCGTGGTGGGCGATCGCCTAGGTGGGTTAAAAATCACATCGTTTCTCGCTAAGATTTTTGGAGCAATGTTGATCGCGAGAAGGGAGCCATGGTGCAACCATCCTTGGGGCTTGATGGTGACGGCGAGTGGTTGGGGGGAAAATCGCCCCAGTGGTCTGAGCGCCGCGCCCGCCTTGAAGAATTAATTGTGACACTGCGGGTTGCCGATGAATTGGCGGCTGGTAAATACTTGATTACCAGTGGTGAATTGGCAGAATTGATGGATGTGCACGCCAGTGCCGTCACCAGTCGCGGTGAAGAATGGACATGGCGCAATTGGCAGATTTCGCGGGTGCGCCGTGAAAGCAACCAAATTCTCTGGCAATTGGAACGCATTGATGTCGCCAAAGAGCAGTCCTCAGAATTGCCCCCGACGTAGTTTGCGAGCGAATCATGGATCTGGAATTTCCCCTTGAGTGTTTTGAGTACGACTTGAGTGCTACAGCCTTAGCGCACTTTCTCAATGCCGATCAGTTGGCCGTGGATACGGAAACCATGGGCTTGAATATCCCCCGCGATCGCCTGTGTCTGGTGCAGGTGTGTGACCCCGAGGGGCAAGTGGCCGTTGTCAAGATTGGTCGTGGCCAAACCGAAGCCCCCCACCTTCAGCAACTCCTAGAGCACCCCCGCATTACCAAAATCTTTCACTACGCCCGCTTTGATTTGGCCACCTTGCGCTACCATTTGGGGATCCGTGTTCATCCCGTTTTCTGCACCAAAATTGCCAGTAAGATTGCCCGCACCTATTCCCCCCGCCACGGCCTTAAGGATTTGGTTCTGGATCTGCTGGGGGTAGAAATTGATAAATCCGCGCAAAGCTCCGACTGGGGGAATGCCATGGCACTGCGGGAGGATCAAATCCGTTATGCCGCTAATGATGTGCGCTATTTGATTCCTCTGCGGCAGCAGCTCACGGCCATGCTGAAACGGGAAGAACGCTTTGAGTTATTCCAAACGGCTCTGAGTTGTCTACCCGCGATTGTCGATCTGGATTTAGCGGGCTACACTCAAGTCTTTGAGCACGGCTAGGAATGGGTCAATGGTCGAAACAGAAGTTGGCTGGCCACGCTGACACCGCTCATTAAAGGCGCACGCATCGCAGTATTTCCGAATCTGGGCTGGGGGCACTTGGGGCAGCTCCTGTCCTTGCTCATAGGCTTGTAACCATTGGCGCAGTTGGCTAAGGCACTGCTCTAGGGTATGGTGGATTTGCTGGTGGATCGCCTCACTGTAGGGAAAGGTGTAGAAATTTGCCCCCTTTTCTCCTTGGGCAAACCAGTAGGTCATGGAAATCTCGCTGGGGGGGTAGGGACTGGTGGCTGCCAGGAGATAACAGTAAAGGCGAGTCTGCCAATGACGGGCTAAGGTGTCTGGGGCGGGCAGATGGGCATAGGTTTTCCAATCGAGGATCTGCGCTTGCCCTTGGCCAAAAATCACGTAGTCATACACGCCCACAAGGGTGAATTCCTGCCAGCCCAGACTGCGGACATGCTCTGCTTCCCCTTGGCCCTCGATCATCGGCGGTGGCATGGTTTGAAAGGCCGCAAACCACGGTTGTAATTCGGGCTGCGCCTCAAGAATTGGGCGGATATCGAGTCCTTGAAAGTGCTGTTGCATCAGGCGGTGGAAGTCGCGACCCTGCTTTTGGGCAGTGGTTTCCGTTAATTGTGTGGCCTCTGGCAGTATCAAGCTGTCAAGATAGCGGTACTGATATTGCCGTGCACAGGTTTGCAGGGTGCGCAGATGAGCTTGGGAAAGTTGCATAGTCTTAGATGTCTAGATCCAACCCAATAGTGTCATGAGGCCGTAGAGGATCCAGAGCGCGGCCACTGCCGTTGCCCAATAGGGGGCAGCCCAAGATTGCTTTTGCTGTAAATCCAGGGAGTGCCACTCACTCACCTCAACAAAGGGAACTGTCCCACGTCGAAACCAGCCGCGTACCACCAGCGATCGCCCCGCCAAGGTTTTCAGATAGGCTGGCTCAAGGATTGGCCAAATCGGCCCCCAAGCTCGATGGCAGCGCAGGGGAAACAAGCCCTGATCCGTCTCCAGCCACAGGTGCTGTCCTAGACCATTGCGCAAGCCGGTCACTGCCCGTAAATGCCCCTTTAGCTCGGCAACGGGACTATCGAGGGGCAAAAGACGATGGAGGAGCTGACCCAAGGTGTAGGTTTGGGGAGGCCGAGGCGGGTAGTAGGCATTCAGGCGTAAAAAGAGACCTAACCCAAGGCCAATGGGAATGAAGCCCCGTGCCAAGGTTAACCCATCCGCCAACCACCACAGAGGAAAGGCGATCGTCCCCGCCCGCAGTGCAAATTGACCAACGCCCGTGAGGATAATCGTCGTGATGACTCCCGCGATCGCCCCCCAGAAGGGAGCCATTTGTTGCCAGGCCCGTTGACAGCGAAGGGAGGAAGTCGAGGGCAGGGAAAGCAGGGGTTCCAGTCGCCATTGCCGCGCATCGGTCATCAGGGCTTGCAGGCGTAGTCCAAGGGGACGATGGGAGGAGGTCAAGCGAAACCAATAGCGCAGGGGATGGGCGGTATCCCAGCGGAGCAGCATTGGCCAATCGAGGGGTTGATTGCCCCACAGGGCAGCTTGGGTTGGATTTAGGGGTAGGAGCAGGCGCAAGGATTCTAGGGGGGCACCGATTTCCCCTTGGGCACACACCGTCGTTGCTGTGGCTGCCATGAGGCGCAACCAAGCCATCACAAGGGTATTGGGATTACCGATCAAGGCTGCCCCTTGGCGATCGCTATAGTAGTGCCGCAATTGATTGCTCCAGAAGCAGAGCATCTCCAGCCCACGAAAGAGAAGATAACTTCCCTGACCCACCATGGCACAGAGGAGATAGAGGGTACCCCTGATGATCCGCCGTTCCCAATTGTTGCCATAGGGAGGGGCAAGGCGATCGCCCCAACGGCTACACCAACAGTAAAGGTCATAGGGCAGTTGCAACAGCAGTACAAGGGGGGTCACTAGGGTATTCAGCCCCAGCCGTAGTTGGGCAATTTCACTGGCCATTAAAGCCAGCAGTTCCTCGCCAGAGAGCGATCGCAATAGACCTTCGCTGACAATAATGCGGCGCTGCCAGCGTCCATAGCTAAAAATGATCGGTGCTGCCGTCATCAAGCAGCCTATTTGGGGACGGGGTTGCCACCACGACCACGACAAACGCCCCAAGAGCATCACCGTTTCCGGACTATACTCCTCAAGTTCGCCGAGACTCACGGGACGCAGACCATAACGGGCACGCAATCGCCACGACCACAGCCAACTGTCACCACTGAGCAGCCCCAGCCCCAAGCAGCCCAGCAAAAACCACGCCATCACCCCTTCCCAGCCCCGCAGGAGTGCCAGTTGATCATTGGCATAGTTGAGGAGACCCGCAATCATCCCTTGGAGCAGCCCTTGCAGCAGCCAAGCAATTAGCAGCAGTGTTGCCCCCTGACTCAGCCAGAGATAAATGCGAGGCATCTGCCGCAGTTGCATAGGCCGCCTTAAACTAGGCGCTGAAACACACTCAAGGTAGGAGGAAGTGGGTTCCTCATCCAAATAGCGTTCTAACTCTGGCAGATGTTTTTCTGCCCAAGCCCGAATGGAGGGGAGGGGCGATCGCGCCAAGAGTTGACACAGATCAATGGCCTCTTGCCACTGGTGGGTGTGGGCATAGGCTTTAATCAGGTGCAGATGAGCCTTTAGACCTTCGCGGCGTTGACCGTGGCTGGCAATGACGGCTTTGAAGGCGGCGATCGCCAGTTGATAATCTCCGCGATTAAAGGCCGCTAAACCCGCAATATAGCGAGGATCTAAGCGAAAATCGGATTCTGGATCGGGCATACTTGAGTATTCCCCAGATCACGGTTGCTGGTTACCACCAAGGGCGTGGGCTTTCAAATCCTCTAGGGAGACATACTCAAGGGCACTGACATGGGTTGCTTCCAGAATTACTGGGGGAGCTACGTCAGCCTCTAGGGCTTCCCGCCAACGGGAGGCACACAGACACCAGCGATCGCCCGGTTTCAGCCCCGGAAATTGATAGGCGGGCACTGGCGTCGAAAGATCATTGCCCCGCGAACGGGTAAAGGTGAGAAATTCGGCGGTCATTTCCGCACAGACCACATGGGCACCGACATCTCCTGCCCCCGTCCGACAAAAACCATCGCGATAGAATCCTGTGAGTGGATTTTGACAGCAGCACACCAGGGGTGTTCCCAACACATTCATTGCCGTCATCACCAATGCCCCTAAGTCATCAACCTAAGTCTAGCTATAGCATAGGAGGTTTCCCAATGTTCCTACAGCAAACCAACCAATCCTTCACAAATAAGTTAAACTAAGGGGCAGTGTAGCTACAAAAATGTTTGACCTATGCCTAGCGTTGTTCCCCAAGAGCGGCAACAGGTTACTCGCAAGCACTACCCCAACTACAAAGTCATTGTTCTCAACGATGACTTCAATACGTTTCAGCACGTGGCTGCCTGTTTGATGAAATACATTCCCAATATGACCAGCGATCGCGCGTGGGCATTAACGAATCAAGTTCATTACGAAGGCCAAGCCATTGTTTGGGTGGGACCCCAAGAACAGGCGGAACTGTACCATGAGCAACTTTTGCGGGCGGGGCTGACAATGGCACCCCTTGAACCCGCATAGGCATTGCCCTTTGTAAAGCCTGTTATCACCGCTATTAAAAACTTTGAATCCTGTTACCTTTCTTCATATGTCAGGATAAAAGGTAGTTTCAAAGATTGAGGAACTGCCTATGGCCGTCACTACGCCCAAACGTCCACCGCGCTTAACGCTTCAGGTGTTGGACATTGCCCCTGAGACGACGGCAATTCGCTGCCTAGATTGGGATCGCGATCGCTTTGATATTGAGTTTGCCCTTGAAAATGGCACCACCTACAATTCCTTTCTGATCAAAGGGGAACAGATTGCCCTCGTAGATACGTCCCATGCCAAGTTTGGTGATCGCTACCTCGAGCAACTCTGGCAACTAGTGAACCCCAGTGACTTGAACTATCTCATCGTCAGCCATACCGAACCCGACCATAGTGGCCTCGTCAAGGATGTATTGGCAAAAGCCCCCCATGTAACCGTGGTGGCCTCAAAGGTGGCATTGCAGTTTCTGGGGGATTTGATCCATCAGCCCTTTAGTCAGCGACAGGTGAAAAATGGCGATCGCCTTGACTTGGGGAAAGGGCATATTCTTGAATTTGTCATGGCACCCAATCTCCACTGGCCCGACACCATCCTCACCTATGATCACGGCACCCAGACCCTCTTTACCTGTGATGTTTTTGGTGCCCACTTCTGCAATGATGATCCTTTTGACAGCGAACCGGAACTACTAGAACCCGATTTCAAGTTTTACTACGATTGTCTGATGGGGCCTAATGCCCGCTCCGTTCTTTCGGCCTTCAAGCGCTTGGAACCCCTGCCCCCCGTGCAATTGGTGGCCACAGGCCATGGCCCACTGCTGCGCTATCATCTCCCGCAATGGCTAGATTCCTACCGCAACTGGAGTCAAGAACAGGCCAAAGCGGCAACGACGGTGGCTATTTTCTACGCCGCCAACTATGGTTATGCCAATGCTCTTGCCGAAGCGATCGAACGGGGGGCAGCCAAAACCGGTGTGGTGGTTGAAAAAATGGATCTGCTCACCGCTGAACCCCAAGATATTCGCGAACTCACCGAGATTGCTGCAGGAATCATTATTGGTACCCCACCCACCACTGCCGTGGCGAAAACGGCACTGAGTACCATTCGCGCTGCCGCCCATGCCAAGCAGGCGATTGGGGTCTTTGAAAGTGGTGTGGCCGATGCTGAACCGGCCTATCCCCTGCTCAACCAGTTTCGGGATGCGGGACTGACGCCTTCATTTCCTGTGATTCGGGTCACAGCAACTCCCACCGATGCCCTCTTTCAAGAGGCGGAAGAAGCGGGTACCGACATGGGTCAATGGCTGTTGCGCGATCGCACGGTCAAGCAGATGAAAGCCTTGGATACTGACCTCGATAAAGCCTTGGGTCGCCTGAGCGGTGGGCTATACATTATCACCGCCCAAAAAGGTGCCATTAACAGTGCCATGTTGGCCTCTTGGGTGGCGCAGGCCAGTACCGAACCTCTTGGGGTTTCCATTGCCGTGGCCAAGGATCGGGCCATTGAGTCCTTCCTACACGTGGGGGATGCCTTTGTCCTCAATGTTCTTGAAGAAGGGAACTACCAGCCCCTGATGCGCCATTTCCTGAAGCGCTTTCCACCGGGCGCCGATCGCTTTGCCCATGTGAAAACCTATCCAGCCAGTAATGGCAGTCCCATTTTGGCTGATGCCCTTGCTTACATGGAATGCACAGTGGTCAGCCGTCTTGATGCCCACGATCACTGGATTGTCTATAGTACTGTTGACAGTGGCCGCGTCTCAAAACCCGATGGCATGACTGCCGTTCACCATCGCAAAGTGGGGAACCATTACTAAACTTGGGCACTCCCTACCCAAAGTGCGCTAGACTAGGTTTGCTGCGGACGTGGCGGAATTGGCAGACGCGCTAGATTTAGGTTCTAGTACCGCAAGGTGTGTGGGTTCAAGTCCCTCCGTCCGCATCCTAGGGATTAGCAATTGAGTACAAAGTTTGCAATTCACTCTTAAGAAAGGGGTGGCAGCAAGCTTCCCCATAGTGAAGATTTAGAAAAATGGACACAACTGGACTCGAACCAGTGACCCCCACGATGTCAACGTGGTGCTCTAACCAACTGAGCTATGCGTCCTCGGAATTCCTAATATAGCATACACAAGGCTAACCTTTAAGTAGTTTGACCGTCACATTTGTATCGGTGCGATCGCTCAACGAACGAGTGGCCACCCCTAAAACCACTGGCTCAGTCACCCCCGGTTCAGGATGTTCGATGGTTCGTGCAATCACGGTCAGGCGATCGCTCCCTCGGCCGAGCCGTCCCAAGGAAAATAAATCATTCGCTGCCTGTACCAGCGTTGCCTCAAGGGTACTGCTCTCAATGTCCGGGGGCACTGTGATCACGACTTGCGTTGCTCCGTTGTCATAGACGAGGGTGTATTTGCCAGCACCGGGCACTGGGGAGTGCACAATCGGTACAATACTCAAGGCAAAGAGTCCCACTGTCACAACACCGAGAAACCCCGTAATACCAACAAAGCGAAAGCGCACACCCCAGCGAAAAACAAATGTGAGTGCGGTTAAGCCAGCCATGACAAGGGTGGCAATGCCAGCCCAGCGGCTATAGGTGGCAAAATCGGCGGGGGTCAGCACTACTCTTCCTCCTCATTACTGACAAAACCATTCCCAGGGGCTTGATCCTGCTGCAACGCTGCCCGGAGGGTATGCCATGTCAATGTCGCACACTTAATCCGCACCGGAAACTGAGCCACCCCCTGCATGACATTGAGCTTGCGAAACTCCCGAGGGAACTCAAACTGCCCCTTCATCATCGCTTGGAACTGCTCCACCATTTGGAGGGCACGACTCACGGGTTGCCCCCGCAGGGCATCGGCCATCAAATCCGCTGAGGCCATGGCGATCGCACAGCCTTCCCCCTCAAACTGAATATCCTGAATGATTGTCTCCCCCTGCTCATTGGTGCCTAGGGCAACAGTTAAATCAATTGTGTCGCCACAGGAAGGGTTATGTCCCCGCTGCTGACGATCCACAGGCTGAGTGCGGCCACGGTGGCGAGGTTTCTTGTAGTGCTCTAGGATGACTTGCTGGTAGAGAGTGCGGAGATTATTAAGAGACATTTAGAATACTCTATGCTCAGTGCATTTCCTCAAGGATTTTATAAACTATATTAACGGCTAAGGGCGGTGAGACTTTGCCAAAAAAGCGTCAAGGTGGCTGCTGTGCCGACACCAAACATCAGAGAGCGACCAAGGGGAAAGTTGGCAATATAGCAGATGCTGTACAAAAAGCGAGCCGCAACGAAACTGAGGCTGGCGATCGCCACCGTTGCATTATCCACCCCGGCAAAAAGGGTCAGCAACACTGCTGCTGCAAAGGGCATAAAGGTTTCAAAGCTATTTTCGTGTGCCCACACTGCCCGCTGCGCAAAGGGGGGCAGTTTCTCAAAGAGGGCACGGGGAGCCGCCATATCAAAGCCCGCCTGCCAGCGCCCCACCACAACAAAAATGTAGGGGAAATAGATCAGCAGCGTTGCTGTCAGTAAACTGGCGGCTAGTAGCCAAGGGATATTGCTCAACATCACCTAGACTCGCTCCAACACTGGCAGCACACCACTGAGCACCCCATCGCGAGGGGGCAATTCCTCACAGAGAATTTCGCAAGAGTTATTGGGACTTTCAATCAACTTCACCTTATGCAGCGTCGCCCCCAACTGGCGAATCGGCTCCTGCAACAACTGGGCAATGTAAATGGCGATATTCTCTGCCGTCGGCACCACCGTCGCAAAATAGGGAATATCTTTATTCAAAAACGTGTGATCCAAAGGTTCAATCACCTGTTCCTTGAGCACCTCCTCGAGCTTGATCAAATCAACAATCATGCCCGTCCGCGGATGAATTGCCCCCTTGACCGTAATCTCCACGTGGTAGTTGTGGCCATGGCCGTGGGGGCGAGCACACTTGCCATAGATGCGGCAGTTTTCTTCGTAGCTGAGATCCTCAAGGGCTAGACGATGCGCCGCACTAAAGTGAGCACCAACAGAAAGATAGGCTTCCATAGGGTCTCCCGTGTAGTCCGCCCAAAGGCGGGGGTGTTCAAACAGTTGAATGCGCACAAGGGGTAAATGGGGAGAGAGTCGATCCCAAATCACCCGTGCAATATGTTCAGTCGTGGGTAATGTGGCTTGAAACTCTGGCCACACCTCATTGAGATAGGAAAAATTCAGGGGTTCAATGACTTCACGGCGAATGATGTGCTTGACATCCGATAGGTTCAACACCATGCCAAAGTCATCAACAACGCCGCCCATTGAAACAAACAACTCATAGTTATGACCGTGGCCGGGAAAGCGACTATTGGCACCAAACCGAGCCAAATTCTCTGCTTCAGACCATTCTGGCAACCAGTAGCGATGACTGGCGGCAAACTCAGCACGGCGGTGAATAATACAATTCATGTCAAGTTATGAAGATTTGCAACAATTCAGCAATCTCCCCCTATCCTAACGGATTCTGGTTCCCCCAACCATTGGCTTTTTTGGCACATTTCCCTAAAGTCCGCCAAGGATGAAAGGCTTTTGCCGTACTTGGCCAATCAGCCAGCGCAGACTGTGGTTACTGAGAATCGATAAAGGCCCCATGACCATCAGGGATTTCACCTCTGCACGGCTAATTTTAACTACCCCTCCCGGTTGCAGCATCGCCGTCGAGTGAGTGAGTTCCCGTAGGGTGGCATAGGCAAAGAGCAGCGGCAGCACGCAAAAGAGGCGAATCGGAATTGCCGCCTTGGGCACGGATAGCAAGTAGGCTTGAGCTTCATCGAGATCATGCCAAGCAAGGGCAATCAATTCCTTAATGGCGGCATGATTTTGCTCAAGATGTTCAGCACTGAGGATGGAGTGGTGGCTACTGCCTTGGAGCAGCAGAGATTCATTGGGGATATAGATCGAGTTTTCGTGCTCCGCATCCCAAGCAATATCCTTGAGAATGTTCACCGTTTGCAGCGCTTCACCAAAGGCAGCGCAGCGCTTGAGGAGTACTTGGTATTCATCGGCACCAATGCTGGGGGAATGCTCGTACCACAAATCCGTCAGGAGATAGCCAACGGTACCCGCGACGTAATAACAGTACTCCTTATATTCATCGAGGGTTTGAATGCGAATGCCATTGGGATAGAGGTTAATAAATTTTTTCATCCCATGCACCATTTCGCTCACCCAGCGTTGGACGTGCTGTTGGGACGTGAGGGGCAAAGAACGGTAGAGGGCAAAGACGAGTCTCGTATTTTTCACCAGTTGGACATGGGCTGGCTCCCCCTGAACCCCCCGTGCCGTTTCACCATAGCTATTGGCTAGATCGGCACTGTCAAAACACTCCAGCAGGCGATCCAATAGAGCTGTTTTTGCGGGGATACTGGCAACCGGATCATCCTCAACGGTATCGGCAATGCGACAGATGAGATAGGCCACCAGAACCGCCCGACCCAAATTTCCGGGGAGGAAGCGAATACTGAGGGCAAATGTGCGCGAGACTTGGGGGAGTATCTCTTGGCAAAAGCGCTCAGCATCCTTGACGGAAACTGGGTTCTCCAGCACCATTTGAATCATATGGGGGTTCACTCCTACACGCATTGATCGATAGTTGAGTCAATCCTCGACCGTTCCTCAGGCCAACACTCTAGGGCAGTCAATTCACGATTCTCCAAAAGGGTCTCGCGATCGCAACCCAGCAGGGGACGACTTCCACAAACAAGGATTGAGCAAAATCTATAGCTATCATACTCATTTTTGTTTGTCTAGGTGGCCTGTGACAGTTGCCGAGATTGCCTGAGGTAGAATGGTGGATAGCTCACAATTTGCCAGAACAATAACATAGCTTCAACAATTAACAACGGTATCAGATTTGGCGGAAAATGCCTCTCGTCCACCATAGCGGACGCTTGAGTGTGACACTCTTTCCATTGGTCAGTTTCTAAATTGCCCGCGATCGGTCTATCCAAAAGTTAAGACGGTAATGATAAAACAATGACCTCATGCCTCGTCCTTGTGCCCCAAGGGGCAGAATATCAAGCGGTACAACGGGGGCTACAGGCGTCCAAGGGGGTGATTATTCCGATCCGAGCGGGGGCAGCCACAGTGACCACACCGGCATTGATCAGTGCCCTCAGGGAATCGCCTGCCATGGTTCTCATCTTGGGGGTCTGTGGCGGCTTACGTCCTGATGATCGCATCGGTGAAGTGGTGGTTTATGCCACGTGTCAGGATGAAACAGGGCAAACGTATTCTTTAGACCAGACGTTATCGGCGAAATTAGCGCCTGCTTGGCGACGGGTAAAAGGCATCACAACCGCAAGAACCCTTTCTCAGGCTCAGGAAAAACAGAGTCTTGCGGTTCGCTGGGGGGTGGAGGTGGTGGATATGGAAGGGGTGCCACTCCTCAAGGCTTTAGCGGGAATGCCGGTGGTGATGGTGCGGGTGATCAGTGATGGTGGCGATCGCGACCTCCCCGATTTGAGTCAAGCCTTTGATGCTCAAGGCAATTTGCGGCCGGGGCCACTGGCTATTGCAATGCTGCGCAACCCCCGTGGGGCGGCACATTTGATTCAAGGCAGCCTCAAAGCCCTCAAGGTGCTCACAAGAATTGCCCCAGAGATTGTGCAGCAACTCAATGGCTAAGATAGGGGTAGCCAGCTTGGAGAACGCTGTGGCGCAGCTCATTGGTGAAATTTTGGGCGATCGCTATGAACTCCTGCGCGAACTGGGGTCTCATCCGGGGCGACGCACCTATCTGGCGTTGGATCGGCGGCGCTATGAACAGGTGGTGCTGAAGCTGCTGCTTTTTGGTGGCGGCATGACATGGGACGACTTTAAGCTCTTTGAACGGGAAGCGGCTGTGCTGCAAACCTTGGATCATCCGGCCATTCCCCGCTATCTCGACTACTTTGAAATCAATACCCCTGATCTCAAGGGCTTTGCTTTGGTGCAAACCTACATTGAGGCAAAATCCCTCGCCACATGGCAAGCAGAAGGACGAGTGTTTAGTGAAGAGGATTTGCGGCTGTTGGCCGATCGCCTGCTGGATATTTTGATCTATCTCCATGGCCGTCAACCACCGGTGATTCACCGCGATATTAAGCCGACAAATATTCTCTTGGGCGATCGCTCCGGTCATGATCTTGGCAAGGTCTATCTTGTGGACTTTGGGGCGGTACAAACCGCGATCGCAGGCAGCACCCGAACCGTGGTGGGTACCTATGGCTATATGCCCCCGGAACAATTCGGCGGTAAAACCCTACCCGCCAGTGATCTCTACGCCTTGGGCATGACCCTCATCTACTTAGCAACCGGCACTCCCCCCGATGAGCTGCCGCAAAAGGAACTGCGGGTTCAATTTCAACCCTTGGTCTCCTTGAGTCCCCCTTTTATCCGCTGGCTCGAAAAAATGGTCGCGCCCGCCCTTGAGGAGCGATTTGACTCCGCGACTGCGGCTCGCCAAGCCCTAAAGCGACTGGACACATCACCCCACGAGGCCTCACTCATAACAAAAACGCCGCCCTACGGCTCCCGCCTACAGGTGAGAGAAACACCCCAAGGGCTACTGGTGCAAATTCCCCCGGTTGGATTTAATGTCAGTCTCCTCTTCCTGATTCCCTTTGCAGTGGCTTGGAATGGGTTTTTGGTCGTCTGGTACAGTCTAGCGATTAGTTCTGGCTTTTGGCTGATGGCTGTTTTTGCTACTGGTCATCTTGCTGTCGGTTTAGGCCTCATTGGCGGCATTCTTTACATGCTATTGGGATGGCAGGTGCTGATGGTCACCCGTAAGGATCTGCGCTTCTATGAACATATCCTTGGTTTCCGCTGGCGTCGTCCCAAAGTCCTGCCGCTTGAAGTGATTGAACAGATTGAATTTCAGCCCCACAGCACGTACCGCGATCGCGAGGGCGATCGCCAAGAGCTATCGAGCAAACTGGTGATTCGTGCCGGTAGCCAAGCGATCGAACTGACTGAAAATGCCCTTAGCGTGACCTCAAGGGATCTGGAATGGTTGGCCTACACCCTTGGCCGCTATCTGGGGCGACGGGTCACACAGGCTCGTCAGGATGTCCGAAGTGCTTGAGAACATCACCACTGAGGCGGCAGATACGCCAGTCAGGTAGCACAGTCGCACCGATGCGCTCATAGAATTGAATCGCGGGAGTATTCCAGTCCAAGACGCTCCACTCGATACGGCCATAGTCGCGATCGCTGGCTAGCCGGGCTAATGCCTTCAGAAGAGCAGTGCCCACCCCTTGACGCCGATAGGCGGGGAGGACAAACAAATCCTCTAGCCAAAGGCCGGGGCGGGTGAGGAATGTGGAGTAGGTGGTGAAAAACAGGGCATAGCCAATAACGTCTGTGGGGGTATGGGCAAGGAGTACCTCGGCATAGGGGCGATCGCCAAACAAATGCTGCCGCAGCGCTTCCTCTGTGCCCGTTACTGCGTGGCTGAGCTTTTCATAGGCCGCAAGCGCTTGGATCAGTTGGAAGATGATTGGAACATCCGCCGGGGTCGCTACACGAATCGCAAAGGAGAAAGACACGCTAACCCAAACTAAATTGAGCGCAGCCAACCAGCACTCAGAGCAACGGTAAGCGCCATAAACAACACTGTCAAAGTCCACGTGGCACGGTTTAAGGTCGCTTCTGCACTTTTGGTGCTGGTAAAGAGCTGGGCTTGACCGCCAATACCACCGAGGCCATCCCCCTTGGGACTGTGGAGCAAGACCAATACAATCAGGCCAACTGCTGAAAATGCCCACAGACCAATGGCAATTTTTTCAATCATCCTCAACCTCGCTGGCGATGCGAATCTATACAACTTGACCTCTCCCTCATCTTACCGCAAGCCTAGGAGCCAATGGCACAATACAAGATAGGCGTTTTGAACGTGCCCCATGAACCAGCAAAATCTGCTTCAGCAATTGCTTTTAATTGGTGTCGGCACCACCTCCCTTGTGGCCGAGAAGTTGCGTCAAGTGAGCGACCAATGGGTGAAAGAGGGACGCCTCAATGCCGATCAGGCCAAGGCAATGGTGGATGAAGTCCTTGCCCACCTCAAAGAAGATGCCGCCTCCCTCGATGAAGCGGTGCAACGACAAACGCGCCAGTTTCTAGAGAGCTTGGGGGTGCCACAACAGTCAGAAATTGATGAACTGCGGGGACGCATTGATCGCCTAGAACGGGACGTTAGGGAGTTAAAAAATCGCTCATGGTAAGACAACGGGTGCATCGAGCCTACGGCTGGCTCCTCTGTGGTATTGTCCTAGTAGTGGTATGGTTGGTGGCCGCTCCGATCGCGATCGCCAGTGTGCCGCTGGAAGCGTCAACGGAGGCTGCGGGACTTATGGGGAATCCAAAGGTGGTGACCACTCCTTCAGGTTTGCAATACGAAGATATTGTTGTCGGCTCAGGGGCGCAGCCTCAAGTGGGCGATCGGGTAACGGTGCACTACACAGGAATGCTCACCGATGGCCGCATTTTTGATAGCTCCCGCGATCGCGGTCAGCCCTTCCAATTTCAAATTGGTGTCGGTCAAGTCATCAAAGGCTGGGATGAAGGAGTTGGCTCAATGCACGTCGGGGGGCAGCGGCGGCTGATTATTCCCCCGAACCTAGGCTATGGTGCACGCGGTGCCGGCGGGGTCATTCCCCCTAATGCGACGCTGATTTTTGACGTTGAACTTTTGAGTGTGCAATAGGATTGAACTCGGCAAGGGATGCCCAAGGCCAAGGTACTGTATATCTGCCGCGAGTGTGGTGCCGAGTCTCTGCAATACTTTGGTCGCTGTCCCAACTGTGGTCAGTGGAATACCCTTGATGAGCAGGTGGTTACCCCTGTAGAGACCGCTGCTCGACGCACAACCTCCCGAAAATCGACCGCTCCCCACCCCCTCAGCGCCAAGGCCTTAGGAGAGATTAGCGAACAGACCCAGAGCCGTTCTGCCTCTGGATTTGCTGAGTTGGATCGGGTTTTGGGAGGGGGGATTGTGGTTGGCTCCCTCGTGTTGGTGGCCGGCGAACCGGGAATTGGCAAGTCCACGCTTTTGTGGCAGATGGCAGCCACCTTGGGGCAACAGCAGCGGGTGCTCTATGTCTGTGCAGAGGAATCGGCGCAGCAGGTGAAATTGCGATCGCAACGCTTGGGCATTGCTGCCCCCCCTTCCCTTTATCTCTTGGCCGAGACGGATTTAGAGGTCATCCTGCAGGAACTTACCCATCTGCAACCCCATCTGGCGATTATTGATAGCATCCAAGCGGTGTATCTGCCCCAACTGACGGCTGCCCCCGGCTCGGTGTCTCAGGTCCGTGAGGGCACAGCCGCCTTGATGCGCTTAGCCAAGCGGGAGCAAATGAGTTTATTTATTGTGGGGCATGTCACAAAGGAAGGGGCGATCGCCGGTCCGAAGGTGCTGGAACATTTGGTGGATACCGTGCTCTACTTTGAGGGCGATCGCTTTGCCAGTCACCGCCTCGTACGCGCTGTCAAAAACCGCTTTGGTGCTAGTCAAGAAATTGGCGTTTTTGAAATGGGCGCGCAGGGCTTAGCCGAGGTCACAAATCCTTCCGCGCTGTTTTTGGGCGATCGCGAGCCAACCCCCGGTACCGCCACCATTGTGGCCTGTGAAGGCACCCGTCCGCTTGTGGTTGAGTTGCAAAGTTTGGTCAGCCCCACCAGTTATCCCTCTCCGCGCCGCACGGCCACGGGCATTGAGTACAATCGCTTTTTGCAAATTCTCGCCGTCCTAGAAAAACGCCTAGGGGTGCCCCTCTCGAAGCTAGATGCCTATGTGGCGTCCGCTGGCGGGCTGAATGTGGCGGAACCCGCTGCTGATCTCGGGGTGGCGGTGGCTGTTGTAGCTAGTTTTCGCGATCGCTGGGTACAACCCCAAACCGTGATCATTGGCGAAGTGGGCTTAGGGGGACAGGTGCGAGCGGTTTCCCAGTTAGAATTACGGCTGCGGGAGGCGCTGAAGTTGGGATTTCGCCGTGCCATTATTCCCGAAAGCCAAGCCTGTGCGATCGCGGGGCTAGAAATTTATCCTGTACATCGTGTCACCGATGCCATTGTGGCTGCCCTTGCCCCCATGACCACTGAGGAATCCCCCTGAGGGCTATCCTTGCGAGTCCAATTTATCCCTAAGATGTCTGAGACAAATACCCCATTGGTGCAGCGGCAGTGCAAAGCCAGTTGTGACAAGATACACTTCCGCCATCAACGGACTCAATTGCTGACACAGTTCCCCTAGGCGATCGCGAAAACAGCGGCCACTGGCATAGGCAGGAACAACTCCCCAGCCCACCTCTTCAGCAACAAAAATGAGTTGAGCGGCACACCCTTGCACACTCGCTAGGAATTCAGTAACGGTTGCTTGCCATTGATCTTGAGATTGATCTAGGCAATTGGCCACCCATGTTCCCAAGGAATCCACAAGGGCACAATGATCAGGCGGCAGGTCACGCAGCAGGGCAGCCAGTTCGAGGGGGCACTCCCGCAATTGCCACTCAGCGGGGCGGCGAGCACGGTGCTGTTCAATCCGCTGCAACCATTCTGTATCCTCTGGGGGGGCGATCGCCGTCGCAATATAAATCACCGGTTGTTCGCTTTGGGTAGCAACGGCTTCTGCCCATTCACTCTTGCCACTGCGACTCGGACCGGTCACCAAGACATGATCAGGCATGATTAGGCACTGTTGGTTAACTCAACTGTCGGGGATCAAGACGTTCTCCCAAACCCTCACCAAGGAGCGACAGACCCACGACCAGCAATGTCATGGCTAGCCCCGGAAAGAGCGTCGTCCACCAGATGCCCACCGACAACCCATCCAAGGCCTGTCGTAGATCCTGCCCCCACTCTGGTACCTGCGGCGGTAACCCTAAGCCCAAGAACCCCAGCCCTGCCAAGGTCAGGATGGCATCGGCAGCATTGAGGGTAAAGAGCACGGGGATACTGGGAAGCACATTCACCAAAAGATACCGCTGCAGAATGCGGGGGGTCGAGGCACCAAGGGCGCGGGCAGCTTCGATAAAGACCTCATTTTTTAGGCTCACCGTGTGGTTGCGCACAACGCGATAGTACTGGGGAATATAGGCGACACTAAGGGCGATCGCCGCATTGAGCACCCCCTTGCCGACCACAAAGGCCACCGTTACCGCTAGGAGTAGCCCCGGCAACGTGTAAATCGTATCCATGAAAAAGAGCAACCCGCGATCGAGCCAGCCCCCGCGGTAGCCACTCAACAATCCCAAGGGCACCCCCACCACCAAGCTCAAAAGCGTTGCCACCAAGACCACCTGCAAAGCCGCTTGGGCACCAAAAATCGTGCGGGAAAAGACATCATAGCCCAAGCGATTCGTACCAAACCAGTGCTGCGGCGAAGGCGGCGCGTGAATCGGAAAGTCAAGAAATTCTTGGGGATTGGCAATCCAACCGAGGGCTTGGCCAAGGGGAGCAAGAACCGCCAGCAGCAAAAAAGCCCCACAAATGACCGCCCCCACCAGCAATAACCGATCCGAGAGGCTGAATTTCTGCCAACGGGAGTAGAGCATCACCCTATCCCAAGAGAGTGGCAAGTAGAGCCTTCTGGGTATGGAGACGATTTTCCGCCTGCTCCCAAACCCGAGACTGCGGCCCTTCAAGAACACTGGCCGTAATTTCCTCGTCGCGGTGAGCCGGCAGGCAATGGAGAACGATCGCCCGTGGATCCGCAAGGGCTAGCAGTTGATCATTAATTTGGTAGGGCTGAAAAATGGGCTGGCGATCGCCCGCTTCTGCTTCCTGTCCCATACTCGCCCAGACATCCGTGTAAAGCGCATGGGCACCCTTAGCCGCGGCCTGCGGATCCGTGAGAACGGTCACTTCACTCTTACCGCCACTCAATGCCTTGGCTTGCGTCACAATATCGGGCAAAGGCGCAAACGGCGGTGGCGAAGCCACACGAATATTCACCCCCAAGAGGGCACAGCCCAGTAGTAAGGAATGCGCCACATTATTGCCATCGCCAATGTAGCAGAGGGTCAGTCCCGCCAATGTGCCAAAGGATTCCCGGAGCGTCAGCAAATCCGCCAAAATCTGACAGGGATGCTCGCGATCGGTGAGGGCATTAATCACAGGTATCCGGGCATAGTCGGCAAAAAGTTGCAGTTCTGCCTGACCATAGGTGCGAATCGCCACCGCATCCAAATAGCGATCCAATACCCGTGCTGTATCGGGCAACGGTTCACCACGCCCCACCTGCATGGATTGGGGATTCAGGTCAATGACTTGGCCGCCCAGTTGGTACATCGCCACCGTAAAGCTGACACGGGTACGGGTCGAAGCCTTCTGAAACAGCAGCCCCAAGACCTTAGGACACTGGGAAGCCACCTTGCCGATTTTCATCTGTGCTGCTAAATCCAGCAGATATTCCGCCTCTGCCCGTGAGAGGTCGGCGATGCTCAGCAAATCACGCCCCCGCAGTGTTTCCATCACAAATCTCCCCACCAAAACTGGTATCCACTCATGGTAGCAACCTCAGAGGTCTTCCAAATGTACAAATACAACCCTTTTCTAAAATATGGGGGGCATTAAGGAACGCCGAACCCGTCCAAAAGTCACCTTCTAAGAGGTCTATCCTTCCGAGGCGCCCAACCGTGGCTCTGTCCCTGCAAGCAGGCGCTGAATATTACTCTGGTGTCGCCAAATCACAAAGGCACCTGCAATCACGCTAAAGCCGACAAAGGGCCACGACTGTGTAAAGAACCAAAACCAGAAGGGCAAGGAGATAGCAGCAGTGATTGAACTCAGGGAGACAATGCGGCTGGCCGCCAAGACCACGAGAAACACCCCAAAGGTGGCCAAAGCCGTGGGGGCATTGAGGGCAAGGAGCACCCCTAAACCAGTGGCAACGGATTTGCCGCCGCGCCAGCCCAACCAAATCGGCTTACTGTGGGCTAGAACCGCAATGAAGGCGATCGCCAGCAGCACAAATTCCAACCAAGTGGTCGGTACTGTACTCCAAGATTGCCCCAGAACCCATCGCGCCAAAAGAACTGCCCCTAGTCCCTTGCCCACATCGACTAAAAACGTCACTAGTCCGGGGCCTTTGCCCACTACCCGCAGCACATTGGTCGCCCCCGTTGAGCCAGAGCCATGCTCACGAATATCAATCCCCCGCAGCGCTTTGGTCAAGAGGTAGCCCGTGGGAATCGAGCCGAGCAGGTAGCTAGCGAGCGCCAGCAGTCCAAGGATGAGTGCAGTGGTCACAGGAGCCTCCCTACTCAAAGAAATCAGAACTACGGCTAGGACGCAACTGGGGTTCAGGGGCAAAGCCCAAGAGCAAGGGATATTGCAGTAGTGAAAGGCTGACTTGGGGTTGGGAATCATCAATAAGAATTAGAGGGATGTAGTCCTCCTGCTCGAGGCGATCGGCACGAAAGGCCAAGGCATCCGCAGATTCAAAGAGCGCCACCCCCTGATCGGGACCAAAATCTTGGCGACTAATGCCCAAGCAATCCTGCAAGCCGCGTCGCCAGTCCCCCAGCCGCTCAGGGGAATCAGCTAAGACCAAAACCCGCAACATATCGCCATAGAAGTCCCGCAGGATTGAAATGATTGCCGAGGCAACAAGGATATTTTGCAACCGACTGGGGAGCGATCGCAGGGCACCCCGTCCCCCAAGATCAAAGAACCAACTTTCTACCCGCTCAGCATGAACTTGCTCAAACGTGCGTCGCAACTGCCAAGGAGGGCCATAGTAGTTGGGGCTACTCCGATATTGCTCTAGCAAACGGCGAATCCGATCCGCTTCCTCCTGAAATCCCTCATCGAGAACTAACTTGGGCGGCGTTGTCGCTGTTGCTGCTGGGGCAGGGGCAGTTTCCACGACAGCGGGCGTCGGGGGCAGCAATTCCATTTCCTCAACGGTGGCCGCCAACTCCTGCATGCTCTTGACGAGAAATTCCTTGAACCCCTGCACTCGAATCGCGAGTTCTTGGGAGGCACCCACAAAGTTGCGGCGGAGCTCCTGTTCAATGCGTTCCTTGCGCCGTTCTAGTTGCTCAATCGTGAGTTGCAGACTTTGTTGCCGCTCTTCAAGGGACTTGAGGCGATCGTGGACGAGACGATGAAACTCAGCATCAAGGGCTTGAATTTCAGCTTTGAGGGCATCCCGTTGAGCTTTGAGGGCAGTTAGTTCCTCTGGGGTAGGTTCAGAGGCATCAGTCACCGTAGGGTCATCCGTCATTGCGAACCGTGGAAATAAAGGCTGTGCGTGGGCAGCGTTCTTGGAGGCATTGTACTAAAGTTTTGACGTCAAACAGAATCGGCAGAAAGTGGATATTCTTGACCTCCCGAAAATAAAAGAGGACGGGGAAGGCCGGCCAAAAGACCTCCCAGTGCTGCCATTGCTGATAGGGAAAGTGACGAATCTGTTGGCTGCCCCGATAGACATCGAGAGCGGTTGCCGTAAACTCCAAGCGCAGCGTCGCCGCCTGCACAGCCAAAAATATCGCAAAGAGCGAAAGGGGCAAGCCCAACCACCAGCGCAGCCACCATAGGGGCACACTCAACAGCAGAACGGCTAAAGGAACGGCAAATGAAGGTTGAAGGCGAACAGTGGCCAAGGAGGTTTCTTGCATGGTTTTACTCCTGCGGGGGCGTTGGTTCTTCTAATTGTGGCAAATCCTCTGGAGGGGCAGCAGTTTCCAGTTCAGTGACCTCAGGTGCAGTGGTCTCTAGAGTCGGTTGCTCTAAAGGTGGGGACGGCTTGGATGGAACTCGCGGGCTAACGAGAACAGAACGAGTCGGGCTTTCTGCTTTCTTGAAGGGATTCAGGCGCTGCCAGAAGGGCTTTTGCGGCGTGGGGGGCGGTGTCTCTTCGGCTGCTTTGACGGTGGGTTCTGGGGTTGGCTCTGGTGCAACGGGCGTTTCCTCTACAGGTTCAACGGTGGGTGTTGGTACCTCTACTGCCGACGTTGGTGTAGGTTCCTCAGCAACGGGGGTCTGAGCGGCAGATTCTTCAACAACAGCTGTTGGCTCTGGGGTCGGCTCGGAGGGAGCGGCGGATTCCTCAACGACGGGTGTTGGCTCTGGGGTCGGTTCAGGGGGGAGGTTGCTGGGGAGATCCGGACTGAGGCTACTTTGAAGATTTTTGGCGGCCAGTTCTCCCCGCAGCAGGCGCGAGAGGACATCCTTGCCATTGGGTTGATAGGTCACGAGGCGGGTAATGGGATTGTAGGGAGAGGGGATGCGCTGACCCTTGCCATCCAGAAGTTCGAGCCGTACCCAGTTATCCCCCGGCTGGAGTCCAGTGAGATAGTAGGCCTGCCAGCGATCGACCGTGAAGGATTGACCATTGATCGTGCAGCGCACCTGCCAGACTTTCTCATTGTTTAATTGTTGATCCAACGGCAGGTTGCTGAGATAAAAATCAAGGAGCACTGGTTCAGCACCATAGGTGTCGCTGGGCTGATTGTAGGTGATCAGGGGAAGACTAGCAGATCGAGTGTCCTCATCTGCGGTATAGAGATGAAAGGCCGTTTGAGCATAGGCAAGGGGATTTTTCAGACTTTCACCCCAAGGGTATACAACAAAAGCACGGAGAAGGTGCGTTCCCGGCTCAAGGTTCGTAAATTCAATGGGGGTGTTCAGGTCATAGACACTGCGGCTGGGCAGATCATCGAGCACCACCTCCACATGGGGGCCTAACCCTGTGCGCTGATCTTGAAACAGGCGCAGCCCTTGGACACTTAGCTTGACGGTGACGTTGCGGCTTTGGAGGGTTTGGTTGGCTTCGGGGGTGAGAATTTTCAGCCGCGGTTCATAGCGATCGAACCAATCCTTCATATCCTCAATGGCTACAGGAGCCGCCACCTCTGCTAGCGAGCCACTGGATTTTGCCGCTGCGATGCCCCCCACTGACCACAGGAGAACGATGCTGAGAACGAAAGCGATCGCCCGTTGCCAACAGACCTGCCAACCCTTCATGCCCACCTCAGATGGTTGTAGTACCAAGGACAATTTTCGCAGATGGGCTACCCATTTCAGCAAGCCAGATCTAGGGAGCACGATCGCCGCTGTAGAGGACATGGCCACTGCTAAATTCTCGCAACTCCCCATTGTTCAGGCGTACTTGCAACGTCCCGCGATCGCTAATGCCCACACCGATGCCCTGCCACCTTTGTGCTCCTTGAACAAGAGTCAGCGATCGCCCCCGTAAAAAATCCCGCTGCGCCGTGATCTGCACCCCTTGGGACTGTTGCCAACACCACAAAAGCTCAGCGCGAATCGCCGCTAGCAGTTCCAGATCCGTAGGCACCGCTTCGGGAGAATGAAGCAGCGTGTGGAGGCTAATGGCTTGGGGAAGACCCATTGCGGCAACATCAACACAGCGGTTAAGTCCCACCCCCACCACCAGCCAAGGGGAACGGCGTTCACAGAGAATTCCCGCCAGTTTCTTGCCCTGAACCATCACATCATTCGGCCACTTCAATTGCAGATGGCGTTCCACCGTTGGTCGCAGCCCACTCAACGCCCGCATCACGGCTATCCCTGCTTGGACACTGGGAGCAACGATCGCCGCCGACTGCGGCAGGATAAAGGAGGCCGTCAACACTCCCTTTGGGGACTGCCAAGTGCGGTTGTACTGACCTCGCCCCCGTGTTTGTGCCTGAGTGTAGATGACTTGACCACCATAGAGTTGATCGGCATGGTGCAATGCCCATGTATTCGTGCTCTCACAGGTTTCTAGCCACACCAACCAAGGAAATTCCATGGCGATCGCTTACTGGTGCACAGAAACAGATGGCTCAATGAGTGCCCGCAACAGTTCTGGTTTCGGATGCGCCCCTACCCGTTCAAAAAACACCCGAAGGGTCTGATCTAGCCACTGCGCCAGTGCGGCATAGCTTGCGGGAAGGGTTGTGATTTTCGCAGCAACAAAATAGCGATCGCCACTGTGGGGAGCTGGCACAAGAATATTGGCCGCTTGGCAGTTATTCAAGGCAATTTCAATTTGACTGCCACCAATCTCCGCTGGGGCGGTTTGCTCAATCATGGTGGCCAGTTCTTCTAGGGTGGCAGCGCAATCGCGATGGTCAAGGAGCCACGCTAAAACATAGGCTAAGGCTGGGGGTTGGGCGATCGCCACCCGTTCGTGACTGAGCAAAGCGCGATAGGTTGCCAGACTATGGAGGGGACGCTTTTCAAAATTGGCCATCACCACAGCACTGGGGGGAAGATGCTCCCGTAGGCCAAGACGCAGTTGATTGGCACTGCCCTGCCGATGAAAGACGCAGAAGATCGTGTTTTTGCAGACGTAGCGCAAGTATTCCGAGAACTTGACCATCCCCAACTGCAAAATGTCAAAGTTGGGCAGCAGGGCTTGTACCGCCCCTTGGACTTTACTAATGGGTAGCCCTTCCTGCCGCAGGAGCTTGCCACACTCCGAATCACGGCGGTACCAATCGAGAATCTGCCGCGTTTTGGCGATCGCCCCCTCGGCATGGCGAGCCAAGCTGATACTTAAATCCGCACACAAACGACGATTATCAGGATCTAAGGGAATGGCGGAGGATGGGATGCTGGGCGGCGGCGCTTCAATGGGGGGAGCGGGACTGGCGACAGGTGGGCGGGGTTTTACGGTTGGATCAGGGATGTGGACAAAGGCATCACAAATGGCCTGAAAACTCTTGCCAGCCGCATCTTCGTAGGCGCAGCCAATGACTGTTTTGCCGTACTGCCGTAACTTCTTGGCAAGGGAGCCAAAGCCACCATCGCCGGAGACAATCACAAACGTATCAAAGCGGTCATCCTGAAAAATCAAATCCACCACATCAATCGCCAATTGAATATCAGCAGCATTTTTGCGATTTTCGTAGGAAAAGCCAAAGACCTGTACAGGCTCAATGCCCAATTGGTGCATTTCCCGGCGCAGTGGCCCAAGGCGAGCATCACTCCAGTTGGCATAGGCACGTTGCAGCAGCACCCGCTCGATGGGGTAGGCTTGGCGAATATGGGCTTGGATGGCAGCGAGGGAGATTTTGGCCACATCTGCGGCTTTGATGTTGTAGCCTTTGATCAGGTTTTCAATGTCGTAGAAAATAGCGGTACGACGCGGGCCATTTCCAGAAGTGCGGGTTTCAAGGTGTTGCAGTCTTTCCTCTAAACGTTGGAGGAGGTCTTCGATCTGGGGGGTTAGGGAATGACGTTGACGATCTTGCACCCAAGTGCCCACCCATGCCCCCGCAGAACTGACCGCCACCACAGGAAGCGGTTCACGGGTAAGGGCGACGGCGAGGGAACCCGCCACAATCGCTCCTAAAGGAGGTATGCACCAGTTCTGCCATGCCATAACTTATTTTACGAATTCTTGGCAAACTCCCTCTCAAACACTAGTTTCTTGCAACAGTGCCATCCCGCGATCGCAAATCGTTTTTGCATAGTCTGTCCAGCGGCCACTGCCCCAGTAGCGAAAACAACTGGTTTGCGATGTCAGCACATAGAGGAGCGCTTCGCGGTAGGCAGGGCTTTGGGTCACTTGCGGGTCAGTCGCCACCAAAGGATCATAGATGCGGTGAAACTCGGCACTCAGGCGTTCCATCGGTTGCAGAACGGTCTCATAGCCCTTGACCCAACTGAGGTGATTCGTCCAAGAGGCACCCGCCATGGAGAAGTGGGGATTGGTTTGTTCAAGGTGGGCGATCGCTGCCGCAACCCTTTCTGGCGTCATCGGGCTATCCCCTAAGGTCTGCCAGAGTAGATGTTGGTGTACCGCTTGACAGCGAGGAAAGCGATCGCTAGTCACTCCCTGAGCCGCCAAGAGGGCAAGGTACTCACTGCCATTGAGACCCACCACCCCCGCCTCTGGATTCGCTTTTATCTCATGCCACACCGGCATAAAATCGCGGGGATATTCATTCATCATCACACCACCGTTTTCACCATCGGCAATTTGACTCACACAGGGGGGACCAAGGGGAGCCTGCCAGTGAGTGGCCAGATGCTTAGCTTCGTGATAAGGCTGCATTTGCGCCACAAGTTTCGTATCCGAGCCTTGGGTTTTAATCAGCACCGTTATTTCCGCCACCTCTCCTTGGGAGTTGCGCGCCACAAGGACATTCGGTACATACTTGGCAGCGTAGGGTAGCGGCGACCCATCCAACTGTTCAACACTGTGCTCCTGTACCAGCAACCAACTGTATCCACAGCGTTTGAGGCAGGTCACCAAGGTAAAGAGCGTATCCGGATGGTTGGGCAAATGCATTTCTGGCAGTGAAAAGCCCTGTACCCGTTGCAGCGCCTCAACCCCAAAGAGGGCCACAAATTGATGCTGCCAAGCGCGAATATGCAACTCAATGTCAGCGATTGGAGTGGAGGGAATCACCGCATGTCCCCAGCAGGTGCCCAGCCATTCCACATAGGGAGCATAGGCATCCACGGTAATCCGCCGTAGGGCGTCCAGCACCTCTTCCTGTCCCATCTGCTCCAGCCCCCAGAGGAGGTTGCCGGAGTAATCGAGCATAATCCGCGGTTGACAGCCCTCAGCCACCAACTGGGGAATCCAGTCCCCCATGCGTCGATAACACCAGAGAAATTGGGTTGCGTTGTGATTGTCCCCCTCGTGGGGATGCATCAGCATATACTGCAAGTGACTGATGAGGCTGCCGCCCTCCCCCGCTGGAATGGTCGGCTGGTGCATATGGAGGGCACAGGCAAAGGCCGCGCGAATAGAGGGGAGCATTTGGGGGGGCAAGGGGGGGCAACGGGGCACTTCACTCAACGCCTGTTCCCAACCACTGAGGACAGGTTCTCCTTGAGGCGGACAGGTTGACCAAGGGAGGGTAGGGCGGGGCATGATTCAAGCTCGAAAAACTTGGGCGGGATCAAGGTGCATCACTTTTTGAATCGCCAATAGGGAAGCACTGACACACATGGCGACGGTGGCACTAAAAACGGCGAGGGCAAGTTGGGGAGTAATGATAATTTGGATGGCACGGGCTTGCATGGTCCACATCCCCAGTCCCCAGCACAGGCCTAAACCGGGCAGATAACCCAGTACGGCCATCCACAGGGCTTGCTCAATAATAATGCGATACAAGTACCCGTCAGAAGCCCCCATTGCTTTGAGGGTGCCATACTCCTGTAGGCGATCGCTCACCGAGGAATAGAGAATCTGACTGACAATCACTATCCCTACAACGATGCCCACCCCTGCTCCTAGCCCCAAAATGAACCCCACACTGGTACTGGCCAACCAATAGCGCCGCGTCATTTCACTCAGGGCGGCACGACTGAGCACTTGATAGTTGGGAAAGGCTGCCCGCAAGCGCTCCTGCACTTTTGCTAGATCCTCTGCCGGGTTGGCTTTTACCATAACATAGGTGATGCGGGTACTGGGGGACACCAACGGCAGAAATTCGGGAACCGGCTCACTGGTATCAAACCGCGGGAAGTTCAAGTAAAGGTTCGCCGTTTCTAACGAGGTAAAGACATAGGGG
This sequence comes from Thermosynechococcus sp. QKsg1, assembly GCF_031586415.1. Lineage (NCBI taxonomy): Bacteria > Bacillati > Cyanobacteriota > Cyanophyceae > Acaryochloridales > Thermosynechococcaceae > Thermosynechococcus > Thermosynechococcus sp. QKsg1. The sequence goes on along the minus strand of NZ_CP134200.1, from coordinate 2,385,670 downwards.
CTAGAGACAATGGATTTGACACCGCGCGTCCAGCCAGTGACCGTCGCTGGGTAGTTATTCACGCGACCTTGCTCCCCTAGAGCCGTAAGGGAAAGGGCATTGAGGTCAATGCGATCCACGATGACACTGTAGGGTTCCTCTAGCTCCGTCAGGGTTGCACCAGCAACTGTCGTCAAGGGCAGCAAGGTGCCTGTTGGTTCAATACCCACCACCTGCACTGGATCGATCGCCTCTGTCTCTGAACGGCGCCACATCGCTGACTGGATCAACAGAGGTTCTGCGGCTACAACCCCTGCAACTGCCTGGGCATCGAGGACAACTTGATACTCAATAGGCAACGTTAAGCCAAAATAGCGCAACTCACTGGAGGCAATCCAGAAATCCGCTTGGCTTTTGTTCACCAAGAGAGTGGCCGATCGCCCAAATCCCTCAAGGAGTCCCGTTTGAATGGTGACGAGACTGACGGCAAACGTGATGCCTAGTTGAGCCACGAGAAAGCGACTAAAGTCTTCTAAGAGATTTTTGCGGGCAAGGGAAACCATTTTTCTATCTTAAGTTTGCGATGGGGACATGTCTAGACCGTGCTAGGCAGTTGGGGAAAAAACGGCCACCTTAGGCGGCTAGTAAAAAATCCCTAGTTAAAAACTCTGCTGGTACCTCTTGTTCCTAGGGCAAGTAAATAGCCACTTGAATCTGCATTTGTGAAAGATAACGACACATCAGTGGTCCTATTTCCCTCCAGTCTAGACCCCCCAAGCCACAGCCAAGGGCGGGAACAGCAAGAGATTGAATGCCTTCTGCTTGATAGCTATCCACTAACCATTGCAAACCTCGCTCAATTCCTGTAATGTCAGACGATCGTTTCCAGTGAGTTTTAGTCGGAAAGAGTAAAAACCATTTATTGGCATTCAAGTTGGGTAAGCTCAAAGGTTCATCCGCTAGATCGCTGTCTAGAGAAGCTTCACGTTTATACAAATATGGTTTCCCCATTGTAAGTTGCTTTTTCTTGCAGACATCTTGATAGACGACGTACATATCCGGAAATTGATATTTTGCCCGTGAGGCTAATCCCTTACCCATTACACCGACGGTATTGACACTGATTGTTAGGGTTTGCATTTGGGAGAAGAACATATCTCCATCCACCCAAGATAGATGAGTCGTAATTGCAGCACGTCGTCGGGGTTGGAAAAACATGTGGGGTTCAACTACGACTTCAACAGAACTGAACTGTTGTCGAAGGCGCTCTGCCATCTCCTGACTTGCAACATAAACAGAATGAATCTCAGTGGGGGGAACCACTTTTGGAACCAAGCATTCCGCCATAATTTTTCGCTTTGTACCATCTTCAGTTTTCCACCAGTCATTATTGAGAATGCTCCAATAATCGCGATGGATGATTTGTAGTCCAGTTTTAGCATCGCGGATTTCAGTAACGAAGTGGGCTGCATTCCCTAAAGCAATGAAGGTTCCTTTGATATCTAGGATACGGGGTTTAATTCCTAAAATGACAACATTGTTTTTATTGATTTCACTTAATACTTTATAAAGCATGGGATTTCGGGGTTGAAAATAGAGGTTGGCATATTGCCATAGACTCTGACCATTTGGTGCGAGGCGGTGTTGCCGATGCGCAACGATGTCTGCGTTATAGATAGGTGTCGGGGAAAGACCGCGTTCTACGACTTGCTCATGTGCAAGAATTCCGTGTTGGAATATAGAGGAGAGGTTGTTCACATGGGTAATGTAATATAAGCTTTTGATTTTGGGTTCAGGCATTCTTAACCTCTAGAGATTTTTTGAGTTTGTTCTTTGACCCAACTCAAGTAAGCAGGAGAACCGGCAATAATTGGCAGGGCAATGATTTCTGGAACTTCATAACTGTGTAATGCCAGCAGGCGATCGCGCACCTGCTCAAATAAAGTGATGCGAGTTTTAATGAGCAATTGCCATTCTGGATCGCGATGTACGGTTTCTTGCCAGCGGTATATTGATTGAATAGGCAGAATTTGCACACAGGCAGCGAGGTGCTCAGCCACGAGTTGATCGGCCAAGGAGAGTGCCTCAGCTTCTGTGGCCGTGGTAACCATCACCACACAATACTCCATTGCCGCTTCCAAGCCTGCTGTCCTCACGTCACGCTTGATGATGTCGATCATATCCTGAACAAATCTTGAATAAAATCGTGCAGTGAATGTTGTTATTACCGGTATTGGTCTGTGGACAGCTCTGGGGGAGAGCGCGATCGCCACATGGCGGCGCTACTGTCAAGGAAAAACGGCACTCATCGCCACGCCTAAAGGACTGGTGGGTGCAACGACCTTACCGATTGAGAAAATTATTGCTGCGACGACAACTCAAGCGCTCAACGACGCAAAATTAACGGTTCCCCTAGGCGATGCTGGAGTGGTGGTTGGCTCCAGTCGGGGCTTTCAAGCACAGTGGGAAACGTGGTTACGGCAGCCTTCTCTATCGCGAGAAACATGGTTACAAACCTTGCCAGCAACTGTCTCGCAGCAGGTAGCACAAATTGCAGGCATTCAGGGGATAGTGCTCAACCCCACAGCCGCCTGTGCCACGGGAATGTGGGCGATCGCCCAAGGGGCATTACTCATTGAGCAGAACCAGTGTGATCTGGTGTTGGCGGGAGGGGTCGAGTCCGCCGTCTCCCCCTTGACCTTGGCGGGATTTCGGCAGTTGGGGGTATTGGCTCAGGAGCGTGCGGCCCCCTTCGATCGCCAGCGGCAGGGATTTGGCTTAGCGGCCGGCGGTGCTATTGTCGTCCTAGAATCTGAGGCACGGGCGCGATCGCGAGGCATTGACCCCTATGCCCGAATTGCTGGAGTGGGTCTCAGTGCTGATGCCGAGCATATGGCTGCCCCCAGTGTCCACCAAACCGGTGCTCTCCTAGCCATTCAAAAGGCCTTGGCTCAGGCGGGGCTAACACCGCCACAGATCGACTGTATCCATAGTCACGGTACGGGCACACAGCGTAACGATGCCGCCGAAGCCACTTGGATGCAAACCCTTTTTGGTCAAGGGGTTGCGGTCACCAGTCACAAAGGGGCCCTTGGGCATACCCTAGGTGCTGCTGGCGCGATCGCGATCGCCCTCTCTTGCTTATCCTTACGGGAGCAGCAGATTCCTCCCTGTGTTGGCTGTGAGACTCCCGACTTTGACTTGGACATTGTCCAACAGACGCGTTCTGCCCCTCTAGAGCACATTCTCTGCTGTAGTTACGGCTTTGGGGGGCAAAATGCCGCGATTGTCCTCGCCCCTCCCTAGGAGGCAGTGACCACCCTTGGTTGAGCCACCCCAAACTTTTCCATGATCGTTTTAGCCATTTGTGGGGGTGTGAGTCCTAAGTCAGCCTTTGATTCTTCGGGACTAGCGTGCTCAACCAAGATATCCGGTACTCCTAAACGTAACACCGGCACCAAAATATCCGCCTCTTGGAGTACCTCGAGTACCGCCGAGCCAAAGCCCCCCATCAGGCAGCCTTCTTCTAAGGTGACCACGCGGCCAATTTGTTTCGCCAAAGGCAGAATCAACTCAGTATCTAGCGGTTTGGCAAAGCGGGCATTGATCACTGCGGCACTCATGCCGTGTTCCTTGAGGATTTCTGCCACTTGCATCGCCGGATAGACCATTGAGCCGTAGGCCACCAAGAGAATCTCTTCACCGGGGCGCAGGAGTTCCCCTTTGCCGATTTCGAGGGGTTCCCAGCCTTCCTCCATGAGGGCGACACCATAGCCATTGCCCCGGGGATAGCGTAGGGCGATCGGGCCATCGGTGTAGTTGATGCCCGTTACAATCATACGTTGCAATTCCGCCTCATCCTTGGGTGCCATCAGCACCATATTGGGTAGGCAGCGCAAATAGGCAATGTCGTACATCCCTTGGTGGGTCGGGCCATCAGCACCGACAATCCCCGCCCGATCCATGCAGAAGAAGACGGGTAGCTTTTGGATGCAGACATCGTGAACAATTTGGTCGTAGGCGCGCTGCAAGAAGGTGGAGTAAATCGCCGCTACGGGGCGCATTCCTTGGGTGGCCATGCCGGCGGCCATTGTTACGGCGTGCTGCTCGGCAATGCCGACATCAATGTATTGGTTGGGCACCCGTTTTTGGAGGATATCTAGCCCTGTACCCGTGGCCATCGCCGCTGTAATGCCAACAATGCGCGGATCGTTTTCTGCGAGTTTAGTCAGGGTTTCGCCAAAGACTTTGGAGTAGCTGGGGGGCTTGGGTTTGCTGGAGGGTTTGGCCTTACCAGTGACGAGATCAAAGGGGTTTTGTGCATGGTAGCCCACTTGGTCTTTCTCGGCGATCGCGTAGCCTTTGCCCTTAACCGTTGCCACGTGAACCAAGACAGGACCGGAAATCGTATGGGCATGTTGGAATGTGGTAATGAGTTCTTCCAAATTGTGGCCATCCACCGGACCAACGTAAGTAAAGCCCAGTTCCTCAAAGACGGCGCCCACCTTAGGAACCGCAAGGCGTTTCATGCCCTCCTTGATGCGCTGCATCTCCGGGGTTAGGTTTTCACCAAAGAAGGGGATATGTTTGAACTGCTCTTCGAGGTTATCAGTAATAAATTGCACCTGCGGCGAGAGGCGGATTTTATTCAGATAGCGGGGAATCGCGCCCACATTGGGGGAAATGGACATCTCATTGTCGTTCAGCACCACCATCAGGTTGGTGTGGGGCAAGTGGCCGGCGTGGTTAATCGCTTCTAGCGCCATCCCCCCAGTTAAAGCACCATCACCAATAATGGCCACGACTTTGAACTTCTCTCCCTTGAGATCGCGGGCGATCGCCATCCCTAAGGCCGCGGAAATACTGGTGGAGGCATGACCGGCACCAAAGTGATCAAAGGGGCTTTCGCGGAGGTTGAGATAGCCAGCAATTCCTCCCTTTTGCCGCAGGGTATGGAAGTTGTTGTAGCGACCCGTCAACATTTTGTGGGGGTAGGCTTGGTGCCCCACATCCCAAATCACGCGATCTTTATCTAAGTCAAGGGTTTGGTAGAGTGCGAGGGTGAGTTCGACAACCCCCAAGCCCGGTCCAAGGTGTCCTCCCGTGGCCGCCACCGTTTCCAAATGTTTGTCGCGGATTTGGGCGGCAATTTGACTCAATTGGGCAATGGACAACCCATGCAACTGGTTGGGATGGGTGAGTTCACTTAAGTGCATAGAAACCCGACCTCGCAAGATACCTAGGAGCGATAGCCTACCGCTGACCACAGAAAAACTATCTGTTGACTGATTCTAGCAAAGTCCCCCACCGAAGTTGGGCATTATTTCGCCCCTAGACGCGGTGAAAAGCCGCAATAATCCCGAAACAGTTGATCATAAATTTCTAACGCTGTTTCATAGAGTTCGCTCAATTCACGAATTTCTTCCGTGGATTCATTGGTGTAATTTTCCACCAACCAAATCACCCATTGGTAAAATCGCTCCCGACCCCACTGTTGCCAATAGTTGGCGAGAATTCCCCGCGCAAGGTCAGTTCCCAACCGTTTGGGGTAACCGTGGCTTGTGGCCAAGTCTTGGAGATCCCCTAGGAAGCGTTCGGTCATCGCACTGAGGTGACTCAGGGACATCTGAGCACATTGACAAGCCCGCTCAAAGGCGGCGTTGGTCTCTAGGGAACTGGGCTTGACCGTTTCAGCCATCAAGCGACCATGACTATCTACCTGACGCTCGACAGCGCAGTGGGGAACTTTAGTGAGGGGGTAGCCTTCACAGGCGAGATACACCCGAAAGTTTTTCTCTAAACGATCCACTTCTTCGGGACTGAGGTGGATGTCGAGTTCAAGCAGGAGTTGACCAAAGGTACGCTCATCAGTGGTGGTGGTGGTTTGCGAGTAGGTCATCGCGAAGTCCCTCACAGGTCGTCAAAAGATTATCCTGTGATGTTTTTTCCGTTATGCACCTCAGCCAAGAAGGCAGCCTACAAAGCTCCCAACACCGTGTCCTCGAAAGTCATTAGTTCATCGCGGTGTCCCTCTAGGGTGACTTGGGTACCGATCGCATGGGGTTGCAAAGAGAGTTTGACGGTTTCGAGCCGTTGGGCACCTCGCCAATAGAACCACGGGGCAATGGGCGTCAGGCCAATCAGACCAAAGGCCAGAATGCCGCGATCGGGAAAGAGAACGGTCAACACAAGGGCGATCGCTGTGGCACCGGAGACGGCAAGGCCAAAAAGCAATGCGGCCAAAAAGGGACTAGCGGCAACATTTCCCTGAAACGTCACTTCACTGCCATCAGCACTGACGGTATGCAGGCGGTAGCCCCGCTGCTGGAAATACTGCTTGAGGCGGGGAGCAAGTTCAGCAATGGGCTGGGCAATGAGCCATTCTTTGGTTTCAATGCGTTCTTTGGTGGAAGCACGAATAAAAAACACAAATCCGACGGCCAAGAGACTCGTGAGTAAGAGAGTGGAAGGATAAATTAAATCGCTGGACATGGAGGTTGGGTAAATGGACTGTTTGTCTCTTATTGTCAAGGATTTATGGGGGTCTGCAAAGAGATATTGCACCGCGATCGCCCCTTGGGGTTCTGCGGAATACTAAACCCTAGCCATTGTTGTTGTGTTGCTCCATGATGCGGTCTCACACGTCTCCCCGCGATATTCGGGCACCCCGCTGCCGTCGGATGTGGTTGCGCTCAGAAACAGCCTTTGCCCTGCTGCTATTGACCAGTGACCTCGTGGGGTTGGTGTTGGCTTGGAAGTTGGGCTTACAACTCAATCGCTTCTATGCGCCGTTGCCCCCTGATTTAGCAGCGTGGTACTGGCTGGGATTGCCCAGTGTCTTTTGGCTCTTTGCCACTGGTCTATTGTTTTTGATTGCTGTGAGTGGGCTGTATCACCCGCGCGGCCATTGGAAAAATTATCTGCGCCTTGCTAAGGTACTGAGCTTGGGCTATTTGTTGGCACTGGCGATCGCCTACTTCTATGATCCCAAGGTAGATTTGCCTCGCTCACTGTTTTTTAGTGCTTGGGGTCTCAGTGTGGTTTTCGCCGTGATCTTGCGCTTAGCCGTGAGTCTGGCGTTTAAAATTTGCACCCTACGGCAACCGATTCGCGCTTTTCTGGTGGCGCCCCCGGAGCGACAGGAGCATCTCAGCAGCCTACTAGAGCAACGCTCGAACTATAAGATTGTTGGCAGGGCGATCGCCACCATGGCCAATGAACCGGAAACCCTGACCGAGATTCTCAACTGTCAAGCCCAAGAGGTGATTGTAGAAGGCCTCCCCCCAGCCCATCTCGCTTCAGCCCTCTATTGGCAGCTACGCCAACATGGCATTGCCCTACGGTTGATCCCCTCCAGCTTGGAAATGCTCTACCGCCGCGGCACCCCGGAAATTGTGGCGGCTTTGCCCACCCTGCGGGTAGATATGACGTATCTCAATGGTTGGGAATATCGGCTGAAGCGCTATTTGGACGTGATTTTGGCACTCTTTGGCATCGTGGTGCTGGCACCCCTCTTTATCGTGGTGGCGATCGCCATCAAACTCACCTCCCCAGGGCCTGTCTTTTTCCGCCAAGAGCGGGTAGGACTCCACGGCCAAGTCTTTCAGATGTGGAAATTTCGCACCATGCGAGCCGATGCCCCGCAACTCCAAGCGCAGTTGGAAACACAAAATGAATCCGCCGATGGCATTCTCTTCAAGGTCAAAAACGACCCCCGCTGCACGCGCCTCGGCAGTTTCCTGCGCAAGACCAGCATTGATGAACTGCCGCAACTGTTTAATGTCCTTTGGGGAGACATGAGCTTAGTGGGGCCGCGTCCGCTACCCCTGCGGGATGTTGCCCGTTTTCATTCTTGGCACCATATTCGCCATCAGGTGATGCCAGGGATTACCGGGCTGTGGCAAATTTCTGGCCGCTCTGAGATTGGCAATTTTGATGAAGCGGCACGCCTTGACCTTTACTACATTGACAATTGGTCGCTCAATCTGGATTTGGAAATTTTAGTGGAGACGGTGCGTATTGTGCTTTTTGGCAGTGGGGCGTACTAGGTGCGGCAACAATTGGCTGGCAAATAACTGTTCCACCTGTTGAGCTGAGAGGGGGCGGGCAAAGAAATAACCTTGGCCATAGTTGCAGCCAAGCGCCTGAAGAACGCGATACTGATCGCGTGTTTCAATACCCTCCGCCACCACCTTCAACCGCAAAGAATGCGCCAGCATGAGAATCGTGTGCACAATTGTCGCCGAAGATTCCTCATTGTTGAGAGCGGAAATAAACGTGCGATCAATTTTTAGTGTGTCAATGGGAAAACGGTGCAAATAACTCAGGGAAGAATATCCTGTACCAAAGTCGTCCATATACACGCCAATGCCCATGGCGCGAATTTCCTCAAGGGTGGCGATCGCTACCTCCTTGTTGTCAATCAAGATGCCCTCGGTCACCTCAAGGCGCAGTCGCTCAGCGGGAAATTCTGTTTCTGACAAAATTGATCTTAAGTTGAGCAGCAGATCCGCTTGCTGGAAATGACGACCGCTGAGGTTGACACTAATGCTTAAACCGCGACTGCGGGGAAACACCTTTGACCAGCGTTGCATTTGCCGACAGGCTTCTGCCATCACCCACCAACTAATGGGTAGGATCAGACCCGTTTCTTCGGCGACAGTCATGAATTCACCGGGGGAGACGATTCCCCGTTCGGGATGTTGCCAGCGCAGCAGCGTTTCAAAGCCGACAATATTGAGCGTTGATAGATCAACAATCGGTTGATAGTACACCAAAAATTCATCGCGCTCTGCCGCCCGTCGCAGATCAGTTTCCATTTGCATCAGGGCAATGCTCTGGGCACGCATCGTCATGCTAAAGACTTCATAGCGAGCTTTGCCCAAGGATTTCGCGCGGTACATGGCGGTATCCGCATCTCGCAATAAGTCCTCAGCCGTTTTGCTTTCCTCGCTGGGGAAGGCAATGCCAATACTGGCACTGGTAAAGACTTCATGCCCCTCAAGGAGAAAGGGACGGCTCAGAGCCACTAGCACTCGTTCTGCCACTTCGATCGCTTGGGCGGGAGTCGTTAACTCCTCCAAGAGAATGGCAAATTCATCACCCCCAAGGCGGGCGATCGTGTCCTCAGCGCGGGTACAGGCCGTCAGTCGCTGGCCAATGCCAATCAGGAGTTGATCCCCAGCTAAGTGCCCCAAGCTATCGTTGATCACCTTAAAGCGATCCACATCTAAAAACAGCACCGCAAAGAGGGAGTTGGGACGTCGCACGCGGCGGGTAATGGCCTGCGTCAGCCGATCCATAAAGAGCACCCGGTTGGGTAGCCCCGTCATGGCATCGTGCAGCGCATCGTGGAGAATTTGCTCCTGAATCAAGTGGTACTCTGTGACATCGGTCATCGAACCGGCCATGCGATAGGGCTGCCCCTCTTCATTGCGCAGGGCTTTGCCTCGCGATCGCATCCAACGGTAACTGCCATCGGCGTGTTTAATCCGAAACTCACACTCAAAATGGGGACGGGTACTGAGAAGATGCTCCTTCATGCTCTGGCGTAGCCGCTCTAGGTCATCGGGGTGGACACGCCGCCACCATTCCTCGATGGTGGGTTGTAGGGTACCGGGGGTTTCGCCAACCAGCAGTTCCCAGCGGGGAGAATAATACATCGAGCGATCGCTAATCTGCCAATCCCAAAGGCCATCATTGGCGCCCTCAGCTGCCAGAGCATAGCGTTCTTCACTAATGCGCAGGGCGAGTTCAGAACGTTTGCGTTCAGTAATATCGGTAATGTAGCAGCGAATTAATTGGCTCTCCCGCAGCAGATGGATTGTCACTTCGTAGGTGCGATCGCCAACGTTGATTTCTTCAACAGAAAATCGCTTTTCCTGCAACGACCAGCTTTTGAGGCGCGATAGCAGCGGATGCTGCACATCTGGTTCCCCAAGATCGGGAAATTCCTGAATGGCCGCTGGGTTGAGATAGGTAATTTGGCCATTGGGAGCCAGTTCAATGATCGGATAGGGACTTAACTCTGGAAAAGAGGACAACCGCAGCAGTTGGATTTCGGTCACCTCAGACATTTCACTGCTGACGAAGGCACCCCCCAAAGAGGCCACGTCTTGATCTGAGATACTTGATGCTTCGAGGGCGCGGGTGTAGCGATTGAACCCGGAGTCAGAAATATTGGCGATCGCGTGGTAGCGGGCACGCACATCACCCCCAAAGACGATCAAATCCTTATGCTGGAGAATGTGGGATTGACAGGGCTTGCCATTGACCGTCAGACCATTGACACTGCGCTTCCCTTGTAGATCGCCATCAATGAGGCGAAAGAAAAAATTACCACTGCTGGGATCCAAAACCCGTAGCAAAACAGCGTGCTGACGGGAAACCATTGGCGACTTAAGAACAATCGTATTACTGGGATGTCGCCCAATTGTATAGGTACTGGCTTCCAAGGGAATGGTACGCCGACCCTCTTGATCCTCAATAACGAGAAGATGGCGCCACTTCTTCGGCGGATCAGACTTCACATCAATCGCCTCGGCAAATTCTCATGACGGAACGGTTTTCACTAGAAACTCCCCAATCAAGCCGGTATTGATGAAGAGACTCACTTGCTATTCTAGGACGTGAGATTTTATTCTGTTTACAGAAAATTTACTGGGTTGCAGTGCAGTCTTTATCCTGACAATACTTGGAATAAGTTAAGCATTTCTTAACAGTGTAATGTAATTTTCATGGCTGGCAGTCTTTTTCACATCGATGGAACACACTTAAAACTGTGAAAACTGCTCTGGGAGAGGATGATATCCCCCTCACATATCCCATAATTTAGAAAACAGTTATATGTTGGCTTCATCCTATCGGATTATTTTTATTCTTTTTCTCTCGATGGCTGTCTGGCTCCAAAGACGCCGTCCAGTGGGGCGATCGCTTTGCCTTGGACTCGTAGTGGCTCTCCTGCTATGGTTGATCCCACCCCCTTTGGCAGCAGCCATGACCCCCAAGCACTACACTGAGCTGACATTTCCCCCCTTACCGGAAATTCAAGTGCCGGCCTATGAACGCCGTCAGTTGGCCAATGGGATGGTGGTCTATCTCCTAGAGGATCACGAGTGGCCCTTGGTGCGAGGCACCTTAATCTTTCGGGCAGGTAGTCGTTGGGATCCGCCGGCTCAGGTGGGTTTGGCAGAAGTCAGTGGCGACCTGATTCGCACGGGTGGCACCCAAGTTCATCGTGCCGCTGAAATTGACCAATGGCTTGAGGATCGAGCAGCAGCCATTGAATCGGGTGTCGGCAAAAGTTTAGGACGGATCAATTTCAACAGCCTCAAGGAACACAGTAAAGCGGTTCTAAGCCAACTGGCGGAGATGCTCCAAGCGCCAGCAGTAGAACCAGAGCGATTTGAACTGGCGATTCGGCGGCGGCAAGGGATCATTCAACGCCGCGATGATCAACCCAATGCCCAAGCAGAACGGGAATTTTACAAGCTGATCTACGGTGCTGAGAGTCCCTATGCCCGCACCCAAGAGTTAGAGACCCTTGCCAAGATCACACCGGCGGATGTGCAGCAGTTTTACCGCAGGTACCTCGCTCCCTCCCGCTGTATTTTGGGCTTGGTGGGCGACTTTGATGCCTCGCAAATGGGCGATCGCCTTGAAGCAATTTTTGGCTCATGGCAAGATCCACCGAATTTACCTCCTTTGCCCCCCTTACCTAGGGTAACAGTTGATACGTCGCCAACAACGGTGGTGATTAATCGCCCCCATCTCTCCCAAAGCTATATCTACACGGGGCAATTGGGGGGGACGCTCAAAGATCCGGACGTGTTTAACTTCTATGTTCTCAATGGGGTTCTCAATGGCTTTGGTGGGCGTCTTTTCAATGAAGTGCGATCGCGCCAGGGCTTGGCCTATAGTGTTTATGCCGCTTGGAGTCCCGAATTTGACTATCCGGGGGTGTTTTATGGCGTTGGCCAAACGCAAACAGAAACCACAGCCAAGTTTCTCAGCGCCCTACGGCAGGAAATCCAGCGACTGCAACAGGAACCCGTTAGTGCCGCAGAACTGAACTACGCCAAAGACAGTATTCTCAACTCCTTTGTCTTTAATTTTCGCGATCGCCTGCAAATTCTCAATCGTCTCCTGCGCTACGAATACTACGATTTGCCCAAGGATTTTATCTTCCGCTATCAGCGAGCCGTTAAAGCCGCAACGGCAGCAGATCTGCAACGGGTGGCACAAACCCGCCTAAAACCAGAACAGTGGCGTACCCTGATTGTGGGCGATCGCATCCCCTGCCCTACGACAAATTGCCAGCAACGACAATCTCAATCCTAAGAGCAAGATGAGCTTTCGCATTCAGAATATTGCGCGGCTGTGCCAAATCAAGCAATCATCGTTAGACTAGCGATACAGACCTTTTCCAAAATCAAGTAACAAGTTGTGAGGAAACCCTATGTCAGCTTTGCGTCTCGCTCTTTTAGTCAGCCCTACCTTTTTGGGATCCGTCCTGAGCTTGGTCGCATTGATTGCACCTGCCCATGCCCAACTCAGTACCCCCATTCCCGTGCCACCTCCAGAAAGCAGTGAGTGTGTCACTAATCCCCACCAGAAGTTTCAACTGGTCTGTACTCGCCTAGGCGCTCAGGAAACAAAACTGCAAGCCAGTCGTGATAATGGTTCGCTGCCCCCTCCTGTACTAGAGTTTACTGAGGAAGAAAGTAATACCGCGATCGCGCTATTTGGCTGTGATTGTCCCCTGTGTCTAAATGCCTTACGGCAAATGCGTGGCCAGCCTCCCCTCAATCAATTGGGTTAATACTGGATACAAGGGAGTAGGATCCAAGTATGAGCCGCTGGATTAACCTGCTTGCCCTGCTCCCTAATACCATCCTCACGATTTTAGTCATCCCTCGCCCCACAAGCGAGAAGTGAGGTTGAGAACCGTAGGGTCAGCGTCGGGAGGATGTCACACAATCCCAATTTGGGTCTGTTGATCATTCCACATTTTCCATTTTTCGTAGATGCGGCGTAATGTGCCGTCCTTCTTGAGGATGTCGATGGCTTGATCAACTTCTGTTTTGAGGGTTTCTCCTTTGGGGTTGTTCTTATTAAAGGCAATCACATAGTTATTCAAAAAGATCGGGACACCAATTGGACGCAGGCTATTGTTCACTGTGCCCCCCGGACCGGCGCCAAGAACATAGTAGGCAACAATCGGATAGTCTAGCATCACGGCATCAATCCGCCCTTGGGCGAGATCATCAAAGGGCAGGTTGCCATCGTAGGCACGGGTTTTAATGTTTTTGTCCCTTTCAAGAATTTCTTGGGCTTTGTAGCCAATGCCAGTGCCGACAGTCATGCCAGCCAGATTGGCCAGTGTGACTTCACTCGTGGCAGTGTATTGCTCAAAACGGGGGTCATTGGCTCGGACAACGATCTGTTGGCCATAGCGATAGTAGGGCTGGGAAAAGAGTTGGGTGCGATCGCGATCGGTGGTGATCTCCCAACCGTTAAGAATCATGTCAAAGCGATTGGCGGCAAGGGCAGCGGACAGTTGATCGTAGGCAGTGGCAACGAATACGGCATTGACCCCCATTAGTTGGGCGATTGCGTCGGCAATTTCCACCTCAAAGCCAATCAACTTACCGGGATCAACTGGGTCGTAAAAAACGTAGGGAGCACCACTAATCGCCTCAGCCCCCCAAGCCAATGTACCGGGATTGAGGAGACCTTTGCTGGAGACAGTGCCCGTAGTTGACGTTCCAGAGGTCGAATCGACATTGCCGGCACAGGCCGTGAGTAGGGTTTTACTCCCTGTGGCGATCGCGATTGCCCCCATCCCCTGTGCCACACGGCGCAAAAACGTACGACGGTGCAGTCCCATAGCGCTCTCCTCACATCAGGTTGATCTTGAATTTAGAGTTATCAATTGATCAACTTTGACTCAGTTTAGTTTCTATCGCTACCGCTGCCAAGACTACGACGTTTTGTTACTGTTTGGAAGGCGTAAATAATATCTCCTTCCTGCCATTGTTGAAAATCATCCAAGCGCACACCACATTCGTAGCCCGCCGCAACTTCGCGGACATCGTCCTTCATGCGTTTTAGCGAACTCAAGATGCCTGTGTGAATGACGCTTTGCTGGCGCAGCACCCGTACTTTGCAGTTGCGCACGAGCTTGCCATTGAGGACATAACAACCGGCCACAGCTCCTTTGCTGAGGGGGAAGATAGCTCGCACTTCGGCTTGACCCAGTTCTTCCTCGACCAGTTCGGGTTCCAGCATCCCCTCCATTGCCCCTTGAATATCATCGAGGAGCTTATAGATGATGTTGTATTCGCGGACATCAACATTGTGCTGCTCAGCCGCTTGGCGTGCCCCTGAGGCAAGGGTCGTATTAAAGCCAATGATGACGGCACTACTGGCGGCGGCAAGGTCAACATCGGTTTCAGTAATTTCGCCGGGGGCAGCCAACAAGACTCGCAACTGTACTTGATCTTGGGGCAGTTGGTTGAGCGCCGCCAAAATCGCCTCGACGGAACCTTGAACGTCGGCTTTGAGAATGAGATTGAGTTCCTTGAGTTCCCCTTCGCGGGCTTGACTGGACAACGAGGTAAGGGAGACCCGCCGGGCGGCTGCGGCTTGGGCAAGGCGGGATTGGCGTTGAGCGGCGGCTCGCTCCTCCACAAGGGCACGGGCGGCTTTTTCATCGCTGAGGACTTCAAATTCATCCCCGGCAGCAGGGACATCCGCCAGACCCAAGACTTCGACAGCAAAGGAGGGGGTTGCTGCCTCGACACGCTGCCCGCGATCGTCAATCATGGCGCGAACCCGACCAAAACAGGCACCTGCCACCAGAATATCGCCGACCCGCAGAGTACCGTTTTGTACCAGCAATGTGGCCACAGGTCCCCGTGCCCGATCCAAGTGGGCTTCAATGACGGTGCCTTTGGCAGGGCGATCGGGATTGGCGTAGAGATCCTCCACCTCAGCCACCAGCAGGATCATTTCTAGGAGCGTATCGAGATTTTGCTGTTGCAGGGCACTGACGGGAACCATAATCGTGTCGCCCCCCCACTCTTCGGGCACCAAGCCGTATTCGGTGAGTTCCTGCTTGACCCGCTCCGGTTGGGCAGACTCTTTGTCAATTTTGTTAATGGCGACAATGATCGGCACTTTAGCTGCTTTGGCGTGGCTAATGGCTTCAATGGTTTGAGGTTGCACCCCATCATCGGCAGCAACCACGAGAACAGCAATATCGGTGACCCGTGCCCCCCGTGCCCGCATGGCGGTAAAGGCTTCGTGACCGGGGGTATCGAGAAAGACGACCTGATGTTTTTCGCCGTTGTGTTCGACATCCACGTGGTAGGCGCCAATGTGTTGGGTGATGCCGCCTGCTTCCCCTTGGGCCACTTTGGCATTGCGAATGGCATCGAGAAGGCTGGTTTTGCCATGATCCACGTGACCCATAATCGTGACTACGGGTGGACGCCGTTGCAGGTGATCGAGGTCGCTCGACTCCAGCATTTCGGTGACTTTTGTGGCCTCGGCTTTCTGCTGTGCCGTTTCCACCGTAATCCCCAATTCCTTGGCCACGAGTTCAATTGTTTCCACCTCAAGGGTTTGGTTGATGGTGGCGGCAATTCCCTTAAAGAAGAGAATTTTAATGATTTCCGCTTCGGGGCGACGCACTAAACTGGCCAACTCCTGCACTGACATCGGGCCTTCAATCGTAATGTGATCGGGCGGTGGTGCTTCGGCTGGCTCTTCGTGACGGCGATCGCGATGCCGGGGTTGTTTTTTCTCGCTGCTTTTTTCGGTTTTCGCCGCTGGTGTAACGGGGCGGGCAGGACGAGGCGCCTTGGGCTTGGGTGGCCGTTGCAGCGATTGGCTGACATCAACGGTTACTTGGTGTACCCCGACCAAACGGCTGGTGAGTTCTAGTTCTTCCTCTTCGTCAATGACTTCTTCACGCAACTTGACAACGCGAGAGGATTTCCGTTTGTTCTCCTCATCATCAAAGTCTTTGTGACGGTGGCGGTCTTTGATGACTTTGCTAACGGACTTGTCATCGAGTACCTCAACGGTTTCGGTGACGGGCTTGGGTGGATTTGGTGCCCGCAGGACTGGCGCAACGGGTTTGGGTGGCGGTTGTAGCTCTGGTAAAGCTGGCTTGGGCGCCATTTCCGGGGGCTTGACGGGTGCCGGGGGAACTGCCCGCTGGACAATTTCAATGCGATCTTGACTGCTGGGTTTCGCAGGAGCGATCGCCACCTTTTCTTTTTTGGGGGGTTCCTTTAGCTCTTTGCGGGGCGGGGGAGCCGCAGCGACTTTTTCCGCTTTCTTGGTGGGGCGGGCGGGCGGGGGGACTAAAGTAGGCGCTGGACGCGGTGGTGTCGGTTCGGGTTTTGCGGGAGGTGTAGGGGGTTTGGGCGCCACAGGTTCCACTGGCTTGGTGGCAACCGGCGCAGGGGGTGTGGGTCGCGCAGGGGGCTGCGGTGCTTGGGGACGAGCGGGAGGTTGTTGTAATTGAGGCTTGGGCGCTTCTGGTGTCTCAGAGCGGGGTTGAGTGTGGACAGCAACAATTTGCTGCGTTTTTGGAGGGGCTGCGGCTTTCTTCACAGGAGGAGGTGTTTTTGAAACTTTACGGGGAGAGGCACTATGGGGTTGATAGGTTTTGGCAGCTTCGCGAATGCGATCGGCATCGGCATCGGAAATTGTGCTGCTGTGACTTTTATAGGCAATTCCCAACTGTTCACAGATCGCCAATAAATCTCGATTATCTAGGTTGAGTTCTTTTGATAGGTCATAAATGCGAACTTTACCAATGCTCATGCTGTCTCTCAAAGGCTCTGAAATCTCTACAAAGGGGCAAACGGTAGGGCGATCGCGATCGCTCAAGTAAAGGCTACCGTCAAGGTGGAATTAATGGGTTTTAAGGGATGGGTTGGGGCAACTCACTCAACAACAATCTCAAGAGTCGGGGCTAAAAAATAGAAGTATCCCTATTATTAACGATTTTGGTAGGGATTGATCAGGGCAACAGCCCCAAGGGGGGATCAATTTCAATTCTGCGGGCTGCTAGATCAACCAGCGGCACGATGGCTGGCACAAAAGGAATATACACTGATCGGCGGGCTTCTTGCGCTGGGTCGAGTAACTGCACTTCTAGTAGGTCATTGCCGGCATTGACCAAGCCCACCACTTCGCCAACTCGCTCACCGTGGTGATACACGGCGAGTCCAATCAAGTCCATGAGGTGGTATTCATTTGCAGCAAGGGGTGGGCGATCGCTAGCGGGGACTAAAATTTCTGCCCCCTTGAGTGCCTCCGCTGCGGTGCGATCGCTGACTTCGGCAAAGGTAACCACAAACTGTTCGACACGGGGTAAAAATCGCCCGCGCACAAGGGTAACCGCATAGGGTTGGAGCTGCCGGGGCGATCGCAACCAACGAGAACCCGCTACGGTAAAGCGTTCGGGAAAATCACTAAAGGGCTTGACCTTCACCTCCCCCCGCAGGCCGTGGGCACCGACAATTTGGCCGATACAGAGCCATTCACTTGTCTCAGGGAAGGGGGTCACCATAGGCCGTCCAAGCCAACTTGAGTAAACCGTTCATAATTGCTGTGGCAACGCTCACGCCCCCCTTGCAACCCTTAATGGAGATGTGGGGCACCCAAGACTTTTGCAGGCGATCCAAAATGGGGGGGAGAAAATTGGGGGCAGCGTCAATAATTAAGGCAGGGCGAATTTCCTGAGCCTCCACTAAAGTCAGGAGAGGTTCTAGGGCTGAATGATCACTACTGAGGACAAAAATAGCCGTGGGATGGCGTCGTGCCAAGGTTTCTATGCCAAAAGCAATGCGGGACTTTTCCTGCTGCGGACGGGTGAAGGTTTCTGCCCCACAGTAAATGGGATTGCCAAAGGTGTTTTGGGTGTAGGAGAGCACCCCCACCTGCACCATCGTCACATCCACCACAATCGGGGTATGAGCGGCAAGGGCAGCCACACCGGATTGCAGGGCCTGCTCTGAATAGACAATCAAATTCAGATATTCTAAATCCCCCGTCGCATAAATCACACGGCGCGTAATATCGTACTGTGCTGGACTCAGGTTGTGCCCGGCCAGCAACTGGTCAATAACCCGTAGTTGTGCAACGTCAGACTGGTGCCATTCCATCAAAGGTGCCGCAAGGGAGCTAGGGAATAATCAATATAGCAACAAAGTTTTCCCCCCACTAGACGCGGGGTAGGCGTGACACCCTCTAGTGTACGGGGCGATCGCCCGATTTCATGCATGGTGTGGCGATCCACGATTTCAGCGAGACTGGTATGCTGGAAACAGCGTCCTTGAACTTGTGCCACTGTGTCTCAGATTCTCTGTCCTGTCCCGGCAGATCAACGACCGATCAACGAATATCGTGACCTCAAAGCCTCTTGGTTTTTTGAATGGTCGAGTTGGCCGCGGCCACGCTTTCAACGGCGTTTGCTACTGCTGTGGGGGATGGCTTGGCTCATTAGTGGTCCGGTGGCGATCGCCAGCTTTTCTCTGAAAGAGGCACCCCTACATGTTTTCTTCGCTGGGGCGCTAGGAGCAAACTTCCTGCTGTTGCTGATTCTTTTGCGCCTTGTACTCGGTTGGGCCTACGTGGGCGATCGCCTGCACCGTCCCACCGTCATTTATGAGGAAACAGGCTGGTACGACGGTCAGGAGTGGCAAAAACCCGAAGCTGAATTGGCTCAAGATCGCCTGATCTATACCTACGAGTTGCGCCCGATTTTACAACGGTTACAGGTAACCCTTTTGGCGCTCGTGATCTTTTCTTTGGGACTGACCCTTGCTTGGGCACTCCTGTAGCTGCTGCTGATATTGTTGCTCATTGACCTGCATGACCGAACCTATGTCCAAACGCACCCAAGCCCCTCTCCTCGATGTTTGCTTACTGCGGGAAGGGATTGTTGAGTCGCGCCACCATGCCCATGCCGTGGTCTGTGACGCCCGGGGGCGAATTCTTGCCCTTGCAGGAAACGCTGAAACCGCTGCTTTTATCCGCTCTGCCCTCAAGCCCTTTCAAGCCTTGGCAGTGACCACCACGGGAACGATGGAGCGGTTTGACTTGAGCGATCGCGACCTCGCGATTATCTGTAGCTCTCACCAAGGTCGTATTGAGCAAGTGCGCCAAGTCTTTAACATCCTCTGGCGTGCCGATGTGGATCCCACCGCCTTGCAATGTCCCGTTCCCCCCGGCCGCCAAGGGGCACTGCAGCACAACTGTTCGGGTAAACATGCGGGGATGCTAGCGGTTTGTCAACAGCGTAATTGGCCATTGGCAAGTTATCTGCACAAAAATCACCCCGTTCAGGCTCTGATCCTCTCCAAGGTGGCGGAACTACTGAAGATGCCCGCCGCAGAATTTATCTGTGCCCACGACGACTGTGGGGCGCCCACGTATTTGATGCAACTGGTGCAGATGGCTACCCTTTACGGCCAACTGGCCTCGGGCAATGACTGGGCAATGGAGCGCGTCGTTCGTGCCATGACCCACCACCCTGATTTTGTTGCCGGTCCCGGTGCCTTTGATAGCGAGCTGATGCGCCTCACGGAGGGGGAAATCCTCAGTAAGTCCGGAGCTGAGGGGATTCAGTGTGTGGGTCGTGTGGGCGAAGGGATGGGATTGGCGATTAAGGTGAGTGATGGTGCGAAGCGTGCTAAGTATGCCGTTGCCATTCAACTGTTGAAGCAACTGGGCTGGATTACTCCCAGTGTGGCGGAAGCCTTGGGGGAGCAGTTTCTGATTCCCAACCAATTTACCCGTCTCGAGGTGAATGGTGAACTGACCTTTGCCTAGGGGGCTAAATTCTAGCCTGAATAGGCTCTCCCTTGGGTTATGATTTGTATTCAATTTTAGTGAGCACGGAGGCTGTTGTGGCTGTCACAGCAAATGTCGGAACCATCTTTCCTGTGGTGTGGGCGGGCGATCGCGTGCAGTTAATTGACCAAACCCGCTTGCCAGAACAGTATGAACTCAAGGACATCACCACCGCAGCGGAGATGGCCACCGCCATTCGGACGATGATTGTACGGGGTGCGCCAGCGATTGGTGTGGCAGCAGCTTTTGGTATGGTCTTAGGGGCACGGGAATACACAGGGAGCGATCGCGAGGGCTTCTTGGCTCACCTAGAGAATGTCGCTTCCGAATTGCGGCAAACCCGCCCCACGGCAGTGAATTTATTTTGGGCCATCGATCGCATGCTTGGGGCAGCCCAGCAAGCCACAGCCAGCCTTGAGGAACTCCAGCAGCACCTTCTTGAAACCGCCCAAACCATTGCCCGTGAAGATGTGCAAACCTGTCAAGCCATTGGTGAAAACGGCCTGAGTGTCCTGCCGAAAACACCCGAGAAGTTGCGCTTGCTTACCCACTGCAATGCCGGTGCCCTAGCGACAGCAGGCTATGGAACAGCGTTAGGGGTGGTGCGTGCGGCTTGGGCGGCGGGTCGCTTGGAGCGAGTCTATGCCGATGAAACTCGTCCTCGTCTTCAGGGAGCGAAATTAACCGCTTGGGAATGTGTGCAAGAGGGCATTCCTGTCACCCTGCTGGCGGATACGATGGCGGCGCACTGTATGCAGCGGGGGATGATTGATGCGGTGGTGGTGGGTGCCGATCGCATTGCCCTGAATGGAGATACCGCCAACAAAATTGGTACCTATAGTGTGGCTCTTGCCGCCAAAGCCCACAACATTCCCTTCTTTGTCGCCGCCCCCCTTTCTACAATTGACACCAAAATTGCCACTGGGGCGGAAATTCCCATTGAGGAGCGACACCCTCAAGAAATTTATCAGGTGGGGTTTAGCCGCATTACACCCGCTGGGGTAGATTTTTACAACCCTGCCTTTGATGTCACCCCTGCCCATTTAATTAGCGGCATTATCACAGAGCTAGGGGTTTTTGCTCCCGCTGACCTTGCACGGGGTATTGGTGCAGCAGCAGGTTAACGACGACAGACCGCACGGGCAATATCACCCGCTATCGTGCCGGGGGGATAGCTTTTGGTTCCCGTCCACTCCCAACCGTAATACTCACTTTTAATGTCATAGGGATTACAGGAGGCGGTTGCCCGATGCCAGTAATCGTCGCCAAGGGTCGAGAGGCTAAAATCCACTTGGATAATGCCATTCCTATTTCTATAAAAGCGACGGGAATCCATATCCACAGTGTAAACACGGCCTCTACTGTCGCGAGCCACTTCCACTTCCATTTCTGCGAAAGCAGGCGGGGCGATCGCCAGACTGAGGCTCAACGTTGCTGCCCCCACAAGGGCAACAGGTGTCCGAAACATGGTCAGAAACCTCTTTCTTTGGTAATACGATCGTAGCAATTGTGCTAGAACATCGTTATTCTTAGTTCAAAAAGCTTTATAGAAAAAATAGAAAAAATGATTTCCTCACCATCCTCTTTAAGTACAACCGACCTCAACGCCCTTGCTGAACGGATCCGTATCGCGGCTGAGCGAGCCAATGGAAATGTCCATGACCTGTTGGCATTGCTGCGGCTTTTAGAGCAATTGCATCGTGAAATTTGTAACAATCAGTTTCAAGCGGCCTTGCCCACCAACCGCCAAGCGCTCTATAAACTACTGCGGGATATTGAAACCAATGGCGGCTGGCCCTACATTCCCCGCAAACGCCTAGAGTCTTTTTTGGGGGCAATTCAAGAGGAATCGGATAGTCATGAATGTTGAACGCTGGCTGATCCGCCAAGAGCCGCAGTGGCTAGAGCTAGAACACCTCCTCAACCGTGCTGAGACAGAGGGGATTCAAGCGCTATCGGCAACGGAGATTTGCCGCCTCAGTCAGTTGTACCGCTTGGTTAGTGCGGATTTAGCGCGGGCAAAAACTCGCCGCTTGGGCAGTAGCATCGTCAACTATTTGCAGGGTCTCACCTTGCGGAGTTATAGCCAAGTCTATCAGGGTGAGCGCTCCCAAGATTGGCGCCAAGTTTGGTGGTTTTTCCAGCGGGGCTTCCCAGCGGTTGTCCAGCAAACATGGGTCTATACGGCCTTTGCCTTGGGGGTATTTCTGGTGGCGGCGGCGATCTCTTGGTGGTATGCGTGGAGCGATCGCCAATTTTTGGAGCTGGTGGTGCCCTCAGACATTCTGTCCCTCGTGGAAGAGGAGGGCAAGCTCTGGATGGGATCGATCGTGGGGGTTGAACCCCTAGCCTCCAGTGCCATTATGACCAATAACCTGAGTGTGGCTTTTACAATGCTAGCGGGCGGCATCCTAGGGGGACTAGGAACCCTCTATATCCTCTGGAATAACGGTCTGCATATCGGGGCGATCGCTGCCTTGGTGGCGCAAAACAACCTAGGGTATCCCTTTTGGGCGTTTGTCAGTTCCCATGGTGCTTTGGAGCTGCCTGCAATTTTTCTAGCCGGCGCTGCGGGTCTGTTGTTGGGGCAAGCGATTCTCTTGCCGGGGCGTTACCGTCGCCTGAGCGCACTCAAACGCAATGGCGCTTTGGCAGCACAACTGATGTTTGGCATTGTTCCCCTCTTGGTGATTGCGGGCATTATCGAGGGCTTCTGGTCGCCCAATCCCCTGATTCCCAACAGTGTGAAATATTTGTCTGGCCTAGGGTTGTTTGCGGCTTTAGGCTTTTATTTGGCTTGGCCGCTAGAGCGATCGCCCACGGGTGAGGGAAAATAGAAGGATGCTTTATTGACGTTTAGGCCGATCGCGAGAACACTATGGCAGAAAACTGGCGCAGTCGCATCATTACAGAAGGCGTTCAACGCACCCCCAACCGAGCCATGCTGCGAGCCGTGGGCTTTGGCGATGACGATTTCAACAAGCCGATTGTTGGGGTGGCCAGTGCCCACAGTACGATTACCCCTTGCAATATGGGGATTGCCGCCCTTGCCAGTCGCGCCGAAGCAGGCATTCGCGCAGCGGGGGGGATGCCGCAGTTGTTTGGCACAATTACGGTCAGCGATGGTATTTCCATGGGCACGGAGGGGATGAAATACTCCTTGGTCTCGCGGGATGTGATTGCTGATTCAATTGAAACCGCCTGTAATGCCCAAAGTATGGATGGGGTGCTGGCGATCGGTGGCTGCGACAAAAATATGCCCGGCGCGATGATTGCCATGGCACGGATGAACATTCCCGCCATTTTTGTCTATGGGGGCACGATTAAGCCCGGTCATTGGCAGGGTCAAGACCTGACGGTTGTTAGCGCCTTTGAAGCCGTGGGTCAGTTTAGTGCCGGCAAAATGGATGAGGCGACGCTCCATGCGATTGAACACCATGCCTGTCCGGGGGCGGGTTCCTGCGGCGGGATGTTCACGGCCAACACAATGTCCTCAGCCTTTGAAGCCATGGGCATGAGCCTGATGTACTCCTCAACAATGACAGCGGAGGATGCTGAAAAAGCCGACAATACAGAGTTAGCGGGCAAGGTGCTGGTGGAGGCGATTCGTAAGAATATTCGACCCCGCGATATTATCACCCGCAAATCCATTGAAAATGCCCTCAGTGTGATTATGGCGATCGGTGGCTCGACAAATGCCGTGCTGCACTTTCTGGCGATCGCCCACAGTGCCGAGGTTCCCCTCACCATTGATGACTTTGAAACCATTCGCCAGCGGGTGCCCGTTCTCTGCGATCTCAAGCCCTCGGGTAAATACGTGACTGCGGATCTACATCGGGCAGGGGGCATTCCCCAAGTAATGAAAATGCTCCTCAATGCTGGCTTGCTCCACGGGGATTGCCTCACGATTACGGGGGAAACCATTGCCGAGCGGCTGCGGGATGTGCCCAATACCCCCGACCCCAACCAAGAGGTGATTCGTCCGTTTGACAAGCCTCTCTACGCCACTGGCCACCTGACCATTCTCAAGGGTAATTTAGCCAGTGAGGGGGCTGTGGCCAAAATCTCCGGCGTGAAAAATCCCCAAATTACTGGGCCGGCCCGCGTCTTTGACTCCGAGGAAGCCTGTCTTGATGCCATTCTTGCCGGCAAGATCAACCCCGGCGATGTCATTGTCATTCGCTATGAAGGCCCTGTGGGTGGTCCGGGGATGCGAGAAATGCTGGCTCCCACCTCTGCCATTATTGGTGCCGGTTTAGGGGATAGTGTCGGCCTCATTACCGATGGTCGCTTCTCTGGTGGAACCTATGGCATGGTTGTGGGTCACGTGGCTCCGGAGGCGGCAGTGGGTGGGACGATCGCCCTTGTGGAGGAGGGAGACTCGATCACCATTGATGCCCATCAGCGGCTGCTGCAACTGAATGTCAGTGAGGAAGAACTGGCAGCGCGGCGGGCTAAATGGCAGCCCCCGGCACCTCGCTATACCCGTGGGGTATTGGCCAAGTATGCTAAGCTAGTGTCTTCTAGTAGTCTGGGGGCGGTGACTGATCGCTTTGTTTAGAGGTGGCTAATTCCTGCAAAAAGGCCTCGATACCAGCGCGATCGCTTGTTTGGCGCGGATAAACCATAGGCGGGCGTTGCAGTGTAATCAGCTTCACCCCCAGCTCACGGGCAATCGCCTGTTTGATCTGCTCACTCTCGGTACCCGAGGCCTTGGTCACCACCGTTGTAATCTGCCACTGTTGCCAGAGGGCGCGCTCTAACTCTCGCGATACGGGGGGGAAAATGGCAATTAAGCGCTGGCGATCGAACCCCGCCGCCAAGGCAGCCTCCAGTGCGCTTGTTGTGGGCAAAATCCGTGCAAAGAGGGTAGCCTGACGCTGGAGGGGCACAAAAGCTGCCAAATGTTTGACTCCTAGGGTCAGCAACACCCGCTCACCCATGAGGAGATTCCCTTGCAGCAGTGTTGGCAAATCAGTATAGATGCCAAGAACTGGCGGAAATGCTGGGCGTTCAAAGCGCAGGTAGGGCAAGCCAAATTCTTGGCTGATGGCAATGGCAAGGGCAGAGATTGCCACCGCAAAGGGATGGGACGCATCCACTACGGCTCGAATCGAATGTTGCTCGATAAACTCACGGGCACGCTCAGGGGTCAAGCGCTCGATATGGCAACTCAACAACGGATGCGCGTCATAAAGATGGCAGGCCGCCGCTGTGGTCACGCTCACCCAGCAGGGAAACCCTTGGCAGACAATTAATTGGGCAATCCAGCGACTCTCTTGGGTGCCGCCAATCAGCCAAATCGCCCCAGTCACCTAGCCCAGCAGTGCGCGGCGAAAGTTTTCCCGATAGGACTTATTCATGAGCAGCGGTAGCCACAGCACGCTGAGGACAAAGCGCGATTGTGTGTAGTACGTGCGGTGAAACCCTTGCCAAAAGCGCAGGGCAATTAAGAAGTAGAGAACAATTGCACCAAGACCAAGGAGTTCCATAAACACATTGGTGAATCTGAACTACCACTTCCACATTACTGGATTCTCCGAATCAAGGGTGGCGATGACTGGCTGGCTAATTTCATCGAGCATGGCCAAAATCGACTCATCCAAGTGGAGGTCAGCCGCTTTGATATTTTCTAGCACCTGCTCTGGATGGCGGGCACCAACAATGGCACAGGTTTGCGGTTGATGGAGTAGCCACGCCAAGGCTAAATTCCCTATCGTTGTGCCCAAGCTGGTGGCAATGGGCTTCATCAGTTCAATGGCTTCAAGGGCACGGGCGTAAGTTTCCCCCTGAAAAAGTTGGTTTTTGGCGCGGTTATCTTCGGGATCGAACTGGTGGCCGGGGCCAAAGCGACCCGTGAGTAACCCTTGAGCCAGAGAGGAGTAGGCCAAAACCGTAATCTCATGCTCAATACAGAAGGGGATGAGTTCTGTTTCTGCCCAACGCCAAAAGAGGGAATAGGGGGGCTGGACACTCTCAATGCGTCCGTACTGCATCGCCTCCGCCAGTTGAGCACGGGAAAAGTTGGAGACCCCAATGGCACGGATTTTGCCCGCCACTTGCAACTCCACCATTGCCTGCATGGTTTCCTCGATGGGCACGATTTCCGAGCCAAAGGAACCGGCGGGCCAGTGAATTTGGTAGAGATCAATGTAGTCGGTGTTGAGGTTGCGCAGCGATCGCTCGCAGGCGGCAATCACCTCCTTGTAGCGCAAGTGGTTAGCAAACACCTTCGTCGCATAGACACAGCGATCGCGCAAGTCTCCCACGGCGGCGGCCACAATCCGCTCTGAATGACCATCCCCATAGACCTCAGCCGTATCAATGGTGGTCATCCCTGCTTCGACAGCGGTACGAATCGTGCGAATGGACTCCTCATCTTCAATACCGACCCACCAGCGTTTGCCTGCTTGCCAAGTGCCAAGAATCAGCGGTGTAATTTGAATCTCTGTGCGGCCGAGGGGGCGAGTTTGCATAAGAAATCCCCATAAAGGAACCACTAACGAGGCACTGTGGGCGACTTGACAATGGGGCGGACAACAATGCGGTTGCGTTCTTGGCGTTTAGCATCGTAAAGCGCCTGATCCGCTGCGTTAAAAAGCTCTAAGGGAGAATCACTGCCCCCCGGAATCAGGGCTGCCACCCCAAAGCTGAGACTCACACAATGACTCGCTGAAGAATATTCATGGACAATGTACCGTGCCTGCATAGCCTCCTGCAACTGCCGTGCTACCAATTCAGCACCACCAATGTCTGTAAATGTTAATTTTTGTAACAAACCAAGAAGAGTACTGTCGTGCTGCCATAGGTTTTAATGCGTTGCTGCTGCCAGCCGATCGCTAGGATCGCCTCTAAATCTGGTGGATTTTTGGTGCGACACTCAACAGCAATTTCCCCCTTAGGGCTGAGACGCTTCTCCTGCCAAAGCAACTGGAGAACGGGTAGATATAAATCACCATTGTAGGGGGGGTCAAAGTAAATAAAGTCAAACTGCGGAATAGGGACTTGCGGCAATTTCTGGCGTACATCTCCCCGCAAAACCAGCGTGTGCTGATGGGGTTGGGCAACGGCTGACCAGTTGTCACGAATGACTTGGCAGGCTTGGGGAGACTGCTCAATACCCACTACCCACTGGGCACCCCGCAGCAGGGCTTCCGCTCCCATGGCACCCGTACCAGCACACAAATCCAGCCAGCAACATCCTTGGAGGCGACCCTGCCAGATATTGAAAATGGCTTGGCGGACTTTGGCACTTGTGGGTCGCGTACTGTGACCCGGCAGCGTTTTGAGCGATCGCTGGCCAGAAATTCGCAAAGGCATATTCTTTAACGTAACGGTTTTCGCCCAAAATAAAAAGCCCCGGGAGTCTTGCCGTGTTTCGACCCCGAGACTTTTGTTTGCGAATCACTCCTCACTACCTAAAAGATACTCTGAGTCCTTGGGCACTCCTATAGCGGCACATGACACTTTCTCAAGCGGCACCCTTTTCTCTTTAGGCTGCGGGTGTTGACTGCATTGTCGTGGTTCCTTTGGTTTGGGCAAGCCTGCCAATTTCCTGATCAATAAAGAAGAGTCCTTGCCCCTCCGTGCCAATCAGTTCAATTTTGTCAAGGATACTCTTGAACAAAAACTCTTCTTGGTGCTGCTCGGCCACATACCACTGCAAAAATTGCAACGTCGCATAGTCAGGCTCCGTATCCGCTAACTGCACTAACTCATTAATTTTGTGAGTCACAAACTGTTCATGCTCATAAACTTTACTGAACATCTCCTTCAGGGACTGAAATGTGTGTGGGGGAGCTTCCATACCGCCTAGGATTGCCAAGGCGCCGGTTTCATGCATGTAGTTCAAAAGCCGCCGCATGTGTGCCATTTCTTCATCAGCATGTTGACTAAGGAAGGCCGCACAACCCTCAAGGGCTTTGTGGGCACACCAAGAACTCATCTGCAAGTAGAGATGTGCTGAATAAATCTCAAGGTTGATTTGCTCATTGAGCCGGTTGGTCATTGCTTGGGATAGCATTGTTGATTCTCCATTCGTAAAGTTCAAGAGGGTAAGAGCCACACTGATAACAGCCGCCACAGTGGCTAGGGATGATTTTTTTCACCCGTCCTTTGCGGATGAGTTGGCTAAGGATCAGTTCAATCATCGCTGGCGGTACCTGAAAATGGGCAACCAATTCTTCCAAGGAAACCACGTGGTGCTTCTGAATATAGTCCTGTAGTTGTAAGAGCATAATCATGTCCCCTGTGGCGAGGAAAACCGCTGGCGATCGCCCCAATATTTCAAGGCCATGATTACCATCCCCATCACTGCCCCTAGAGCCAGTAACCAAATCAACGAGAACATCGGATGCGCCGCAAAGGTCATGAGTTGGTAGTAAGCAGTGGCGACCCAGTAGGCCAATCCCGTTGTCCAAGCCGCTACAAAGATGGTCCAGCCCAAATTGGTTTCTCGATAGACGGCGGCAGTGGCCGATACACAGGGAAAGTAGAGCAAAACAAAGAGCAGGAAGGCGATCGCTGCCGTTGTCGTGCCAAACCGTTGTGCCATCTGGCCAAATGTTGTGTAGTGCACGCTCTGAAGTTCAGCCGCTGCTTCGGGGTTATCTGCCTCTTGCAACACATGGAACCCTAAAGGATCAAGCACCCGTTGTCCCAGCTCACTGAGATTTTTGGGAATGCTGAGCACTGCTTCCTGCAATCCCCCCCAAACTGAAAAGGGTTCTTCTGGTGTATCCCCGGCTTCAGTGCTTTGAGCTTCTTGGCGAGCTAACTCTGTATAGAGGGCATCCATCGTTCCCACCATCACTTCCTTGGCAAAGATCCCCGTAAAGAGTCCCACGGTTGCTGGCCAGTTGTCGGACTGAATCCCCATTGGCGAGAAAATCGGCGTAATTTGGCGACTAAAGGCGCTCAAAATCGATTGAGTACTATCCTTTTGGCCAAAGCGACCATCGGTGCCGACAGAGTTGAGCAGTCCGAGGATGACGACAAGGACAACAATCATCTTGCCTGCTCGACTAAGAAAGGTTTTTAGCCGCTCCCAAGCCCGCAGCAGTACCCCTCTGAAGGTGGGTAAACGGTAGGGGGGCAACTCCATTACAAACGGAGCAATCTCTCCTTGAAAGAGGGTGCGCTTCATCAAGAATCCTGTGAAGATGGCTGCGGCAATTCCCACCACATAAAGCAAAAACACGATATTTTGGCCGTTGCGGGGGAAGAAAGCAGCAACAAACAGAGCATAGACCGGTAGGCGGGCACCACAGGACATAAAGGGATTCATCAAAATCGTCATCAGGCGATCGCGCCGATTCTCGAGTGTGCGGGTGGCCATAATGCCGGGGATATTGCAGCCAAAGGAAACCATCATCGGTACAAAGGACTTACCGGGTAAGCCCAGCCAGCGCATCAACCGATCCATGACAAAGGCCGCCCGTGCTAAATAACCAGAATCTTCAAGAAGTGTGAGAAAAATAAAGAGCAAGCCAATTTGAGGAATAAATGTTGCCGTTGTTTGGATACCGCCCCCCACCCCCTCTGCCAGAAGACCAATGAGCCAACCGGGGGCATTGAATGTTTCCAGCACTTGGGTTGGCCAACCCACAACCAGCGTTCCGACACCAATATCAAAAAAGTCAATAAAGGCACCCCCCACATTAATTGAGATGAGAAACATCAAGTACATGACGGCCAAGAAAATGGGAATTCCCAACCAGCGGTTGAGTACAATGCGGTCAATGCGATCGGAGACTGTTGTTGTCAGGCGATCGCCCTGTTCCAGAACCTCAGCCATTAGGTGCTGAATCCAGCCATAGCGACTATCGGCAATCACAAGGTCTATGTCTTCTCCTAGGGTCTGGTGAATCCGCTCTCGCCATTGGCGTAGTGGTGCTACAACATCATTGGGAACTGATTCAATATATTGCAGCCAAGCCAAGGCCTGTGCCCGATTTTTGAGGCCTTGAGTCAGCAAATCAGCAATAGCCTCTTCAATCACAGGGGGTTGGGGCACACTAACGCTGGAAACAGGTGGTGCTGCCAAGGCGGTGCGAATAGTTTGCCGCAGTTGAGCAAAATGCTGTTGTTGTTTGGCACAAAAAGGCAGCACCGGCAGACCTAAGCGCTGGCTCAAGGCTGGGATATCCATCTTGATTTTGGCGGCACGAGCCACATCCATCATGTTGAGGACAAGGATGAGGGGGACTCCTAGATCAAGCAATTGCGATGTGAGGTAAAAATTGCGCTCTAAGTTAGCGGCATCCAGAATATTCACTACCAAGTCATATTCCCCCGCCAATAGAAACTTGCGGGCAATCTGCTCGTCTAAGCCAGTGCTATCCTCGGCATCGAGGGCATAGACCCCCGGTAGATCCACAACTTGGACAGTGATGTCGCGATCGCGATAGCGGCCTTCCTTGCGCTCAACAGTAACTCCTGGCCAGTTTCCCACCCGCTGATTTGCCCCCGTAAGACCATTGAAAATGGTTGTTTTGCCACAATTTGGGTTACCAATTAACGCAATTGTTGCTGCCATGTCACACTCCTTTGCTAGAGCAGATGGACTTTGAGAGCATCAGCTTCATCCTTACGCAAGCTCAAATGAAAGCCTCGCACCTTAATATCTGTGGGATCACCCAAGGGGGCATGGCGGACAACCTCAACTTCGGTGCCGGGGGTTAAACCCATGGCTAATAATTTGCGTTTGTAACTGGGGGTCGTAGGGGCATAGCCGATAATGCGCAGGCGAGCACCAATGGGGGCACTGCGTAGGTTTACAGCTGCCAATTCCAGCTCTTTGAGCAAGATGTTTTGGGCTAGCTCGTGGTTCACACAAAACCGCTTTGAGTCAAGAGCCACCATAACTGCCCCGCGATCGCCCCGATGGAGGATGCTAATTATTGCCCCCGGTGCCAAGCCCATCCCCAACAGTTGCTGGGTATTGTTGCACATTAATTTCATAATGCAGTAGCGATCGCCCACCTTAGCTTCGGCAAGGGAAATCAGCTTAGACATGCCACGTCTCCAGCGCTGTCTTTGAGAATGGGGGTCGGCGATATAGGTAAAGGGTGGCCACAAAGGTGATGACATATTGCATTAATGATTTTTTGAAAGCTAGTTATTGCATATAATTCTCAATTTATAGCACAGCTTTGCAGTGGCACCGTGACTTTAGCAAGTCTTAACCTATCTCCAATCATCCTAAGAGCTGGGTCTATTTGAAAGTTTTAGTGTGAATTTTGTCTTAAGTGAGATATTGAGACTTGCAATAAGTCTTTTATTGAGATGTTTAATCTCATAAGAGATTTTACAAAGAGCGTTTTTATGGATGCGCAAAGCTCCTGCAAGTCACGGCGATCAAATCCGCTCAAAACGACGAAAGTCCCTATGGGTTTAGAAATCACCCTTGCTCATAAAGGCAGCTTGAAAATTTGCCTAAGTTTTGTCGTTAGCCAAGTTTTGATGCTGTTTTTCTGCCATTGGGTCATCTCCGCCTCGATAAAACAAATGAACAGGCCAGCGAGGTCAGAGCTTCTGATTTTCAAGTAGCGTTTGAACTCATTGGTTTTTTCAGGTCAGTGGGGTAAGGTGTCATCCCCCGTTCCCAGCGCTTTGGCAGCAACGATTAAATCGTAGTAATCGGTGTACCACACCTGCGGATCGTCCATGTCGGGAAAAAGCCGAGCGTTGCCAATCAGGTAAAGAAGAGCGACTAGGATCGTTTTTCTGGTGCGGTAGAGCTGTCTCGGCGGTCAATGTTCTGCTGTGAGCAGATGAACAAGACGAATCAGGGCAAACACGCGACTTAAGGCGATCTCGAAGTCTGACCGTACTTGAGAGGGGGGATGTTCTTCTCCTTAAGGTTTACAGTTGCCATCCCCAGAGACAAGCGTTGGTATCGAACCCTTGGAAAACCGCTCTACTGGACGGGTTCGGTTTGACCGATTGTGGGTGCCGCAATAAAGCAGATTCCTAAAACTGTCTCTTAGTGGGAGTTTTCAGTGCCCTAGTTTGGATGTTGGACTAAAATTGGCCTAAATTTCCTTGCCCTGTAACCCCCACATTTCCATTGAGGAAAAAGCCAGCAGATGCTATCTTAGATAAGTTATCGGGATGTAGCGCAGCTTGGTAGCGCACTTCGTTCGGGACGAAGGGGTCGCAGGTTCAAATCCTGTCATCCCGATTGGTCAGCCTTCAACTGTTAAGATAGGTAATACATACCCTAGGATTGTGTTGTGCTATGACCTCGGCTGCATCCTCAGTTG
Organism: Thermosynechococcus sp. QKsg1; assembly: GCF_031586415.1. Lineage (NCBI taxonomy): Bacteria > Bacillati > Cyanobacteriota > Cyanophyceae > Acaryochloridales > Thermosynechococcaceae > Thermosynechococcus > Thermosynechococcus sp. QKsg1. The sequence continues at coordinate 2,353,550 of NZ_CP134200.1, read as the reverse complement.
CCCGTTCTGACTTAGCAGAATTGCGTCGTCTCAAGTCTCTCTTGCCACCAGAGCTGCAAAGCTGGGTGATGATTGAACCAGCTAGTGGGGTGAATCCTCCCCTCATTACCTGTGAAGAAATTGGCAAGGATGAGGTGGAGATTCAAATTGATTTAGCCCGTTGGGATCAATTGGCCAAGGATCAGCGCAATCTCCTCTTTTGGCATGAGGTCGCCCGCATTCAAAATGACACGATTCCCCGCGATGGCTGGGAGATGGCAGCACTGGCGATTGGTTTAGGGGGTGCTGTGGGAGAACTCTGGGTGCAGGATGGCCTGTTGCTGCTGCTTGCCCTTGGGCTGTGTGGCTTTTCGGGCTGGCGGCTCTACCAGCGCAATAATGGTGAAAAGGTTCTCAAGGAAGCCATTGCTGCTGATGAGCGGGCGATCGCCCTTGCGACTCGTTTTGGCTATGAACTCCCCAACGCCTACAAAAGCCTTGGCAGTGCCCTCAAGCTCTTGATTGAGCAAGCCCCCAATCGCCGTCAACGCAAACGCTACGAAATGCGTCTGCAAGCACTGAAAAAGAGCGCAGCTAAAGCAAAAGCGCGCATGCAGGCCATGCAAAACGACACCCCAGCAGAATCTTAATCATGGCTCGCCTAAAACGCCAACTGCTGCTACCAACCCTCATTCTCCTATGGACAGTGGCCAGTCTAGGGTTTATGGCGCAGTGGGATTTACATCCTGTCCTGCGGTATTATGGCTGGGTCTTCACGGCGCAAGTTGCTTTTTTGATTTTCTTTGCGCCAGCGATCGCGCGACAGCTTAGGGGTACCAAACGTTCCCCAAAAAATGAAAGCCTGCCTTAAATTCATAAAAAACCCTCGATCGCTCTGACCGAGGGCAGCCCCTATGGCTCAAGAGGAAAACTATTGCAATTAATTTTCAAGAGCTGGATTGAGAAAAGTTTCTAATTGCCTGAAATTAAATCCCATGGCGCGCAGGGCATGCCAAAGGTGACCCTGTAGGAAGAAAAAGGCAAGGAAGAAGTGGGCATTGGCCAACCAAGCCCGTGGGGTATGCTGCCCAAGGGGCAAGTCAATCGTGTCGGCAAAATAGGGAGCAACTCCCAGTTTCACTTCTAGGGGTGGCCCATAAAACTCTACGGGATAGGCGAGGGTATTCACCGCACAAAAATAGGCCGCTACAAATCCGGCGAGGGCAATGCCGCCAAGGGAGTAGGAAAGGATAGCTTCAGCATTAAACATCAGCACTTTTCGCGCCCAAGTCAGCGGTGGTACCAAAATATGCCAAATGCCCCCTCCAATGAGCAAAAGGGCGACGTAGATATGCCCGCCCACAAGGTCTTCCAAATTGTTAATACTGGCGAAGTGGGTTTGATAGCCATAGATGACAAAGGGATCCAAGGTGGGCTGGGTGACAAGGCGTACCGTTTGCAAATTGGCATCGTACAACCCGCCCCAGATTGTTGCTTTGAGCACCAGTAGCAGGGCACCGAACCCCAAGAAGAGCAAATGGTGTCCCAAAATGATTCCCAGTTGCTTTGGATCATCCCAGCGGAAGTGGAAACGGCGCGCCCGGCCACTGGCAGTACTCAGATCCTGAGGGGCACGAAAGGTATGAAAGAGTGCACCGGCACCCAGCACGGCTGAGGAAATGAGATGCACTGTGCCAATGACAAAGTAGGGGTACAAATCCACAACTTTACCGCCCTCGCCAATGCCAAACCCTAAGGTCGCCAGATGGGGCAGCAAAATCAAGCCCTGTTCCCCCATGGGTAGATCGGGTTTGTATTGGGAAATTTCGTAGAGCGTAAAGGCACCCGCCCAAAATACAGTTAGCGCTGCTTGCGCCACATGGGCGGCAATGAATAGGCCTGAGAGGTTCACAAATCGGGCATTGCCTGCCCACCAGTCGTACTTGACATTGGCTTGGCCATAGGTTTGTAAACCTGCACCTGTTGGTGGTGGTGTAGTCACAGAGGTTGGGGATTCACTGGCGATCGCCATACATTCCTCCTTCGATAAACGCATAATATCGACGCTGAACTTATTGAGGATAAATCTCAATAAAGCCTAGGCCTACTATAGCATCACTGTTGAGAATTATTAGCATCTGGCAAGGATAAAATGTAAAGATATGTAACTACCCTCCAGCGGCAATCTGTATCTCCGAGAACTTGAGCAAGATCAAGCCAAGGCAGTAGGGTAATAGCAATAGGCTGTTGGCGGGCAAGTATGGCCATTTTGCTTTATCACGACGACGTGGCAACGGCAGCAACGTTGGTCTCCATTTTGACCACTGCGGATCATCGGGTGGATGTCGTTGCTCGCTCTGAAGACCTCTGGGGACTATTGGCCAGTAGTCGCTATCACCTATTGATTGTGGATGAGTCCCATTTAGGCACGGCAGTTGAGGCCTTTTGCCAGCAGGTGCGCGATCGCGGGTTTCAGGAACCGATTTTGATCCTGACGCGCAAGGATTGGCCAACCCAGCCAGAAACCCAAGTGATTTATTACCACTACCCCTGCTCGCCCGCTGCCCTTCTTGAAATTGTCCAGCAACTCCTCAGCGCGATCGCCACCTCCAAACCTGACAATCATAACGACTCAGGCCTGCCCCTTGTCCTGCACATTGACAACGACGCCGAGTTAATTCGCTCCCTTGAGGAGCACTCCGTTGATGGTGGGTTCCGCTACGTCGCTATGGATAGCTGGCCGCTGGTCAACACCTTACTTGAGGAATGCTGGCCCAATGCTGTCATTCTCAATCCTGAAGTGATGCCTGATGAGGTAACCACCCGCGAGTTCTTGCAGCAGTTGCGGCAACATCGTCCCTCCATCCCCGCCCTAGTATTTACTGCCCGTGACACCTGGCGCGATCGCCTCGCCGCCATTCGCCTTGGCTCGCGGATCACCTTGAGTAAGCCTGTTGATCTTGAGCGACTCTTGCAGACTCTCGAACAGTTACTGCAACCTCAAGAAATGACCTCCGCTAGTATCCTGACCGTGGATGATGACGCCGTTACCCTAGCCATCTTGAAACGGCTCTTGGAACCCTGGGGAATGAGTGTCACCTCCCTTCAGGATCCCGATCAATTTTGGGATGTCCTAGAGGCCACCAACCCCGAATTGGTCATTCTCGATGTCCAGATGCCCGGTATTAACGGCCTAGAACTCTGCCAAGTGGTGCGCAATGATCCCCACTGGAACCAGCTGCCAATTCTCTTTCTCACCGCAACCACCGATCCAGCCCTCGTCACCCAACTCTTTGCCGCTGGCGCCGATGATTTTGTTAGCAAGCCAATTGTCGGCCCTGAGCTAATGACGCGGATCATCAATCGCCTAGAGCGTACTCGCCTCCTGAAACGCTTGGCAGAGGTAGATCCCCTCACGGGATTGAGCAATCGTCGTAAAGCCACAGAAGAGATTGAACGCTTTTTGACCCTTGCCAACCGCCAACAACAAACCCTTTGCATTGCTGTTTTAGATTTAGACCATTTCAAACGTATTAATGACACCTATGGCCATGACGTTGGGGATCAGGTATTGGTAACCACTGCCCGCATGCTGCGACAGTCCCTACGGATGGAAGATGTGGTTGCTCGCTGGGGTGGCGAAGAATTTTTAATTGCCCTCTATGATATTTCCCTTGATGTGGCCAAACACCGCCTTGCCATCTGTTTACAGCGATTGCGGAATCACACCTTCCACGCCCCCAACCATGACAGCTTCAAGGTGAGTTTTAGTGCCGGCATCAGTCAGTTTCCCACCCATGGACAGAGTTTACTGCAACTAGTGAAGATAGCGGATGACGCCCTCTATGCCGCTAAGGCAGCAGGACGTTCTCAGATTGTCATCGCACCAAAAGAGGCTGCCCCAGAATTTGCCAACGCTTCCTCCCCAGAGGAATAAGCTATCCTAAAGGAGCACACTCATTCTTAGTAAGACTTGGCGTCAGCACCGTTAACTGCTCTGAATGTATGAACCTTGAGGCGTCCCCTGCGCAAAATGCCACGATTTTACTGGTGGATGACGACCCTAATCTTGTCCTCTTGGTCAAGGATTACCTTGAGATGCAGGGGTATCGTGTACTGACGGCAGCCCATGGCAACGAAGGTCTGGCAATTCTGCAGCAGCAGACGCCCGACTTAATTATTTGTGATGTGATGATGCCCCAGATGGATGGCTATAGCTTTGTCAGTGCAGTGCGACAACAAACACACCTCAGTTGGTTACCGGTGCTCTTTCTCTCGGCCAAGGGGCAAACCCACGATCGCATTAAGGGGCTGCAAACGGGGGGGGATGTTTACTTGGTCAAGCCCTTTGAACCGGATGAACTCTTAGCCCAAATCCAAGCCCTCCTCAAACAAACCGCTCGCCTACGGGAAGCCCAAGGACTGCAATCGCCGCCTGTGCCCACCCCACCCCCCGGTGTCGAACTCACCCCCACAGAAACGCGAATTCTCCAATACGTCGCTCGGGGCATGTCGAATCGTGAAATTGCTGCTGAGCTACACGTGAGTCAGCGCACGGTGGAAAGCCACGTCAGCAATATGCTGGGGAAAACAGGCTGCCACAATCGTACTGAATTGGCTCGCTGGGCGATCGATTACCATTACGTGTAACATACTCTCGACGATCGCGGGGCTTCCCGCCTAGTCGCTAAACCCATATCACCGCTGCATGTGTTCTGCCAATAGGGCTTGGGCGCGGGGTTTATAGAGCAGATAGAAGAGTGCCTCCATATAGCGCATCATGTCTTCGCGGTTTTCTTGGGAAGAGAAGTTCCAGAAGCCGTAAATCTTGGCGAGGGAGAGCAGGCGTGTGCAGTGAATTTTCCAAGTGTAGGTGCTGTAGACCCGCTGGATACCCGCTTTGGAAATTCGTTGCCACTGCTGCGGATCGCGATCGCAAGCCTCTATAAAGCGGAGGATAGTCTCCGCCATTTCTTCTAGGTGGGTTGGGTTGATATAAAAACCATTCACCCCATCTTGGATAATTTCCAGAGGGCCACCAAAGCGGGTACCAAAGGTGGGCAGACCACTGATCATGGCTTCCAAAATCGTCAGGCCAAAAGCTTCAAACAACGCCGGCTGGACAAAAATCCCTTGGCGATCGGCAATGATGCGGTAAATTTCCCCCGAATCTGCTTTCGGTAAACGAATCCCTAGCCAGCGAATTTTGCCATGGAGATTGTACTCGTGGATGATTTGATAGAGCTTCTCAATTTCGGCGATTTCCTCGCGATCGCTGGAGTCTTCGGTACGCAATTTCCCTGCCACCAAAATTAAATTACAGCGCTCTTGCAGTGCTTTGCTGCGGCCAAAGGCCTCTGCCAATCCTGTGAGGTTTTTAATCCGATCCAACCGTGCCATCGAAAAGAGAGGGCGTTTTTCGGGATACTCTAAGTAACCATAGATCTGCTGCGGATCCTCAAGGGTAAAGAGCAGTTCCTCCAACCGCTGGCGATCGCCCTCTAGCCGCTCCGTGTAGTGGTAGTAGGGAAAGTAAACCTGTTCATTCACTCCCGGGGGCACCACATTAAATTTCGGGCTAAAGAGTTCAATGCCATTCACCACATGGTACAGGTCAGGCATCGTAAAGGATTGATAGGACTCGTACTGGCCAATACTGTCGGGTGTGCCCACAATCTCTTGGTAGGTGCTGCTGATGATAAAGTTGGCAGCATTCATGGCAATCAGATCCGCCGTAAATTGCATCGAGAAGTGATATTTATCCTCTAAGTCCTGCCAGTAGAGGTTACTAAAGAGGTATTTAGATTTCTCGAGGGCATGGGCAATGTTGCATTGGGTCACCTTCATTCGCCGCGCCAGCAAAAAAGCCACCAAGTTGCCATCGGAATAGTTACCAATAATTAAATCGGGCACATGGCCAAATTCCGCCCGCAACTCCCGCTCCGCGTCAATGGCAAAGGTTTCCAAATAGGGCCAGATTTCAAAGCGAGAAATCCAGTTTTGGGTCACCTTGGGATTAAATTCCCGAAACGGCACCCGCAGGATCCAAGCGTTGTTGGTGCCGTAGATTTTCTCTAGGCGTTGGTTGCACAGCGTTCCTTCGGCATTGGGAATCAGGCGAGTCAGGACAATAATTTTAGGCCGTGCCTCCAGTACCCCCAGCCCTGCCAGTTCTAAATCCTCCCGCATTTGTTTTTCAAGGCTTTTCACTTGATCGAGGATATAGACCACCTGCCCGCCGGTGTCGGGTCGCCCCAGCACCCCCTCCTGGCCAAACCAGCCGTGGGGAGAAATGAGGGCAATGCGAAAGAGCATCGGAATCCGCGAGACAAAGGCCTCTAGCACTTGGTGATCGGGCGAATCCAAGAGTTGATCTAAAATTTCTAGGGTGTCGCGTACCCGTGCCGCCGTATTGCCCCAACCCGGTTCAAAGCCCAGATTTTGGAGTTCAAAGCGAAACTCACTGTAGGCCTCGTCGGAGGCGCGATCGCTCAAGGCCACAAGAGCTTGCTTCACCTGTTCTGAGAGGTGCTGAGGAGAGCGAATCCGCTCATTAATCAGGAGTTGATAGCCGTTGTAGCGGTGAATTTGCAAAAAGTTAAAGAGGTTCTGCTGCCACTGGCGCGGATCTTGGAAAAGTTTACTAGATAAGTAACGGTTGAGAAATTCCACCCCCTTACCGATATTCTTGGCATCACGGATGATCGGCGAGTAGTCATAGAAGGGCTGGACATCAATTTCAAAAACATCCCCCTCGTTGGGATGGTACCGATTCACTAGGCGATCGCGCAGATCCAGTAGCTCTGGAATCGTCATCGGCACGATCGTCAAATCCTCCACCAGCAGCCGACATACCTCCTGCTGCGCAATCCGTGGCCGAATAATCCAACACAGACTTTCGTTGTCAACAATGATCTCTTGGGTATAGAACACCAGCTTGCTGAGGCGGGATTCGAAGGGTGTGGGGACAGGGCGATCGAGGTCGCGACAGTAATCTGCAAAGGCGCCCAAAATATCATTGCGCAGGAGATAGCGTTTTTCCCCTAGTTGCAGGATGCGTGAAAATTGGCGCAGATCGGCACGTTCATCACTTTCAACAACGGATTTGAGGAGCACAGAGGTCATCGGCAAACTCACAACACGGCTTTTACCTGAGACGGCACAGCGGCTCAAGTCGTTTCTATTCTAGGTTTCTCCCTGAATGGGGTCAATTTTGCGCTAGCGATCGCCGGATTTGGCCATAGTTCCAAAAACCAAACCACAACCACAGCAACAATAGCGCACCTGTCAATCCCAGCAGTGGCACAAGGCCAAAATTACGGATCAAAATCGGTGCTGCCGCCGTAAATAAGCCACCGCCGACAATTGGCTCAAAGAGAATTTGCTTGTAGGCAAAACTTTCCAAGGCGCCCGATTGGTTGTGGGGATCCACCATACGAATCAGCAATAGCCCAGTAGATGTCACCCCCATCGATTGCCCCATGTCGCCAATTCCCCGCTCAAACCAGAACATGGGCAAAATTCGCGGCGCTAAATAGAGCATGACAAAGAGATTCCAAGCAATTCCCCCCACACTCAAGAGGAGAAAGGGAATGAGATTTTCACCAATGGCGGCTAAAGAGAGGGTGGCCAAGGCGGTAATAATCGTCACATCCAAGGCGACACCGCCAATACGGTTAATCAGTGGCCGGCTAATCAGGTACTGTTTGCGCCAACGGGTCAGGGTGAGCTGCACAATAATGCCACCGATCAGCGCCAAGGGAAATAGGGGCACATAGGCCATGAGCTTCAAACCCGTTTGTCCCCAAGTGAGACGCTCTAGGAGTCGCAGCGCTTCAAGAATCACCCAGCCCACAATAATCGCCAAACCCACAAAACAGAAATTTAATGACAAAGGATCAATGAGTAACTCCCGCAGCAGTTGTCGCCGCCGTTGCCGTGTTTCTAGGTCATCGTGGGGATGAGGGTCGAGATTCTCCTCGGTTTCAGAGTCCACCAAGGGTTTGATCTGCAAGCGCCCTGTGCGCCGTGCCCAGTTGATCAGTGCTACTCCAAAAACCACCCCAGAGACTAAGCCCACAGTGGCCAAGCCCAAGGCCATATCAGCCCCAGCGGTAAAGTTTAACTCCCTAAAGGTATCGGCCATGCCGGCGGCAGTGCCATGCCCCCCCTCAAAGCTGATCTCAATCAGGGCACCAGCAATTGGATCCATGCCAAAGACAGGAGTGAGAACGAGCAACGTCAGCAGCAGCCCCACCACGTATTGCCCCCAAGCCAAAATCTGACCAAAGGCGACCTGCGGCGAAGCTTTCTGCCAAATTTCCCGAGGGCTAGGGATGATCTCCCCTAGAAATAGACAGGCAAAAACTATGTTGATGAAAATGCTGGGGGACTGCTGCCAAACTTCGAGGATGTCTTCGGCAAAAAGGCCGTTCCCTAAACCGGAGTTGGCAGCAATTTGACTGGCGATCGCCCCCAGCACACTAGGGCCAAGAATGAGTCCCAAAACGCCCGCAATCACTGAACTGGGCATATAGAGCGATCGCATCAGTACCCAACGCTGCCGCACGATTCGCCCCAAGAGTAGCAAAACACCAATAAAAATAAACGCCCAGAAAACCGTAATCAGCCTAAACATCCGCCATGCCAACTCTGAAGATTGTCGTGATCATAGAGCCTGCAACCGTAGGACTCAACCCCTTGCCAGTCTGTGGCTGCGCAACCAATCCAAAATCAGGCCATTGACGCGATCGGGCTGCTCATCGTGGGGGCAGTGACCGGTTTGATCTAGCTCCACCACTTGCATTCTTGGCTGTGCCTGTTGAAACCGTTGACTTAGCGCAGGCGGGATGAAGCGATCCTGTTTGCCCCAGATCAGCAATAGGGGTTGGGACACCGTTTTGAGCATCGTTTTAGCACTGGGGCCAAAGTCTGTACGACTCATGGCGCGGGTTATTTGCACAAAGGCGCGATCGCTACCATCGTCATAGGCAGGCGTGAGCAGGATTTCCAATAATTCATCATCCACACAATCAGGGTTGGCGTAGGCCAATTGTGCCCAACGCTTGACAATGAAGGGACGGCGAATCGCGTAAAAAAGGGTGCGCAGCAGCCAAGGAGCCGTAAAAATCTGTTCAATTCCGCTCACCAGGGGGGCGATCGCCCTCGGAATCAACTCCTCGCGCACCGCTGGATCGGGCAGACTCAGCATCACCACCCCTGCCGCCATCTGCGGATAGCGATAAGCACAGGTCAGGGCAATCAACGCCCCAATGGAGTTGCCAACAATCACCGCTGGCTGCCCGACAATCTTCTGCCAAAAGGCATGAACCTGAGCCGCCCAAAACTCAGCCCCATAGGCCGCAATGGGCTTTTCTGCTGCCCCCAACCCCATCAAATCAAGGGCATAGGTCGGCTGATGCTCTCCCAAGAGCCGCAAATTGTATCGCCAGTGCCGTAGAGAGGCCCCAAAGCCGTGGAGCAAGATCACTGGAGACCCCCCATGAGCGGGTCGCCAAAAACTATAGCGACTCTGCCATCCCCGCCAGCACCACTCCCGCTCGACGCCATAACGATAGGGGTCTACCAGTTGTCTCATGCACCTATTCGTCCAATAATGACTTCTATCTTAGTTATGAAGTTTTGCAACAGGTTCATCCAGCCCCAAAAAGGAGTTCGACCTTGAGTCCATCAGCAACAGTACAGACAAAGGATGCGATCGCCCCCCACGGCGGTATCCTCGTCAATCGGATTCTCTCCCCCGAACAAAAACAGGCGTGGCTCGCCCGTGCCGATCAATTGCCCCGCATTACCCTCGATGAACGCGCTGTCTCCGATTTAGAACTCATCGCCATTGGTGGCTTTAGTCCCCTGACCGGCTTTATGGGACAGGCCGACTATGAGCGAGTGGTCGAAGAAATGTACCTTGCCAATGGGTTGCCTTGGTCAGTTCCCATTACCCTCTCCGTCAGTGCGGAGGTGGCGGCTCCCCTAGAAATTGGTCAAACTATTCGCCTCGATAACGCAGCCGGTCAGTTTTTGGGAATTCTTGAACTCACCGAAAAATACACCTACGACAAACGCCGTGAGGCGCGCTGTGTCTATCGCACCGAAGATGACAAACACCCCGGTGTCAAGGTGGTCTATGAACAGGGAGAAGTCAACCTTGCAGGCCCGATTTGGCTCCTAGAGCGGCATCCCCATCCCCAATTTCCCAACTATTGTATTGATCCGGTGGATTCCCGTACCCTCTTCCGTGAAAAAGGTTGGCGCACCATTGTGGGGTTCCAGACCCGCAATCCGATCCACCGCGCCCACGAATATATCCAAAAATGTGCCCTTGAAATCGTCGATGGTCTCTTTTTGCATCCCCTCGTAGGTGCCACCAAGGAGGATGACATTCCCGCCGATGTGCGGATGCGCTGCTATGAAATCATGCTCGAGCACTACTTCCCCAAAGATCGGGTGATTCTGGCCATTAATCCGGCAGCGATGCGCTATGCAGGGCCACGGGAAGCCATTTTCCATGCCCTCGTCCGCAAGAACTACGGCTGTACCCATTTCATTGTTGGTCGCGATCACGCTGGTGTGGGGGACTACTACGGCACCTACGACGCCCAACATATCTTCGATGAATTTGATCCAGCGGCCTTGGGGATTATTCCCTTGAAATTTGAGCATGCCTTCTACTGCACCCGCACCCAGTCTATGGCCACCAGTAAAACCAGTCCCAGCAAACCCGAAGAGCGCATTCACCTCTCAGGGACAAAGGTACGGGAAATGCTGCGCCGGGGCGAATTGCCACCTCCAGAGTTTTCGCGTCCAGAAGTAGCAGCAGAACTGGCACGCGCCATGCGACAACCGCAACTCACGCCATAGCCTAAACATAAAACGAGGGGGTCAAGCTGACGGCAGCAAGACCCCTAACGAAGTTAGCAATGACGAAGTAACTCAACAACTAACGTGGACAAAACGTGGTTTTAGCTGGCGATCCAAACCCCCACTAGGCGATCTCAACCGATCAAGCTTGGAGCATGGACACTAGGTAATGAATTGCTGTCAACGTTGACGACCTTGGATACTGGGAGGTTACCTAGCTTTGCCTTAACTCCCATGGACGACAGGATGGGGACTTCGGCAGTAACCACACAAACGATAAGGCTGGATAAAGCGAGAAGACAACTATACAACGGTGAAGCTCAAAGGATTGGTTTTGATATTACTCGCAAGACAGGAGTGAGATTTATCTTGGAGTAACTTTGCTTTATCCCGAACTCAAGGACTGGGAGGCACAAGCCTTAAGTTCACTCTTATCGTTAACCTTTCTTTCTGTGCCTACTTTTAAGTTAGCATAGGCCTTTGGGAATGCTCAAATGTTAACGGAAAATTCAATATCTGAAATATTCCTTAACTGATTCTGAAATATGTCGTTAGATTCAGTGGTTGCAACCTTTTGGTGGTATCCTTAGCGCTGAGCGTTATCTCTAGGTTTTAACAGTTTGGGCGATCGCCCCAAGCTCATAAAAAAACTAAAAAAACTGCACCAGCCCCCTAATTGCCGCTATGGCGGAGCTGATGCGGAAGGAATACTAGTTATTTTTACCTGTAAAGTCTCTACAGGGATTCTGCTTGCGGAAGACAGTAACTAACTCTTACGGGAGGGCGTTCCCGTGAAGGGCTGTGCTCCTGTAGAAGGATAGTGATCATTGCGAGGGGTGAAGATGCGCCCAAATGCCTCCATCAAAAAGACCATCATACTTTGCAGTTTCTCACGTAGTGCTTTTAACATAGGTCAACTCCTAAAGAAAGCGATTTAGGCTTCAGCCTTTGGCTTAATGATTGAACACCGCAGGAAAAACTTGAAACTTGCTCTCCCGAAGCAACGGAATCGGACTTCGCCTCAAGATCATTAGGTACAGCCCTTTTCACATGAATGGAACACACTCAAAACAAGTAAGGCTCCTATAGAGGAGGTTCATTTCCCCTTATGCAGCCCGTACTTAGAAAAGGGCTGTAAAGGCTGTACTTTTAGTATAAAAAATCAGACCAGTTACCTGAGAGGGTTTGAGACAATTTTTTATATGCTGAATAAGAAAGTTATTCATTTGTGAAATTTTGCTCTGAATGAGATCACACCCATGACATTTATTCCCCCTCTTTCTGATCTTTCACTGCGGGCACAGGTGGCGCAGATGGTGGTTGTACGAGCCAGTGGCTACCTCTACGACAGCCAGATTCAGTATCCCGCTTGGGAGCCGCCCCAAAACACCTTAAAACACTGGATTAAAGACTGGGGAGTTGGTGGGGTGATTCTCTTGGGGGGCAGTGCCGTCGAAGTGGCAGAACGCTGTCGGCAACTCCAATCTTGGGCCACGATTCCACTGTTACTAGCGGCGGATATTGAGGAGGGGGTTGGTCAACGCTTCAGTGGTGCCACACAATTTCCCCCGCCAGCAGCTTTAGGTGCCATTGCCCAAAAGAACCAAAAACGGGCGGTTGACCTTGCAAAGGAAATGGGGGCATACACCGCAGCCGAAGCTTTAGCCATTGGCTTGAATTGGGTTCTCGCCCCGGTGGTGGACGTGAATAATAATCCCGCAAACCCAGTGATTAACGTGCGTGCCTTTGGCGAGGAGCCAGACATTGTGAGTACCCTTGCAACCGCGTTTATTCAAGGGGCACGTGCCTATCCAGTGCTCACAACGGCAAAGCACTTTCCCGGCCATGGGGATACAGCCACGGATTCGCATTTGGAACTGCCCGTGATTCCCCACGATCGCGATCGCCTGCAAGCCATTGAATGGCCGCCCTTTGTTGCTGCCATTGCCGCCGGGGTGGATACCGTCATGAGCGCCCATGTCCACCTACCCACCTTGGATGCCGAGCGACCCGCCACCCTGTCTCCCCCGATTCTCACGGGAATCCTGCGCCAAGAGATGGGGTTTAAGGGTCTAATTGTGACCGATGCTTTGGTCATGGGGGCGATCGCCAACACCTACGGTACCGCCGAAGCTGCCGTCAAAGCCGTAGAAGCAGGTGCCGATATTCTGCTCATGCCCTTGGATCCGCCGGCAGCCATTGAAGCGGTGGTTGCCGCCGTTGAGTCAGGGCGGATTCCTCCTGAGCGCATTCAGGCCGCTGTAGCCCGCATTCAAGCCGCGAAGGCTCGCCTTCAGCCTCTAGCATTACAGTTGGACTATTTCCAAACGACACCAGCCGTTGAGGTGGCCACCACCATTGCCCAAGACAGTCTCGAGCGGGCTGGCCAAGCCTTGCAACCTGTGCCCTTAGGGGTGAATTGTCTGATCGTGGATGATGCTCTACACGCTAGCTTTTTGAACCGTACTTGTCCCGCATTGACACTGCCCCCCACTTGGGGCTTTGACCAACGGGTGGTGATTGATCAGCAAACGCCCCTCACCATGATTGAGGGCTTCCCTAAGGCACCGACCTTAGTGCAGGTGTTTAGTCGCGGCAATCCCTTCCGAGGCAAAGCGGGTTTAAGTGCGCCAGCGATCGCCACCCTCGAACGACTGCAAGCCCAAAATCAACTGGCGGGTCTGGTGGTCTATGGCAGTCCCTACGCCTACCGCGAAATTGCCCAGCATCTGCACTCCGACGTGCCCCGCGTTTTTAGCTATGGGCACTACAGCATCGCCCAAGGTCTGGCTCTAGCGTACTTGCTAAAGGTTTCTTGATCTTTTGCGAGGGAATCGATAGGGAACCCCTATACTCTCTGTACGTCCCTAGAGATACCCCCATAGAGCTTGGTCTTTCATCACCATGATTAAGTTTCCCACTGCGGTTAGCTTGGCAACGCTCTACACAGTCACCACAACGCTGGCGATCGCCCCCCTGAGTTTCGCCGCCCCCCAGTCTTGGCTCGATCAACCGCCGCGCAACTGGAATCCCAACCTTCCTATCCTAGATATTCCCCCGCGGGGCAATCCTGATCCCAGTGAGTTGAACCGCTGTCGCAGCACCCTACGTTCTCCCCAATCCATGGCCGATCGCCTGATCCAACAGCGAGGCTGGTATCTCGTGGGCACCCCGATTCGCCATCAGAATGTGGAAATTATTCTTGGCAATAGTCGCTTTGATGGCATGTGTCGCCCGATGGGGTATCAGGCCTTTGTTTTTTCCGGAGGACGTTACTTGGGAACGCTATCGCCGAATCTCATGGATTCCCGCGCTGATGGCTCATTCCTAGGCGAGGTCAAGTTCCAAAACGATGGCACCTTCACCGCAGACTTTGCCCGCTACACGCCCAATGATCCCCTCTGTTGCCCCAGTCGCATCAGTACTGTCACCTATCGCCTCGCAGGGGGACTCCTACCCCTGCCGCGCTTGGTGCCTGTGGCGGTTTCCACACAAGCAACAGCAAATAACCCTCCCTCCCAACCCCCAGAACTGAGCCTCAGCGGTCAACGCTGGCGTCTCAGACGCATTGGCAATCAAGCCGTGCCAGTGGATACCGCCTTTATTGAGTTTGATAGTGCTAACCGCCGTGCCAATGGTTTTACGGGCTGTAATAGCTTTAATGGTGGCTACACCGCCAACGGCCCGCGTCTGCTTTTTGCCCCCTTAGCCACCACCCAACGCCTCTGCGGCCAAGAACCCCTTCAGAGTGTGGAAACCCAGATGCTACAGGGGCTAAGTCGCACCAATCGCTACCGCGTTCAAGGAAATACGCTGCAACTCTTTGAGGGCAATCGCCTGCTATTGACCTTTGAAGCGGGTGCGACGGAAAGTCCCCTCAGTGGCCGCTGGCAACTGCAGCGCCTAGCCAATATGCCGATGCCACCGCGCAATCCCATGAATACGGCGTTTATTGAGTTTGATAGCAATGCCCAGCGAGCAACGGGCTTTAGTGGCTGCAATAACTTTAACGGTGGTTACAGCGTCAATGGCCAGCAATTGCGGTTTTCGGCAGTGGCGACAACGCGGCGCGCCTGTATTGGCCAACGGGCACAAAGGATGGAGATGTCGTTTTTACAGACCCTTGAGCAAACGAACCGCTACCGCATTGAGGGAAATACATTGACGTTCTATGATGGCGATCGCCCCCTTGCGATGTTCCAGCGAACACCCTAGGGAAGATCTGCAATCTTAGTGACTTTTCATGACCGAGAAACCTCGTCCCCGCAAAAAAAACCGACCGATCGCGACCCGCCCTCCTCGCCCCCAGCGACGCACCCCAGCTCAACCAATTCGGAAAGCACCCCCAACTGCCGAGGATGCCCCCGAACTCCTCTATGGCCGCCATGCCGTGCTCTCAGCCCTTGAAAGTGGCCGCCCCTGCAACCGTATTTGGGTGATTCCCTCGCTGCGCTACGATCCACGTTTTCATCAACGCTTGAATGAAGCTAAACAGCAGGGGGCGATTATTGATACCGTGACCCCCGAACGCCTCGATCAACTGTGCCAGGGGGGGCGCCATCAGGGGATCGCCCTTCAGGTGGCTGCCTATCACTACTGGTCCCTTGAGGATCTCTTGGCCAAGGCCGCAACCGTGAATCAACCAGTACTCTTGGCTGCCGATGGTATTACGGATCCGCAAAATCTTGGTGCCATGATCCGCACTGCGGAAGCCCTAGGCATGCAAGGGGTGATTATTCCTCAACGGCGAGCAGTGGGCATTACTGCAACAGTGGCCAAAGCCGCCGCCGGCGCCCTAGAGTATTTGCCGGTGGCACGGGTGATTAACCTCAACCAAGCCCTTGAAACCCTTAAAGAAGCCGGCTACTGGATCTATGGCCTCTCGGAACGTGGCGCGGTGCCCCTACCGAAAATTACCTTCGATCGCCCCACGGTCTTTGTGGTTGGTAGTGAAGGGGAAGGAATTAGCCTGCAAACGCAAAAGCACTGCGATGAAATTGTCGCCATTCCCTTGGCGGGGCGCACCAATAGCCTAAATGCCTCAGTGGCGGTGGGCATTGCCCTCTACGAGATCAGTTGTCAGCGATCGCCCGCTTGGGATTTGACCCAAGCATTAGAGGCCTAGGAAACCGCTACCACAGACCGCAGGGCAAAAATTTTATTGAGAACCGCCTCGACCACCTTATCGGGAGTGGAGGCACCGGACGTAATGCCAATGGTGATTGGGCGATCGGGCAGCCAGTTCTCGGTAACAGTGAGAGCGTGATGCAGCGGTTTGTGTTCAATGCGATTCCCCGGCCCAATGCGATCGGCAGAATCAATGTGGTAGGAAGGAATCCCATGTTCAATGGCAATTTCTTGGAGATGGGTGGTATTTGATGAGTTGTAGCCACCGATTACCACCATCAGATCTAAGGGTTCCTTGACCAAGTTCAGCATTGCATCTTGGCGTTCTTGGGTGGCATCGCAAATCGTGTTGAAGCTCATGAAGTGCTCATTGAGGCGATCGGGACCATACTTTTGGATCATCGTGCGTTCAAAGAGTTTGCCAATTTGTTCGGTTTCCCCCTTAAGCATCGTTGTTTGATTGGCAATGCCGACCCGCACCAGATCGCGATCGGGGTCAAAGCCCGCAGAACAGGCCTTGGCAAACTTGGCCATGAAGGCCTCGCGATCGCCTCCCTTGAGGATGTAATCGCAGACATAGCGGGCTTCTTCGAGGTTGAGGACAATCAAATAGGTGCCCGCAAAGGAACTGGTGGCGATCGTTTCTTCGTGGTTGTACTTACCGTGAATGATCGAGGTGAAGCTCACCTTTTTGTGCTTTTCAACACTGTGCCACACTTTCGAGACCCACGGGCAAGTGGTATCGACAATCGTGCAGCCCCGCTCATTCAGCAGTTGCATTTCT
The DNA here is from genome assembly GCF_031586415.1 of Thermosynechococcus sp. QKsg1. Taxonomy (NCBI): domain Bacteria; kingdom Bacillati; phylum Cyanobacteriota; class Cyanophyceae; order Acaryochloridales; family Thermosynechococcaceae; genus Thermosynechococcus; species Thermosynechococcus sp. QKsg1. The sequence goes on along the minus strand of NZ_CP134200.1, from coordinate 2,336,782 downwards.
TGGACACTGGCACCAAAAGCGGGCAAAATCACCACATCCCCTTGGCGCACCTCACTAAAGTCCTTTGCCCCATTGACCACCGGAATAAATTCCACGGCCATTTGCCGCAGGCGCTCATTCACCGAGGGATTGTGGATAATTTCATTCGTGATCCAGATGCGCTCCGTGGGAAAGTGGGTGCGGGTTTCATAGGCCAAGGCAACGGCACGTTCTACCCCCCAACAAAAGCCAAAGGCCTCCGCCAAGCGAATCGTTACATCCCCCTCCTGCCAGCGATAGCCATTGGCGCGGATTTGCTGAATCAGCGAACTTTGATACTCCCCTTGCAGCTGCTGGTTTACTTCCTCACCGTGGCCAAAGCCTTTGCGGTGGTAGTTTTCGGAACTATGTAGCGATCGCTTGAATGCGCGGGTATCCATTGGCTTTCCTCTGAAGCAATCTGTATGGTATTTTGACACACTCTATAGCGCAACCATGGGGCTAACTCCCCGTTGTGCCAACTCCTGTACCGTTTCTCGCGCCCAGCGATCGGCGGCCAAAATGTCCTCTAGGGTAGGGTTGTTAATGTTTTGGGCAGAGTAGCGATCGCAGGTCATCTCAATCAGGCGGGGAATCTCAAGGAACGAAATCGCCTCGGCAATAAAGAGCGCCACCGCCTGTTCATTGGCAGCGTTCAGCACCGCTGGCATTGCCCCACCAGCGCGACCCGCAGCATAGGCCAGCCCCATACAGGGATACTTTTGGTGATCCGGCGATCGAAAGGTTAAATCTCCTGCCTTTACCAAGTCCAGTGATGACCAGTTGGTGGGAATTCGCTCTGGCCACGAGAGGGCATACAACAGCGGCAACCGCATATCTGGCCAGCCCAACTGCGCCAGCACGGAGGTATCCTGCAACTCAATCAGCGAGTGGATAATGCTTTGGGGATGGATCACAATCTCGATATTGTCGTAGTCCATGCCAAAGAGGTAGTGGGCTTCAATCACCTCTAGGCCTTTATTCATCAGGGTTGCCGAGTCCACAGTAATTTTGGGTCCCATTGACCAGTTGGGGTGTTTGAGGGCATCGGCCACCGTCACTTGCGAGAGTTTTTCCACCGGCCAATCACGAAAAGCGCCTCCGGAAGCAGTGAGAATAATTTTCCGCAGTCCTCCCTCGGGCACCCCCTGCAAACACTGAAAAATCGCCGAGTGCTCAGAATCAGCGGGCAAGAGCTTGACACCGTACTCCTGAAGCAGCGGCAAAACCACGGGCGCACCGGCAATCAGCGTTTCCTTATTGGCCAAGGCAATATCTTTACCCGCTTTAATGGCGGCGATCGTCGGCACCAGACCGGCACAACCAACAATGCCGGTGACCACAACATCGGCATCCCCATAGGCCGCTACCGTCGCAATACCGGATTCCCCCGCCACCAGTTGCGGTTTTTGGGGCAGATCGGCCAGTGCCGCCTCTAACTCTGGCAGTTGCTTGGCATCGGCAATACTGACAATCTCCGGCTGAAATTGGCGAATTTGCGGAATCAGTCGCTCCAAGTTACGACCCGCCGCAAGGCCAACGACACGAAAGCGATCGGGATATTGGGCAACAATGTCAAGGGTTTGGGTACCAATGGAGCCAGTGGAGCCAAGGAGAGTGAGTGCCTTCACAGTTTTTGGGGGAGGGTCAGTGGACACCTTAATATCTACCGCAGGAGGGGACACAAGGCAAACCCATACCTATTCCGTTGAGAATAGCAAGAGGCGTTTCTCTAGTCTTTCCCAGTCATGGTGTTACCCCTTTCCCAACTGGTGCAGCAACTAAATCATAAAAAGGCCGAATTTCTCAGCTATGACACCGCCCTAGCTCAGGTGCGACAGGCCTACCAACAGGCTCTCAAGACATGGCAGCAGCAAACCATTGCCGACATCACCGCTGCCATTGATCCCCAGATCTCAGATTGGGGGGCACGTCCCATTGAACCATGGCCTCAGGGGTGGCGCATTCCCTTGGGGGTACAGTGGCCCCATCGTCAGGCGGCGCGGGAGTGGGCAATGACTCAACTCATGGATGTCACCACTGTGGCGGTGGATGGTTCCCAGATTGTGCCCAGTGAAGAGCTATTTTTGCCCGTGGGTGTGGTACAGGCGGGGTGGTTTCTCAATCCCCATCGGCGCGATCGCCCCTACGCCAAGGAAATTGTCCTTGAACTAATTACACCAGCGGAACTGCGCCAAGCGGAAGAACAGTTGCGACAGCCGCAAATTTATCGCTTCCACGAACGCTATATCCATCTGCGCCGCTTTGAACTGGAATTAAAAACCCTACGGGAGCGCATGGCCGAGGTAACCGCACCCGCATTACTATTGTTTGATGGCTCCTTTGTGGCCACGTTTGCCGAGTCCTATGCCCCCGAGTGGCAGAGGCGATATGTGGCGGCACTGTGCCAAACCCTTGCCGCGAGCCGGCAACACCAGATTCCCTTGGTGGCCTATATTGATAGCTCTCAGGCACGGGATTTGGTGACTCTTTTAGGACATCTGGAGCAGCTGGCGCCGAGTCCCCACCTCTCGGATGCCCAACTGTTGAGCACGGTGTTGACCCAATGGGGCGATCGCTCCCCTGTGTTTATCTGCGATCGCGGCGGCATCCTTGAAAATTATGGTGCTTGGGCCAAGGGCATTGGCTTTTGCTACCTCAAGGCCCATCAAGGCTATCCCGTGCGCCTCGAACTCCCTCTCTGGCTCTACGAAGCGGGCTTACTGGATCAGGTGATTCGCTGGCTCTGCGGGGAGCTGATTACCGGTCAAGGCTATCCCTATGCCCTTGGAGCTGCCGATCAATTGGCCGTTCTCCAAGGGAGCGATCGCCAAGCCTTCCTCAAGCAATTGCAAGTCTGGGCAGAGGGCGTCGGCATGGAACTGCGCTTTAGTCGCAAATGGGTAAGTAAGCAGCAGCGGCGTTAGCTCTATTGGGACGAATTTTGCAGCGCCTTCAGTGCCTGTTCCAATTCCCCTTGCGACCTCGGCATCCAGTCTTTGCCCCGCAATCGCCGCAACATTTCTAGGGCTTCCTCACGGGTTTGACCAGTATTTTGTTGGTGCCGTTGCCAGAAGTCGTCCCACCAGCCGGGGGGTTGCTGCTTGCTGCCTGTGTATTCCGTGGGGCGCCCAGTGTCACCATCAATGACGAGGCTGCCGACATAATCGGCATTGCTATAGACCTTGGCAATTTGATCCTTGATGTGGCGCATATCCTCGGCAGCAACAACGCCATTATCGGTGGCTTTATAAAATTGCACCGTGACGCGGATGGGGAAGCGGGGATCCCGCTCGATCGGCAGGTTATCAATTTCAGTGAAGGGGCCTTCCACCTTGCCATAACTAATGACTGCCGCCTCCACATTGGAACGACCAGCGCTAGGTGCTGCCTCCATGAGGGCGGGGGCGGGCATCGAGAAAGGGGGCATAACCGATCGGGGCCGAGGGGCTTGCTTCAGGGGCACTTGGATCAGCATCACCATATTCATCCCCGCCGCTTCCGCTTGGGCAGAGGTAATCTCACCACCACCAGTTCTCACCCCAAAATCACTGGCGCGTTGTCCCACTAGGCTCGCCCGTTCGCCATTCTTATTGAAAAACAGTCGCTGCCCCCACGTCTGCCCCGCTTCAAAGGCATCCCGCTTGTTGTCAATAACGGTGGCGCTGGTACCTTGGCGAGTGACGAGAATTGCTAAAACCGCTGGATTTTTTTCGTAGCTCTGGTAATTAAACAGCACAGGGTTAAAGGTGGCTTCCCCTTGGGGTGGAATGGGTAGGAAACAGGCTTGGGCACTCACCAGCACATGGCTATCGCGATCGGCCAAAAGGGAGCGACGATTCCCTGCCCAGGAGCGGGGATTGTGGAGATACTTGCGGAAGTTACCGAGAAATTCCTTGAGGTTGACCCGTTGAAGCGGCTTGCCCTTTTCATTGCCCACCAAGATAAAGAAGCGTTCGAGGGGAATATCCGCTGTGCGATCGCTAAAATTGGGAAAGCGAATCACGGGCATCAGACTCAGTTCATAACCCTTGGTGCGTGGGTTGTACTGCTGAATTTGAATCGTCATGTCACTGATATTAGGGCCGACGGCAGAGTTGTGGTAGCGAGCGGTGTCCTCCCATGTGATGTCAAGAATGTTCAAGCCATATTGCTCGGCAAGCCGCCGCGCTTCTGAGTTGTGGATCATGCTGCGGGTGCGCTCAATGACTTGGCGGTAGCGATCGTAGTCAGCCACAGAAACGCGCGGTGGCGGTTCAGGTTGTGGTGGGGGTTCAGGTTTAGAGAGTGGCGAGGGGTTTGATTCAATTCCCCAATTGGGTTGACCTTGGGCAGAGGACATAAAGTTTTCTCCTGGGGAGAGCAACTTCCCCACTAAAAGGGTACCGAGAGCGAGTAAACCAATGAGGCCAAGGGAGAGTTTGAGGGGCACAGCCATAGCAGCGTTCTGAATCCTACCCTCTAGCCTAGTCAAGGAGACTGAAAATCCTGCCATGGTTTCACTTTTTGCAACAGGGTTTTAGGATCAAAAAGCATCCTTGCCCGCAAATTGCCTGTGTTATCCGCTGCTGAAATTCGCGATCGCGCCACCCACCTCAAATCAACGCTTCCCCCCCATGTCCGCCTCATTGCCGTGAGTAAGTTTATGCCAGCGGCCGCGATTCGGGCTGCCTACGAGGCCGGCATTCGGGATTTTGGCGAAAGTCGTGTCCAAGAAGCGGCCAGTAAACGCACTGAATTGGCTGACCTCACGGATATTACCTGGCATCTCATTGGCCATCTGCAAACCAATAAAGTGCGGCAGGCGCTGCAACTCTTTAACTGGATTCACACCGTTGACCGCTGGAAATTAGCTGAGCGCATCAATGCCATTCTCAGGGAAACCGACGCCCCCAGTCCCCACTGTCTACTGCAGGTGAAGCTCCGCCCCGACCCCCAAAAACACGGCTGGGAAAGATCCGAACTGGAAGCAGCCCTTCCCCAACTCGATGCCCTCTCCCATCTGCGCTGCTGTGGCCTGATGACGATTCTGCCCTTGGGGTTGCCCCCCGCAGAGCAATTGCAAGTCTTTCAGGAATTGCGGGCTTGGGGCGAGGAACTGCGTACAAAACCGTGGCAGCAGCTGCAGTGGCAGGAGTATTCCATGGGTATGACGCAGGACTATCCCCTTGCGGTGCAAGCTGGGGCAACCATGGTGCGCATTGGCACGGCTATTTTTGGCGATCGCCAAGCAACGCTAGAAATTCACCACGAGTAATGCCCTTGGAAGGGGTTGGTTCGGGAATCATCACCGGTGGCGGAAAGAGGGGACTGCCCGGCGACCAAAGTTCAACGCTATCGCAGTGCTGATCGTAGTACTCAGGATCAGTGGTGACCCGCACCGCTTGGGGTAGGCCGGGGGCAAGGTAGGCCACATCCACGCGATCGCCCGCTGGGGAATGACGCGGTGCATCATACAGATAATGCCAAACCAAAGCACGGGGCGAACAGGTCAGAACTGGTTCAGGGGTGGGGGCAGCTTTTGCGACTTGAGGGGTATAGAGCGTTGGGGTTTCCCGCAGGCGGCGGGCTTGCAGGGGCAAAGGGCAGTAACTTTTCCTCTAGGGCAGCCGGCACACTCAGCACGCGGGCACGGCGCGATCGCCCCTGCCACCCTGTCATTGCTTGAACCCTATCTAAAACCACGTCTTCCGCTTAAAAAGCAACACCACCCTATTGGGGCGCACATTGGGCTGCAAACCTGTTACGTATTCCTCGTTGCCAAAATTGGGATGCACCGTTTCATCCTCCACAAAAGAATCCACTAGCTCCCAACCCTGCTTACCCAGCTTTTCTACCTCACTCTCCAACTCCATCAGGGAAACTTCTTTTGCGGAAAATTTTGGGTACGCACCTAAAGATACTGTTTTTGCCGTAACATATACTGTCTTGTACTCCCACTTGCTATTCGGGAAAAGTCCCCCTAGCAACAGCATGAGGAAGATCGCAAGGGCTGATGTCGCCGTAATGGTTTGATTATAGAACTGAAACCGCTGCCCAAATTCCGAGAGACCTGTTTGCAGTGTTTCCTGAATAACCGCTTGCGGGGGTGGGGGGGATAGCGGTTCGGCATATTCCCATTCAGGGGTTCCCCCAGTTTTGCGCCCATAAAATTTCACGAAGTTGATCCGTCCCAAGGGTTGCCGATTTAGGATATCCACAGTTTGATCCGCTAGAGCCGTAAAGTCCACTGTTTTGTCCCTAGGGCGATTGAAAATCACTGTGAGTTGAGAGCCTGTTTGTGAAACTTCAACCGTCACTGCTTCACTGGCGATCGCGCCTTGGATCGCTTGCTTGATAGCCTCAAGATTCGTTTTCATCACTGCTCATCCCACAATATCTTTGCCTAAGTTTTATCCATTGGAGTAAGGATGCAATATGCACCGCTACGCCTTTTTTCTCCGTCCAGTCAAAGCCAAAAGCTACACTAAAAGAGCGATGCCGCAGGAACCAAGCAACAGACTGCAAGATGACTAGACCTGCTATTTTCTAGCCCGCACAGTCCTATACCTTTCGATAACTACGCTCAACTGCGCATCGAGTATCCCCTCACCGTCAGTGACCAGCTTAAAGGCTCCCTCGACTACTACCTTTACGCTGTCGGCAAGCTGCTGGTGGTTGAAGCCCAAAATGCTGACCTTGCCAAAGGCTTTACCCAACTGGCCGTTGAACTGATTGCCCTCGACCAATAGACAGAGAGTCCGCAGCCCATCCTGCAAGGGGCAGTTTCCACCGGGGATATTTGGCAATTTGGCCTCCTGCATCGAGCGCAAAAGCAAATTCAACAAAGCCTAACCCTGTACCGCGTTCCCGACGACGATCTTGAGACTTTGATGCGGATTCTTGTTAAGATTTTGGAGCCAAATTAATTTTTATTCCTGCAACAACAATCGTAGTGCTGCCAAGACCCGCCGAGGATTCTGGTGATGCAGTGCCATGCCCAACCAATAGGCCGCTTCCTCCTGTCCCATTTCCTCAATCCCCATCACACAGGCCATCATTTTGTCGCGACTGCGCATCGGCGCCAACACCCGAAAAATTAACCCTAGCCGTAGTGCCACCTCTTCTGTCAGGGAATACACCTGAGGTTCATGGGGCAGTACTTTCCCCAGCTTCACGCGCGATCGCGCCAATTGCCGTAGCACCCGCTCTTCAATGAGGGCAAGATGTCGTCCTCCTAAGCCCCCCAAACGCAAGGGCTTCACCAGATCGGGCGTTGCCACCGCAAGTAGTTGCCACACCTCCATGTGCAGATCACTGGCACGGCTATAGGTCACCCGCAGTTGATAATTCGGCTGGCCAAGGGCAGACTCTAGGCTGGGAAGGGGAGCCGCTGTCGTTGTTGGGGTCATGCTACATCTCTAAGGTCTCAGGATCAATGCCCAGTTCTTGCAGTTTAGCTGCTGCCCGTGGCCACTGATGAAAATCTGCACTACCCAAACGGCAATCTTAGGCCCAGTCTCGACTTAAGATCAATTTAATAGAGGAATGAGCAGGCGATCGCATGCGCTTAACACCTGAACAAGTGACTGGCATTCGCTCTATTGTCAGCGAATTGGCGGGCGAAGAAGCCACCGTTCGCCTTTTTGGTTCTCGTATCTACGATGATCTGCGGGGCGGCGATGTCGATCTACTCGTGGAACTGCCCTATCCAGTGGTATCGCCTGCTCTACTGGCTGCCCGCCTTGCTGGCCGAATCAGCCGCTTTTTGGATGAACGCAATGTTGATGTGGTTTTAGCGGCACCCAATCTCCTCCGTTTGCCCATCCACGAGGTTGCCCGTCAAGAGGGGATTCTTCTGTGATGCTCGATTCGCGACTTGCTGCCCGCTGGCAGTATCTCTCCCAGTTGGTAGAGCGGGAAATTCTACGCTTGGAAGCCACTGACCGGCGTTTGTTTGACCAGCCTTTTACACCAGAGCGTGCTCGTCAATTGACTGAGGATGAGGATTTAGCCGAGCGAGTGGATGCTTTTGTCTGCCGCTTTAGTCGTCTCCAAGATACCGTTGGCGATAAGCTATTGCCGACCTATTTGGCTGTGCACGGCGAGCGTACGGCAACGTTTGCCCAGAATCTGGATCGGGCTGAAAAACTGGGTCTGATCCTCGATGCCCAAGCCTAGATAGATATGCGTAAGCTGCCCAATTAAATGGTGCATGAATACGTTGAAGATGCGGCAATTTTAGCTTCAGCGCTTGAGGCGGCTCATGGGTTTGTACCGGTATTGATTGCAACTGCTCGCCGTTTGCTCATAAACGCGACGTGAATTCCTCCTAGGTCGCAATTGAGGCACTTGCCTGCACATGGGCTGCCCCACCCCTTGGCGACAGAGGCGTTCTGTGACCTGCTCTGGGGTATTGCCCGCCAACTCTAACCCTTTGAAAAACTCGATCGCGTAGGTGGCATGAAGTTCTTTCTCACTGGCTGCTCGCATCTGTGCTGCCCAAAAGTCCTTCACAGGTCCTAGATCATTGAGATTGCCCTCGTACTCAAATTCGAGGTGACTGCCCGCCACTGTCTGACAGTTACCCTGCCACGAGACGGTTGTTTTCGTCTCAGGGAGTTGACAGACATAGGCCAGAATCACAAAGGCATCATTTCCCTCCTGTCCCGCCAACGCCCATGCAATTTCTCCCCAAGGAGTGCGTGCCAAAATGCCCGGTGCCAACTGGCGACCGTTGAGCGGATCCGCATTTTCACCATCAAAGGCAGCAACCCCCACCTTTTGCCGAGGCAGTAAGGCTGGATCAATAAACTCATTGAGGTGACTAGCATTTGCAAGATTGCCTAGGATATGTCACAGGGCGATAAGGGCATGGGTTTTCCCGCCGCCATAGCTGGTATCAAGGCGAAAAATTGCCCCCACCTGCTCATGGCTGCCCTGAAGTCGCTGGCAAACACTGGTGAGTAGCCGCAATCCCCGCGTGGGATGGGTATGGGCAAAAAATTGCTGTGGGTCTTGATAGGCGGGTGGTGCTTGACCGCGAATCACCTGCGCTAAATCTGCCGCGAAATCTGAGTCGACGATCTGCTCTTGACGGACATCCGCACGGGGCGTACACACTTGAAACAGGGACGGTAAACCCGCCTCCATGAATTGGGGTCTCCTAATTTAGCTTACTTAGAAGCCTCACAGTCTTTTGCTCTCACTTTACAGCTCTTTTCGCAATAATGGCACCTGCTCAACACAGCAGAAGCTGGCCTAGGATAGCCTCCCATTTCCTTCGATGTACCCCGTATTTGAGAAAAGCACTGTGGTGTCGTCACTGAATGTATCCCGAATTTATTTCGATAAAGAACTTATTAATACCAATTCAATTTGAAGATACCGCTAATGGTGGACTCGTTGCGATTTTATTAGGCTTAATGTTACAAAGAGCTGGTCTGAGGCCGTGGCCACCCATTTTGAACGGCAATTACAACGTCTGCGCAGTGACTTGCTGCGACTGGGGACACTGGTGGAAAGTGCCTGTCAGTTGGCCTATGGTGTCTTGATTGAGCGACATCTCCTCAGTGTCGAGCAGTTGATCCAAAGGGAGCAGGACATTGACCGCAGCGCCCAAGAACTCAATCGTGAGGCGATCGCCCTGCTGACATTGCAAGCCCCTGTGGCCGAGGATCTCCGATTTTTGGTCATGCTCTCGCACCTCTGCCGCGATCTAGAGCGGATCGGCGATTATGCCCTTGAAATTGGCCGTGCGGGTCAAACGCTGCTGCGCTATCCACCCCCACCCTGCCTTGAGGACATCCGCGTGATGTTCCAGCGATCGCAACTGTTACTATCGGAAGCCCTATCCGCCATTGCTAATTTGGATACTGACGTCGGGCTAGCCCTTGCCAACTGCGATGATGCCGTCGATGCCGACTATCAACGTCTTTATGAGCGACTCTGCACCCCTTTGGATCCGCAAGAACCAGTGGAATTGCGCTTAATCCTCCTGCTGCTGATTCGCAACCTAGAGCGCATTGGTGATCATGCGGTAACCATTGGCCAGCGCGTCTGCTTCATTGTGCGGGGGGAAGACCCCTAGGAAAAATTGACGTTTTATGCTCGCTGTGCGCTGAATTGCGTCCACAACCTTTGAGAATAGAACTAGTCCTAATTCATAAGTGTTGTCGTGCCTGTGCTCGAATCTGAGGATGGGCCTGTTGGGAGGTAAGGCATGAGGTTAAGCCGTCGTTCTTTTTTGTACGGTGCTGCGGCACTGACACTGATGCCGTGGGTTTGGCAAACGGCAGGCGGCTCCTTGGCAGACTCTCTTCGTCCGTGGCGAGCACTCCTGATTGGCATTAACCACTATCCCCAGTTGGTGGGTGTGCCCCCTTTAGGCGGTTGTCTAACGGATGTTGAGCTAGTGAAAAACCTATTGCTAGATGGCTGGGGGCTAGCGGACAGTGACATTACGCTACTGACGGAACAGGCGGCAACCCTCGATGCGGTTCAAGAAACCCTAGGGGTGCTGGAGCACGCTGGTCAGCCCCTGTTAGTTTACTTTAGTGGCTACGGCACGCTTTGGCAGCAACAACCAGCACTGGTTTTCGCCGATGCCACAGCAGCAGGTGAGGGCATCTTACCGCTTGCTGAATTACTGCGTACCAAAGGGGTACAGGTATGGCTCGACACCCGCTTTAGCCCGCCACCCATTGAGGGGGAGATGTTGCGCTGGCGATTTGTGCCGTTGCCGCCTGTAGAGAGCCGTGGCACAGGCCAAGTTCCCAAGGATCATCTGCTGCTCTGGGTCGATTTGGGGGTAGAAACGCACCTGAATGGCGTTCCTATGGGACTCTTTACTGCTAGTTTGAGCCATTATCTAGCGGCTTTGGGGGGCGATCGCCCCTTGGCGACCAGCCTGATGTACACCGCCGATGAACTGCGCTGGCAAACTGGGGCAGAAATTCATCTCGTCAGCGATGGATTGCCGGGGAATGTCCCCCTACCCCACGGCTTTGATGGTGTGGTGCAAAGTACCGGTCACGATCGCGCCCTTCAAATCTGGTGTGGCGGCCTCAGTCCTTGGCTATTAGCCCATTGTCATCCCCACAGTCGTTGGAGCACTGCCGATGGTGCCACGGTCGTTGACATGGTTAGTTTTAATGGCATCATGGCTCAGGGGGTAAGTGGTCAGCCCCTGCAAGTGGGCGATCGCCTCTATGAGCAACAACGGCGCCTAGGGAAAAATCTGCAGCTACAAGTGGCACTAGACCCCAAGCTGAGCAAGATTGAGCGGGTAGATGCCATCAATGCCCTGACCAACGAAGAGAACGTTGCTGTGCTCAACGGCAGTGAATCGCTGCCAGATGTGGTTCTTACCAGAAGTGCCACAGGGGGTAGCTATGGGTTGGAATGGCCAGTGGGAACGTTGCTCCAACACAGTTGCACAGGGACCAATGAAGCCGCCAAAGCCAGCATCCGTCGCTTGAACCCCCTGCTGAATGCCCTGCTGGCTCAAAAATGGCTGACACTGACCTTGAACCCCACCTCTAGTCAGGTGGCCGTGTGTACAACCCTTGAGCAACTATCGCCAACCGCAAAACTCCTGAGCCGCCAATCCCCCCCCCGCAGCCCCAATCCCCTGCCAGATGTCCTGAGCACCAAGCTGCCAGCTACGAATTTAGACACCCCCCTCACCTTGGCCAAGGGGGATACTTGCCGCTGGAGCCTCTACAATTATGGCGATCGCCCCCTCAACATTGTCGCCTTGGCTTGGGATAGCAGTCAGGGCATTCTCCTCCTGCCGCTGCAAACACAGTCGTGGCAGTTGGCGGTTGCGCCGGGCTTGAATATTCCCCTTTATACGTGGACGCTGAATCGCCCTTGCCAATGGCTGAAGGTTTTTATCATCAGCAGCCACCGCCCCCTGCCTCGTTTTAGTCAACTGAGTAGCCACCCTAGCCATTCAGAGCCATTGCTAATTTCTGGTGAGGATAGTCTTGCCTTGGTTCTCGGTCTGCTAGGGGATCTCAGCAGTGAACCGGAAGGGAATGAGTTTTGCTTGGATGTGCGGGAGTGGTGTACCCAGGGCTTCACGCTGCGGGTGGTCTAGGCCAAGCGCCGCCGCAACAGGGGTTGAATGAGTAGGCTCATCCCTACGGCAACCGCCAAAAGAATCAGCAGCGCTGCTCCCAAGCTTAGGGATCCCCAAGGCGCCACCATGACCACATCACTAAACTGCCAGTCAGGATGTAAATAGACATAGCGAATCGGTTCAATCGCCAAACTGAGGGGATTGAGGCTGGCAATCCACTGCAACCAGCGCGGCATAAACGACAGGGGCACCAAGGCAGTACTGGCAAAGAGTAACGGCAGGTTGATCACAAAAATCACCGCCAACAGTTCAATGTGACCGGGCAAGGCAAAGGTGAGTCCGAGACTCAAGGCTGTCACACCAAAAACCAAGATTAGTACGGTGGCCAAGACAACTCCAATGCCCGCTAAATTCGGTAGCCCGGTTCCTAGCAGCACCCCTAGGCTGGCGATCGCCACCACCTGAATCAAACTCAGGGTTGTGATGAACAAAGCCGAGGCCAACACAATTGAAAACCGCGAAGCCAATGGCGCCACCAACAGCCGATTCAAAAAGCCAAACTCACGGTCAAACATCACCGGCAGCCCCGCATTGAGGGCGCCACTAAAGGCGGTAAAGACAATAATACCGGCACAGAGAAACTGACCATAATTGGTACTCTCGCCAAACAGACCCTGCGGCACATTCTGGAAGAGGGCACCAAAGAGGATCAGCCAAATCAAGGGTTGTACCACCCCCGCCACCAGTGTTGAAGGGCGCCGTTGCAGTTGGATAAACAGGCGACGGGTCAAAGCGAGCGTTTCCTGAATGAATTCACCTGAGAAAATACCGGGAACAGCCCTTGCTGAAGCGGTGGTCATAACGCAACTCCGAGATCAAACCTGTTTTCTAGGGTAGCAAGGCCTCTAAACCTTGGCGGCGCCTTTCTTTTCGCTCTTTTTCGGTTTTGCTGGTGCCACCTGCATTGCCCAGTTGCGGGTGAGGATCATGCGGGGGTGAATTAAACGGTGCTGGTCAACCAACCACAACAGCGTGCGATCGCACACCCGCCACACCGCCTCCTGTAAATTTTGGTGAGCCACCTTGCGCAATTCCTCTAGCTCCACCGTCTGGCCTCGCCCCGGCTCCAAGCTATCCGCGAGAAACACAACACAACTCAAGGCATCCATTCCCGGTTGACCCAAGGTATGGTTGGCAACGGCTGCTAAGACCTGTTCATCGGTAATGCCAAATTGCTGTCGCGCCACAAGGGCACTCACATCCGCGTGAAGCAGGTGGGGATCCGCCTCATCCACCTCCGTAATCGGCAGCCCCGCCTCCCGTGCCATGCTCAATAGCCGCTCCGGCGGAAAGTACTTTGCCAAATCGTGTAATAACCCCGCCCAAGCAGCGCGATCCACATCCAAACCGTGGTGTAGGGCTAGCTCCGCTGCCATCGTTTCTACCCGCAGGATATGTTGGAGTCGAGGTGCAGGCACGTTCTCCGTCAACCACGCCAAAACCTGCTGGCGATCGCACAGCGAATCTTTAGCATCAGTTGTCACAAGCGGGGTCATAGCCAAAGCCACAGCAGGGATGATGAAGTGCTACCCTTGTATCATACCGAAGGCGCTTTTCACAAGGTTGGGAAACCCTTAAAACAGTCAAAGCTACTGTCGAGCAGGATCAGCTTCCTCCCTATGCATCCCATATTTTAGGAAAGGGCTGTAAGCGTTTTGTCCAACTTCCGTAATTTCACGGATAGGGTGAGGCAAAGAAAAAAGAGTATCGTAAAAGTACGGAGTCGTCCTGTGGAAGCTATTGAATCATACTAGCGGTGGGGGCACATTCCTGTGAGCTGTGACTTGAAAACAGGTCACCCTATCACCCTTCCCCCTGTTGAACGTGCTGTTCATCCCCTTGGCTGCTTATGAGTTACTGCCTAAACCCAAACTGTGTCAAGCCAGAAAACCCCGATCATGTAGAGGTTTGCCAATCCTGTGGCAGCAAATTGTTGCTCAACGATCAATACAAAGCCATTAAAGTGCTGGGGCGGGGAGGGTTTGGTACTACCTTTTTGGCCGTGGATACAAAACTGCCCGGCAACCCCAGTTGTGTGATTAAACAATTACGGCCAGCCGCCACCGCCCCCCATATCTTGGCCATGGCGCGGGAACTCTTTTTGCGGGAAGCGACCACCCTCGGCAAAGTTGGCAACCATCCACAACTGCCGCGTTTGCTTGGCTACTTTGAAAATGAAAATGAGTTCTATCTCATCCAAGAATATGTGGGTGGCCTCACCCTGCAACAGGAGGTCAAACGCTTTGGCCCCAAAAGTGAAGAAGAGGTGAAGCAGGTTTTGCAGGAAGTGCTGCCCATCCTTGATTACCTACACAAAAATGGTGTGATCCACCGTGACATTAAGCCTGCCAACTTGATCCGCCGTGATATTGACAACAAGCTAGTGCTCATTGACTTTGGTGCAGTCAAAGACAAAGTCACCCAGGCGATGGTGGAAAATGCCCCAGAGCTATCCACATTTACCAGCTTTGCCGTGGGAACGCCGATGTATGCGCCGCCGGAGCAAATGGCCATGCGTCCCATCTATGCCAGCGATATTTACGCTCTGGGTGTCACCTGTGTTTATCTCCTCACTGGTAAATCACCCAAAGAGATTGAGCGAGATCCGCACACGGGGGAATGGCATTGGAAGCGGTACGTCAAAAATATCTCCCCTGGGTTTGCCGCTCTCCTCGACAAAATGCTGGAGGATAGCGTTAAAAACCGTTACCAAAGCGCGATCGATGTCCTAGCCGATCTCCAGCTCCTTGATTGCCAAGAAACACCTGCGCTGGCTGCCCCTACCGTTACAGCAGAGGATGATGACCTCAGTAATGCCCTTGCAGCCCCTCCCAGCCAAGGCCGACCCCGTGGATCAGCTCAGTCCTCTAGTTATGCCTCCTCTGTGCGTCAAAATGCTGCAGCAGCTCGGTTGCGGCAATCGCGGATGACAGGATCTCCATGGGGTGGGCCGCCAGTTGTGGGGGCAGGCTCGGGTCAGCATCTGCGCCCCAAAGTCACCGTACGGATGACGGCTGCCCAAGTGCTAACGGCCTATAAGCGGGGAGAACGGGATTTTGTGGATGTCGACCTCTCCAATGTGGTATTGCGCAATGCCGATCTCTCCGGTGCCAATTTTGCCAATGCCAATTTTACCAATGCTGATTTGAAGGGTTGTATCCTCACCAATGTGGTCTTGCGGGAAGCCAATCTTCAAGGAGCTAACCTGAGTGATGCCAATCTCTGCGGTGCCTATCTGGTGCAAGCCAACTTTGAGCGGGCAAATTTGAAGGGAGCAAAATTGCAGGATGCCTCGATCTCAGGAGCCAACTTTACCGGTGCCGATATTTCTGGGGCAGACTTCAGTATGGTCTCTGGAATGGTTCAAGGCCAACTCGATCGCGCCAAGAAGAACTGGTTTACAAAGTTGCCTAAATAGAGGGGCGAGTTTGCCCCCTTTTCCTAGGACATTAGACACTTATCGGAGTCGCAGCCCGCAGGTCCTGCTTCCATGAGGGGTTGGGTATAGCGGGAGAGGGCTTCATGGAAATCATGGATCCGCTTGCGCCGAGCAACCGCAGTGACTTCCTGCTCGTACCGTTCTTTGCTAATGGGTTCAAAGGGCAGACGCGGGAATGTTTCATGGGCATCAAAGCGTGCCAAGAGCGCCGCAGAGATATACCCTTGATCCTGCTGAATCGCCGTGTAAATTGCCGTGGCAAGGGGTTCGACTTCAGGTTCCCGTAGCTCAATGGTGGCACTGGTGTTGTGGGTGGTGTAGTGCTGCTGCACCTGCATATAGAAGTCAAACTGCGCCAAGGCCGAAAACTGGCTAATATCAATCGTGTCTGCCCCCGGCAGATCTGCCCAAGAGACGGCAACGGGAATTTCCACTAGCCACTCGGTACACCGTGGATCAAAGGGATCATCAAGAAGTTTCCCTGTCTCATCCTTATCGGACTGGGAGGGAATGATATTGTAGCCAAAGTCATAGCAGGCCATGGCCACGGGGTCGCCCTTGCGGAAGGTAATCCGTCGAATAAAGCGTTGGGCTTTGGGGGGATGCCAGCCGGGAGAGGCACCCGTCAACAGGGATTTGGTACCGGAGGGTTGGACGGTGGTACAGCGATTGGGGCGCTTGAGGCCGTGGCGATCGCAATACTCCCAGACGGTCTCATGGACAATTTGCCGCCAGCGTTGCAGGAAGGCTGCCTCTTGGGCTTTGAATTCGCGCCCTTGGGGGGTATCCGGTCGTCCCGCGGCCCACCATTCCAGCCAAGGCACACCAAAGGCATGAACACAGAAGTCAAATAGCCCCGTAAAACTGACGCCAACAATGGGATCAATCGCGCGGGAGTATTGATAGCGATCGACAACAAAGCGATGGTTCAATAGCGCTGCCACTGAGAGCGCACCAGCCTTGAAGGCTTTTTCCTGTGTGATCGTATCCGCTGGATCAATTTGATTCAGGTGGATTTCCGCAAGGTTGCAGTGGAAATCAGCACCAATAATTTCACCGCAATTGTGAGCAACAAAGCCATTGGCATCAAAGCAATTCGGGCCGGGCACGGTACAGTCATACACTGGCTCAATGCCATCGGGAGTAATTGACTCAACGACAACTGTAAAGCGTTCGGGAGGTAAGGAGTCATTATGGGCGATCGCCCCCAATTCCAGAACCCGAGCCAGCGTTGTGAGATTATCCCCTTGGATAACTAGGGATGGTTCTGCAACTACCGAAACGATTCCCAAACGCAGTAGCATGCGCTGAATAAGTGAAGCTAGTTGTCGATCCCCCAGTGTGACATGCAGCCGTGGTATTGATGTTAACTGAGTCGTAACGAAAATCTCTCGCAGGAACCCGCAGTAGAATGCATAGCTGCCTTCTTCGATGGTGATTAGGCGAAAGTTCTTTTCTAAGGTATGGGGGAGTACAGCTATCCAGTCGTTTTGGCGGTGTTCAATCCCTGTGAAACAGCCTGCTGCTTGGGTTTGCACAGCAGCGCTTCCTATGGCAACTTGATAAAGGGCTTGAGCGGTGTAACGGCCTTCTTCCCAAGTTCCCTTACCACCCCAAGGGGTTAGATCACGGTGATTGTGCAAAAGAAGGCGATCGCCTGCGTGCAATTGACCTGCTTCTACCCATTCCGTGTATTGTCTTTTCGGGGTTTGGGCGGTCACTTTCAGCAAACGATGGTTCGCGGTGAGCCGTAGGGTATAGCCTTCACGGGTGGTGAGTTTGAGAACTGGCTGGATACCACTCAGGAAAAAGCCAGCGGCGGTGGTACTAAACAATTTGCCATTGACATAGGTGCCGTGCTGTTGGCCGATCAAATCTTTGACTTGGCGCGGCCCTACTTCTGTGAGTACCCACGTATCGCTTGTAACACAGGGATTGAGGCCATAACGACCCAAGCGGTGAGCCAGCTCCCGTTGATCGATAGTGGGCAACAGTTGCCGCAAAAACGCCTCCCCCTGTTGATTTTCATAGGCACGGAGGAAGGCCTGCTTGAGATCCGCTGTAGTCAAAAGATCGGCATTGGCGCGGGCAACGGCCTCCCCGGCCCATTGAATGGCACCTTCCCCTGAATAGAACTGACTGCGCACGGCATTGATACATTCTTCAAGACTAGGCTTGGTGTGAAAGACACGGGTGTGGTTGGCCATCCGCAGGGCATCCCGCTTGGGATCAATTCGCCAATTGCCTTGCTCATCCTGTTGCCAGAGATTTTGCTTGGCTTGGGCAAAAGCCTTATCCTCACTTGCCCCCTGACGCATACCAGCGCTGTTGTGCATCAGATAACCATCACAGTAAAAACAGTGGGCATCTTCGACCTCAATATCATAGGTCTGAACATAGTCGTAGCTGCCTAGTTCTTTTACTGTTACGGGAATATCAAGACTAACTTCAGCTTCAGCAATATACCTCTCGTAATTGGCATCCACGCTTCGGGAACCTTCAAAACCCATTTCCCGCATTTGGCTATAGGTATAGGTTTCCCGCATCATGGTTGCAGGAATTGTAAAGCCATGGGCTTCCTGTCCTTGATGAATTTTGCCTTTCAAGGAATACGGTGCAATGAGACTGTTGTAGCGAGCCTTAAAAGCC
Source organism: Thermosynechococcus sp. QKsg1 (assembly GCF_031586415.1). Classification (NCBI taxonomy): domain Bacteria; kingdom Bacillati; phylum Cyanobacteriota; class Cyanophyceae; order Acaryochloridales; family Thermosynechococcaceae; genus Thermosynechococcus; species Thermosynechococcus sp. QKsg1. The sequence continues at coordinate 2,318,552 of NZ_CP134200.1, read as the reverse complement.
GGTAGTTTGAGGTGATATTTGAGTTGCCAATGCTCTTTTTGGGGGAGTGTGACACCGATTCGAACAGCAATTCCCAAACTAGATAAAAGAGTGCTAACTTGACGAGCAAATTTAGGATATACAGTCGTTAATAGGTAAGGTGGCCGCCCACAGGCAGAACCGTCACTATCCACTAGACCTGCTAAGTAAGCGCAACGCACCTCAACCGTTCCCTGCAAGATAAAGCTAGGGACTTCTAACGGTTGTTTAGGTTGCTTAATATAGCGGTGAAAGTATTCTGCAAGATGAATAGAGGTTACTCGCGATCGCAAGGTATTCTCACCTTCAATACACTCTTGTCTGGCTTGTACACCGAAGAGAGTAAGAGCACAGTTGATTTTAGTATGAATCTGCTGAGCAAGCTTGGAATCTAAACTGTTGTAAACCCAACAAATGCTACCAAAGGGTTTGTTGTACTTGTTGCGTCCCAAGCTAACATAACCATCCCCGTGGGTAAAGCCAATTAACCAAGCAACATCAGCCGTCAGTTCTGGAATAGTGATTGCTTGAGAAGTATGACTACCGCGTGGTCGAGAATCAGTAAAGTCTGATGGCAAATGAGTAACTGTACCGGGTAAAACTTGAGTATTGTGAAGCAGGCGATCGCCCGGGTTTAAGGCATTGACAAATTTCCAGTGAATTCCCCCTGAAACATCCGCAAGAGTTGCGATCCGATGGTTTAGGGTAGCTCGCAGCAAGGGACCATTTGTTATTACTTCATAAGCCTCTTGGTAGCCTTGGTCAAATTTCTGGGTTACTTGCCGAAACCCTAAGGGCGTTTGCACCCAGTCCCCCACTTGGATGTCTTTGATAGGGATCAGTCCCTTGCTTGTGTGTACCAAAGCATCCTCAGGCAAACAACGCCTCACATTGCCAGCAACAACCACAACGGCTGCCTCATCAATCAGCAGACAACACTCCACAGAGGTCAACTGGCGACCCACCGCCGCATTCAACAGTGCCGCGCAGCGATGGTAGAGGTCTGGCAGCTTTACTGGATTGGCAACTCCCCCAAACCCCTTGAGCCGCTCACCCGTAGGACGCACATCACTAATGTCAATCGTCACCTGAACTGAACCAGCGAGTTGAGGATTGCTGGCGAGTTCAAGCAGCGTTTGGTAGGACTTCACCCACCCTTGGCGGCTATCCCCCACTTTGATTTGACAGGTCTGCCCCGTGAGTATTACAGTTGTTTGCTCTTGACGCGCTTCCTTGGGGGTTTGACCAATTTGACCAATGACAGTCACCTCAAGGCGATTGCAAATCGGCGGCAACTGGGAGATGTATTTCTGCTCTAGAATCGCCCCTGTGCCACAGCCCTGCATGGCCAAGTCCATCATCAGGCCAAAGGAATCCCAATCCACGACATTGGTGCTGGTGCAGTTGTAGGCACCGGAAAAGTTCTCGGGCTGGCGCACCCAATCCGTTCCTCCCACCCACAACCAACGGCCAGAGGGCAGTGCCTTCAAGTCCTGCTGCATTTCCCGGAGAAGGGCAACTTCTGCTGCGGTGAGGTGCCCCACTTCCTGTAGTCCTTGCAGGGTGCGATCGCACACCTGTTGCCAACTCTCCCGCTCGCCCGCTTCATTTTGGCGGCTGTAGGTGCGGTAAAACACGGGATAGGCTGTGGGAGCCGTAGCGGGGAAGCTGGTTTGAGGACGGGGAGGATTTTGCACCATAGGGGCAGGACTCAATGGCGGAATACTAGGTGTAGTGTACCGAAGCAATCCTTGGGGGTCAATAAGCACTAATTCTAGAGAGACCTGTAACTCCCCTGCCACAGCGAGAGGGAGATGCTAAGATAGCAGGAAGTTTTTGCTTTGAGTCCAGAGTCAATGGTTGCTGCTCTCCCAACGTCCTTCAGTACCGATGCCTTTGACCAAGTGGTGATGACCACCTATAGCCGCTTTCCCATTACGCTCGTGCGCGGTGAAGGCTGCCGTGTTTGGGATGATCAAGGCCGCAGCTATCTGGACTTTGTGGCGGGAATTGCCACCTGTACCCTCGGTCATGCCCATCCGGCTTTGGTGGAGACAGTCAGCCGCCAAATGCAAACGCTACACCACGTCTCAAATCTGTATTACATTCCCCAACAGGGGGCACTGGCGCAGTGGTTGGTGGCTCACTCCTGCGGCGATCGCGTGTTTTTCTGCAATTCCGGGGCTGAAGCCAACGAAGCGGCCATTAAACTGGCGCGCAAATATGCCCATACGGTTCGCCACATTGCCAACCCGATCATCATTACGGCACAGGCTAGCTTCCACGGACGCACCCTCGCCACGATTACTGCTACGGGTCAACCGAAATACCAACAACACTTTGACCCCCTAGTGCCCGGCTTTGCCTATGTTCCCTACAACGATTTTGCGGCATTGCAGACTCTTGTTGAGCAACTAGATCAGTCCCAGCCCCAAGTGGCCGCTATTCTGTTGGAACCGTTACAGGGAGAAGGGGGAGTCCGTCTTGGCGATCGCGCCTATTTTCAACGGGTACGCCAACTCTGTACCGAAAAAGGCATTCTCCTGATTTTTGATGAAGTGCAAGTGGGCATGGGGCGCACGGGTTCCCTGTGGGGCTATGAAACCCTCGGTGTTGAACCCGATATTTTCACCTTGGCCAAAGGCCTAGCGGGGGGAGTTCCCATTGGTGCCATGATTGCCAAGGAGTTTTGTGCTGTCTTTCAGCCGGGGGATCATGCCAGTACCTTTGGCGGTAACCCCTTGGCCACGGCAGCAGCGCTCACGGTTTGTGAAACCCTTGAAAAAGAGAATCTCCTCGAAAATGTGCGCGATCGCGGGCAGCAACTGCGGACAGGACTACGCGAACTAGCAGCAACCTATCCCCAGCTCATTGCTGAGGTGCGCGGCTGGGGACTGATCAACGGTCTGGAACTGCAACCCGACACCCCCCTCACCGCTGCTGAAGTCGTCAAAGCTGCCCTTGCTGAGGGGCTATTGCTGGTGCCCGCGGGGCCGCAGGTGGTGCGCTTTGTCCCTCCTCTCATTGTCAGTGCTGCCGAGATTGATATGGCCTTAGGGGCAGTGAGCCGAGCCTTTGCCCACTTAACAGCCTAAAGCACATCCTTGCGTTTTTGAAAAACCCCCACTAGTCCCAGCATGAGGGCAATAATGCCCCCTAAGCGCAGGTTATTGACGGTGACATTGGCGTTGAACGTGTGCCTCTGAAGACTCCAAAAGCGATCAATAAGAGCTTCACCGCTGGCGATCGCCCGCCCCCGCTGCTCTTTCCAGAGGGCAAATTGGTCTTGCCAGCGCTCCATGGCCGCCTGATAGTCTTTGACCCGTTGATTGTACTCCTCGACGCGATCGCGATAGGCCTGATCAAACTCTAAGACCGAATTGGGCAGTGGCGGTGGATCACCCGGTTCCGGAGGTTGTGGGGGTTCGGGTTCATCTACAGCGGGGTGGTACTCCTTGCGCACGCCGGGAAAGCGGCAACGTTGAAAGAGGTTATCATCAAAACACGGACATTGCTCTAGGGCTTCAGGACTGAGTTTCTCCCGTTCAGATTTGGATTGCTGCCAGCAGGCATCCCGCGCCACATCCTGACCAAAACCGAAGAGGGACACCACATTGGCATAACTCCAGCGGGTCAACGTCACATCACTGATTAGATTGCCCACGCCCCCCAGATCCTTCAGAGGAATAATTGCTCCAGCAAAGGTAATCTGCGGTACCAAAAAGAGAATCGTTAACAAGGGAGCCACGGTTTGCGTCGGCGAGAGGGCAGAGACCAGTAACCCCATCACCATGCCACCAAAGGTGGCCAGAAACAGCGTTAGATACAAGCCAGCGATCGCCCCAATACCGAGGCTCAGATCGATCGCCAAAAACTTCACCGCCAAAAAAACCGCTGCTTGGTACAGTGCCAGCACCACTGCTGGGCCAAGCTTGGAGAAAATATAGGGCCACAGCCCCAACCCCACCATCCGTTCGCGGCGATAGATCTCCAGTTCCTTAACAATTTCCCGCATCGTCGCTAGGCTGCCCACCATCACCGCAATCAGCACAGTAACAAAGGCCATCGTAAATGCCTGCCCCGCATCCCCCTGATCCGGATCGAGAATCGTTGGCTTCCAGAGGACAAAATCCAAGGCTCCCAAAATCGGCGCGAGGGAGAGCATGAGAATGAGTGCCGCCCGATCCTGTCGCAAAATGGCCAAGTTTCGCTGGGTGAGGATCCACCACTGCCGCCACGGTGCCACTGGGGGCAAGGTTGTTTTGGGGCGTTGCGGTTGAACTTGACGGGTTGCTCCCGTATCCACATTCAGGGGACGCTGCCGCTCCACCACATAGGTTTGATACAGATGAGACTGGCGATAGCGCTGCTGCCACACCGCCGGATTGGGCTCGCTCTCAATCTTGAGGTAAATTTCATCAAAATCTTGGACATCAAAATAGCTAAGGGCTTGATCCGGTGGCCCAAAATAGGCAAGGTGGCCGCCCCGTGCCAAAAACACCACCAAATCGCAGAGCATGACATTCTTAGTCGCATGGGTAATCAGTAAAATCGTTCGCCCCTGATCTGCCAACTGCCGCAACAGCCGCATCATCTGGGTTTCTGTGCCCGGATCCAAGCCAGAAGTGGCTTCATCCAAGAAAAATAAACTGGGGCGGGTGAGCAATTCCACACCAATCGACACCCGTTTGCGCTGACCGCCACTCAGTTGTTTCACCAGTACATTGCGACGAGATGTTAACTCCAATTCCGCAAGGACGCGGTTCACCTGTTCCTGTCGCTCTTGATCGCTAAAATCAGCAGGTAAGCGCAGTCGTGCCGCATAGTCCAAGGCCTGAGCCACCGTTAGCTCGCTGTGGATAATGTCATCCTGAGGCACATAGCCAATCTGGGTGCGATAGGTGCCAAAGTAGCGGTATAGGTCGTAGCCATTGACCAGTACCGTGCCCGCCGTCGCCGGGCGAAAGCCATTGAGGGCATCGAGGAGTGTTGATTTACCGGCACCACTGCCGCCAACAATCGCGACAAACTCGCGGGGCAAAATTGAAAGGGAAATGTCTTGCAGCAGCTTTGCCCCCTTGGCGGTGGTTTTGCTGAGGTGGATGGCATCGAGGCGCAGATTGCCACTGTCGTTGTGGGGAACAATGGTTTCGTCGGGGGTAAACAGCGAGCTATAGGGGCCAATGCGCACCAAAGCCCCCGTGGGTAAAGGCACGGGTTTGCGGGGTTCAAGGCGCTGGTTATTGATGAAGGTGCCGTTGGCAGAGTCGAGATCGACAATGTACCACTGTCCTTCCTGAAGGTAGAGGCGGGCATGAAACCGCGAGACGACCGGATGATCCAGCACCATATCATTGCTGGGATCTCGGCCAATCCGCACCTGCTGGCGATCGCGCAGTTGGAGGGGGCGCGTTTGCTCCACAACCTCCGTGGCGGGCATCAACAAGTAGGTCAGCCGCAGGAATTCCCCCACATGGATCACATCCCCCGGTGCCAAGGCATGTTCGCTAATCGTTGTGCCTCGCCAGTGAAGGCCATTCTTGCTGCCCAAGTCAATAATTTTGTAATGCTCTCCCGATCGCACCAGCTTGGCATGGTGAAAGGACACAAAGGGATGGTCAATGGTGATGTCCGCCTTCGGATCCCGACCGAGAACCAGTTCCTCCTTCAGCAGCGGAAATTCCTGCAACCACTGGGGCGTTGCCACCTGCAAGATCGGCGTACTGGCAGCCCCCATCACCACCGTGCCCGGCAGTTCCGTTGTTGCCATGCCATCTGGATCAAAAATGGCTTCAAAGTCACCGATTTGTAGGCGATCGCCCGCCTTTAGAGCCACAGGGGTGCGTGGCCGCAGCTTCGTACCATTCAAAAAAGTGCCGCTGGCGCTCCCAAGATCCGCCACTTGATAACCCGTCTCCGTGGGAATAATCAAGGCATGGTGGCGGGAAATCCCCTCACCGACGAGAATCACTTGGCTTTGGGGGTCGGTACCGATAAGCAGGCGATCGCGCCCCAGTTGAATTTGCTGTCGTGAACCATCAGCCGCTAAAAGGTTGAGAATGGGCACTGCCATACCGCTTGTTTAGAAACCCCACTTCATTTTGTCACTAGAGCCAGAGTAAGAATTTTCTATTACAGGAACAAGAAAAAAACCTAAAGTATTAGTCGTTACGAAATCATTGGGATTAAATTTGCTAAATTAGCATCCAATTCATCCAGACATTGCCACTCTGTTGCACCCTCTCCCAGACATGTAGAAGAAATCTCTTTTTCCTGTACTCCGCCGTTGTTGTGGGGATGTATTCATGTTGATGCACGTTGAAATTATTGAAAGTAACCCCCACCTGCGTTCCCTCCTTGGCTGGCACCTACAGCAAGTGGGGCACATCGTTCATCTTGCCAGTGGTTGTCAACAGGGGCAGGAAGTATTTCAACTGCGACATCCCGATTTGGTTGTTCTCGATCTGGACTTGAATGAGGGCAATGGTTTGGAATTATGCCGCTGGCTTCACTACCAAAACACTGTTTTGATTTTAGTTCTTTCCGCCCATGAGGATGAAGCGGATGTGGTGACGGCGCTGCGGGTGGGTGCCGATGATTACTTGGCCAAACCCTTTGGGATGCAGGAATTTCTTGCCCGAGTCGAGGCCTTGGCACGGCGAGCACGCCCCTGTTTACCCAGTGTCCTGAACTTGGGTGAGTTACAAGTCGATTTAGTGCAGCGGCGAGTGGTGGTACGCAATGTGCCAGTGGATTTGACACCGCAGGAATTTAGCCTACTCTATGTTCTGACGCAAATGGGGGGCACGCCTTTGAGTCGTCAGGAGTTGCTGCGGCGAGCTTGGCCAGAGAGCATTGACAACCCCCGCACCGTGGATACGCATATCTTATCTTTGCGTAAGAAAATCGAAGTGGATCCGCAGCAGCCGCGCCTCATTCAAACCGTGCGCAATGTGGGCTATCGGCTGCACCTAGAGCCATTGAATGGGCGCTACCACCAGAATGGCAATAAACCCCATTCCCGTCCCCCGCGATCGCCCCGCCACGTATTGGTTTAGACTTTGTCCAGTCTTCCTAAAATATGCTCAAGTTTCTCAAATGAGCGATCCCTTTGCGTGGCTAGAACCTGCCCTAGATGCCCTGCACCGTGCCCATTGGTATCGCCAACCCCTTCTCAGTAGCGCACCGGGGGCAGTGGTGAGTGTTGGCGAGCCACCCCGCCCATTGATTAACTTTTGCAGCAATGACTACTTGGGTCTGGCCAACCATCCGCAGGTGAAAGCAGCCGCCATTAAGGCGATTGACGAATGGGGTACTGGGGCGACCGGGTCTCGCCTTCTCAGTGGTCAACGTTGTCTTCATGAACAACTAGAGCGGGCGATCGCCCAGTGGAAAGGTACAGAGGCTGCCTTAGTCTTTAGTTCTGGTACTGCCGCCAATCTCGGTACCATTGCTGCCCTTGTGGATCAACGGGACTTGGTACTAGGGGATGCCTACAACCATGCCTGCCTCAAAAAAGGTGCTCGCCTCAGTCGGGCCGTCTTCTACGAATATTCCCACAACAACGTCGCCATCCTTGCCCAACTTCTAGAAACCCATCGCTGCCAATATCGCCGCTGTCTTATCCTCACCGATGGTGTCTTTAGTATGGATGGGGATGTTGCCCCCCTAGAGGAGATATTGGCGCTAGCCGAAGCCTACACAGCCATGGTACTGGTGGACGATGCCCACGGCACAGGGGTGTTGGGAACTAATGGTGCCGGTACCTTGGCCGCCTTGAAGCAATCGAGTCCGACCGTCATTCAAATGGGTACCCTCAGCAAAGCCCTTGGCAGTTTAGGGGGATACATTGCCGGCTCTCAAGCCCTGATCACCTATTTGCAACACCGTGCCAGCACATGGATCTATAGCACGGGACTTTCACCTGCCGATACCGCTGCTGCCCTTGCCGCCCTTGAGCAACTACAAGCAGAGCCTGCCCTGCGCCAAGCCCTTGAGGAGCGCATTCAACAACTCGAAGAAGGACTGCAAGAATTGGGTTGCCCCGTTTTGCCCCGTCCGCTACCGACCCCCATCTTTTGCCTGCCTGCTCCGGATCCAGCCACTGTTCTCCAATGGGGTCAGAAATTACAAGAGGCTGGATGTTGGGTGGCGGCGGTACGGCCACCGACCGTGCCCTTTAGTCGTCTGCGCATCACCCTAAGAGCCGATCACACTTCTGAGCACATTGCGCAATTGTTGGCAGCGTTGGGAGCCTTACTAAAGGGCTGTTAAGAATCGCTGACGATCACTCTCTATTTCGCCTAGGCTGTAGATAGTTCCGTGCCATCGGCAAACTGTGCCAAGGAGTGAGTGATGAGGACGATTTGGGTGAGCGAGCAAATTGATCCCTCTGGCCTGCTTTATGCCTGTATTGCCTGTCGTGATGAAGCACAGGCGAGGGAGTGTGTGCAGTCTTTTGAGAAAAACTTGACGACAGAACAAAAAGCCGCCGGTTGGCAAGTGCGCCTGCGTACGGTGGCCTCTTGGGATGAGGTTCCCAGTACTGCCCTCAAGCTCTGCTAATCTTTTGGCTCAGCCCTGCATAAGAATCTTAGTGGAGCGATTAAGCCAGTGGGGACGTTGCCCTCCCTGCACCTTTGCTATGATGGGTGCGATGTGCTGATCATTTCTTTTCCTTTGGAGGATGCCGCAGAATGGAGTTTGAAGCCCTGTTACTTGGTTTAGAACCACTTACCGTGCTTGCCCTTGGGGTGGGTGCTGTTGCTGTTGCCCCCGTTGTGGGTGCCGTTGACTCAATGACCGGTCACAACTTGGCAGAGCAAGCTCGCAATGCGGCAAAATCAGGCTTGATGTGGGCGTTTGAAGCCTATGAAAAGGCACAGACGGCTGTCGCTGAAGCCAGTGAGTCTTTCCAAGACTTGGTTGCCGAAGCCCGCTCAGAAATGATGGAGCAAAAAGCAGCAAAGGCCGCCGCGCCTGAGGAACCCCGCCAAGTGACGATTAGCTAAGTTTTAGTGCCTAATTGAAATGCCTTTGGGGTAGTTCTGCTGCCCCCTCTTTATTTTTTTTAATTAGCGACCAGCGGGCGGGAAATAGATCACGGGAAAGACGCAACGGCGAATGATCTCCCCGGCAAAGCTAGGGATTGATAATTCCCAAATTTTACCGACGGAACCAGAGGAAACGGCAATCCCATAGATGTCGCGATTGTGGGCAGCGAGTTGGGCTTCAACGACAGGGCTACCAAAGCGAATCTCGGTTTCAACGTTGAGGCCATAGCCCGTGAATTCCTGCTTTAGCTCGGCAAGAAATTTTTCAGCCTTTGGACGTTGCTCGCCAACTCCCAGTTCCCCTTTGCCAGCATCGCTGATAATCCAGCAGAAGGTCAGTGCAGCAATGCTGGTTTGATCGCGCTTTTGCACGCCTTCCCGCAGCTTTTGGACAAGGTGTTGGGCAGAGGGGCTGTGGTCGTAGGGCACTAGTAGGTGGCGAAAGAGATTTTGACAGCGGAGATTCAGTTCTGCGGTTGTCATCACCCACAACACTTGCGGGCGCATAATCATCACTGGCACTTTAATCCGTTGCAGCACCTCAATGGTTGTACTGCCGAAGAGCTTCTCATCCAAGAGATTGCGAATGGGACGGCTGGCCAGCACCAAGTCAATTTGATGCTTTTCAACGGTGTCCAGAATGGCATCGGCGGGGCGGCGGTTTTCGATGATCACTTCTGCTTTAAGATCCGCTGGAACTTTTGCGGCATCGATTTTGAGTAATTCACGCGCCTGTTGCAGCTTTTTTTCCCGCAGCCGAGGCTTATCGCCATCCTCGTCAATGGGGCGGGCATGGAAAAAGATTAATTTGCGAGCACCCGCGGTTTTCAGTGCCTCAAGGTAGTGGGTCAGTTTGGGGAGACCATCATGGAGATCCGTTGGAATCAATATGTTCTTGAACATGCTGTTGCTCCCCGATGCCAGACTCTAATTGCAGATTACCTTAGAAGGGGGAGGCGCGCTACTCAGTTCTTTTCTCTTTTTAAGTAATAAAATATTACCCCCTCGCAAGCTGCAGGGATCTCTGCTGGCAAATGGCAAGGGCACTGCCAAAGTCTTGGGGGCAGTTGCGCGACCCTATACAGACAACTGATAGAGAAGAAAACGGTTGCTTAGGGGCAACTTTTCGGAAAACCACATCGTCAACTTCAACAGGAGTCACTAAAATAGGGATGGGTACAGAGTCATCATTAAATTCAATAATGTATCCATTACTACTAAATCCCTGTGAAGCAAGGAGATTGTCTATCGTGATGCGATTTTCATTGAGACTTTTCTGGGATTTCGCCCCTCGCTAAGAGCTGTCAAATCAGAATCACAACGACTTTTTTCCCATCGAATGCAGCGACACATTTGCCCTTCTCAAAAGAGGGTTTTAAGTAACTGAAATTGCCTTCTTAAACAGTTGAGGAAGGGGAGCTTTCGCTGCCAACTTCAATGATTGAGTTGAGGTGTTGAGTTGATGACAATTTTGACGTTGGGGCAACGCATGCTCCGCACAATTTTGTGGCCTGTCCGGCAGTGGCTAGAGCATCTAGAAGTGCACGATCGCCAGCTAGCGCATCGTCTATGCCGCTTGATCCCCGCCCAGTGTCCCTTTGAACGCGATATCGTGGTTGCAAAATGGCATATTCACATTCCGCCCCTGTGCCACCTCAATCCCCTTTACGAGGAGCTCATGCTGTTGCGCTACCGTGCCCTCTGCTATTTGGCGGATGAGTGCCATGAGGATATTAGTGCCTACTGTTAGTACCTAGGGGGTGTGCTGGTGTGGCGATCGCTCACCTCCTTTTTGGGGCAACAGCCCTGTTCCTGTTGCGGTCGAGCCAGTCCCCAAACGATCTGTAGGGATTGTGAACGGCGGCTAAGGTCATGGGAAGTGCGCCAACGCCAACGCTACTGGCGGGGCAGTCTCCCCCTTTTTCCTTGGGGGTATTATCAGCAAGACCTCAAGCGGGCGATCGCCACCATGAAATACAACAATCACCCCGAACTGGCTGCCCTGTTTGGCCAATGGTTAGCCCTGAGTTGGTTGGAAGCGAAGATCGCCCAACGCCTCCCGTTGCAGATTGTGCCCATTCCCCTCCATCGCGATAAATTGCAGAGCCGGGGCTTTAATCAAGCAGCGCTCATTGCTGAGGGGTTTTGCCGTGCCCTTGAGCTACCCCTTGCCCCAGTGGGATTAATCCGCCAAAGAGCAACCCAGTCCATGTTTCAGCTTTCACTCACAGAACGCCAAGCCAATCTTGACAATGCCTTTCGCCTTGGGCGGGGTCTGCAACGCCAGCGCTGGCTCCTTTTGTGCGATGACATTTATACCACGGGGACAACGGCACGAACTGCAGCCGCAGTATTACGGGGGGCTGGCTACAAGGTCTTGGGGATCATCACCGTGGCCGTGGCGCTGCCGGATCAATTGACCGATCCCACCGTCAAGGCAACCAACATCAAGGCTTCCGTCCACTCAACAACCGCACCATAGGTATCCCCCGTGTGACCGCCCAACTGCCACTGCAACCATGCCGGGATCAAGAGAATCAAGAGCAAACCAAAAAGTAATTGCCCGAGGGGAAGCGGCAGCAGGAAGCTGAGTAATAGCACAAGTAAACCACTCGGCCAAAAATCGCGGGGAAAGACACCACTGGCTTTATGGATCTGACCCGTGCCTTGGGGTTTCAAATAGGGATAGCGGGCGATCGCCCACACCTGAGCAAGGCGCCCGATCACCAATACCCACACCAAGACCTGACCCCTCTCTAAACTGCTCAAGGCCGCTACTTTTAAGAGCAAAATGACGAGTCCTGCCATGACGCCAAAGGCCCCCGTGCGGCTGTCCGCCATCACCTCAAGGCGCCGCTGTTGATCCCTGACGGCTAAACCATCGGCCGTGTCCATGGCACCATCCAAGTGCAATCCCCCAGTTAATCCTAGCCAAAGTGCCACAACCAAGACACTGGCCACGAGGGGGGGAACGTGCAAAAATGCCAGCAGCCACTGCGCCCCCCAGAGAAGCATTGCCAACAGTAGCCCCACCCAAGGACACCACTTGGCAGCTCCCGCCAATTGCATGGGGCAGTTAGGGGGAATGGGCAAACAGGTATAGAAGGCGATCGCCCCCAGCCATTCCATCCAAATGGACTTCATGGGCGAGTTTGAATCTGTGCCACGGTTCGCTGCTGCGGTTGCAGGGATTGAGCCACCCGCTGAATGTCGGCAGGGGTAATGTCATTAATGGCCTCTAAACGGGCAAAGAGTTGCTGCCAGCCGCCGCCTTTTACAGCATACTCCGCCAAGAGTTTGGCCATGCCCTCATTGGACATCAGATTTTGCAGCAGTTCCATCCGCAGTTGGGTTTTCACCCGCTCCAATTCGGCTGGGGTCACGGGGGCAGTTTGCAGTGCTTTCAGTTCTTGGGCAATGCCTGCGGCAAGGGCAGCGGTTGTTTGACCCGGCGCCGGCGCCCCATAAATGAGAAAGCGATTGGGGTATTTGTTGCCGGGGAAGCCCACATAGGTTTGGACATTGAGGGCGAGTTTTTGCTCTAGGACAAGGGAACGGTACAGACGGGACGTGCGACCGCCACTGAGGAGACGTGCCAAAATTTCATAGGTGAGGTACGCGGGATCCCCCAAAGGTGGACAGGGATAGGCTTCAATATAGAGGGGTTGACTGGCGAATTCGAGGGTAATCTGCCGAGGTTCCGTTTGCGGCGGTTCGGGGGGAATCGTTGGGGTCTTGGCGGCGCCTTTGGGATAGCGACCAAAATAAACCTTGGCTAATTTCTTAACCTCTTGAGGATCCACGTCTCCCACCAGCACCATGGTCATTTTGTCGGGGGTGTAATACTGGCGAAAGAACCGTTCCACATCGGCGCGGCGCAGGTTTTGAATATCCTCACGGTAGCCAATGACGGGTCGGCGGTAGGGATGCTGACGAAAGCTGGTGGCCAAAAAGGCCTCAAAGAGTTGGCCGGTGGGGGAATTTTCAGTGCGCAACCGCCGCTCCTCAAGGATGACTTCCTTTTCTTGATAGAAGTCGCGAAAGACGGGTTCCAAAAAGCGTTCCGACTCTAGGGACATCCACAGTTCCAATTTGTTGGCGGGAAAACTGTAGAAGTAACGGGTGGCATCGGCAGATGTGGTTGCATTGAGACCCACGCCCCCGGCCTGCTGGACAATTTGGCCATATTGATTGCGAATCACATAGCGATCGGCAGCCTGCTGCACAGCGGCAAATTCCGTAATCAATGCCTGACGTTGCCGCTCATCCGTCGTGGCTTGCAGTTGCTCAAAGAGGCGATCCAGTTGGGCAAGTTTTTCTTTTTCAGCGGCATAATCCGTCGTCCCAATGCGGCGGGTGCCCTTAAAGGCCAAGTGTTCCAGATAGTGCGCCACACCGGTCTGGCCTTCCGGTTCATCAACGCCCCCCACATCCACGTAGGTGAGAAATGACACTATCGGGGCTTGGTGTTGCTCCATGACAATGAAGTGCATCCCATTGTCAAGATAGAATTCACTAATTTGATCCATGGCACGGTCAATGTAGGAGTGAATCGTTTGGGCGTCGGCCGGCAAGGAGAGGGCGATCGCCCCCAAAACAAGGCAGAGGAGAATTTGCCAGAAATAAACTTGCCAGTGGCGTTGCTGCCGCATCAACAAACCTAGTTGGCCTCCAGCCAGTTGGCCGCCGCGTAAATGTCCACCGCAAGGGGCACACTCAGGGGTACTGCTGTACTCATAACTTCGGGAATCGTAGTTTGCAGTTGTTCCCACGCCTCAGGGGTCATCTCCAACACCAATTCATCGTGGACTTGGAGCAGCAGGCGGGCTTCTTCAGGGGAAAGTAGGGGAGCCAGTTTCACCATCGCACACTTAATAATATCGGCACTGGACCCTTGAATCGGGGCATTGGCTGCCGCCCGCAATAGCCCCCGCTCGTAATTGCTCATTTTTAGTTTACTGGGATCGACATCGGCTAGCACCTCTAAAGGCTTGCCCCGCAGGACTTGCAGTTCAGAACTCTGAAATTCAAAATAGCGCCGCCGTCCCAAAATGGTTTCCACATAGCCTTGGCTGAGGGCAAGCCGTTCCATTTGCCGCAAATAGTCAAAGACCCGTGGATAGCGATCGTAAAACCGCTGAATAAACACCTTAGCATCGGCCACACTCACCCCGGCCTCACGGGCAAACCGCTGCGCTCCCATCCCGTAAATGACGCCAAAGTTAATAATTTTGCCCAAGCGTCGCTCGCTGGAACTAATGTCGGTTTTTTCTAAGAGAAACTGAGCTGTGAGATGATGGACATCCTCCCCTTTTTGGTAGGCCTCTAGCAGGGCAGGCTCTTGACTCAGATGAGCGAGGATGCGCAACTCAATTTGGGAATAGTCCGCTGCCACCAGCAACCAGCCCGGCTCGGGAATAAAGGCGCGGCGAATTTGCCGACTAAACTCGGTTCGAATGGGGATATTTTGCAGATTGGGATTAGAGGAGGAAAGGCGCCCGGTTGCCGTTACGGCTTGGTTAAAGTCCGTGTGAATCCGTCCTGTGTCTGGACGTACCAAGGTGGGCAACACATCCACATAGGTGGATTTGAGCTTGGCGAGGGTGCGATGGTTCAAAATGAGTTCAATCACAGGATGATCTCCCCGCAGTTTTTCGAGGGTTGCGGCATCGGTGGAGTAGCCCAGTTTCGTTTTATGGGTCTTTTTCGGATCTAACCCCAAGGTGCCAAAGAGCAGTTCACTCAGTTGCTTGGGGGAGGCCAAGTTAAAGGGTTGTCCCACGGCATCCCATGCTTGTTGTTGCAGGGCTGCCAGTTGCTGTTCCAGTTCTTGGGAGAGTTGCCGCAAATAGTCACTGTCAATACGAATCCCCGTGGCTTCCATTTCCGCCAGAATGGGTTCGAGGGGCAATTCTATCTCTAGGAGGAGTTGCCGCAGGCGGGGGGTCAAGTCGGCCTCTAGTTTGTCCTTGAGAAGATAGGTGGTATAGACATCGAGGCCGCAGTATTGTGCCACCGTGGCCGGAGACAGATCCGCAAGGGTTTGATCTTTGCCGACAAGACTGCGGTAGGTTTGGGCTTGGAGGGGCAGATAGCGTTGACACAGATCCTTGAGGTTGTGACTGGCTTCGGGATTAATCACATAGCTCGCCAGCATTGTGTCAAACACCACGCCTCGTAATTGAATCCCCTGAAACCGCAGCACCAAGCGGTCAAACTTGGCATTTTGCAAGACTTTGGGGTAGCGATCGCCCTCAAGAATCGGTCGCAAAGCGGCGAGGGTCTCTGGTAGGGGTAGGTTCTGCCCCTCTTTGTGCCCCAAGGGCAGATAGGCCACCTGATCAGGCGCTGCGCCCCAACAGCAGCCCAAGCCCACCAAGACAGCATCGCGGGGGTTCAAGGCCGTGGTTTCCGTGTCCCAAGCCACGGGATGGTTCGCATCGGTACAGGTTTCTAACTGGGCGATCAGCCATTGCAGTTGCTCTGGCGTTTCAATGAGTTGCACATTCACTGGATCGGGGGTGTCCGTCGGGGCAAAAAACCATGTTGCATCCGCATCGCTCTCTACATCCGGCAGTGTCCCCCCCAAGCGGAGGTGCCAGTCCTGAAGTTGCATCCGCAGGGCACGAAACTCCAACTGATCCAATAGCTGATCCAGCGTTGGCCAGTCAAAGGGACTCAGATGCAATTCCTCTAGGGGGAGTTCCAAGGGGACATCGAGGATAATTTGAGCTAGGGTGCGGGAATGGCGGGCATCGGCCTCCCCATTGATCAGCTTCGTTCTCAGGCCGGGGGGCGTAATCTCACTAATGTGGGCGTAAATATCTTCAAAGGTAGGGTACTGACTCAGTAATTGCACCGCTGTTTTCGGGCCAATCCCCTTAATACCGGGAATGCGATCGCTGGCATCGCCACAGAGGGCTTTATAGTCCACAATTTGCTCGGGCCAAACCCCCATTTTTTCCTTGACCTTGAGGGCATCAAAGGCCTCCAGACCCTGCTTGCGTTGGCCAAGGGTATTCCCCAGATACAAGACCTGTACTTGACCTTCGCGATCAATCAATTGAAAGAGGTCGCGATCGCCACTGACAATGGACACCTGCCATCCTTGGGGTCGCAGGCGATGGACCACCGTACCAATCACATCATCGGCTTCATAGCCCGGCTGACTCAACAGGGGTAGACGCAGTGCCCGCAGCAACGCCTGCAAATTGGCAATATCGGTCATAAAGTCCGCTGGAGTCTCCGCCCGTCCCGCCTTGTAGTTCTCATCGGCTGTGTGGCGAAAGGTGGGTTCCCCCAAATCAAAAGCAATGGCCACATGATCCGGCTGCTGCTGCTCCAGAATCTCCAGCAGCGTCTTAAGAAAGCCAAAACACACACTAGTGGGAATCCCCGTGGAGGTACGCAACCCCCCCTCTCGCCCCTTACTAAAGGCGTAGTAGGCACGAAAGGCCAAGGAATGGCCATCAATAAGCAAGAGATTGGGGGTGGACATGGGAGCGTGAAGAGGACAGCTTTTCCATTATTCAAAAAATTGCTCCAAAACCCCACCCCTGAAAATGCCAGCGTATCAACGGCTAAAGTCACGGCGTTTTTGGCAGAAGGGCAAAGCCACTAGCATTGCCAAGATGAGAATGCTTTGATCGCGCCAATGGCGTTGCACATCTACGGTAAACATGTAGCCTTGATCTCGTTGGAAGCGGCTGATAATCCCTTGGGCTTCATTGATGGCACGACTGCGTTGGCGGTTCCACTCAGAATATTTTAGTTCCCACTCATCCATGGCTGCCTGATAGGCTTGCAGCCGTTGCAGATAGTCTTGGAGCGCCGCTGGATCATTGGGGGGATCGCCGGGAGACGCCGGTCGAGGGGGGGCGGGTTCATCCACTGCCGGTACATATTTGGCGCGAATACCCGGAAAGTTGCAGGTTTGAAACAGACCCGGACCATAGCAAAGACAAAAATCCCGCTGCATCTCCTCGGTCATTTTTTCCCGCTCTTCCTCTGGCTCCAGCCAACAGGGGTCATTGGCAATGTCATCCCCCATACCCGTGAGCTTCACCATCGCCTCAAAGGGCCACTTAATCACCGTCAGATGGTTAATAATCTGCCCCGGTAACCCGAAGGAAGAAACGGGCTGAATCCCGCCACTAAAGATAATTTGGGGCACTAAAAACATCAGCACCAGTAGCGGCACAATGTTCTGGCTAGGGGCAAAGGCAGAGACCAAAAGACCCATCGCCATACCGCCAAAAATGGCAAGGGCAAGGGTGACGTACATGGCAAAAGTAACCCCCCAATCTCCCGGTAAATCCACCGCCAGCTTTGTCACCGCAAGGTAAGTGGCCGCTTGATAAAGGGCTAGCCCAAGGGCGATCGCCACCTTGGAGCCAATGTAGGGCAACAGCCGCAGGCCAATCATCCGCTCCCGCCGATAAACCTCCACCTCCTTAACCAATTCCCGCATCGTTGTCATCGCACCAATCATCACAGCAATCAGACTGGTGACAAAAATCATCGTCAGGGCTTGACCCCCATTCCCCGTTTCCGGATTAAAGAGATCCCGCTGCCAAGAAACAAAACTCAAACTCCCCAAGAGGGGGGCTATTAAGAGGGTCAGCAGCAGGTTACTACGATCTTGGCCAAGAATTGTGAGATTGCGGCGGGTGAGAATGAGAAATTGTTGCCAAGGGGAGATTTTCGACTTGGTTTCACTGCTGCGACGGGATTTGCCCTTGGTGCGCCGTTGACTTTCATCGGGCATGTGAGCTAGCACCTGCTGTCGCCCGACCACATATTCCTGATAGAGGCGCGATCGCCGGTAGGCTTCCTCTAGTTCTGCCGAAGTGGGAGCATTGGGGTTTTTCTCTTTGTCTAGGGCACGATAAATACCAGAGAAATCCTCAAGCTTAATGCCACTAAAGCGATCGCCAAAGGTAGCCCGAAAGTAGGGCAGCAGTTGATCAGGAGGACCAAAGTAGGCCAGCCGGCCGCCCGCCGCTAGATAGATCACCAGATCACACTCCCGAATATTTTGGGTGGCGTGGGTAATAATGAGAATCGTTCGCCCCTGATCCGCCAACTGCCGCAGCAAAAACATCAGGTCAGCTTCCGTGCCCGGATCTAAGCCAGAGGTGGCCTCATCGAGGAAGAAGAGACTGGGTTGCGTGAGCAATTCGGCACCAATACACACCCGCCGCTGCTGACCGCCACTGAGGCGGGAAATGGGCACATCGCGACGATGGTTCAGTCCCAATTCCGTTAACACCTCGGTCACCCGCTGTTGGCGTTCCGCTGGGGTTGTATCGGGAGGCATGCGTAGTTTTGCCGCGTATTCCAAGGCTTGGGCGATCGTCAGTTCCTCGTGGATGATATTTTTCTGCGGCACATAGCCCAATTGCGCTTGAAAGGCCTGATAGTTGCGGTAGAAATTTGTGCCATTCACCAGTACGGTGCCGGTTGTTGCTGGCCGCAGTCCATTGAGGGCATCGAGGAGCGTTGACTTGCCGCTACCACTAGGTCCCAAGATGGCCACAAACTCCTTGGGCATGATCGATAGCGAAATATCGTGGAGAATTTGCGTTCCCTTGCCCACCACCTTACTGAGGTTGATGGCATCTAGGCGCATGTGACCCGATTCGGCATATTGGGTCAGGGTTTCATCAACATTGAGGACAAGGCGATCGCTACCAATGCGAATACTGTCCCCCACCCGCAGCAGTGTGGGTTCCTCCACCTCACGGCCATTGACAAACGTGCCATTACTCGACCCCAGATCCGTGAGCAGGAAATCGCCATTGCGGCGCTCAATTTTGGCGTGGTGACGGGACACCGTTGGATGCTCAATCACCAGATCATTGCTTGGATCGCGGCCAATCGTGAACGTGTTGTATCCCACCAGCGAAATCGTCTTCACGGGGACGGTGGATGTCGCATCGGCCTCAGGAATCGCCAGTACTGTTGCTGTGCTCAACTCCGTCGCGGGGCTAAAGACAACGGCATGACGCTCTGTGTCAATGCGATCGGGCAACTGCTGCCCCACATAGGTCAGTGTGACAAATTCCGTCAGGGCATAACTCTCCCCGATTCCCAAATGCACATTCATTGCCGGTTGCGGGTCACTGAGATCTACCACCTGCAAATGCTGATCCGCAAAGCGTAATTTCAAGTGGCAGGGCAAAAGTTCAGGGGTATCCACCACCACATCGCAGGCGGGATGGGTTCCCAAAAGCGTCGTTTGCTCCTGTAGCCCCCAGCGTTGTCGCCATGTTTTGGTGCGCACTTCAATCACAGGGACTTCAGTCTCTTTGCTGACCTCAGTGGCACGGAGTTGATAGTCGTGGTAGTGCCAGATGAGGCGAAAGCGCACAGCAGAGTTGCCCAGTGTAATCAGGTCGCCATCTTCGAGGGGAATGGGGGTATTGGGCACAACCGGTTGGCCATTGAGATGGGTGCCCGCTGTACTGCCGAGATCCACGAGGTGAACTTTCCCTTCTTGCCACTCCAAGAAAGCGTGGTAGCGGGACACGGAAAGATCATTGAGGACAATGTCATTATCGGGGGCACGGCCAATTTTGAGGCCGCTGGCGGGTAGCTGAACCCCCTGCTCACTGACGGATTTGACAAGTTCTAACCATGCTGTTTGAGTCATGACCTTGGGGCAAAGGGGCTTGATGCCGGTCAGTTTACTGGATTCTGGCCGATCTGACAAAAGACGCCCGCCAAAGCTCAACCGGCGCAGAAACCTATCATTATTGCGAGGATGGCAAGGAAGGCATCGGCAAATAACTCGCCACCCGTGACCATAGAAACTGCGCTTGCTCCCACAGGCGATCGGGACCAATGCCAAAAAAGAGTTGCAATAGGAAGACAATTAGGGCAATCCTCAAGGCAGTACCCACGGTCACCTTCAGCACCCTGATCAACCAGTGCAGCACCAACCCACTGATGGCGATCGCCCCTAAGGTGATCAGGATTTCAGTCACCGTCATCGCCGCACCAAAATATCTTGGCCATGGGTATCCGTGCCGCAGGTCTCCAGCAACTGGTGTTCAACGGCCAAAGCATGCACAAGGGCTGTTGTTTCAGGGGTGGGTTCCCACACATCGGGATTGCTGTAACAGTAGTAGGTTTCCACCCCATCAATCCCCCGCGCCACAGCTGCGGGAATCAATTGTTCAGCGGGCAGCCGATAACGTGCCGGGTGCGCCAAAATTGCCAGACCCCCCGCCTCATGGAGAGCCGCAATCACCCGTTCTGCTTGTGCCAATTCTCCTTCGGGAGCAGTTCCCAAGGCGTAGGGATGCAAAACCCAGGCATGGGGGTCAAAGCCATAGCCCAGAATATGCACCTCAGTACCCAAGAGTTGAGCCGTAATTTCAATGCCCGTGTAAATTTGGGGGCGATCCGTTCCTGGATAGGCTTCTACGTAGATGCGAGCCTGAAAATAGCCCTCTAGGGCATGGTGATCGGTAATGGCAAATCCCTTGAGGCCATGGATCATTGCCTGCTGTGCCACTTGCTGCGGTGTCAGCTGGCCATCGGAGCAGATGGTATGGAGATGAAAGTTATAGCGATAGGGACAACTGGTTGCCGTCAATGTCCGAAAGAGACCTTTGAGGGTCTCCGCCTGCGTCACCATCAGTGCAGCAAGGGTCATAGGCATTACCAAATCTTACGCTGTTACCTCTTTAATATAAACTTTCTTTAAGAAACGAGAGATAAAGATTCCTAATAGGGCGATTTATGTACCTCGATGGGGTGTGCTAGGATACAAGTTGGCTCGGAATCATGCGATCGCAACGCCTCAACCTTGTCAGGTCCGGAAGGAAGCAGCAATACGGGATGCTTGCGGTAGGCGTGATCTCCGGGTCACCCTCTTGAGACCTGCGAACAATTCATGCCTGCCACTACCCTTAGCCTCCCCCTCGATGAGATTCGCTACGATGAACGGGGTTTAGTGCCAGCAATTGTCCAAGACTATTTGGACGGCACCGTGTTGATGCTGGCGTGGATGAATCGGGAATCGCTACAGAAAACCCTTGAAACCGGTCGTACGTGGTTTTGGAGTCGTTCGCGCCAAGAACTGTGGCCCAAGGGCGAAACCTCTGGCCATGTCCAGTGGGTCAAAAGTATCCGCTACGACTGCGATAGCGATGCCCTGTTGTTAACAGTAGAGCAAGTGGGCCAAGTCGCTTGCCACACGGGGCAGCGCAGTTGTTTCCACCGCCATGGGGAGGCCGGACAACGGGTAGAAGACCCACCAGCAGATACCCTTTCGCAAGTGTATAACGTGGTCTGTCAGCGGCGCGACTTTCCACAGCTACAGTCCTACACTTCCAGCCTGTTCACAGCCGGTGATAATAAAATTCTCAAGAAGCTGGGCGAAGAAACCGTAGAAGTGGTGATGGCCTGCAAAGACGATGACCCCGAGGCGATCGCCGGTGAGGTGGCGGACTTGTTTTACCACACGCTAGTTGCCCTTGCCTATCATGGGGTGTCCCTGCGGCAGGTCTATGAGCAGCTTCAGTTGCGGCGGCGCTAGTTGCTTGCCGTTTTCCTTGTCAGCACTGGCTCAACGTCGTTAAAGTGCTAGATACAGGTAATTTACATAACTATACAAATGGCAAAGCAGGTGGTCGTCATTGGCGGCGGCATTGGGGGTCTGACCACAGCGGCATTGTTGGCACGACGGGGCTATCGCGTTCAGCTGTTTGAGCAGGCAGCCCAACTGGGGGGCTGTGCCTCCACATTTCAGCGGCGGGGCTTTACCTTCGATGTTGGCGCCACCCAAGTGGCTGGCCTTGAGCCGGGGGGGATTCACGCGGCAATTTTTGCTGAATTGGAGATGCCTCTGCCGGCAGCCACCCCCTGCGATCCTGCCTGTGCGGTGTATCTGCCGCAGGAAACAACGCCCATCAATGTTTGGCGCGATCGCGATCGCTGGCAACTGGAACGTCAACACCACTTTCCCCACAGTGAGCGGTTTTGGCAAGGCCTCGAACACCTCTTTGCCATTAGTTGGCGATTTCAGCAGCGGCAGCCCATTTTGCCCCCGCGCAATGGCTTTGATCTGTGGCAATTGGTGCAAGCCCTGCGTCCGGAGACGCTTCTCACGTTGCCCTTTAGCCTGATGACGGTGACCGATTGGATGACTCTCTGTGGTGTCGGGGGCGATCGCCGGCTGCGGCAATTTCTGGATTTGCAACTCAAGCTCTACTCCCAAGTGGATGCCAGTGAAACTGCACTCCTCTATGCCGCCACCGCCCTCTGTCTGTCCCAAGACCCCCACGGCCTCTACCATCTCCACGGCAGTATGCAGGTTCTCAGTGATTTACTCGCCAATGCCTTGCAGCGCGATGGCGGTCAAATTTACACCCGGCATTTGGTGCGTTACATTGAAGTCGAGCGGGGGCGTGCCGTTGCTGTACAGGTGGAGAACTTAAAAACAAAAACCCTTCAGCGGGTCGAAGCCGATCACATTGTGGCCAATGTCCCTGCCCAAAACCTACCCCAACTCCTAGGGGATGCCCTTCCCGCTGGCTATGCCCGCCGTCTAAAAACTCTGCCCCCAGCCTCCGGTGCCTTTGTGATTTACCTTGGCGTTAAAGAGGCCGCCATTCCGGAAAGTTGTCCGCCCCACTTGCAATTTCTCTACGATCCTGCAGGCCCCATTGGCGAAAACAACTCCCTCTTTGTCTCCGTCAGTCAGCCGCGGGATGGCCGTGCCCCTGTTGGCTATCGCACCCTGATTGCTTCGAGCTTCACCGAAGTGAATTTTTGGCGTCAGCCTGACTTAGACTATGCCGCCACCAAGGCGCAATACACCCAAACAGCTCTTGAACACCTCGGGGAATTCTTTGATCTGCGGCCTGAGCACATTGTCCACTGTGAAGCGGCGACCCCCCGCACCTTCTGGCGCTATACCGCGCGGCTAGATGGCATTGTCGGGGGCATGAGTCAACGCCTGAGCACCTTTGGCCCCTTTGGCTTAGCAACCCGCACCCCGATTCCTCACCTGTGGTTAGTGGGAGATTCCGTGCATCCGGGGGAAGGTACGGCCGGTGTCAGCTATGGTGCCCGTGCCCTTGTGCAGCAACTGCTCGCCAATGATGCCTAAGGGATTCCTATTTTGGTGAAAATCACTATAATAGAGAGACTCGTTACCAATTGCGAAAGGAACCCACTGCCTGTGTTTGCGACTCTCGCTGCCCCTCAACCGTCCCTGCCGTTGGATTTAATTGCGGCCATCCAAGACCTGAAGCGGGAACTGAATGCAGTGATTCTAGCCCACTACTACCAAGACCCCGCCATTCAAGATGTGGCCGATTACATTGGTGATTCCCTTGGGCTGTCGCGGCAGGCCGCCAGTACCAATGCCGATGTCATTGTTTTTGCTGGGGTGCATTTCATGGCCGAAACTGCCAAGATTCTCAACCCCGATAAGCTGGTGTTGCTGCCGGATTTGGCGGCGGGCTGTTCTTTGGCAGACAGTTGTCCTGCGGACGCCTTTGCTGCTTTTAAGGCGCAGTATCCTGATCATTGGGTGATTTCCTACATTAACTGCACTGCTGAAATCAAAGCCCTGAGTGACATTATTTGCACCAGTTCTAATGCAGTGAAAATTGTGCAGCAGTTGCCTGCGGATCAGCCCCTGATTTTTGCCCCCGATCGCAACCTTGGTCGCTATGTTATGGCACAAACCGGACGGCAGATGGTGCTGTGGGACGGCAGTTGCATTGTCCATGAAACCTTTTCAGAGCGGCGCATCCTCGAACTCAAGGCCGCCTACCCCACGGCCCAGGTGATTGCCCACCCCGAATGCGAAGAAGCCGTACTCCGCCATGCCGATTTTATTGGTTCGACAACGGCTTTGCTCAACTATAGCCAACGCCAAGATCACGATACCTTTATCGTTGTCACCGAGCCAGGGATTCTCCACCAGATGCAGCGGCGCAACCCAGAGAAAACCTTTATCCCTGCGCCCCCTCAGGATCAGACCTGCAATTGTAATGAGTGCCCCTTTATGCGCCTGAATACCCTAGAAAAACTCTATTGGTGTATGCGCGATCGCCAGCCCCAGATTGAACTACCAGAAGACATCCGCCTTGCAGCGCTCAAACCCATCCAACGCATGCTGGAAATGTCCTAAACCAAGGGTGTCAGCTCCCTTAAATCTCAGCAACTGCTCGCTCAATCAGGCGACGAGCTAGGGTCTGAACGCCCGTATGGTAGTAGTAGTTGGTGCTCATGTCCAAAAAGGCTCCCAAGTAGTCGAGGTTATCCTTCGAGAGTTCAATAAAGCTTTGCAGACTATTGATCACCTTTTGCGGCGTTAACTCGTGGCTGCTGACAAATTGGTTCATCCACCCCTGCACCGCATGAAAGCTCTGAATAATAAAGCCCAATTGACCGCTGGGATTGCCCCCCGGCACGACACTGCCAATTGCTTTGAAGGTGGGGTTTTCCTGGAGATCATTGGGTTGCAAGCTTTGCAGTGTGCCCAAGCATTTGAGAAGAAAGTCAGGCCCTAGGGGAATCAGGCCATCAAAGCAGATGAGGGCAGCCATCCGCATCAGGGATTCACCACTGTAGTCGGCAAGGGCACGCAGGAAGTCGCCGAGGCTATCACCGGGAATGCCATTGATTTGACAAAAGGCCAGAATTTCCACAATCAGCTTAATGCTGAGGTCAATGGACTGCGCCCGCTCTGGCTTGGGCGTCATTTTATCCAAGAAGCCGAGGAAGGAAATTTTCTCGCCCACTTTGTTGGCAAGGGCAGCCGCTCCTAGGAGAGCATCGGTGTTGTCCACGGTTTGATAGAGCCACAGTGCCCGCTGATAGCCTTGGGATTTGTCATTAAAGAGCCGCACGGCGCGATCGCCAATTTGGCGAATCAAGGCAGGATCCGTTTCCCCAGTCACATGGCGGATTGTGTTATCAAAACCAACGATATTTTGCCACTGGCCGGGAATGATGAAATCCAAGGACTTGAGGGCCATAACGGTGATGCCCCCAGTGGGGAGTTGATCAACAATTTTGTAGATAGCTTCGCTCACGGTGGTCTCCTTAGGGGGCAAGTTGGGCTAAACCAGCAAGATCAAATTTTTCAATCCATTCCCGGCGATCGCTGGCGGTAAAGCTGGGATCACGGGAGAGTACCTTCACCTGATAGCGGTTGGCCACCAGAATGGCTGTTTGTGTGGTTCCCACCTCTACTGCTGGATAGCCGGCAATCTGCATCGTACTGTTTCGAAACTTGGCGGCAGCCTCAGGGGTGCTAATCGTATCGGAAATGGCCAGCATCGCCAGTTCTTTGCCATCTTTTTTCAGCTTAGCCTCGGCAAAGCCCTTTTTCTCTTGGACATAGATGCGCTCAAAGCCATTCCCCTCGGGCGGAAAGAAGCGATTAAATTCACTGCCTTGGGTGGCTTCACGACTCACTGCCGGGGGTGCATTGCGCTGGGTGCTTTCCTGTTGCACCTGCTCATAGGGAGAGGGCGGGGTAGGGGCGCAACCGGTAATGAGAAGCGTCAGGGCTAAAACAAGCGCAGTCAGCCAGCGTGCCATGTGAATCCCCAAGACAACAAGCCAATCATAGCCTAGAAGGCGAAGCCACAGCCCTAGTTTGATACTTTGTTAATTTCTGCATTAATCTCTTGCCACTCGCGATCGCTCAAGGGTTCCGGGGTCAGTTTCACTTGCCACTGCGCCTCAAAGGCGTCCAAGAGAGCCGTTTGCACCACCTCTAAAGGGGGAAGGGACTGCCGATGGGGAACACTGCCAAATACCTGCTGCCATAGATCGAGGTCAGGGGTCAGGACAATTGAACCATGTTGCAGAACGCGATCGCCCCGCCAGGCTTGGGCACTACCAATAACTTTCTCGCCCGTAGGTAAAACCAAATCGGCCACGGTGGCTTGGGCAAAGCAATTGATCGGCGCTTGAGAGGAATAGGGGTCTTGTCCCAACTGCAGAGGCCATCCTAGGCGCTCAAACCCTACCCTCAGGAATTGACACAGATCGGTATAAACCTGTCGCCGCCGTTGCCCCAACCCCCACACCACTAGACTGTAGGTGAGATCCCCTTGGTGCAAAACAGCCCGCCCCCCCGTGGGTCGCTGCACCAGTTCGATGGGTTGCCCCTGCCAGTGCAGGTGTTGCCAGTGCTCTGGAATTTGCCGCTGACTATAGCCAAGGGAGATGGCGGGCGGTGACCAAGTGTAAAACCGCAGACAGGGGCGATCGCTAGACTGCCACAACCACCGATCCACCGCCATTTGCACCCTCCCCGGTGCTGCCAAGGGGGGCAGATAACGCCACATCAACTCGACGTTGCTTCCGCTGGATGGTAGGCTGCCGCATCCCGCCGACACCCCATATAGGCAAGGATATACAACTCCTTCAGGTCCTGAATCAGCGGATAGCGAGGATTTGCCCCCGTGCACTGATCGTCAAAGGCGAGTTCGGCCATGCTTTGCACCTGTTCATAGAAGGCTTGATCCTCACTGTTGAGGGCTTCCTTAATGGTGGCTGGAATCTCTAACTGCGCCTTCAGGTCTTCAATGGCGGCAATCAGGCGCTCCACTTTTTCCTCTGGAGTGCTACCACCCAATTCAAGAAAGTCGGCAATTTGGGCATAGCGTTCCTTGGCTTGTGGATACTTGTACTGTGGAAAGATTGCCTGTTTCAGAGGGGCATCCGTGGCGTTATAGCGGATGACATGGCAAATCATCAGCGCATTGGCAAGGCCGTGGGGCAAATGGAAGGTGGAGCCAAGTTTGTGGGCCATCGAGTGGCAAACCCCCAAGAAGGCATTCGCAAAGGCCATGCCGGCGATCGTGGCGGCATAGTGAACTTTCTCGCGAGCTTCTGGGTCAGCCGCCCCCAAGCGATAGGCACGGGGTAAGTACGTAAACAGCAGTTTGATTGCCTCCAATGCCAGTCCCTCAGTAAACTCCGTCGAGAGCACCGATACATAGGACTCCAAGGCATGGGTTAGGGCATCAATGCCGCCATAGGCCGTGAGTTTCTTGGGCATGTGCAGCACCAAGTCGGGATCCACAATCGCCATGGTGGGCGTGAGGGCATAGTCCGCCAAGGGGTATTTAATCCCCACGCGATCGTCGGTAACCACTGCAAAGGGCGTTACTTCGGAACCCGTCCCCGAGGTCGTGGGAATTGCCACCATCATGGCTTTTTGACCTAAGGGGGGCAGTTGATACACCCGCTTGCGAATATCCATGAAGCGCATGGCCAAGCCGTCAAACTCCACCTCTGGATGCTCATACAACAGCCACATCACCTTGGCCGCATCCATGGGTGAGCCACCCCCCACGGCAATAATCACATCGGGCTGATAGTCTCGCAGCAGTTCTAGGCCGCGATTCACCGTACTCAGGGTCGGGTCTGGCTCCACTTCATGGAAGATGTCGTGCTTGATGCCCAGTTCTTCGAGGGTGTGCACAATCGGGTCAGTGATCCCCAAGTCAAAGAGGGGTTTATCGGTAACCAAGAAGGCGCGTTTTTTCCCTTCTAGCTCTCGCAAGGCAATGGGTAGGCAGCCGGGTTTGAAGTAAATTTTCGGCGGCACGCGGAACCAGAGCATATTTTCGCGGCGATCGCTCACCGTTTTGATATTCAACAGGTGATGGGGACCGACATTTTCCGACGTGACATTACCGCCCCACGTACCACACCCCAAGGTCAGCGAGGGATCCAACTTGAAGTTGTAGAGATCCCCGATCGCCCCTTGGGAAGAAGGTGTATTAATCAGAACCCGCGCCGTTTGCATGCGGTATTTGAAATAGGCAATATCATCTTGATTGCGGGGATCGGTGTAGAGCACAGAGGTATGCCCCATGCCGCCAAAATTCACCAACTGTGCGGCAATCTCCACCCCTTTGTGGAACTGGGGTGCCCGATACAAGGCCAATACCGGACAGAGTTTCTCATAGGAAAATGGCTCCTGCGACCCGACTTCACTCACTTCGCCAATGAGTACCCGCGTCTCGGGCGGCACTTGGATATTGGCCATTGCAGCAATGGTGGCTGCCGATTGACCAACAATGGCGGCATTGAGACGACCATCTTTCAGGAGGAGTTGTGCCACCCGCTGCCGTTCCTCAGGGGAGAGAATGTAGCCCCCCCGCCGTTGAAACTCGGCCTTGACCGCATCATAGATCTCATCAACAACAATCACCGCCTGCTCCGAGGCACAGATCATGCCATTGTCAAAGGCCTTACTCAGGAGAATCGAACTCACTGCTGTGGGAATATCGGCTGTGGCATCAATGAGCACTGGGGTATTCCCCGCCCCGACCCCGATCGCCGGATGGCCAGAGGAATAGGCCGCCTTCACCATGCCCGGCCCTCCTGTAGCCAAAATCAATTTAATTTGGGGGTGCTGCATCAGGGCTTGGGAGAGTTCAATGGTGGGTTCATCAATCCAGCCAATAATATCTGGGGGCGCCCCGGCAGCAACCGCTGCATCCAACACCACCTTGGCTGCGGCCACCGTACAGCCCTTTGCTCGGGGGTGGGGCGAAAAGACAATGCCATTGCGGGTTTTCAGGGCAATCAATGCCTTAAAGATGGTCGTCGAAGTTGGGTTCGTCACCGGCACCACACCGGCAATGATCCCCACGGGTTCAGCAATTTTTTGGATGCCAAAAATGGGATCATCCTCAATTACGCCGCAGGTTTTCTCATGTTTGTACTTGTTGTAGATATATTCCGAGGCAAAGTGATTTTTAATGACTTTATCTTCGACAACCCCCATGCCCGTTTCGGCAACGGCTTGTTTGGCAAGGGGAATCCGCGCTTGGTTGGCCGCCATGGCCGCTTGGTGGAAAATGTGATCCACCTGCTCTTGGGTAAACTGGGCATACTGGGTTTGTGCCCTTTGGACGCGCTCAATGAGTGCTTCGAGATCGGCAATGGTTTGAACGGGTTGAGAATGAGTTAAGGCTTGGGCAGTCATGGGCGACTCCTTAGGAAAGAAATTTCTTAAATGGGCAAGTTAATGAACGTTGAGATCGTATTCACGGAAGAGGGCGATCGCCCGCTGGACATCCTCTGGACTCGCCGCCGGCGTATCAAACAGTTCATAGGGCAGCCCTAATTGCTGCCATTTGTATTCCCCCATTTTGTGAAAGGGCAACACCTCCACTTTCTCCACGTTACGCAGACCCGCCACAAATTGCGCCAATCCCCGGATATTTTCGGGATCATCCGTCAGCCCCGGTACCAAGACAAAGCGGATCCACGTCGGTTTATGGATCTCATCTAGGTACTTGGCCAACTCCAAGGTGGGGGTAATCGTGACACTGGTGACCCGCCGATAGGTCTCGGGCAGAAAGGATTTAATGTCGAGCAACACCAGATCCGTTGCCGCCACCACCGGCTTGGCCGCCTCCAAAACCACATAACCTGAGGTATCTAGGGCAGTGTGCAATCCCAACTCGTGACAACGCTCAAAAATTTCGCGGACAAATTCTGGCTGCATCAGGGGTTCACCGCCGCTGGCTGTTACGCCCCCTTGGCGCAGATAGGATTGGTAGCGCTGAATATCGGCAATCAGTTCATCCACGGTTACGAGCTTGCCCTGATGGGGTTCACGACAGTCGGGATTGTGGCAGTACAGACAGCGCAGCGGACACCCTTGGGTAAAAATCACATAGCGGATACCAGGACCGTCGACTGTGCCACAGGTTTCAACGGAGTGAATGTAACCTGTCACCTTTTGTTTTTCGGGTTGTTTTTCAGGGAGTGTAGAAACCATCATTGGAACCTCGGTGACAATAGATCGCTTGAGATAGCGTTTATAGGGTTGAAGAGCACCTCTCTAAGAATTTGCTAAAATTTTAATCGCTTAAGAAAGTATCCCGGTAACAAAAACTCCGTTTTCAATTGCTCTCTACATCTTGCCTACGGCCTAGGGGGACATCTGTTATGTAGCCATTTTGAACGTGCTCCATTCTTGGGAAAAGAGCAGTACAGTGCTGCGCTTGGTAAAACTATAATTTCAGCATAAAAGCAGAGGCACAATTTGCCCGCTGTCTTAATTAACTTTTAGGATTGGTGGTTGTTTCGCAACGTTGCCTAACTTAATAAAGAGTCTTTAAGTACACCCCTATTGATGGGCGATCGCTCGCTCAAAGCTTGGAAAATATCAAGATTGAGGCTTTTGAGGACTTGTTCAATCTTGTCTTTATTCTACAAAATTCTCTTGATCTAGGCCAATTGCGTGATTAGTGACAAAGTAGCTCTACTCGCCCTGCGATCGCGCACATTTGCGGGCCTCAAGCACGGCTGCATGTAAGGCTGCTTCCAGTTGCTGCGTTAATTCCATAGCCTGTTGTTTGAGGTTGCCCTCGCGCTCAGCGGGCGTCCACAGGGGCGCTCCAATCCAAAGGGCTACCCGCGCACGAAACTGCGGCTTTGGGTCGTAGGCAATGCCAACGGGAAAAATCGGCAGGGGGCGATCGGCCTGCAAGACAAGACGGGCAAGACCGGGCTTCAGGGGACGTACTACCTGATCCGGCACAATCCCACCCTCGGGAAAGATCACTAGGGGCTGACCTGCATTGAGAATCTCCAGCACATGACGCAAACTACTGGGCTGAGGACGGTTGAGGTTCACAGCAAAGGCACCCAGACGACGGATAAACCAGCCCTGCACCCCGCCAAACTCGATCGCATTGGTCATAAAGCGTAGCGGATAAGGCCACACCAAGGGCAAAATCACCGGATCCCAACGGCTACAGTGCTTGGGGGCAAGCAAGAAATGACCCTCCTTGGGCAACTGCTCGCGACCGACAATCGTAATCCGCGAAAAGTAAAGGGGCAAAAATAGGCGATGAATTGGCCACAACCCCCAATAGAGCCACGGTGAGATATGAGATGTGGTGGGTGCCGTTTTTTTATGGCGCATCCGTTCTCCTCTGTAGCTGCCCCCACTACAATAGTAGGCCTGTAGCCCCTTGCCACTGTCGAGGAACAAGCCAATGTCGCAGCCGACCCATCGCTTTAATCTCCGTGTTTGGGGGCAGTTTCTGCGGATTGCCCAACCCTATTTCTTTCCCCGCGATCGCTGGGGCAGCAGTGTGATCTTTATTCTGCTGCTTTTTCTAGTCATTGCCCTCATGTTTGGCTTCCTCTTCGGTCTGACGGCAGCCGTGACCTTTGGCCTTAATGCCCTTGCCCCCGAACTGATGGGACAAATTGCTGGCGGCCTCATGGAGATGATGCAATCCCTGTGGGTGCAGCCCCTGAGCCGTAGTATTCTGCTGGGGACGGTGATTGTCCCCTTGGGCGTTTTTGCGCTGCTGCGGCAACCCCTGCTGCCGCGGTGGCAAGCGTGGGCACTCTTGGGGTTACTGCTGATGCTTTCCCTCTCTGTGAGTGGCCTCAACGTGATCATTAGCTTTGTCGGGCGCTTCTTCCAGACGGCACTGGCGGAGAAAAATGCTGAAACCTACTGGCGATTCCTCTTGGTGTATGCTGGCGTTTTTGTGGTGGGGACGCCGATTGTCGTCATTTATCGCTACGTGCGCGAATATCTAGGGCTGCGCTGGCGGGATTGGCTCACCCGTCATTTTTTGGATCGCTATTTCCAGAATCGAGCCTACTACACCATCGAAAACCAAGGCGAGATTGATAACCCTGATCAACGGATCACCGAGGATATCCGCTCATTTACCCAAACCTCACTCCAGTTTCTACTAATCATTCTGGGCGAAATTATTGACCTCATTGCCTTTAGTGGCATTCTCTGGAGTATCTCCCAAACCCTAACGCTGACCTTGGTTGGCTATGCCATTGTCGGTACGATTGTGACCGTTTTGATTGGGCAACGCCTGATTTGGCTGAATTTTAACCAACTGCGACGGGAAGCAGACTTTCGTTATGGCCTTGTCCATGTGCGCGATAATGCCGAGTCCATTGCCTTTTATCGCGGTGAAGGCCAAGAGTCGGTACAGGTGCGTCAACGCTTTCTCGAGGTGCTGCGGAACTTTAACCTCTTGATTGGCTGGCAGCGAAATCTTGATTTTTTCACGACGGCCTATAACTACTTTGTGATCATCGTGCCGGCAGCGGTGGTTGCTCCCCGCTACTTTGCTGGTGAGATTGACTTTGGTGCTATTAGCCAAGCCAGCTTTGCTTTCTCGCAGGTGCTGGGGGCACTCTCAATCAT
This sequence comes from Thermosynechococcus sp. QKsg1, assembly GCF_031586415.1. NCBI lineage: Bacteria > Bacillati > Cyanobacteriota > Cyanophyceae > Acaryochloridales > Thermosynechococcaceae > Thermosynechococcus > Thermosynechococcus sp. QKsg1. The sequence continues at coordinate 2,286,281 of NZ_CP134200.1, read as the reverse complement.
TGTGAACCAGTTTACGAACCTCACGGGCTTTATTGCCGGTATTGAGCGTTTGGCAGAGTTTGATGAGGCGCTGACAACTCCGCCGGTGCCACCCCAATCGCAAATTGAATTGGTGGAGAAGTCCTACATTGCCCTAGAACACGTGGCTGTGGATACACCGAACTTGGCACGGCGGCTGGTGGAAGATGTCACATTTGCCCTTGAGGCGGGGGACAGTGTGGTGATCATGGGGCCGAGTGGGGTGGGTAAAAGTTCGCTCCTGCGGGCGATCGCTGGACTCTGGCAAAGTGGCAGTGGCCGTATTATTCGTCCCCCCGTGGATGAAGTGCTCTTTTTGCCCCAACGCCCCTATATGGTGCTGGGTACGTTGCGCACCCAACTGCTCTACCCCAGTGGCGATCGCCAGACCCCGGACGATGTGCTTTTGCACGCCCTTAACGAAGTCAACTTGGCACATTTGCCGGATCGCGTCGGTGGCCTCGATGTGGAATTAGCGTGGGATGATGTGCTGTCGCTTGGGGAGCAACAACGACTGGCGATCGCCCGCCTGCTGCTGAATCACCGCCCCTACGCCATTTTGGATGAAGCCACCAGCGCCCTAGACTTAGCCAACGAAAAACGGGTCTATGAGCACATTCAGCGCACCACCCGCAACTACATTAGTGTTGGCCATCGTGAGAGCCTGATGCAGTATCACAAGTACGTTTTAGAACTCAAAGGCGATCGCGAATGGAAATTTTATGCCCTCAGTTAGGTATCGCCGTAGCGGCACACTGTTTTAATATTGACAAACTCCAACAGTCCTGCCCGTCCCAGTTCACGGCCATAGCCAGAGGTCTTGATCCCGCCAAAGGGCAAACGTGGATCCGACTTGACCATCGTGTTAATGAAGACGGCACCCGCTTCGAGATCCCGCACGAGGATCTCCGCTTCATCGCTCTCCTGTGTCCAAGCACTGGCGCCTAAACCAAAGGGTGTGGCATTGGCCAGTTCGATTGCCGCAGTTAGGGACGGTACCCGAAAGAGCATTGCCACAGGCCCAAATAGCTCTTGGGTAAACACGGGGTTATCTGGAGTGACCTCTGCCAACATCGTCGGCGCAAAGAAATACCCCTGCTGACAATGGCTCGGCAGATCAAGGTTGCGGCGGTAAAAGACCTTGGCACCATGGGCAAGGGCAAGTTCAACCTGGGCGTGGAGTTCATCACGGATGGCGGCAGTAGCAAGAGGCCCCAGTTGTGTGGTGGGTTCCAAGGGATCGCCAATCACCCACGTCTCGAAGGCGGCTTTCATGCCCTCGGCAAAGGTGTCATAGACAGCCTCATGGACAATAAAGCGTTTAGCCGCAATGCAGGATTGGCCATTGTTAATCATGCGGGCTTGGACAGCGGTGGCAATTGCTTGGGGGATATTGGCACTGGGCATGACAATAAAAGGATCACTTCCCCCCAGTTCCAGAACGGTTTTCTTGAGGTGCTGACCTGCTGCTTGGGCTAAACTTTTGCCCGCTGCTTCGCTGCCCGTGAGAGTCGCTGCCTTAATACGCGGATCCGCCACCAGATCAGCAACGGCACTGCCAAGAATCAGCAGGGTTTGAAAGACCCCCGCAGGAAAGCCCGCTTCCCTCAAGAGCTGGGCGATCGCCAGCGCGCACTGAGGCACATTAGAAGCATGCTTGAGCAGAACCACATTCCCCGCCATCAAGGCCGGTGCCGCAAAGCGAAACACCTGCCAAAAGGGAAAATTCCACGGCATCACGGCCAAAATAATGCCAAGGGGCTGGTAATGAATCCCGCTGTAGCTTGCCTCTGTGGGAATTAATTCAGGCCGCAGGAAAGCTGTCCCCTGCTCGGCATAGTAACGACACACCCACGCACATTTGTCAATTTCAGCCCGCGCCTCTGTCATTGGTTTACCCATCTCAAGGGTCATGAGGCGAGCAAGCACATCCCGCTGCTGTTGCAGGAGATTTGCTGTGTTTTCTAGCCACTGGGCACGCTGCTCAAAGGCTGTCAGACGATAGGTCTCAAAGGTCGTCGCCCCTTGGGCAATCGCCCTCTCCACTTCCTCAGCCCCTAAGGGGGAAAAAGTTTTTAAGACCTCAGCCGTTGTGGGATTAACCGACGCGATTGCCATGATTAAATTTCCCTATCTGGCTGACGCCAGCGATCGCTAGCGCCTAGGACGTGGGTTCAGTATGCTAATTCTAGCGTTTGTTACAGTCCCCATCCTCTTGATGAATGGGGCGATCGCAAACCATCGTTGTGCATTTTCATCGCAGTTTTGGGGCACGCTTTTATGGCAACCATTGTTGATGTTGCAGTGAATACTCCTGGCTTTTCCACACTAGTGACTGCTGTCAAGGTGGCCAATCTGGTGGAAGCCCTGCAATCGCCGGGGCCTTTTACGGTGTTTGCCCCCAATGATGATGCCTTTGCCAAGTTGCCCGATGGCACCATTACCTCCCTTGTGCAAAATCCTCCCCAGTTAGCGCGGATTCTCAAATACCATGTGGTTGCCGGTGCCTACAAAGCCGCCGACCTGAAAAAGATGGGAATTGTCACTTCCCTCGAAGGTTCCACTATTCCGATTCATGGCGATCATCCCTTGGAAGTCAAAAACGCCACTGTCCTTGCCGCTGATATTGAAGCGGAGAACGGTATTATCCATGTCATTGACACCGTGATCTTGATGGGGCTGAATCCAGCCCACTCCTTTCAGGACACCAACATCCCCTACAAAGTCTAGGGCGTTAGCGAATTTCCCGCACCAAAAGCCCTTGGCGGATTTTCTCCTCCACAAACTGGCGGTAAAGCTCTAGCTCTTCATAGGTGACTTTGCCATCAGCGCGAATTTGTCGCTTGATTTGCGCCATTTCGTCGACAGTCAATACGCCGTCGGCGATCGCTCGCTCTAGCAGTTGTTTGAGTTGGGCTAGTTCTGCTTTATCGGCCTCTGAGAGAGGGGTTCCATTTGGCTGATAACGTTCCATAGCACTCTTGCCTCAACAACCTCTCTACCCTATTCTCACCCTGCAACGTTGGTGTCGAGGGGCTAGGAACTTAAATCTTGATAAACTTTAGTTATGGTCTAAAGAGAATCTCTGAGTCGTTCTCAAGCTGTTGGAACCAAACAATGCAAGTATCAGAAATGAAGTACGGCGAACGCGCCATTCAAGAAGGGCAACTGATTACATTTCCCAATCCACGTCCCGGTCGGCAATACACCATTGAGATTACCCTGCCGGAGTTTACCTGTAAGTGTCCATTTTCTGGCTATCCTGACTTTGCCACGCTTTACGTTAGCTATATTCCCCATGAAAAGGTGGTGGAACTGAAAGCGATTAAGCTTTACATCAACAGTTATCGCGATCGCTACATTTCCCACGAAGAAGCGGTGAATCAAGTCCTCGATGATCTCGTGGCCGCCTGCGACCCCCTCTACATGAAAATCAAAGGGGACTTTGCCCCCCGTGGCAATGTGCATACCGTTATTACAGTCGAACACCATCGCCAGCCGGACAGTTCGTGCTAAAATTATAGACTGCAAGACTGCGGACGTAATTCAGTGGTAGAATGTCAGCTTCCCAAGCTGAACGTCGTGGGTTCGAGTCCCATCGTCCGCTTTCCCTAAAAACCACCAAAATACGGTACTCTAGGACATTTCAGAGATTCAAAGCTGCCCTTTCGCGCTAGCGTGGCGGAGCCATGAAGGGCGGGGCTTTACCCAATTGTTTGGTCACCAACCCCCTCTATCAGCAGGTATAATCTAATGATGTTCTGCCCCTGCGGTTTCACTGATTATGCCCTTCGAGATCAATCACGGTCTGGGTCGCTTTAACTCCAAACGGGATCTCCATGCTGCCCTAGGCATTCCATTGTCGGCAGCACCCGGGGAAATTCGCAAGCGGTATCTCAAAATTGCCAAGACACTGCACCCCGACAGCCGTGATGATGAATCGGGCAAAAAAATGGCCAGTGATTTGCTCTCCAAGTTTGTGAATCCTGCCTATGAGGTGCTTTCCCAAGAAAAAGAGCGGGAAGAATATCAAGTCATTTTGCGCTTGCTTGAAAAGCAACTGCTAACGGCCAATATTGTGCCAACGCCCACCTTTGATTTGGCACAGGAAGTCTTTAACGCCGCCAATATTGAAGAAGCCTATCAAAAGGCGCTCAATACCCTTGCCCAAGATCAGTACAAAGACTTAAACAATGCCCTGAAAATTAGCGAACAAATTAGTGAACTCAATTTGATTTACTTGTGGCGATCGGCGGGCGGCAAGGCAACCGCAGCCACACCCACCGTTTCTACGCCTGCACCCCCACCCAAATCAGATGAAACCCAAGTGCGTGCCACACCAGCAGCCGCCACAGGGACGACACCGCCGACAGAGGCTCCCAAAACAGAGCAATTTACAGAGCAATACCTCCGACGGGCAGAGGAACTCTTTAATAAAGGCATTTATCTGGAAGCCATCAAAGAATTGAAGGATGCCCTGAAAATTGACCCCCGCAGTGCCCGCTGCAATGCTCTCCTAGGCAAGGTGTACCTGCAACAAGGCTCCCTCAGTATGGCCAAAATTCACTTTAATCAAGCCCTGAAGCTGAATCCTCAAGAGGTGACGGCCATACAGGGACTCGAAGCAATTAGCAAGAGGGAGCGCAAAGCCCAGCAACAGCAAAAAAATACTGAGCCGCCAAAACCGGAGAAAAAGAAATCTTCCTTCTTTGGTCTTTTTGGGAAAAAATAATTCACTATGGTGTATCAACCTGCCTGTGGTGCCCGCGATATTTTGCCCCTTGATGTGGCACGGCAACGGTGGCTAGAGCAGCGCTTGGAGCGCGTCTTTCAAAGCTGGGGGTATCAAGAAATTATTACGCCGACGATCGAGACCCTAGCAACCCTCACAGCAGGGGGAACGGTTCATCCCGAGACGGTCATTCAAGTCCAAGGCAGTGGTGATGAACCCTTGGGATTGCGGCCAGAATTAACGGCTTCGATCGCTCGTGCCGCTGTAACTCGTATGGCAGGCAGGCAACTGCCCCAACGGCTCTATTACAAAACCAATGTCTTTCGGCGGACAACCGTGGCAGAGTTGGGCAACCAGCAGGAATTTTTCCAAGCGGGAGTGGAGCTACTGGGGGCAACAGGTTTAGCGGCGGATGCAGAAATTCTCTGGCTGGTGCAGGAGTGCCTTGGGGCGTTAGCGGTTGAGGAGGCCTATCTCTTGGTGGGGGATGCCCACCTGACGCAACAGTTGCTCAGTCCCTTTCCAGCGGAGCTGCAAAAAACGGTGCGCCAGTGCTTGGCTAATTTAGACCGCGTGAGTTTGCAGGCTCTCCCCGCTCCTTGGCGCGATCGCGCCCTTGCCCTCTTTGATCTACGGGGCACTCCAAGGGAAGTGGGGGAACGCTTGGCGCAGTGGTCTGACGTGGCAGGGGTGGCCGATCGCTTTGGGGAATTGCAACAGTTGTTGGGCTTGGTGGCTGAGTCTTTGGCGATTACCCTTGATCTCAGCCTTGTGCAGTCCTTTGATTACTACACGGGGATTATCTTTGAGGTTTTAATTCCCACGGAAACGGAACTGCGGTTGGTGGCTCAAGGGGGGCGCTATGATCAACTGCTCAGTATCTATCATCCTGATGGTGCCACGGTGCCGGGGATTGGTTTTGTCTTTAATGTCGAGGCGCTCTTGCAGGCGATCGCCATTCCCCCAGCGGCTCTCTTAGCTCCCCGTAGTCAGTGGCTGGTGGTTCCCCGCACAAGCAACGCCCTCGCTGCTGCCCTCCACCATGCCCAAACCCTACGCTTGGATGGCTCGACTCGGGTGGAGTTGGCACTTCTAGATCTGACGCCAGAACAAATCCGCGCCTATGCCCGCGATCGCCAGATTCCCTATATTGCTTGGATTGAGCGTGATGCGCCACCGCAGATCGAAGCCCTCAGTGATGGGGCAACCTATTTGCAGATTCAGAGTGTCTAGGCCATGCTAACGATCGCCCTACCCAAAGGTGCCCTACTCAAAGATAGTATTGCCTACTTCCAACGGGTGGGCTTAAATTTTGCAGCGCTCCTCGAGCCGGGAAATCGCCAACTGCAAGTGCTTTCTCAGGATGGCCGTGCCCGTGCCCTTTTGGTACGTGCCCAAGATGTCCCGGTTTATGTGCAGTATGGTCAAGCGCAGTTGGGCATTGTGGGCTACGATGTGCTGCGGGAAAAAAATCCCCACGTGGCCAAGCTAGCGGATTTAGGTTTTGGTCAGTGTCGGCTGTCGGTGGCCGTCAAAGCCTCTAGCCCCTACCGCAGTGCCCGCGATTTGCCCCCCCATTGCCGCGTCGCCTCAAAGTTTGTCCGCTGTGCCGATGCCTTTTTCCAGCAGTTGGATTTGCCCGTGGATATAGTGCCGCTCTATGGTTCGGTGGAACTGGGACCGATTACGGGTATGGCAGAGGCGATTGTGGATTTGGTGTCAACGGGGCGCACCCTCAAGGAAAATGGCCTTGTGGAGTTAGAGCAAATTTTTAGCAGCACCGCCTACTTGATTGCCCATCCCCGCAGCTATCGCCTCAACCTCAATGGGCTTGGACACTATGTTCCGCAGTTAACAGGAGCGATCGCCTGATCTCATTTTTGGCCGTGCACAACCATGGCTGGCAGGGGTTCATTGATCGACCCCCGGCAGTTGCCATTGGCGCGATTGAGTTCCTGAATCTTGTGGTGGGCCCGCTGCCATGCTTCGACAAAACGGCTGACACGAATGGGGTCAATGGGTTGTTCAATCTGGCCATTGCGCTTCAGAGAACTGGCAACAATGACGCCGTTGACGTAGGGCACTAATTGCTCCACATTGTCCCAAGAGGCACCACTGCCAATAAAGAGGGGTTGTCCCTTGGCGGCACTGGCGGCGACGGATAGATCTTCCTCAGTGGGCGGATGTCCCGTTGCCCAACCCGAGAGAATCACCCCATCGGCGAGTCCCCGTTCAAAGGTGTCCCGTACCGCAGTGGCGAGGTTCGGACTGTGGAGCGGCTGGGCGTGCTTTACCATCACATCGGCAAAAATTTTGATGTCTTGCCCCAGTTCGCGGCGGTAGCGCAAGAGTTGATGGGCTTGGCCTTCAATAATGCCTTGATCTGTCGCCATTACCCCAGTGAGCACATTAACGCGGATAAATTGTGCCCCGGTACAGGCAGCGATCGCCAGACCACTGAAGGCATCATTGCGCAGCACATTCAGGCCAATGGGCAAGGCCACCAGATTCTTTAACCGCTGCACCACCAAGGTCATGGCACTAACGACGGCGGCATCCACCCGATCTTTGGTGAAGGGAGCATCAAAGAAATTCTCAACAATAATGGCATTGGCTCCCCCTGAGGCGAGGGCTGTGGCTTCCTGTTCTGCGCGGTCAATAACGGCCTTCAGGCTCCCCCCCCAACGGGCAGAGGTGGGTAAGGGAAGGAGGTGGACAACACCAATGACGGGGGTTGCAGTGTGAAAGAGAGTCTGGAGATCCACAACGATTTCGGCAATAGGTGAACAGTGCAGGTATAACAGGAGGAGTGGCAGGCACTCTACACAGGCACAATGGCAGAATGCACTGACTTAAGTATATCCCCGTCTGACCCCCCCCTCGTGGCGATCGCCCTCGGAAGCAACCTTGGTGAGCCATTGCTGCAACTGCGCTCAGCCGTCCAAGTGCTTGCCCAAACGCCGGGGATTCATGTCTTAGCCTGCTCGCCGTGGTATCGCACGACCCCCGTAGGCCCCCCGCAACCGGACTACTGGAATGGCTGTCTGATTGCCCGAACGCAACTTTCCCCTTGGGCACTTCTGCAAACGCTGCAAAGGATTGAGACGCAGTTTGGTCGCCAACGGCAAGAGCATTGGGGATCCCGCACGCTTGATCTGGATCTGCTGCTCTATGGCGATCGCGTCATGACCACTGCCGAACTCACCCTGCCCCATCCCCGCTTGGCCGAGCGACCCTTTGTCCTTGTGCCCCTTGCAGCGATCGCCCCCCACTGGCGACACCCCCTACTGGGTGAAACCATCCAAACCCTACGGGAGCGGGTGGGGGATGCGGGCATTATTGCCGTTCTTTCTGACGATGCTGGCGAAACCACGTTTGCAACTGCTGCCGACAGGCCGCCGCCTGAACCCCGCTAATCACCTGAAGCCGGTGGAACACCGCTGGGCTTTGCGGAAGTTGCAGCACTGAATCAATGGCCCCTGCTTTTGGATCGGTCGTCCCGTAGATGAGGGTGTGAATGCGGGCTTGAACAATGGCAGCGGCACACATCGGGCAGGGTTCTAGGGTCACATAGAGGCGGCAGCCCGTTAAATACCACGTACCTAGACGTTGACCCGCGCGGCGGAGGGCAATGATTTCCGCATGGGCAGTGGGGTCATGATCTCGCTGGCGGCGATTTTCCCCCGTGGCAATGAGTTCATTCTCGGCACTGACAATCACCGCGCCTACGGGCACTTCATCGGCGGCTCCTGCCTGTGCTGCGAGGGCGATCGCCTGTTGCATCCAAAAGTCATGCGGGTCTGTTTCGGATAAAGGGAGAATGTCTGGCATGGCGATCCCGTTGCCGCAGTGGCTATGGTACTATTTTTTCAGTTCTCTTGCGATCGCTGAATTCTTTTAGGAAAACACCATGATTGATGCTTTAGTTTTGGTTGCTAAACTCCCGGAAGCCTACGCCATTTTTGATCCCCTCGTGGATGTGCTGCCGGTAATTCCTGTGCTCTTTTTGGCCTTGGCCTTTGTTTGGCAAGCCGCTGTCGGTTTCCGTTAAAGATAGCTTCGATCAAAATAACCCTGTTGACTTGCCCCGTTGATTTCAGCGGGGTTCTTCTTGACTTTTGGCATGTGTTTCCCCTATGGCAGGTCACAGTAAGTGGGCAAACATTAAACGGCAAAAGGCGCGGGTGGATGCCCAAAAGGGCAAGACCTTTGCGCGGCTATCGCGAGCGATTATTATTGCGGCGCGGCATGGGGGAGGGGATCCAGCGGGCAACTTTCAACTGCGCAGTGCGATTGAGAAGGCAAAAGCCGCGGGGATTCCCAGTGAAAATATTGAGCGGGCGATCGCCAAGGGCACCGGTACCCTCGACAGTGATGCTCCCCTAGAGGAAATTCGCTACGAAGGCTATGGGCCGGGGGGTGTGGCGTTTTTGATTGAGGCCCTCACGGATAATCGCAATCGCACGGCAGCGGATCTGCGGGCAGCCTTTAATAAACAGGGGGGCAACCTCGGCGAAACCGGCTGTGTGGGCTGGATGTTTGAGCAGTGGGGCATTGTTACTGTTACCGCCCCTACAGATGAGGAAGCCTTCCTTGAGGCACTACTGGCGGCGGATGTGGAAACCTACGAGATCCTAGAGGGGGTGGCTGAAGTGCGCTGTCCCGTGCCTGCCCTAGAAACCGTCAGCGAAACCCTGAAAGAACACGGCTACACTGTTCTCGACACCGAAAGCCGCTGGGTCTCAATGAATACGGTAGAAATCACCGATGAAGATACCGCGCGGCGCGTCCTTAAGCTTATGGATGCCCTCGAAAATCTCGATGATATTCAAAGTGTGGCCACCAACGTCACGATGAGCGATGCCCTCATGGAGGCGATGTACGTCTAGGCATCCGTGGTTTTACGGGATTTTGGCAAAGATTTCTGCGCTGCTGAGACTCAAAAAATTGAGTGGAAACACGGTAGGCAGCCAAAGGCAGCCGTGGGAGGATAAAAGTACGGTTGCAGGCATTGCACCGAGGCACGTTGTGTGTAACCAGACTGAGGCTCTCCTGAGAGCGATCGCTCTTCTTCTCTCAATCAACGTTGATTGCCCGTGTGTTCCCGCCTTTGTGTGTTTCCCCTGTCGGCTCGTGTGTGTTCCTCAGGTTCCCTGCTGAAAAAAGTTGTAGCCAGTTTTTAATGTGTTTCCTGAAGCGCTGGGAGGGGGGCGGCAGCGAAATAGCGACGACGGAAATTTTCCTCGGCGATCGCTGCTGTGAAGGTCTCTAAGGCCACCGCCGTATGGGGGGAAGACTTCACTTCAGGTGGCCACTCACACCAAAACTCTTCTCCGCTCTGCATAACTTGAACCCCCAGTGTCTCCAGCACATTGAGGGCATAGTTCAAGGTGGCCATTTCAATGCCAAGGTGTTCCCGCAACTCCTCGCGTTGTAAAGATGTTCCCTGTTGACTGGCTTGTTGGCATAACGTCAAAAATACCTGCCAGACTTTTAGGGCGTCCTGCTCTGGGGGGAGAGAGTAGGCCAGAATTAAAGGTTGCTGTTCCCTTTTCGCTCGCTGAATCCACTGGCGCCAGCTTTCCCGTGATGTCGGGCAAGTTTCGACGCGCAGACCCTTGCCGCTTGCCTCGTGGGGGCGATCGCGATAATCCATGAGGGACTGAAAAGAGGCCGATTGGATGACATTCGTTGCACTGGGTCGCAGCTCTTTAATGACGGCTGATAGGGACTTTTGCCACTGCTCTAGCTCAATCACCAGATCACAGCGTTCTTTGGGACAATCCGCCACTTGATGATCCCACCACTTGGCAGGAAAGGAGGACTTCCCTTGGGGATCGCGAAGCAGCATTGAGACGTATTTTCTGATGTTCTGATTCCCCCTGTTCTGGTTATCTTTGAGGTCAGTAAGTTCCACATTGCGCACCAGCAATCGCGGCAAGGGATGGTGAGTTGAATCAAAGGGAGCCAACACTTCCAGTTCCCTGAACAATCGCTCATTGAGTTGATCCAAGGTCACTTCCAAGTCAATCCGCAAGGGTTGCGGTGTGGCGCTAGCTGTGCCCTCCTGCTGTGCCAAGAATTGGTTGAGGGCGGCTTCCAAAAGGGGAATATGCGCCACCTTCAGCCGAAAGCCCGCTGCATAGGGATGCCCGCCAAACCCCTCAAATAAGTGCCGTTGGCTATAGAGTGCCTCATAGAGGTCCACAAAGCCATCAGACCGCGCTGAACCTGCTGCCATTCCCGTTTCTGGATTTGTCTGAAGCAAAATGGCGGGGCGGCCATAGGTTTTGACAATCTCGTTTGCCACTAGCCCCAAAAGACTCAAGGGCCAACTGTTATCGGTGAGGAGAATCACCCGCGATGCTGAGAGGTCCAACTGAGCGACTTTGGCATGAGCCATCTGAGCAATCTCTTTTTGGCGTCGCTGCCGTTCTGCATTCACTTTTTCAATGTGCTGTGCCAACTGCCGTGCTTGACGCCAATCTTGGGTGGTCAACAGCGTAATCAAAGGCCGCACATCTCCCTCTACACGACTGACAGCATTGAGGCGGGGTGCGACGGTAAAACTAATCTGCCGTTGCCGAGCCGTGTCTTTGGACGCGCCCTGCAAAAGGACAGCAATCCCCGGGCGGAGGGGCTGACGCTTGCCGAGTTGTTCTAGGCCGCGCTGAGCAAGATAGCGGCACTCTCCGCGCAATTCAACCAAGTCGGCAATCAGGCCAATGGCCACTAGATCAAGGAGAGTCTCTAGGGCATACCCCTGGGTTTTCTCTGGCCATGTTGCGTAAACGGCTTCCAAGAACTTGTAGGCAACGCCAACCCCGGATAAATGGCGCAGCGGATGCTCCCAAGGCAACTGCCGCGGATTGATCAGCGCCACAGCCCCCAAGGGTGTGGGTTCAAGGGTGTGGTGATCGGTAACAATCACCTCCATCCCCAACTGACGGGCAAAGGCAATTTCAGCACCATTGGTACAGCCCGTATCACAGGTAATGATCAGGGAAACTCCTTTTTGCTGAAGCTCCTCAAGGCCATGGGGCGAGAGACCATGGGAATCTTGCTGGCGATTTGGAATATAAAAGTCCACCAATTGCGCCCCCAAAAGCGGTTTTAGCCCTTCCCAGAGAACGGCGGTGGCCGTGACCCCATCGGTGTCAAAGTCTCCCCAAATGGCAACGTTTTCTTGATTGTTTAGGGCTTTCTGCAAACGGGCTAGGGCAGCTTGCATTTCTGGAAACTCAAAGGGAGAGGCAGGTTGGTAGTGTCGCCAATTTAAAAAAGCGGGCACTTGCCGATGAAGATCGCGATAGCCCCGCTGCCAAAGCAACTGGGCAGTGATTGCCCCCGCATCGGGGTGGAGGCTCTTGACTTGCTCGATAAAGTCTAAGGGGGCAGGGTGAGCAGAACAGGATTGCCAAGGACGCTGCATGGAAGTTCAGTTTCTAGGGAAGGGCAGCAGAGATATTCTTTGACTATTCCTTTAATCATAGCGATCGCCCGCGCAAGCTGGAGAAACCAACAAGAATTTCTGCTGATCTCTACCCCTACCCATAGGGTAACGATACAATCAGGACAGCCATTGGGGATATGAGAAACGTGAATCATACGTTTTTAGTTGATGGGGGACGGTGGCTGCTCAAGGGAATGTGGTTAGAGGCCAATCAGGAACCCATTCCCGTGACGGGGAGGATTCTTGTCTCCTACGGCCAAGATGACTGGTTTTCAATGGCCGCCAAGATCACCTTTCCCGATCAAGTCAAGCCAGAATTAGTGTTGCAGTCGCGGGGGAAGTTGGAATTGGATGAGCAGGTGTTTACCTATGTGCTCCAACACAGCCTCTTTGGTCGGCTGGAGGGAGAGGGATGGATTACGCCCCATGCGATCGTGCAGCAGTTTATTTTGCTGGGGGATGCCAACCGCTGTACAGGCTTCGAGCACTACTGGCAACTGGATGCCAATCATTACACACTGCTGAGTGGGATTCACAACAGCCATAAGCTCAAACATTTGCTCGAGGCAACGCTTGAACGGGTTTAGCGGCCTGCACGGATGCGCTGGCAATGGCGGGTGTACGAGGAACTCCTTCGAGAACCCTTGGCAACGGCGCAGCGGGTCTGGCGATCGCGCTCAGGGATTTATCTGCGCCTCGAAGATGAACAAGGTCAAGTCGGCTACGGTGAAATTGCCCCCCTTCCCGGCTGGGGCAGCGAAACCCTCAGTGCCGCTATTGCCCTGTGTCAGCAACTGCCCACCCACCTCACCCCAGAGATCATTGCCGCAATTCCTGAGGACTTACCCGCCGCCCAGTTTGGTTTTGCCACGGCATGGCAAAGTGTGAGCCAACTTCCCTATCGGCTACGCCCTTGGCCAATCTGCGCCCTTTTAGGCAGTGGTCGAGCCGCCCTTGAGCAGTGGCAGCAGCCTTGGCAGCAGGGGCAAACTACCTTCAAATGGAAAGTCGGTGTCCTGTCCCCAGAGGAGGAGCAAGGGATCCTCAGGGAGCTACTGGCCGCACTGCCTCAGGGGGCTAAATTACGCCTTGATGCCAATGGGGGTTGGGATTTGGCCACTGCAGAGCGGTGGTTTGCTTGGCTCGATCGCCATGGGAACGGCAAAATTGAGTATGTGGAGCAACCGCTACCCCCTGACCAATGGCAAGCCCTATTGACCCTAGCCCAGAGGGTGACAACACCAATTGCCCTCGATGAAAGTGTGGTCAGTGCCACTGAATTGCAGCGTTGGTTAGAGCGCGGCTGGCCGGGACGCTTTGTGATTAAGCCAGCGCTTTTTGGCTCTCCAGAACGCTTGAGTGTCCTGTTGCGTCAAGGTTTAGAACCGCAACGGTTGGTCTTTTCCTCTGCCCTCGAAGGGGCGATCGCCCGCACGGCAATTTTTCAGCTCTTTGAAACATGGCAGCCCTGTCATGCCCTTGGCTTTGGCGTCGAACGCTGGCGATCGGCTCCCCTACTGACCACTCTTGCGGATTACACAGCGATATGGGATTGCCTTGACAATTATGGTAAAAGTTACTATAAATAAAACATCCTTTACCTCTCAAAGCCATGACAGGTTTCACCTTGGCCGCCAGTGATTACAGTTTGCTGACGGATCTCTACCAACTGACAATGGTAGCCACCTACGCAGGTGAGGATTTGGCTGGGACGCCCGCCAGCTTTGAACTCAGTGTGCGGCGACTGCCCCGGGGATGCACCTATTTGGTGGCCATGGGGTTGGCTCAGGTACTGGAATACCTACAACAGGTGCAATTCACCCCCCAGCAAATTGATTACTTGAAAAGTCTAGCGGTTTTTGAGCGGGCACCTGCAGCATTTTGGGACCTGTTGAGCCACAGTGAGTTTCGTGGGGATGTCTGGGCGGTTCCGGAAGGGACAGTGGTGTTTGCCCAAGAACCCCTGCTGCGGATTGAAGCCCCCCTCTGGCAAGCCCAGTGGCTAGAAACTTGTCTGCTCAATATCGTGAACTACCAAACCCTTGTGGCCACCCGCGCTTCTCGGCTGCGCCAGTTGGTGGGGGCAGAGATTGATCTGTTGGAATTTGGTACGCGCCGTGCCTTTAGTCCCCAAGCGTCCCTGTGGGCAGCACGCTCAGCCCTCGCCGCCGGATTTACAGCCACCTCGAATGTCTTAGCAGCACAGCAGTTGGGGGTTTCCCCCACAGGCACGATGGCGCATTCTCTGGTGATGGCGATCGCCACCCTCGCTGGTACAGAACAGGATGCCTTTACGGTTTTCCTGCGTTACTACCCGGAAGGGGCACTCTTGGTAGACACCTATGACACCCTCGCCGCCGTTGCTACTTTGGCCGATCGCCAAGCGGCCGGGGAAATTATCGTCAAGGCCGTGCGCATTGATTCAGGGGATCTCCTCAGCCTCTCCCAAAAAATTCGCCAGCTCTTGCCCCAAACAAAAATTATTGCCAGTGGGGATCTCGATGAAGCCGAAGTTCGGCGCTTGAAAGCAGCCAACGCCCCCATTGATGCCTATGGCATTGGCACCAAGCTGGTCAGCGGCGAAACCGTCAACGGTGTCTATAAACTAGTGGAGATCAATGGTCAGGGGGTGATGAAGGTCTCCAGTGGCAAAATGACCCTACCCGGACGCAAGCAAATTTATCGCCGTCCCAGTGGGGATTGCCTTGCCCTTGCCAGCGAGGAAAATGTTTGGGGCAGACCGCTCCTCGAACCCGTCATGAAGGCAGGGCGCCCCCTCTCTCCCCCGGAGTCTTTGGCGACAATTCGCGATCGCCACCGTGCCAGCCTAGCAGAGTTGCCCGAGACCCTCTTGGATGTGACCCAGCCCGTGGTTTATTCCCCTGCCCTTGACACCCTGATTCAACAATTACGCCACCGCCCATGACGATCGCCCTTTTTGGTACCAGTGCTGATCCACCCACCGCCGCCCACGGGGATATTCTCCAGTGGTTGAGCGATCGCTATGACCGCGTCCTAGTGTGGGCAGCCGATAACCCCTTCAAAGGGCAGCAAACCCCCTTGCCCTATCGCCAAGCCATGCTCAATCTCTTGGTGCGCAGCCTCAACCGCCCCAACGTCGAACACCACCCCGAACTCAGCCACCCCTACACCATCCATTCCGTTGAGCAGGTGAAACAACAGTGGCCCGATGAACCCCTCACCCTTGTGGTGGGCAGTGATGTTCTCGCTAAGCTGCCCCAGTGGTATCAGGCGGCGCAGCTCCTTAAACAGGTGAAGCTCTTGGTCTTGCAGCGTCCCGGCGTCATCATTGACCCCAAGGATTGGCAAGCTGTGCGGCAATTGTGTCCCCAGATGGAACTGGCAAACTATCGGGGGCCAGCGGTCTCCTCGACGACCTATCGGCAACAGCGGGATGAACAACAACTTCTGCCGGCGATCGCCCAGTATATTCAGCAGCAAGGACTCTACTCCCAGCCATGAGCGCCTCCCCTTTGCCCCTTGCGGAATTTGTTGTCGGTGTGGACAACGTCATTTTCTCCGTGGATACGGATCAAAATCGCCTCCTTGTGCTCTTGGTGCAGCGACAACAGGTGCCCTTTGCCGGGTATTGGAGTCTCCCCGGTACCCTCGTGCGGCAGGGGGAATCCCTCGAAGCGGCTGCCTATCGCACCCTCGCGGAAAAAATTCGCGTCAGTAACCTCTATCTGGAGCAACTGTACACCTTTGGCGAACCGGCGCGGGATCCCCGCGAGACCACCTATGGCAAGCGCTATCTGTCGGTGAGTTACTTTGCCTTGGTGCGCTTTGCCGATGCGGAACTGATTGCGGTGGGCGAATCTCCAGTGCAGTGGTTTGCCCTAAGTACCTGTCCAGAACTGGCCTTTGACCATAGCAAAATCTTGGCCTATGGTCACCGCCGCCTCTGCAATAAGCTGGAGTACAGCCCTGTGGCTTTTGATGTGTTGCCTGAGTATTTCACCCTCAATGATCTTTACCAGTTTTACAGCACCGTTTTGGGAGCCAACTTCTCCGACTACTCCAATTTCCGCTCACGGCTTTTGAAACTCGGCATTTTGCAGGATACGCACCAAAAAGTGATCCGCGGCGCGGGCCGACCGGCAACGCTCTACCGCTTCGATCGCGAGGCCTTTGCGCCCCTTAAGGATAAGCCCCTAGTTTTTGTCTAACCTTTGAGGAATTTCTATGGCTGTGCATCTGTGGATTGCGCAACTGAACCCCACCGTCGGCAGTCTCAAGGCCAATGCCCAAGCAATTCTCACCGCAGTCCAAGAGATCCGCAGCCAGCACCCTCTGGATTTGCTGATCACCTCTGAACTCGCCCTCTGTGGCTACCCCCCCAAGGATCTGCTCCTCAACCGCTACTTTGTTGAAGCGATTCAAGCAGAACTGCACCGCCTTGCCGCTGCCTTACCGGCTGATGTGGCAGTTTTAGTGGGCACAGTGCTAGCCAATCCCGCCGCTGGCGTCAAGGGAGAAAAGCCCCTCTACAATGGCGCAGCCCTCCTGAAGGGGGGACAGGTGCAACAGGTCTTTGCGAAGCAGTTATTGCCCACCTACGATGTCTTTGATGAATGTCGCTATTTTGCCCCCGGCGGTACGGAGAATCTCTTTACGCTGACGACGGCCAGCGATCAACTCAAAATTGGCGTCACCATCTGTGAAGACCTCTGGAACAATGAGCAGTTTTGGGGAGAGCGGCACTACCAGCGCAATCCGGTTGCTGCATTGGTGGCCCAGGGAGCAGATCTGATTGTGAATCTTTCGGCATCGCCCTACTGTGTGGGGAAACCGAAGTTACGGCAGGCGTTGATTGAACATACGGCTCGCCAATATGGCTGTCCCTTAATCTACGCCAATCAGGTGGGAGGCAATGATGATTTGATTTTTGATGGCAGCAGCTTAGCGGTGAATCGTCAGGGGCAGATCGTTAGCCAAGCCAAGGGGTTTCGTGAGGACTACCTAGCCGTGCGCTGGGAAAAGGGAGACCTCGAACCAACGGCGATCGCCCCTGCAGCCACGGGCGAACCTGAGGAAATTTGGCAAGCCTTGGTTTTAGGGGTGCGCGACTATGCTCGCAAATGTGGCTTTCAACAGGTGGTGATTGGTCTCAGTGGCGGGATTGATTCCGCCTTGGTGGCGGCGATCGCGACGGCAGCCTTGGGCAACCAACAGGTGCTGGGGGTGTTGATGCCCTCTCCCTACAGTTCCGATCACTCGATAACCGATGCTAAGGACTTGGCCGCAAATCTGGGCATTGCCACGCAGATCTTACCGATTGCGCCCCTGATGCAGACCTACAGTGAGGTGCTGGCGCCTCTATTTGCTGGTACCCCCAGTGGAGTTGCTGAGGAAAATATCCAAGCCCGTATTCGCGGTACGCTGCTGATGGCGATCGCCAACAAGTTTGGCCACTTGCTCATTTCCACCGGCAATAAATCCGAACTGGCGGTGGGCTACTGCACCCTCTACGGCGATATGAATGGTGGCCTTGCAGCCATTGCCGATGTGCCCAAAACCCGTGTCTATGAACTCTGCCATTGGCTGAATCAGCAGGCCGCCCAAGGGCATCCGATTCCCGATCTGGCGATCGCTGGTGCCGTTGTCATTCCCCCCCACATTCTCACCAAAGCCCCCAGTGCCGAACTCAAGCCCGGTCAAACGGATCAGGATAGCCTACCGCCCTACGACATTCTCGATGGCATTTTGGTACGAATGATCGATCGCCACCAGTCAGATCAGGAAATTGCCGCTGCGGGATACGACCTAGACTTGGTGCAGCGGGTGCGCCGCATGGTTCAACGGGCAGAATTCAAACGTCAGCAGGCGGCACCGGGGTTGAAAGTGACCGATCGCGCCTTTGGTTCCGGTTGGCGGATGCCGATTGCCGCCCAGTGGTAAGCTACAGCAGTCCCATGGCTTGCAGTTCTTGGCTGAGGCGTTGCGCTTCTTGGGGATTTTGAACCTGCAGTAAATGAATGGCTTGCTGCAGTTTGTCAAGGGCCGGTCTGACTTGTCCTAAACGCAGCAGCAGTGCCCCCTGATTTTGATAGGCTAAGGCACAGGTGGGATCCACGGCTTGCAGGCGATCGTAGGTGGCAAGGGCATCGCCCCAGCGTTTCAATTGCTTTTGGGCCTCCGCCAGCCGCAGATAGGTTGCCAGATGCATCACCTCAGGGGTGGGGGTTCTGAGGGCGGTTTCATAGGCTTGGATGGCTGCCGGCCACTCACCGCGTTCGGCATAGAGATTGCCCCGTTGATAGTGGAGTTCGTAGGCAACGGCGGGGGGGACGCTTTTGACCTTTAGCCCCTGCTCCAGACAGTGCTGAGCCTGCTGCCAAGCTCCTTTAGCCAGATACACCCCTGCCAATTTACTCCACAGGTAGGCATCCTCAGGGTGCTGCTCAAGGTGGCGGCGCATGATCCGCTCCGCCCGTTCCTGCTTTTGTTGTCGCTGGGAACCAAGGTAGCCACTGTGCACAATGGCCACACGGTTAACTTGACCAATTTGCCAATGGGGTTCCCGCTGTTGCAGGGCAAGAACGCTGTCATCAATCGTTTCGTGGTACGGACGCTGAAAAAAGAGGTCGGGATGGTGACGAAAGAGGCGCGACACATAAGTATAGGGGGGCACAACGCCCAATTCCTGCCGCAGCAATACCACCACCAGCCAATTCGGTTGTCGGCAGATCTCAGGCAGCACGGCGGCAAAGGACGGTGTCAGCGTTTCATCCGCATCGAGAACCAGTACCCACTCGGTAGTGACATATTGCAGGGCAATGTTGCGAGCGGCAGCAAAATCCTCTTGCCAAGGAACTTCATAGACCCGTGCTCCCCACTGGCGGGCGATCGCCACCGTTTCATCCTGTGACCCCGTATCCACAATCACCGCCTCATCCACCACACCAACCACACTGGCAAGGCATCGGGGTAAGCGTGCCGCCTCATCCCGGACAATCATACAGAGGGTAATGGCCATAGCAACTAGGCAAAGTCACCAATCAGCTTCACTTCCGGCTGCAACCACACGGACCAGTGATCCGCAACAGCAGCTTGTACATGGCGAATCAAGCGATAGACATCCATCGCTGTTGCGCCGCCACAGTTGAGAATAAAGTTGGCATGTTTTTGGGAAACTTGGGCGCGGCCAATCTGGTAGCCCTTCAATCCCGTTTGCTCAATCAACCAACCGGCCGCCTGTTGCTGAGGATTGCGAAAGACACTGCCACAGTTGGGGAAGTCGTAGGGCTGCGTCCGCAGGCGATCGCTCAGGTGTTTTTGGGTGTCTGCTTTGACCTGGGCTGGATCATGTCCCGGTTCCAGCTGCCATGTGGCCTGCAACACCAATCGCTGGCTGTTCTGAAGACAAGAGGTACGGTAGCCATAGCCCAACTCCCGTGCCGCCACCACCGCCAACGTGCCATCGGGTTCTAAAATCACTGCTGACACCAACCGCTCCGCTGTACAGCCGCCGTGGGCACCCGCATTCATCACCACTGCCCCGCCTACGGTACCGGGAATGCCAACAATCCACTCCAGACCGCGCCAGCCCAGTTTTGCGGCATAGTGAGCCAACTTGGGCAAGGGATACCCCGCACCCACCGTCAGTTGTCCAGTTTCTAGATCACTTTTGAGATAGCGCAGATGCTTGGTTGCGATCACAAGACCCGCCACACCGCGATCGCTCACCAGCAGATTAGACCCTGCCCCCAAAACCGTAATTGGCAGTTCCTGTTCCTGCGCCCAAATGTAGGCTGCCTGCAATTCAGCGACCGTACGCGGTTCCACAAACCATTCAGCACAGCCACCCACATTCAGGGTCGTAAACTCGGCAAGGGAGATGTGGCGTTGCAGAGGGCACTGGGTTTGGGGCAAGCAGGGCAAGGTCATAGGGCGATCGCCTCAGTGAGGGAAGAGACACTTAATTGTTCTTGATCCGCCATTACAGACGGAATCAGTTGATTGAGGTTGCCAGCCCCAAGAAAGATCACCAGATCCCCAGGTTGCAGCAGATGCGCCAAGCGAGTTTGTACCGCTTCAAGGGTGGCGCAATAATCCACTGCAGCATGATACTGACGGGCACAGGCGGCCACATCGGCACCACTAATTGTGCCGGGATTGGGTTCACCCGCACTATAGATATCCGTCAAGATCACGTGATCCGCTGCGGTGAAGCACTGGCCAAAGGCCTCGAGAAAGGTTTGGGTGCGGCTATAGCGATGGGGTTGAAAGACTGCCACGATCCGTTGCCAAGGGGCGTGCGTACCCACCTGCAGGCGGGCTGCTTTTAGGGTAGCTATAATTTCGCTGGGATGGTGGGCATAGTCATCAATAAAGCGAATCCCATTCACCTGTCCCCGTTCTTCAAAGCGGCGGCGGGCACCGCGAAACTCCAATAAAGCAGCAGCAATGGTGGCAAAGTCAATGCCAAGATAACGTCCCACTGCAATCACCGCCAGAGCATTTTGGAGATTGTGGGCACCTAAGACACTCAGTTGCAGAATGCCAAGGGACGTGCCCCGCTCCCAAACCCGTGCCGTGGTGCCCTCAGAGGTGTATTGAATATGATCCACACAGTAGTCCACCGTCGCTTGTCGCTGAAGGCTATAGGTCAACAGGCGCGGATGATGCAGGCGATCGTGGATATTCGGACAATCGGCACAGCCAATCACAATGTCTGCCTGATCAGCAAACTGCTGAAACGTGGCCACCACCTCTTCCAAGGAATTGTAGTGATCGGGGTGGTCAAGCTCGATATTCGTAATGACGCCAATATGGGGATGGAATTTGCGCAGGGAGCCATCGGACTCATCCGCTTCAGCAACAAGGTAAGGACCTTGACCCACGCGGGCGTTGCCCTGCCACGCCGCCACTTCACCCCCGACGATAATCGTTGGATCCAGCCCGGCTTGCAACAGCAAATAGGCAATCATGCTGCTGGTGGTTGTCTTACCGTGGGTACCGGCAACGGCAATACTTTGGTGACGGTGCATTAGGGCAGCCAGCAGATCGGAACGATGAAAAATTGGACAGCCCAATCGTTGAGCCGCTTGATATTCAGGGTTATCGCTGCCAATGGCAGTGGAGGAGATGACTTGAGGCAGCGGGGCAAAGGGATACCTTTCAAGGTTGGCCGCACTCTGACCAATAAAGATCTGCACACCTAACTCAGCCAGTTGCTCGGTCAAGCGGTTGGGACGCAAATCGGATCCAGACACCCTAAAGCCCTGCTTGGCGAGAATGTAGGCAAGGGCTGACATACCAATACCACCAATGCCAATGAAGTGGAATGGACGCTCACTAAACTCCATCACTGGCTGATTTGCCACAAACAACTCCTTTGCTCCACCAAAAAGAAATACGTTAATCAATAATTAATATCAATAGATTAGTATCAATAGGCATAAATCCTTAGGCTCATCATAGCAGGTCACCCTCAATCCTCATGGGCTAATACTGGCAGATCCAAGGCAAATATGTCACTCTGAGCCAAAAATTTTTTGCAAACAGTTTATTCAGCCCGTGGCACCCTCTTCCTTGGGGATCAGCAGTTCGACAAAGAATAAACTCTAGCAGAGACAAATTCAGTGCGGTGTAAGGTAGAAGGTTGATACCGCCTTGTCGGTGTGCCGTTATCTTTCTGAGGACTGGGAATGCTGACGAACTTGCTGGCTTGGAGTATGGCGATCGCCAGTTTAGGCTTGTATCTGTTGGGGTTCTTCCTGCCGGAACTGTACCGTAGGTTTGATCTGGTGGCCAGTGGCGCGGGATTATTCTTTGCCCTGACTCTGTGGATCTATGGCGATCGCATTGGCGGTGGATTGCTCCTAGGAACAGCAGCCGCAGTGGCCTTAATTCTCTGGTTGGGTTGGCAGACCCTCAGCTATCGCTGGCAACTCACCTACCCGGGCGATCGCACCGACACCCAAAAAGCTCAAGCCCTCTGGCAAAAAGTCCAGTCTCTGCTGCCCGAAGGTACCTTTGCAAAAATCGGTGAGCAACTGCAAGGCTTCATCAGTAGCTTGCGCGATCGCCTCCAGAAACAGCCGGATCGCCCCCAGCTTCCTGTGGATACCCCACCACCGCCGATGGATACTGGCGACATTAAAGAAGATCTGTGGACAGGGGAAACCAGCACCCCCAGTACCGTTGCCGAACAACCCACCCCAGCCACTGAGGAAGCTGCCGCAGTCCCAGAAGAATCTGCTGAACCAGCGCCAGTCGCAGAAACAACAGCCAGTCCCACCGCAGACACTCCTACAGACGCACCGGCTGATCTGCCGTCCGAAGGGGTTGCCGAAATGACTCCCCCAGAAACCCCTAGTGTTGAAACGCCGCAGCCGCCCACTGCCAGTACCCCAGAGGAGTCAGAACCAGCAACGGTTACTGCTTCAGAAGAACCAGCTCCTCCTGAGACAACAGTTGACGCTCCAGAACCCACAGTGACCGCCGAAGCACCAGAAGAGCACGCATCTCCTGAAACGGCAATTGAGACTCCAGAATCCACGGTGACTCCTGAGGCAGTGGCAGAACCAGCCCCTCCTGAAACGGCAGCAGTGACGCCCCCTGAGACAGTCGTTGATGCCCCAGAACCCACGGCAACTCCTGAGCCAGTGGCAGAACAGGCAGTTCCTGAAACAGTGGTTGAGACTCCAGAACCGACGGCGACCTCTGAAGGAGTGGTTGAACCGCCTCTAGTCTCTGAATCTGCTCCCGATGCTGAATCGACAGAAACGCTGCCTCCAGTGCCAGAATCGCGCACCGCTGCCGCCGATCTCCTAGGGGATATTCCCGAAAGTAGTGATATTGAGGATGAGGGAATATCAGAGGGGACAACCATCGAAAATCCAGAACATACTCCCCCTGAAGATGATGACTGGCCGCCCCCTGAAGCCCGTCTGTGACCTCTCACGCCATCGGGTACAGGGCAGGACTTATCGCTCCGCGAATCCCGCAAAAGTTAATAAAGTCATGAATCCCTGACTTTTGCTGCTTTTATTTTCTCTGAAGCGAACCTTAATAGAACCTTAATTTTCCCCTAACTTTCCCCAAAAATTCCCCAATTTTCCCAAGGTTTTCCACAGATTGGGGCAAAGTTTTCCACAGGCCTTGACGGTGTGATCGGATTTCAAGACATTTTTGGGGATAACTGCTGCTGAAGCCTTGGGGAAAACGCAAGGAGCGCTAAAAGTCCGGAAACGCTGATTCTGTCGTGGATTGCGATCGCCAAGATGGGTGAAAACAAGGATTGACAGACCCCAAGACAACCCAGACAATGGAGTTCCACGGATAGAGATTCACTTGCTCTGAAACCTTGTGAATGTAGGGCTAAATCCCGCTCTGAGTCAGGGGTCTGGGGATTTGGTCAGAACTTTTATGGGAGTTTTCCACAGGTTTACCCAGGGCGAGCTGATGGCGCCTGCAATTTTGTCTTGGTTTTATTGAGGTAACTCACGGTATGAACGCTCAAGCCACGATTAGTATTCTTGCCGAGATTCCAGAGGAGCTACACGAGACCCTGAAATACTACCTCGAGCGGCATCCCGATTGGGATCAGGATCGCGTCTTTGTGGCCGCACTGTCCCTCTTTTTGCTGCAAAATGGAGAATGCGATCGCCGCACAGCACGGGTCTATCTCGACTCGTTGTTCAAGCGATCCTAAACACGTTGGAGGGTAGCAAAACGGGTGAGTGAAGTAGATGTCGCAATTGTGGGTGGTGGCCTCAGTGGCCTAAGTCTGGCTTGGCGGTTGCAGCAAAGCGCCCCCCAGTACAGTGTGGTTCTCCTAGAGGCCAGCGATCGCCTTGGGGGGAATATTACGACACAAGCAGCGGAGGGCTTTGTTTGGGAACTGGGCCCCAATAGCTTTGCACCGACCCCTGCCCTGTTACAACTCATTGCTGAGCTGGGCTTGCAGTCGGAACTGATTCGGGGCGATCGCCACCTACCGCGCTACATCTACTGGCGGGGACACCTCTACCCCCTAGAACCCACCCGTCCCCTTGCCTTAGCCACCTCAAATCTCCTCAGTCCTTGGGGAAAAGTGCGGGCAGCCCTTGGTGCCCTTGGGTTTGTGCCCCCCTATCTGGGCAGTGGCGATGAATCAGTTCATTCATTTTTCCGTCGCCATTTGGGGCAAGAGGTGGCTGAACGGCTGGTGGCGCCCTTTGTCTCTGGGGTTTATGCGGGTGATCCACAACAACTGAGTGCCGCTGCTGCTTTTCGTCGTATTGCCCAACTGGAAAAACTCGGGGGTGGCCTCATTGCCGGTGCCCTGCGCCTACGGCGTCAACAAGCCCCTAAACCGAAGCCGCCTACGGGTGTGCAGATGCGACCGGGGGAACTTAGCTCCTTTAAGGAAGGCTTGGCTGTGCTACCTCGGGCGATCGCCCAACAATTGAAGGCACCGATTCACCTGCAAACCCCGGTTCAGGAAATTACCCCAGAATCCAAGGGTGGCTACCTGCTGCGCAGTGGTGAGCAAACGTGGCACGCCCGCAGTGTGGTCTTGGCAACGCCCGCCTATCAAACTGCAGAGTTGGTAGCACCTTTTCAACCAGCGATCGCCCGTGTTTTGGCTACCATCCCCTATCCCACCGTGGCCTGTGTGGTCTTGGCCTACCCCGTTGGACTCGGGCGCAGTGTCCGCCCCGGCTTTGGGGTACTCATTCCTCGCGGTCAGGGCATCCGCACCCTTGGCACCATTTGGTCGTCCTGTCTCTTTCCCCAACGCACTCCCGCCGGTTGGCAAGTCTTTACGAGTTTTATTGGCGGTGCCACGGATCCTGATTTGGCTAGCCTCAGCGAAGAAGCCATTGTCCAGCAGGTGCAGCAGGATTTGAGCCGACTCCTTGATTTACCTGCAGCCAAGGCACGCTTACTCGGTATGAAGGTTTGGCGACGGGCGATTCCCCAATATATTGTCGGCTACCCTGAGCAGTGGCAGCAGGTGACCCATGCCCTCAGTCAAACCCCCGGCCTTTTCCTGTGTAGTAACTATGCTGAGGGTGTCGCCTTGGGCGATCGTGTTGAACATGGCAATCGAACCGCTGCTGCTGTTGCTGCCTACCTTTCAGGAGGCCAGCCCTAGGGATGTCGCTGTCGGACTATATGAATGCGGCTCTTGAGCGGGCTATCTATCACTTCAATGCAGAGGATGGACTGATTTACGGTGAAATTCCAGACCTTGAGGGGGTCAAGGCCCATGGCAAGACAGTGCTTGAATGCCGCGAGCATCTCTCCGAACTCTTAGAGGATTGGATCTACTTCCATGTCTCGCGGGGCATTCCCGTACCCGTGATTAACGGCATTGAAGTTCCCGTACGGGAGATTTTTTGAATCTCACCCTCTTTGGGTACCCCTTATCTATAGAACAAGGACTGTATTCTCAATAGGCCAGCGATCGCTCCCCTGTAACATAAACGAGCAAACATAGCCTAAGATTATCGGTAAGGTTAACGAAGCGATACATCCGCTCTACTAAGGAGGACATAACCCTATGGCACTCGTACCCATGCGCTTGCTGCTCGATCACGCAGCCGAAAATGGTTACGGCATTCCCGCCTTCAACGTCAACAACATGGAGCAAATCCAAGCCATCATGCAGGCGGCCCATGAAACCGACAGTCCCGTGATTTTGCAAGCATCGCGGGGTGCCCGTAAATATGCTGGGGAAAACTTCCTGCGTCACCTGATTTTGGCTGCGGTGGAAACCTACCCCCACATCCCCATTGTCATGCACCAAGACCATGGTAACGAGCCTGCCACCTGCTACTCCGCCATTCGCAACGGCTTTACCAGTGTGATGATGGATGGCTCCCTTGAAGCCGATGCCAAAACCCCCGCCAGCTATGAGTACAACGTGGCCGTCACCAGCGAAGTGGTAAAAGTCGCGCACTCCATTGGTGTTTCCGTGGAAGGGGAACTCGGCTGCCTTGGTTCCTTGGAAACCGGTAAAGGGGAAGCCGAAGATGGTCATGGGTTTGAAGGTGCCCTCGATCACTCAATGCTGCTCACTGACCCCGATCAAGCTGTGGACTTCGTGGAGCGTACCCAAGTGGATGCCCTTGCAGTGGCCATTGGTACCAGCCACGGTGCCTATAAATTTAGCCGCAAACCCACGGGTGAAATCCTCGCCATCAGCCGCGTGGAAGAAATCCACCGTCGTTTGCCCAACACCCACTTGGTGATGCACGGTTCTAGCTCCGTACCCCAAGACTTGATTGACATCATCAACCAGTACGGTGGCACGATTCCTGAAACCTACGGCGTGCCTGTGGAAGAAATCCAAAAAGGCATCAAGAGCGGTGTCCGCAAAGTGAACATTGACACCGACAACCGCCTAGCCATTACCGCTGCGGTGCGCGAAGCTCTCGCCTTGGCACCCAAGGAATTTGACCCCCGTCACTTCCTGAAGCCATCCATTAAATACATGCAAAAAGTCTGTGCCGATCGCTATCAGCAATTTGGCACCGCCGGCAACGCCAGCAAAATCAAGCAACTCAGCCTTGATGACTATGCTGCCAAATATGCCAAAGGCGAACTGAAACAAGTGACTCAGAAAACCGTGGTGGTCTAGGCACTCTGCGATCGCTGAGCAACGATAAGCAACGTGATAGAGGGTGGCTACGGTCACCCTTTTTGATTTGAATAAAAAATAATAGCTCTATAGTTTTATTCAGCTTTACTCAACGGGCTTGGAGGGACTCGAACCCCCGACCTGCTGATCCGTAGTCAGCCGCTCTAATCCACTAAGCTACAAGCCCAAGTCAGGAACACTATCCTAGCATGAATTCCCAGAGAGATCAAAGGGGCGAAAGGAAATTTGCGCGCGGGTGTGTCATAGTCGGGAGCGGAGACCCTTGACTCAAACGGATAGATGCTGAAGAAACTCCACCGCTGGTTCTTGACCACTCCCCATCTGCCGCGATCGCTGGTGGCTTTTGGTCTGAGTCTGGCTGCCCTTGCCCTCTTGGATAGCAGTGCTAATCTTGTCCTCGCTCATCTAAAAGCAACTGCCCCAAGGTTCTTTGCTGGCTTGGTTGCTGGTACCTTTGACACTGGCTTTGCCCCAGAGGTGTGGCTCTCGGTGATTGGCCTCACCCTCGGCACGTTAATCATTGTGATTTCCATTGCGGCGCAAAATATCCCCAAAATTACTGAACTGTACATGCAGGACTGGACGAGCCTGATCTATGTCTGGTGTCTGGTTTTGGGGGGTGCCCATATCTTCTACATCAAGATTTTGCAGGACTTGGGCAGGCATCCTGTGGGTAGCATCCTGTTGAATTTATACGGCCTCTTGCCCTTGGCAATTTTGACGGCACTACCCTACATCTTCTACATCCTCAAGTCCATCCAGCCAGAAAGTGTGGCTCAGCAAATTTACCGCCGCCAGTATCACTACATGAGTCGACTGGGCATTGTTCTCAAGGATGGGGTGTCCTATCAACCGCAGTTTTTGCGCCGTAGTCAGGCTCACCTGATCGCGGGATTGAACCAATTGGATGATTTGCTGGCCTATGTGGCGTTTCGCGGGGCGCAGGCTGAAATTATTGGTGTAGTCAGTGAACTACTGCAGCACTACATCAGTTGCAAACCCAGCTACCCGGCCTATTTCTTTCGCCTCAGCGGTGCGGTGATGGGGGATATTGCCTTCAAGACCATGTTTGATCAATTTGGTCAAATTGAAGAGAACCATACCTTCTACGAGCAAAAGTGTTTTCGGCTCCTTGGGAATGCCTATGTGCGCTTTTTGGAGGAGGAGCAGTTTCCTCTCGCGTCGCTGTGTGGCTCTGAGATGTGCGCGATCGCCCACCGCATTCTCAGTAGGGGGGATGACATTTTACTGGACCTAATCATTATTCGCTTTAATACAATGATGCGCTTTGCCATTAAACACGGCAGTCGTCACAACGAGGCACGCAATCTCTATAACTTGGCTTTTCACTATCGGCGGTTTATTGAGAGTCTGGTGCATTACCAGCGACCCCACCTCACCCAAAAGTGTGTGAATTATCTACGTGCCTACGGGAATGAAGTCTATGAGTTAGCACAGAATAGTCCTGCACTGTATTTCATTGTTGATGTCTTTGCCGCTGAGCTAAAGAAGGTCTTAATCTTGGTGAACGAGCAGCAGTGGGAGGAGCGACTGCAACTGGAACTCTTGGAGGAAATGCTGCGCCTAGATAATCCGCCGGAACTGCGGCAACCCCAAAATGGCGATCGCCCCTATGGCAAAAGTACAGGGGTTCGCCTACTACAAATGGGACTCGCCCTCTTTTACTTGGCACGGCAGCAACCTCAGTTTGCGCAGCGGATTGTTGAGGATATGGTGGAGGATGCAGCGGTTCTCGGCTTGGCGGGGTTTAAGCGTCTCTTTCAGCAAAATTGCGATCGCCTGCGCCAGGCTCAGCCCAAGTTTTGGGAGGACACCGATCGCGGCAATGCCAATTTGTACTACTCAGAACACACCGAGCAACTGCCTGCCCTACAGACCCTTGTGGATCGCGCTTGTCACGCTCTGGAGATAACTCAGTCGTCCTAAAGCATGGTATAGTAATAAGTCTGAGGGCGAGTGGCGAAATGGTAGACGCACTACACTCAAAATGTAGCGGGGGTTCCCCATGTCAGTTCGAGTCTGACCTCGCCCATTGACTTAGCCGCCACCAAAGACTTGGATATTGGCAAAGGCACACACCGGTGAAGCGTGACCGACACGAATGGCTTGGTTGGGTTCTCCCTTGCCACAAAACGGTGTACCAAAGATGCCAAAGGTGGAGACATCTCCCACCGCAATGAGGCTGTGCCAAAATTCAGGCGTGGTGCCGCGATAGTTGGGATTGCGCAGGGTTTGGGTCAGGCGGCCATTTTCAATGCGCTTGGCATATTCGCAGCCAAACTGAAATTTGAGGCGATAGTCGTCGATTGACCAAGAGCGATTGGACTCCATGTACACCCCTGACTCGATGTTGCCGATAATCTGATCAAACGATTGTGTGCCCGGCTCGATATTCAGATTGGCCATCCGGTCAATGGGGGGACGATTCCAAGAACAGGCACGGGCATTGGCAACTCCGGCAACCCCGGCTCGCTGCTGACTTTCAAGGCTGCCCAGACCGCGCAGGAGGCGTCCTTCCTTGATGAGATAGATGCGTTCAGCCGCCACCCCCAAATCATCAAAGGCATAGCTGGCCAGTTCACCGGCAACGGTCGGATCAAACGTGACGTTCAAGAGGGGGGAGCCGTACTGCCGCTGCCCAAAGTCCTCAAGGCGAATAAAGCTGCTGCCGGCATAGTTGCGCTCATCCCCCAAAATGCGGTCTAGCTCTAGGGGATGACCAATGCTCTCGTGGATTTGCAGCATCATTTGATCGGGGGCGAGTACCAGTGTTGTCGTTGTTTCTGGGCACTCTTGGGCACTGAGGAGTTCAACGGCCTGCTCGCCAATGTGATGGGCGCGATCGCTCAATTGATCAGTCGTCAGCCATTCCAGACCCCCTTGATAACAGCGGGCTAACCAACCGTGATCTGTCCGTTGCTGCACCACCCCTGCCCCCTGAGCCGTGGCGCTCATATCGGTGAGCACTTGATAAAATTGCTGTTCAATTTGACTGCCATCACTGGTGAACCACTGGCTAGTGGTCTCGACGGTCTGCACAAAAGCACGGGTTTGGACAATATCGTCACTAACCTTGAGCCAATGGCAAAGGTCTTGGAGTAAGTGATTCAATTCAGCGGCTGAAAGTTGGTCAAAAGGTTGCCGCTGGGGCGATCGGTAGTGTCCTTTGCCCTTGCCCCGTGCCGCTGGCGTAAAGTTAAAGACTCGCCAATGGGCAGCGGTTTTCGCCTGTTGATAGGCCTGCTGAATCGCCCGATGGATAGCACTGGGTTGCAAATCTGGGGTTGCTGTATAGGCAAATTGACCATCGACGAGCACCTCAACCATGACGCCCCGCTGGCGCGATCGCTGGTTCATTTCAGGATTTCCATCCCGAGCACTGCGAGTCGTGACAATCTCCTCAACGTAACGCAGCCCTAGCCAATCGAGGGGTAAATCAATCTGATTCAAGATGGCAGTGAGATTCGGTGCAGTCATGACAGCGTGCTAATTTAAGGCATGGTAAAGTTTGAATCCTTTCCTATGCTAACGGCTTTTACTGCGGGGCTGTCCCTCATCGCGATTTCTGAGCTGGGAGACAAGACCTTCTTTATTGCCATGGTTTTGGCAACCCGTCACAGCAAGCGGTGGGTCTTCCTAGGGTCATGGGCGGCTTTAATTGTGATGACACTGCTTTCAGTGGCCGTGGGCAAGGTCTTTCAACTTTTACCGCGAGAGTTCACCTTCTATGCGGCGATTTTGCTCTTCACCGTTTTTGGTCTCAAGATGCTGATTCAAGGCTGGCGGATGGGGGATAGCCCCTGTGAGGAGGAGTGTGAAGCGGCAGTGGAAACCGTTGAAAAGGCGGAAGCCAATCTCAGCCGTTGGGGCAGTAACCCTGCTTGGGCGACTTTTGTGGAGGCTTTTAGTCTCACCTTCATTGCTGAATGGGGCGATCGCACCCAAATTGCCACCATTACCCTTGCTGCCACCAGTCATGCCCTAGGGGTTGCCCTCGGCGCGCTTCTTGGTCACGGCATCTGTGTGGCGATCGCGGTTCTAGGCGGCGGCCTGATGGCTGGACGCATCTCCGAACGGACATTGACCTTGGGCGGTGGTGCCCTATTTTTAATCTTCGCGATTGTTACCGCCTTGCAAGGGATGCCAAGGGCTTCTTGAGCCGCTTCTGAATCTAGAACTCCAATTGGTTATAGAAGGCGGCCAGAGGTGGCAAACTCCTGCACTGCAGCGCGAATAAAGTCTTCAAGGGAGCGCACCCCGGCTTGATCCTCGAACACCTTCGGCAGATTGTTTTGGATTTTTTCGCGGATAAATCGGCGATACTCAGCGCTTTGACCCAGTTCAATGGCTTTTTGAATATAGGCAGAAACATCTGGCGCAATTAATTCCGGTAGCTCTAGGAGTGTGAGAATACCAGCGGTATGCCGCCCCCGCATAAAGCGTCCTGGTGTGGTCACCATAGGGACTTGGGCATAGTAGAGGGCTTCAAGGGTAGAATTTCCCCCTGACCATTCAAGGCTGTCTAGGAAAACATCGAGACAATGCAACATGGAGGTAAAACCATAGAAGTTTAAGGGGCGTGAGAAAAAGCAGTACGCCCTATAGTCAAGGTTTTTGGCAGCAAAAGCTCGTTCTAGACGTCCTTCAAACCGCTGGCGGCTGTTTTTGGTCATAAGATTGGTAATAAAAACAAATTGACAATTCCCGACCGCTGCGGCAATTTCGGGGTAGATGTGGTCAAACTGTGGCAGGTACTTAAAGACACTTTGCAGGCAACCGTAGATAACGGCATCGCTTTTGAGGCCGAATTCCTCCCGCGTAATGGGCGATCGCGGATCGGGTGGCGGGGGACTAAAGGCAATCCCCAGATTTTTTAGCCTGATCAGCTTTTCTGTGTAATGCGTTTCGCCATCAGGGGGTTCCATCAACTCACTACTGAGGAAATAATCAATTGTGGGTAAGCCAGAGGTGTCGGGATGCCCCCAAGACATACATTGAATCGGCGCTAATTTCAGAGCGGCAATCTTGATCAGTTCCAGATCCATGCCCAGTTCGGGGAAAATCACTAGATGTAATTGATCGGCACGAATCTGCTCAAACCATTCTTGAGGCGATTTAGTGCCCATGACAAAGCGATGGCAATAGCTCTCTGCGGCCCCTGTCCAGCGATCGCGATAATCTCGCACGTAGTAGCCATAAAGCTGAAATTGTGTTTTATCAAGATGTTTAAGCCAGCCGTGGAGCAGCAACTTCCAAACCGTATGCGCACGAAAGTGCCCTGAAACAAACCCAATCCGTAGGGGTTCATTGACCTTCACTGGTGGCATTGGGGGGTGTTCTTTGGCGGCTGGAATCACACTGGTCATGATTTCGTAGATCATCTGCCCGTACTGTTGTTGGACATCGCGGGTTTCTTTCCCTTGATAGGGCAGTAAAAATGTGTTCACATTCCCCAGCCACTTCGAGAGATATTGTTTCTTATCTAAAGAGAAGCTCTGAAACGTTTGATAGAACTCGGCAACGGATTCTCTGATTTTTTGACGGCATTCCTGTAGCTCTTCTACATCTTTATAAACGTAAATCAAGTACCTCGTACACTTGAGAAAGTCAATGCCAATTTGCCAGTCAGGTCTCAGTTCAATCGCTTTTTTGTAGGCTGCTAGTGCCTGTTGTAAATCACTATCAACACCACTGATCATGCCCAACAGGTACCAACATCTTGCTAGGCGAGGATCAAGTGCCAAGGCATGCTTCAGGCCTGAGACCACAGCTCGATAGCTGTTATCATTCCATTTATTAATGGCTAGTTTTTCCCACCCCTTGGCAAAGGCAAGGTGGCCTTTTTGTTGAGTCGTTCTTGCAATGAACTCTTCGATACACCCCATAACCTGAAACTTAGCAATCCCGACGGTATAAGCGCAGATATTTGAGGATAATCTCCCGCGCTGTGGGGCGGAAATCTCGCTTTAGTTGACGATTTTCATCCACGCGATTCACCGCTTGCCAGACTTGACACCAACTGACATCAAAGAGGGTTTGTGCTTCCACAAGGCCGCGTACCATCGCGATCGCATAGCTTTCGGGGTCACGTTCCTGTGCCATATTGAGAAAAGGTATCCCCCGCTGTGGTTGAAAGTAGTTGTCCATTGCTGTGAGATACCCTAGAGCCATTAACTCATCGGCGGTAAGGCTTTCCAGCGGGATATTTTCAGGGGTCGTACCCTGTCTTAGGGCAAGATAGGCGCGGTAGGCTTGACCATTGGCTTTGCCGTTGAAATCCCAGCCGAGGGCATTGATCAGGGCAGCTTTGTGATCTGTGGGAACCTGCGGCGAGGAGAGCCACTCCGACATTTTCAGATCAAGGCGGCCATTGCGCTTGGCTCGCATCACCATGGGGACATCGGTATAGGCTTCGTAGAAGGGGGTGGAGGTCAAGGGCGAATCTGCTCGCCCACTGTACTGAAGGCAGACCACCGTTGTCAGGGCAAGGGCAGTCGCTAAAAGAGGAGATTTCATGGACTTGGCCTCCAAAGAGTTATTGGGTTTGCAGTTGCGATAGACCCGCCCCCGGATAGTAGGTGCCTAAAATTTGCAGGTGGTTATAGCCGCGCTTGCCCAGTTCATAGGCGCCCGTCTGACTCATTCCACGCCCGCCAAAGACATCGCGCACAATGTCGTCGGTTGCTGCATACATCGAAACCATCACTCGTCCACTTTTGGTGAGGACAATGCCCCGCGTGGCTTGGACTGCCGCTTGAGTGGTGTTCCACTCGGTTTCAATCCCACGATACACCTGCCAACGCTCGTCGTTCCCCAGATCAAAAAAGCGGCTAGCGGGTTGAAACATTTGGGCAAGGGCATAGGAACGGGCGGCGATCGCCTGGGCTTTGAGGGTTTCCATTGGCCAGTCGGGATAGACCTCTGAACCCACGACACTGACGAGGTATTGTTCCAAGTCCACTTGATTGACGGCTGTAACCGTGTTTCCTTGGGCAATAAGGCGGACAACACCGCGATACCATTTACCGCCAACAAATGTGAGTTGATTGCTGGGGCGAATCCAGAGGGAGGGGGCAAGGGGTTGGCCATTCCAGAGCAAAAAGCCATCGCGGGCTGTGACCACGACCCCTTGGGAAGGGGTAAGCTGCGTCATCACTTGCTGTTGATCATTGGTGACAGCGGTAGCTACGGCGGTGCCAACGGTCAGTTGACTTTGATCGCGGGCGATCGCCACCCGCACTTGAGGGGCAGGGCCTTGGCTCGGAGGCACGGGTTGCAGAGCAGGAGGGGGCACTGTGGGCAAGATTGCCTTGGCGTGGGTAGAGGCAGCCGCTGGTGGTTGGGGGGCTTGATTGGGGACAGTTGCTAATAGGGGATCGCGGCCATCCAAAATCGGCCGGGGCAGAGGTCGTTCAAGTTGAACTGGGTCAGGTAAAGGCATTGGTTCTGAGAGAGCCATCGGTGTTGGGGACAGGCTCCGCAAAAACCAGAACCCTAGACCCGCACTAGCGATCGCAGCCATCGTAAAGGAAATGAGCAAGGGTGAGTGTCCTCGCTTTGTCCCTTGGAACAGAACCCAGCCCATCCAAGTGTCATCTCCACTAGCACCTTGCCTATTGTATAGGGGAGCACGGAATTTGCCATGCAACATTTGCTGGTTTAGGGCAGAGAGGAAACTGCTACCCGTTGTAGCCATTGCTCCACCCTATCCCCATAAACAGCTAAGCTATACTCCTGTTCCGCCTGCTGCCGACAGGCCGCCCGATCAATTTGATCAATCTTGCCAATGGCAGCAATTAAGGCCTCGACAGAATCCGGGGTAATGAGAAACCCGGTTTGACCATCACGGACAATTTCCCTCGGCCCACCGCGATCGTAGGCAATGACGGGAACGCCACAGGCAAGGCTTTCGATGACCACATTGCCAAAGGCTTCAACCCAGCGGGAGGTGAGTAGGAGAGCACGACACCGCCGCAAGCGTGCCTGCATTTCCCGAGTGGAGAAAAATCCCAAATATTCAATGGGGGCATTGGGGTAGTTGGCTTGAATGCGCTGCCAATAGTCTATATCTTGCAGTTGCCCCATGATTTTCAAAGGGGTGCGGGTGACATTGACGGCGGCGACAGCATCTTCGAGTCCCTTTTCGGGAGCAATGCGTCCCAGCCAGCACAGGGAATCCTCTGGCTCTGCACAAAAGTCATAGAGGGAAAGATCCAGACCACTGCCCAAACACACACAGCGATCGCCAAAGGGGAAGGTGGCCGCTTGGGTACGGGTATAGACACTAATGGTTCCCGGATAGTCATCAATGACACGGGCGATCGCCTGATCCATCACGTCTGAAACCGAGGCCATGCTCACCAAATGCCCCACCGGCCGACTCAAAAAAGGAGTGAGGTAAAAGGGCAACCAATCGTAGGAAAAATTGACAATGACATCAAATTGGTACTGGAGCTGTCGCACCCGTGCCCACATATTGGCTAACACACTATTGGCCGGCAGGGTAATGGGTTGATCGCGGCTTTGATGCTGCGCTGGCACTTGAAGGGCACCCGCTACTGGTTCAATGGTTGTCGCCACTGGCAAGTGGGAACCCTCGGGGGCCAGGATGTGAATGGTATGCTGGCGATCGCCCAAGGCCTGAGCCATATTGAGGATCGTCAATTCAACACCGCCCCCTTTTCCTGTGCCTAGAGGGCCAACCGAAGTGGAAACAAAAAGCAGCTTCAGAGGTCAACTCCTAGCGCAGAGCCTCAGCACCCGCCACCACTTCGAGAATCTCTTGGGTAATGGCAGCTTGACGCGCTTTGTTGTAGGAGAGGGTGAGGGTCCCAATCAGCGCTTGAGCATTATCGCTCGCGTTATTCATTGCCGTCATCCGCGCTGCCAATTCCGAGGCGGCGGCCTCTTGCAGTGCCCGTAGCAACTGGTTATTCAAGTACAGGGGCAGCAGGGCATCGAGAATTTGCACGGGATCCTGCTCAAAAATCATATCGGAGGGCAAAGCGGGCAAGGTTGAGGTGACTTTCTCGCGGTTAACTTCCAGATGCGAACCCCGCGTCGTCAGCCGAAAAATCTCATCATCGGGCGCCTCTAGCCCTTGGGGATCGAGGGGGAGCAGGGTTTGGACAACGGGCTTTGAACTAATGAGGGAGACAAACTTGGTGTAGATGAGTTCCACCCGATCCACCGTTTCCGAAAGAAAGAGGGAAAGCAGTTCACTGGCAATTTGACCCGCTTCACTGGCGGAGGGGATTTGCTCTAGGCCAGAGTACACGGCATCAATGGGATAATTACGGCGCTGGAAGTATTGGGCTGCCTTGCGACCGACAATGACAAGAATATACTTGACGCCCTCGGCTTCCAGTTCTTGGGTACGCTCCTTGGCACGGCGAATGACGTTGGTATTGTAACCGCCGCACAGACCGCGATCGCCCGTCACCACCAGCAGCGCCACCGTCTTCACAGGACGCTTGGCCAATAGCGGTAAATTGGCATCCTCAAAGCGCAGTCGGGTTTGCAAGCCATAGAGCACCTGGGCTAAGCGATCGGCAAAGGGACGGCTCGCCATGACCTGCTCTTGGGCACGGCGAACTTTTGCTGCCGCCACGAGGCGCATAGCTTCAGTGATCTTGCGGGTATCTTTGATTGTTTTGATGCGATCGCGAATAGCTTTGAGATTGGGCACGGTAATCTAGACTCCTAAGCAAAGCGTCCCTGCCCTAAGATTTTAGCCCAGAGGGGGATCGCCTAAGCAGTCTTTTCACTTGACCCACCCCTACCAACCAGCGTTGTGATCACAGGAACTGCCAAAGCGGCGACAGGGGGAATGATGCGGCCAATGGGCTGCGGCAGATTTAAGCTGACGCTCAAAGCAGAAACCACCGTTGCCGCAATGCCACTGATCCAAAGCACGGTGTCACGCCGCCGTTGTTGTCGCTTTAGTTGGCGATTTTCTTGGGCAGCAAGGGTGAGTTCAGTGGGGACAACGGTTGCGGATTGGTTGCGCAGCACCTCTAAATCGTGCTGCAGACCGAGCAGTTCATTTTGCGCTTGGGCAAGTTCCTCTTGCAGGCGATCGCGCTCCCTTTCCACTTGGGTGAGTTGCCGCGTTATCTCCGCCAGTTGTTGGGCAAGGCCGGCGTCTGGGGGATTACCGAGAAGGGCGGTATCCTCCAAAGGAGCGGGTGGTGAAGCAGCCAATACCGCCTGAAGTTGTTGTTCGAGAGCTGTTTTTTCTGTTTGCAGTGAGGCAAGTTGATCTTGAAGTTCTTGAATTTGTGAGACTTGGGATTGCAGGGTTGCCACTTGACTTTGCAGTTCCTGAATCTGGGAGGCTTGCAGTTGCAGTGTCACCAGTTGCTGCTGAAGTTCATCTTGCTGAATGAGAGCCTGGGCCAGTTCCTGTTCAAGATTTTGCCGCAGGCCGCTCAAGGTGGCATTTTCTTCCTGGAGGCGAGCAAGGTCTTGGCTCAGTTGATCTCGCTGCTGTTGAACGTTGTGCAGTTCTGCGGTGAGCTGGCTAATTTGCTCCTGTAGGGCTTGGTTTTGGGCGATCGCCCGCTGTTCTGCGGTAAGGGTGAGTGACTCCAATTCAGCCGTCAGGGAGTTGAGATCAATATCCTGTGCGGGAGGCTCGTCCAACTCACCCAAATCAGTAATGATGTTTTCTAGGAGATCGTCGGGTTGGTTGCTAGGGGGTTCTGGACTGGCCATGATCCTGATACCTGCGCGCGTGCTAAGAATTGCTCCAATTATAGCGATCGCCGTCCCTATCCTCTAGGCTAGAAGGCGTTCGTTCCTAGACCGACTCGACTAAAATGCTCAAACGCGAATTGGGGCTGTGGGGCGCCACTTTAACAGGTCTAGGTTCCATGATCGGTACGGGTCTGTTTGTCAGTTTAGGCATTGCCACCGACCTCGCTGGCCCTTGGGTGTTGATAGCCTTGATCCTAGCAGCCGCGATCGCGCTGTGTAATGGCCTCAGTAGTGCCCAATTGGCTGCCTCCCATCCTGTGAGTGGGGGCACCTACGAGTATGGGTATCGCTATCTTTCTCCCCCTTTCGGCTTTACAGCGGGGTGGATGTTTTTACTGGCCAAATCGGCTTCTGCAGCCACTGCTGCCCTTGGCTCTATGGCCTATCTCTTCCAATGGCTCGGCCTAGAGGACAATAGCGGGCGCTGGCAAATCATGGCTGCTCTGGGGCTACTGGCGGTCTTGACCTGTGTGGTGCTTTTGGGCATCCGGCGATCGGTGCAAGTGAATCTGGGGATTCTCCTAGTCACGTTCACCAGTTTGTTGCTCTTTGTCGGCATTGGCCACGTCCAACAACAGGGAGGGCTACTTTGGTCGGCAGCATCGCAACCACTCTCGCTCAAGAATCTTCTCCAAGCAACGGCACTGCTCTTTGTCGCCTATGCCGGCTATGCCCGTATTGCTGTGCTGGCAGAGGAGGTCAAGACTCCTCGGCGAACCATTCCACGAGCCATTGCCCTAGCCATTGGTATTGTTGTTCTGCTCCACTTCAGTGTTGCCTTGATTGTTCTGGGGAGTCATGGCTCTGGGAAGTTGACCACGGCCGCCTCTTTAGAGATTGTCGCCAGTGAATTGGGTGTCTCTTGGCTGCCGCCTCTGATTACGCTGGGGGCGATCGCGGCCATGGTGGGGATTTTGCTCAATCTGTTGCTCGGCCTCTCCCGTGTGGTGTTGGCAATGGCGCGACGGCGAGATTTACCGGCAATTTTGGCTCAGATTCCAGCCCAAGGAAAACAACCTGTTGCTGCCATTCTTGCGGTGAGTGGGGGGATTGCCCTCTTGATCCTGATTGGCAATGTAAAAACTACGTGGTCTTTTAGTGCCTTTAGCGTGCTGATTTACTACGCCATTACCAACCTTGCCACACTGCAACTGAAGGAGCCACAATTTCCCCGCTGGCTTGCGGTTGCAGGTTTAATCGGCTGTCTAGGGCTGGCTTTTTGGGTCGAAGTCCAAGTGTGGCTGTCGGGGTGTGGTCTCATTCTTCTTGGACTTGCTTGGCACTACTGGGTGCGGAGGGCAAAGGCCGTTTGAAAGTCTTGCCGGGTCATCGGTTGCGTCACCTCTAGCCCCTCACCCCCTAGGACGCGCAGGGGTTCACCCCCAATGGAAATCCAAACTGGCGCATTGGGATTACTCACTGTTGCTGTGTACAGTACCTGTCCTAGGCGTGCTTGCATCGAAGCACTTCCCCCCCCTTTGGTAAACTCTGGAGAGAGATCCACATGAATGCCATCGGCCTTGACTTCTACCCGATTGACACGGGTATTTTCCGGAATGCTGGTGGTGACATCTTGATTGGCAGGACCCGCCAAAAGCCGCTCGAGACGAGATTGAATAAAGAGTTCTGGCCGCCTTGCCGGGGTATTGATCCGTACCGTAGAGGGCACTAAAACGAGGCTATCCCCTTCATTCTTGACCCAAAAGATTTGAGTTTCCTGCTGCTGGGCAACTTCCGCCGGATTAGGAACCGGATCTCCCTGCCGGGGGGGACTCAAGGTTAGCCATGCCGCTGTGCCAGCCGAGGCAAGGCCAATAACCGCCAGCACAATCAAGGCGGGGCGGGAGCGGGTGACTTTTGCTACCATCACGATCTCTCCTTGGCGGGATGCACCTGCCTTTACCTTAGACGCTATGATTCAAGGGTAAAGTTCCAGTGCCTGTGGCCTTAGGGGCAGTTGCTCACTGCTTAAACTAGAGGATAGTTCTCCCCTTAGATCAAGTTTAAGTCATGGTGCAAACGACTCCCCGTGCAGAAGAACTAGCCACTGCCCTCCTTGATGCGGTTAGGATTGCTCCCCAAGATTGGCATCGCCTCAAAGGAAATCGCCGTGCCCGCGCCCTCGAACAGGCGGCTGCCGCTCTGGTCTATCTCCTCAAGGAAAATGATGCTGAGGCACTGGCGCATCTCCAACAGGCAGTGGGTTGGCTCGATCGCTCCATTAGTGCGCCGCCTTGCCCTACGCACCACCATTAGCGGTGCCAGCGTCGCCACCGAGAAACCACCAGATCGCTGGTGACATGAAGCAGTGCCGATAGCTCTAGGCCAAGGGCGATCGCAACTCCCCAGCGCCAGTCAATTCCCGGCCAACGATGTAGCCATTCCTGCACAAGGGAAAGGTGGCCTGTGAATGCGGCGACCCCGGCCACAAGACCCAGTCCTAACCCCAACCAAAAGCTGAGATAGAGCAACCGAATCACCGTGCCCACCACTGGGCCATGGGTCCAAAAGGAGCGATGGTGAAAGGCTTTTTGGTAGGGTAGCCATATTGCCCGCAACCAGCCCCAACGGTAGTAGGGTAAAGAGGGGGTATCGAGGTCTGGACTGAGGAGAAAGCCGCCAATACCAAAGCTACTGCTGGCAATTGCCCCCCAGATCCAATCACGGGTGAGGGCACTGGCGGTGAAGCCCACAAGGGGCATGCCGATCCAAGTCAGGCGATCGTGGGTAGGGCCACTGGGCATTGAGGATTCCGCAGATATTTCCTAGGGCAAAGCTACGGCAAAACGGGCTAGATCATGCAATCGGCGAACTCATTGGCACCCGTGTGCGTCTAAGTGGACTTGAACCAAGCTGAAATTTGAATCTGATGAAGGGCGATCGCGCAAAACTAAATCGTAGGGTGTGCCAGTTCACATACCTGTCCCCGATCAAGTATGCTGAGCACGTTTGAGCGAGCGGCTTGGCTAGCCAACTTGGCAGTGTATTGTGCATCGCTGGTGGAGGAAGCGTGAATGGATCAACCGTGGCGTTCTTGGCAATTTCGAGCTGTAGTGAGTTTGCTATGGGCACCTGCCGCTGCACTGGTCATGGCTCAGCCTGCTTCAGCCAGCCGCCTACAATTGTGGCGACTCAACCCCGCCACCAATCAACTAGAAATTCGCACCGAACGCGCTGTTCAGCCCCGTGCTGAGTTGGTCTATAACCCGACCCGCCTTGTCATTGACTTGCCGGGTGTCGTTCTCGGTAGCCCCCAGATCAGTCAAAACTACAGTGGTGCCATTCGCCAAGTGCGGGTTGCTCAGTTTGACCCCCAAACGACGCGGATTGTGGTGGAATATGCGGCTGGTTTTACAATTGAGCCGCAGCAGGTGCGCTTTCGGGGAGTCACGGCTAATAACTGGTTGGTGCAACTGCCTACCCCCCAGCAGCAAACAGTTTCGCTACCGCCGCCACCCCCACCGTCTCCTCCTTCTGCTCCTCCCGTAACGCCCACAGGGCCGCTGCAAGTGCGAAGTTGGCGGGCAGATGCCACAGGTTTTCTAGTGCTAGCCGATCGCCCCCTGCCCGAAGGAAGCTACACTATTCGGCGCCCTCGGCGCGATCGCATTGAAATTCTCCTCAGCAATAGTGAATTGATTCGCAACTTTAGTCCGCGGCGCTTGGAACTGCGCCGCTTTGGTCGGGATCGTGTCCGGGCAGAGGTACGGACTCAGAGCAATCGCCAAGTCCAAATTACCCTCGACATTGACCCTCAAGATGCCGATTGGCAAGTGACGCCCCGTAATGATGGCTTTGTGATTGTGCCTTCAACCACGGCCATTACACCCCCACCTCCGCCACCGTCCCAACGCCCTAGTGTGATTCCTGCAGCCAGTGCTCAAACTCCTGTCACAACGATTCAGCGCGTTGACTTGGGGGGACGAGAGTTGCTGATTCAGGGCGATCGCACCCTTTTCTATAACGTGGGCTGGGAAGGCAATCGCTATCGCATTCGCCTACGGCAAGCACAGTTGGGCAGTGATCTGCGCGAACCCCGCCTAGTTACCGGTAGTCCCTTAAGCAACATTGAATTTCGTCAAGAGGATAACCAAACCGTCTCGATTCTGCTCACCCCAGCGCCCAACTTTCGCATCCTTGGCCCTCGTCCCCTGTCAGCTGAAGCGTTTGTGGTGCAAATTCAGGGAGCAAATGACCCTCCGAGCAGTACGCCCACCCCAATTGATGTTCCCCCCACAGCAACCCCTCAGCCCCCCAATCAGCCCGTCCCCCGCGGCCGGTTTGTGGTGGTCATTGATCCCGGACATGGCGGACGCGATCCCGGTGCCATTGGCATTGGCGGTATTCGTGAAAAGGATATTGTTCTCGATATCAGCCTGCAAGTTTCCCAATTTTTGCAGCAGCAGGGGGTACAGGTGATTC
Organism: Thermosynechococcus sp. QKsg1; assembly: GCF_031586415.1. Lineage (NCBI taxonomy): Bacteria > Bacillati > Cyanobacteriota > Cyanophyceae > Acaryochloridales > Thermosynechococcaceae > Thermosynechococcus > Thermosynechococcus sp. QKsg1. The sequence goes on along the minus strand of NZ_CP134200.1, from coordinate 2,244,257 downwards.
TGACCCGCACCACAGACATTGACTTAGACTTGGCTCCTCGGGTCGCCATTGCGGAACGGGCACGGGCAAATGCCTTTGTGAGTATTCACGCCAATGCTATTAGTCTGGCTCGCCCCGATGTCAATGGTTTAGAAACCTACTATGCCCCCGGACGCTCCAGTCGTTTGGCATCTGCCATTCACAATAGTATTCTCAATTCCTTGAACATTCGCGATCGCGGGGTGAGGGCGGCACGATTCTATGTGATTCGCAATACGTCAATGGATTCTGCCCTTGTCGAGACAGGATTTGTCACGGGCGCAGAGGATGCCGCAAACTTTCAAAATCCTGCATGGCGGACGCAGATGGCACGGGCGATCGCCCAAGGCATTTTGAACTTTTTGCATGGAAGATGATGGAGCTGACGGGAGTCGAACCCGTGTCCGCCCTAGCTATTCATCGACTGCTCCTTCACAGGTTTAGCCTTTCTGACCCTCAGGCGGGAACTGTTCCTTATCCCGAACAGTAGGATGCTCTGGTAGAGTCTTTGCTAAACAGCCCACCAGAGAGAACTGCCTAGCGCATCCGTTGGGGTCAACCCGCTGCCCTTAACGGAGTCGGACAACGAGTGCTCGAACCTGTTTAGAGGTCTTAGGCTACGGCAGCAGCTTTACGAGCGAAAGGAACGATGTTGTTCGCAGTTACTTTTGGTTTGGACTCTGGATTAACGAGAGATAGCCCACTCTCGACCTGCATCACAGCCCAACTTTCACTAGGACGTCGAAGCCGTTTCAGCCCCTTGAATAGAGCTACTCCTAAGCTAGCGCATTTTTTTGGAGTTGACAACGGCTAATTATTCAAGCGATCGCCGGCCAATGGTTCGCGGTTTAGAACGGGGTGCCGGGCCTGCCATTGCCACCATGCGATCCAACTGTTTGTGGTGGGCAAAATACTCTTGCCACAGGGCAGGGGCATCCAGCGTGTCACCCCCATGAGTTGTTAAGCGTTGCCGCACGCGACAGAGGACAGGCGTATTCACACAGGCACCCGCAATAATCACTTGCCCCTTACTCAGGGCAGGGAGTTCCTTGAGCAGATCTCGGCCAGCGGCCTCCACCCCATGTTTGAGGCTCTCTTGATCGACAGGGTTGACAATCCGCAGCATAAACTGGCTCATACACTGGGAGAGCACATCGCTATCCAGTTTGCCAGGACGCTGGGTAATCAGGCCTACCCCAAGGCCAAATTTACGGCCCTCACTGAGAATCGTGCGCAGTACCTGCTTACATTGGGAAGGTTCATGGGCGGGGGCAAAGCGGTGCGCCTCCTCAATTAAGATGAACACCGGGTAGGGGAGGTACTGCTCATCCCCCTCAAAGACACGGTCTTTTTGGGTATTCATGCGGGCATGGTTGGTTTGGCGCAAAATTGCCGTGGCAATCACCTGCTGCTCCTCAAGGGGAATCTCATTCATTTGCAGGATGGTGACTTGGCCGGGGGCAAACAACTCGCAGGGGGGCAAATGCTTGTAGGCATGGAAATAGTCAGAGCGCTGCATTTTTTCCAGCTTCCAAGCCAAGGCATCAGCCGAGGAACCCTGCTTGACATTGCCCTCTTCATCCTCAACGCGATCCACAGCATAGACCGCTGCAATCAAGTCTTCGGTACTCCAACGGCCATCTTTGAAACGACCGCGTACTTCGTCATAGGCTTTTTTGAGAATGGCCTGCTGGCGATCGCTCATCGGGGGGAGCAGCGTCAGAATATCGTAAAACTCTAGGGAAGAAACACGAATTTTGACCTCTTGGGGCGTAATAATTCTCACTTGGGGTTGATAGCCATCCGCCCCTTGAAAAGCGGGGTGTCCCCTCAGCTGCGCCAGCGTGTGGTATTCACCATGGGGGTCGAGGATCAGCACTGCGGCGCGATTTTTCGGCGACAGCAATTCCTCCACCAAAACCCCTGCGGTATAGGATTTCCCGGAACCTGTGCCGGCTAGAATGGCCACATGCGTACTCACCAGTTCCTTGACATCGAGGGCAATGGGCACAGCACCCTCCTGCCGCAACAACAGTGAACCGATATGGGCAGCCCCCACCTCCTCTGGCTTTTTCTTATTGAGGACATGCCGCAACAGCGCATCGTCAGCTAAATAGACCTTGGCACCCGGCAGGGGAAGCCGCCGCAAATTATTAAAGCCAAAGACCTCATGAAATTCCCCCATCACTTCTACGGTCATTTCGTAGAGTTCCGCCGGTTCACAGGTAAAACCAATCAGGGCAGCCACCGCACCGGGATTCAGTTCGTGATCAGCAAACATCCGATCCGGTAGATGCTCAATCAGACGGCAGCCAGTAATCTTGCCCAAGACTTGGTGAACAGCAGCAGCATGGGAGTTTGAGGCCACACTTGGGGAATGGCTCAACTCATAATAGACAAATTCACCCATTCGCACAGGCTGGGCATCGGCAGTAATAAAGACGTACTCGCTACCGCTGTCTCCGGGGCCTTTGACAATGCCGACAATGTGACGCGAGGAATGATGACTATTCATAGCACGGGACGGGTTCCCCAACCAAGGGTGTAGTGTAGTTAACCCCAATCCTACGCGATTTTCTGATCAAGGGTCTGCAAGGTGCCTATTCCTCAAGCACTGGCGGCGGCCCACTGGGGGCAGGAATTAAAAAGGCAACAATGGCACCCAAGGCAAAACCAGCAACATTGCGCAGAACGGGTAGCCATTCTTGGGTGCGCACTAGAACAGGACCAAGGCCAAAGGCAAAGAAAAGCATCCCCCACAGGGGCGAAAAGAGGAGAATCCACGTCCAAGCCACTTTTTGATCCGCACGGCGGGGACGAGCCACAAAGCCCAAAATGATGCCGCCAAAGATGGAGGTGGCAAGGGTGAGAAGCCATTGCTCTTGGGGTAATCCCGGTACGGCACGGCACCCCCCTTGGGCAAGGCAGGTTTCAATGGCATGAAGCGATTGCAGGATGGCCTGATCTTCGCCGTTGTCACGGACAAAGTATTGATTGCCAAAGCGGGTTTGCAACTCAACCCAAAAGGTGCGCTGGAGGACGCGGTAGGCGGTGTCACCAACATTGAAGTTCAAAAGATTGCCGCCGCGCGTATCGGCCACCAGCAGAATACTGCGATCGTCTAAGTCCCAAAAATCCCGCACTGCTAGGCCGGGGGTGCGATCGTACTGGGTGAGGACGCGCAACTTCCAGCCCGTCTGTGCTTCAAATTCTGCCAGTTCGCTGTCAAGGCGTTCCTTTTGAACGGGTGTCAGAATCTGCGCTAAGTCAACGACATTGGTTGGCTCCGCGGGCAACAACTCTGGATTGTTGAAGCTGTGGGCAGGGGCGATCGCTCCCAACCAGCAGAAGCTCACAAGCACCATCACTAAACCAATTTGGCGAAACCAGCGCCGAACTTGTTGAAGCATCGTAATAAAAATTTACAAATAGGGCATCTTTTTTAATTATCTTAAGGGTATGCTGCGAAACATTGCAATCAGCCTCGGCGTCTTCTCAGATAATATGCAGCTTTTGTTAAACTCACCCTATCCTGAGAATCCCATTGCTATACTGCAAGTCTAAAAGTTTTGTTGTCCCTGCCTCATCAGTCACTCCTCACGTGCGATGCCCTACTCTCCTCAACTACTGCAATACCTTGAACAGGAACTGGCACTGCCGCCAGAGAGTATTGCGATGGCTTTGCGTCAGTGGCAACAGCAGCGCGGATCTTTGCCGATTATTCTTTGGCAGTATGGCTTCATTACCTTGGAGCAGTTGGATCGGATTTTTGAGTGGCTGGATCAAACGCGGGGCGATCGCCTGCCTAAGGCTCCGTAAGTGGCAAACTAAGTTTTCGACAACAATCCTCGGTGCCGTAGTAGAGGTTCAGTAATGGGTTCACGGCCGCGGAAGGCTTTGAAGATCTCCATCGGGGGTTGGCTGCCGCCAAGGGCAAGCACGGTTTCGCGATAGCGTCGTCCCATTTCAGCAATGGCTTGCTCGTTGTCTAGGCCTGCTTCCTCAAAGGCGGCAAAGGCATCGGCACTGAGAACTTCTGCCCACAGATAGCTGTAGTAACCCGCAGCATACCCCCCAGCAAAAATGTGGCCAAAACTACAGAGAAAGGCATCCTCGGGCAAGGGGGGCAAAATGGTTGTTGTCTGCGCTAGGCGATCGCGCACCTGTTGGGGGGTTTCTCCTTGCCCCGGTTGATAGCGATGGTGCAGTTCTAAATCTAACAAACTAAAGTGCAACTGCCGCAATAGGGCACTGCCTGCGCGATAGGTACGGGCAGCAACCAGTTTTTCATAGTAGTGTTCTGGCAGGGGTTCCCCCGTTTCATAGTGGCGTGCCATGCCAAAGAGCGTTGGCCGATGGTAGCACCAGTTTTCCATAAATTGACTGGGAAGTTCGACGGCATCCCACTCCACATTGTTGATGCCCGCTGCCCCCGCTTCATCCACCCGCGTCAGCATGTGGTGCAAACCATGCCCAAACTCATGGAAGAGGGTTTCCACTTCGCTAAAGGTCATCAGGCTGGGCTTGCCATCCACTGGGGGGGTTTGATTGCAGACCAAGTAGGCAACGGGTAAGCGGGTGCGCCATTCCCCCTGAATGCGATATTTGGCACGGCCAAGGCAATCGTCCATCCATGCCCCACTGCGTTTTTCGGCAGGACGGCTGTAGGGGTCAAGGTAAAAGTGGGCGATCGTCAGATGATTTTCATCGAGGATGGCAAAAAAGTGCACATCAGGATGCCAAACGGGTACTTGACCATCCGCAGGCACCACCGTCACCCCAAACAGTCGCTTCACTAGGCCAAATAAGCCCTCCAGCACTTGGGGGAGAGGAAAGTAGGGACGCAGTTCCTCATCATTGAAGTCAAAGAGCGCCTCCCGCTGCCGTTCAGCCCAATAGGGAATATCCCAGTGCTGCAGATCGGTGGCTTCGGGTGCCCCTTGGGCAGCAGCAAAGGCTTTCAGTTCTTCCAGTTCTTGCGCCGCCGCACGATAGCTGACTTGCCGCAGTTCCTCGAGGAGCTTTTCCACACTGGCCACACTATCGGCCATTTTGCTGGCAAGGCTGAGTTCAGCATAGGTGTTGAATCCCAAAAGCTGTGCCTCTTCGACCCGCAGGGCAAGGATGCGCTCAAGAATGGGACGGTTATCCCACTCACCACTGCTGGCACGGGAAATGTAGGCGCGATAGAGCTGCTCCCGCAAATCCCGCCGTTGGCTGTGCTGCATAAAGGGGCCAAAGCTGGGGAAGTCGAGGGTAATGTGCCATGGCCCTGTTTCGGGGGTGGCGGTCTCAATGCCATCTTGGCGAGCGGTTTGGGCAGCCAGCGCCAGTAGGCTGGGGGGAAGTCCAGCCACTTCATCGGGTTGGGTGAGCTTGAGGCGAAAGGCCTTGGTGGCATCCAAAAGGTTATTGGAAAACTGGGTGGATAGCTCGGCCAATTCCAGTTGAATGGCATTAAAGCGTTCCTTGGCAGCACCCGTTAGGCTGACACCACTGTGTTCGGCGTTGCGAATGGCGGCTTCGACAATGCGTTTACGCGCAGGGGAAAAGGTTTGGAACTCAGGACTGGCAGCCAGTGCCTTAAAGCCTTCATAGAGGGGGCGCGATTGACCCAAACGGGTGTAAAACTCCACTACTTGGGGTTGAACGGCTTCGTAGGCTTGACGCAATTCGGGACTATTTTTGACGCCGGTGAGATGACTGACAATGCCCCATGTCCAACCGAGGCGATCGCTCAAACGTTCGAGGGGTTCCACTAGCCCTTCCCACGTGGGCGTGAAGGATTGCTCGAGGGTCTCTAATTCTTGGGTGAGTTCCTGCAACAGTTGGCGCACGGCTGGCTCAACATGGCTCACCTCAATCTGATCAAAGGGGGGAAAACCATCGCCCCGCAAGAGGGGATTATCGGTGTGAGGGGAAGTCGCAATAACCATCGGTATCCTACTAACTGCGATTCGATTGCTGACGCGCTTGGGCGATCGCCTGCTTTAACTGTGCTAAGGCCAATTCTAACCGCGCTTCGGGGGCAACGGGAATCAACCCCTGAGCCGTCATCTCATGGATTTCAAAATGCAGGTGCGGACCTGTGGAGTTGCCAGTACTGCCGACAAGGCCAATAACATCCCCCTGCTTCACCCATTGACCGGGATTGACAAAAAGCTGTGAGAGGTGGGCATAGAGGGTTTGGTGCTGTTCTGGCAGGTGTTGCAAAATGACGGTGAGGCCATAGCCCCCCAGCCAGTTCGACTCAACCACACGACCATCAAAAACTGCCAACACGGGTGTCCCTTCAGGAGCGCCCAAATCGGTTCCCGAATGGAAGCGGCGATCGCCAAAAATGGGATGGATGCGCCAGCCAAAAGTTGAGGTAATGGGCACCGGAAACGGCAAGGGAAAGAGCATTTGGCCATTGTTGACCTTTAGCCAACGCAAGGGATTCGGTCCCGGAAAGGGCTGGCGTACATAGGCCGGCGCAGCCGTTTGGGCAGATGGCACAAAATTTCTTGGGTTTGCAGCCACCAAGGGGCGATGGGAAGCTGGAGCAGAAGGTGATGTAGCCGTGGGGGTCACTAGGGGGTGTGGAGCACCTTGGGCTTGGCAAATGTTGGGGGGAACGCCCTCGCTAACGATCGCTTGACAGCCTGTCGAGCGTTCTTGGATCACCACGGGGATAGAGCGGGCAGGCTTCAGGTTTTCAAGGGGTTCGCTGCCGGGAGGTGGATCCACGGGGTCTGTGGAGAAAACAAGAGGCTCACTGTCCACCGGTTGAACAGGATTGACAAGGATCGGTGCAGCCGCTTCTGGTTCAGCAAGAATCGTTTCAGCAACACTCTGGCGAGTCCCCAAGGCGGTTGTCAAGAGACCTATTGTCAGCCCAAGGGCAAGGACGCGCTGCTCGATCATGGTTCACCCCATCACACGCATTCCTTCAAATTCTAGGCGCAACCTTGGGGAATGACAATCTGCTTGGCCGCAAGGGGCTAGCGATCGCGAATTTTCATATAGGTCTGAATCACTTTGAGCACCATCGGACCTGCCACAGACCCACCCCCACCACCAGAGTTTTCGGCAAAGGCGACGACCACAATTTCCGGTTTGTCTGCAGGGGCATAGGCACCAAACCAAGTGTGGTTAGGGCGAGGTGGGTCTTCCCCGGTACCACTTTTGCCGGCGATCGCAACCTCAGGAACATTCAGGGCAGCCCCTGTACCACTGGTCACCACCTGCCGTAACCCTTGGCGCAGCACTTGAATGGTAGAGGGCTTTAAGTTCAATGATTGTCGCCAGCGATCGGGATGGTCTGAAGCAATTAGGTGCGGCCGCACTTTATAGCCCCCATTGGCGGGCACTGCAAACATGACCGCGGCTTGAAGCGGACTCACCTGCAAGGCCCCTTGACCAATGGCGGTAATCAAGGAATCGCCGTCGTACCACCCCTCGCCAAAGGTTTCTTGCTTCCACTGGGGGGTTGGCACAAATCCGGGAGCTTCACCGGGTAAGTCAATGCCGGTTTTAGACCCCATGCCAAAGCGATGCGCCCAATGAATCAGGGTTTCAGGTCCAATGCGGCGCGCCACTTGACCAAAAAAGGTGTTACTACTCCATGCCATGGCACCGGCAAAGCCCAGAGGGCCAAAGCCCGCCCGGTTCCAATCGTGGAAGGCAAAGCCCCCTGTGTAGAGGGCAGGATAGGTCATCAGTACCGTATCAGGGCTAAACTTCCCAGACTCCAGACCCGCCACCGTCGTTACGATTTTGAACGTACTCGCGGGAGGGAACCCTTGGAGGGCACGGTTGACAAAGGGAAATTGCCGCCGTTGTAGCTCGTCCCACTGGGCTTGGGTCATGCGGCGGGCAAACCAATTGGGGTCAAAGGCAGGATAGCTGGCAAGGGCAAGAATCGAACCATCGCGGGGATCCATGGCCACGATCGCCCCCGGCCGACTCCCTAGGGCTGCTTCCGCCGCTTTTTGCAAGTCCAAATCCACTGACAGCGTGATGTCATTTCCCGGTCGAGCCACCTTTTGGCCTAGAATGCGAATCACTTTACCTTGACCATCCACCTCCACCTGCTGACCGCCCCATGTCCCCCGTAGTACCTTTTCATAGGTGGCTTCGACGCCCATTTTGCCCATGACATCGCCAAGGCGGTAGCCCTGATCCCGGCGTGCTGCTAGTTCCTCCTCATTCAGTTCGCCGATGTAGCCAATGATGTGAGCTGCCGTTTCGCCGTGGGGATAAAAGCGCATGGCCTCGCGGTCAATTTCGACCCCCGTCAGGAAATTGCGGTGTTCTTCAAGGGCAACAATTTGCGCTTGGCTAATCCCTTGGGCAATGCGAATCAACGAAGGAGAATTCACCCCTGCTTGTTTGACCCGCGCTTCGATCTCACTGGCAGGGATATTGAGCACCCGCGAGAGAATGTTCACCGTCTGCGGCCATTCGGGCTTTTTCGCCGCAAGGGGCCAGAGAAATACCGAGTAGGAGAACTTATTTCCCGCGAGGATCCGCCCTTTGCGATCCAAAATCTTCCCCCGCTCCGGCGGTTTGGGAATTAGGCGAATGCGGTTTTCATCGGCCATCTGGCGGTTGCGATCGCCCTCAACAATTTGCAGATACCCCAAGCGGGCACCAATGCCCCCCAGCAAAAATATGGTCATGATCGAGAGCAACACCAAGACCCGACCCTGTTTGCCAACCACACGATCGTAGGCTTGGTAGGTGAGGGGACGAGGGGGACGGGTTTTTAGCATTGCCATAGGCAGGGGGAGTTGAGGAATTGATCACTGAGGCTATTCAATTGCCACTCTATCAGATGCGCTAAGACCAGAGGTCAAGAATTCCGATAACCTAGAAGAAGTCTCCGTACTGCCGCTTCATGAAGCGATCGCGCTGCCGTCCCCAAGTCCAAGCCCCCAGTCAAAATCTGGACTCGTTCCTCGATGTCCTCACCAATACCGTGGGGGTGATGATCTTTGTCTGCCTCTTTGCCAGCTTGACAGCAGCAGTGTCTCCTGCTCTTGTGCGCACGCCCATTGCCCGCGAAACCCGCAAGCAGGTGTATTTCTTTGAGTGTCGTGAAAATCGCGCCCTGCCCCTTGAGGAGGATCAAGCCAGTGAGGCCATCGATCGCCACCTGCGGCGCATTACAGAAAATCCCTTTGCAGATCCCCACCAAATTCAGCAACAACTAGAGTCCTTTCGCCACCGTACCCGCCACTACGATGTGCGCTTGAGTTTGGTGCACAGCCAAGGGCAACCAATTTTGCAAACCCTTTTTGAACTCCGCGATCGCAGCGGTGGCGAATCCTTTAGCACGCTGGAAAAACCCGCGTCCAACTTTCGGCGTACCATTGATCGCCTCTCCCCCAGCCGCTATTCCCTTGTCTTTTTTGTGCGTCCCGATAGCTTTGATTGTTTCCGGGCAGCCCGTGCGGTGGCTTGGCGCAGTGGCTTTGATGTCGGTTGGGAACCGATGGCGGAGGGTCGCGCCATTATCTTTGTCAGTGGCGGGGGTCGCCGTGTCACTGTGCAGTAGTCCCAAGGAGGCTAAATGCTTGCCAAACGAATTTTGCCCTGTCTGGATGTGAAGGCGGGTCGCGTCGTCAAGGGCGTGAACTTTGTCAACCTGCGCGATGCCGGCGATCCGGTTGAACTGGCTCAAGCCTACAATGCAGCGGGTGCGGATGAGCTGGTGTTTCTCGATATTACGGCCACCCATGAAGAGCGGAACATTATTATTGATGTCGTCTATCGCACCGCGGATCAGGTGTTCATTCCCCTGACGGTGGGGGGCGGGATTCAGTCCCTGACGATGATCAAAGACCTATTGCGCGCCGGGGCAGATAAAGTCAGCCTGAATTCGGCGGCAGTGCGGCAACCCGATCTCGTGAATCAGGCCAGCGATCGCTTTGGTGCCCAATGTATTGTTGTCGCCATTGATGCGCGGCGCGAACCCCATTGGGATCCTAAAAACCCCCGTTGGCAAGTCTATGTGCGCGGCGGACGGGAAGCTACGGGGCTAGATGCGATTGAATGGGCGGTGGAAATGGCTAAACGGGGTGCGGGCGAACTGCTGGTGACCAGTATGGATGCCGATGGGACACAGGCGGGCTACGACCTCGAATTGACGCGGGCGATCGCTGAGCGGGTGGAGATTCCTGTGATTGCCTCTGGGGGGGCAGGTACCTGTGAGCATATTCGCGCGGCTCTTGTGGAAGGGAAAGCAGAGGCGGCACTGTTGGCTTCGCTCCTACACTATGGCCAACTGACGATCGCCCAGATCAAGGACTATCTCCATCAGCACCAAGTGCCCGTGCGCCAAGAAGAACCCCTCCCTTGCCGATAAGCGAAGAGAGGGGCAGAACATCAACCTAGAGGATCAAGCTAAAATGGCCAAGTCCAGTGGCTAAACTCCGGCTTGTCCACACCGTACTCGTAGGCGTAGTTGCGGGCTTCAATTTGCATGTTGCGGAATTTCTCCTTGGCATGGGCACCCGCCACTTGAAGACCGGGGAGGCGATCAATGGCATCAATGGCAAGACTAAAGCGATCAATCTCATTATTGATGGCCAACTCAAGGGGGGTGTTAATGTTGCCCTTTTCTTTGTAGCCGCGCACGTGCAAATTACGGTGATTGTGACGGCGGTACGTGAGACGGTGGATCAACCACGGATAACCATGGAAGTTAAAGATAATCGGGCGATCGAGGGTAAAGAGACTATCAAAGTCGCGATCGCTGAGGCCGTGGGGGTGTTCGGTTTCCGGTTGCAGCTTAAAGAGATCCACCACATTGATATAGCGAATCTTCAGCTCTGGAAACTCCTGCCGCAGGAGGGCGATCGCCGCCAACGCCTCTTGGGTAGGAATATCCCCCGCACTGGCCATCACCAGATCCGGTTCACAGCCTTGATCATTGCTGGCCCAATCCCAAATGCCGACTCCCTTGGTGCAGTGGATAATTGCCTGATCCATTGTCAGGTACTGCAAGTGCAACTGCTTGTCGGAGACAATCACATTCACATAATTTTTGCTGCGCAGGCAGTGATCCGCCACCGACAGCAGTGAGTTCACATCAGGCGGTAAGTAAATGCGCGTAACCTTCGCACTCTTGTTGCAGACAATATCCAAAAATCCCGGATCTTGGTGGGTAAAGCCATTGTGATCCTGCCGCCACACCGTGGACGTAATCAGCAAGTTCAATGAGGCCACATCCGCCCGCCACGAGAGTTCATTGCAGATGCTCAACCATTTGGCGTGTTGGTTAAACATCGAGTCAATCACATGGACAAAGGACTCATAGGTGGAGAAGAAGCCATGGCGACCCGTCAGCAGGTAGCCCTCCAGCATCCCCTCCATGGTGTGCTCGCTGAGCATTTCAATGACGCGACCATTGGGGGACAATTCACCGCCATCGGCGTCCTCCTCAAAGTATTCCGCAATCCAGAGTTTCTTGCTGACCTCGTAAATGGCATTGAGTTTATTTGAGGTATTTTCATCGGGACCAAAGACACGGAAATTGGTCATGTTATTGCGCATCACATCCCGCAGGAAGACCCCAAGGGGACGGGTATTTTCCACCTCAATTTGGGCGGGTTTCTCAAACGTAATGCCGTACTGCCGAAAGTCGGGCATTTTCAAATCCTTGCGCAATAGCCCACCATTGGCGTGGGGATTCATGCCCATACGGTAGTTGCCGGTTGGCGCCAAGGCCTTGAGTTCAGGACGAAATGTGCCATTCTCATCAAAGAGTTCTTCGGGGCGGTAGCTGCGCAGCCAATTTTCAAGGAGCTTAAGGTTTTCAGGGTTGGTGTGGACATCGGCCATGGGCACTTGGTGTGCTCGCCAGAAGCCTTCCACTTTGTGGCCATTCACTTCCGCGGGGCCTGTCCACCCTTTGGGGGTGCGCAGCACAATCATCGGCCAACGGGGCAAGGTGGTGACGCCCTCTTCCCGAGCTGCTCGTTGAATCTCCTTAATTTTAGTCACGCAGTAGTCGAGGGTGGCGGCCATTGCTTGGTGCATTGAGGGGCGATCGGAACCTTCCACAAAGCAGGGTTCATACCCTAGGCCCCGGAAGAAGTTTTCCAAATCCTGATGGGGAATCCGTGCCAAAATCGTCGGGTTGTTAATCTTGTAGCCATTCAAGTTGAGAATCGGCAAGACTGCCCCATCGCGCGCCGGGTTGAGGAATTTATTGATGTGCCATGAGGTGGCCAAAGGCCCCGTTTCTGCTTCCCCATCGCCAACCACTGCCGCCACAATTAAATCAGGATTGTCAAAGGCAGCACCACAGGCATGGGAGAGGACATAGCCCAATTCTCCCCCTTCGTGTATCGAGCCGGGCGTTTCTGGGGTGCAGTGGCTCCCAATGCCACCGGGGAAGGAGAACTGCTTGAAGAATTTTTTGAGGCCGTGGGCATCCTCACTAATGTTGTGGTAAATCTCGGTGTAACTGCCTTCAAGGTAAACAGGTGCCAAGACCCCCGGTGCCCCATGACCGGGACCCGCTAGGAAAATCACCTCCTGTTGGTACTTTTTAATAATGCGATTGAGGTGAAGGTAGCAAAAGGACAGACCTGGACTCGATCCCCAGTGACCAAGGAGGCGTTTTTTGATGTGTTCAGGCTTGAGGGGTTCCTTGAGTAGGGGGTTATCGAGCAAATAGATCATGCCCACGGCCAGATAGTTACAGGCACGGAAGAAGGCATCCATGGCCTCAACTTCACTATCACTCAAGGGCTGTCCTTGAATCGTGGCGCGAGCCGGCCCAAAGGCATGAATATCAGCGGTGAGTTCGGTGGGACGGGGAGGAGAGCTAACCATACAGTATCCTCGTCAAGTCAGCATGAGTATCAGGAAAATCAACTTAAGATCAATAGATCAAAGTAAAGTGCCAACGGCATTCAAAAGAGTCCACAGGTTACTAAAAGCATTTGCTAATTAAGGACACATCCTAAACAGCCGTCTTTAGCCTACAGCCCCATCCTAGGATGCTGAAATGGCTAGGCTCGCAAATGCGCTAGATTTTTTAACGTTGATTCGACTCAGTGAATGCCCCAATGCCTGAAAAATTTATGCGGCAAGTTCAGCGGGCAGCGGTAAGCGAAAGAGCTGACAGGCGTTGAGGGTGGTTTGCTGTTCTAATTCCAAGAGGTCACATTGTCGCAGACGGGCGACGGCTTCAGCCACAAAGCGCACATAGCTGGGTTCATTGCGTTTTTCGCCGCGTTTGGGCACAGGGGCAAGGAAGGGGCAATCCGTTTCCACCAGTAGGCGATCGCTGGGAACCATTTGTGCCGAGGCATGAATTTGTTTGGCGTTCTTAAACGTGACGGTGCCGCTAAAGCTGATAAAAAGACCCAGATCGAGAAACCACTCAGTTTCTTCGGGGGTACCGCCCCAGCAGTGCATCACTCCTTGCACCTGCCCGCGATCGCGAACAAACTGTTGAAGCAAATCCCGCGCGGCAGCGGCTGCTTCCCGACAGTGGATAATCACTGGCAGATTCAAGCTGTGGGCAACCTCCAACTGTGCCCAAAAGGCCGCTTCCTGTTCTTCGCGATTCGTGGCTTTGTAAAAATCTAAACCTGTTTCGCCAATGGCCACCACTTTAGGATCACTGGCGGCAAGGCGGGCAATTTTTTCCTTGAGATCCGGCTGCCACTGCTCCGTATCTAGGGGATGGAGACCCACTGCCATAAAGAGTTCGGGAAACTGCGCGGCAAGGCTCTGAATGGTGGGAAATTCACTGGGTTCAACGCAGGAGTGAACCAGCCGCACCACTCCCGCCGATCGCCAGCGTTTAGCCACTGAGTCGAGATCGGGCGCGTACTCTGGAAAGTTGAGATGGACGTGGGTATCCACCAACATGGGGATTAGGCAGCCGGTTGCAGCGTTTTGTTGAGGATACGGGTCAGCCGCGCTTTACGACGGGCACCGGTGTTGCGATGGAGAACACCGCGCTTAACGGCTTTGTCAATTTTGCTAAAGGCCAAGTTGAGTCGCTGCTGGACTTCCGCCAGTTTTTCCGGAGTGGGATCGGCAGCATACTGACTAATAGCCGTCAAGTAGTTTTTAATCAGCGTCCGCACTGCCGAGCGATAGGCTTTGTTGCGAAGACGGTTGCGCTCAGCAATTTGGGCACGTTTAGCGGCAGATTTGATGTTAGCCACAGGTCACCTGATGATCAATCACACATTAAGAACAAATAACCATTATAACCGTTGACTGAGCGATCGCAAGATCTTGGCTGCCAGCATTGCCGCCCCAAAGCCATTGTCAATATTGACGACACCAATGCCGGGGGCACAGGAGTTGAGCATTGTCAGTAGCGCTGCCAAACCGCCAAAGTTCGCGCCATAGCCAATACTGGTGGGCACAGCAATCACGGGCACTGAGACTAGCCCCGCCACCACACTGGGCAGTGCCCCCTCCATGCCGGCAACCACAATGAGCACGGCCATCTCCTCTAGGCGATCGCGCACACTCAACAGCCGATGAATCCCCGCCACCCCCACATCCCAAAATCGCTCAACCCCAAATCCTGACAGTTGCAACGTCACTGCTGCCTCTTCGGCCACGGGCAGATCCGCTGTGCCCGCACAGACCAAGCCCACCGGCAGGGGAAACTGCGGCGGCAAAATGGGGGCTGTACTGCAAATCCGTGCCTTTTCAAAATAGTGCAGTCCACCAACGCGCGATCGCAGGGCCTCAAACACCTCGGGAGAAATACGTGTGGCCATTACACAGGGATAGTGGGGACGCATCCGCTCCAAAATCTCGGCAATCTGCTGCGGGGTTTTGCCGGGTCCCCAAATCACCTCTGGAAAGCCAGTGCGCTGCTGCCTTTGGTGATCAATGCGTGCAAAATCGCCAATGGGTTCGTAGGACAGGTGTTGCAGTTGGCGATAGGCGGTCTCTACGCTCAGTTGCCCTTGGGCGATCGCCGTCAAAATTTGCCGCAGTGGATCGGGCATTTAGCCTCCAATTCCCAAGCGACCCGCTAGCCCCGGTGCCATCGGGATCAAGGTAGCGGCCATCAGGAACAATAGCAGCAGACCAAGACCAGCACGGGTATCATCGGGTTCGGTGATCTCATCGAGACTGGGCTGATCCATATCCCGCTGCAACAGCAGAATCACCAACGCCCAATACAAGGCCAAGGGGTTGACGATCGCCACCAAGCCCAAGACCACAAGGGTCATAATCGTCAGTCGTTTGGCGGTTTTGGTACCGTAAATGGCTTGAATAATCCGCCCCCCATCCAGTTGTCCTGCGGGCATCAAGTTTAAGGCCGTCATGATCAAGCCCAGCCAGCCCAGAATCACAAAGGGATGCACCATCACCACTTCACTTTGCAACTGCTGCCCCAAAAAGAGCTTGGCGATCGTCCCCACCAAAATCGAGCCTTGGAAAAAGAGGGTCGGCACCTCTAACCCCTGACTCGTGGGCGAGAGAACAAGGCCAATGGCCAACAGCAGCAGCGAAACACTACCGGCGGCGATCGCCCCCGCTGCACCAATGTCAAAGAGTTGACTGCGATTGGCAAGGAAGGATTCAATGCGGGTCATGGCCCCAAAAGTCCCCAACTGCCACGCGGGTAAGAAAATGGGCGGCCCTAAGCGCGCTCGATAGCGGTTGGCCATTAGCCAGTGACCCCCTTCCCGTATAGCAGCAATGCCAAAGAGACCCAAGGCAAAGGGGAGCGATCGCTGGAAGAGGCCAGTGGTTGGATTTCCCAGTAAGCTAAACCCCTGCAGGATGGCACTGGTCTCGAGACAGGTTCCAAGGGTGGCCACCGCCAAGAAAACCGCTGCCAGCTTCTGAAGATTGCCCGCGCGAATCGGTTCGGTCGTCATCGGTAAAATCACGACCATCGGCTTGCCATCCCCATTGGCCACCATAAAGAGGCGATAGCGATCGGGCAAGGCGGCCTGTAGGCGTTCAGTGAGTTGCTGATGCACCACTTTGGCCTCTCCCCGCAGATTCCCCGGGCAGATCACGCCCCCTTTGTAGGGAATGTAGTCGGTGGCGAAGTAGGTATCAACGCTAAAGATATTTTGAATGGCTTGTAGGTCTTCAGCGGGAAGGCTGGGTCGTGCAGTAGGCTGGGCTGGGGTCGTCTGCTCTGTGGTGGCTTGCTCTAGTTCCGAACGGCCAGAGGGAGCAGAGGGTAGGGGCAATTCGGCGGTGGCCGCCAGCGATCGCAACCAACGGCCAAGGGCAACATAGGCCACAATCGAGAACACCAGCCCAAAGAGCACGGCAGCAAAGTTAATCACAATCCCAAAGCTGAGGCTGCCAAAAACCACTAGCCAAGGGAGCATCAGGACAAGGGTTTGCAACCAAGCCACAATCCCCAGCTTGCCGTAGGGCAGGTTGCGGTACAGTCCCCACGCCAGTAGGGCGATCGCCCCCGCCAATAGGCCTACCGTAATAATCATGCGTTACCTCCCGCGTTTGCAAACGTTAGCGCGTGGCCATAGTGGTCAGTTGGGTCAGAACTTGACTGGCACGCTCTGTAAATTGCTGCATACCATTGGCATCAAAGCCCCGCTGTGACAATAGAGCCAAATCGTAGATATACTGACACAGCTTTTCGACCAATGCACCCGTTTCTGAGGTGCCGCTGGTTTGAATAATCGTGCCTTGGTTGAGGCTGAGGAGATTTTGCACCAAGGGATGGGCGGTATTGACAACCAAGATATGCTCCTCTGGCAACTGCGCATTGGGTTGCTGCTGCATCATCGCCATCATCTCCTGCATCCGCCGACTGGTTTCGGGCAACAGGATCATTGCCGGGGGGGCATCGGCCTTGAGGGCTTCGGTGCGAATGGTCAGTTTCGGCTTTTTCAGCACGGATTCAAAGAGGGATTTGATCTGCTCGCTGCGGGTCTTCTTCGTGGTGGGATCCACTAGTTCGCTCTCTTTGTTTTTGTCAATGAGCGTCTCATCGAGTTCTGCATCCACCCGCAGAAACTTGACATCGCTGTAGTTCTGCTCCAGCCACGGCACAAAGTGGGTATCAATGAAACTGTCCATAAACAGGACTTCAATCCCTTGGCTTTTAAGCAGTTGCACGTAGGTGGCTTGGCCGACCTCATCGGTGCAGTAATAGACGCGCTTGCCTTGGCGCTCTTTGTTGCGCTCAAGGTACTCCTTGAGGGTGGTGTAGGTTTTGCCATCCACTTGGATGCCCCCCTCACTGGCCCAGACATCTTCGCTTTCTTTAGAGGTTAG
Source organism: Thermosynechococcus sp. QKsg1 (assembly GCF_031586415.1). Lineage (NCBI taxonomy): Bacteria > Bacillati > Cyanobacteriota > Cyanophyceae > Acaryochloridales > Thermosynechococcaceae > Thermosynechococcus > Thermosynechococcus sp. QKsg1. Next base: position 2,226,995 of record NZ_CP134200.1, on the reverse strand, counting down.
TTCAGCGGTGGTGCGGTAGATGAGAATGTCCTCCACCTGCTTTTTGAACTTCTCATCGTTGATGGAACCGAATTTGACAAAGGTGCCCAAGTCTTGCCACGAGCGTACGTAGGCCGCCGGGTCTTCGCGGTATAGCTCCTTCAGGCGATCGCCCACCTTTTTGGCAATGTAGTCGGCAATTTTGCGCACCGTGCGATCGTTTTGCAGGAAACTGCGGGACACATTCAGGGGAATGTCGCTGCTGTCAATGACCCCCCGCAAAGGCAGCAAAAAGCGCGGGATCACCTCTTCGCAGTTATCGCTGACAAAGACTTGGTTGCAGTAGAGCTTAATTTGCCCTTTGGTGACATCAATATCGGGGCGCAGCTTGGGAAAGTAGAGAATGCCATTGACCACAAAGGGATAGTCGGTATTGAGGTGAACCCAAAGCAGAGGATCTTCTTGAAAGGGATAGAGATAGCGGTAAAACTCGAGATAGTCTTCTTTGGTGAGGCTATTGGGGGCACTCTTCCAAGGGGCAATTTGTTTATTAATTTGCTCACCCTCTAGCTTAATTGGCACCGGCAAAAAGTCACAGTATTTGCGTACCAATTCGCGAATGCGGCCGGGTTCTAGGTACTCCAACTCACCCTCTTGCAGGGTTAGGGTGACGGTTGTACCAACACTGGTGCGCTGACCATCGGAGAGGGTAAATTCAGTGGAACCATCACAGGTCCAATGCACCGGCACAGCGCCTGGCTGATAGGAGAGGGTATCAATTTCCACGCGATCTGCCACCATAAAGGCAGAGTAAAACCCCAGCCCAAAGTGACCAATGATTGCGTTTTCCCCTTCCCCTTTGTACTTTTGAACGAATTCTTCGGCACTGGAAAAGGCCACTTGGGTAATGTATTTTTTGACTTCCTCGGCGGTCATGCCAATGCCGTTGTCGGCGATCGCCAGCTTTTTATTTTCTTTGTCAATCGTGATCGTCACTTCCGGGTGATCCACATCGCCGCTATATTCCCCAGAGCGTGCCACCATCCGCAGTTTTTGAATGGCATCTACGGCGTTGGAGACCAGTTCCCGCAGGAAAATCTCATGATCGGAGTAGAGCCACTTTTTAATAATTGGAAAAATGTTCTCAGTATGGATTGAAATGGTTCCCTGTTCCAACATGATGCTTCCCGTGAGTGTATTCTTGGTCAGACAACCTCTAGTGTATCGGTAGGGGTTGCCCTTGCTGTTGGTGGAAAACCGATCTCTCCATCGCCTCCCAAAGAGTGACAATGACGGTATTGGCCATCAGAAATCCTTCTGGCTGGGTCAAGTGCAGGCGATCGCCCGTCAAAGAAAGCATCTCTGGAGACATGTTTGCCGCTGCTGCTTGTAGTGCTTCAACCCACGACATCGGAAATTCATCCGCTAGAGCAGCTAAAGAGAGGCCATCCCTGAGGCGCAAGCCCAGCATGAGGGTTTCCAACCAGCGATCCCACAGGGCATCTGGACTGACTTGATTGAGGCTCTCGGGTAAACTTTGCAGCCATTGATAGTATTCCCGGCGGGTACGCGGACGGCTGAGGCGACGATGCCCGAGATAACTGGTGGCGCCCATGCCAAAGCCATAGTAGGGTTGATTGCGCCAATAGACTTGATTGTGACGACAGGCAAACCCCGGTCGGGCATAATTGGAAATTTCATAGTGCTCATACCCTGCTGCTGTTAGCCTCTTGTGGGTAAGGCAGTAGGCGGCAGCGGCTTGCTCTTGAGTGGGTAGGGAGTCTGTTTCGGGTTGATAGCGTTTGCTAAAGACGGTTTTGGGTTCAATGATCAGGTCGTAGATGGATAGATGGGCAGGGTTGAGGGCGATCGCTCGCTCGAGGGAGAACTGCCAATCTGCTAAGGATTGTTGCGGCAAGCCTGAAATGAGATCCATGCTCCAGTTTGCTACCCCCGCCCTATGAAGCATCGCAACTGCCTGCTCAACATCGGCTACATCGTGACTACGGCCACACACTTGCAATAGCTCATCGTCAAAAGCCTGTACACCCAAGCTGACGCGATTCACCCCTACCCTGAGATAGCCCTGCAATTGTTTTAAGTCAAAGGTTCCCGGATCCATTTCCATAGAAATTTCTGCCCCTTGGGCAATGCCTATTTGGCGATCGAGGGCTTCCAGCAGTTGGCCAATGTATTGCGGCGGGACTAGAGACGGTGTTCCCCCCCCAAAAAAAATCGTTTGGAGCGGTGGCGGCTCAGCAGGGGTATGGGCAATTTCTTGACACAGCGCAGCCACATACTCTTGGATAAGTGATTCTGCCAGCGTCGGAGAATCCCCCACTACCGTAATCGGAAAGTCACAGTAGAAGCAGCGGCGCCGACAAAAGGGTAGATGAATGTATGCGGCTCTAGTCATTGTTTTCTTAACTGGTTTGTGATGAAATCTGGCCAGGCAGCCGACCTTTGGCAACCAATAGCTCCCATGCCCGCAAAACAGCGACCAAATCAGAGGCAAGGCGGTATTCATTGGCTTCAGCAAAGCGCACCGTTGCGGTGGGGGTCGAGACGAGATGAATAGGCACCGGTCGTTCTAGGGGTGTGGGTACAAAATCAAAGCCATTGAAGCGCTCAAACCGGCGATCGCTCAACAATTGATTAAATTGACTGACTTGAGCAGGTGTCACTGTGCGTAGGGTGCGGCTGAGGGTTTCCCCGCGAGCATTGGTGGTTTGCTGCACAATCCGACCATCGTTATAGAGCAGTGTTGTTGTCGTTGAGGGTGAACGATTTCCAGAGGCATCACTTTGCCGAATCACGCGAAAACTTACACCCTCAGGAAGGGGGGGCGGCAACTCTTCTGGACTCAGGCGTTGGGGGCGCTGAATCAGGGTGCCGATCATTCGACTGCCAGCGGCATCCCAAAGAATCAGGGAACCACTTTGATTGGTGCGATAGACCCACTGTTGGGGATAGGGAGCATTGCGATTCGTCAGGGTAATTTCCCAACCGGGGGTTAAACGCTCAGCACAATCAACCCGCAATCCCCCCAAGCCCAAACAGCCATCGGACCAAACTTTGGGCTGAACTTGAACCACGCTAATTTGCTCTAGTTCCTCACCAAACTGCTCGGCAGCGATCGCGATCGCCCGCGTAATGATCTCTGGAGCTGGTGTTGCTGCTTGCACCACAAGAGGCACTGCCACTGCCAAGAGGGATGTCCAACCATTCATTAACAAAGTCTCTACCCTTTGACCATCATCATAAAAAAAGACCGCCCCCGATGAAGAGGCGGTTCCTTTAACTAAAGGCTAGTTAGAGTTGCTCTAGGAATTAGCCGTTGATGCTAGGAGCAATCATGGCCACAGGAGCAGACTCAGCGCTGGCCAAGTCGAGGGGGAAGTTGTGAGCATTGCGCTCGTGCATCACTTCCATACCCAAGTTGGCACGGTTGATGATGTCAGCCCAAGTGTTGATCACGTTGCCTTGTGCATCCACAACGGAGTGGTTGAAGTTGAAACCGTTGAGGTTGAAGGCCATCGTGCTGATACCCAGAGCGGTGAACCAAATACCGATCACCGGCCAAGCGGCGAGGAAGAAGTGCAGCGCACGGCTGTTGTTGAAGCTGGCGTATTGGAAGATCAAGCGACCAAAGTAACCGTGGGCAGCCACGATGTTGTAGGTTTCTTCCTCTTGACCGAATTTGTAACCGTAGTTTTGAGACTCGGTTTCGGTGGTTTCACGGATCAGGCTGGAGGTCACCAGCGAACCGTGCATGGCGGAGAACAGAGCACCACCAAAGACACCAGCCACACCCAGTTGGTGGAAGGGGTGCATAAGGATGTTGTGCTCAGCTTGGAACACAAGCATGAAGTTGAAGGTACCAGAGATACCCAGGGGCATCCCGTCAGAGAAGCTGCCTTGACCAATGGGGTAGATCAAGAACACAGCGGTAGCGGCAGCCACAGGAGCGGAGTAGGCCACGCAGATCCAAGGACGCATACCGAGGCGGTAGCTGAGTTCCCACTCACGACCCATGTAGCAGAAGACACCGATCAAGAAGTGGAAGATGATCAGTTGGTAAGGGCCACCGTTGTAGAGCCACTCATCAAGGGAAGCAGCTTCCCAAATGGGGTAGAAGTGCAAGCCAATGGCGTTGCTGGAGGGGACAACCGCACCCGTGATGATGTTGTTGCCATAGATCAAGGAGCCAGCAACAGGCTCACGGATGCCATCGATGTCCACAGGGGGAGCAGCGATGAAAGCAATCACGAAGCAGATGGTAGCAGCGAGCAGAGTGGGGATCATCAACACACCGAACCAGCCCACATAGAGGCGGTTGTTGGTGCTGGTAACCCAGCTACAAAATTGCTCCCACAGGTTCAGTTGCTCGCGACGTTGTAAAACAGTCGTCATAGTGATAAGTCCTGTTGAACAAGATGAATGAATGTTACAAACCGTTTACACTCCCAAATCGAGTCCCTGAGAGGCCTTAGGCGCACCCGCTGGTGTTGTGCAACGGAATGTAACCTTATATTAACCAATCTCTCAGAAAAATGTAAAGGGTTGTGTCTGAATTTTATATTCTGTTAATGATTTCTCAGGGATCAGGGGTGTCCTCGCGCGATCGCTGGCTGGGAATCCAAGTAATGGGTAAGGTCAATAGATAACTGGTTAAGGTGGCGATCGTAATCAAGGGCAGCATTGATGTATGGGAAATCACCGTCAGAATCACCGCCAGCCCCAAAGGTGTTTTGGTCACCACCACCGTGATTGCCGCCATCATGCCAGCCAAGGCCACACTCAAGGGTGTATTCGGGAGTGCCTCATGTACGGCCATGCCCACACAAGCACCTACAAAAAATAGGGGAAAGACGACCCCCCCACGGAAGCCCCCCCGCAGACAGAGACTCAGGGCAACCAGCTTAAAGAAAGCGACGCTCAGCAGAATGCCAATGCTGTAGCGGTTGACCACTTGGATGACTTGTTCAATTTGCCGCTCACCGTAGAACAGGGTGATCGGATGCATCAGGGCAATCAAACCAATCAGAAAACCCACCGCCACAATTAAGACAAGAGGATATTGTCGATAGGGGTTCAGCCAGCGTTGAATCTGCCGATCTACAAGGATAAAGAGTGTTCCCACCGCCGCACCAATGATGCCGAGCAACACTGCAAAGCCAATATCCTCAGGACGCAGCGTATCGTAGGCAGGGAACCGATAAATGCCACCAATGGTTGTGCCTGTAATGACCCGAAAAAGGGTAAACCCAGCAGCCGCAGAAATCAGGGCTGGAATGATTGCCTCATAAAACTCCACACTGCGGCGATGGGGGACTTCCAAAACAAACAGTGTGGCGCCGAGGGGGGACTCAAAAAACACGCCCATGCCCGCTGCCATACCGCAGAGGGTGAGAATACGGGTGCTCTCTGGGGGTAGATGCAAACGCTCCGCGAACCAACTGCCCAAGCCGCCATTGATATCAATCATGGGACTTTCAGGGCCAGCACTACTGCCAAACAGCAAAGATAGGCTAGAAGCTAATGCCATACCCGGTAGAAAGCGATAACTTAACCGACCCTCGTGGTGTAACTCTGCGATCGCATCCGCGAGTCCCTCCGTTGCCCCCAAGAATTTGACCGATAAGCCCACCAACAAGCCACCAAAGGCCGTCAAAAGCGGCATGTAAGGATAGAGGTGCGCCCACGTGCCAATGCTCACTTGGCTAGGATCAGTCCCCCACAACAGCGCAAACCCCAGCTTAAGAGCGAGATAAAAGGCCGTGGCCACGCAGCCACCAAGCAGACCAACGATTAGGGCATACAGGAGCAAACAAGGGTAAGGGCAGGAGGCTCTGGCCATAGAAGAAGAGTTAGCGGCGCCGCCACCAGACAAAAACGGCTGAGCCAAACCCGACAAGGGGCAGCAGAAAGACACTGATAATCTCTAGCCAACGACTGGTGGTGACATTGAGTTGCAGGCGGCGATTGGTGGTTTCACGCGGCCGAATCGAGAGTGCCTTTTGGTCGCGATCGCCCAACCAGAGCACGGAATTGACAAAGAGATCACTATTAATCCCTTGGTAGGCAATCACGCCATCGGTGGCAAACTCCGAATCCCCAAAGACCACCAAGCGGGCTTCCTTCGGTGGGTTATCACTCAACTGACGGGTAATCGCTACACCAATCGGCAGCGGCCCTTTGGTATCTACACCTTCAGTGAATTCAAGGTTGCCCGACTGCCAGTCGGTTTCCGCCCAAGTTTGCGGGCCCGAGAGGACAATTTCCACAATGTCATCATCCTTCACAGGATCAATGCGAATGGCTTGCGCGCGGGGAAAGACACTCGGACCTTGGGCAAAGCGTTGAGTAATCGGGTGATTGCCATAGGTGGTGACAATAATCGTATCGGGACCGAGTCCCACCTGTTGACCCACACCAGAGCCATCAATGACCCAGCGATTATCGAGGGTGAGTCCCCAGTTTTTCAGTAAATCATCCAGACCGGCGTTGACATCAACATCGAGCATCAGCAACAGGCTACCACCCCGATTCAGGTACGCCTTGAGAAGATCCTGCTCCAGACGCAAAAAGGGCTGCCGGGGGCCAGCCACAACAATGACATTGGCATCTTCGGGAATTTTGCCCTTCTCCAGCAAATTCAGGGGCAGGAGTTCCACATCTCGCTGCTCAAGAAGTTTAGCCACTTCACTGAGACTGGCGGAGCCACCTGTGAGGGGAAGTTCATTGTGCCCCGTGGTGAAATAGGCACGGATCGTGCGATCGCTCGTCACACGAATCAGGGCAGGGGTGAGGTTACTTTCGGAAAGGTCTTCATCAATGCGCTGAGTTTTCTCGCCCGCCACAACAATCACTTGCCCCACTTGCGTCACGTTGTACTTTTTAGCAAGGGCGGGTTGCTCTTGGGGGTCAATGAACTCGAAGGAAAATTGGTTATTGGCCTGACGGCGGTACTGTTCCAACAGCAGGCGATCGCGACTGGCGGCATTGGCATCAAACACCAATACCCGCACCGGCTGCTCCAGAGTTTGCAGAACATCACGGGTTTCCGCTGCTAAGGTAAAGGCACGGTTTTCGGTGAGATCGATTTCAACCCTGTAGCGATCGGCCAAAAAATTGACGATGCCCAATAGAGCAATCACCGCAATCACAGTCAGGATGGCATTCGTACTGGTTTGGGTAGAACGCCGCCCCCAAAACCCTGTGGAGACACGACTTTGCTGGATCAGCCACAGCAGTAGGGCAATCCCCCCCAAAGCTAAAAGGCTCAAGGGTAACCAATTCCAGCGATTGGTGACGATGCCAGCACTCAAGCCAGCAATGATCAAAAGTGGCGCCGCCCACAGCAATACCGTGGTCAATCGTTCAGGTGAGCCTAGGGCAAAGCGTTTCATGACCGGTACCCCCTAATTGCGCTGGTAACGAAAGGCATCAATGGACTGTGCCGTGAGGAAAATGCCGAGGAAAATATAACTACCAAAGACAACAAGACTACTGCTGCGGAAAATTCCCCGTGTCAGGTTGGTAAAGTGCTCTAGGGGTGAGACGTAGGTGAGGATATCACTGAGATTCCCGCCGGTATTTTTAGCCAAGACATCGAGTACCCAGAGAATCAGCAACACCGCAAACCCCAAAATGGCCGCTAGGATCGTGCTATCGGTCAAGGATGAGAGAAACATCCCCAAGGAGAGAATGGCTGCTGCTAAAAGAATCAATCCGCCATTGCCCGCAAGAATTAGCCAAGGGGAGAGGGGGGGCGTACTCTGTTGGAGCGCCACAAACTGATAGACAATCACAGGCAGCAACAGCGTGGTATAAAACGTCAGCACTGCCAAGAGTTTACCCGTTGCCACACACCAGTTCGTAATCGGTGAGGTGGCTAAAAGTTCGAGGGTGCCGCGTTTGCGCTCTTCGGTGTAGAGTCCCATCGAGAGCATGGGCAAAATGACTTGGGAAATGGAGCCGAGGAGTCCAAGGAAACTTTCGAGGATGAGCTTGGGAACGTCAATGGCTTGGCTCGGCGCCCCAAACTGTTGTTGCAGCAAATCCTGCTGAGCTACTTGGCTAATAATTGTCGTCATCACAACGAGGAAAAACAGGCCGCTGAGCAGCCAGAACACCCCGGCAATCACATAGTAGAAGGGGGCACTAAAGTAACTCTGGAGTTCGCGGCGATAGATGGCAAGAATGTTAGCAAGGAGGACACGCAGCCCGTGGAGGGAAACGCTAAGCACGGGCTTCTTCGGTGGTATCGCTGGGTTCATCGGTCGTTAGCTTCAAGAACACCTCCTCTAGGTTGGCACGGGAGCGGCGCATTTCAAAGAGTTGCACCCCATTTTGGACAAGGAGAGTGGCGAGATCGGCACCGATTTCTGAAGGACTGCTGACCTGAAGTTGCTGTCGCCCTTGGGGAGTGCTATTGCCCCATGTGATCTGTTGCAGAGCAGGCAACTGTTGGAGGAGGGATTCAATAGCGGCGCGATCGCCCAAGAGTTCGAGGTCATAGGTGTAGCTACCGCTGAGGCGTTGCAGCAGTTCATCCAGTTTGCCAATGCCCGCCACTTCGCCTTTATTGATAATCACGGCGCGATCGCAGGTCATGCTCACTTCCGCCAAAATATGGGTGGAAAGAATCACTGTATGCTGTCCCGCCAAGTTTTTAATCAGGTTGCGCACCTCAATAATTTGACGCGGATCGAGACCCACCGTGGGTTCATCCAGAATGATGGCTGGCGGATCGTGAACGATCGCTTGGGCAATGCCGACCCGCTGCCGATAGCCCTTCGAGAGTTTGCGAATAATGGTCTGTTGCCGATCCCAGAGGCCGCAGCTTTTGAGGGCATATTCCACCCGCTGGGGGCGATCGCCCGCACTGACGCCCTTGATGCGAGCCACAAAGTGCAAATAGCCCGCCACCGTCATTTCCGTATAGAGGGGGGGATTTTCTGGCAGATAGCCAATGCGCTGCCGCACCGCCATCGGATTCGTGTGGACTTCATAGCCTGCAATAGATGCTGTGCCACTCGTTGCCGGTAGATACCCCGCCAAAATCCGCATTGTGGTGGTTTTGCCTGCGCCATTGGGGCCGAGGAGACCGAGAATCTCACCACTGGCCGCTGAAAAGCTGACATCCCGCAGCGCGACGGTTGTACCGTAAACCTTGGTCAGGTGTTCGACCTGAATCATGGCGTTTCCTCAACTCGTTCTACGGGAAACATTGACACACAATGTAGCCGTTTTCCTCATCAAATACTGAGGACTTGGATAGTGGTATTTTGGGGCAGATTGGCTGCCGATAGACTGAGGGAGGCACCCCCACTGCGGCGAACCGGGGTTCCCTCCATAACTTTCAAAAAGTCCTCTAGCCCTGTCAGATCACAATTATTGGGGTCAGCCGCTGCCGTCCGATAGTGGGAAGGAATGACCAAACGGGGTTGCAAAACTTCAACGGCTGCCTTGGCCTCCTCAGCCCTATAGGCTTTGTCACTTCCTCCCACTGGCACAATCATCACATCAGGCCGTCCCATGAGAATGCGTTGTTCAATCGTGATCGGCATGGCAATGCCGCCCATGTGCAGGAGATTGATGCCCCCCTGCTGCCAGCGCCAAACCACGTTGACGCCAAAGCGAAAGCCACCGACGCGATCATGACTGGTGCGGATGCCCTGAATACTCAAACCATTGACTTTATAGGAACCGGGTTGAAAAAGCAGTTTAGGCCGACCGGGTAAGCCTTCGATGTAGCCCTCGTCTAGGAGGCGACTACTGATCATGACAATATCCGCAGTGACACGGGGAGGCCGCAATCCTTTGGTGCAACCAATGGGACGGAAGGGATTCACCAGTACCCGCTGACCACTGCCGGTGAAGAGAAAGCAGGTGTGGCCAAACCATTGCAGAGAGAGACCCCCCCCTTGGGCATGGGCTGCCCAGTGTCCACTCAGGCTGGCGATCGCCCCAACTTGAGCCAAACGCAAGAACTGCCGCCGTTCCATTTTCTCTCCCCACACTCCTATTCCAGCTCAGTGTACCGAAAAGTGGCTGGCTCACAACGATGGACTGGACAGCCGTCGCAAAAAGTTCCGTAGCAGGTCTTTGCCGCAGGTGGTGAGAATGCTCTCCGGATGGAATTGCACCCCTTCCAGCGTCGGATATTGGCGGTGGCGCACCCCCATAATCAGGCCATCCTCTGTCCAAGCCGTAATTTCCAATACATCAGGGCAACTGTCACGATCAATAACAAGGCTGTGGTAGCGGGTTGCGGTAAAGGGTTGGGGCAAATTTTGGAACACCCCCACACCACTGTGGTAAATTTCTGACGTTTTGCCGTGCATGAGGGTTGGTGCGAGCGTCACCGTGCCGCCGAAAACTTCACCAATCGCTTGATGTCCCAAGCAAACCCCCAAGATGGGTAGTGTGCCAGCATAGGTGCGGATCAGGGCTTCGGAAATCCCCGCATCGGCAGGGCGACCCGGACCAGGAGAAATCACAATACCCGCAGGGGCGAGGGCAGCGATCTCATCGAGGGTGATCTTGTCGTTGCGAAAGACCCGCAGATCCGCAGCAACTGGGAACTCCTGCGCTAGCTCTCCTAGGTACTGGACAAGGTTGTAGGTGAAGCTGTCGTAGTTATCAATAACGATAATCAAGGGAGAGGTGTCCTCATCATCTTCGATGCTTTGTGTTTTGATCCTACTACCCAAGGGGTTGAGGCAATGGTGCAACTATGGTGTCAGGGACGCTGTTTTCCCTCGGTAGCAGCGGTGATCTTTGATAAAGATGGCACATTAGCAGATGTTGCCCATTACCTGCGGTGGGTGGCGATCGCCCGCGCTGTGAAAATTGCTGAACACTTTCCCAATCTCAAAGCGTTGCTACTTCAGGCCTTTGGGGTGATCGGCGATCATCTCGATCCCACTGGATTACAAGCGGTGGGGACACGGCAGGAGAACCAAATTGCAGCTGCAGCCTTTGTGGCCACACAGGGAATTCCTTGGATTGCTGCCTTAGAACAGGCAAATGCCGCCTTTACTGCCGCAGAGCGAGAATTTACTGCCAAAGCAGCGTTTACACCACCCCTGCCGGGGGTCATTGAACTCGTGCAACGGCTCCATGGGCGAGGATGCGCGTTGGCGATTATCTCTAGCGATCGCAGGTCGGAAATCGAGGCTTTTTTAGACACCTATCACCTGAAGCCCTTTTTCCAATGCTGGCAGGGGGGAGATGAGCCACCCACGAAGCCCGATCCGCAGGTACTCCTGAGGGTGTGCGATCGCCTTGGGGTGCGACCCGATCAAACCGTGGTTATTGGCGATGCCGATAGTGATGGCCTCATGGCACAGCGGGGGGGTGCAGCGGGCAGCATTGGTGTTACGTGGGGTTGGCCTTCACCTCCCAAGCTCAATTGCTTTGACTGCCTTGCCACCTCCCCTCTAGAGATTCAAATAGCACTTGACCCCTGCACAGAAAGAAATTCTTGTGGGTAGTTGTACTACGGAAAAGCCTACCCGACAGAAATCTCTACTGTGCTGCGGGGAGGAAAATAGCCTAGGGGGTCTTAAGATACTCTATGGCCAATATTGTTGGCCATCTTTGTCCTTGCAGGGAGCATTGGTAATGCGCCCCTTATCATCATATTGACAAGGACGGTCTTTAGGTCGACCCGTATCATTGGGTTTTTTATTCCTCTGAGCAGTTGATGAAGGCTCTGAAGACATTGGTGAATCTAGAGATACACAGCTTTGTAACGTTGGATTCCAGACTTTTGGTGGATGACACAGAATTTCCTGACTTCTATTCGGAGAATATTCCTCTATTGGTGGTGGTTCAGTAGGTAATCGCTTGGGACTCGGCTGTTTAATTGTAATATTCTGGGGACGAGCAGGTACTGTCCAAGTAGGTGTAGAAATGGGTGTTCCTGTAGATGGGGAATTGCTTAGATTATTTGCAGAAGGAGTTGCTGATTCAGCATAAGCAGTGCCCACCGTACAAACAATTGCCAGCGCACTAGCAAAAAGTAAGCTACCACGCATATTCTGTCTCCTTTGAAGAGTAACAATAGTCTCAATTTTTGCTTGCTTGCCGCTGAGCACAGCGGTAGGCTTAGTGACGTTTGTGAGTCTCCATCGGTTCCCAGCGGAGAAGAAAATTAGCCTCTCAGAATCATTACTTAGAGCAAATCCTAAAACCTATCGATAATCCTCTTAATTAATAAGTATTACTGAGCGTTACTAACTGTGAAGAGAGTAGTGCAGATAAACCTCATTGCCCACGGGCAAGACATTCAGGAGCGTCAACCTCCCTGAGAAGGCAATCTCCTCTGGATAGAGGCTAGGCGCTACCGACCCTAGGAGGAGGGGGCAGAGGGTCAACCACAACTCGTCAATGGCAGCCATCTGCAACAGGGAGGCGAAAAGCTGTCCTCCTCCCAACACGGCCAAGGTTTGTACACCAGCCCCTTGAATGTGCCTAAACGCCTGTGGCCAGTCAATCTCCGCCACCCCAGCAGACCAACAGTGATCAAAGGCAGTGGATCCTTGCCAGCGGCAGGCGCCTTTCTCGGTGGTCAGTAAAGCGCGCGAAATGGGCTGGCGAAAGAAAGGGAGATTGAGATCGAATTCACCACTAGCGGAGCAGACAATTTGCAGCGGTTGGGGCGATCGCCCTTGGTGCTCACGCTCAGCAATCAGATGGGGAGACTGAAGGCGCATCGCTGTCCCCCCCAAACGCAATGTTGTCGCCCCAAAGAGTACGGCATCCACCTGTGCCACCTGCTGTTCAAGGTGCTGAAAGTCATAGGCCGAGGCAATGCGCTGACCCAAAGCATCGGCGCGAGCAAGGCGGCCATCTAAACTACTGGCCAAAACTGCAATTGTGTAGGGGCGAGAAATCGGCTGGAGCTGGCTCAAGGGATCATGACTTTTTCAGTCGCTGGCGCAGGCGTCTCATTGAGCAATTCTAGCCGTTGCTGGCTGACGGGATCACTGGGAAAAAAATTATCTCTCCCCTCTTGCACCAGTAGCTCCGTACAGGGGATCATGTCGGAGAGAATTGCACTTGCCATCATGCCGCTGTGAACTTCCAGTTGTCCTGCCCGTGGCGATTCAAATACCAGTCGCTGCCCCGGAAAAACAACCCGCTCGAAATACCAGTTGGCAATATTTGTAATCCGCACCACCTGAATTTTGCTGGTGGCGTTGACATAACAGCAGAGGATGCGATCGCAACTATCGCTAGGGACAGGATCAAAGATTTGCGGCATAGGAAGTAATGGTTTGTTATAGGACGTGTCTTTACCCTTGTTAGCCTAACATTGCCAATTCGATCCAGTTGTAAACTCAACTACAGGATGGACAGTTCATCCTTTCCTTGAGTTCCCGTGATCCCCTGTTGGAAAGGCGCAAATGTGTTACAACCTAAACAGCGATAGAGATTTATTAAGAATTTAGCGTTTCCATAGATCTTGGGCTAGCCTATGTCCCCGCGTGTCCTCTACGTCCGTCTCCCCTGCAATCCCATTTTTCCCATTGGTGTCGTCTATCTTGCGGATTATATCCATAAGCAATTACCCAGTGTTGAACAACGCATTTTTGATTTGGGAACGGTGCCCCCCCTTGATTTTCGCCGTGCTCTTGCCCAAGTGATTGATGACTTTGAACCCACGCATCTTGTTTTTTCTTGGCGGGATATTCAAATCTATGCCCCTGTGGGGGGACGGGGGGGCAATCCACTGCAACATGCCTTTGAGGTCTATTACGCCCGCAATCCCTTGGTGAAGCTGCGGGGGGCGATCGGGGGTCTGCGGGTGATGAGTGCCTACTATGGTGAACTCTGGCGAAACCTCAATTTAATCCGTTTGGGACGCCACCATGCCAAGCGTCACCATCCGCAAGTCACAACCATCGTCGGTGGCGGTGCGGTCAGTGTCTTTTATGAACAATTGGGTTCTCAACTGCCCAAAGGCACCATTGTTTCCGTTGGTGAAGGGGAAACGCTGCTGCACAAAGTCCTAACGAGCCAGCCAATTGCCGGGGAGCGTTGCTACATTGCGGGTGTGGAAAAGCCCCGCGATCGCCTCATCCACGAATGGCCAACCCCCATCGAAAAAACCGCCTGCAACTACGACTACATCGAGACGATTTGGCCAGAATTTGAGTATTACCTTCAGGGGGGCGACTTTTATATTGGGGTGCAAACCAAGCGCGGCTGTCCCCACAACTGCTGCTACTGCGTCTATACCGTGGTTGAAGGCAAACAGGTGCGCATTAACCCCGCTGAAGAAGTCGTCGCTGAAATGCGCCAGCTCTACGATCGCGGTGTGCGCAACTTTTGGTTTACCGATGCCCAGTTTATCCCCGCTCGCAAATTTATCCCCGACGCGATCGCCCTGCTGCGGGAAATCCTGAAAGCAGGCATGAAGGATATTCACTGGGCAGCCTACATCCGTGCCGACAACCTCACCCCCGAATTGTCTGAACTAATGGTGCAAACGGGGATGAACTACTTTGAAATCGGCATTACCAGTGGCTCCCAAGAACTGGTGCGGAAAATGCGCATGGGCTACAACCTGCGAACGGTGCTGCAAAACTGTCGTGATTTGAAAGCCGCCGGATTCAACGCCCTCGTTTCTGTGAATTACTCCTTCAATGTCATTGACGAACGCCCTGAAACGATTGCCCAGACCATTGCCTACCACCGCGAACTGGAACGCATTTTTGGTGCAGATAACGTTGAGCCAGCCATTTTCTTTATTGGCCTGCAACCCCATACCCACCTTGAGGCATATGCCCTCGAGCGCGGCATTCTGCGCCCCGGCTACAACCCCATGAGCCTCATGCCTTGGACTGCTAAGAAATTGCTTTGGAACCCCGAACCGATGGGATCCGTCTTTGGGGAAGTGTGCCTTGCGGCTTGGCGCCTCAATCCCAATGACTTTGGCCGCACCGTCATGGATCTACTGGAGGAGCGCTTTGGCTGTGCCCCCTTGGCGGAGGCCTTGTCTGCGCCTCTTGAGGAACGCCCTTTGGTGCATCGTTAAAAAAAGCGCGATAAAATGACCATTCCCCCTTAGAATGTTTCCTAGATCATTTCTGGCAATGAGTTAGTAAACAGAGGAAGGGATCAGGTGGTTAGAGTCGCTATCAATGGTTTTGGGCGCATCGGTCGGAACTTCATGCGTTGCTGGTTACAGCGGAAAGCCAATAGCAAGCTAGAGATTGTAGGCATCAACGATACCTCCGATCCCCGCACCAATGCCCATTTGCTGAAGTATGACTCAATGTTGGGCATTTTCCACGATGCCGAAATCAGTGCTGACGACGACTGCATCTATGCCGGTGGCCATGCGGTCAAATGTGTGTCCGATCGCAACCCTGAAAATCTGCCCTGGAGCTCCTGGGGAATTGACCTCGTTATTGAGGCCACGGGGGTCTTTACCAGCCGCGAGGGCGCGAGCAAACACTTAAGTGCAGGGGCAAAAAAAGTTCTGATTACCGCGCCCGGCAAAGGCAATATCCCCACCTATGTGGTCGGGGTGAATCACCACACCTACAATCCCAGTGAAGACATCGTCAGCAATGCCAGTTGCACCACTAACTGCTTGGCGCCGATTGTCAAGGTGCTCCATGAAACCTTTGGCATTCAGCAGGGGATGATGACGACGACCCACAGCTACACGGGGGATCAACGCCTACTCGATGCCAGTCACCGCGATCTGCGGCGGGCACGGGCAGCAGCGATGAACATTGTGCCCACCTCTACGGGGGCTGCTAAGGCAGTCGGATTGGTGATTCCCGAGTTGCAAGGTAAGCTGAACGGGATTGCCCTGCGGGTACCCACCCCCAATGTTTCTGTGGTGGACTTTGTTGCTCAGGTGGAAAAACCCACCATTGCTGAGCAGGTGAACCAAGTGATCAAAGAAGCCTCTGAAACCACCATGAAGGGGATTATCCACTACAGTGAATTGGAACTGGTGTCTTCCGACTATCGGGGTCACAACGCCTCCTCGATTTTGGATGCGTCCCTCACGATGGTGATGGGGGGCAATCTAGTGAAAGTGGTGGCTTGGTACGATAACGAGTGGGGCTATAGCCAGCGGGTTCTGGACTTGGCAGAGCACATGGCCGCTCACTGGGCTTAGTCGTTTCATTTTAAGGATTGGTTCGCAACTCACGATGCAAGATAAATCGATGTTAATGATTCCGGGTCCGACGCCGGTACCGGAGTCAGTTCTTCTGTCCCTCAGCAAACATCCCATTGGCCATCGCAGCGGTGACTTTAGCGAGATCATGGCGGCGGTGACGGCAGGGTTGAAATGGCTGCATCAGACTACGAACGATGTGCTGATTTTGACCGCCAGTGGCACAGGGGCAATGGAGGCCGGGATCATTAACTTTCTCAGTGCGGGCGATCGCGTCCTTGTGGGCTGTAACGGTAAGTTTGGCGATCGCTGGGGGGAAGTGTGCGATGCCTACGGCCTCAAAACCGAGCGCATTAGCGCCCCTTGGGGACAACCCCTCAACCCCGATGACTTCAAAGCCGCCCTTGAGGCGGACAGTGCCAAAACGATTAAGGCGGTCATCATTACCCACAGTGAAACCTCCACAGGGGTGATCAACGACTTAGAGGCGATCAACCGCCATGTCAAAGCCCACGGCCAAGCCCTGATCATTGTGGATGCCGTCACCAGCCTAGGAGCAGTCAATGTCCCCGTTGATGAGTGGGGGTTGGATGTAGTTGGCTCTGGCTCCCAAAAGGGCTATATGATTCCGCCGGGGTTAGCCTTTGTTAGTGTGAGTGCCAAGGCATGGGAAGCCTACAAAACCGCTACACTACCGAAGTTCTATCTTGACCTTGGCAAATACCGCAAAGATGCCGCCAAGAACACAACCCCCTTTACGCCACCGGTGAATCTCTTCTTTGCCCTGAAGACCGCACTGGAGATGATGCAAGCGGAGGGCTTAGAGAATATCTTTGCCCGTCACCAGCGCTTGATGCAGGCCACCCGCGCCGCCATGAAGGCGCTCAACTTGCCCCTCTATGCGCCGGATCACTGTGCCAGTCCCGCGATTACGGCGGTGGCACCCCAAGGGGTGGAGGCCGAAAAGATTCGCAGCCTGATGAAAAAACGCTTTGACATTGCCCTAGCTGGCGGTCAAGATCATCTCAAGGGGCAAATTTTCCGAGTCGGTCACTTGGGCTTTGTCAGCGATCGCGATATTTTGGCAGCCATCAGTGCGCTTGAAGCTGTGCTTGGCGAATTGGGGTACAGCAACTTTAGCCCCGGCGCTGGGGTAGCGGCTGCCAATCGTGTATTGACCACGGCCTAAGTGATGGAGCCTTGGTTGCAGCCACCAGCAGTCCAGCAGGCACGACGTATTTGCGCCAGTTTTCAACAGTGGACAGGGCGATCGCTCCTGCCGCAGCCTGCTGAGGATGATTTGGGTTTGGCGCAACAGTTGTTCCACTGGTCACAACCAGTGCTGTCCCACGGCTGTGAGACGGATCCCGTTCTCAACTATGGCAACCACGCCGCTCTCACCCTGTGGGAACTCTCTTGGCCAGAACTGGTGCAACTGCCTTCGCGGTTGACGGCGGAACCCATGGCTCAAGAAGAACGCGCGAGACTTCTTGCTGCAGCAGCCCGCCAAGGCTATGCCAACAACTACAGTGGTGTTCGCATTTCTCGTTCTGGGCGGCGGTTTCGCATTGAAAATGCTTGGATTTGGACGGTTTTGGATGAGACGGGCAATCCCATAGGACAAGCAGCAACGTTTAATCAATGGCAGTTCCTGTAGCATTGATCTAACCACTCGCGTGTAAGTTGCTGTACAAGGTTGTCCATGAAAGAACTCCTTGCCCATTGGTTGCATCAGGTTCAAGCCTTCCGCTATCATCGCCGCACGCCAGAAAGCCTCAATCAATTGATTCGCATACTGTATGCTGAATCCCATTTGAATGTTCCCTATGTGGTCTTGATTGTTACGTCCTGCGCAATCGCCACCTTTGGTTTGCTCGCCAACAGTGCCGCTGTGATTATTGGGGCGATGGTGATTGCACCGCTGATGCTGCCGATTCGCGGATTGGCCTTAGCCGCTCTCATTGGTGATTTCAAGATGTTTCGTGAGGCAGCGATTGCCTTGATTGTCGGCACCCTCATGGCCATTGGCATGTCTTGGACGATTGGTGTCATGGTGGGTCTTGAGATCTATGGCAGTGAGATCATGGCCCGCTCCCAACCCAATCTGCTGGACTTGGGCATTGCGGTGGCCGCAGGTGCCGTGAGTGCCTATGCGGTGGCGGAACCCCGTGTTTCAAACACCTTGGCGGGGACAGCGATCGCCGTTGCGCTCATGCCGCCCGTTTGCACCGTTGGCCTTGGGATAGCGCAGTTGAATACGAGTCTGAGTGTAGGTGCAACGCTGTTATATTTCACAAACCTGTTAGGAATTACGCTGGCCTGCATGGTAGTTTTTGTCATTGTGGGCTATATCCCTCTGCACCAAGGGCGCCGTCCCCTCACCATTGCCGCTGCCCTCACCGGTCTGTTGGTGATTCCCCTTGCCATTAGCTTCAGTCGGCTCATTGAACAAGCGCGGTTGCAACAGCAAGTACGAGAGGCGCTCATTCGCGGAACGCTGACATTTCAACGCCTCGATCTGTTGGGCATGGAGACGAATTGGGTCAGTAACCCACCCGTGATTCGGGTCAATGTGCGTGCCCGCGAGCCGGTCACCCCAAAACAAGTGGCACTCATGGAAGAGTTTATCCAACAGCGGATGAATCGCTCTTTTCGTTTAGTCCTACAGGTGTCTAGCATTGAAGAGGTCACCTCAGGGGAGCCGTTGCCCTAATTTTTTGAGCGTTAAGCCAAAATGTTAGACTATTGAGATTGCAGCTGATCTTTGGTTGCATCTGTCTTTTGTCAACGCTTTCCATTGACGCATGAGTGACTTTCTCCCCTACGCCTATCTCAACGGTCAGTTTGTTCCCTTTGCAGAGGCCAAAATTTCTGTGGCCACCCATGCCCTCCACTACGGAACAGCCGCCCTAGGAGGCTTGCGCGGTCTCCCCAATCCGGCCAATTCCAAGGAAATTCTCCTCTTTCGGCTGGAGGATCACTGTCGTCGCCTCAGTCGCAGTGCCCACTATTTGGGCTATGAATTGCCCACCAGCGAGATTAAGTCGAAAATTGTTGCATGGGTGCAAAAAAACCAACCCAGCGTGCCCTTCTATATTCGGCCTTTGGTCTATACCTCTGGGCTAGGCATTGCGCCACGGCTCCATGACATTGAGAAGGATTTTCTTATTTACGGCATGCCCCTTGGCGATTACCTGTCAGCTGCAGGCGTTACCTGTCGCATTAGTTCATGGCAGCGGCAGTGCGATCGCTCCTTCCCGTTGCGGGGCAAGCTGACCACCTCCTATATTGTCTCGGCACTAGCAAAAACAGAGGCTGTTTCCTCTGGCTTTGATGAGGCGATTCTCCTCAACGATCAAGGGAAAGTCTGTGAAGCGTCGGGGATGAATCTCTTCTTGGTGCGGGATGGGCAATTGATTACGCCGAGCGTGGATCAGGATATTCTGGAGGGGATTACGCGCCGCAGTGTGATTGAACTAGGGCAAGCAGCCGGTGTCAAGGTGATTGAGCGGCCTGTGGATCGTACGGAACTGTTGATCGCCGATGAGGTCTTTTTAACCGGCACGGCTGCGCGAATTGTGCCCGTCAGTCGGATTGAGACCTACACGCTGCCGAGCGATCGCCCCCTGACACGCCAACTGCAAAAACAATTACAGGCCATTGTTGAAGGCCGGGAGCCACAGTATCGCCACTGGGTTGATGTCATTCCCCTCTAGCTCAAAGGTTCGTAATCCGCTTAGGTGAGGTACTTACACAGACTTAATTCAGTTCCTTTCGGGTTCCAATAGACCTCATCAAAGATGGCATAGATCAAAAATAAGCCCCGACCACATTCACAGTCGGCGGCTGGCAACAACTCATCAGCGGTCTCAGAAACATTACTAGGAGGAGAGAAACCATCCCCCTGATCTGTAATCACCCACCAGCATTGATCGGGAGAAAAGGTATAACGGACAGACACCAGCTTTTCGGGATTGAGTTGATTGCCGTGGCGAGCCGCATTGACGAGGGCTTCTTGGAGACCTAGCCTAATTTCATCTTTGTACTGGGGGGGAAGATCACTGAGTAGAATCTCTAGGATGGGTTGGAGAAAAAGTGTCGAGGGAAATGCTAGGGTTTGCCACTGAGGCGCAACGTACATTAACGTCATAGACGGCATAACCCGCGAAGGATAACTGGGCAGCGGGATACAGTTCCGAGACTGACGAGAGTCATTGGCGGATAACCGAACCCCTCTTCCTCTAGCTTAGCAAGGGAGTTGTTGCTCGCACAACCGCTGCCTGTCCTGCCAATGATTCAGTCCACTAGTGCAGGCGATCGCCAAAATAGCGGCGGTAAAGATCACAGCGCACCTTAGCTAAATTTCCCTCTAGGGTAATCAGTCCCAAACTGTGGAGCTTAAAGCCAACAGTGCTGTCCACGACACTGCCACTCTCCACTTGCAAAATATTCCTAAAAGCAGGCACCAGTTCCGCCTGCTGCTGGAGATGCCACCACTGCCGCCGCAGGTGATCTCGATATAACCCCGTTTCTGAGGCCGCATTGGCTATTAACGCCTGCCATGTCAAGTCTTGGCGAGCAAGATGGTAAAGGCTCAGGCGAATCAGATAGGGATGCCCCCCCACCAAGTGCTGAAGTTCTTGGATCTGCGCCTCTGAAAGGGTCAAACCATGGAGGCGACACAACTCGGCGATTTGTTCTTGATTAAATTCGGGCAGGTCAACGGCTAAGCCAACGTTAAAGGGGGACTGGTTGATGTCAAGGGGAATATAAACCTCGGTGCCATGAACCACAATTAAGCGCAGGTTGCGCCAAATATCGCGGTTTTTGCCCTCTTCATGCCATGCCCGCAACAAGCCAAAGAAGTCACTGGCCACTTCCGGATACTCAAACACCCGATCCACTTCATCGAGACCCAAGACAAGGGGACGACCCTCAAACTGTGTCCCCGCTTTTTGGCAATTGGGTAAGAGATACTCCTCAAAGTAGGCGGTACAGTTGTATTTACTGCCAAAAATGTCATCCCAATACTCATTGAGGCGGTTTTCTAGCCCTAATCGCCGCCCCACACTGGCACAGAGCCAGCGCAGGAGTTTTTCCAAATCACTGAAGACTTGGGCATCCGCCAGCTGAAAACTGAGGGGAACAATGCCATAGCCCTCTTGGGTCGCGCGGTACAGCAGCCGTGCCATGAGTGAGGTTTTGCCCATTTGACGGGGGGCTTTGATGCGAATCAGGGAGCCGGGTTGCAAGAGGGTTTCACGACAGCGTTGCTCGATGGGGGGGCGCTCAATATAAAACGCCGAGGCCACTTCCACCTGCCCTTCTGGGAGTTCTGGCTCAGCCACGGGAACAGGCGCACCATCACCCACCAATGTGCCAATTTGCGCAGATTCAGCAATGGTTTCTTGGGCGGCATCGCTACTGGTGGCTACAGGGGCAGTAGTCGCATTCACCAAGTCGAGAATCTCTTGCAGCAGGGTGTCGGTGTCCGCTGGCGATCGCCAGAAGCGCTGTTGTAGGCGATGCAGGTAGCCCCGCAACTCATAGTTCAAGGGCATATCTAGCGGAAAATTGACCCGTACCGGCAGAATAAAGGGACGGCGATCGCTCCGTTGGGCTTGCAACTGCTTGACCGTGCGGACTTCCTCAAGCACCATTTCACTTTGCGCCGCCGTTTGTGAGAGCAACAGAACAAAGAAATCACACCGCTTTAGCTCCTGATCAATCCGCTGTGCCCATGCCTCCCCAAGGCGGATACTTTGGCTGGCCATAAAGGGTTGGTGACCCGCTTTTTGCAACACCTCTTGGAGGGCACTGGCCAACTGCAAATCGGTGCCGTCACTGGAGTGACTGATAAAAACATGGCGACCTTGGTTGGAAAGGGCGGCGGTGGCTGCCGCTGGAGAGGACACTGGTTTCGGTTTGGTGACTTGTGGCGGCAGCGGGGAAACAGGGGGTAGCGGACTGGGGGACACTGGAGAAGTACCCTGATCCTCCCTTGGCGATCGCGCAGCGCGCCCTTCGGGCGATCGCCAGAGGTCTTGAACAGGAGTTTTGAGAAATTTGCCAAGGCGAAACCAAAAGGATTTGGGCACCTCCACCTGTTGCAGGCTGGCAAGGGCATCGGTAGCCGTGGCAAAGCGCTCGTAGGGAGAAGGGTGAATTAGTTTATTGACAAACTGCACTAGGCGATCGCTCACTGGTTCAGCAGCTTGCCAACACCAACAACCGTAGGGGTCTTGGGTGAGTTGCAGAGGACTCAACCCCGTCAATGCCTGTACCGCCACCATCCCCAAGGCATAGAGATCGCTGGCCGGACGCGGACGCCCTTGGGCTTGCTCTGGGGCCATATACCCTGGTGTGCCAATGGCAATTGTCTGTGGATTGGTCTCTCCCACCAAGGTACCGCCACCAATGGAGACCCCCATCTCCTTCACTGCCCCAAAATCAATGAGCACTAAGCGGTGATCCGATTGGCGACGAATCAGATTATCGGGTTTAATATCGCGGTGGATAACACCACATTGATGCACAAAGGCCAAAACCCGCAGGGCATCTTGGAGCAACGCCATCACCCGTGCCTCTGACCACGCACAGCCCGGCAACAATTCGTGCCGTAGGACTTGACCCTCAATGAAGTCTTGGACAAGGTAAAATTCTTTGTCTTCCTCAAAGTAGGCAAGGAGGCGGGGGATTTGCTCGTGACTGCCCAGCCGCTCTAGAATTTGTGCCTCCCGCTGAAAGAGCGATCGCGCCAAAGGGAGAAAGGCCGCATCCGTACGGGCGGGGCGCAGGTACTTAACCACACACTTGGCACGAATAGGACGGTGAATATCCTCAGCGAGAAACGTTTGGCCAAAGTTCCCAGCCCCTAAAACTCGAATCAATTTGTAGCGCCCGCCAAGGGTTTTCCCAATCATGGTAATTACGTTTTACTGGTTTCTGTGGTTGTTGATATATTTTGGCATAGTCTTTCCCGCCCCCTGCCGAAGGCTCACTAGCTGGCGAACGCCACTGGTTCTAAAAGCAACCCTGCTGCCAAGCAGAGGTCTGGGGAAATGGGTATTTGCATTTTGCACCTGCTGCTGAAATCAGGGAGAGAGGAAGCTTACAGTCTGAGGGGAATGATTTGACCAAAGAGGCCGAGGCTCCAGACGGTGTCAATGGGCAACTCTGTCACAAAGAGGGTGGCAACGCCAAGGTTATAGGATTGGGTGTTGTAGGCGATGTAGCGTTCAATGTCTTCTGCTGGGCGGGATTCCAGTTGATCGCAGACTTCCAAAGCCACTTGGGCGATCGCGCTATCGCGATTGATGATCTCTGGACACACTTGAGTCAAAAGGAAGGTGTTCATTTCCGCTGCGGCGCGGCGTTGATAGTCGGCAGGGGTGGGATTAGTGAGACAGGCCGCAATAATCCCCAAGAGCAAGAAGGCGCCACCGCCCCACCAAAGAGGGCGTGCCACGACTTGGGAAAGGAGAGGCACTTTCATAAGAGAGTTCTCTATGCTATGCTAGAAGACTAGCTCAGGAAGCATGGCGAGCGTAGCCAAGTGGTTAAGGCAGTGGATTGTGGTTCCACCATTCGTGGGTTCGAGTCCCATCGCTCGCCCTTTATTCTAGTGGATGATGTACCGAGCGGGTGTATCCGTGACACGACGGTTACTGTGGGGATGTCTGGTACTGTTGTTGAGCCTGCTGCTGGTTGCCTGTGGCGGTGATCAGCCTCGCCAAGGGGATGACAGTATTGTCATTGGTACCACGGCTCGCCTGCGCACCCTAGACCCCGCTGATGCCTACGAAAATTTGGCGGGACTGCTGCTGTTGAATTTGGGCGATCGCCTCTATAGCTACGAAGGCAAAGACCTCATTCCCCAACTGGCCACAGCGCTACCTGAAGTGAGCGAGGATGGCCTGACTTACCGCATTCCCCTGCGGCGGGGGGTTCGCTTCCACGATGGCACACCGTTTAATGCAGCCGCCATGGCCTTTTCCCTTGAGCGATTTATGAATAGTGGTGGCCAACCCGCCTCCCTCTTGGCCGGGCGCGTTAAGGAAATTCAGGCGATCGCGGAGGACTTACTGGAAATTCGCCTCAAGGAACCCTTTGTGGCTTTTTCCCATTTGTTGGCCTTTAGCGGCTTGTGTGCCGTTTCGCCGACGGCCTATGGTGCAGCGGGCGATGGCTTTTTGCCGACGCAGTTTGTGGGCACAGGCCCTTACCGTTTAGCGGCCTACAGTACCGATGGGGTACGCCTTGAACCCTTTGCCGACTATTGGGGAACCAAGCCCCAAAATACGGGGATTCGCCTGCAAATCTTTTCCAGTAGCGCTAATCTCTACAATGCCTTTCGCACGGGGGCAGTCGATGTGGCGATCGGTGCGCTCGATCCCAATCAAATTCGCGCCCTCAAGACTCAAGCAGCAACAAAGCACTGGCAGGTCATTACCGGGGCAGGTAATGCTGTCACCGTCTTAAGCATTAATTTGCGCCAGCCCCCTTGGGATCAATTGGCGGCGCGGCAGGTGTTGGCCGCCAGTGTCAATCGTCAACGCCTCGCGGAACGGGTCTTTTTGGGGGAAGCAGAACCCCTGTACTCCCTGGTGCCCAGTTTATTTCCTGAGAGTGAGCCTGTTTTTCGCGATCGCTATGGAGACGGCGATTCGAGCCAAATAGACCACTGGTTGGAGAACACGACCATTTCACCACAGCAGCCCTTGGTGGTCAACCTTTGGTACCGTGCCAATGTTCCCAGTAATGTCTTGGCGGCAACGGTTCTTAAAGCCTCATTAGAGCGGGATTTGGGCGATCGCGTGCAGGTGCAATTGGACAGCGCTGACTCGGCTACGATCTACCGCAATTTAGACAGTGGGGCTTACCCCTTGGTCTTGCTCGATTGGTATGGTGATTTTTACGATGCTGATAACTACCTTGAACCCTTCCTGAGTTGCGATCGCGGTTCTGTGGAAACAGGCTGCGACAGTGGTGCCAGTGCGGCGTGGGGATCCTTTTTCTACAGTCCTGAGGCCAATGACCTCATTGTTGCCAGTCGCCGTGAGGTCAATCCCCAACGCCGTGGACAGCTCTTGCGCCAGCTTCAGGAACTCAATGCCGCGGCAGTTGCTTTTATACCCCTGTGGCAGAGTGAAACCACCCTCTTTGCTCAAGGGAACTTGCACGGTTTAACACTGGATGTCAACCAACTCTTTGCCTTTGCGCCCCTTCGGAAAAACCTATGAGTCCCCGCAAACAACGCTTGGATAGTCTCCTTGTGGAGCGGCACCTGTGTGAGAGCCGCCAACAGGCACAACGCTGGATTCGCGCTGGGGAAGTGCAGGTCAACCATGTCCCCATTGATAAGCCGGGCACACTGGTGGCAGTGGATGCCACGATTCAGGTGAAGGCAAAAGCCGCCTATGTTTCGCGGGGGGGTGAAAAACTTGCCCATGCCCTAGGGGTCTTTCCTGTGGTGGTGCGCGATCGCGTGTGTTTAGATGGCGGTATTTCCACGGGCGGCTTTACGGATTGTCTGCTGCAAGCGGGCGCCAAACGGGTCTATGGCATTGATGTCGGCTATGGCCAAGTGGATTGGAAACTGCGCCAAGACCCCCGCGTTATCCTCAGGGAACGCACCAACCTGCGCTATTTAACCCCCGCTGATCTCTACACCGACGATGCGCCCCGCCCCGATCTCGGCGTGGTGGATCTCTCTTTTATTTCCCTGACTAAAGTTTTACCCGCCCTATGGGAATTACTGCTGCCGCCGCGAGAGCTAATTGCCTTAATTAAGCCGCAATTTGAAGTGGGGCGCGATCGCCTCGGCAAACATGGTGTGGTGCGCGATGCCAAGGCGCGTCAAGAAGCCGTGGATCAGGTGATTGCCGCCGCCGAAGCGTTGGGGTGGCAGTGCCACGGTGTGACTCCCTCGCCGATTTTAGGGCCTGCGGGCAATCAAGAGTTCCTCGCCTATTTTTTCTGTCGTGCTGTGGAAAATGCTTCCCTAGAGAACGAGATGGTATCATCATCCTGACAAAAATGATGGCTTTTCGAGAATGCAGCAAGTGGCACCGTTTATTCCTCCTTGGGCAAAATGGCTCAATGGCATCTTTTTGGTGTGCCTAGGACTGGGCATTCTTGCCTTTTGTGGCTACCTTTATTACTTTCATGAGACGTTGATACTGTACGCGCCGTTTCTCCTGCAGGCGGCAATTACGACGTTTTTGATCTCAGTCTTTAGTTTGCTGTTGGCGGTCATCTTGGGGGCGATCGCCACCTGGGCGAGGTTGCATCCTGTCCCGCCATTGCGCTGGCTGAGTACGGTTTACATTGAATTTGTGCGCGGTACCCCAACCTTGGTGCAACTGCTGGTGTGGGGCTTTGGCATTGGTGGGCTCTTGAGTCAATGGGGTTTTGATCCTCGGCAAATTGCCTTTGATGTCATGACCGTGCTGCAAAGCAACCGCTTGGTGTCGCCGCTTTTTAACTACATTTTCTACGGCATTCTTGGCTTGGGCTTTAACTATGGTGCCTATTTGAGTGAGGTCTTTCGCAGTGGCCTAGAGGGGGTTCCCAAGGGACAAACAGAAGCCAGCCTCAGCCTTGGCCTCTCGGGTCGGCAAACCCTATGGCGGATTATTCTGCCCCAAGCCATTTTGATTATCCTGCCCCCCTTTACCAATAACTTCATTACGCTGATGCAGGACTGCGCCCTCTTGGTGGTGATTGGTGTGCCCGAACTGCAAAACATGACGAGCACCTTTGCCAATCCCATTACCGATCCGCAGCGGAAGCTCTTTATCTATGTCTTGGGTGCGATGTTCTACTTTGCCCTCTGTTTTCCTCTGTCACGGCTCTCCCGCTTCCTTGAGCAACGGTGGCAGCGATCAGCTATTTCATAATCAAAACCGTTATGAGTATGATATAGTAAGCATAGCTGTTAAAAAATGTGAACAGCTCTATTCAACCTGTCGTAGTTAGGAGTACGAGGTTTTCTATGTCTGACTGTCTGCGTGTTGGTCAGCCCGCCCCGGATTTTGAAGCGGTTGCTGTTTATGACCAAGAGTTCAAAACCGTCAAGCTCTCGGACTATCGCGGTAAGTACGTTGTTTTGTTCTTCTATCCTTTGGACTTCACGTTTGTTTGCCCCACAGAAATTGTCGCTTTTAGCGATCGCTACGATGAATTCGCCAAACTGAACACCGAAATCCTTGGCGTGTCTGTGGATAGCCAGTTCTCCCACTTGGCGTGGACGCAAACCGATCGCAAAGCTGGTGGTGTGGGCGATCTCAAATATCCCCTCGTGTCTGATCTGAAAAAAGAAATCAGCACCGCCTACAACGTGCTGACCGAGGAAGGGGTGGCACTGCGCGGTCTCTTCATCATTGACAAAGAAGGGATTATCCAACACGCAACGATCAATAACCTGGCCTTTGGCCGCAGCGTCGATGAGACCCTGCGGGTGCTACAAGCGATTCAATACGTCCAAGCTCACCCCGACGAAGTCTGCCCTGCGGGCTGGCAACCCGGCGACAAAACGATGAACCCTGACCCTGTCAAATCCAAAGTCTATTTTGAAGCGGTGGGCTAATTGCCCCTCTGTCTCAGACTGATCCGTGCTGTGAACCTGCCCTTGGGGTGGGTTCTTTTTTTGTCTCGCCAAGACCTGTGGGAAAACGTTAGGGTGGAACAGGAGGCCTTTTACCGAAGAGGGAGGCAAACATGACGGTCGATCGCCGCCTAATGCAAGCTGTAGAAACACTGGGGTACCGAGTGACCGCAGGGGATGTGGCGGGTACGGTGGGATTACCACTGCAAACGGCTGAAAAAGGATTAATGGCCTTGGCTGCCGATGTTGGCGGCACGCTACAAGTGGCCGAAAGCGGCGATATTGCCTACGTCTTCCCGAGAAATTTTCGCAGTATCCTGCAAGCAAAATACTGGCAACTGCGACTGCGGGCGGTGGCGCAGCGGGTTTGGGGTGTTGTTTTCTATCTGATTCGCATTTCCTTTGGTATTTTTCTCATTGTTTCGATAGTTCTGATTTTTCTGGCGATCGCCATCATTTTGATTGCCCTTTCCAGTCAAGGGCGAGACGGTGACGATCGCGGCCAAGGCGGCTCTTGGGGGGGCGGTGGCATCAATTTTTGGGTCTTTCCCGACTTTTGGTATTTCTTTGGCGATCCCTCTCCCCAGCGATCGCGCCCCCGGTCACAGGACAATGACGAGGAAATGAACTTCTTTGAGGGGGTCTATTCTTTCCTCTTTGGCGATGGCAATCCCAATGCCGACCTCGAAGAACGCCGCTGGCAACTCATTGGCCAAGTGATCCGCAACAATGGCGGGGCAGTCACGGCAGAGCAAATTGCCCCCTATCTCGATTTAGAAACAGATCCGGGGGACGATGAGTGGTATATGCTGCCGGTGCTCACCCACTTTAACGGTCGCCCCGAAGTCACAGAGACAGGGCAGATTATCTATCGCTTTCCTGAGTTACAAACGACGGCTCAAACTCGCAAAGGGCAACGGCAGACGCTTCCCCCCATCTTGGAAGAGCACCGCTGGCGCTTTAGTCGGGCACCCGCTTGGCAAATTATGGTGGCCATTGGCTTGGGCTGTGTCAATCTGATCGGGGCGCTGATGCTGTGGTACCTCTTGGGAGATGGGGCGATCGCCCAAGAACTGGGGGGGCTGGTGGCCTTTGTGGCCTCCATCTTTTGGATTTTGCTGGGCTATGGTATTGGCTTTTTGGGTATTCCCTTGGGGCGGTACTACTGGTTACTGTGGCAAAATCAACGCATTCGCGATCGCAATGCCCGCCGCTACCACTACGCCAATATTCTGACCAATCCCACACCGCAGTTGCGTGCCAAATTACGGGCAGCTCAAGCCTATGCCCAGCAGCGGCAAATCCGTGAACAGGATGTTATCTATCGCTCAGATCAGGATTTAGTGGAGCAGGAACTCGCCCAATCGGAAGCCATCGATCGCGAATGGTTACGCCGACTGGAATCGGAGTAGATCATGACCCGCTCCTCCCTGCGCCCAGCGGCTGCCACTGGAGATCTCAAGGCCATTCAAGCCCTCCTAGAAGCGGCCCTTGCTCCCAAGGGGATAACCGTCACGGTGAGCCAGCGGCGCGAATGTCTCTTGTTGCACCTCCAGTGTCCAACGAGTGTCCCAGCTGCAATTGTGCTAACGCTACTCGCTCGCGAACTGATCCACTGGCCAAGCTATGCCCACAGCAGCATCCTGATCACGGCCTGCCAAGACAGCCATGAACTCTGGGAAGAGGTGCTTGATCTCATCAGTCGCCATGAGTTACAACGCCTTGCCAAGGGGGAGCATCTACGTCAGACTCTCTCCCTCCCTTCTCCTCCTCGCAAGGAAGAGTTCGGCATTCCTGTCCAACCCCTCAGCACCAAAGATTGGCAAGTGATCGCGGCGGGGTTGGGTCTATCGCTCCTTCTTCTTACGTCAGAGCAGGTGACGTTTTTGCTCAGTCCGCTGATTACCCTTGTCCACGAAATGGGTCATGCAGTAATGGCGTGGCTCTTTGGCTATCCAGCGGTTCCCGCCTTTGATTTTCGCTACGGTGGTGGCGTCACTCTCCATGGCGATCGCGCGGGCGGCATCGTCCTGCTCATTTATACGGGATTGCTGGCCTTGGCCTATTTCTACCGTCACAATCGGCTGACCCTTATTTGCCTTGGGGTCTTTACGCTGCTTTATACCCTTGTGGCCTTTAGTCCAGTCCATGAAATGCTCTTTGTAGCGATGGGGCATGGCTTTGAACTCATTTTTGCCGTCGTTTTTCTCTACCGTGCCCTCAGTGGTTGGGGCTGCCGCTATCCCATTGAACGTCCCCTCTACGGTATGGTGGGGTTTTTCATTGTGTTTTTTAATATGCGCTTTGCTTGGCAGTTGCAGTTTAATCCTGTGTTTCGAGAGATGTACCTGATGGGCAAAGGGGGCATTGATCACGATTTTGTGCGTCTGGCTCGCGACTTTTTTCACACGGACTTAGCCACCGTGGTGGGGCTGTACGGCTTTTTTGTGGTTCTGACACCGGCGATCGCCTTCCTGCTCTATCGTTATCGCCAGCTCATGCTGTACCTGTTCATTCGCCTCTTTATCTCTGAGGGCTAAAGGCTACGCCCCTTAGCCACCACAGCAGGAGCCAAACTGGGGGAAGATAGATATGGCCAACCATTGGAAATTGCTCAGAAATGTCCCTGACCGTTGGGGCGATCGCCCCTTCCTTTGAACTGGCGGATGCTACGGGTGAGCGGGTGCGTTTGGCGGACTTTCAAGGTCAGTGGGTGATTCTCTACTTTTATCCCCGTGACAATACCCCCGGCTGCACCAAAGAAGCCTGTGCTTACCGCGATGTCAGTGCTACTTTGGGCGATCGCAACGTCGTTATCCTAGGCATTAGCCCCGATAGCGTCGCCTCCCACGCCAAATTTCAGCAAAAGCTTAACTTGCCCTTTCGTCTGCTGGCCGATGTGGACACCAGCGTTGCCCAAGCCTACGGCAGCTATGGTCTGAAAAAGTTCATGGGCAAGGAATATCTCGGTGTTTATCGGGATACGTTTCTCATCGATCCCACGGGCAAAATTGCGGCTATTTATCGGCGGGTGAAGCCCGATGCCCATGTGGCACAAGTGCTGGCAGATCTGGAGCAGCTACAAGCGTGAATTGGTTCTGGCGAGTTGTCCGTTTTTTCCTGAAGCGATTCTGGCG
The DNA here is from genome assembly GCF_031586415.1 of Thermosynechococcus sp. QKsg1. NCBI lineage: Bacteria > Bacillati > Cyanobacteriota > Cyanophyceae > Acaryochloridales > Thermosynechococcaceae > Thermosynechococcus > Thermosynechococcus sp. QKsg1. The sequence continues at coordinate 2,196,115 of NZ_CP134200.1, read as the reverse complement.
GCACCCCTTTGTGGCAGTGTCGGTGATTGCCTTGACAGCGGGCGATCACCTAATTTTGGTTCAACGCCGCGATACCGGCCAATGGTCACTGCCGGGGGGCATGATGGACTGGGGAGAAACGATTCTTGATACGGGTGCCCGCGAACTGGCGGAAGAAACAGGGCTGCGCCTCAAGAGCTTTGAAGGCCTAGTGGGGGTTTACTCCGACCCGAAGCGAGATCCCCGTGTTCATGCCGTGTGTATCGCGATCGCTGCCCGCGTTGTCGGTGAGCCGCAGGTTTTGGATGTCAAGGAAGTGCGTGCAGTACAAGCCTTTCCCCTCAGTGACCTCCCCTTAGCCGATCTCGCCCACGACCATGCCCAACAGTTACAGGACTATTTGAGTGGACATCTAGGATTGTCATGAACACCAAAGCTAGGTTGTTAAGTCTTATTTAACGACAGAGCACTTTCGTTGAATAGAGTCTAGGCTTATTTAACAAATCATAGATATGCCAACCGGCTATGGGGCGTGGGCTAACAGGATAGTATGCAATAACCCAAGTAGCTGGGGAACAGGTACAAGCTTTTATTCCCTTCCCCCTACTCCCCAAGCCTGCAGGCGCCGCTTCCAAACAATGAGCAGCGAAAAGTAGGGCAATTCCAATTCTGGATAGTCCCTAAGGGAGGCGTAAATCTGCTGTTTGGGGGTTGTTGCCCAAGTCACTACTGCTGCTTGATCGAACAAGTCTTGTTCCTTGAGCCAATGCCAGACGTGGCCATAGACCGATCGCACCTTCATTAAAACCACCACCTCCGCCCATGCCCATACCCGCGTCAAGTCCTCCACGTGGTACATTGCTGGCAAAATTGCCAAGCGATCGCTCCCCAAGGTCAGGGGCACCCCTAAGCTAGCTGCTGCGGCCAAAGGCGAGCAAATTCCCGGAATCACTTCAATCGCAATATGGGGGTCAAGGCTCTGGACGACTGCCGCTAGATAGGAAAACGTACTGTAGAAACTGACATCCCCCTCAGAGACAAAGACCACATCAATGCCCTGAGCGAGGTAGGCATAGACTTGCTCTGCCGCCTTTTGCCATGCCTGTTCTAGAACATCTTCTGCAAGGACATAGGGGAATTCGAGGGGCAGATACATTTGCTGGGGTTCTTTGTAGGGGGAAATGATCTCCTCGGCAATGCCGCGCCGTCTTTGTAGTCCCGCCGGAAAGGCAATCACCCTTGCTTGCTGTAAGCGTCGCCAACCCTTGAGGGTAATGAGTTCGGGATCGCCGGGGCCTACGCCAATGCCACAAAGGGTGGCCATTAGCCCCATCCCCACCAGTGCCCCAGTTGATAGACACTGCCACTCACCACCCACGCCATCACCAAGGCATAGAGGGTCGCAAAAATCGTAAACTGCCCGCGTTTCGATTCACTCCAGAGGGTGGCAAGGGTGCTCAAGCAGGGGGTGTACAGGAGAGTAAAAAGCATAAAGCTGTAGGCCTGTAGGGGCGTTAAATCTTGGGCGATCGCCTGCTGTAACGAGGTACCCGAAAGGTGATAGATTACCGCCAACGCGCCAATCACAATCTCCTTGGCCACAAAGCCGACAATCAGGGCGATCGTTAGGGCAGGTGTAATGCCCACCGGTGCCAAAAGCGGCTGTAGCGCTATCCCCAGTTGACCCGCCCACGTTTCTGGACTTGAGGGCGTTGCATTCAGGGGTAAATGGGTCAATGCCCACACCACCAAGACACCTATCATAATGAAGCCCGCGGCTCGCGAGAGAAAATGCCGCACCTCGCCCCACCCCCGCAGAATCACCTGTCGCCCCGTCGGCCAGCGATAGGGGGGCAACTCCAGCAAAAAGGGATCCGTATTCGGGAAATAGCCCTGGAAACAGAGGGCAGTAAGCAAGGCCGCCAGAATACTCCAGCCATAGAGAGACAGCAGGACGACTGCCCCCCACTGCGGGGGAAACAAACAGGCAATGAGAAAGACAAACACCTGTAGCCGCGCTGAGCAAAGGGAAAAGGGAATGATCAGCATCGTCAGTAGCCGCAGCCCCGGCGAGCGAATAATGCGGGTGGCCATCAGGGCGGGGACATTGCAGCCAAAGCCCATCAAGCTGAGGACGAAACTGCGTCCATCTAAACCCAAGCGTGCCATCAGGCCATCCATCAGGTAGGCGGCACGGGCAAGGTAGCCACTGTCCTCAACGATCGCCATCACAATAAAGAAGATGGTGACTAAGGGCACAAACGCTGCCACCGTGGTCATACCGCCATAGATGCCCTCAATGAGCAAACTGCTGAGCAAGGGGGGCAGCCCCGCGAGGAATGGCTCCAGCACCTGTCCCTGAAAGGCTTCAAACGCATCACTAAGCCAGCCTTGAACCCCCAGCCCTAGCACCCATACCACTTGAAAGACAAGGTATAGCCCTACAAAAAAGAGGGGCAGTCCCCACAAAGGGTGTAGCAACCAGTGATCCAACTGTTCTGTTAGTCTGCGAACGGTGCGACTGGGGAAAGTAACGGTGCCCGCCAATAGGGGCGCGATCGCCCCCGGTTCAATTTCTGGCAACGTTGGCTTGAAGAGCGGGGCTTGGGGAATCGGTGCTTCCTTGAGGGCATGGCAAATCGTTTCGTAGGCCTCCCAATAACCACCACCATATTTGGCACTCAGAGCCACCACCGGCACCCCAAGGCGATCGCTCAATTTCTCGGTATCAATCTGAATCCCCAGTTGCCGCGCTTCATCGGCCATATTCAGGAGCACCACCATTGGTAGTCCCCAAGCCTTCACCTGAAGGGCTAAGCGCAATTGATGCTGAATCTGACTGGCATTGAGAATAACCAACACCAGCCGCACCGGCACCCGTTGGAAAAACTCACGCACAAGGGTTTCATCGGCAGCCGTCCCCGCCAGATCGTAGATGCCCGGCAAATCCACCAGTTTAACCATTTCACCATTGAGGGAAATCTCGGCTTCTGCTAAGTCCACCGTAATCCCCGGCCAGTTGCCTACATGGGCACGGGCAGCGGCAATGCGATTGAAAAATGTGGATTTACCAGTGTTCGGGAGGCCAAGAAGGGCGATCGTGCTTAGGGTCATTGGCGCGGCTGTGAGGATTGCAATTCAAAGGTACCCGTGTCGCCACTATTCAGGGGAATGAGCAGACGACTCAGGAAGCGGCCATCCTCTAATTTATACATATCGAGGTTATAGCCTAGGCGTTGACACAGGTTAAAGCAGACTTTGAGGTGTCGTCCGGGGGGCTGATCAAGGCTGGAGGGAGCAAGCCAGTCGAGATGTTCGAGTTGGTGCAGTTTAATGAGTAACTGTGGCTCTATTTCCCCATTGTCGGTGATTGACAGTTCCAGCCAAGACTGCATTTTGCCCCCCTGACCCATGCCTTCAATTTGTTGGCACCAGATGTCAATGCGGCCTTGGGAGGGCGATCGCTGGCAGGCAAAAAGCAACAACTCGTAAAGGATTAACTCCAGCTTGCTAATGTCACCATTGAGGGTGAGGACAGGTTGATTGTGAACTTGAATCCACAGTTGTTTGCGCTGCTTCCAATTTTCGATGCGATCCATCACTCGCTTGAGGAGCACCGCTAGGCCTGCTGTGTCAGTCGTTTTGTCCAGTTGCCATACCTCATGACTCAAGAGGGGATGGAGGGATTCCAACTGGGTTTGCAGGAGTGTGCCCAACCGCCGCAGCAGGGGAGCCGCCTCAGGGTGTTGCTGAACCCATTGCGTCAACTGATTGCAGAGACTCGCAAGTTGACTATAGACCTGTTCAAGGCGACGGTGCTTGTACCAGTTGAGGGTTTCAAGGGTTTGCCAGCCTTGGGTGAGCATTTGAATGAGGGAAGTACTGCGGTGTGCCCAAGCCAAATGGTTGACAAGGGTAAGGAAGGCCTCTAGGTGCAAGGTTGACCACCGGCGATCGCGGCGATCGGCGACAATGAGAACCCCAGAGGGTTCGTATTCCGGATCAGTGCGCAGGGCGATCGCCAAAATTTGGCCAATGTCTGGTCCTGAGAGCCATTCCCGCGTACGCGGATCCAGTTCTGCTGCTGTGGTTTGAATTAACCAAGCGTAGGGATTGCTGCTGACATCGGCTTGGGAGGCCATCAGGGCACTGTGGATCAGCGGATCCTCATAGAGGGCAATGTCAGCATCGTTGCGAATGGCAAATTTGGGATGGCCGGGGGGCGGTGCCACAATCGAACCAACCGTCTGACCGGGTCGCCAAGTCACTAAGGCCACAAGGGGCACCTGCATTAAGTTCATGAGCTGCTGTAAGCCCGTCAGTTCAATGCGCTCGAGGTTTTGGGTGCGTTGCAGTGCCGTAAAACCCGCCAACATCGCTGATCGCACCTGCTCCTGCTGCGTATTGGTGGTTTGCAGTTGCCACTGATGGCTAATGAGGCCAAGGGTGCGCGCCACCTCTTGGATCAGGGTTTGCTGACTTTTGCTCCAAACTGTGGGTTCAGTGCGCCCCACTAACAGCAGTGCTTCCAAAGAATGGCCGGGGGTGGTGGTTGCTACCACAAGGGACTGGATATGCAGCTTGTCGAGAACCTCTTTCCAAGAGTAGAGGCGCAGTTCATGGCTATAGTCCTCAAGGGCAATGGCTGTGGTGGCCGTTTCCAAAAGTTGCCAATCCATTTTTTGTAATGGCGGGAAGGGCGGATGGCGATCGCGCCCCCGGGGCGCTGGATACTGAAATAGGACATCAAACGCTTGGGTCAGGGAGTTGTAGCTTAACAAAAAGACCCACTGTGCCCCTAAATCTGCCGCTAACCTTTCGCCCGCATGCTGGAGCACCCGCTTCCAGTCCTGCTCATCACAAATCGCTTGCGCCAACTCACTCACCAAGCTTTGGGCATGCTGGGTCTGTGCTAGGAGGTGCTCGAGGCGTTCAGTGGGGGCTGCCAAGGCCAATAGCTCTGCGGTGACTTGGAGAAGTTTCTTTTCATTGTCATTCCAAGGGTAAGGCTCACTGCGCTCGAATGTGAGAAAGCCCACGACATCGGTGCCCACCAGAATCGGGGTCGCCACTAGGGCACGGCAATTCAGCATTTGCATTAACCGTAAGGGTGCGGTAGCACTGACCACACTTTGACTATCGCTGACACTCACGGTTTGGCCGCTGGCAAGGGCAGTATAACAACCTGCTAACTCCTGCTGTGTAATCGCTAAGGGTTGCCGCTGGCTCTCGCGGCTCTGGGGTTTACCAACGGTGTAACTGCGCCGCCGATAGAGGGGTTGCTCCAAATCTCGCCAAAAGAGGCTGGTACGTTGAGGTTGACAGAATTGGTGCACTGCCCGCAACAGGGCTTCAATGCGTTGACCCAAGCTAGGCGCACGACTGGCCTCCTGAAGCAGATGGCGTACGGGGTCATCACTAGTAATTGTGGGAGCAGCCGCTTGCTTTGCTTCTGGTGCTGCTTTCGTTGCTGGCGTGGCTGTTAGGCGTTCCAGTTCTGCGCCAAGGGCACTCACCAAGAGGCTCATGTGGGCCAAATCATCCCCCCGCAGGGTATCGCCCCATGTGGTGGAACCGATCATGAGAATGCCGAGGGGTTGACGATGGCGGATAATGGGATAGATGGCCGTGCCTTGAATGCCCAAACGGGTAGCGGCTTCCCGTAACTCTGCTAGACGTACTTCCTCCTTGAGACTGGGCAAACTAATCGGCTTGCGGTTCATCAACACCTGATCGAGAAGGCTGCCGGCAGCAAGGGTCAGTTTCTGCTTGAGGAAGGGATGATCACCAACGGGCGTGGTTCCCCCTTGGCAAATGAGTTGTTTGGCGGCTTCATTGTATAGTCCCAGCCAGACAAAGGACATGCCGAGGGTTTCTTGGACAAAGCTGACCAAGGGAGCAATGAGTCCGCCAATTTGCTCTTGCTGTTGCAGTTGCTTAATGGTGTTAACCAGTGCCGCCAAAGCGGGGCTGACCTTCGAGGATTTGGCAGAGGTCATAGGGGCGATCGCAACCGAGAAGGATGTCTTCTATTCTAAACTTTGCCCCTCCGCAATCCTGTGCTGCAACTCACAGCAGGCAAGGAGAAAGTCTGGGGGCACAGGAGCAGGCCATGTCCCCTCAACTCGGCGATCGCCCAACACAATTAGATGCAGGCTATAGGCATGGGGATAGCCCTCCAATTCCAAATGCACAGCATCGTTGCTGCCACTGAGGGTAATCATTTCCTCTGCCATCAATTCGGGGGCGATCGCCTGAAGCTGCCCGTGAAGTTGGCAAAATAAATCCACAAATGCCTTGAATTCTACTGCGGTGAGTTCCGTGGCCCAATCCTCAGCGCCCACCAGAGCGGCATAGAATTGATCATTGCGCCAGCCCACCCGCCAGCCTTCCCCCACCCGCAGTTCCACAGACTAGCCCTCTAAAACGTGGGTACGAGGCTACTGCTGCCGCCAAAGAGGGCCCAAGACAGGAAAAAGTTGAGAATAAAGATTGCCAATAGCGAGATCACCACAGCCGCCGTAGTGGATTGACCGACCCCCTTGGCGCCCCCTGTGGTTGTAATGCCCCAATTGCAGCCAATGATGGCCACCACACCGCCAAAAATGCCTGACTTGATAATTGAACTCCACAGATCCCAAGTTTGCAGAAAGTTCTGAATGGACTCAATATAGACCCCACGGGGAATGCCGTAGAGATAATCGGCAATCATCAAGCCCCCCCACAGCCCCGTTACGAGTGCCAAGATATTGAGAATGGGCAACATCAGCACACAGGCAATAAACCGTGGCACCACCAGATAATCTACAGGATCCGTGCCCAACATATAGAGGGCGTCAATTTGCTCAGTGACTTTCATGGTGCCAATTTCAGCCGCAAAGGCAGAGCCAACTCGCCCGGCGAGTACCACCGCTGTCAGTACTGGCCCTAGTTCCCGCGCTAGGGCGATCGCCAGTACGCCACCCACCGCAGAGGTGGCACCAAAGGTAATAAATTCACGGGCGACCTGAATCGTAAACACCATACCCACGAAGGCCGCTGTAATCAGGGCAACACTAAGGGAGGCAGGCCCCACCAAAGCCATTTGCTCAATTGAGTTGCGCAGCGCAATTCGCCCCCGCACCAGATAAAAGATCACCTGACCCGCCAAGAGAAAGGCTGTACCCAAGCGTTGTACACCCTGACTTGCACGCCAGCGCAGCCGTGGCCACTTCATCGCCTTCATTGTTGCGTCCTAGAAATTACCGGTTTCACCCGCAGCACCATTGCCCAAGCCTGAGAGTTTGAGGAAGAGGTTTTTATCTGTTGTGCTCTGATAGACACAGCTTATTTCCGGGTTACTCTCCAAGTTGCCCACATAGCCAAAGGTATTCAGCCGTTGCCGACAACTGCGCAATTGCTCACCCGTAATGAGTTGTCGCTGTTCTAAGAGGGCGACGTTATTGGCGCGAATCACACAGCCCGGTTGCATCACAGGTTGGGAAACAAAGACCGAGAAGGGGTTAAAGGTGACAAAAATCCGCGTATCCACCGCGATCGCGCTCGCGCCAAATTGCACACAAATATCGGGATTGGGCGCCGCCTGATCAATAAACTGCGTTGAAGCCACGTTATCAGGATTGAGGGTGGTCGTTTTGCTAAAGGTGACACCCACACCGACGCCAATAATAAAGACCCCTCCCAACACCGCCAGAGTGCGGGTATTCACCGCTGACTTTGATTCTGGCTGTGGGGGACGACGAGTTTGAGGACGGGGACGCGGTGGCGATGGCGAACGTCGAGGCATAGCAGGAAGAGTGAACAGCACTTCCCTACCAGTATGCCCTTAGAAGGCAGGGTTTGACTGCCCCCCCGCTTGTTTGGGCTTCGCCTTGTTGACCTTGAGCACCCGTCCTAGCCATGTTGCACCGTCGAGATCATCAATGGCAGCGGCCTCCTGAGTTTCATCCACCAGTTCAACAAAAGCAAAGCCACGCCGTTTGCCTGTTTCTCGATCCACCGGCAACACAATCCGGCGAATAGCACCATATTTTTCAAAAACTTCGCGAAGATCGTTTTCTGTCGCCTCATAGGAGAGGTTGCCGATGTACAGTGTCATAACCCGAACTCAGAAGCAATTTGACAATCATCATAGCCTCTCGCTTTCCCTTATCCATGCGATCCAGACTACAGACCCCAACACCTTGCAAAGAAAATTAACGTTTTCTATCAGCCCCAAAATATACCAAGGTTAAAAAGAAATTAATTCCTCCCTTGATGTCACCTACAGCCCTTTGCACAGGGTTTGAGCCGCGTCCGACAGATTCAGCAAATTGCCGCCAAGCCCATTCTCTCGTGGAATCCACCGGAGTCTCTCTAAGAGAGGATTTGAGTATTTTCAGTGGCCTTGTAGAAAATAATTTCACCCCCCTCGCAAGGGATCCCTCGGAACAGGGGGTTGCAATCCGCTCTGGGAGAGGCTATGTTGAAGGTGCTCTTGCTTCTCTTCGGGGAAGTGGATTAAATGAGAATTCTGACAGTTTATCAATCAAAAACAGTAGTTGTTCTTTTGTTCTTTAGTTATTGGTAGTGTTAAGATATCACCTCTTGTCGCTTGAACTCTGTTCATCCAGCGAACTCAAACAATCTGCCATCTTCTACTGCTCAGCAAATAATGGTATAAACTCCCTTCCCTTCAAGGCAGTGGACTAAATGGGAACGCTAGCAAGGGCTATCCTCTTTAGGGGTCAATTTGTGCCTGTGCCACTACTGGCATAGTTCCAACGAAAAACGGCTATTCACCTGTCAGGATCAAAGTATCAGCGTAACGACACCGCCCTTCGCTACGGTTGACGCTTCAAAACGCTGGTTTAGGCCACTTCGCGTTTCAGGTAGGGAAATAGAATGATTTCGTTGGCACGTTTGGGTTGGTCACTTTCAGTTGTATTGGGAGTTGTTACCCTTGGTTTCACCAATGGGCTGGCGATCGCTCAACCGCTCTTGGCACGACAAAATCAATCTCCATTGGTCAATGGCCTGTATCTCCTTGGCGAGTCGCCCCAACCCCAACAGGTGGGTCATAGCTATATTGTCTTTGAAGTCAAAGATCAGAAGGTCTATGGGGCGTTTTACATGCCCAATTCCTCCTTTGATTGTTTTCGGGGTACCGTGGGGGATCGCCAGTTGCAGGTGACGGTTCTACCCACCTATGAGGAGGAACCCTACCAAGCAGAAATTGATTTACCCAGTTTCTATAGTTTGCGTCGTATTAGTGCTAGCGATCGCGCCATTTTGGCCGCCTGCAAAGCCGAGTCCCTGCCCATTGCCACCCAAACCGGAAGCTAGGCAGAGGTGCTATCATCAGACGGTACCTTTTGCCGTTAACTTTTGGTTAAGTCTGAATGATTAAGCTGACCCCGACGCCTGCCTATAGTCTGACGCTGCGATTGAAGACTTCCTTAGATCCAACGGAATTGGGAACCGTTCTCCAGATCATTGGTGGGCAACAGGGGCAAGTGGGTTCCATCACCCTGATCGAGAAAACCGCTAATAAAATCCTACGGGAACTGGTGGTGGTGGCTGCCAGCCGCGATCATGCTGCGGCCATTGTCAATGCTGTGAAATCTGACACCCAAGCCACGGTGCTAGAGGTGAGCGATCGCACCTTTCGGCTCCATGAGGGCGGCAAAATCACCGTTAGAAGCAAGCATCCCCTTCAGGAATACGACGATCTGGCGATGGCCTATACACCGGGCGTCGGTCGGGTGTCCCAGGCGATCGCTGACGATCCTCAATTGGTGCACAAACTGACGATTAAAAGCCATACGGTGGCCATTGTCAGTGATGGCAGTGCGGTCTTGGGATTGGGCAATATCGGCCCAGAGGCTGCTCTACCGGTGATGGAGGGCAAGGCTATGCTCTTTCAGGAATTTGCCGATCTGGACGCCTTTCCCATCTGCTTGAGCACGCAGGAGGTGGATGAAATTGTTGCCACCGTGAAGCACATCGCCCCCGTCTTTGGTGGTATCAATCTAGAGGATATTAGCGCCCCCCGCTGCTTTGAAATCGAAGCCCGTCTGCAAGCGGAATTGGATATCCCTGTGTTTCACGATGACCAGCACGGCACGGCCATTGTCACCCTTGCCGCCCTTAAAAATGCCCTGCAACTAGTGGCTAAATCCTTAGATACGGTGCGCATTGTCATTAACGGTGCGGGGGCAGCCGGCATCGCCGTGGCCAGGCTCCTGCGCAAAGCCGGCGCCCACTATCTAACCCTCTGCAACCGCCAAGGCATCCTCTCAAAAGACAAAGCACAAACACCAGCACAGCAGGAATTTGCCGTCGCTGAAACAGGAACGCTGGCTGATGCTCTAGAGGGTGCCGATGTCTTTATTGGCTTGAGTGCCCCCGGCGTCCTGACATTGGAAATGGTGCAGCGCATGGCCCCAAAAGCGATTGTTTTTGCAATGGCCAATCCTGTTCCGGAAATCCAACCCGAACTCATTTATGACCATGTGGCGGTGGTGGCCACTGGCCGCAGTGACTATCCCAATCAAATCAACAATGTGCTCGCTTTTCCGGGGGTGTTTAAGGGTACCCTTGCTTGTCGGGCACCCCGCATGACGGAGGAGATGTTCCTCGCGGCGGCAGCAGCGATCGCGGCCTTGGTCAGTCCCTCGGAACTGCACTCAGCCTATATTATCCCCTCAGTGTTTGATCCACGGGTGGCACCGGCAGTGGCCAAGGCTGTCGAGGACTGCGCGCGATCGCTGGGGTTAGCGCGTGCCTAGTCTCTATTGCGAGACAGTAAAGGGTTGAGTCAGGGTCAAGCCCAAATCCGTATTGGCATCAATCACCACTAGTCGCTGCACGGCTGGATCAATCGCACCACCAATGGTGGCACCGGCGGCTGCACCGGTAATCACTTTTTCGGGCGTAATCTTGCGATCGCCAATCACTGCAGAAGCACCCGTGGCCAAAGCGGCACCAATCAGCGTATCGCGAATAATGGAGGTAGCAGGCCGTCCTTGGTTGGTTTCAATGGCTGTACCGGTCAGGGTTCCTGTGAGAACCTTCAGGGGCGTAATCCTGCGGTCTCCCGCCAAGCCAGAAATCCCCGCAGCCACCGCCGAACCAATGGCCGCATTACGGAAAATATTGCCAATGTTGGGATCACGGGCATCGCGAATCGTACGAATGACTTGGGAATTGGCGGCGATCGGCAGCTGTCGGTTATTGATCACCACCGTGTTGGCGACAAATTGCGCCCCCCCTTGGGCCGGCTGAATCTGACCAAAAACTTCACTGCCTAGGGGAATGACAACCCGCCCTTGGCCATCGCGCACATCCGCCGCCGTCACCAAGCGAATCGCCACGGTTTCATTGGGACTGACGACAATCCGCTCTGCATCGGGGAAGCGAGCCGGAATTTGCTGACCGGCGGGTAGAGCAAGGGGTGACGGGGAAGCGGTGGCTGCACCAGCAATGTACTGGCTGGGAACCAGCGCTTGGGCAGCGGGGGCACGGGTTGCTTGACAAAGGAAAGCCGCAATATCGGCACGGGTAGCCAGTTGGTTCGGCGCAAAGAACTGCACATTGGGATAGTTCACCACCACTTGTTTAGCGGTGGCAGCGGCCACACCGGCACGTCCATAGGCGGGAATTGCCGCCGCATCATTGAACTGGGCTAAGACCCCCTCCACAGAAGGCGGTGTGGGATATTGCAAGCCACTGGCCAAGGCCACGATCGCCTGAACACGCGGAATATTTTGATTGGGCTGAAAAACATTGCCGGGGTAACCACTCAAGAAGCCGGTACGGGTGGCATTTTGAATCGCACTCGCTGCCCAAAATGTGCTGGGGACATCGTTAAACGTACTGGGGGTACGCACCACTGGGGCATTGGGAAACGCCTTCCCCAGCATGGCCGCATATTCAGCCCGAGTGACGGGGGCAAAGGGGCGAAAGGTGCCATCGGGATAGCCGCTGATAATGTTGCGACTGGCAAGGTGGTCAATACAGGCCTGTGCCCAGATGCCTTGGGTATCGGTAAAACGGGATTGGGCTTGGACCGGAACAGCCGCTACAAGGGCAAGGGTACCAGAACTCATTAAACCGCAGCTCAAAACAGCCAAGCTGCGCTGTGCGAGGCTTTGCATAGCAAATCTCTCCAAGTAAGAGGGTATTCAAGTTATCTGAGAGGGTTTTGGATACCCCTCAGCAATTTTGATTGGGAAAACACGTCAATCGTTGACTCTGCTGATGCCTATGGACGCAGTGCCGGAGATTAGGTTCCCTTGGGCGTAGGGGTTTCACTGGGGACAAGAACCGATTCTACTTGGGTATTCATTTGCCAGCCCGAAATTAAGGCGGCGGGTAGGGTATGGGGTTTGGGGCTGTGGAGCAGGTAAATCAGGCGATCGCCCACTTGCCACTCTTCATTGGCTCGCACCACCCGCAATCCCTCTGGCCGTTCCACAAGCAGGGGAAGCACTTTCCCAGAGCGGATCAAGGCGTCAAGGTGCTGGCGTTGCAATTGCGATCGCTCCTCCTCAATCACCAGTTCCCCCAAACGAACCGCCTCAGTGTTGATATATTGGTTCCATTTTTTGATGGACAGTTGCCGAGCAAAGGCTGGACTCAGACCTAGGGGACAATCCTCTACCTCAAGGGCGGCCAAGACCCGTGGCGGGTGAAATTCTTCGAGGACGCGCTGTGCCAGCACCGCATTCACCTCAGTATTACTAGTCACAGCCAGATAGGTGCCCAATTGAGTAATGCCGGCCTCCTGCAAAATATTCAGGTCAAGGGCACTACTGAGATAGACGGGTAGGTGTTCACGGCGGGCTTGTTCAACGGCCTCAGGATCGGTGTCAATCATCACCACCTCTTCGCCGCGATCGCGCAAGATCCGCGCCAACAAACGACCCAAGGGCGTACAGCCAGCAATCATCACCCCTGAAGCCCCTTGGGCACGCACATTCAGTTGGGTTGCCACCCAGCGCGCCGTTAGGCCTTGGCCGAAAACCGTCATCAAAATCGTCAGGAACACTTGTCCTTTAATGGCATCCCCCCCACTAATTCCCGCATTGGTGAGGGTAATCGAAAATAGCGAAGCCACTGAAGCCGCAACAATTCCCCGCGGCGCAATCCAACTGAGGAAGGCTTTTTGTTGCCAACTGAGATCACTGCCCCATGTACATAGGACAACGCCGAGGGGACGAATCAGGAACATTAAGCACAACACCGTGAACACCCCCGACCAACCTAGCTCCAATAGACCAGCGATCGAGAGATCCGCAGCCAGCAGCACAAACAAGACCGAGATCGAGAGCGTACTCAGTTGCCCCTTAAAACGCCGCAGTAGCCGCCCCCCCGGCACATCCGACCAGCGCAGTACCAAGCCAAGCACCACCGCCATCATCAAGCCGGATTCGCTCACCAGTTGATCCGAGAGCCAAAATAGCCCCCACAGCACTGCCAGCACCAACAGGTTCCGCAAATCTTCCGCCAAAAACCAAGCGCGGTGCAGGAAGCGATTGAGACACCAGCCACCAATACCACCAATCAAGACCCCCACTGCCAAGCGCTGAATAATCCCGAGGGCGATCGCCCCCATGCCGAGGTCTTGATTGAGAACTACGTTCAGCACCATCACCGCCAAAATGGCACCAATGGGGTCAATCAGTACCCCTTCCCCTTCGAGGATGACCGCTAGCTTGTGCTCTACCCCCACTTGCCGCAGCAGCGGTCCAACAACCGTAGGCCCGGTCACCACCACGAGGGAGGCATAGAGAAAAGCCAGTTGCCACGGAAATTCGCCAATCCAATGGGCAGCCATGGCGCCAGCCACAAACGTCACCAATCCCCCCAGCGTCACTAACTTCCAGAGGCTACCCGTAATATCTTGGTCAGCGCGGCTCAGGTCTAAGCTCAAGCCCCCCTCAAAGAGAATCAAGGCCACACACAGGGGCACTAACACCTCTAGGCCTTCGCCTAAAACTTCCGGATGGACTAGCCCCAAGCCACTGGGGCCTGAAAGAATACCCGCCAGTAACAACAGGACAATACTCGGCAGCCGTAACCAATGGGCAGTCACTTGGGCACCAATGCCTAGGACAACGGTGATGACGAACAAGGCGGTGAGTTCGGCACTACTTTCCATCGCAGCCTCCACAGAGGTTTAGGCGTTTAGGGCTAGACTGACGGGCAAGCGTTCCTCCTTGTTCTACGTCAAAGTTCAGTATTGGACTGTTGCATTTGTCACACCCTATTGCAGGGAACCTGATTACAGGATACTGGAAGTCCTTGAGCACTGCCAATTTCAATCAATCTTGTTAAGCTTTACTTCAAGAGGGCAGCTACAGTGCGCTTTGCGATCGCCACCACAGCCATGCTGCTGCACCACAGAGGGTACAGTTGCCAATGAACGTGAGCAGCGCTTGCAGATCCACCAACCAAGCCAGTGTCACTGCATTATCGAAGTAATGCCACGTACAGGCACACATGGCACTCACCAACGCTGGTAGCATTGCCCACGCCAACCACCGCCATCCCTGCTGCGGACAGCGGCGATCCAGTTGTGCCACAAACCAAATGGCTGCCATCCACTCCAGCACACTGGAAATATGCACCATCCACGTGGGAATTGATAGGGCGTGCATTAGGATTCTGGATAAATGAGGATTTTATAGGTTTCCGGCGTCGGCTGTACTGCCTGCTCCACCGCTTCAGTCAGCTTTGATAGGGGATAGCGATCGCTGATCAGGGCTTTGACATCAATGCGGCGGTTAAAGATAATGTCGCAGGCAAGCGACTGTAAGCGGTAGGAGGAACTGTAGCTGCCCATGAGATCAATCTCACGGCGATAGAGAATGTTGGGATTGAGGGGAATTTCCACTTCATCGGGAAACTCGGCAAAGAAGAGAATTTTGCCCCCCTTGCGCGTACACTCTAGGGCTTGGAAAAAGGCTTTTTCACTGGGAACCGCTAAAAGACTGACATCCACCCCCAAGCCATGGGTCAGGGCTTGCACCTTGGCACTGAGATCGGGATCGCGGGCATCAAAAGCGGCAGCGGCGCCCACTTCTTTGGCTTTGGCGATTCGGGAGGGCAGTAGATCGGTGGCGATCGCCCGTGCCCCAAAGAGATTCACCAACATAATAAACATCAGGCCAATAGGCCCTGCCCCAGTGATCAGCACTGTTTGACCGGCAGTAATGCCCGCCTTCTTGACTGCCTTCAGACAACAGTTGGTGGGTTCAACGAAGCTGGCTTCTTCATCGCTAATCTCATCGGGAATCGGAATCAGACCGCCATGCTGCACAATGTGCCCCGGTACTTTCACATACTCGGCAAAGCCCCCACCACTGGGAATAAACCCCGCCGTGGTTGTAACGGTTTTATACACATGGCACATTGAATAGTTTTCATTCAAGCAGTAGGCGCAGTGCATACAGGGAATATGGTGCATGACCACCACCCGCTGACCCACCTGCCAACCCGTCACGGCCTCACCCACCGCCGCAATTTCACCCGCCGTTTCATGGCCAAAAATACGAGGCGGCTCATAGAGGGGATAGCGAATTTTTTTGATGTCCGATTGGCACAACCCAACCACCCTGACCCGCACTAGCACTTCATCGGCAGCAATCTCAGGGATGGGAATGTCCTCGTAGCTGAGTTGATTCACCCCTCGGAACACTTGGGCTTTCATTGAGACCTTTGCAAACTCGTCACCCCTAAGATAATTGCCCGTCGCACCGAGGGCAAGTCTTGATGAAAGACCTAGTTTGAGCAGCCAGCAAAATTTGCCAAAGGCGATCCAAATCTTTGGGGACCATTCCTTGGCGATCGCCCTCCATCAATTCATCCTGATAGGCGCTTTCCTGAGGGATGATGGTTGTGGCTTCCTGCCTAGGATCATCAAACCTTTCCCAATGGCTCTTTTATCCTAACTAGGTTGTTCTTCCCAACGCACCACAGGATTGCCTGATCACTAGCCCCAGTTCTCCAATTCACGGGAAGCCCACTGCCGATCGGGCGATATGGACGAGAGAGGGAACCCCCTGATTGGGTATTAAGATTCTTGCGGCGTTTGAGATGTTGTGTAACAAAGTGGTACCACACCAAACTCCTCTGAAATACTGGAGAAAGCGTCTGTCCTAAGTCATGGAGGCAAATTGGTTGTGGCCTATCCCTTGCACGTTGCCTTCATTTGGCACCAGCACCAACCCCTCTACAAAAGTTGTCGCACCGGTCAATACCTGCTCCCTTGGGTACGGCTCCACGGCACGAAGGACTACTTAGATCTGATCTTAGTCCTCGCCAAATATCCCCGCCTCAAGCAAACCGTCAACCTTGTCCCCTCCCTGTTGCTGCAAATTCAGGATTATGTCAACGGTACGGCCCTTGATCCCTATCTGACAGCCACACTGACCCCGGTGGAGCAGCTCACCGATCAGCAGCGCTGGTTTATCATTGAGCATTTCTTTGATGCCCACCACCGCACGATGATTGACCCCCATCCCCGCTATCGCGAACTCTACGAGCAGCGGCAAACCCAGGGGAAAACTTGGTGTTGGCAACACTGGCAGCCCCAAGACTATGGGGATCTGTTGGCGTGGCACAATTTAGCTTGGATCGATCCCCTCTACTGGGAGGAGCCAGAGATTGCCCAATGGTTGTCCCAAGGGCGGGATTTTAGCCTCAGCGATCGCCAGCGGATCATTGCCAAACAGCGGGAAATTCTTGGCCAAATCATTCCCCAGCATCGCGCCCTTCAAGAGGCGGGTCAAATTGAAGTCACCACAACCCCCTATACCCACCCGATTTTGCCCCTCTTGGTGGATACCGATGCCGCCAAAGTAGCGGTTCCCAACATTGCCCTGCCCCAACAGCGGTTTCAATATCCCGAAGATGTTCCTCGGCATTTGCGGCGGGCGCGAGTTCTTTATGAACAATTCTTTGGGCGATCGCCCCGCGGACTGTGGCCGTCAGAGCAATCCGTAAGTCCAGCCATTCTTGAACCCATTGTCGAGCAGGGATTTGAGTGGATTTGCTCCGATGAAGCAATCTTGGGCTGGACAACGGGAACCTATTTTCACCGCAACGAAGCGGGGGTTGTCCAACAGGCCAATGTTCTTTACCAACCCTACCGCCTGACCACGGCCAAAGGGGATCTCAACATTGTCTTTCGCGATCACCGCCTCTCGGATTTGATTGGCTTTACCTACAGTGCCATGGCTCCCGAAGCAGCGGCAGCGGATCTGCTCAAGCAGCTTGAGGGTATTCGCCAGCAACTCATTGCCTATGAAGGGACTGGCCAATCCAGTTTGGCACAACCATGGCTTGTGACCATTGCCCTCGATGGTGAAAACTGCTGGGAGTACTATCCCCGCGACGGCCTGCCCTTCTTAGAAAGGCTTTACCAAGGCCTGAGCGAGAACGAGCACTTTGCCTGTGTTTCTGTGGCGCAGTATCTGCAACAATATCCCCCACGTGCGGTGATTTCGGGTTCTGCTCTCCACAGCGGCTCTTGGATTGATGGCAATTTCTGTACATGGATTGGCGATCCGGTAAAAAACAAAGCTTGGGACTATCTAGGGGCTGCCCGCCAAACCCTTGAACGCCACCCCGAAGCCACTGAAACGAAGAATCCGGCAGCATGGCAAGCTCTTTTGGCGGCTGAAGGCTCTGACTGGTTTTGGTGGTTTGGTGAAGGCCACTCCTCGAACCACGATGCCATGTTTGATCAGCTTTTCCGTGAGCATTTGATGGCGCTCTACACAGCATTGGGGGAGCCAATTCCTGAGGTTCTCAATGATCCCTTAGAAGTCCACGAAGCCAAGGATACCTACCCGCCCCAAGGCTTTATTCACCCTGAGATTGATGGGCGCGGTGATGAGCAGGACTGGAACTTTGCTGGCCGGATTCAAATCGGTGGCAGCCGCGGGACGATGCACCGCCAAACGCTGATCAGTCGCCTCTGGTATGGGGTGGATCACCTAAATATCTATCTGCGTCTTGATGCTCCGAACCAGAAACAGCCCTTTGGGAATGACATCAGCACCCTGCACTTTTGCTGGTACTACCCCAACATGGTGACGTACAATAGCCCCCTCTCTGATCTGCGAGATTGCCCCGACGAAGCCCCCCTCAACTACCTGTACCACCATCAATTGGTGATTGACTTTGAAAAGCAACAGATTGCCTTCAAGGAGGCGATCGCCAACTACCAGTGGAAAGAGCGACCCAGCCATGCCCGCTATGCCTTGGGCATCTGCCTAGAAGTGGCCATTCCTTGGGCAGATCTGCACCTGTATCCCGATTGTGGCCTGCGTCTGTTGATCGTGCTGGCTCAAGAGGGCTATTACCTTGACCATCTGCCCCCAGAGCAACTGCTCTTTTTGACTACCCCCTAGTCCTTGAGCGTCTTTTCCACGGCCAAAGGATATCCGACAACCCCTTGGCGGTAGGAGCAAATAATTTGCAACGAGAAATTATTTTCTAGATCCCAAAGTTCTGTAAGCTCAGATAGGAAACCTCTGCGGGATCAACTTGTGCAGTTAGGAGGGTTGTGTGGATAACGTCATTGGCTTAGAGATTATTGAAGTTGTTGAGCAGGCGGCGATCGCCTCAGCGCGGTGGATGGGCAAGGGCGACAAACACATGGCCGATCAGGTCGCCGTGGATGCCATGCGCAACCGCATGAATCAAATCCATATGCGCGGTCGTATTGTGATTGGCGAAGGGGAACGGGATGAAGCCCCCATGCTCTACATTGGCGAAGAAGTGGGTATCTGCACCCGTCCCGATGCTGCCCAATACTGTAACCCCGAAGAACTCATTGAAATTGACATTGCCGTTGACCCCTGTGAAGGGACCAATCTCTGCGCCTATGGCCAACCGGGATCGATGGCTGTGCTGGCCATTTCGGAAAAAGGGGGGTTGTTTGCGGCTCCCGACTTTTATATGAAGAAATTGGCGGCGCCCCCCGCTGCTAAGGGTAAAGTGGACATTCGCAACTCGGCGACAGAAAACCTGAAAATTCTCTCGGAATGCCTTGACCGCGCCATTGATGAGTTAGTGGTGGTGGTAATGAAGCGCGATCGCCACAATGACTTGATTCAAGAAATTCGCGATGCGGGTGCCCGCGTCCAACTGATCTCCGATGGCGATGTCTCGGCAGCGCTCTGCTGTGCCTTTTCGGGAACCAACATTCATGCCCTGATGGGAATTGGTGCTGCGCCGGAAGGGGTGATTTCTGCTGCTGCCATGCGCGCCTTAGGGGGGCACTTCCAAGGGCAACTGGTCTATGATCCCGCTGTGGTCATGACCAAGGAATGGGCGAATCGCACCCGCGAAGGCAACCTCGAAGAACTCAAAAAAGCCGGCATCACTGATCCCGACAAGGTCTATGAAGCGGAGGAATTGGCCTCCGGCGAAACCGTTCTCTTTGCTGCCTGTGGAATTACCCCCGGTATACTCATGAAAGGGGTGCGTTTCTTTAGGGGGGGTGCCCGTACCCAATCTCTGGTCATTTCCACCCAGTCGAAGACAGCGCGCTTTGTGGACACTATCCACATGTTCGATAAGCAGTTGAAGTCGCTCCAGTTGTACTAAGCACTGACTGCGATAAAAGATAATGAACTCCCTCTGCGTGAGGGGGTTTTCTTTTGCATGAGTGCTATGCCTGTGAACCTCGCCACTACGATTACCCTTGCTCGCCTGTTGATTGTGCCAGTGATCCTAGGCTTGCTCTCCTTCAATCATGGAGTGGTCTATCGCTGGTGGGGGGTGGGTTTATTTTTGGTGGCAGCCCTGACGGATTGGCTGGATGGCTACATTGCCCGCCGTTTTAATCAGGTCACGGATTTGGGCAAAGTGCTGGATCCGCTCGTGGATAAGTTGCTAATCTTGGTGCCCCTGTTGCTGTGCATTGAATGGGGAGAGGTGCCCGCATGGTCAGTGGCGTTGATCCTCTTTCGGGAACTCGGGATTGCCAGTTGGCGGGTGCAGCAATCTCAAATTCAGGGGGCAAACCTTTGGGGCAAAGCCAAAACCGTTAGCCAGATTATGGCCGTGGCATTACTTCTCGCTCCCTTACCACCCAGTTGGCAGGGGGGAATTCTCATTGTTTATGGGGGGGCGATCGCCCTCACACTGATTTCTGGGGCACTTTATCTTCGTGGTTGAGTGCCAATGCGCCCCGCGAGCACCTCCTGCAACTGCTGGGGATTGATGCGATCCAGCCAATAGGCTTGAAAAGTGGGCTGGGTCACCTGATTGACAAAGGTTTGACTCAAGAAGGGACGCAACTGCTCATTTTGTTGATTAAAGACACCAAAGAAGGCAGTGCTTACCCCCTTAAAGAAGGGCTGTGCCAACTGTGGGTTCGGGCCAATGAGATCATTGGGAACCGGTAATACTCCCGCTTCACTGACCCCCACTGCTGAGAAGTGGGTACCGGGCACGAGCATGGCAAGATACTTGGGCTGCGCCTGCAACCATGTAAAAGGCCAGATCTGCTCCTCTAACGGGGGCGCAAAGACATCCTTGCTACTGGAAATAATCAGCGTCGGCACCTTGATATTGGCCATGCCCCGTTCACCAATGAGAATACTACTCACTGGATTGACAGCAATCACAGACTTGACCCGTGGATCCGCCAGTGTAGAGGGCCCATCGGCAAGACCGAGACTACGACATTGCAGGGGCACTGAGATATTAAAGATAAAGAGATCCCTAGCGGCTGCTAGACAGCGTTGTTTCACTGCATTCCAGTCAACGGTACCCCCAGCCGCTGCCAGTACGGTAAAGCCCCCCATGGAGTGGCCAAATAGCCCCACATTATTGGTGTCAATTTTCAGGGCTGGATTTTTCTGAACTAACGCCGCTACAGCATCTACCCCCAATTTCAAGTCAAGGGGGCGCTGTGCCCAATCCTTTGGCAAGTTCTCGTAGTCGAGGGGTGCCCCGGAGAGAAAACTATTAATTCGGCTGGCATCGGAACCGGGGTGAGTGACTGCTAAAACCGCTAGGCCATAACTAGCCAAGTGCTCTGCTAAGTAGGCAAATGTCGTGCGGTCTGAGGCTAAACCGTGGGAAATGACAATGAGAGGGGCCGGCGCCGTAATTCCTGTGGGGACATAGAGATCTGCGGGAATGGAGCCTGTGGTGCGATTGGGATTAGTAAATTCAATTTTTTGCTTTTGCCACTGGAAGGGTCCTTTTTGGGCAGGATTAAGGCTACTGGCAGGCAGTGGCGTTCTTGGTTGGAGTTGCGCCAAGCGTTCGATAAAGTCTTGCGCCCGTTGTTCTTGATTCACGGCACGGGTAAAGGCACCCACTGCCTTCAGACCGAGTTCACCATTGACTTTAACACTCTTGCCGGGAAAGGCCTGTAGTACTGAGAGTAGGGTAATGCCTGCGGGGGAACTGGCGGCGGTTTTCAGGGCTTCCCCAAGGGCTGGGCCACCATTGACATCATTATCTGCACGAATGACTTGGCCAATACGCTCCAGAAAGGCTTGACCGATGGGGCTGTTGACAAACTGGCTAACGGTTGTGGGTGCTAGGTCCATACGGGTGGTTAAGCTCTCCCGCAGGTTTGGCTGTTGATCATTGGGGAGCAACCGAATTAAAAACCCTAGCTCTGGGCTGGTATTACCCGTTTTGGCAAAGCTGGCAAGGTCACTCACTTGGATGTTGAAGGTGCCAAAGGGCGGATACACAAGGCTAATTTGTTCAGCCGCCAGTCCCGTCTGTGCCCAAACGGTTGCTGCTGCGCCCAACAGGGAGAACCACTGCCATTTTTTCCTTGCGCGCGCGATCGCCATCCCTGAGATACCCTCACTTAATCACTAGCATTATCGTTGTTTGCAACGTCACCTGCAACTCATTTCCAAGGACTGGCAGCCTGAGGCCTAGGTTCCGACTCTCTGAAAAGGGCTGTAAAGGGCGGCCGCTGTGGTATGGTGCTTTTGGAAAAAATGAGGGAATTCGCCCATGAGTGATGATGCAGTCAAGCAAATGAAGCAGGCTGTTGCCAAAGCTGCTGCCGATCGCGTGCAGTCTGGAATGATTGTCGGCTTGGGCACTGGGTCAACCACCGCCTTTGTCATCCAATTTTTGGGCGATCGCTTGCGCAACGGAGAACTGAGCAACATCGCTGGTGTGCCCACCTCGTTTCAGGCCTCTGTCCTTGCTAAAAAGTATGGCATTCCCCTAGTCACCCTCGATGATGTGGAGAAATTAGACATTGCCATTGACGGTGCCGATGAAGTGGATCCCGCCAAAAACCTGATCAAGGGGGGTGGGGCAGCTCATACCCGTGAAAAAATTGTTGACTCCCTTGCGGATCAGTTCTTGGTCGTGGTGGACAGCAGCAAACTGGTGCAGAAATTGGGTTCCACTTTCCCTGTGCCCGTGGAAGTGTTACCCTTTGCCGTGGCTCCCGTCACTCGTGCCCTGCAAGCTCTTGGGGGGCAGCCTGAACTGCGCATGGGGGTGAAAAAAGATGGCCCAGTGGTGACAGATCAAGGCAACCTTGTCCTTGATGTCAAATTTGATGACATTTCTAACCCCGCCGAACTAGAGAAAACGATGAACAACATCCCTGGCGTTGTCGAAAATGGCCTGTTTGTCAACGTGGCCGATGTCATCCTCATTGGTGAGATTGTGGATGGCCAGCCCCGTGTGCGTGAAATGGCCTAGCAGTTTTTCCATTTCCTGCGAGGAAGCAACAGTTACTTTCCGGTGATCAATCTCTCAACCCATCAGTGATTGAGGTCTCAGGCGGCGACAGGATTGCCATCAATAATTGGGGTATCCACTCCATAGGAGCCTCCAATGTCTCTCCACTCCTTCACCCATCGGTTGATCACCCTAAGCAGTATTGTGGTTTCAGGTGTTGTGGTTGCTACTACAGCAGCACAGGCAAACCCACCGATTATCGTCAACTGCAACAGCAGTGGCCAAGTTTGCGATCAAATGGCGCGTTACAACTTCCGCTCTGAAAGTCCGTATTGGGATTATGCCCTCCAAGTCACTGCGCCTGCTACCCACTGCTCGGAAGTGAAATATTTCACCACCAATCGTCAGGGACAGCGGGTCGAAACGGAGTTCCTTGGCCCCAACCGTTCAGCCTTTTTGCCCATTGGTGGCAATTGGGAGCGGGGGAATCACACGATTCAAATTGGGGCGATTGGACGGCAAGGTGGCTGTAATGTAGGCACGCTCAGTTCATGGGGCATCCAAGTGCAGCCTGCCGTTGTTCCCCGTTAATGAGGAATAAACTCCTAGAAACTTAACTCGTCTTCATCTATTCAAGGGTCGGTGGCAACGACACTGACCTTTTTTTGTGCTTATTTTTAGCGTACTTTACCAATTTTCATTTATTTTACTTCCGCGAAGGAAAGCAAGCGCATCTTTAATATAGCCTCTCCCTGAGCGGATTGCAGCCCCCTGTTCCGAGGGATCCCCTGCGAGGGGTGTCAAATTATTTTCTACAAAGCTACTAAAAATACTCAAAGCCTCCTATAGAGAGACTCCGAGGGATTCAACGCCAAAATCAGACTTTAGGAAATTTGAATAGATCCGTCGGCAGAGAAAACTTAATTGAACTCTTGGGGGCGATCGCTCGTCAAAGTCAAATTATTGGGAAACCTTCTACTTGAGGATTTGTGCCATGGGATTGCGTTGGTTGGTATTGGCATTAGGAGTGGCAGGAATGTTGATCACAGGAGCGATCGCCAGCCGTGCTGGTAAGGAGGTGCCCGCCACGCTTACGGGTCAAATTACGGCGGTTGTTGATGATGATGAAGTCTTAATTGAGGCCAATAACCAACGCTACAAGCTCGATCTACCGGATGCCTGCAAACCTGCCCTGCGCAATGGCGTTCTTAGGGTGGGCGGCGTTGTTACTGCCAGTGGCAAACTTGAACTTGATGATCGCGAGCTAGATGTTTCCATTGTTCAGATGAATGGGCGTCAGGTCTGCCCATAATAAATGCCACAAATGTCACAGTTGCGCACGCCAAAGGGGACATGCACTGAGGGAATCGAACCCGCTGCTGATTCTAGATGAGTCAGTTGATCATCAAAGAAAATATGCGGTTTGAGTTGCTTGAGAACCCGTACCTTCTCCATACCGCCAAGGAAAAAGGTTTCATCCGGCATGACGCCCCAACTATTGAGGGTAGTTACCACCCGTTCACTAGCAAGGATATTGCGTGCCGTCACAATCGCAATCCGTAACAGCCGCCGATAGCTGGCATCCTGCTGTTCTTTGGCCATCTCTAACTGTTGAAAGGCTGCCAGTTTTCTAAACAGGTCACTCAGGGGGCCTGGGTTGTGGGGAATGTTGGCCTTTTGCAGTTCATGGGCTTGAAATTGCTCGAGATCCCCTTGGCGAAAGACGGCTTCCGCTTCATCATCCGCTAGCACACCATCAAAGTCAAAGGCAATGCGCAACTCGGCATCCTCTTCCTGATCGGTAATGGGCGATCGAATCACCATGCCCGCTGGATACCCAGCCGCGATCGCCTGCTGCACGTCCTTGGCATTTGCCGAGAGAAATAGGGACACATTAAAGGCAGGAATGTAGGGATGGGGGGATTTGCCGCCCAAAAATGCGGCGCGGGTAATGTTCAGACCGTAGTGCTGAATTGAATAGAAGACCCGCTGACCGGTATCGGGATCGTTTCTCGAAAGAAGCACGACCTCCACGGGCTCTTGTTCGGGATAGGCACGGTTGAGATTTAAGAAGCGGCGAATAAAGGGAAATGCCACCCCCTTCGGCAAGACATCGTATTTCCTTTCCCGCTGAAATTGGCGGTACTTTTCGGTCCCCTCATTGCGAAAGACATCATCCGCCTCCCCCAAATCAAAGAGGGCACTGGAGGCCACTGCAATCACTAATTTCTGCTCAATTGGGTATCCCATTGCTGAGCATCCGATAGTGGGATTGAAGCGCAGTCCGCAATTGGGCGATCGCCCCTTGCCAATCACCCCGCTGGGGCTGGCGAATTAACTGCGCCGAAGGATACCAAGGCGATCGCGATCGCTGCCAGAGCCACCGCCAATCCGCCACAAAGGGCAACAGGATCCACAGGGGCTTCCCTAGGGCACCCGCCAAGTGTGCCACAGCCGTATCAATTGTTACCACAGCATCCAACTGCTGGATCAAAAGCGCCGTATCCAGAAAATCCCCCATATAGGGCTGGCAATCAATCACCCCCACCTCCTGTAACTGTTCAGCTTCCGCTGGCGATCGCTCCTTTTGCAGGCTATACCATTGCACCTCAAATTCCCGCAGCAGGGGTAGGAAATACTCAAGGGGACAAGACCGCTGCGCCGTTGTGCGTGTTTGACTATGGCTGGCCCAAACCAGACCGATCCGAGGTTTAGAGATATTAAAGATACTGTGGGGTGGGTGGGCGGGCAAAGGGAAATAGGGCTTGAACTTAGGAAAGTGGTCTTTATCAATGCCTAAGTAGCGCGGCAGACTCAGCAGGGGGGTATGGCAATCAAAGGGGGGAGGCGTCTCCTCGGTGCTTATCACTTCAATCCCCGGCAGTGTTTGACACAGGCGCACCAAGGGCGGATAGGCAGCAAAAATGAGCCGTTGGGCACGCCGCGCCATCAAGGGCAGTAAGCGCACAAACTGAATGCAATCCCCTAGCCCCTGCTCACTATAGACAAAGAGGGTTTTCCCCTCTAGGGATTGACCTTGCCAACGGGGTTGCGCATAGGTGCGTAATCCGCCCGTGGGTTGTTGCCAGCGCCATTCGTATTCCTCCCATCCCTCTTGAAAATGTCCTAGCATGAGCAGGACAAGGGCAAAGTTGAGGCGCACATCCGCCCCATTGGGGTCTAGGGCAACGGCTTGGCGAAAGTGGTGGAGGGCCGCCTCTGGGTTTCCTGTTTCCAGAAGCGCTGTGGCCAAGCCCGCTTGGGCAGAACCGTTGCAAGGGTTGAGGTCAAGACAGCGTTGGTAGTAGCGGATGGCTCCCGTAAAATCCGCTTCGCTGAGGCAAATTTGCCCCAGTTGCAGGAGTGCCTGTGGATGTTTATTTTCCCGCAGCAAGACCTCTTGATAGCGATCGCGGGCCGCTGCAAGGTTGCCCTGTAAATGGAGGGCATAGCCCAGATTGTAGTGCGCTGCCAATAGTTCTGGATTGGCGCTGAGGGCAGCTTGAAATTGACGAATCGCTGCCCTGTAGTTCTTGAGTTCGAGATAAACGCTGCCCAGATTGTTGTGGACATCCGCTTGACCGGGTTTAAGATACAGCGACTGTTCATAGCAGGCACTGGCCTCTGTAAGTTTGCCTTGGGAGTGCAGACACAGTCCCAAGTTATACAGGGTCGTCGGTAAGTCCGGATTCAGGGAAAGGGCTTTTTGATAGCAGGCGATCGCCCGCTCAATCTCCCCTAAGTCCAAATAGGCATTCCCTAGGTTGCTGTGGGCTTCCACCCACTCTGGCTGCACCTCAAGGGCGCGTTGATAGTGGGGTACAGCAGCGGCCGGTTGCGACAGCAGATCGTGGAGAACAATCGCCAGCCGATAGTGGGCAGCAGCATGCCACGGATCAAGGGCGATCGCCTGTTCATAGGCCGCTTGCGCCCCAAGGGGTTGCCCCCGTTCCTCGGCAATCACCCCCAACAAATAGTAGGCCTCTGGCTGCGGGGAACGTTCAATGACTTGACGAGCCAACTGCTGTGCCCTGCGCCAGTGCTGTTGCTGATAAAGCTGCCAAGCCTTTTTTAAAAGCGAGGCTGTTTGCCATCCAAAGATACCCACGGCAATTGCTACGAATAGGAATTGTGTTGATTCAAATAATAAGCAACAGCGGTAGCGATCTTAGAATTGCCATCAAGATCAAGCGGTGTGGGGTCTAAAGGCGGCTGAGGTTCCGCTGCCAAAAAGTGCCAGTGGCCACCAAAAAATTCTTCATGACTGAGGATCTGATGGTAGTGATGAGCCTGCAATCCGGCCACTAAAATTGGCCCCTCGGCAAAATCATCACGACGAATCGTTGCCACCGGTACCCCCAAACGACAGGCCTCCGCGTAGGTGCCATAGCCGGGCTTGGACACGACTCGACCACAGAGAGGCATCACATCCAGCGGGCGGAGTTGACGGCCACAGAGCTTCAGTAGGTTTGGCAGATCCTCTGGTGCAGCCCCATCGAAGGTGAGAAACTGCCAATCGGGAAAGTCCTTGAGGGCTTCATAGGGAATGGCCTGCAGGCTCAACCCGCCAAAGGTCAACAAAACCGTGCGATCGCGGGGAGTGGTGAGGCCAAGGCGCTGCCGCAACTCCTCTGGTTCAAAACGCGGTTCGGCTCCCGTCAGTCCCACGGGTTCTTTGTGGGGAAAAGCATTGAGGGGTTCAG
This sequence comes from Thermosynechococcus sp. QKsg1, assembly GCF_031586415.1. NCBI lineage: Bacteria > Bacillati > Cyanobacteriota > Cyanophyceae > Acaryochloridales > Thermosynechococcaceae > Thermosynechococcus > Thermosynechococcus sp. QKsg1. The sequence continues at coordinate 2,168,759 of NZ_CP134200.1, read as the reverse complement.
CAAAGGGCAGTTGAAACAAGCGATCGCACCCGCTATAAAGATTACTCACCCAATCCGCAATCTCGCTAAAGTCATCGCCAAAGGAGCGATAGATAAAATCCCAGCCAAAGTTACTAACCATCCAACAGGGCACCCCCGCTGCATGGGCGATCGCCACCGCCAAAGGGGGAATATCCGCTAGCACCAACTGTGCCCGATTTTGCTGAATAAAATCTGCCTCGGCGTGGATCAACTCAGGGGCTGCCGCCTGAAGTTCCAAGAGCTTGGCACGGGTTGCGGGCAAATCCATTTGCAAACTATCGGCTTGCACGACCCCCAGATCAAGGGCACGGGGACGATGAATAAACTCCCCCTCCAGATTCGCCTGCAACAACCAATAGGGAGCTGCCGTCACGATCAGTGGCAAGAGATCAGGCACTTGGCGGCGAATGGCATTCACCAGCGCCGTTGTCCGCGCCACATGACCAAAGCCATGATTGGTGATTGCTACGTAGAGGGTTGGTCGAGCCACAGCAGTGTTCCTGCCAAAACCGATGCAATCTTAACATTTGTAACAACCCGCCATGGAGGTTGCTAACTGCTTTTTTGCGCAAGAGGGCAACAGCGGGATTAACTAGGACATGTCCCTGGGTTTAGCCCTCTACAATGTATTGAGTTTATTCTATTTGATTAACATATAAGATAGATTTATTGTCGGTATTTATAAACTTGTGTTGCTTTTTATGAAGATATGTAACATACTGTTGACTAGGAGGCAGAGATAACCCTAGCGACAGACTAGACATTTAACATCTCTGAAGCGATATGACCTACACCACCGATACGCGTTTCAATCCCACCACCCTAGCCACAGCGGTTCAAGAGGTAACCACTCTCTTTAACTGCCTGAGCGTGGATGACAAGTTGGGACTCCTGTGGTTTATCTACACAGAAACGGGTCGTTCGATTACAGCCGCCGCCCCCGGTACGGCTCGCCTACAACTGGCGGAAGGGCTGCTCAATCAGGTCAAAGCACTCAGTTTTGATGATCAACTTCAATTCATGCGCGACTTGGTGACCAATGTGGACACCCCTCTCACCCGTGCCTACGGTGTCTTTAGCCCCAACACCAAGCTCGCCTTCTGGTATCAACTGGCAGAACTGATGAAACAGGGGTTTGTGGTACCTGTGCCCCCCGGTTATACCCTCAGCCGCGATGCCGATCGCGTGTTTGCAGCCATCAAAGCCCTTGACTTTGGTCAGCAGATTACTGTCCTGCGGAATGCAGTGGTCGCCATGGGTGTGGATCCACTTGCCGTCTAATTGAGATGCCATGGGTTACGCAAGGGGGCAGCTCGCTCCCTTTTTTTGTCTCGATTCAAACCACTGAGGAACTGCAACCATGACCCATCTTGTTCAAGGAAGTCCTGTTCTCGGCATTGATGAACCGACGCTGATCGCCTATTTTGCTGCCCTCAATGAGGAACGCTACGAAGATGTGGCCGCCCTGTTTGCTGAGGCGGGAGTTCTCTATCCGCCCTTTGAGGATGCTGTCATTGGCCGCGGGGCGATCGCCCATTATCTCCACCTTGAAGCCGTGGGTATGCGGGCAGAACCCCTTAAAGGAGAACTACTAAGCACAGAGGGCACAGAACGTCGCTACCGCCTTGTGGGTAAAGTTACACTCCCCCTTTTTAGCGTCAATGTGGCTTGGCAATTTGGCCTCAATGCTGAGGATCAAATCACATTTGTGAAAGTGGATTTGCTGGCAACCTTGGAGGAACTCCTCAACTATCAGCCTCTACGTCAGCAGCGCTAGGGCGACCGGGAAACACCTCGGACTCTAAGGCCTCCACGCGATCGCGCAAATTGTGGAGAATGCCCGAATGACTCAGGCGCACCGCTGCCAACTGTTCCCGTAGGCGATCGTAGTTTTCGGGCAGTTGTTGGCGCAGATGAATCACTTCACGGCTGAGGGCATTCACCCGTCGCTCTAGATCCGCCACCCGTTCAGGCAAATGCTCCGCTTGAATATAAAACTTGCAGACAATGTCAACAATTGCCGCTTCAAGGCTAGTAAATTGATGCTCCCGCTGATAGGCATACAGCCAACTGAGAACATCGGGCGGTAAATGCTCCGTAATTTCCGACTCAGAATTCACGATTCTATCCTGTGGCAGGCTGTACTTCTATTTTGTCGCTTTAGGGAGAGCAGTGGCGAGAGGGTCGAAGCATCGGAATGGACACCTGTAGTCAGGCAAGGCCACTGCCATTAAGTAAAAACTTGGGAGGCGTCAGCCAAAAAAGTTGACTATTACCAAGGGGATCGGTTTCTGGAATCAGCAGGCCAATAATGCCGGCTTTCTTGAGCTGGAGGTGTCCCAAGGCTTTACCACAGATGAGCAGTTCGGTCCAGTGACTGAGATTGGGTTCATGACCCACGGCAATCAGGGCACCCTCATGGTCTTGACGCCAGTGATTTAGCCAATGGAGCCAATCTAGCAAACGACCGCTTGGAGCCAACAGGTCAGAAATCATCAGATCGGGGGCAACCCCCACTTCAAGGAGAATTTCTGCCGTTTGCCGTGCCCGCACCAGTGGGGAGGAGAGAATCAGTTCTGCCTCGATACCCAAATCCAATAATCGCCGTGCCACTTGGTGAGTTTTCTTTTCGCCTTTGGCCGTCAGGGGGCGATCGCTATCACTGCCTTCAAACACTTCCCGTTCGACCGCGATTCCGTGGCGGAAAAAAAGGACTGTTAGCTCCGTCATAAAGACCTAAAACTTGATTACTACGAACAGTGCCTTACTCCGTACCGTGGAGGACATTGTTCTTCGGATTGACGAGGTGGAGGAGCTTCTGCTTAATCTGCGTATCGTAAACGCTCCACTTGAGTTTAGCGTATTCTGGATTCTCATTGAGACCCGACAAGAAGCCCACGGGAATTTCAAAACCGCCGGCTTGGGAGCGACCCCCACCAAAGAAGCGTCCTTGGCGATCCTTACCAAAGGCCTCTTTGATAAATTCGTCGGGGTCAAGGGTAATTTTTGTTGTGCGCAGCGAACCGATAATCAGTTCCACCTCTTCGTCTTCGTCGTGGACAAGGCCATAGACAACGGCAGTGTGGACGTTCTCTTCAGTCACAAGGAAATCCGCCGCTTGGGGAATGGCATCGCGGTCTTCGTAGCGGATATAGCCCACGCCAGAAATTGAGAAATTGTTGTGAATGGAGCGGTTTTTCAGCGATCGCTCGATCACATCCATCACCTGCTTCGAGCGGTGGGACTGCAAAATGGTGTTCAGCAGTTGATAATCAATAAAACGACTCAGGAAGGCGGCTGCGAGAAAGTCCTCTTCTTTGGCTTGTTTGAGGCAATCGGTGTCAGAGCGCAGGCCATGCATCAGAGCCGTGGCACATTTCACGTGAACTGGGTTGCTACTGTCGAGGGTGAGTAGCCCCGCTTGCAGGTATTGGGTAAAGATGGTAGCCGTGGCGCGGGTCGTGGGTCGAATGTCTGTAAACTCGGCTTGAATGGCTTCTTGGAGACTGTGGTGATCAATGATGGCGATCGCCGGCAGGCCTGCCTCCTGTACCATGGGCAGCAATTGACTGGTGGTGCCTTGGTTGTCAATGAGAACGTAGCCTTGGTAACAGGTACAATCCCGCTGATCTTTATTTTTCGTACCTTGCACGGCCCAGCGCACAAGGGGCATCCCCGTCAGCCGCACTAGGGTGATATTCTCCTGATGGCTCAGGGCACCGGCGTAGGCAATATCGCACTGAATCTCAAACTGCTCAGCAATGAGTTTATAGGTCCATGCCGAAGAGAGGGCATCGGGGTCAGGAAAATCTTGGAGAATAATCAACTGCCGCGTACCGCGATGGCGTTCCAACATTTGCCGCAGCGCTTCGGCACGGGGGTCACTCAAGCGAACTTCCGCCTTGGCCAATTCTGTAGAGGTCGTCTCCGATTTCACCAGTGCGTTACCATTCAGTTCAGGATGAGTGGAACCGACGTCACTGGCAGCGGGGTCACTGAGTTCAAGTGGATAGGGAGATTGCATAGTTGTTTCAGCGTTGGATAACAGGGTTGAACCCAATGGGGAACGCGCAGAAGATAATTGTCGTCACCATACCGTCAACGACTCTATCTCGATCTTGGCAGATATTTTATCGTTTGGCATCCCCCCTTGGACAGCGGTTGCGCCAGTGGCGATCCTCCCCTGCTTGGCAGCCTTTAGCTTTTACTTTAGCGATCGCCCTTTTGGTCGCGGGAACCCACAGTGTGAAAGCGCAGCAGGTCTGGCGGGGCAGTGAATCCGTCCCCCTGCAAAGAGCCTATGCCGACTGGCAGCAAAAGCACATCCTCTATTTGGGTGAAACCCACGATAGCGTGGCCGATCATCAGGCACAACTGCAAATTTTGCAGGAATTGCAACGGCGGGGTCGCCCCCTAGCGATCGCCCTTGAAATGATTCAGCGTCCCTTTCAAGCCGCCCTCGATGCCTACATTGGCGGTGAAATTACCGAGATGGAATTGCTGGAGCAAACCCAATATGCCCAGCGCTGGGGCTTCCCTTGGTCGCTGTATGCACCGATTTTTCGCTTTGCCAAGGAGCAGCAGATTCCCCTGATTGCCCTGAATACGCCCACCGAAGTCACCCGCCAAGTGGCACGCCAAGGTCTAGAGAGCTTAGGGGAAGATGATTTTCGCTATATTCCACCCCTAGCAGATATTGACTTGAGCAACACTGCCTATCGCGATCGCCTGCAGGAGATTTTTGTTGCTGCCCATCAAGGGATGAGCCACAGGATGAATTTTGACTTCTTTTACCAAGCTCAAGTCCTTTGGGATGAAACGATGGCCAAAGTCATTGCTAAACAGCATCAGCGGCATCCCGATCGCCTGATTGTGGTGCTGACGGGGCGGGGTCATGTTTATTTTGGCGATGGCATTCCCCAACGGGTACAGCGACGGCTGGCCCCCAACCTCCGCCAAGCCATTATCCTCCTCAATCCCACAGCAACGGAAAAAGCCAAACCCCGCATTGCCGACTGGTTCTGGCAAAATGATCCCTCTCTCTAAACCTAATCAGCCAAGCCATGTTCAAGGGCAAAGCGCACGAGTTCTGTGCGGCTACTGGTACCGGTTTTCACAAAGAGGCGACTGACATACTTTTCAATATTGCGAACACTGGTATTCAGTTGGCTGGCAATTTCCTTATTCATCAGACCCTTGACCACCAGTTGCAGCACACTGGCTTCGCGGGGGGTGAGATCCAGTTGAATTGGGGGAGCCGTGGGATTGCGTTTGCCCTGTTGGACGAGCATTGCCCGCAGTTCGGCAATTTGTTGAGCTAAATTGGCCAGATTGGGTTCTCCCTCATCGCGAGCAGCCGCTTGCCGCCGCAGCAGATTTTTGATAATGGCCACCAGTTCATCGGGGTCAAAGGGTTTGGCTAGGTAGGCATCACAGCCAGCATCATAGCCTTGGATGCGATCGCGCTTCATGCCCCGCGCTGTGAGGAAGATAACGGGAATATGGTTGAGATGGGGTTGTTGGCGCACTGTTTCCAAAAAGGCATAGCCATCCATCTGCGGCATCATAATATCCGTAATAATCAGGTCGGGTACATTGGTTTCTAGATACTCCAGAGCCGCTTGACCATTGGCCACTGCTGTCACCTCAAAGCCACTGTCCTCTAAATAGGCCGTTACCGCCTCGCGCACCCCCGGCTCATCATCCACCAGCAATAATTTTGCTGTCATTGGCTGTCTCCTATGCCAGTAGGACTTAATTTACAGCCCTTTTCACACGGATGGAATACGCTCAGTCAGTGCTCATCTGTGTACCCCAGAAAAGGACTGTATTTATGCTCTAACATAATTGGCAGTACCTAGGTGGAATAATTGAATGGCGATTATTGCGCTGCGGGCATGGTACCTACCGCAGTATGAACCCCTCGAACACATCGAGCAACGTCCCCACGATCTACGGCTCAACAAAAGTAGCTTGCTGAAAACGGCACTGCGGGCAGATTTTCTCGATGACTTAGAAACGGTGCAGCGTTCGGAGTGGTTTCAACGCTATCGCCTTGGGGAAACCGTGGAATTTTATATTGAGGGGAGCGGCAGCTATACGATCGCCAACATTGATGTTCTCAGTCATGAAATCTATTTCATCAAGAGCGATCGCCTGAGTTACTTGGAACCGACCCTCTTTTTCAGTCCCGCCGATAGCCCCAGTAGTGACGAGATTCGCACCGCCCTCAAAGCATTTGTGACCAATACCCCTAGTCGCTTCCCCTTGGAACTGGTCGAAAGCCCACGCTTGGCAAATGCTCCTTTACACCTTGAAAGTCCGGTCATTACCCAATTGCGGCGCTCATTAATATTTATTGCAGATGGCAGTGGCAATGAACAGTTGCATGTAATGGTTGCCCTCGAACTGGGCTATGCCCTAGCCAGTAAACGCCGCAATCAACTCCTTGTTATTCAGCAGGAGCACCCCAGCCAGCGGGCATGTCTGCCTATTGAAGTTCCCAGTTCTCAGCGCCTCATCTATAGCGATCCCCACGAGTTAAGGGAGAAGTTGCCCTTGGTGTTGCAAGGACTCCTAAAACCCTTTGAACTCTTTCGGGAATAATTCAGGCAATTTAATTTTAAGCATTAATGAACCAGACTGCAGAGCAGGTGGGAAGGCACCCTCGCAGCCAATAGGATCTGTGGTAGGTCTGGCAGGATGCGGCAGCAATGCTGTATGAAATCGTGAATCCACTGTTGCAGCGTTTCTGCTTCATGATTCGTTAACAATCTGTCGGTGGCAGTAAATTGGCGGTTATGGAACTGCTCCACTTGAATTTGCGCCAACCAACTTTCACGGGGTCGTGTCAATAACCAATAGTTAGTGACAATCATTTTGCCAAGGTAGCGCGCTGCCACTTCCGTGATTTGCTGGCAGTACCCATAGTAATCAGCAAGGGTTAGGGCTTCAGGGTTCGCGGAAGCCAGAGGCGGTCTATTTTTTGTTTCTTTTGTTTGAGCAAATTGGCTAAAGAAGGACGTCAAAACCGCCAAGGTGTTGGCAGAGACAGGGAGCTGGAGGCCAATGAGGTCAAAAATTTTCTGTTCAATGTATTGCAGCTGCAGTGTTTGATTAGGCTCACTCTGTTTTATTTTTTCATGTAATTCAATTAGAAATTCTAATTTGTTAAGCTGTGGGTATGTTAAGTTATCTAAATTAATGTAGCGGTCTAGGTATTCTTGCCCGTTCGAGTCATTACCCCTATGGAACTGAACTGCAGGATGCTCCGCTAAGAGGTTTCGGAGCTTGTAACGAGTTACTGGAGAAAAATTCATAGAACATCCCCCTTAGGATTACCATCAGGAAACAACATTGGGTTTAGTGGCGGAAGAGTTAAGCTTCAATTGTTGAATCTTAAGACAGAAATCAAGATTTTAGGGTTCCCTGCAGATGCAGTTGACAACTGCCTACAGTTAAAGAAAAGATATAACTACAGTTGCATGAGATATACTATTCATTCTTAAAGCTAAGAATTTGAATTGTCAAGTATTTATTGATACAAGCAGCCGTTATTTATCATTCTTTAGAATAACTGCTATATAAAGCTGCAAATTTTAAGCAATAGTTTACATTCGTTTATATTGAACCCAAATTAGGTATCCCAGACTACATCTACTGTCAACTACCATAAATCTACAGCCTTGGCCTTTACCCTCCTTCAACAGCTGATTGACTTGCTGACCTTTATCAGGTAGGGCATGCACTGTCCCTAGAAATCAGGGATGATGTTTTAGGCATTGGCTGTTAACTGTCTCATTAAGTTGTCTATGCTGGCTGTCTATCCCGGAAGCTTTGATCCCATTACCCTTGGGCACTTGGACATTATTGAGCGGGGTGCTCGTCTCTTTAGCGAAGTGATTGTAGCGATCGCCCACAACCCACAAAAAAAAGCCCTCTTTAGCGTCAGCCAACGGATCAAACAAGTAGAGGCGGCTACCGTTCACTTAAAAAATGTGCGGGTGGATACCTTTGATGGCCTGACCGTTGAGTACGCGCGATCGCAACAAGCAACAGTTCTCCTGCGGGGGCTACGGGTTCTGTCGGACTTTGAATACGAGCTGCAGATGTCCCACACCAATAAAAGCCTCTGGCCAGAGATTGAGACCGTGTTCCTCACCACGTCCAATGAGTATAGTTTCTTAAGTAGTAGCTTAGTAAAAGAAATTGCCCGATTTGGCGGTAATGTTCGTCATCTAGTACCAGCCACTGTTGCAAAGGATTTAGAAGCATGCTTTACTCAAACGCCGATCCCATCTCAACGACCACTGGAGTAAATGAAGCGCTTGATGTCCCTTCCGTACCGCTGCAACTCCTGCAACAATTGGAAAAGCTGGAAGAACTCCTAATTCTCGAAGGGACGAAGATCCCGCTGACCGGCCGCAAACTCATTGATGAAGAGCAGATCCTGAATCAGCTTACCCACATTGAACAGGCGATCCCCGAATCATTGAAGACAGCGCAGCGGATTCTCAATCAGCGGGATGAGATCATTAAACAGGCCCAGCACCGCGCCCAAGAAATTATCCGTGCCGCAGAGCAACGGGCTGCCCAAATTGCCGATGAACTGCGGATTCGCCAGCAGGCAGAACTCGAAGCCCAGAAAATTCGCCAGCAGGTGCAGCAAGAGGTGGAGTTTATGCGCCAGCGCGCGATCGAGGAAATCAATCTGCTACGGCAAAACACAGAAAAAGAACTAGCCCATCTGCGCCAAGTGACCCGCCATGAATGTCAAGAGCGGCAACAGGAAGCGGATGCCTATGCCGATCGCACCCTTGCGGAAATGGAACGCCAATTCAAGGAAATGCTAGCGGTGATTCAAAATGGGCGCCAATACCTCAAGCAGCACCAAGCCCACCGTCAACCCTAGGCAATACCCCAATTCAATTGTCACGCTAGCGGGCTTTCACAGGCTCTAGGGTAAAGAACGTTTGAAAAATTTGCGTATCCACCTCATTCATTTGCTGCTGCAAGTGATCGAGGAACTCGTGCATGCCTTGGCCAATAATTTCATCAATCGTCAAATAGTCCAGTTGCGATCGCAGGCGTCCCAGTTGGCGTTCCACGGGCTGGTGCCAGCTCCCTAAGGGCGTTCCTGTAATTTTGTAGAGGGATTTTTCCACCTGCAACAGACAAAAGCGGATCGCGCGGGGAAACTCGGCATCGAGAATCAAAAACTCTGCGACCCCTGCGGGTGTAATCCGATGCGAACCCCGTTTACGATACATCTCATAGGCACTGGCGGACTTGAGGAGCGCAATCCAACCCAATTCATCAATGGGTGTGCCCACATCTTCCACTGAGGGCAACAGCAGATAGTATTTCACATCAAGAATCCGCGAGGTTTTATCGGCTCGCTCCAGTAGCCGCCCCATTTGACCAAAGTGCCACGCTTCATTGTGGCTCATCGTACTATCCATCACGCCGGCAAAAAGGTGACTGGCCTGTTTCACTTGCTCCAAAAAGCTGGCAATCTCCAATTGATCCGGGGCTTTAGCCGCCTCCCGCACCATCGTATAGAAGGCATTCACCTGCTGCCACATTTCTGAGGAAATCACCTCGCGAATGGATGTGGCATTCTCCCGTGCCGCCCGCAGACAGGAGATGATCGAGTTGGCATAGGTGGTGTCAAAGGTGAGGAACTGAATCACATTTTCAGCCGTGGCCGTGCCATAGTGTTCCTGAAAAAAGGACAAATCCCCCGTTGTTAGCACTAGGGGATCCCATTGACCTGAAAGACTCGTGGGCAGATCCAGCAGCATGTTCAAGTTGACATCAACAAAACGAGCAATATTCTCTGCCCGCTCAATGTAGCGATTTAACCAATAGACCGCATCGGCAACACGACTTAACATATACTGGCAAGCATTCACTCTCTGCCCACCCTAGCAACCTTTTCCCGTCCTGAGTATATGCAGCAAACCCGTCTTAATACCCTGCTTGATCGTCTAGGCGCTGGGATTCAGGAGCAGTTAAAAAATCCGTGGCGACGGCTAGCGACACTGACTATTGCCTTTCTTTTTGGGGTGTTCTTGGGCTTGGCCATTTCCTCGAGTGCAGGTCAATTGGGCTATTTAGATATTGTGGCCTCGAGCATCGTAGCAATTATTGCTGAAGTGATTAGTGCCTTGTTCTATAGCGATCGCTGGAAACTGCGGCAAACTCTCTTTGGTCAAATTCTCAATGCCCTGAAGTTTGGTCTGCTCTATGGCTTGTTCCTCGTTGCCTTCCTTCTGGGAAGTTAGTTGCTGATTACCTCGATCAAGTTTACTGGGGACTTCTGAATGAGTATTGCTGCAATTTTAATCGCCATTCCCGACAATGAACCGCCAACAGACCTTGAAGCGCTCATCGCAGCTGCAGAGGAAGGAGACTTACCCAGTTGCATCCTAGAAACTGCATGGCACGGTCTGCAAACGACCCTAGCAAAACGTTTTGACCCAGAGGCAATGGCTGCTGCCCACATCTATCCTGCTTCTCTTTTTAGCAAACCAGCAGGGGGCAGGAATACTCATTTACTGTGATTAGCAGAGGCTGGCATTCCCTTGTCACTCCCATATTTAAGAAAAGGGCTGTAATTTGAGTACAATAGTGTGATGCCAACGGCGGCTTGCCCTGTTGGTACGGCGTTTACCCTAGGTTGATCACTGCCTACTATGGTTCAAGAGCGTAGTCTGCCCTCTTTGTCCATTCCCCAAACCACGATTACCCGTGAGCAGGGGTTAATGCTCTATGAAGATATGGTACTGGGGCGCACCTTTGAAGATAAGTGTGCCGAAATGTACTACCGAGGGCGGATGTTTGGCTTTGTCCACCTCTACAACGGTCAAGAGGCAGTCTCTACAGGTGTGATCAAGGCGATGCGTCCCGATGATTACGTCTGCAGTACCTATCGCGATCACGTTCATGCCCTGAGCGCCGGTGTTCCTGCCCGTGAAGTGATGGCTGAACTCTTTGGCAAGGCAACGGGGTGTAGCAAAGGCCGGGGCGGCTCAATGCACCTCTTTTCTGCCAAGCATAATCTCTTGGGGGGCTTTGCCTTTGTCGCTGAGGGGATTCCAGTCGCAACGGGGGCAGCATTTCAGACGATGTACCGCCGTCAGGTGATGGGCGATGCCAAAGCCGATCAGGTCACCGCCTGTTTCTTTGGCGATGGTGCCAGCAATAATGGCCAGTTCTTTGAGTGCTTGAATATGGCGGCACTCTGGAAATTACCTATTCTTTTCATTGTAGAAAATAACAAGTGGGCGATCGGTATGGCCCATGAGCGTGCCAGTTCCGAAACAGAAATCTACAAGAAGGCCAAGGTCTTTGGCATGGTAGGTGAAGAAGTGGATGGCATGGATGTGCTGGCGGTGCGTACAGTGGCTGAGGCGGCGATCGCCCGTGCCCGTGCCGGAGAAGGCCCCACCCTCATTGAAGCGTTGACCTACCGTTTCCGGGGGCACTCCCTTGCCGATCCCGATGAACTGCGCTCCAAAGAAGAGAAAGAATTTTGGCTGAAGCGCGATCCGATCAAAAAGCTGGGTGCCTACCTCGTGGAGCAGGAATTGGCCACTAGCGAAGACCTGCGTGCCATTGAGCAAAAAGTACAGGCAATTGTTGATGATGCTGTGGCCTTTGCCGAGGAAAGTCCTGAGCCTAAGCCCGAAGAACTCTACGACTACATCTTTGCAGATGAATAGGTTGGGCCGCTCCTAGCAAATAACCAAACATCTAGGAGCGTTCGAGGTATCGCACCGTTACTAAGTAAATCGCATCGCCCACACAGTAGCCTGCTAATACATCACTCACCCAGTGGGCACCTACATAAACAGAGCTGATGCCCATTAAAATCATCAGGGCGATCGCGACTCCATAGCTCAATCCTCTCAAGGTTGGTCGCTTCTTAGAAAGGAAATAGCTCCAGAGGAAGTACAGCAGAAGATTCCCTGCTGCATGCCCACTGGGAAAACTATGCCCGCTCAAGTGCAAGACCAGTGGATTATCGGGTCGAGCGACATCAAAGAACGGTTTGAGCACCCGATCAATGAGAATCAGGATGAACAGCGTCGAGAACGCGATCGCCCTCACCTCGCGCCAGCGGCGATGTCTCCCTAAAATCACGAGGGAAATAAACACCAAACTGCCAGCAACGGGGGCATTGCCCGAAAAATAGGACAATTTTGCAACAGGAGCAAACTCACGCGGTAAAACGGTTCGGACAATCTCGGACAAAGCAATATCCCACTGTTGGCCAAGTCCACTGAACACTAAGAAACAAATGCCTAAGAAGCAACCGCAAACACAAATAAGTGGAATTTGGAATGTTGCAGGGGACTGGGGTGTTGTCTTTTGGTAAACACTCGTCTGGCGAAATGCGCTGAGGGGCATAGCTCACAACGACAGTTCTAGGGGAAACTCGTGTTTAAGAGAACATTATTTACAGATTAAGGGATTATAACCTAGCCCCACACCCCTACAGCCCTTGGCAAATCCCAGTCTCAGCAACGTCAAGAATATATTTTTATCAATGAATAAACTATTGCTGGGTCTGTTGACTAGGATAGTCACTAGAATAAAAGGAGCTTTCCCTAGAACATTGGCATGTTGTTGACTCCTCCTTTATTTGCTTGGCTGGATGGTCTCTGGGATGGGGTATTCTCCACCCAGGGGATCATGATCATGCTGCTGATGGGCTACGCAGGGGCAATGTGGCTCTTTTTGTCCAGTGCCCCCAAAGTCTATACGATCATGGTTTCGGATCTAGAGCACGCGCGGCAGTTCTACGAGCAGGAGTTGCATTTGCCGATCGCTCATGTACCGCTGCACTACTACTACAACTATGAGCAAACCCTTGGCGTGGCTTCGATGGATCCGCTCTATGTGCCCTCGGCCTTGAGCTACAGCAGCCCCAAGCGCCCCAGCCCTAGGGATGGGTTGTGGTACCAACTCAAGAAAAATACGCAACTGCATGTCATTAGTGGTGCCAGCAAGGGGGAACGCAACCGTCAGCGCCATGTCTGCTTTGACCGTGAGTGCCTCGAGCTCCTATTGCTGCGGATTCAGCGGCGGCAGTTGCGCTACAAAATGCGCAGCGATCGCCCCCTCAATTTCCTTGTTAAGGACTACGACGGCACTGTGATTGAAATGGCAGAAATTTCAGCGCGGCCATGACAGATTTCCAAGAACTCCCTAGTCGTGGTCATCTCTTGACGGAGCAGATCAATCCCGCCAGCCAAAATCTGGATCAGCTCACTCCCTTGGAACTAGTTGATCTTTTTAATCAGGAAGATGCCCAGACGCTGCGGGCGATCGCCCAAGCCCGCGAGGCCTTAGCCCAAACCATTACCGCCACAGCAGCCCGCCTTCGCCAAGGGGGACGCCTCTTCTACATTGGTGCCGGCACCAGTGGTCGCTTGGGGGTTTTGGATGCTGCCGAATGTCCGCCCACGTTTTGTACACCGCCCCATTTGGTTCAAGGCATTCTGGCTGGCGGTGAGGCTGCCCTTGTGCGCAGTTCTGAAGGCCTTGAGGATCGCTACGAAGATGGCGCCGCCGTGGTGGGCGATCGCCAGATCACTGCCCAAGATGTCTTGATTGGGATTACCGCTGGCGGAACCACTCCCTATGTCCATGGGGCACTGGATGCAGCGCAAGCAGTAGGGGCACTTACGGTCTTTATGGCCTGTGTTCCCTCGGATCAGCTACAGCGGGCTGCCGACATTGACATTCGCCTGTTGGTGGGGCCTGAACTCCTTGCCGGATCCACCCGTTTGAAAGCCGGTACTGCCACAAAGATGGCATTGAATATCATTTCCACGGGGGTGATGGTGCAGTTGGGCAAAGTCTATGGCAACCGCATGGTGGATGTAGCCGTCAGCAACCGTAAGCTTTTGGATCGTGCCCTGCGGATTCTTACGGATCTCACGGGAATTGATCGCGCAGCAGCAGCAGACCTTCTCGAACGCAGTGGCTACCAAGTGAAGCGTGCTCTGCTCATGTACTGGACAGGACTGGACGCCCTTGCCGCTCAAGCTCTACTCGATCAACACAATGGCCAACTGCACGCGGCCAAAAGTGCTGCCTTGGATCCCTAGATGCCCACTTTGAAGCCAAGACCGCGATTATTACGCGGCTCTTCAAACTGCCTGTACACCTTTGGATCGGGGCGAGTAGGCACAGGCGAAATCTCTAGGCTGTTTTCAATCTCTGCCATATTACTCGCAGGTTGGACAGCATTGGGGTTTGCCGCAGGATCGGGGGCTGATTGCAGTGCCGATCGCAACTCGGGGCTAACTTGAATCGTGCCAATGGCAGCGGAATTAGCAAAGACAGGTACAGCAGGCAGCATACTGGCAATTACTATCCAAGGGATTGAGGAGAAACGCATAGTAAAGAATCCTCAAGGGGGTTAGAAATTAAGCACTTAAGAACCCCTAACTGCGTTGGGAGTATTCTCTATGTTTTCTATTTTAGGGCAGCCACCTCTCCCTTGGTTGCCGCAAAGGATACCCCCTGTAGTGGCAAGATAACAATAGGACGGAGAGAGAGGGATTCGAACCCTCGGTGAGTTGCCCCACACAGCATTTCCAGTGCTGCGCCTTCGACCACTCGGCCATCTCTCCACGTTTAGGCAGTTCTACTATCCTATCAGAAGTCCTGTGTCTCTGCTGCATCCCATTGCCCAAGCCAGTTTTGCCATCATTGATCGCGAGATCGGTCCTCACCCTTTTGATGCCCCAAGCTATGCGATTTTGCGGCGAATTATCCACAGCACAGCAGATTTTGAGTTTAAGAACCTGCTGGAGATTTCGCCGGGGGCGATCGCCCACATCACACAGGCCCTGCGCTCAGGTGTGCCGATTATTACCGATGTGGCCATGGTCAGGGTCGGCATTCAAACCATGGTCAGCCGTACCTTTCAGAATCCAATTATTACCGCCCTCGACGATGGCAGCCACACCGCCCCTAGTCAAACCCGCAGCGAAGCAGGGATGATCCGCGCTTGGCAACAGTGGCCCTATGGCCTGTTTGTGGTTGGGAATGCGCCAACGGCGCTCCTTGCCCTGTGCGATCGCCTGCAACAAACCCGTGTACCGCCGGCGGGCGTCATTGGTGTCCCCGTTGGCTTTGTCAATGTTGTAGAGTCAAAAGCAGCCCTTGCCCAACTGCCCGTGCCTCAAATTCGCGTTGCCGGTCGCAAGGGGGGGTCGCCTGTGGCGGCAGCGATTGTGAATGCCCTACTGGAGTTGGCCGATAGTGAGGAGTCAGCGTGACCCCGATTCATGTAGTCGGCATTGGCCTAGAGGGGCTGGCAGGGTTGGGGGCAACAGTTCAGGAAATTATTCGCACAGCGACGCTCTTGGTGGGGAGCGATCGCCATCTTCAGTTGATTCCCCATGGAGACGCCCCCCGCTTGTCTCTACGAGACTTTCATGCCACTTTCAAGGCGATTCAAACCCACTTGGCAACAACCCCCGACCCCCAAGTGGTCATTCTCACCAGTGGCGATCCCCTGTTTTACGGCTTGGGACGCTGGCTCCTTGAAGTTTTTACCCCCGATCAGTTGACATTTCATCCCCACCTCAGTGCGGTGCAGTTGGCCTTTAGTCGCCTCAAGCTCCCTTGGCAGGATGCCGTGATCTACAGTGCCCACGGTCGCGATTTAGCCGGGTTGGTGCCGCTGTTGCAGCGGGGGGTGGAGAAAATTGCCATCTATACCGATGGTGAGGCTAATATTGCTGCCATTAGCCGCTTATATCAAGCATTGCACCTGCCTGTGTCCTATCGGGCGTGGGTGTGTCAAGCCTTGGGTAGCGCAGGGGAAGCCATTCTGCGGTGGGACTTAGCCCAACCAGTGACGGAATTGCCGCCAGTACATCCCTTGAATTTGGTGGTGCTCCTGCGTCAACCCCAGCACCTACCCCCTCGGGAACAGCCCGTTTTTGGCTTAGGGGATGATCAATTTTTCACCTTTGGCGATCGCCCCAGCTTGATGACGAAGCGGGAAGTGCGGGTATTGGCCTTGGCGGAACTTGCCCTCACCAGCACTATCGAAACCGTTTGGGATATAGGTGCCGGCACCGGCAGTGTCGCTGTGGAAATCGCCCGCCTTGCCCCCCAAGCCACCATCTATGGGATCGAGAAAACGGCGATTGGCTGCCAACTGATTGAGCGCAACCGCAAGGCTTTTGGTTTGACCAATCTGATCCCAATTCAAGGGGCGGCTCCCCAGAGCCTCAGTGGCTTGCCGCAACCGGATCGCGTGTTTATTGGCGGCAGTGGTGCCCAATTACTGGCCAATCTTGACTATTGTTGGTCACACTTGAAAGCTGGCGGCCGGGTGGTGCTGGCGATCGCCACCCTTGAACACCAAGGCCAAGTTCTCCATTGGTGTCAGACCCAGCAAATCAGCCCGCAAGTGCTACACGTGCAACTCAGCCGCTCCGTTCCCTTGGGTCAAGGCCACCGCCTCCATCCCCTTAATCCAGTCACCCTCATCACCCTGAGTCAGGGGTAAAAATAGCCATCGGGATAAACTGTGGTGCGATCGCACACCGCAGCCGACAGATCAACACCCGTTGCCCGAAAAAAATTACACCGCTGTACCTGTGCTGCCGTTAAATCTGCCTGCTCTAAATTGGCCTGTTGCAGGTTGGCCCCTTGGAGATTCGCTTGTCGCAAATTGGCATAGCGCAGATCCGCCCCCTGAAGATTAGCGCCTTGCAGGTTTGCCCGTTCCAAATTGGCCGATCGGAGGTT
Organism: Thermosynechococcus sp. QKsg1; assembly: GCF_031586415.1. Lineage (NCBI taxonomy): Bacteria > Bacillati > Cyanobacteriota > Cyanophyceae > Acaryochloridales > Thermosynechococcaceae > Thermosynechococcus > Thermosynechococcus sp. QKsg1. The sequence continues at coordinate 2,151,953 of NZ_CP134200.1, read as the reverse complement.
GGTGCGGACAAGGTTGGCTCCTTCAAGATCCGCTGCCGCAAGGTTCGCTTGATACAACTGAGCATCCCCTAATTCACTGTGGCGTAGATTGGTGGCAGTCGCTTGAATTCGATTCAACTGGCAATAGGGCAGATAGGCATTCTCCAGATCACTGTCACTAAAATCGGCATCGCTGAGATTGGTGTCAAAAAGGCTCAGACCCGTCAGATCGCTGCCCCGAAAATCTCGTTCCCCCGCTGCATAGGCTGCCAATAGTTCCTCATTGCTGAATTTGGCCATAATGGTATAAAGAGCGTTGTACTGTGACTAAGTATTTCTACCTAAACCTTTTTGACTGTAGGGGGATTTATTGAAGAAGTTCATTTTATTTAATGGTTTCTTAACTTGGTGAGGCACCACAATGGGGTTTCAACCGCTTTCCTTGGCACAGCATTACCACGAACGCACCAAGTACGCCCCTGAGACCTTAGCCCAACAGGCAGCACCGCTCGATTTTAGTCGCCAGCCCAGTCCCTTCAAAACCTATCCCCTTGGTCAGTTCTTCTCCCTCAAGCCGTTTTTAGAACCTGAGCAGGGGGCAGCCCACCCCCACTGGCAGCGACTCTCACGGTTGTTGTACTGTACCTATGGCATTACTGGGGTGGTTCCCTATCCCGATCAGCCCTTTTATATGCGGGCAGCACCTTCTGCCGGGGGGCTATATCCAGCGGAAATCTATCTCCTCACTCGCAACGACACCGCCATTCCCGCTGGCATTTATAACTACCAAGTGAAAGACCATGCCCTTGTGCAGGTGTGGCAAAGCTATTCTTGGTCAGCCCTACAGGCCGCTTGTCTTTGGCATCCAGCGCTAGAAAGGACGCACATTGCGCTGATCGTGACAGCCGTCTTTTACCGTTCCGCTTGGCGTTATGGCGATCGCGCCTATCGCCGCATTTGCCTCGACATTGGGCACCTTTTGGGGAATGTGGAACTGGCCGCCAATATCCATGACTTTCGCGCTCACTTCATTGGTGGTTTTGTGGATGCCCAAATGAATGAACTGCTTTACCTTGATCCAGAACAGGAGGGAGTGTTGGCGGTGGTTGCCCTTGCCAATTTACTCGAAGTGGGTGAAAACTTGTCCACCTTCCCCGCAGTGTTGGCCTCTGCCACCTGCTATGACTATGGGGCGATCGCCAGTGGCGAGCTACTGAAGGCTTACCATCGTGCCAGTGCCCTCACCAATAGTGACATGATCTACGGCATGGCCAAAGAGACCCCCAGCCCCCCTGCCAAGGAGCCTACTGAACCCCCTGCTAGTAAATACAACTTTCCCTTTGGTCTGCGGGTGAGTCTCAGCAAAACCATCATTGACTGGGAAACCCATCTAGCCGCTCTCCAGCAAACCATTCTGCAGCGGCGCTCGACTCGTCAGTACAGTGGCCAAGGGATTGAGGTGGATCAACTGGCTGCCCTGCTCACCTTTGCCTACCATCCTCAGGACTACCGCGATCAAGGCCTAGATGAAGCCCCTAGTTTCTTTGACCCGACATTGGTGGAAACCTTTATTGCCGTGACGCGGGTCAAGGATCTGGAGGAGGGCTGCTACTACTATGCTGTGGCCGAGCATGAGCTACGCCAAATTCGCTTCAAGAACTTTCAAGAGCAGTTGCATTTCCTCTGCCTCAATCAAGACCTCGGTCGCGATGCCGCCGTGGTGATTTTCCATACCGCCAATCTGGAGCGGGCGATCGCTCGCTATGGGGAACGGGCTTATCGCTATCTCCACATGGATGCTGGCCACCTTGGACAGCGGATCAATTTGGCTGCCACCGCTTTGGGGCTAGGGGTCAGTGGCATTGGCGGTTTCTTTGATGATCAGGTCAACGATCTCTTGGGCATTCCCCCGCAAGAAGCGGTTCTGTACATTACCACCGTTGGCAAAGCAGCGTGACCCTCACCACCCGTGGCCACTACAGTATCAAGGCTCTATTGGACTTGAGTTTGTTACCCAACTATGGGCCTGCCTCCGTGCGCGCCATTGCTGAGCGGCAAAAGATTCCTGCCCCCTATCTGGAAAAACTCTTGATTGAATTGCGGCGGGCTGGCTTGGTGCGATCGCTGCGAGGCGTCTATGGGGGCTATCAACTGGCTCGTCCCCCGGCGGCCATTTCCCTGCGGGACATCCTCACTGCCGTTGGTGAATCGCCGACCCCCCTGTTTTTGCATCCTCCCCAACCAGAAGACAGCACAGCAGATTGGGTAACCCTCAGCCTCTGGCAACGTCTGCACCAAAAACTTCAAGATGCCTTGGCCAGTATTTCCCTTGAGGATTTATACTTTGATGCCCGTAGTTGGCAAGCGGCTCAAGGGGATGGGGCAACGTTTGTCATCTAGGCGATCTAGGCTAAGGGCATCCCAGAGTGGGGGGAGACACCCATGTCAGCACCAACCTACCCCAAAGCATGGCTGATCATTCGCGAACGTGGTTTGCCGAAACGGGAAGTTATTCTCAGTCCCGATCGCCAGTGGACGATTGGTCGCCAACTGGATTGCAGTATTCTCCTCAAAGATGCCTACGTCTCGCGAGTGCATGCCGTCATCAACGCCTTTCTCTTTAAGGGGCAGCCCCTCTATTTCATTAGTGATTACCACAGTCGCAATGGCACGCTCCTCAATGGCCTGCCAATTCAGCACAGCACCCTCCTCCACCATGAAGATGTCATTTGTGTGGGTACCACCCTCATTGTTTTTTACTATCCAGACATGTTTAAGGACATCTCCCTCGATGAGCGCCCCAAACTGAGCAAACGTTCAACCGGCAGTCTGCCTTGGGTTGGCTAGGGGTTTGACAGCCACAGGAGATAAATTTTATGATGGAAAATTGTTGAGTTTGCACGGAACAGGTTTTGCAAGAGGCACGCATCCCCTCACCTGCACGGCAAGGAGTTTTTTAGTTTCTATGGCATACGCAATCATTGAGACCGGTGGCAAGCAACTGCGCGTTGAAGCCGGGCGCTTTTACGATGTGGAGCGGCTCCCCGTCGAGCCAGAGGGCACAATTGATCTAGAACGGGTGTTGCTGGTGCAAACCGATAGCCAAGTCCACGTCGGTCAACCCTACGTTAGTGGTGCGGTTGTCTCTGGTACGGTCATGGAGCATCGTCGCGGCCCCAAGGTGATTGTCTATAAAATGCGTCCGAAAAAGAAAACCCGCAAAAAACAAGGCCATCGCCAAGAACTGACCCGCATCATGATCAACGAGATTCGTCTCAACGGTGAATCCCTAGGAGGTTAACATGGCACACAAGAAAGGAACAGGTAGTACCCGCAACGGTCGTGACTCCAATGCCCAGCGTCTGGGGGTCAAGCACTTTGGCGGTGAAGTGGTTAAGGCCGGTCACATTCTTGTACGGCAGCGGGGGACAAAGTTTCACCCCGGCGTCAATGTCGGTCGCGGCAGTGACGATACTCTTTTTGCAACGATCGCGGGTGTGGTCACCTTTGAGCGCTATGGCAAAAATCGCAAGCGCGTGAGCGTCTATCCCCTAGCCGAGGGCTAAAACCACTCCTCGATAAACGTTCAAAAATCATCTAATTGGGTCAATCCTCTGGGTTGGCCTTTTTTGTTGTCTTAGCCCATGACACCCCTAAGGAAGTGTTGACCCGAGTATTGTAAATTTCTATGAACAGCTTGCTTTAAGGTCGAGAAATTGTTAAATTAGATACAGAAATAAATCGTTCATCTCTCGCAGGACATCAGTAAACGCTTTTCAGACCGAGTTTAATTGTCAGCGTTGTACCTTCGCGAGGGACGGAAGTAGGGCAACAGATCCCGAAGGAACGCGCCTCAATCAGTCCACCTTGTAATAAAAATGGGGCGAAAATTATGACGACTCTTACTTATCGCGGCGTTCAATACAACTACGTTCCTCCAGCGATCAACAGCCAAGCAACGGATGTCGTGGCCAAGTATCGCGGTAGCACCTATCGTGTGGCTGCTCCGACAAATCCACCGGAAGACTCCTTAAAAATCATGACCTATCGGGGTGTCAAGTATCAAAAAGGCAAACAACCCGCCGGTGTTCCCGCTGCTCGCTTGGCCGATAATGTGGCTTCTGTGCCCGTGACGGCAACGGTTAACGAAATGGCTCGCTCCTTGGCGATGGCACATCATGTGATGATTAAAAGCCGTGAACAAACCCTCCTTGCCCGGATGGCAGAAGCAATCGGCATGCCGGTGGCGGCAGCCCACTACTGGAACCAAATCCAAGGGAAAATTAACCCCGTCTTTGGTGCCACCTACGATCGCTCCCCTGTGGCGCTGAGCTAAGGCAGCAATGACACTGGGTTGAAGTGTTGAGTTGAGTCAGTAGGAAAATAACGAGGGAGTCAGGTCATTCTTGGCTCCCTTTTGCTGTGGGCATTAACCCCGCCGATCCCAGGGCCCCCAAATGGCAAAGGTCATCCCCGGATGGTAGAGATTGACAAACATGGTTTGGCCGTCGGGTGAGAAGCAAACCCCTGCCAGTTCTTGATCATTGAGGGCATTGCGCGCAAAGGTGTATAGCTCTCCTTGGGGGGTGATACCAATGAGGCGATTAATGGCATCGTCGCCATCTTCGCAGCAAATGAGATCTCCCCAAGGGGCCATCGTCAAGTTATCGGGATAATCAAGAACCTCTTTGCCGGGGGACTCGACAAACAGCTCAATCGTGCCACCATCTGCTGCGGTGCGACCGGGGCGGTATCGCCAGATTTGGCCTAGCCGCTTTTCACCACCACTGGTGGCTGTAAAGTAAAACTCGCCATTGTGGTAGCAGAGGCCTTCACCGCGTACAAATTGGGCTGCCCCCTTGTCATAGCCCTCATAGCGCACGGTGTCTAGGGGAGGGTCAGGCTGGGTGATATTTACCCATTCCACCTCGAAGGGTTTGCGTAGGGGAAAATCCTGACCGGTGTTAATTTTCGGGTAGCGTTTGATTTTCAAGGCTTGGAGTTGGCCGCCAGCAGCAAGGTTGGTGGGTTCCTTGGGAATAAAGCGATAAAAGAGACTATCGCCGCGATCCTCTGTTTGATAGACGATATGCGTTTGCGGGTCGATGGCGATCGCCTCATGTTGAAAGCGCCCCATTGCCTTGAGGGGAACTGGCGTCACGGGGCCTTGGGCACTGATCGGTACTTCAAAGTTGTAGCCGTGGCGTTTTTGCACCGGACCGCGGTTGGCAGGATGTTCGGGCGTGGAAATGGTTTCCTCGCAGCTAATCCAACTGCCCCAAAGGGTTTTGCCGCCACCACAATTGCGCGAGGTACCGGCCAAAGAAACGTAATGCTTGAGGAGTTGCCGATCTTTACTCACCACGAGTGTAGTGGTGCCGCCGGGGGCAATGGGGTCATACATCCGCTCCTTGGGAGCCACCACCCCCTGAAAGGCACGGGGTAGCCCCGGATACATCTCATGGTTGCGCACAAGGATGGTCGTGCCATCGGGGCCGGGGAAGGCGGCCATGCCATCATGGAGCGTCGGGACGGGGGCACCATCACTCAGGCGATCGCCCAGCTTGGAAAACACCCGATACTGAAAGCCTGCCGGCAAATCCAACAGGCCATTGGGATCCTTCACCAAGGGGCCAAATCCGCGTGTGGTCAGCAGTTCACCTTGGGCTGCCCGTTGATAGAGAAGCTGTAATCCTTGGGGAAAAAGTGCTGCCCCCATACCGGCGGCGGCAAGGGTGAGGAAGCGACGACGTTGCAAACCCATAAAAAACCCATGTAAACTGCACAACCAACGGCTAAAAGCCGACCCCTATTGTCTTACTGCAAACTTAGGAAGTTATTCAAGGGCGTTTTGTGGCCGATTGCAGATCGCTTGCTAAAATAAAGTCATAATGAGTTTGGATAAGTCAATGCGAGTGATCGATTTGCCCCTCAATGCCATTCGTCGTCCCCTGATGCGGCAAACGGATCCTGCAAAAGTCGCAGCCTTGATGGCCTCCATTGCGGAAATTGGCCAGCAGGAACCCATTGATGTCCTTGAAGTCGAAGGGCAGTACTATGGCTTTTCGGGGTGTCATCGCTACGAAGCCTGTCAACGGCTCGGACTGCCGACGATTCGGGCACGAGTCCGCCGTGCGCCCCGTTCGGTACTGAATCTGCACCTTGCCTAGGTGTCTTGTCAGATTCGCCTCAGTGTGGGATTCTAGCCAATTAGCCCCTCTAGGATAGCGATCGTGACCGGTGTACGCCTTGAACAACTGACCAAGGTCTATCGCGACCCCCAGCGCGGGCATGATGTCACGGTGCTGCAAGGGATTGATCTGAGGGTCGGTGCGGGCGAGTTTTTGGTGCTGGTGGGGCCTTCGGGGTGTGGCAAAAGTACCCTGCTGCGGCTGATTGCGGGTTTGGATGAACCAACCACGGGCACAATTTGGGTGGGCGATCGCGTGGTCAATGGTTTACCCCCCAAAGCGCGGGACATTGCCATGGTTTTTCAAAGCTATGCCCTCTATCCCCATCTCACGGTTTATGACAACTTGGCCTTTGGCTTGCGCCGCAACTCGCAAATGAATGGCCTGTTACCCGCCCCCATTGAAGCGACCCTGACCCGCTGGACGCGATCGCTCCCCAAGGGGATGCAACTCTCTTTTCCCCGCGAACGCATGATTCACCAGCGGGTGATGCAGATTGCGGCGATGTTGCAAATTGGTCACTTGCTCTATCGCTATCCCAAACAACTGTCGGGTGGTCAGAAGCAGCGGGTGGCCCTCGGACGAGCCATGGCCCGCAATCCCCAAGTCTTTTTGATGGATGAACCGCTTTCAAACCTTGATGCCAAGCTGCGCACCGAAACCCGCGCTCAAATTGTCCAACTTCAGCGGCAATTGGGCATCACAACCATTTATGTGACCCATGATCAAACGGAAGCGATGACGATGGGCGATCGCATTGTGGTGCTGCACCAAGGTCAAATCCAACAAATTGCCAGCCCCCTCGACCTGTATCAACGCCCTGCCAATCGCTTTGTCGCTGAGTTTATTGGCTCACCGCCAATGAATTTCTTAGCCGTGACCCTCAACCAAGGGAAGATTCAGTACCACCATTGGCAGTTGTCCCTAAGCCAGCCCTTACCCTCGGTATCCAAGGCATGGTTGGGGATTCGTCCTGAGCATTTTGTGCTGGCGACGGCCGATGCAGAGAATACGCTGCCCGTTGAAGTAGATCTGGTGGAAGCCCTTGGCCATGAAACGGGGTTGACGGTTCACCTCACTGCAACAGGAGAATTGTTGCGGGTGCGCTTGCCGGGACAACAGCCGATTCAGCGGGGCGATCGCCTGTATTTGCGCCCTGATCCCCAGCATTTCCACTTCTTTGATGAGCAAACGGGGCAGCGCCTAGAACCATGAGCCAGCGTCTGCAAGCCCGCCTCGCCATGGCCGGCATTACCCGCAAGAGTCAACTACGCCGTAAAGGATTTAGCCGCCAGCAAGCCAATGCCATTTGGTCTGGCGACCTACACCAACTGCGCCTAGAAACCCTCGAACACCTTGCCCAAGTTCTGGGGGTGACTCCCTTGGAGTTGTTTCAGTGGCTCTATGGTGAATCGGCTGCTGAGGCGGCGCTCCAACACCAAGCCCTTCAGATCCTGGAGCCGTTTCTGCGCTTCTGGCCCACTGCCGCTTATGCTGCTAGCCAAAACCCCACCGCCCCCGCCCAGCGGATTTTGCCCCTAGTAAAGCCAGTGTTTCAACTCCTCGAGCAGTGGGGGATTCGGTTGATTGGTGAGGTTGGAGCCTGTGTTCCCTTTGATCCGCACCAGCACCAAAGCGATCGCGTGCCCTTAGAGGAAGGGACACCGGTGCGCATTACCCATGCGGGCTATTGGTGGGGCGATCGCCTGCTCTTTCGGGCGGTGGTGACGCCAGTAGATACTCTTGGACAATCTGCCCCCTCAGCACATGCTCCTGAATCACCCGCTCAATAACTGCTGGCGTTGCCGAGCGATACCAGACGCCATCGGGATAGACCACTAAAATGGGGCCTTGTTGACACACCCGTAGGCAATTGGCCTTTGTGCGAAAAATACAGCCCTCTGGGCGCGGTTGATCCAAGCCCAATTCCTTGAGGCGTTTTTTCAAATACTCCCATGCTTCTAAACCCACTGCCTTGTCACAGCACAGGGGTTTGGTTTGATCAGCACATAGGAATAGATGCCGCTGAATGTGATCAATGCCGAGAGCTGCTACTTGCTGCGCTAACGAAGGAGATGTCATAGTTGGCTTTTTCTAATCTGCAACAAGGGTTTCCGGTGTTGGTAGCACCATTGAGGACGTGGGGGAGGGTTGACGCCGATTCCATTCAATGTCGGGCATTTCCTCAAAAGCCCGCCGCAGGGAGGCCTCCCAGAACTGCCGCACCTTCGACAAAAAAGGATCACCCAAGACAAATTCGGCGCGGTGACAGATCTGAAAGCTATCGGTGCGGTACATGATCAGGTCAAGGGGGGGGCCGACGGAGATATTGGATTTCATCGTTGAATCAAGGGAGAGCAGTGCATACTTTGCCGCCGCATCTACCGGCGTATCGAAGCGCAACGTGCGGTCTAAAATCGGCTTGCCATATTTTGTTTCACCAATTTGAAGAAAGGGAGTTTCGGGGGTCGCTTGCAGAAAGTTGCCCTGACTGTAGATCAGGTAGAGGTAGGGTTCCTCGCCACGAATTTGCCCCCCCACCAGAAATGTGCATTGGTAGTCAATGTTATCTTTGGCCAACCAAGGGCGATGACTATCGGTGACCTCCCGCAGCTTACCACCGACATAGCGGGCTACCTCGTACATATTGGGCAGTGAGTTGAGACTGTGCTCCAACTGACCCTTGAGATCACGGCGAATGAGCGTGAGCACTTCCTGAGTAATTGAAAGGTTACCAGCGGTACAAATGACAATCACCCGCTCCCCCGGCACCGAAAAATCAAAGAGTTTCTGATAGGTGGAAATATAATCCACCCCCGCATTGGTGCGAGAGTCTGCCGCCATCACCAGACCCGACGTGGTGAGAATTCCCAAGCAATATGTCATTTTGCCTATGCTCCGCCAATAACCAAGCACTATAGAGCATATAAGGAATTTGCAGCGATCGCTAGGGACGCTGGGCATTGGAAATTGACCTGATCATCCGATAGGGTAGGGTTCGGTGTCACAGCGAAGTTTGCAGCAATGTCAGCCATTCTAGAAACCCTTGCCCTGATTCTCCTGCTGGGATTCTTTGCGGGTCAGTTGGCACGGCGACTAGGGGCACCGGCCTTGATCGGCATGATTCTCGTGGGGATTGTCCTCGGGCCTGCGGCCTTGAATCTGTTGCAAACCAATGTCCTAACGGCAGCCCCCACCTTCCGGGCCGTGGCGGTGATGGTGATTTTGATGAAGGCGGGGCTGGGCTTGGATCGCCAGAAGTTGGCACAACAGGGCACGGTGGCGCTACGCCTCGGTGTATTACCCGCACTGTGTGAAATGGTCGTTGTGGCTGGGGTGGCGATGCTGCTACTGGGATTTGATGTGCGCCAAGGGCTATTGTTGGGGGCGATCGTGGCACCGGAGTCCCCGGCTGTCATTGTGCCGGGCATGCTACGGCTAAAAAGTTTGGGCTGGGGCGTGGACAAGGGGATTAGTGATGCAATTCTCTCGGGCAGTGCTATTTCCGATGTAGTCATACTGCTGCTGTTTAGTTTGCTGATGGGGGCTGAGCATGAGGGAGGATTCCTAGGGGCTTTGCCGCCCGCCTTGGGGGTGAGTGTGCAGGCACTCCTTGAAATTGGTGGTGGCTTGATCGTGGGCTATGGCTTGGCCTGGGCGCTGGTCTTTTTGTTGGTCAAGCAAAACTGGAGTCAAAATCGGGTGCAAACAACCCTCGTGGCAGCAGCAGTGGCCTTGGGAGCGGTGGGCTTGGCCGATCGCCTGCCCTTGTTTTCCGGCTACCTTGCGGTGATGAGTGCCGGCTTCTTCTTGATTGAGATGGATGCCCCCCTAGCGCGGCAATTGCGGGGAGGCTTTGATGTGCTGTGGCAGGTGGCAGAGATTTTTCTCTTTGTGCTGTTGGGTGCCAGTGTCCAGTTGGGGGTGTTGCAAAGTTCCCTCGGTGTGGGTTTGGTGATTTTAGCGGTGGGTACCTTGATTGGGCGGGGCATCGGTTGGTATCTTTCCACCCTAGGCAGTAATTGGACACTCTCCGAACGCCTCTTTTTGCTGCCGGGGAATTCCGCAAAGGCAACGGTGCAAGCGGCGATCGGTGCTTTACCCTTATCCGCTGGGGTGGCGGGGGGTGAAACGATGCTGGCGATCGCGGTTCTCTCGATCCTGATTACGGCTCCCTTGGGGGCATGGGCAATTCCCACGTTTGCGCCAAAACTCCTGCAAAAGGGCGAGGTGGATCCCACCAAAGTCCTGCTACAACCACGCGTAGTCCTCTTAGCACCGGTGGATGTTTCGAGTGTCACCCCCTACGTTCTCCAAAAGACGGCGGAATTAGCGCGGCGTGCTGATGCGGAAGTGATTGTGCTCCATGTGCAGGACGTACCTGATCCCAAGGCAGTGGCCACACTCGAAGCCCAAGTCAAGCAGTACCTCGCAGACATTCGCTATCGTTTCATTGTGACCGCTGGCCCGATTACCGAAGCCATTTTGGATACCGCTGCCCTGTACAACGTGACGGAAATCATTCTTGGCAAACATGGTCAAAAGGGTCTCAAGTGTGTTCTCATGGGGTCTGTGTGTCAGAGTATTCTTGAGACCTCAACTCGACCCGTGTTGATTGTGGAGGAGCCACGCTCGTGATCTCGATTCATCCTTGGTTGCGCCCTGCGTTGGCCGTTAGTCTTGGAGCCATCCCCGCTGCCTTGAGCCGCTTCTTACTAGAGGCCTATTTGGAACCCTATCTTACGGGTAATGTGCCCTTTGCTACGCTCGTCGTCAATGTCACGGGTTGCTTTCTGCTGGGGGTGATTGCTCCCCTTGCCTTTGCCCGCACGTTTGTACTGCATCCCGATTTGCGCTTGCTATTAACAACGGGGTTTATTGGTTCCTACACAACCTTTTCATCCTACGAGTTGGATAACGACAAGCTCTTGGGGATCACAGATGCGGCAGTCGAGGGTTTTTACTGGCTCGGCAGTACAGGGCTGGGATTATTAGCACTGGAGTTGGGCAGCCGCTTAGTGCTGCGGAGTCTAGCCCATTGGGAGAAGTGGGATGATCGCACCTGAGAGTGTATTGGCCATTGCCATTGGAGCGGTGCCCGGCGCTTTGACACGCTACTACGTCGGTTTATGGAGCGATCGCCGCTTTGGCACCCTTGTCTTCGGTACCCTGAGCGTGAATCTCATGGGTGCCTTTCTTATGGGCTTTTTGAGCCATGTTTTAGTCCGTTGGGGGGCACCGCTGTGGCTTAGCTATGGCATCACCGTCGGCTTTTTGGGGTCTTTGACCACCTTTTCTACGTTTATCCTGGAGGTATCGAACCTGCGTCGTGAAGGCTACCCCCGCATTGCGTGGCTGTACTGGCTGAGTACGCCTATCCTCGGGTTTCTCTGTGTGGAAGCCGGCATTGGCCTCTCCCATTGGATGTAGATCAACGGCTAGCCGCCAATACTAGCCAGTAGCTTCGCTTCCTCCTCCTTGGAAATGAGGCGACCTTGGTTTTCGTAGTCGGGAATTTGGTCAAAGTAGAGGTAGCGATAGAGATCTGCTGCAAAGGGATCAATTTTCCGCGTCACAATCTCTAGGTACTCCTCGCGGGTGGGAATGCGCCCCAGTAGGGCACAAACTGCTGCTAGCTCTGCAGAACCAAGATAGACCCGTGCCCCTTTGCCCATGCGGTTATTAAAGTTGCGGGTGGAGGTGGAGAAAACCGTGGTGTGATCAGCAACGCGGGCTTGGTTGCCCATGCACAGGGAGCAGCCTGGCATTTCCATGCGGGCACCAGCGGCAGCAAAAATGCTATAGTAGCCCTCTTCGCGCAACTGCTGCTCATCCATGCGGGTGGGGGGTGCAATCCAGAGGCGAACCTTCACCGCCCCCTCTCCTTCCAGTACCTTGGCAGCGGCACGGTAGTGGCCAATATTGGTCATACAGGAGCCAATAAAGACCTCCTGCACTGGATCGCCAGCACATTCGGAGAGGGTTTTGATATTGTCGGGGTCATTGGGGGCAGCCACAAGGGGTTCCTTGATTTGATCTAGATCCACCTCAATCACATCGGCATACTCGGCATCCGGATCGGCAGAGAGGAGACTGGGATTGGCCAGCCATGCCTCCATCTTTTTCACCCGCCGTAGAATCGTACGCGCATCGCCGTAGCCACGAGCCACCATATTTTTCAGGAGGGCTACATTGGAGCGCAGGTAGGTTGCCACCGTTTCTTCACTGAGTTTAATCGTGCACCCTGCGGCTGATCGCTCCGCTGTGGCATCGGTGAGTTCAAAGGCCTGCTCCAGTTGCAAGTGCGGCAGCCCCTCCATTTCCATGATCCGTCCGGAGAAAACATTCTTTTTATTCTCCTTGGCAACGGTGAGCTTACCCTGCTGAATGGCCACATAGGGAATGGCATTGACAATGTCCCGCAGCGTCACCCCCGGTTGCAACGCACCTTTGAAGCGCACGAGCACCGACTCCGGCATATCCAAAGGCATCACCCCCAAGGCCGCTGCAAAGGCGACCAAGCCAGAACCTGCTGGGAACGAAATGCCCAAGGGAAAACGGGTATGGGAATCGCCCCCCGTGCCCACGGTATCCGGCAGCAGCATGCGGTTGAGCCAAGAGTGAATAATGCCATCTCCCGGTCGTAGCGAGACGCCCCCTCGCGAGGTCATAAAGTCCGGCAGTTCTTTGTGGGTTTTGATGTCAACGGGCTTGGGATAAGCCGCCGTATGGCAGAAACTTTGCAAGACCAAATCCGCACCAAAGCCAAGGCAGGCCAGTTCCTTGAGTTCATCGCGGGTCATTGGGCCTGTCGTATCTTGGGAGCCAACCGTTGTCATGACCGGTTCACAGTAGGTGCCGGGGCGAACGCCAGGCAGACCACAGGCTTTACCGACAATCTTTTGCGCCAAGGTATAGCCCTTACTGCTCTCAACGGGGGGCTTGGGACGAGTAAAGAGGGGACTGGGTTCTTGGCCAAGGGCAGCCCGTGCTTTGTCGGTGAGGGTACGCCCAATGAGAAGGGGAATGCGCCCCCCCGCCCGCACTTCATCCAAGAGGGTCTCGGGTTTGAGGGTAAACACACTGATGACCTCCCCCGCTGCATTGGTGATTTCGCCGCGGTAGGGGTAGATCGTGATCACATCCCCCATATTCATTTGGGTAACATCGCACTCAATGGGCAGGGCGCCGGAGTCCTCCATGGTGTTGAAGAAAATGGGGGCAATTTTGCCACCGAGACAGACGCCCCCGGTGCGCTTATTGGGAACGTAGGGAATGTCGCGACCAATGTGCCAAATCACAGAGTTGGTGGCGGACTTGCGGGAGGAACCGGTGCCGACCACATCCCCCACATAGGCAAGGGGGTAGCCCTTTTGCTTCAGTTCGGCAATGATTTGCAGTGCCCCCGGCAAGCGACTTTCCAGCATCACCGTAGCGTGCAGCGGAATATCGGGGCGAGTGGTGGCATGGGGGGCAGGGGAAAGATCATCGGTGTTGGTTTCACCGGCGACCTTAAAAACGGTGACAGTAATGGCCTCCGGCAGCGGATCACGGCAGGTAAACCAATCTCCATTGGCCCAAGATTCCATCACCTGACGGGCATAGGTATTCCCTTGGTGCATCAGGTCTTGGACATCGTGAAAGGCGTCATAGACCAAGAGGGTATGACTGAGGGCAGTGGCCGCCGCACGGGCAAGTTCTGGGTTCTCATGGCGCAGCAGCTCAATGAGGGATTGAACGTTGTAGCCCCCCAGCATTGTCCCTAGGAGTTCCACCGCTGCCACGGGGGTGATGAGGGGACTGGTGAGTTCTCCTTTGGCGATCGCCGTCAAAAAGCCGGCTTTAATGTAGGCCGCTTCATCGACACCGGGGGGCACGCGATCGCGAATCAGGTGCAGTAGGTAGTCTTCTTCGCCCGCTGGGGGGTGTTGCAGGAGATCACAAACCGCCGAGGTTTCTGCCGCCGTCAGGGGCAAGGGGGGAATTCCCAAGGCAGCACGCTCTTGGGTTTGCTGACGGTATTGGCTGAGTACGGTTGTGTCCACGCGCTGTTGACCTCAATTTGGATTCAAGGAAAAACAAAATCATTTAGGTGCGGATCTAGATTTTAGAGTACAGATTCCCCTTTGGTGGTTTAGTTGCCTGCCATACCCTTGCCCCTATCGCCAGTCCCGTTGTAACTCTTCAGCAACGCGGCGGTAATCCGCTTGAGCTTCCTTCGCCTGCTTGCCCTTCCATTGGGTAATGGGAACCCCATCGAGAGCTGCCCGTTCATGGGCTTTGTAGGCGCGAATAAAAGAATGACAAGCCGCCACCCCCAACTGCAAGAGCGTATTTTGGGCTTCGAGGGCTTCATTGACACAGCGGGGGTCAACGCGGGTGAGCAGGACGCGGTGGGGAACTTTAGACGGTTGCACCACTTGCTTCACTGTTTCAATGAGGGCGGCAAGGTCAATGGGGGCGGGGGGGGTGGGCAGCACCAGATAGTCGGCGATCGGTACCACCGCTGCTAGGGCACTGGAAGCTAAGGCCGGCGGCGTATCGACAACAATCAAGTCATAGCCAGAGAGCTGGCGTACCCTGCTGAGGAGTTTGGGGTTAAGCTCCTGGGCGAGATCGAAGCCCATGGATTGGCCACTGCGCTGAAACCACCACGTCGCCGAGGCTTGGGGATCCGTATCCACCAACAACACCCTGTACTGCTCGGCATAGGTGGCTGCTAGGTTGATTGCCGTTGTGGTTTTACCAACGCCTCCCTTGCCATTGAGGACAGCCAGCAGACGGGGTTCAGCCAAGGCCCTATCCTCCTAAAACTGCCGCAGAAAGCGCAAATCGCTGGTGTAAAAGCGGCGAATATCATCAATTTGATGCAGCACCATGGCAAACCGCTCCACACCGAAGCCGGCAGCAAAGCCCGTGTAGACCTCTGGATCGTAGCCGACATTTTTGAGCACAGCAGGATCCACCATGCCACAGCCCATCACCTCTAGCCAGCGTCCCTGCCACTGCACATCCACCTCCGCCGAGGGTTCGGTAAAGGGGAAATAGCTGGCACGGAAACGAATGGGAACATCGCCAAAGAGTTCCGCCAGAAAGGTGGTGACCGTGCCTTTGAGGTCGGTAAAGGTCAGCCCCTCATCCACTGCCAAAATCTCAATCTGATGGAACACAGCCGCGTGGGTGGCATCCTCCGTATCCCGCCGGTAACAGCGGCCGGGAGCAACAATGCGAATGGGCGGATCATTGAGTTCCATGTAGCGAATCTGCACCGAGGAGGTGTGGGTGCGCAGCAGATTGCCATCGGGCAGGTAAAAGGTGTCCTGCATATCGCGCGCCGGGTGATCTGCAGGTGTATTCAGCGCCTCAAAGTTGTAGTAGTCAGTTTCCATTTCGGGGCCATTGGCAACGGTATAGCCGAGACCCACAAAAATATCGAGGATGCGGTCAATGGTGCTATTGAGGGGATGAATGTGCCCTTGGGGACGATAGACGCCCGGCAGGGTGACATCAAGGCTTTCAGCCGCCAGTTGGGCAGCAATTTTTTCGGCTTGCAGGGTTTCGCGGCGGGCTTCTAGTTCTTGGAGCAGTTTTTCCTTGAGGGTGTTGGCGAGGGTACCGATGGTGGGGCGATCGCTAGGGGGCAGTTTGCCCATAAGGGCGAGAATTTGTGAGAGTTCGCCTTTTTTGCCCAAGTAGGCAACGCGCAATTGCTCTAGGGTATCGAGGCTGCGGGCTGCAGCGATCGCCTGTAGGGCTTTGGCTTCTAAATCTTTAAGTTGTTGGCTGAGCCGATCACGATCAAGGGTGGGGGTCGTCATGGCAAAATGCAGTTGCGGGGTGCACAAATGGCAACAATTTCGGTCAAGATAAAGCATTCCCACCTGTCGGGAATAAGCCTTGATTATAACGCTATGCCCGCAGTTGCGATCGCGATGGTTCTCGAATGCCGATTCCTAACCTCACCAGCCAGCCTAAACATACGGTCAGTCAGTGGCTAGCCAGCGCACCCCAAGCCTTTCTCCGTTCACCTCGGTTTTCTGCGAACCGCGAGCAACAGATGGCGATCGCTGCCTGTGGGCTGTGGTTTTTGGCCCAACTTCTTTACCTGCACGATTTGTCTACAACCCCTTGGCCGTGGCTCGAAAGTCTGGTGGAGGCCGCCGCCGTCGTCATCATTGGTGGTTTCCCAGTGCTGTGGTGGGCAAGGGGCCAGCGGGATTTTAATAAGATGGCTCAACGGTGGCCGGGGCGGTTGCTCCTCAGTTTGGCACTGTACATTGCCATTGGCTTGATTCTCCCCCAAGCAGGCCGCTTTCCTTGGCAGCGGGTTCTCACCAATTTAATCTTTGCTGATCAGCCGTGGCTGAACTTGCTGATCTTTCTCGGAGGCGTCTGGGCCATGGTGCGCGTCCCTTTCCTCTTGCGGCAGCAAACCACACCGACACCAGTGTTGTGGGCTTGGATCAGTGGAGCAGCGCTTTATTTGTTGCTCAGCCACAGTGGGTTGATTTCGCCAGCCTTCCCCAAGGCGTACACGGAAGGATTCATCATTACCCCTATCTATCTGCTCCTATGTGCTTGGGGCGATTGGCAGCGGCGACACCCCCCACGGGCGACCCCCACGGGATTGGGACTACACGACCTTCCCCTAATTGCGGTCTCGCTTTTTAGCCTCTACTGGTTCTCGACCCCCTACTTTCGCTTTGGCCCTTTTGTGGCACTGCAACTGTTTATTTTGGTGATCATTTTTGGCAGGGGGCTGGGGCGATCGCACTTTGGCTATAGCTTTGAACCCCGCTGGCGCGATGCTCGTTTATTGGCGGCAATGTTCTTGGCAGCTTTGGTAACCATGGTGCCCTTGGGGAGTCTATTGGGCTTTTTGCCCTTGGCGAAATTTAACTTGACGCCTTCGCCTTTGGCGGTGTTTGTCTATGTCACCCTCTTTGCAATGCGGGTGGGCATTTTTGAGGAGGTGCTCTTTCGCAGTGGTTTGATGATTTTCGTGCGGGATCTGTGGCAGCACTATGGGGGCGATCGCCAGCGGCCGGTGGTCATTGCTTGGGGTGCCATTCTCATTTGTTCGCTGCTTTTTGGTATTCTCCATGTAGGCAATGAGCCGAATGCCGATATTCAACTGCCCCTCATGGTCTACCGAGCGGTGTATATCATCATGGCAACCTTGGCCTCCCTCTTTTACTGCCTCACCTTTGCCTGTACCCAGCGCCTCTGGGCGGGCGTTCTCCTGCATGGTCTGGTGGATGCGATCGCCGTCGTCTTTTTTGGCGCTGCCCTTGTTGCCCCTTTCTAGCGCACCACAATCACAGGCACACCCGGTTGCACTTTCTCAAAAAGCTCCTCAATGTCGCGGTTGTACATCCGCACGCAACCGTGGGAAACCGCATGACCAATGGAATCCGGATGGGGGGTACCGTGCAACCCAACCCAATTGGTGCCATCACTCCAAAAGCCAATCCAACGCCGCCCCAAGGGGTTGCGGGGATGTCCACCGGCAATCACTGCCCCGGTAAAGGGATTTTTCCAAGCGGGATCGCGAATCATCTCCCGCACTTGAAATTGACCTGTGGGGGTTTCCCACCCCGGACGACCCACGGCCACGGGATACCGGCGCAGGGGAGTTTGTCCTTGATAGAGGGTCAATTGGCGCCGTGATAGGCTGATTTCTAGGCGCAGGGGAGCGGTGACCGCCGGTGGAGGAGCAGTAGCAAGGGCAAAGGGGAGACGACCCCAAAGACTCAAACTCACCCAGCCAATAACCGCGATCGCGCGCTGGCCAGCTTTTAGGAAGCCTTGTGCTTTCATTCCGCAATTCACTCCTACCACTGTGAGATTGGCATTGGGGAATAATAGATAGCTACGTTGCTACTGAAAAATTTTTCAAAATTCTAGATGAATGACCAAGTTCTCCGCTATTTACCCCTTGCAACGGGGGTTTTGGGGGGCACACTTCTTCTCATCAATCGCCTCTTGACCCCCATGCTGACCCCTTCCCAAGCCCGTGCCGATGTCGTGGGAGTGATCCTTGCGGCGGTGCTCATTTTAACGACGCTGATTTGGCAGCGGGTGCAGCCCCGTCCTGCGGAAGCGGTGATCCTTGAAGGGGAAGAGGGATTTGAACTTGCCGATGATCTGGATGCTGCCCTGAAAACAGAGCTGGCTTGGCTGTCCTATACCTTGCTGAAGAATACGCCCACAAAGTCCATTGTCATCTGGCGGGCCGATCGCCCCCTCCTGCGCCGCGGTATTCTGGGGCCCAAACCAATGAGCGCCACGGGTGCCATTGTGCAGCGCGCCCTGCAAACCCAACGCCCCATCTATTTAGTGAATTTAGCCCTTTACCCCGGACGCATTGAATTTGACTATTTGCCCCCCAATACCCAAGGGGTGATCTGCCAACCGGTGGATACGCAAACGGTGATGATTCTCGGCACCAATGCCCCCCGCCGCTATACCAAACAGGATGAACAGTGGGTAGCTGCCCTTGCCGCCAAGCTCGCCCAAGTGCTGGCAGAACAGTACAATAAAGCCTAGACACGCTTTGCAGCGACTTTTTTTTGACACTGAAGACCGTTGATTAGGATTTCGATATTTACTATGACTGTTGCCACTTCTGCTACCCCTGCTGTGCCCAGCGACTCGCGTCAACGGGCAGCGACTTTTTTGAAAGACCTCCAGGATCAGATTTGTCAGGCCCTAGAGGCAGCCGATGGCGGTGCCCAGTTTCAAGAGGACAGTTGGCAACGTCCCGAAGGGGGCGGTGGTCGCTCGCGGGTGATGAAAAATGGCCAGCTTCTGGAGCAGGGGGGCGTTAATTTCTCAGAGGTGTGGGGGGAGCAATTGCCGCCCTCAATCTTGGCGCAGCGGCCGGAGGCGGCGGGGCATGGCTTCTATGCCACGGGTACCTCCATGGTGCTCCATCCCCGCAATCCCTATGTGCCAACGGTGCATTTGAACTACCGCTACTTTGAAGCAGGTCCTGTGTGGTGGTTTGGCGGTGGCGCAGATTTGACCCCCTACTACCCCTTTGCTGAGGATGCGAAACACTTCCATCAGGTGCATAAGGCTGCCTGCGATCGCCACCACAGCGAGTACTACCCCGTGTTCAAACGCTGGTGTGATGAATACTTCTACCTCAAGCATCGCGGCGAAACCCGTGGCGTGGGCGGCATTTTCTTTGACTACCAAGATGGCAGCGATCGCGAGCTTTACCGCGGCCCTGATCCCCATGGCGAAGCTGCTCGCTACAGTCAAAAGGTCGGTTCCATTGGCAGTCGCTCCTGGGAAGACCTGTTTGCCTTTATTCAAAGCTGTGGCCAAGCCTTTCTAGAAGCCTACCTACCAATTGTGGAACGGCGGCGTCACCTCGAGTATGGCGATCGCGAGCGGCAATTTCAGCTCTATCGGCGCGGGCGCTATGTGGAATTCAACCTCGTCTATGACCGCGGCACCATCTTCGGCCTGCAAACCAATGGCCGCACCGAGTCTATTTTGATGTCCTTACCCCCCCTTGTGCGCTGGGAATATGGCTATACCCCGGAACCCAACAGCCGCGAAGCGGAACTGTACACCACCTTTCTCAAGCCCCAAGACTGGGTGAATTGGCCAAGCTAAATGAGGATCAGTGCCCCTGTGTTGCGCCGTGTGCTTGCCCTCCTAGGTGATCTGCGCCTAGCAATTCTCCTGTTGCTGGTGATTGCGATCGCCAGTATTGCCGGCACCGTGATTGAGCAGGGGCAATCCCTCAGCTTCTATCAGGCCAATTATCCCGAAGACCCTGCCCTGTTTGGTTTTCTCAGTTGGCGGGTGCTGCTGGCCCTAGGGCTAGATCATGTCTATCGCACCCCTTGGTATCTCACTCTGTTGGTGCTCTTTGGGGCGAGTTTAACGGCCTGTACCTTCACTCGGCAGGTGCCTGCCCTCACCACGGCCCAACGCTGGCAGTACTACTCCCAACCGCGTCAATTCACCAAGCTGGCCCTGAGCACCACGATTCCCCAAGGCTCCCTCAAGGACTTAGCCACTGCCCTAGGTGCAAAGGGCTACCGCGTCTGGCAAACCGATAATCAACTCTATGCCCGCAAAGGCATTGTTGGTCGCATGGGCCCGATTGTGGTTCATGCCAGTATGATTCTGATTTTGCTGGGGGGGATTTTGGGGGCGCTAACGGGCTTTATGGCGCAGGAACTGATTCCCAGTGGTGAAACCTTTCATCTTCAGCACATTGTGCAGGCGGGGCCACTGGCGCGCATCCCCCAACACTGGTCGGTCAGGGTAAATCGCTTTTGGATTGATTACACTGATGCGGGGGAGATTGATCAGTTCTACTCAGACCTTTCGATACTGGATGCGCAAGGCCAAGAGGTGAAGCGGGGCACAATCCATGTCAACCAGCCCCTGAAGTATGGCGGGGTCACCCTCTATCAGGCGGACTGGAGTATTGCCGCCATTCGCTTTCGCCTGAACAACAGTCCCGTGCTGCAACTGCCCATGGCCCAGCTAGACACAGAAGGCAAAGGTCGTCTTTGGGGCACATGGCTGCCCACGAAACCGGATCTCTCGGAGGGGATTTCCCTGATTGCGCGGGATCTCCAAGGCACGGTGCTCATCTACAGCCCCAAGGGCGAGTTTCTCACCAGCTTGCGCACCGGCATGAGTACAGAAATCAATGGGGTCAGGCTGACATTGGTTGAACTGGTGGGCAGTACAGGGCTACAAATGAAAGCCGATCCGGGGATTCCCCTGTTTTATGCGGGCTTTGCCCTGTTGATGGCGGGGGTGATCATGAGCTATGTGTCCCACTCCCAGGTGTGGGGGCTGCAGGAAAACGATCTCCTCTATGTAGGTGGCCGCACCAATCGGGCGCAGTTGGCCTTTGAGCAGGAATTGGTGGCGATCGCCCGTCAATTGGCACCCCAAAGCCAAACCACAGAAGTGGAAGTTTAGCCCCTTGACTCTCTAGTTGACTGGAGACTTGAAGATTCTCAATAGGGAGTGCTCTAGGGGAATCTCACCATGGTTCTCAAACTGCGCGTGCCCGACATGGCCTGTGGCGCCTGTCGTGATGCCATTATCCAAGCCATTCAAGCGGTTGACACCCGTGCCACTGTTAGCGCCGATCTCGCAACCAAAGAGCTAGAAATTGACACCCAAGCCGCAGCGGCAGACATCCGCAGTGCCATTCGTCAAGCCGGTTATACACCCCAATGATCACCCAGCTCACCTTCCAGGTGCAGGGGATGCAGTGCGCCGCTTGCGCCAATGTCATTGAAACTGCCCTGCGATCGCTACCGGGCGTCAGGGACTGTGAAATTTATTTTGCCGCCGCTCAGGCCACGGTCACCTACGATCCCCAGCAAGTGACCTGGTCAGATCTACAGGGGGCGATCGCTAAAGCCGGCTATCACGCAGAGCGACTGCCTGAAGAAGGCTTGGTAACTGACACCGCCACCGCAGAATTGACCTATCGGGCTGAGCTGCGCCGTCTCAAACGCCGACTCCTCTTTGCCGGTAGCGCAACCCTACTCCTGCTAGTGGGGAATCTACCCATGATGACGGGCTGGCATCTCCCTTGGATCCCGCCATGGCTGCACCATCCTTGGCTGCAACTGTTGCTGACAGCGCCGATTCAGTTTTGGAGTGGTGAATCCTTTTATGAGGGCGCCTGGCGAGCACTGCGCTATCGCACAGCAACGATGGACACCCTAGTGGCTCTGGGCACCAGTGTCGCCTTTTTCTACTCGCTCTTTGTGACGCTCTTTCCCCAAGCCTTCCATGCCCACATGCCAGAGGTCTATTACGAAGTCTCAGCCGTCGTCATTACCCTGATTCTCCTGGGACGCTTTCTCGAAAGTCGCGCCAAACGGGAAACTGCTGCCGCTATTCGCAAACTCCTCGCCCTGCAACCGAAAACGGCACGGGTAATTCGTAACGGAGAAGCGGTGGAGGTGCCCCTGATTGAAGTGCAAGTGGGGGATCGATTGCTGGTGCGTCCCGGCGAAAAGATTCCCGTCGATGGTGAGATTGTGGCTGGGGCCTCAACCGTCGATGAATCCATGGTAACGGGGGAAAGCTTACCAGTGGAAAAGCGCGAGGGGGATGAAGTCATTGGCGCCACCCTCAATCAAACCGGAAGTCTGCAGATCCGAGCCACGCGGGTGGGGTCGCAAACCTTTTTGGCACAAATGATTCGACTGGTGCAGCAGGCCCAAGCCTCAAAAGCCCCCATTCAAAAACTAGCGGATCGCATCACGGCTTGGTTTGTACCGACGGTGCTGGCGATCGCTCTCCTGACGGGGCTGCTGTGGCTGACCATTGGCCGCAATCCCACCCTTGCCCTATTGACCACCATTGGCGTTTTGATCATTGCCTGTCCCTGTGCCCTTGGCTTGGCCACCCCCACCTCAATCATGGTGGCCAGCGGCAAAGCAGCGGAGTATGGCATTTTGATTAAAGATGCCCGCAGTCTCCAGCTGGCCCATCGGGTGCAAACCGTGGTTCTCGACAAAACAGGCACCCTCACCCAGGGCCATCCCAGCGTCACCGATTTTTATCCTCAGGCGGAGGCCACAACCCTTTTGCGGCTGGCCGCCAGTGTGGAATGGCACTCGGAACATCCCTTGGCTGCCGCCGTGGTCGAGTATGCCCAAGCCCAGGGGGTATCGCCGCAAGCGGTTCGCGACTTTGGGGCCACGATTGGTCAAGGGGTACAGGGCAGGGTTGAGGATCAATGGGTGCTCATTGGTACCCCCGCCTTTCTAGCAGGCCACGGCATTGCCACCGCCCCTTGGCAGCCTCAAGCTCAAACCCTTGCACAGCAGGGGAAAACGGTCATCTGGATAGCGGTGGATGCCCAAGTCAGGGGGCTGATCGCCCTTGCCGACACGCTGAAACCCGAAGCCCCAGCGGTAGTGGCTGCCCTCAAGCGCATGGGATTAGAGGTGATTCTGCTGACCGGCGATCAGGCCGTAACCGCTGCGGCCATTGCCCAGCAAGTGGGAATTGAGCATTACGTTGCCAGTGTCCGCCCCGATCAAAAGGCAGCGATCATTGCTGAACTGCAACGGCAAGGCAAGTGTGTGGCCATGGTGGGGGATGGCATGAATGATGCCCCCGCCCTCGCCCAAGCCGATGTGGGCATTGCTCTGGGCACGGGTACCGATGTAGCGATCGCCAGCAGTGACATCACCCTCATTGCCGGTCATCTTCAGGGCATTGTCACCGCCCTCCAACTCAGCCGCGCCACAATCCAAAATATTCGCCAGAATCTCTTTTTCGCCTTCATCTATAATGTGGCTGGCATTCCCATTGCCGCTGGCATCCTTTATCCCTTAACGGGCTGGCTCCTCAATCCCATGCTGGCCGGTGCAGCAATGGCCTTTAGTTCCTTCTCCGTGGTGATGAATGCCCTGCGCCTGCGCTCTTTTCGACCAAGACTGCCAGCTCTCAGTTAATACATAGATAATTAATACATAGATAACAAAGATAACAAAAAACAACCTTAGGAACAATCGGCACCCCTACGGGATCGGATCGTCCCCAACAGCGTCACTACTTGTACACAGCGTTGGCTGCCGACAGCAGTATTACCCTTTGGTCGGAATGTAATTTGTTGCGGTGGCGTATGAGTAATAGCGACACGACCATTAAATTCATAGGTGAGCCGATAGGAACCATCAATTAGGGGCAGTGTTGTCTGACTAGGGACAATTTCGATTTTGTCAGCATCGTTCTCTAGCAAATTTTGCCACTGCCACTGAGTTACTGGCATAGTGGCTCGATTGACAGTCCACTGCACCTGATTATCATGGGTACGAAAAGCTACTGTCCAGCGTAAATTTTCTCGCCGTGCCCCTGCCTGTGCCAAACGCATTGCAGACATGGCTTCGTTAACTCCGGAACGCATGCGTTGCTCATTGAGCAATGAAAACCAAGATACACCTGCTAAGCTCCCCAGTAGGCCAATAATTAGCACAACAACTAAAATTTCAATGAGTGTAAACCCTTGTTGGGTAAGCCTTAGCCTTGCCATATCTATCCTCCCTTAGTTACTGGGGACTTTCTGATACACTCCCCGACTCAGTACTGTTGTTGTCAGCACTGGACGCACAGCCTCATCTTGGGGACGAATTGCTGGTTTACCGCGAGGATTAGCCCGCAAATAGACGAATGTTGCTGTATTGAAATTAGAACCGCGACTCAGGACACATCCATAAAAGCTATTGGGTGGTGTCGTTGTCTCCAATGGTGTGCGCACATAAGCACCAATTCGTGGATTAGTAACCTCACCTTGACAGGCAATTGGGGTAGGATCTACTTCGCTCCAGTTACCATCAATAAAATCAGCCACAACTGGTAAATTACTCAAGTCATTACTGGGAGATGTAGCTTGAAGGTTTGCCCCCGTGTTAATATTCAGAGGCCAAGCAACAAAGTTGGTGTTTTCAGTGGGATCTACGTAACCGGGCGTTTGTGTAATGTTTGTGCCGTTAATAGTTGCATACTGTCGTAATTGATAGCGCCGTAGGCGAGCAGCACCCTGCCATTCACTACTAGTATTTGTATCTAAGTAATAAACAACTAACGTGTAAGAACGACGCGAGTTTTGAATCCGCAAGCACGTAGTATTCTCGGGCGGACAATTCGTGGGCATGACGAAAGCAGGATTGTTATCATAGGGCAAATGCTCTAAAATCCACATTGCTAAAATAGGACGGATATTTGCACCAAAATTCGGTAAGTAAGAAGTAATAGGTGTACGTGCACTACCATTTGAGTTAGCGCAAAGCCCGCTACCTTGAAGGCAATCACCATCATAGACAAAAGTTGCTTGGGATAAATCAGCAATAATAAAATTCATTGCCGACTGTAGTTCTTGTCTGACTTCGTTGAGAGATGCCTCACGCGATTCAGTTTCAATCATGTCAATGAGGATAGCTCCAAGGGAAACTGTGATCACAGAGCCAATCAACAATGAGATCAATATCTCAATAATCGTAAATCCTTGGGCTGCTCGCCGCCACTGCCGCCATTTCATAGGCACCTCAACTGATTCTTAAGAGCATTGACTAATTGAGCAAAGCGCTGTGCTAGAGTCACCTTGGACAATATCTGTCGTGATTACAGCAAGGGGCAGTTCTAAATTTCCAATTGAGGTCGTCATTGTTGCCGGCTGCTGACCAATTGGAGTTGCAGTGCTAGGAGAACCATTTGTAAATGTTGCGCGATTATAGACTCGAACCTGCATTGGATAGCCCACAATGCGGTTATTGGGGCCAAAGGTAATGCTACCCCGATAAATTTGAACAACAAACTCCCTGTTATTAAATACGCGAAGACAGCCTTCAGTTGCTGAAGTGGGTAGTGCCATCCCACCACCAGTGCAGGTAACCACTGTTGTTGGTGGAGGTTGATTTGAGAGCAGTTCGGGTTGCCCTAAACTAGCCGTGACAGAGCTAGGCGGTGGGATGACTGCGGTAGTAACATTAACCCCCTGTTCCATGAGTACTCGCATGCGATCGACCTCAGAAAGAGCAAGAGCGCTTGCTTGGGAGATACGATCGTTCTGCACCCGTGTGGCTGCTACCAACATCAAGGGCGCCACAAGCGCGGCAACCGCAACGTTAACTAGTAGGATGGCAACAATACATTCAGCAAGTGTTAAACCCTGTTCGGCACTATGTAATTGTGATTGTCTTATTTGCGTGATTTTCATCAGAACCCACCTCCATTTACGGACAACCTGTTACTGAAGGATCTACCGTACCACCGCCTCCTGGACGGGGAGCGCAGCGCAACCGCAGGATATAGGGGTCATCCGCCGGTAATTCCCTATAGTATTCGCTACGTTGGCGGGCAGGTGTAATAAAGCGCGACGCCACTGGCCCTGCCGGTGCCAGTTGCAGACCCACGTCATAGCCCCAACGACGGTTAGGCGGAGAGTAATATCTAATCCACTCAGCAGCCTGAGCCGCACAGTTAAATGCGGTATTGACATCTCGACACGCAGCCGTGTTTGGTACTTCCCACTGATCTTGATCAAAAGGACCTGTGGCTTGAGTAGAGAAGTTCAGTTGAATAAATGCTCCTTGGATCCATAGGTTATTCCAAGCTTCAATGAAGCGAGGGAAGTTATGCATCCCACCGTAGGACTGTGTGGGTCGCGAAGGCACAGTGCCACTGATGATTACCGCATTGACTTGGGTATCTTGCGCCCCATTCCGGGAACGGCTTTGGCCAAAACCGTAATAAGCATTGTAGGGTTCATTCGGTTCCGGAGGGTCCCCCGTGCCACTGGGATAGGCGATCAACACGTCACCATCGCGATCCACCCGTTTACCTGTTTGGTAATTAATCGCCCAGGGCGTGCCATTGCGATCCACGTAAATCGGTGAACTGGGATCAAAGGGACTTTCCCGCAGCCAAACAGGATTCCCCAGTAAGTCGCCACTAGGACGATTGGCATTCAAGAAAGAGGTGCGCAGGTTTGCGTTGTTGGCACAGGTCGGGTAGATTCGGCCAGTATTGTTGCTGTTGTTAACCCGTGCGTCACTTCCGGTGTTTTGCACATAGTTCGTGGCGAGGTTTTCAGGGGAGTTGTTGCCAAGCCCTTGAATATCATCGTTGTAAGCCTCGGCAAAATAGTCATTGGCAGAGCCATTGCAGAAATTGTCAGAGAGAATCGTCACCGCATCCCCGAGGATTTCTGCGGGTCGCCAAGTGTCGGAGTTAGGACGGGCAAAGCGATTATCGAGCGTATTACGGCTGTAGAAGTTGCTCCAGTCCGCGTTTAGGGTTGTGGTAAATTCCTCCAGATTGTTTGTTGTACCGTTGGTACTGTGGAGGTTAAAGTTCCCCTGAATATACACGGGGTTATCGCTAATAAACGACAGGCCAGCGATATTCTTCTCGGCAGGAATTCCTTGGCGGTCAAGGCGCCGGCCATTCCAGAGGCGGAAGCCATTGGGTCGCCGCATTGGATCGGCAAAGAAATCCACTGGTTTTGTCGAAATGCCGTTGGCGGCTCGGATCGGATCATGAGGATTGTCGGGATCAGTATTCATCCAGTTTTGACCTGTAATGGCAGGTCGGGCAATGCCATCTTCGCGCACTGCATCCTCGCGGAAGGCATAGACAATGCCCCCCATCGGCAGCCATGTATCCCCACCAATGGTCTTGCGCCGCAGCAGGTCAAGGTCAATATCCATTTCCCGCACCGCCATCTCTTCACGACCATTGAAGAGGGTGTTATCAAGGAAAGCGACATTGCGAGCATTGCCGTCAAAGTCAATGATTTGATTCAGGCGGTTGGGATAGCGGATATTATTCACTAGAGTCCCAGTAGCTGGCTCGGTAGGGGTAAGGAAATCTGTTGGATTCATACGTGGGGTTGCTGCAATATCACGCGGAGTTACAGACGGCCCCCCCGGCGGTTTGAAGATCGCCCGCAACGCTGGATATTTAATCACCGTATTAAAGGTACCGAGAATCGGTGCGGTGGGGTTGTCATTTCGGCGTGCGAGCACCACCAGTTTCGAGTTCACAGCAATGGGAATGGGAGTTGTACCTGTACCCGTACGTTCTGTGCCGCCAAGGTAGCGTAGTTTTGCTGTATTTGAAGTTGGAGCTGGAGGTTCAATGACTACAAAGCGTCCCTCTAGGCGACCAGGAAAGACTGGAATACCAGTGGGACGGCGAATTTCAATAATATCCCTTACTTGGAGTTGTAGTTGTAACCCTGTGTAGGTGATCTCTACCGTGGAACTAAGATTTGGATTGCTAAGGTTTAGAGTGGGGTTATTCGGAAATCTAACAGCAGCGGTAATGGTACCTGTTTCCAGACTGTCAGTGGTCATAAGGGAAGCCGAAGCTCCTGCTGGAATTGTATGGCCTTCTGGCGCATTACCTTCTTGGACGGGGTCGTCGGGGTTTTTTAGAGTGACGGTGAGAACTTTACCTCGGTTATCAGTGGTGAAGTCTTCCAAAATCATCCGCCCCGCACCAGTGACATAGACACTTTTGCCCTTATCAGAGTTGCGCAGGTCAAAGTTATAGCTGGGGGCATCTTCAAGATTGACACGAGGCACTGTATTGACAGTCACTATTCCACCGGGGTTCGGCATCTCAAACTCCTGGCCAATCACAAATCCTCGTTTGTCTTGCCCTAGGCAAAAAGCATTCCGCAAGTTGCTATACTGAGGTTCGTCAGGAATTCCACACGTGTACTCTTGTGGATTAAGGTCATGTTCCACCTGCTCCTTGAGGGCAATTAAGCGGGCAAGACGGGCATTGACATCGGCATTAGTTTCTTGCAGCGGGCGCTGACTCCAGCGAGCATTAGGGATCAGGGCGGTGATGTAGGCATTGGCATCCAAATAGCCCCCGCGATAGGAGAGGCTCTCATTAGCACTGAAGCCTTGCCGAATGACTTGCACAGTACTTGTCGTTGCACTGTCGCGTAAGGGAATCACTTCCCCATCGGCGAGGGGACTAGACCCTGGATTAGGTTGCTGCAATTGATCTAAATTGCCAATAGCAGTATTCAGATCACTGAGCTGTTGTTCGTTCAAATCCTCATAGCGAAGACTTTCCAGCGTATCCACACTATGAGCCAGCATTCCCAACATACAGCCTGCGGTGTGGATTGTACTTTGATCGGCCAAGCTGCCGTTTCCTTGCGGTGAAAGCGCGCGGTCAAGGTTCGAGAAATTCCCAGCACGGGTCTTTGCGGGGTCGGGGTGAATTGTGGTTCCCCCTATTTCCTGTTTGGGTGGAAACGCCCCATCCACACCATCACTCGCATAGGCCACGAGGTTCTTCATCGCCTGTATCATTTCTGGACTGTTGAAATTGGGAGGCTGAAACTCCCAACCATTGGTGCCGCGCCCGGTAAAGAAGTCAAAGAAGCGGAAGTCAGAGGGCAAGCCCTGAATGCCATCGTACTGGTTGAACATGATGCTGCGCAGGGCAGTTTGCGGTGTGCCGTGGTGGTGAGTAGTCGCCAAGCAGGCGATCGGCTCATAGCCCCCGCTGTTTTGCCCCGGATAAGGCTCCGTGAACGGATCGGGAATAGTGGAGTCAACCGTTGTTCCCCTCGCTTTGTAGTGATAAACGGCTGTGGCTTGCACGGCCGCCAAATCATCCCGCAGTGTGCGGTGCTGATAAAACTCATTGCGGCGGCTGTCATCAGCGGTATTACCCTTAGGTGGATCAAGAGGTTTGCCCAGTTCCAGGCGTTCCCCCACAATGATTCGTAGGCCTTCTTGGCGTGCCCGCCGCTCCCAGTAGCCATCTAGACCAACTTCTGTCCGTCGATCCGCTTCAGCAGATTCAGGAACAGTATTACGCAATAACAGTTGGTTAGAGGAGGGAATTTGATCACCAATGCGGCTTCCAGACGGAATCACACGATCGGCAAATTCTGCGGCTACAGCGGGATCATTTTCAAGGGCATCACGGCTAACATTGGCATAGATTGGCTTGGGGCCGTAGCGATCGTCGGCACGGTACGTATCATCCACGTATGGCTTTGAAACCTGCTGATTGGAAAATCGACCCGTACCACCACTGTCAGCAGGCCCGTAGAATTGCTGTACCCAGTTAGGATCACGGTAGCTAGCATTACTGGTGTCAGATGCACGGGAGCGACTGCGATCTTCAGTAACGATTAAGACAGGGTTGAGGGCTAGTTGAGCTGGTTGATTAACAGAGCTAACAACTGAATCCCGATTGCCGTTAAAGATTACATTTTGTCCGGGTGGATCATTGTCACCTGTAGTGAAGGGAAGTGCAGGTGATTCACGGTAGGAATGAACAGTAGTACTGCCGCTAATAGTATTGTCCCGTAAGGTGCCCGAAATAAACTGGCCTTGAAATATTGGCTCGGACGTGTTGCCGTCATTGTCAAAATCATATGTGTCGGGAACCTGGGCTGTAGTAATTTCGGAAGCAGCTCGAGTATAGATACATGAACTGGGAGCGCTCACGAGAAAGGCCGAGAAACTGCTACCACCACCCATAAAAATACTTCCCTCGGTGTGCATGGCACCATTCCAACGGAAGGCAGGCCCCGGGAAAATCTCTAAGTCGTTTCGAAACCATGCTCCCCACTTGTTCCCACGGTCGAGTTCACGTTCTTGAACAAAGTCAAGGGTGGCAAGGGCTTGACCACCATTGCGATTTTCATAAACAAAGGCGTTAACTTGGAAGTTTTTGCGCAGGCTAGCTGTGCCCACACTATCCCAACCTGCTTCTGCCGTTTGTGCTGCAACTCCACCTGCGCTGGCACATTGGCCACTCATTTCTGAAATGTTGAGGGGACGGTTGCGAGTGACTAGGGCTGCGGCCTTTTGAGCATCGCTTTGATTAATTTGGGTATTGTTGGGGCGGGTCATTAAAATGGAGTACGCCACAATTGAGTTGGGGGTCGGCTGGAAAACCCAAGCGTTATCGACATTACCGTCACCATTGATGTCAATCCGTTGTTCATCGGCAAGAGTGTAGGGATCGGGGTTTGCACCCACATTCAACATCAGGTCTCGTAGGCGATCTTCCCCTGGCACGCCACTGGGGCGACGTGGATCCCGAGTAAAGAGATACTCTAGTTTGGCCTTGGCGCGATCAATAGCAGGCGTAGCAGCATTGAGTACTTGAATATCTTGGCGTTCTCCCGCCACTTGAGTAGTGCGGTTCAGTGTCCGCAGCATCAAGGCACCCACTGTAATAGTGAGCACTAAGATAACGATAATAACGGTCGGCAACACAAACCCCCGACGCCCAAACCGCAGTTGCCGCCCCCCTAGGGGTGTCAGCCGTCGCTGTACCCACAGGCGCAACTGGTAAAGCAAATGACGAATTGCGCGAGTCAGCTTGCGATACTGCCGTTTCGAGAGGCCAAAGCGTCGGTCATTCTTTTTCATAGGGGCACCTAGTCAACGCACGGGAGCAATAACCTACCACTAGTTATGGAGCGATCAATAGATCTGAAATAGGCTAGTAATTAGTATGGTTTTTCCTTGGTAAAAAATTTCAGCCTCCAGACAATTTTTCGGATTGTTGCGCACAGCAATCATCCTTAAAGATCAAAAACACAATTGTTCAAAAGTCCAAACTAGCGATTTATGATGCCTAGGAAGAGCGATTTAGCCATGCAAAAACTTCCTCTAGGTCAGTGAAGTCCAGAAGAGCTTCTGCCAAGGCTTCAATCTCATGGACAGGGAGCTGGCGAATGCGCTCCTCAAGGCCAGCTGGTAACTCGCCAAACCGCCGTCTTAGGAGACGCAGCACAACGAGGGTCTCTCCCTGCTGCAATCCCTGCTGTAATCCTTGCTGCAATCCCTGCTGCAATCCTTGCTGTAATCCTTGCTGTAATCCTTGCTGTAATCCCTGCTGCAATACCTCTTCCCGTACCTCAGCATAGACCTCTTCCCGTACCTCAGCATAGACCTCTTCCCGTACCTCAGCATAGACGTCCCGATAAAACCGCGTCCGCTTTAGTTCGTCAGTGGTAAACCCCAGCATGCGCAGCACCTCCTCCCGACTCAGCTCCGTGAACTTGTACAACACAATGGTGGTGATTAACTCTATTATGGCTTCTGGCCTTGGCACTGCCTCTGTGCGAGTGCGCTCTGCCAGCAACCGCGCTGCTGTCGGCATTTCTACTTCGGGTAACACTGTGAGCTGCATCAGCGCTAGGCTCAATGGCAACGCCTCAAGTGACCCGAGTTCATTCAGATAGACCCGATGCAGGCGATGACTATTCACCAACACCTCATAGGGTTCAAAGGACACTTGTTCTGCTTGACGATGGGGATAAATCACCACCGCTTGCCAGTCAGAAAAGGTGTGGCGATACAGCCGCAGATAGAGAAAGATTTCCGCAAAGAAGCGTTCATAGAAGCTGTTATCGCGCTGAAACTGCACCTCACAGAAATAGACGATTCCTGAGGGGTCAGGGGGCATGAAGACGCCATCAATGCGAAAGGCCGTTTGCTTGAGTTCCACGGAGTCAAAGCGATACCCCTGCGGCGCTTCTCTGCCCAAAAGATCAAAAAGGGTTTGGGGTAGCTGGGCAAAGAGTTGATAAAAAAGGGAGTCGCGGCGCATGGGCTAGGTGGAGTGCTCTAGCCACGCAAAAACTTCCTCTAGGGTAGTGAAGTCCAAGAGAGCTTCTGCCAAGGCTTCAATTTGATGGACAGGGAGCTGGCGAATGCGCTCCTCAAGGCCAGCTGGTAACTCGCCAAACCGCCGTCTTAACTGCCGCAGCACAACGAGGGTCTCTCCCTGCTGCAACCCCTGCTGTAATCCATCCTCTCGCGCCTCGGCATAAACCTCTTGATAAAACCGCGTCCGCTTTAGTTCGTCAGTAGTAAACCCCAGCATGCGCAGCACCTCCTCCCGACTCAGCTCCGTAAACTTGTACAACACAATGGTGGTGATTAACTCTATTATGACTTCTGGCCTCACTGCCTCTGTGCGAGTGCGCTCTGCCAGCAACCGTGCTGCTGTCGGCATTTCTGCTTCAGGTAACACTGTGAGCTGCATCAGCGCTAGGCTCAATGGCAACGCCTCAAGTGACCCCAGTTCATTCAAATAGACCCGACGCAGGCGATGACTATTCACCAACACCTCATAGGGGTCAAAGGACACTTGTTCTGCTTGACGATGGGGATAAATCACCACCGCTTGCCAGTCAGAAAAGGTGTGGCGATACAGCCGCAGATAGAGAAAGATTTCCGCAAAGAAGCGTTCATAGAAGCTGTTATCGCGCTGAAACTGCACCTCACAGAAATAGACGATTCCTGAGGGGTCAGGGGGCATGAAGACGCCATCAACGCGAAAGGCCGTTTGCTTGAGTTCCACGGACTCAAAGCGATACCCCTGCGGCGCTTCTCTGCCCAAAAGGTCAAAGAGGGTTTGGGGTAGCTGGGCAAAGAGTTGATAAAAAAGGGAGTCGCGGCGCATGGGCTAGGTGGAGTGCTCTAGCCACGCAAAAACTTCCTCTAGGGTAGTGAAGTCCAGGAGAGCTTCTGCCAAGGCTTCAATTTGATGGACAGGGAGCTGGCGAATGCGCTCCTCAAGGCCAGCTGGTAACTCGCCAAACCGCCGTCTTAACTGCCGCAGCACAACGAGGGTCTCTCCCTGCTGTAATCCCTGCTGCAATCCCTGCTGCAGCCCTTGTTGCAATCCCTGTTGTAATCCCTGCTGTAATCCCTGCTGCAATACCTCTTCCCGTACCTCAGCATAGACGTCCCGATAAAACCGCGTCCGCTTCAACTCTTCCGTGGTAAACCCCAGCATGCGCAGCACCTCCTCCCGACTCAGCTCCGTAAACTTGTACAACACAATGGTGGTGATTAACTCTATTATGACTTCTGGCCTTGGAACCGCCTCTATGCGAGTGCGTTCTGCCAGCAACCGTGCTGCTGTCGGCATTTCTGCTTCAGGTAACACTGTGAGCTGCATCAGCGCTAGGCTCAATGGCAACGCCTCAAGTGACCCCAGTTCATTCAAATAGACCCGACGCAGGCGATGACTATTCACCAACACCTCATAGGGGTCAAAGGACACTTGTTCTGCTTGACGATGGGGATAAATCACCACCGCTTGCCAGTCAGAAAAGGTGTGGCGATACAGCCGCAGATAGAGAAAGATTTCCGCAAAGAAGCGTTCATAGAAGCTGTTATCGCGCTGAAACTGCACCTCACAGAAATAGACGGTTCCTGAGGGGTCAGGGGGCACGAAGACGCCATCAATGCGAAAGGCCGTTTGCTTGAGTTCCACGGACTCAAAACGATACCCCTGAGGCGTGTCTCTGCCCAAAAGGTCAAAGAGGGTCTGGGGTAGCTGGGCAAAGAGTTGATAAAAAAGGGAGTCGCGGCGCATGGGCTAGGTGGAGTGCTCTAGCCACGCAAAAACTTCCTCTAGGTCAGTGAAGTCCAGGAGAGCCTCTGCCAAGGCTTCAATTTGATGGACAGGGAGCTGGCGAATGCGCTCCTCAAGGCCAGCTGGTAACTCGCCAAACCGCCGTCTTAACTGCCGCAGCACAACGAGGGTCTCTCCCTGCTGCAATCCCTGCTGCAATCCCTGCTGCAGCCCTTGTTGCAATCCCTGTTGCAGCCCTTGTTGCAATCCCTGTTGCAGCCCTTGTTGCAATCCCTGTTGCAGCCCTTGTTGCAATCCCTGTTGTAATCCCTGCTGTAATCCCTGCTGCAATACCTCTTCCCGTACCTCAGCATAGACCTCTTCCCGTACCTCAGCATAGACGTCCCGATAAAACCGCGTCCGCTTCAACTCTTCCGTGGTAAACCCCAGCATGCGCAGCACCTCCTCCCGACTCAGCTCCGTAAACTTGTACAACACAATGGTGGTGATTAACTCTATTATGACTTCTGGCCTTGGAACCGCCTCTATGCGAGTGCGTTCTGCCAGCAACCGTGCTGCTGTCGGCATTTCTGCTTCAGGTAACACTGTGAGCTGCATCAGCGCTAGGCTCAATGGCAATGCCTCAAGTGACCCGAGTTCATTCAGATAGACCCGATGC
Source organism: Thermosynechococcus sp. QKsg1 (assembly GCF_031586415.1). Classification (NCBI taxonomy): domain Bacteria; kingdom Bacillati; phylum Cyanobacteriota; class Cyanophyceae; order Acaryochloridales; family Thermosynechococcaceae; genus Thermosynechococcus; species Thermosynechococcus sp. QKsg1. The sequence continues at coordinate 2,117,228 of NZ_CP134200.1, read as the reverse complement.
AGGCGATGACTATTCACCAACACCTCATAGGGGTCAAAGGACACTTGTTCTGCTTGACGATGGGGATAAATCACCACCGCTTGCCAGTCAGAAAAGGTGTGGCGATACAGCCGCAGATAGAGAAAGATTTCCGCAAAGAAGCGTTCATAGAAGCTGTTATCGCGCTGAAACTGCACCTCACAGAAATAGACGATTCCTGAGGGGTCAGGGGGCATGAAGACGCCATCAATGCGAAAGGCCGTTTGCTTGAGTTCCACGGACTCAAAGCGATACCCCTGCGGCGCTTCTCTGCCCAAAAGATCAAAAAGGGTTTGGGGTAGCTGGGCAAAGAGTTGATAAAAAAGGGAGTCGCGGCGCATGGGCTAGGTGGAGTGCTCTAGCCACGCAAAAACTTCCTCTAGGGTAGTGAAGTCCAGGAGAGCTTCTGCCAAGGCTTCAATTTGATGGACAGGGAGCTGGCGAATGCGCTCCTCAAGGCCAGCTGGTAACTCGCCAAACCGCCGTCTTAACTGCCGCAGCACAACGAGGGTCTCTCCCTGCTGTAATCCCTGCTGTAATCCCTGCTGCAACCCCTGCTGTAATCCATCCTCTCGCGCCTCAGCATACACTTCTTGATAAAACCGCGTCCGCTTCAGTTCCTCCGTGGTAAACCCCAGCATGCGCAGCACCTCCTCCCGACTCAGCTCCGTAAACTTGTACAACACAATGGTGGTGATTAACTCTATTATGACTTCTGGCCTCACTGCCTCTGTGCGAGTGCGCTCTGCCAGCAACCGTGCTGCTGTCGGCATTTCTGCTTCAGGTAACACTGTGAGCTGCATCAGCGCTAGGCTCAATGGCAACGCCTCAAGTGACCCCAGTTCATTCAAATAGACCCGACGCAGGCGATGACTATTCACCAACACCTCATAGGGGTCAAAGGACACTTGTTCAGCCTAGCGATGGGAATAGAAGCAAAAATTTTTTCAGGTTGCCAGTGTAACCGTTTGCCAAGACACGCCTGCCTTTATCGCACTCAACACGCCAATGGCCTCGGCATAGGACTGGCAAGGGATTGTCTCTATCCCCAAATCGGCAGCTGTAACATTGAGGGTTGTGGTATTGTTAGTCACCGTTAGGATGGGGACGCCCCGCTGAGCCAAGGCCAGAATTCCCCGTCCACCAAGAGCAGTGGCGGGTACAATCACCGCATCCACGTCCTGTCGCCACAGGGCCTCCCTAGCAGTTGGGCTATAGCGGGGAGCACGACTCAATCCCACCAACACCGAGGGCAAAAAGGTGTAGCCAATTTCCTCAGCTAGGGCGCGGGGATGTACAGTCTCCTCTAGGGGCAATGGTTGCAGGGCTGGGGCATGGGCTGCCGGAATCTGAAAGTGCTGGACAACCAAATGACTAATGACCGCTTCTGCCCCGGCGAGGGGATCGACACCTTGGCCACTGCGATAGTGCTGTAAGGCTGCCGTACCGGGATCGTCGGGAAAGCGGGTCACAATCGCGATCGCCTCCGCCTTGGCCTCTTGAATCAGTTTTTCTGCCGCCCGCAATAAACTAGCGGGGTTCGCCAGAGTCCCCCAGGTTGCCCCCGAGGCAGCGGTTTGCAACTGCACGCCCAAGGGTTCATCTGTAATCACAGGTTCAGTCATCATTAGACCCAAGGTGGCAGCACAGGCCGCCGCTGCTTGACGATGGCGCAGTTGGAGATCCGCTTCAATCGCCGCATCCAGTAACAGGCCAATGCGATTGGGATGGGGTGGCAGCAATCCCCAACGGCCAACAGCAAATTCATCAAGGGCATAGCCTTCCACATACCAAACATTGGGCAGCGGCCAATAGAGCATTGCCCCATTGAGAACGTTGGGATGGGTGATCAGGCGATCGCACACTTGAGCCAAAGCACGAACGACGGGAATCGCATCACCCGCATAGCCGCCAATGGCAGCCCCAATGCCGGTTGGAATGATCAGAACGGCCGTCAGCACGTTAGCGACTAGCTTGGGCAGGGAGGGGAGCCGGCTGCACGGCCACAGTTACAGTTTGGCCACTACGGCGCACTTCCAGTTCCATGGTGCGACCAATGCCTGTGCTTTCCACCATTTGCTGCACTTGATCCGCTTTGGTGATGTTTTGGCCATTGATGCGACGGATCACATCTCCGGGTTGCAAACCTGCACGGGCAGCGGGAGAGTTGGGCAAGACTTGAAAAATCAAAACACCCGAACTTTCCTGCACACGCACAGGACTATTGGGATTGGCGTTAAGGCGCTGCTGCATCTCAGGGGTGAGATTGGCCATGCGAATACCAAGGAAGGGGTGATCGACACGACCATTGGCAATCAGTTGGTTGGCAATCCGCTGAGCCGTGTTGATGGGAATGGCAAATCCCAAGCCTTGGGCACCACCAATGATCGCGGTATTCATGCCAATCACCTCTCCCCGTTGATTCAACAGGGGGCCACCAGAGTTGCCGGGGTTAATGGCCGCATCGGTTTGAATGAAGCCCACCCGCTTATCGGGCACGCCAATATCACCGCTAGAGCGTCCCGTCGCACTAATGATGCCCGCAGTCACCGTATTATCGAGACCCAAGGGATTGCCGATGGCGATCGCCCACTCACCGGGGCGCAAATGATCAGAATTGCCAAGACGCACCACCGGTAAATTGTTGGCATTCACCTTGACTACGGCCACATCCGTCAGTCGGTCTTGCCCCAAAACTTGACCCTCAAATGTGCGGCCATCCTTGAGTGTCACCCGTACGCGATTGGCACCATCCACCACATGGGCATTGGTCAGAATCAGGCCATCACTGCTAATGATGAAGCCAGAGCCTAAACCCCGCTCCTCGCGGCTGCGGGGGGGCATCATTGGCCCAAAAAACTCCTGAAAGAAAGGGTCATTAAAGATGGCTGGCACGCGGGTCTGCACCGTACGGGAAGCATCAATCCGCACTACGGCAGGTCCTACTTGTTCAACAGCACGGGCAATAAAGTTAATGTCATTTCCCGCTGGTAGCGGTGCCGGTAACTGCGCCAAACTGGGGGTCACCAAGGGCGTTGACGCTGGCATTAAGTGGGTGGCAAACATGGCAGCGGCTGCCCCCAATGCCATTAACGACAGATAAGTGACCGATTTACCAAGACGCACTGTCATAGGCCATTGCCCCTTTGCTGACACTGGTTCTTGAAAAGAAGACGACCATTCAGGGAGCCAAGTTCCAACTTCTAGCCTACCACTTCAGGAGGTTGAATTTCTCCATGTCAACGGTCTGGCGGTTGCGATAGATGGCCAAGATAATGGCTAGACCTACGGCGGCTTCGGCGGCTGCCACCGTAATCACAAACACAGCAAAAACTTGACCCTTAATTTGCTGACCATCCAGATAGTTGGCAAAACCAATCAGGTTGAGGTTGACAGCATTCAGAAGCAACTCAATGGACATGAGCACGCGCACAGCATTGCGACTGGTGACGAGGCCATAGATGCCAATACAAAATAGCAGTGCTGCCAAGATCAAAACATAGGTTAACTGCATCGTCTTTCCCTATTTTTCAGACAAGGCTACAGGTTCACGGGGACGTTCCGGCAACTCCAAGGGGGGAACCACCTCTTCCCCTAAGAGGGGTTCAGGTTCCAAGACCAGTTCGCGGCGGGCGAGAACCACTGCCCCAATCAAGGCCATCAGCAGCAAGACCGAGGCCAACTCAAAGGGCAAGAGGAAATCGCTGAAAAAGTGCTGGCCAATCGTTGTGATGCTGTCAGTCGTAGGCGGCAGGGAACTGAGTTGCCAAGGGGTTTGCAAAATCATTTTTGTCAGCAGGGCAAAGACGCCAAGGGAGACTACTGCGGCACCCCCCTGACGCAGCCAACGCCCCGGCACTGGGGTATAGGCCTCGCGCTTATTGACGAGCATGATGGCAAAGAGGATGAGAACGTTCACCGCGCCGACATAGATGAGAATTTGTGCCGCTGAGACAAAGTCAGCATTCATGAGGATATATAGCCCAGAGATGCTCAGGAACACACCCCCCAGCAAGAAGGCAGAATAGACAACGTTGTTCAGGAGCACAACGCCAAGGGCAGCAACAATCACTGCAGCGGCAAGGGCAAAGAAGGTCATCGTTTGGGTCAGGGTGGCTAAGTCCACAGCAACAACTCCTAGTTCTCAGATGATTCAGCAGTGTTGGCGATCGCCTCCGGATGCTCTCCCGCCCGTTGGGCACCCGCAGGCAAATTATGACCAGACATTACCCCCGCCGGCAGGTAGGCAAACTCGCGGATCGGGGTCACCATCGGATCTTGGGTCACTTTATAGGGAATGCGTCCCATTGCCACACTGTCGTAGTTCAGCTCATGGCGATCGTAGGTGGCCAGTTCGTACTCCTCTGTTACCGAGAGGCAATTGGTGGGGCAGTATTCCACACAGTTGGCACAGAAGATGCACACACCAAAGTCAATGCTGTAGTGCCTCAGTTCTTTCTTCTTGATCTCTTTGTTGAAAACCCAATCCACCACGGGCAGGTTAATCGGGCAGACGCGCACGCACACTTCACAGGCAATGCACTTGTCAAACTCAAAGTGAATCCGTCCCCGAAACCGTTCCGAGGGAATGAGTTTTTCGTAGGGATATTGCACCGTCACCGGCCGCCGCCGCATGTGCTCAAAGGTCACGGAGAGGCCTTGACCAATGTACTTAGCGGACTGCACTGCCTCTTTGGCATAGTTGGTAATCTGATTGAGGAATTTCATGGTGTCACCTCATGGAAATGGGGAGTTTCTTAACCGCCAAAGGCTACGGGAAAGGCGAGCTTCAAGCCAGCAGTCAGCAGCAAGTTCACTAGACCCACGGGTAATAGGAATTTCCAACCAAGGTCTAGGAGTTGGTCAATGCGCACACGGGGCACAGTCCAGCGCAGCAGAATCGCCAAAAAGACAAAGAAGTAGGCCTTCATCAGGGTCATCGTGATGCCCAGCACCGCAAAGGCAATCTGCAAAAAGGGATTGCTCTCACTCACCCCAAGAAGATTGGCAATGGTTTCTAGGGGAATGGGGAAGCTCCAACCCCCGAAGTAAAGAACACTGACCAAGAGTGCCGAAAGCACAAGGTTAACGTAGGCACCAAGGTAAAAGAGGGCAAACTTCATGCCAGCGTACTCTGTTTGGTAGCCAGCCACGAGTTCTTCCTCGGCTTCCGGCAAGTCAAAGGGGAGGCGCTCACACTCTGCCAGAGCCGCAATCCAAAAGATCAAAAAGCCGATGGGCTGCCGCCAGACATTCCAACTCAGGATGCCATACTCCGACTGCTGCTCGACAATTTCCACCGTACCCAAACCATTGGACATCATGGCCACCGCCAACACCGCCAAGGCAAGGGGAATTTCATAGCTAATGGATTGTGCCGCTGCCCGCAGTCCCCCCAGTAGGGAGTATTTGTTGTTGGAGGCATAGCCTGACATCAGTAGGCCAATGGGCGCAATACTTGAGAGGGCAATCCAGAGAAAGACCCCCATCGCCAAGTTGGAGATCAGTAGGTTTTGGCCAAAGGGGACAATAATATAGGACAAAAAGACAGGAATCACGACCACCGCTGGCCCAAGGGTAAACAGCCAGCGATCAGTATTCGCAGGGAGAACATCTTCCTTAAAAATGAGTTTCAGGCCGTCGGCCAAGGGAGCCAAAATCCCCAATGGGCCAATGTATTCCGGGCCAATACGCTGTTGCACAGCGGCAGAAATTTTCCGTTCTAGCCAAACGGCCACCAGCACACCCACGGTAGCCACAATGAGCATCATTAACATTGGCAGAGGTAGCCATAGCAGCTTGGCCAGATCATGGGAGAGGCCAAGGGATTCCAATGCACGAATAAACTGCCCCTGTAAGTCAATACCAGATTCCATAGCGATTCGATCGCGCCCCACCTACAGACACGCTCTACAGTATAAGGGTTTTATTTCCGTTCCGAAGATAGATCTGGGGCAAATTTTTATCACCACAGGTATTACGGATGTTTATAGTTTACACCTCGTGTCTTTGGGTCTCAAATGTCAGTAGGATCAAGGGAGAGAGCCAATTTTGAAGGAGAACAGGGTGGCGATCGCAATCCAAAATGCGGTGATTTGTACCCCAGAGGGAGAACTGCGACAGCAACAGGTACGCCTTGAGGGCGATCGCATCACCGAAGTCGCAGAAACTGTCACCGTCCACCCAGAGGATACGGTTATTGATGCTACCGGTCTCACGCTCCTGCCCGGTGTGATCGACCCCCAAGTCCATTTTCGTGAACCGGGCTTAGAGCACAAAGAGGATCTATTTACTGCCAGTTGTGCCTGTGCCAAGGGGGGGGTCACCAGCTTTTTGGAAATGCCCAATACCCGTCCCCTGACCATTGATCAGGCCAGCCTAGACGATAAACTCGCCCGTGCTGCCGCCAAATGTGTTGTTAATTATGGCTTTTTCATCGGCGCTACTAAGGATAACCTTGCCGTCCTCAACACCGTCCAGCCCGTCTGTGGCATCAAGATTTTCATGGGGTCAATGCACGGCCCCCTCTTGGTGGATGAGGAGCCAATTTTAGACCGCATCTTTAGTGAGGGTAAACGCCTCATTGCTGTCCATGCCGAAGATCAGGGGCGCATCCGTGCCCGTCGCGAACAATTTGCTGGCATTAGCGATGTGGCCGTACACTCGCAAATTCAAGACGAGATTGCTGCCCTCAACGCCACCCAGTTAGCAGTGAAGCTCTCCCGTAAATACGAACGCCGCCTGCACATTCTCCATCTGTCCACAGGAATTGAAGTGGACTTTCTGCGCAAGCACAAGCTTCCTTGGATAACGGTGGAAGTTACCCCCCAGCACCTATTGCTGACCACAGAGGCCTATGCCAACATTGGCTCCCTTGCTCAAATGAACCCGCCCTTGCGCACCGCAGGAGATAATGGAAAACTCTGGCAGGGACTATTGGATGGGGTGATTGACTTTATTGCCACGGATCATGCTCCCCACACCCTAGAGGAAAAGGCGCAGCCCTATCCCCAAAGCCCTTCGGGTATGCCGGGGGTGGAAACCTCTTTGCCCCTGATGTTGACCCAAGCAATGGCCGGTCGCTGTACGGTGCCCCAAGTGGTGCGTTGGATGTCCACTGCCGTTGCTGCGGCCTACGACATTCCCAATAAAGGCAAAATTGCCCCCGGTGACGATGCGGATCTGGTGCTCGTGGATTTGCAGACCTATCGCCCAGTGCGCCGCGAGGAACTGCTCACCAAGTGCGGCTGGAGTCCCTTTGAGGGCTGGTCATTGACGGGGTGGCCAGTTTACACCTTTGTCAATGGTGAGATTGTTTTTAGCCAAGGGCGGGTGAATACCGACGTGCGTGGCCGCCCCCTTCAATTTGGCAGCTAACGGGGAGCGATCGCGGACTGGCATTAAATATTGCTGGCTTCCTATGAACTCGTGCTAATCTGAGGCAAAGGAATAGCGTAACTCTATTTAGACAACACAATGCGTATTCTGGTTACTGGCGGTGCTGGGTTTATTGGTTCCCATCTAGTTGATCGGCTGATGGAAGCAGGTCATGAGGTCATTTGCTTAGATAACTACTTCACTGGTACAAAGCGCAACATTCTGCGCTGGATGGGTCACCCCAATTTTGAACTGATCCGCCATGATGTCACCGATCCGATTCGCCTTGAGGTGGATCAAATCTATCACTTGGCCTGCCCCGCCTCGCCAGTTCACTACCAGTACAACCCCGTCAAAACGATTAAAACCAATGTCATGGGCACCCTCCACATGCTGGGGTTGGCCAAACGTGTAAAGGCACGGTTTCTCCTTGCTTCCACCTCAGAAGTCTATGGTGACCCGCTGGTGCATCCCCAATCTGAGTCCTACTGGGGGAATGTCAACCCCATTGGTATCCGCTCCTGTTACGACGAAGGCAAGCGGGTGGCAGAGACCCTCACCTTTGACTACCACCGCCAAAATAATGTGGATGTGCGAGTAGCACGCATTTTTAATACCTATGGCCCGAAGATGCAGGTCAACGATGGCCGAGTGGTCAGCAATTTTATTGTCCAAGCCTTGCAGGGTATTCCCCTCACCGTTTATGGCGACGGCTCGCAAACCCGCAGTTTTTGCTATGTCAGCGATTTGGTGGAAGGGTTAATTCGGCTGATGAATAGCGATCACATTGGCCCTGTGAATCTGGGCAACCCTGATGAATACACCGTGCTGGAGCTAGCCCAAAAAATCCAAGCCCTGATTAATCCGGGGGTGGAAATTCAGTTTAAGCCCCTGCCCAGTGATGACCCCCAGCGCCGTCGTCCTGACATTACCCTTGCTCGCACGGTGTTGGGCTGGCAACCGACCGTCCCCCTCCTAGAGGGATTACAGCGCACAATTCCTGACTTTGCCGAGCGACTAGGCGTGCCCTATACGCCTATGATGGTGGAAGTTTAGGGAGGCCACAGGGAATGCGGGTATGTGTGATTGGCACTGGCTATGTGGGCTTGGTGACGGGAGTGTGCTTGGCACATATTGGCCATGAGGTGATTTGCATTGACAACAACATTGATAAAGTTAAGCTGCTGCAACAGGGGGAATCCCCTATTTATGAACCCGGTCTAACGGAGTTACTCCGTGGGTGCATTGCCAGTGGCCACATTCGCTTCAGTAGTGATCTTGGCGCTGGGGTGGAGTTTGGTGAAGTGCTCTTTATCGCCGTTGGTACACCCGCCTTACCCAATGGTGAAACCGATACCCGCTATGTAGAAGCCGTTGCCCGCGGTATTGGTGCCCATTTGCATCTGGGGTACAAAGTCATTGTCAACAAATCCACGGTGCCGATTGGCTCAGGGGACTGGGTGCGGATGATTATTCTCGATGGTGTGGTTGAGCGAGACCCCGATTTAGCCGATGCCATTAAAGGCGGGGCGACCCATCCGCCGTTGGATTTTGATGTGGTCAGCAACCCTGAATTTCTGCGGGAAGGCTCAGCGGTCTATGACACGTTTAATCCCGATCGCATTGTCTTGGGCAGCAGTAGCCGCAAAGCGATTCAAATCATGCAGGAACTCTATGCGCCGATCATTGAACGTAAGTATGCGGCTGATCCCACCTTGCCCCCCGTGCCGGTGTTGGTGACGGATCTCAGTTCGGCGGAAATGATTAAGTACGCTGCCAATGCCTTTTTAGCCACTAAAATCAGCTTTATCAACGAAATTGCCAATATTTGCGATCGCGTGGGGGCGGATGTGGTTCAAGTGGCCAAGGGGATTGGCCTAGATTCCCGCATTGGCGAGAAATTTCTGCAAGCGGGCTTGGGCTGGGGGGGTTCCTGTTTTCCCAAGGATGTTTCGGCGCTCATCCACACGGCGGAAGACTACGGCTACGATGCCCAGTTGCTCAAAGCAGCCGTTCAAGTCAACCAGCGGCAACGCTTTATTGTCATTGAAAAACTGCAACAGGTACTGAAAATCCTCAAGGGTAAAACGATTGGCCTTTTGGGGTTAACGTTTAAGCCCAACACCGATGATCTGCGGGATGCCCCTGCCCTGAATTTGATCGAGGAACTGTATCGCTTGGGTGCCAAGGTCAAGGCCTATGACCCCCTCGTGTCCCAGTCGGGTCTGCGATCGGGTCTCTCCCATGTGATTGTGGAAACGGATTTGCTACACCTCGCCGATGGCTGTGATGCTTTGGTGCTGGTGACCGACTGGCCACAGTTCCAAGAGGTGGATTATGGGGAACTGGCCAAGGTGATGCACCAACCCGTGATCATTGATGGCCGCAACTTCTTGGATCGCAAGGGGCTAGAGTCACTGGGCTTTCGCTATGTGGGGATTGGCCATTAAGCATGGAACCGCCCAGCCTCATCTATGAGCAGGCCTACTGGCAACAGGGCTATTGTCGCGTTGTCGGTGTGGATGAAGTGGGTCGGGGTTGTTTGGCAGGGCCAGTGGTGGCAGCAGCCGTAATTTTACCGGTAGACTGTGTGCCTCTTCCAGAGGTGCGCGACTCCAAACAGTTGAGTGCCCGCCAGCGATCGCGCCTCTTTGGGCAGATTTATAACCAAGCGATCGCCATTGGCATTGGTAGTGCCAGTGTGGCGGAAATTGATCAGGTGAATATCCTGCAAGCCACCTATCGAGCCATGGCGCGTGCCCTAGCGCGGGTTGCCCCTTGGGATCATGCCCTGATTGACGGCAAATTAACAAAAACAGCACCCTTTGAAAAGGTAACGGCCATTATCGGGGGCGATCGCCACAGCTATAGTATTGCCTGTGCCTCAATTATTGCCAAGGTACGGCGCGATCGCTTCATGGCACGCTTAGCTCGGTGTTATCCCCAGTATGGCTGGGAACGCAATGTGGGCTACGGCACCCCCCAACACCGTCAAGCCCTTGAGCAGTATGGCCTGACCCCTTGGCATCGGCGATCGTTCTTGAAATCCTAGCTTCATACCGACTTACACTTGTGTAATGCCATCACAGGAGAGTAGGCTGAAAAATGGCAAAGTATGACGTTTTTTTGAGGGTTCCATGCGGGTTTCCCTTCGCTGGCTACAGGAATTGGTGGCTGTTGATCTCGATGTGACGACTTTGGCCGATCGCCTGACGATGGCGGGGTTTGAAGTCGAAGAAATTGAAGATCGGCGCACATGGGCGCAAGGGGTTGTGGTGGGTCATATTTTGGCCTGTGAACCCCATCCCAATGCCCAAAAATTACGGGTTTGCCAAGTGGATGTGGGTCAAGGGGAACCCCGCACGATTGTCTGTGGGGCACCCAATGCCGCTGCAGGCTTGTATGTACCTGTGGCACTACCGGGGGCATATCTGGCCAAAATTGATCTGAAAATTCGACCGGCAAAACTGCGGGGCGTGAAATCTGAGGGGATGATTTGCTCCCTTGCTGAGTTGGGGCTAACCAAAGAGTCTGAGGGCATTCACCCATTCGCTGATGCAGTAACCGTCGGGGAAGATGTACGTCCTCTCCTCGGCTTGGATGATGTGATTTTGCACCTGACCTCAACTGCCAACCGTGCCGATGCCCTGAGTATGGTGGGCATTGCCCGTGAAGTGGCCGCACTTACTGGTGCTCCCCTGACGCTACCCGCCCCAAAGGCGATCGCCCCCAAAAAGTCCCGTGCTAAGGCTCCTGTACAGCTTGCAATCGCTGATCCCCAAGCCTGTCCTGCCTACTGTGGCACACTGATCACCAATGTTCAGATTGCCCCTTCGCCCCCTTGGCTCCAGCAACGGTTAGAGGCTGCCGGTTTGCGTGCCATCAATAATGTGGTGGATATCACCAACTACATCCTGCTGAAGTGGGGTCAGCCCCTCCATGCCTTTGATTGGGATCGGTTGCAAGGGGTTGCTGCCCAAACCCCAGTGAGTGTTGGCGTGCGTTTTGCCAAGGCCGGGGAAACCCTGAAAACCCTCGATGGTGAGCAGCGGGTGCTGAGTGCCGACAATCTCCTGATTACCGCCGGGGATGTGCCCGTTGCCCTTGCCGGAGTAATGGGGGGCGAAGAGACTGAAGTTTACGAGGGTACGCAGAATGTCTTCCTTGAGGCGGCACTCTTTGCTAGTCCGGTGATTCGGCGATCGGCTCGCGCCCAAGGATTACGCACGGAAGCTTCGGCTCGCTATGAACGGGGGGTGAACCCCGCAGAACTAGAGGCGGCCACCGCTGAAGCGATCGCCCTATTGACTGAGGTGGCTCAAGGGACAGTGACCTACACTACACTAGCGGATCAGCGTCCGCCCCTCGAACGTACCCTCACCCTGCGGCTGGAACAAGTGCACCGGCTCTTGGGGGCCGTGGTTGCTGATGAAGCGGAGAGCGATGAACTCGCCTATTTGGGCGCAGAGACCGTTGAAGAGCTACTCAGCCGCCTTGGCTTTCACCTCAGCCGTCAAGAAACCTTTGAGGACGAGTTAGTGGTGTGGTCGGTGACGGTGCCCCCTTACCGCTTCCGGGATATTGAGCGAGAGGTGGATCTCATTGAGGAGATTGCGCGGCTCTACGGTTACGACCGCTTTGAGGAAACCTTGCCCGCTCAATCGGAATTGGGAGCACTACCGCTGGAACTCACCCTACTGCGGGAGCTACGGGCGGCCTTTCGCGGGGCGGGTCTGACGGAATTGATGCACTATTCTTGGGTAAAAGGTGGTCAGCCCAACCAAGTCACCGTTGTGAATCCGCTAGTGGCGGAGTTTTCGTCGCTGCGTACGGATCTAATTACGGGTCTAGTACAGGCCTTCCGCTACAACCAAGAACAGGGGAATCCGCCCCTCAATGGTTTTGAAATTGGCCGTGTTTTTGGTCAAGATGAAGAGGGTCTTTGGGAAAGCGATCGCCTTGGGGGCATCATCGGTGGCGATCCGTGGCAGGGGAAATGGGTACGCCGCTCACAGCAAGCCCAACCCCTCACATGGTATGAAGCCAAGGGGATTCTCGAGAGTGTCTTTCAGCGGTTTGGTTTGCATGTAGAATATCAGAGCGATCGCCAAGAAGAACGCTTGCACCCGGGGCGGACGGCGGCCCTGTGTTTGAATGGAGAACGGCTCGGTATTTTTGGCCAGTTACACCCGCAGTATGCGGCGACCCTCGACCTGCCGGCGGCGGTGTATGTCTTTGAACTGGATCTGGAGGTACTCCTGAGCCGCCTTGAGGAACGCTATCGCCAGATTATTTTTCAGCCCTTTTCAACTTATCCCGCCAGCGATCGCGACCTCGCCTTTTTTGCGCCGGCGGATCTCACTGTGGCAGAACTCAGCCGCACCATTTGGAAAGCTGCAGGCGGGCGCGACTCCCTCCTTGAGAGTGTCGAAGTCTTTGATGAGTACAGTGGCACTGGTGTCCCCGAAGGGCAGCGCAGTTTGGCCTTTCGCCTCACCTACCGCGCCAGCGATCGCACCCTCACCGAGGCCGAGGTGAATGAACTACATCAGCGCATTCGCGACAGCCTTGTGGAAAAATACGCCGTGACCCTCCGTAGCTAAGAAAAAACCATGAACACAGTATTGACGACCGATTGGCAGCACCTTGCCGATTTAGCCCTTGCCGATGAATGCCTCAGCCGCGATCAAGCGCGGGCGGTGTTACAAGCCGCGGATACTGAACTCCTGAATCAACTGGCGGCGGCCTATCGGGTGCGCTACCACTACTGGGGGAATCGGGTACGGCTGCACTATCTGCTCAATGCCCAAAGTGGTCTCTGTCCAGAGGATTGCCACTACTGCTCACAATCAAAAATCTCCACGGCTGAGATTGAAAAGTATCCCCTGCTCTCGCAGGAAAAAATTCTTGCTGCGGCCGATCGCGCTGCCCAACTCAAGGCTGGTACCTTTTGCATGGTCATTTCCGGGCGATCGCCCAATGAGAAGGTCTTTGAGCAGGTACTTGCTGCTATTCGGGCAGTTAAGGAGCGCTATCCCCTGAAAATCTGTGCCTGCTTGGGCTTACTCACCGCTGAGCAAACAGCCCGGCTAGCGGCAGCAGGCGTCGATCGCGTCAATCACAACCTAAATACCTCGGAAAACTTCCACGGCGAAATTTGCACCACTCACACCTTTAGCGATCGCGACCAGACCTTGGCCAATATCCAAGCCGCTGGAATTACAACTTGCTCTGGCGGCATTTTGGGTATGGGGGAATCCGATGACGATGTCATTGATCTTGCCCTTTCCCTGCGGCAGCGTCAGGTGACCAGTGTACCAGTGAATTTTCTGATTCCCATTCCGGGGACACCCCTTGGCCAACAGCACAACCTCAATCCGCGCCACTGTTTACGCATTCTCGTGCTCTTTCGTCTGCTTTTGCCGCGCCAAGAGATCCGCATTGCTGGTGGCCGCGAAGTGCATCTGCGATCGCTGCAACCCCTTGGCCTCTATGCCGCTAACTCTATATTTGTGGGGGATTATCTAACGACCCGCGGCCAAGCTCCCCACCAAGACTGGCAAATGATTGCCGATGCTGGCTTTGTCCTTGAAGACCCCGAAGGGCGGGCGATCGCCCCATAACATGTGGGCTACCCATCGCTAAACTAGGGATTGGCGGCGCTACTGTTGCGGAGTCTCCGATGAGCATTTTTGGTGGCCTTTTGCTAATTGCGGCGATTGCCCTCTTTTTTGTACAGCGCCACTATCGCCTGAAGCTCCGTAGTCTTAAGCTAGCCACGCCATCCACCACGGCGGATCTCCATCAGCTCCAACAGCAGGTGGCACAGGAAATTGGCGGTGGCAACCTACGGGAATATGTGAAGGTTTCTGGTCAGATTGTTGTCGATCAGCCCCTGATCTCGGAGTTAAAGCAGGTGCCCTGCGTCCATTACCGCATGTGTGTCAGCCGCGAGTATGAAGAACAGGTGCGCGAAACCGATAGTGAAGGCCGCACCCGCTGGCGCACTGAACGCCGCTCCGACACGATTAGCAGCAATAGCCAAACCATTCCTTTCCGCGTGCGCGATCGCTACGGCGAGATTGAAGTGGATCCCCGCGGGGCTGACATGGAAACGATCCAAGTCATCGATGAATTTCGACCCGCCAATAACACTGCCCGCCTTGGCTTTGGCAGCTTTCAGGTAAACGTGGGCAGCCTCACCTTTGGCAGTGGCAATACCATTGGTTATCGCTATCAGGAATGGATCACGCCAGTGGATCGGCAGGTGTTGGTCGTGGGCACCGCCAGTGATCAAACGGGCACGCTACGCATTGAACGTCCCACCGTCAAGGGACAAAAGTTCTTTGTCTCCCTGAAATCAGAAGACAGCCTGAGTCAAGACACCAGCAATGCCGTGCTCTATTCAACCATTGGTGCTGCCGCCTGTGGTGGGTTGGGGATTTTGTTGATCTTGGTGGGACTGCTGTAGCAGTTCACTGAGGGCTAGCCAATCCTCGAGGCTGAGGGCTTCGGCGCGGCTATTGACATCTCGCCCCAACTGAAGCAGCGCTTGGCGCACTTGATCGGGTTCAACAAGGGACTTGAGGGCATTGGCCAGCATCTTACGGCGAGTGGCAAACCCCTGTTTCAGCAGCGTTTCTAACCATTGGGGCGATCGCACCCTTGGCAGTGTCGCGTGGGGTCGCAGACAGATCACCACAGAATCCACCTTAGGCGGCGGCTGAAAGGCGCGGGGGGGCACTGCACATACCTTCTCACAGGTGGCCAGAAATTGCACCCGTACGGAGAGGGCACCGTAGGCCTTGCTACTAGGCGTTGCCATCAGGCGATCGCCAATTTCTTTTTGCACCAGTAGAATCAACCGCTCAAAGGGCGGGCGACGCGGTCGCGCAATACTGCCAAGCAGATGCCCCAGTAACGGCCCTGTGATGTTGTAGGGGATATTGGCCACCACTTTGTTGCACCCCAAGGGCGCTAAGTCCAGCCGCAGAATATCCCCCGCAATCAACTGGAACCGCTCACTGCCAAACTGCCGTTGCAATTGGCCACAGAGATCCCGATCCAGTTCAACGGCCACCACCTCAGCACCACTGGCTAGAAGAGGGCGAGTGAGGGCACCCCGACCGGGACCAATTTCTAAGATGCGATCGCCCGCGTGCAGTTCAGCCGCTGCAATGATCTGAGCTAAAACCGATTCGCTGCGCAGCCAATGCTGGCCAAACCGTTTGCGGGCACGAATCACCTAGCGCGGCCCCAAGCCCACCGTGGGCGCATAGACTGCTTGATCCCCTAGTTCTGCTTCAATGCGCAACAGGCGATTGTACTTGGCAACCCGTTCACTGCGGCAGAGGGAACCGGTTTTAATTTGACCCGCACGGGTAGCTACAGCCAAATCCGCAATCGTGGTATCTTCGGTTTCGCCAGAGCGGTGGCTAATCACTGAGCGGTAGCCCTTGCGGGTTGCCAGATCAATGGTTTGCAGGGTTTCGGTTAGCGAGCCAATCTGATTGAGCTTAATCAAGATGGCATTGGCCACGCCATTGTCAATCCCCCGTTGCAAGCGCTTGGGATTGGTGACAAACAAGTCATCCCCCACGAGTTGAATACGACTGCCAAGGGTTTCGGTCAAGAGTGCCCAGTGATCCCAGTCCTCCTCCTGCAAGCCGTCCTCAATCGAGACAATGGGATAGTTGCTCACTAGGTCTTCATAGTAGCGAATTAACTCAGAGCCGGTGCAGCTGGCATTATCAAACACATATTTGCCGTCTTCATAAAATTCATTGGCCGCCACATCGAGGGCAAGGGCAACGTCAGTGCCGGGGGTGTAACCTGCGGTTTCAATCGCCTGAAGTAAAATATCCAAGGCTGCTTGGTTGGAGTCGAGGTTAGGCGCAAAGCCCCCTTCATCCCCCACCCCGGTCAGCAAACCCTTATCCGCCAGCACCTTACTCAGAGCGGCAAAAACCTCTGCCCCCCAGCGCAGCCCCTCCCGAAAACTAGGGGCACCAATGGGCATGATCATGAATTCCTGAAAGTCAATGTTGTTGGCGGCATGGGCACCCCCGTTGATCACATTCATCATCGGCACGGGGAGGACATTGGCCAGCGGCCCCCCCAAATAGCGGTAGAGGGGTTGACCGAGATATTCTGCGGCTGCTTTAGCCGTGGCAAGGGAAACGGCAAGAATGGCATTGGCACCGAGGTTGGATTTGTTCTCACTGCCATCCAGTTCCAAGAGGCACTGGTCAATCACCGTCTGATCAAGGGCGTTGAGATCCACAAGGGCACTGAGAATGGTGGTTTCAATGTTTTCCACCGCTGTGAGGACACCTTTGCCACCGTAGCGCTTGGGATCGCCGTCCCGCAGTTCATGGGCTTCAAAACTCCCCGTTGAGGCACCACTAGGAACCTGCGCCAGTCCAACAATGCCACAATCCAGTTCAACTTCTGCTTCTACCGTGGGGCGCCCCCGCGAGTCGAGAATTTCGCGGGCACGAATCGTTGCGATCGCCGTATCCATCATCTGCTTGTTCCTCAATATGCAGCTAGATTCTACGATAGATGCCCGATAAAACTGAAATGGCTTAAGGATGACCTAAGCTATAAAGTGTCCTGTATTGCATTGCCTTTCTTGTCTGAGACTGGTTTAATTTGACTCAACTTTGGTGTACATCATCCACAATTGGGGGAAAAGATTACCAAGACTTTTAGCCAGCTTCACTTGCCCGACCATTCGTAGGAATCCATCATGACCACTATTGCCCGAAGTCGTTCCCCGCAGTCTGAAGTACTCACCCGCCCTATCACCACAGAGACCGTTCACTATCAAGTTGTGCATTGGATTAGGGGTCGCTTTCGGATTCGCATTCCTCGGCTGGGCTTTGATGCTGAATATGGGGCACGGCTGCTCTACATTGTGGGCAGTTTACCCGCAGTGACAACGGCACGCATTAACCCCCCTGCCCGCTCCCTTGTGGTGGAATATAATCCCAAGCTCTTTGGGGAAGCCCTAGCAACGATTCAAGGGCAAATTTTTGAGTCGATTCAAGTGGCGGCCAATCCAGATCTTCCCGCCCTAAGTACTGAGAAGGCCACCCCTGCGGCGGAAGCTCACGAAATTAACTATTGGGAACGCTTGGGCTTACCGGCTCTGGGTTTGGGGTTGAGTGTGGCCTCCCTGATGGGGGTACCGATTCCCGGCTATGTGATTGCCAGTGTGGTGATTGCCGGGGCAATGCCGGTGTTTCAGCGAGCATGGGAAGCGATTCAAGAGGAGAAACAGTTAACGATTGACTTCCTCGATGGCTTGGCAATTTCCCTCCACACCATGCAAGGGCACTATTTTGCCCCCTCCTTTATGCTGGGTCTGATTGAGGGGGGGGAAGTGATCCGCGACCTCACGGCACGGGGATCGGAGCGGGCGAACCTTGATTTGCTCGACTGTCTAGGCAAAACCGCCTTTGTGGAACGGGATGGCGTTGAGGTGGAGGTGGAAGTTAAAGATCTCGTGGAGGGCGATCGCGTGGTCGTCTATCCGGGGGATCAAATTCCCGTTGATGGCATTATTTTGCGGGGCACAGGCCTGATTGATCAGTGCAAACTCACGGGCGAGTCGGTGCCGGTAACGCGCAGCGAGGGAATGGAGGTTTTTGCGTCAACGCTGCTGGTCGAGGGGCAACTGGTGATCTTAGCGGAGCGAGTAGGCAACAATACCCGTGCAGGTGTGATTGTGAACTTAATGCAGTCGGCACCGGTACATGACACGCGCATTGAAAACTATGCTGCCATGGTGGCTAACCAAGCCGTCATTCCAACCTTGGCCATTGGCACAGGTGTTGGCTTACTCTCAGGGGATCTCAATCGGGCGATCGCCCTGCTGACCCTTGACCTCGGTACAGGGATTCGGGTCTCGGTGCCTACCACGATTTTGTCGGCGCTCACCTATGCCGCTCAACATGGCGTCCTCATCCGCAGTGGTCGGGCGATCGAAAAACTGGCGCAAATTGACACCATTGTCTTTGATAAAACTGGCACCCTGACCCAAGGCCATGCAGGGGTTACCGAGATTAAAGTCATGGATCCGCGCTTCAGCGCCGATGACATCCTCAGTATGGCCGCCAGTGCTGAGCAGGGACTCACCCACCCTGTGGCTGAAGCCATTGTCCGCCATGCCCGCGAAACCCATCAGCCCCTCTTTGACTGTGAAGACTGGGAATACCGCGTTGGCCTCGGTGTGGCCACAAAAGTGCGGGGTGTGGATCTGCGGGTGGGCAGCCGCCGCATGATGGAGCAGGAAAACATTTGCCTAATTGATCTCAATGAACGTTTCCCCGATCTCGATTCTGGGCGGGCGTCAATTGTCTATGTGGCCGGGGATGGTCGCTTGATTGGGGTGATTCTCTACAGTGACCCAATCCGCAATGAAAGTCCTGAAGTCATCCGTGAACTCAAGGGGGCAGGCATTACTCCCCATATGCTGACGGGTGACATTGGCCGCGTTGCCCGTGCAGTGGCCAAAGACTTAGGCATTGCCCCCAACAATATCTACGCCGAAGCCTTCCCGGAAAAGAAAGTGGAGGTGGTGCGTGCCCTCCATGACAGCGGTAAAGTCGTGGCTTTCTGTGGCGATGGTATCAATGACTCTGCCGCTCTTGCCTATGCCGATGTCTCTATTTCCTTTGCCGGCGCAACCGATATCGCCCGTGAAACCGCCGATGTGGTGCTCATGGAGGATGACTTGCGGGGATTGACCCTTGCCATTCGCATTGCCAAGCAGGCGATGGAAATTGTCTGGCAAAATACAGCGATCGTGGCCATTCCTAATATTGGTGCGCTGCTGTCGGGGGTCTTCTTTGCCCTTGACCCGATTTTGGCCGTGGTTATTAATAACGGCACTGCCATTTTAGCCGAGTTGAATGGTTTGCGTCCCTTGGCAGGTCCCGGTGGCTCCTTGCCCCTCCCCCCAGTCAAAGACACACAGGAATTCCTTGCGGAATGGGAAGCTACCCACCCGGATCATCCAGTGCAGCATATTCCACCCAAAATGACTGGCTCTCAGGCTGGGCCTTCACGGTTGGCTGGATAAGCAAGGGCGGCCAATTCACGGTGGCTGAGGGGACGAACGGCTCTGGGGCGAAGATTGCCGAGGTGAACCGGGCCGATCGCGATCCGTTGCAAGGCAACAACAGGATAGCCAAGCTGCTCGGCCACACGGCGAATCTGGCGGTTGCGACCTTCGTGCAGGATGATTTCCAAGAGGGAGCGATCGCCCTCACTGCGCAGGAGCTGAACCGCTGCGGGTAGCGTCATCACCCCGTCCAAGGGAATACCCTGTCGCCATCTTTGTAACACCCTTTCTGGCGGCTGTCCCTGCACCCAAACGCGGTAGGTTTTGGGGATGTGATGGCGGGGATGGCTGAGATAGTAGGTGAAAGCCCCATCATTGGTAAGCAGCAGCGCCCCACTGGAATCGGCATCTAAACGCCCCACAGGATGCAGACCGGCCACACACTGATACCTAGGCGGCAAAAGATCCAAAACGGTGGGGCGCCCTTGGGGATCGTGACAGGTACAGAGAACCCCCTTGGGCTTATGGAGGAGCAAATAGACCCGTCGGGGCGGGTGGGGGGGGTTCAGGCGCTGCCCTCGGTATTCAATGCGATCGCGCGCCGCATCCACTTTGTCCCCCAATTTTGCCCGCTGACCATTGACAAAGACCTGACCACTGCGGATCAGCATTTCGGCATGGCGGCGGGAGGCCACTCCCCAGTGGGCAAGGACTTTGTGTAACCGCTCCGTGGTCATCGTTGCTGTCTAGGGTGACGTTGCGTTCTTGAGGGGACTCTCTATAGACCCATTATTGCTGCAGAGTTGCCAATCCCCTAGCAGAATTGGTAGAAAAGAACTGTTCAATCCTTACCTATCATCTACCGTGAGGAGTTCTATGAAATCTCTTTACAAACTTGCCATCTTAGGGTTAGTTTTAGTTGGTTTTTCTACAACGCTGGTTGCCTGTGGCGGTGGCGGTGGTACAACCGATAACCAAACGCCAACCGAATCCCCCAGTCCGCAAACGCCAGGGCAGTAGTTCCTTTTAGCTTTTAGCGATATTGTCTATTCTTAATGATACTGAAGCTAGGGGTAGCCGTCAGGGTTGCCCCTTTCTAATGGGAAATTGGCATTCTCCAGCAGGCGATCCAGTTATCCAAGGGAGCTTTCCAGCTGATACCGCTGCCAAAGGGATTGATACAGCCCGCCAGCTGCCACTAGTTCATCATGGGTACCCTGTTGGACAATGCGCCCTTGATCCATGACCAGAATGCGATCGCAGGTTGCCGCTGCCGACAATTGATGGGAAATAAAGAGCACCGTGCGTGTGTGCTGTTGCTGCCGCAGCGCTTGCAAAATTTGGCTAGCCGTTTGGTTATCAACGCTGGCGAGGGCATCATCGAGGACTAAAATTGGTGCATCCACCAGTAGGGCACGGGCTAAGGCGGTTCGTTGGCGCTGTCCCCCAGAGAGGGTAATGCCCCGCTCGCCCACAAGGGTGTCGTACTGCTGGGGAAAGTTGAGGATCTCATTGTGAATTTGGGCTTGGCTGGCGGCGGCAATCACCTTTAACTCCGTGGCATCGGGTTCGCCGTAGCGAATGTTGTTTTTGATTGTGGTGCTAAAGAGAAAGCTTTCTTGGGGCACGTAGGCGATCGCTGCCCGTAAGTCGCCAAGGTGCAAGCGCGTAATGTCAATGCCATCCAGAAAAATCTGATTGGGGGCAATCTCCAATAAACGGGGCAGGGCACTGGCCAAGGTGGATTTGCCGCAGCCAATGGGGCCGACGATCGCCACCATTTCCCCCGCTTGAATTTCAAAGCTGAGGTGATTGAGGGCAGGGGTGCGGCGATTGGGGTATGTAAAAGTTAGATTTTGACAACGCAGGTGCCCCTGAACGCGATCGCGGGGTAAGGCAACGGCATTTGGCGCATCTGTAATGCGGGGTTCCACACTTAAAATGGCCTCAATTCGGTCAATGCTCACTTCACCCCGTTGGTAGGTGGTAATCGTAAATCCCAATAATGCCGTCGGGAAAATCAGCCGCTCAATGTACAGCAGCAGGGCAATAAAATCCCCCACTTGAATCGTATTGGCAGCAATCATGCGGCTACCAAACCACAGCAAAATCAGCAAACTAAAGCTGACCATCCCCCCCAAGAGGGGAAAGAGAATGTTGCGGGTTTTGGCCAAAACCAAGTTATTGCGGAGTAAGTCTTGATTTAGCTGGTCAAACTGGCGTTGCTCGTTGGCCTCTTGGCCATAGATTTTAATTAGGGCAATGCCACTCATGTCCTCTTGGATGAGATCGCTGAGTTCCGCGAGGCTTTGTTGCACGTCCAGTTGTTCTGCCCGCAGGCGATCGCTAAAGGTTTGGACAATAAAAAGAACCGCTGGATAGACAGCGATCGCCCCCAAACTCAAGCCCGGATGAATGGCTAACATCACGGGCAGCGTCATACCGTAGGCAAACACGGTGTTCGCCGCACTCAAAAGGGCAAAACCCACCAGACGGCGAATATTATCCACATCACTGGTGGCACGGCTAATGAGATCTCCGGGGGTATTCTCCGCAAAGTAACTGGGTTCTAAACGCAGCAGATGTTCAAAGAGCCGTTGCTTGAGGTCAAATTCCACCAATCGCCCAGCACCAAAGATCCAGAGGCGCGAGGCCATGCGAATCAGCCACATCAACGAGGCTAAACCAATCAGCAGCAGGGCATAGAACACCACCCGCTGAAAGTCAAACTTGGCCTGCAATTCATCAACCGCAGTACCAATGAGCAGGGGCAAATAGGTGCCCAAAAGGTTGACGATAAAAAGCGCAACAATCCCCCCCCAAATTTTTGTTTGGTGAGGACGCAGATAGGCCAAGAGGCGACGAAAACGGCCAGAGCGGCCAGCTTTAGGAAGAGTAACCATATCCTCAACCTAACAGATGTTGTCCCCCTAGGGGGGAGCGCTTTCGAGAAACTGGTTGAGATCTTCCACCAAGCGATTTAGCTCTGCCTCTGTCGTCAGGCGCATGCGATCATCTCGCACGGTCAATAGAACCTTGGCGGCATAGGGATTGGGCCAGATATTGGGATTACAAAACACTTCGAGGAAGACCTCGCCCACGTGCTGATATTCCATGGCCGCTTGGGGAGGCAGAGGAGTCCCTGCGGTTTTGGCGGTGGCGATCGCCCGCATCCGTTCCATTAAAGTCTGAATCTCTTGCCGCAGGGCCTCTGCGGCTGCTGCAGAAAAGCAAAAACTCACCGAGCCTTCGACCAAGTTCACCCGCATTCGCTGCTCACTCATCGGCTCTGTCTGAACACGCCTGTTGTCATTATAGGGGGCATCTTATCAATCAAAAGGTGGGGAATCCTCTTGGGGGGGATCTACGCTCTGCTCCACCAGATATTCATAGCGCAGCAGTTCAAAACTCCGCTCACCGTAGCGATCGCGAATGTGTTCACAGCAGCACTGAATGGCAAATTCATCGAGTTCCTCGGACGTGACGCCGTACAAGTCCTCAAACACCTCTGGGGTGACGCGGCAAAAGCGGGGGCGATTCTCGTAGATACGACAGCGGTGACTGAGGGGGTCAAAGTGAATACACCAGCCATCGGCACCAATGAGGGATTGGTAGAGGGCAAATTCCTCTGCATTGAGAATGGTGGGCACCTCTGAGCGATCGCTCAACTCAAGGTAACAGCAGGCACCACACCCCTGCATACACTGCCACTTTTTCATGCTTTCAGGATAATGCAACGGTTTCTGTGGGCATCGGTGCCTCAGCAGGCACTTCCTCCAGCCAAATTTGATCACTGCGGGGATCAACACGACTCACCCGCACCAACACACACTCTCCCAAATTGGCCTGCCGTTGAAAGCGCATTGCCAGTTCTACCCCCAAATCCTCCAGCAGAACCAGCCCCAGCCCCTCCTCAGGACGCAACCAACGCAGTAAAATGCCCCGCCACACCTCTTCGCGATGCCGCCGCAGGTATTCCAAGCACCAATAGCGGTTGGTCTGCCGCTCCACAAGGGAGGACTCCTGAACTGACGACACCAGCCCCAATAAAATTTCATTCAGTTGCTCGGGTGTGAGGGGTGGGGTTTCCCCGCGGAGGTGGGCTTTAATCTGACGGTGCGCCAGCAAATCCGTGTAGCGGCGAATGGGGGAAGTCACTTGGCAGTAGGCATCAAGGCCAAGGCTGGCATGGGGATTGGGTTGGGTGCTCATTTCACTGCGGGGCATACAGCGACGAATGGCACAGTCCCGCACCATTCCAGCGGGCAGTTGCAACAATTCCTCCTCTGAGGGCAGTTCTGGCGGTGATTGACTGCGAAAGGGCAGAGGGATGCCCTCACGGGCGCCAAAATGGGCGGCTACTTCACCGGCAAGAATCATCATTTCTGCCACCAGTTGGCGGGCGGGGGAGTCATGGAGGGGCGAGATTTCCACCTCTTCACCAGCCACTTTAATGTTGGGTTCAGGGATATGAATGCGAATCGCTCCCCGTTGTTGCCGCCACTCACTACGCCGCTGTCCCCATTGGGCGATCGCCAGCAGATCCGCTTCCCCGGTCACCCCCTGCTCCAAAATCATGTCCACATCGTCATAGCTCAGGCGATAGGTGGGGCGAATCCAACTGGGGCAAATTTCGTACTCCAGCACTTCGCCGTTGTCGGCTAAAAGAATGCCAAAACTCAGCGCACAACAGGTTTGTCCCGCCACCAAACTCATCGGTCCTGTGGCCAACTCCGTGGGAAACATGGGAATCATCCCCGTCGGCAGATAGACCGTTGTGGCGCGGCGGCGAGCCTCCTGATCCAAGACATCATCCACCATCACCCAGCGGGTGGGATCAGCAATGTGAATCCACAGCTTTTGGCGATCGCCCACGACTTCGAGGCTGAGGCCATCGTCAATTTCTTGGGTACTTTCGTCGTCAATGGTATAGACCTTGAGATGGGTGAGATCGCGGCGCAGGGGAGCGTCAATATCTGTGGGGGGTGAGGTGAGGCGTTCATGGGCCACAGCAAGTACCTTGGCAGAGAATTCAACGTCAATTTGACTACGGCGCAGGAACAGATTTTCGTGCTCTGACCAGAGGCCGAGATCCACCAACAGTTGGAAAGCGCCCAAGGGTTGGGTGGGACGCTGCAATTCACTGAGGAGGTCAATGGCTGCTTGGTGTTGGCCACTGGGTTCAATGGCTATAGCATAACGTTCTAACTGCTCAAGGCGCTTGCGATCGCTGGCAGACCACGCCACAGTTTCCCCCTTCAGGGCTTGGGTCAAATGTTCACGGAAGCTGACTTCCTCCGCCAAGCGTTGGGCTTCCCGCTCCCTTTGATGTTTGAGTTCTGCCACTTGGGCAGCCGGTCGAGCCTCGTAGGTTTCCCCCTTGAGCTTGAAGTAGAAACGATCCTCACTAAGGAGATAGTAGGCCGCATAGCAGGCCACCGCCGATCGCTCCGAAAAAAGCAGCTCTGCTAGATCCGCTGGCGTAATGGCGCGGTTTTCCTCGCGGATAATTTCCCAAGCCACTTCTAAACTGTCGGCATCCAAGAGCGGCTGCACCTGCTGCCAAAATGTGGGAATCTCTTGGGGACGAAACCGCTCCTCGGGCACCGTAAAGGTCAGTTGGCGCGGATGAATGGTGTGGGCTTGCAAATGCTGATCAATGGCAATCCAATGCTTTTTACCTTCGGGGCGATCGATCACCGCCAAGCGACGCTGGTTATTGACCCGAAATTCAATGAGGGTGCCTTTCTCCACGGCTGCCGTGCTGTACCATAACCTGACAATTATAAAGTTTATTGCCTCTGACTGAGCAGTAGGGGATAACCACAGTAGCGTTCCAACAGCACAATGGCGACAATATCATCAATGGGTCGGGGGGGCAGGCGCAACCCCTTGGGAATCAGCCGCTGCCAACCGTGGGGCGGAAAGAGTTGCCAATAGCGATCGCGGGCGTCTAGGGTGCTATTGCGCTCATCCACTGGAATAATTTCTACAGCCAAAGCCGCTTGCAATTGCTGCTGCCACTGGCGAGAGGTGGTTTGATTGCCCATAATCACTTGTTCAAATGGGTAGGCTTGATGCCACTCTTGGACACGGGCGATCGCGCGATCGCTGGCCACCACTTCATAGCGCACCACTTCTTGACCGAGGGCAAGGGCTAACCCACACTTGTCCCGCCCTGGATCAAACCCCAATAAATACTTAGTGCGACCCATTTGCGTCATTTGCTAGAGTGGAAAGGTTATCGAATTGAGAGCGATCGCCCTGTGAGCCTACCCGCTGCGACCATCCGTCGTCTGTTGAATGTACCGCAAGTTGCCGCCACTTGGGTGGGTGGTGGCCGCAGACTCGACAGCAGCGAGGAAGTCTTTTGTGCGGCTTGGCTCGATCCCAAGGATCAGGGGGTACGCAGCATGGAGGTGGGTCAGTTTCCACCCACCCCAGAGCAACTCATGCGGCTGTTGGTGCAGGCGATCGAATATCCCCGCCATCCCCAAGCTCAGCCCTGCCGTCCCCACACCATCATCGTTGATGACCGCGAGTTGCAATTTTTTCTGCGCGGTGTGGTGGCTCCCCTCGATATTCAGGTGGAGTATCAAGCCCACATTCCCCTGCTGGATGAATTTTTTGAATTCATTGCGGCGGAAGTCACCAGTGATGATGTAGATATCGAGGTGCTCCCCCCTGAATATGTTTCCCTCTACACACAGAAAATTAGGGAATTTGCTCAACTGGACATCTGGCGGCGCCTAGACAGTCTTATCCCCCTTAAACTCCACTGCGACGCTTGGGACTCTCCCACCCTCTTTGCAGTACTGGTGAACCCCCAAGGAGCCAACCGTGACTTTGGTCTGATGCTCTACCGCGGGGAGGAGGCACTACGCAACTTTTGGCAGCAGATTGATCACGAGTATCCCTACATTGACGAAGACGATGATGAGCGTTTAGAGGAAACGGTTCTGCGCAACGATTGTCTCTTCTTGAATTTTTCCGAGGTTGGCGAAGAGGATTTAGGCAATGATCTCTCTTTTGTCCTCAAGGGGCATCTTTACACCATTGAACCGGGTGTCATCCATCCTTTGGAGGGAATGCGACCCTTTTATGCCCCTGAGGAAGCGGAAATGGTCTATGTGGCGATCGAGGCGCTGATCAAATTCTGGAAAAAGACCAAGAAACAGTTTGAGAAGGAGGAGTGCCCTGAACTAGACCTGAGGTTCAAGATTCCTTCACCCCGCCATTCTGCCCTTAGTTATCAGGTGCACGTGGCAACAGTGCCAGCGATGATGGCAGAAATCAATGGTGACCCTGAGGAGAGCAAATCACAGCACCAGATTCCCATTGATACGGAAGCAATTCCGGGGGAAGCCTATATCCTCTTTAAGTTGTTTCCGCCGAAAAAGCTACAGGAATTACAAGCAGCCGTCTCTTACCATCAACGGGGGGAGATTCCCGAGGCGTTTGAGGGCTATCCCGTGTTGACGATTCAAACCAAAAAAGCCGCAGCGGCGGCGCTCGCCGCCAAAATTGCTGAGGAGGGCGGCATTCACCATCTAACGGTCTTTCCCCTCTCAGGTCCCGAGCAAATAGTCATGCTCCTTGCCCAAACCAATGCCAACCATCTTTGGCTTTTGGATACCTTTGACCCCGAAAGTGGTCCGCTGCTCCTCGATTGGATCAAGGAGGTCAATGACCTTGAGGGCGCCTGTGGCCTTGCTGTGGCCTATGGCATGACGGGCAAAACACGGATGCAGCCAACCCTCAAGCAAATCGTGGGACTTTTTGAAACGTCCCTTGTGTTTAGTTTCGTGGACACCCAACGTCCACCGACCCCTCAGCCCATTGAGATTTCTAAACGCTAGAGAACGGTGAAGTCTCTACGGATTCTACTGCTTCAGGCACGGGGCGATCGCACTACGCAGCAGGAGGAATTGGCAGAATTTATCCGCCTGAGCGGTTTGGCCGCCGAGCAATTTACAGTGCTCAATGGCTTTGAGTGTGCTGACTTTACCCCCGACTGTATTCAAGGCTTTGATGCCCTTTTTATCGGTGGCTCCAGTGATGCCACAGTGCTCAAGCCAGAGATCTATCGCTTTGTACCGCCGGCAATGGACTTAATTTTGGCCTGTATTGAGCAGGAGATCCCCGTGTTGGCCTCCTGCTTTGGCTTTCAATTGGCAGTGCAGGCCTTGGGAGGGCAGGTGATTGTGGATCGGCAGGGGATGGAAATGGGCACCTACCCTTTGTATCTCACGCCTTTGGGAGTTGCTGATCCACTATTTGCCGGCTTTCCCAATCCCTTTTTGGCCATTTCCGGACACCAGGAGCGCGCCTTGACCCTGCCAGCGGGAGCGACCTTACTGGCCTACAGTGAGTTGTGTCCCTACCATGCCTTTCGCTTGGAGGGCAAGCCCTTTTATGGCTTTCAGTTTCATCCCGAGGTGGACGATCGCGACCTGATTGCCCGCATTAGCCGTTATTGCGATCGCTATCAATTGGGCACTGCCGAACTGGAAAAACTCAAGCAAACAGCCCGTCCTACCCCCTACGCCAATCAGTTGATCCGCCGCTTTGTTGAGGTGGTGCTGGGCTATATTCCCAGTTGTGCTTGAATCTCTGCTAGTTGCTCCTCTAGGGTGGTGGCTTGCAGCCAATGGATGCCGGGTTCTGCCCGAAACCATGTCCGCTGTCGTTTGGCAAATTGTTGGGTGTGCTGTACCGTGAGCGCAATCGCCGCCTCAAGGGTGAGTTCTCCCCGCAGATATTGGCGCATCTCGCGATAGCCCAGTGTATCTAATAGGGGCAGTTCATCACCGTACTGCGCTTGCAGTTGCCGAATTTCATCCAACCATCCCATGGCCAGCATTTGCTGGGTGCGCTCTTGAATGCGGCGGCGCTGTTGCTGGCGATCGCCCCCCGCTAGGGCAAAGTACCAAATCGGGTAGGGAGGCGGTTCGCGCCGCTGCTGCTGGCTGAGGGGTACCCCCGTTACGTAATAGACTTCCAAAGCCCGCAGGGTACGCACGTGATCGTGGGCATGGATGCGTTGCGCCGCCACAGGATCCACCTGCTGAAGCCATTGATAGCATTCCTGCTGACCCAGCGCCATCAACTGTGCCCGTAGATGTGGTTGCGGTGGGACTTGGGGCATTGTTAGCCCTTGGGTAATACTGCGGATGTACAATCCTGTCCCCCCCACCAAGAGGGGTGTGATTCCTTGGGCGTGGTAGTGGGCAATGAGGGCTTGGGCTTTGGCTTGGTAAATCGCTAGGGTCAAAGTATCGCGGGGGTCACATATATCAATGAGGTGGTGAGGCACCTGCTGTTGCTGGGCGGGGGTGGGCTTGGCGGTGCCAATATCAAAGCCGCGATAGACTTGGCGGGAGTCGGCACTCAAAATCACGCTATTCAATTGCTGCGCGAGGGCGATCGCCAGTGCCGTTTTGCCGGTGGCCGTTGCCCCCCCAATAACAATTAGCCCTGCATCCCCCACTCAAATACAGCCTGAAAATTTCCTAGAATCGCCTATAACCCTTATGTGCTAAAATTTAGGTCAGATTTGACATTTAGGCAAGTGAAGACGCATTTGCCTCGATTCTATAGCAGTTAGGGAGTTGCCATGACCGCCGAGTATTCCTCTGCCCAGTTGCGGGTGCTCAAAGGCCTTGAACCCGTACGAACCCGACCGGGGATGTACATCGGCAGCACTGGCCCCAAGGGACTCCACCACTTGGTTTATGAAGTCGTGGACAACTCCGTTGATGAAGCCTTAGCAGGATACTGTTCCACCATTCTAGTTCAGATCAATGCCGATGGCTCCGTCACGGTCACCGACAATGGGCGCGGGATTCCAACGGATATTCACCCCGATACCGGCGTCTCTGGGGTTGAGACGGTGATGACGGTGCTCCACGCCGGGGGCAAGTTTGGCGATGGTGGCTACAAAGTCTCAGGGGGGTTGCACGGGGTTGGTGTCTCTGTGGTCAACGCCCTCTCGGAATGGCTAGAAGTGACGGTCTGGCGTAATGGTTTTGTCCATCATCAGCGCTATGAACGGGGGGTTCCCATTACTCCCCTCGAAAAGACCCCCGATAGTGAGGAACGGCGGGGTACCTCAGTGACCTTCTTTCCTGATCGCCAGATTTTCACAGAAACGATTGAATTTGACGCCAAGGTGCTGATGACACGGCTGCGGGAACTGGCCTATCTCAATGCCGGCATTCGTATTGATTTCAAGGATTTGCGCGTTACGCCCCCCTTGAGTGAAACCTACTGCTATGAAGGCGGTATCCGTGAATATGTCCGCTACATGGTGCAGGAAAAGGAACCCCTTCACCCAGAGATCATCTACATTCAGGGGGAAAAAAACGATGTGCAAGTGGAAGCAGCCCTACAGTGGTGTGCCGATGCCTACAGTGAAAACCTGCTAGGCTTTGCCAATAATATCCGCACCATTGATGGCGGTACCCACATGGAGGGGTTAAAGGCAGTCCTGACGCGGACGCTCAATGCCCTTGGCCGCAAGCGCAATAAACTCAAGGAGGGGGATGCCAATTTGGCGGGGGAAAACATTCGCGAAGGCCTGACAGCGATCATTTCCGTCAAGGTACCCAACCCCGAATTTGAAGGGCAAACAAAAACCAAGCTGGGCAATACCGAAGTACGCGGCATTGTGGATGCCATTGTGGGCGAAGCCCTAACGGAATACCTTGACTTTCATCCGACCGTCACCGACACGATTTTGGAAAAAGCCATCCAAGCCTTTAATGCGGCTGAAGCGGCGCGGCGGGCACGGGAAATGGTACGGCGCAAGTCGGTGCTGGAGTCTTCGACGCTGCCGGGGAAATTGGCGGATTGCAGTTCACGGGATCCCGCTGTCTCGGAAATTTTCATTGTCGAAGGTGATTCTGCCGGTGGCTGCTTTGCTGGTGATACAAAGGTGGCTCTCGCCGATGGCCGTTGCCTCAGTTTTGTGGAGTTAATGGCAGAACAAGCGGTAGGCAAGGAGCATTTTGGCTACACAGTTCGCCACGATGGCACGATTGGTATTGAGCGACTGGTCAACGTCCGCAAAACTAAAACAAATGCTGAAGTCATTAAGCTCACCCTTGACAACGGCGAGGTGATTATCTGCACCCCCGATCACCGTTTCATGCTCCGCAATGGTGAGTATAAAGAGGCACAGGCGTTAACTCCCGATGATTCCCTAATGCCACTTTATCGAAAAGCATCTAGCAGCGCTGATTCGGGAATTACGATCGATGGCTACGAAAGGGTTTGGGATCCTCGATCAAATTCTTGGCTGTTTACCCACATGCTTGCAGATTGGTATAACCGCTGGCAAGGAAAATACACCTTAGAAAGTGGTGAGCATTGTCATCATGTTGACTTCAACAAGCGAAACAATAATCCCACGGATCTGATTCGTCTGTCTGCTGATGCACATCTTGAACTTCATCGCCAGCACATTGATAAAACCTTACATCGTCCTGAAGTTAAGGAGAAGTGCCGTCAGAAGCGGAAAGAAGCACTATCAAAGACCTACTTTGACAAGACAATTAAAGCCCTAAAGAAAATTGAGTTAGAACAAGCTAATATTGATTTAGAGTCTTATCGCGAATATCGTTGCCAAACACGTGATAAGTCGCTCCTACACTTTGAAACTTTCTGTAATCGGTACTTTGATGGCGATTCAAATCGTGCCTTAGAAGCAATCAAAAACTATAACCATCGCATTGTCTCAATTGAGGTTATGGGTGAAAAGATTGATGTTTACGATTTAGAAGTGCCGGGAACCCATAACTTTGCGCTGGCCAGTGGCGTTTTTGTTCACAACAGTGCCAAACAAGGGCGCGATCGCCGCTTCCAAGCGATTTTGCCGCTGCGGGGCAAGATTCTCAACATTGAAAAAACCGATGATGCCAAAATTTACAAGAATAACGAGGTACAGTCTTTAATTACTGCCCTTGGTTTAGGCGTAAAGGGAGAGGAGTTTGACCCTGCCAAGTTGCGCTATCACCGCATCATTATTATGAGTGTGGCCGGGGATGAACCGACCCTTGTCAGGAATGCCTACGGGCAGGTGGAATTGGTCAAAATTGGCGAGTTTATTGATCAGTGCATTGAGGGGCAACGGATTGCTGAGCACTATCAGGTGATGTCCTTTGATCCCAAGACGGGTCAGACTCGCTTTCAACCCCTGAAGGCAGTGATTCGCCATTCCCATGAGGAGCCAATGTATGCAATTCAAACCCGCTACCATCGCTCCATTAAGGTGACGGCCTCCCACAGTGTTTATGTCTATGAAGACGGTCAGATTAAGTTGAAAAAGGGCAATGAGATTCGGGTGGGCGATCGCCTCGTTGGCAGTCGTCGTTTACCGCGTCCCCCAATTGTTGAGCGCATTGATCTGCTGCACTTGTTTTACCAAGCGGGTCTGACGGAGGGGCTGTATCTCAAGGGGGAAGGTGTCAAAGCCCTGTGTGGCCAACAACTGCTAGCACGGGTTGAGTGCTCCTCGGAGGGGCAAGAACCGCGTGTTGCCTATGATCCCCAGCTGTGGGAACCCCTACGGCAAGCGCGTCACGTCCAAGGGCTCAGTCAACAGGCCGTTGCTGCCCAAGTGGGGGTCAAACAGGCCATCATCATTTCCCAATGGGAACGGGGTCAAACCACGCCCACACTGAAACACTTCCTCAATTACCTCGAGGCCATTCAGTGGCATCAGCCACTGCAATACCAAACGTTACCGTCGCGGCTTGAGAGGATTCAGCATCAAAGTGACGACAGCAAAAATGCCCCCTACCGCCAAATCAGCGGTTATCAGCCCCTCGATAGCTTTACCCTTGCGGAACTAGAGTGCCTCACTGGGGATGTGCAACTCGTGCCCCGTGCCCACCATAACAAAGCTTTTGGCCGATATTTAGAGGTTAATCGGGAGTTACTGTGGTTTTTAGGTTGGTATGTAGCCGAGGGAAGCCTG
Source organism: Thermosynechococcus sp. QKsg1 (assembly GCF_031586415.1). NCBI lineage: Bacteria > Bacillati > Cyanobacteriota > Cyanophyceae > Acaryochloridales > Thermosynechococcaceae > Thermosynechococcus > Thermosynechococcus sp. QKsg1. The sequence goes on along the minus strand of NZ_CP134200.1, from coordinate 2,084,784 downwards.
AGTCAACATCAAGTTAGCCTCAGCTTAGGGCGAAAAGACCAGCCCTTTATCCCTGAACTCTGCCGTACCATTGAAACCCTCTTTGGCGAGTCTCCTCGCTGCGATGCGGATCCTGACAGTCAAGGGCAAAAGCTCTACTTCCACAGTGTCTTGGCAGCCCGCTTGCTTAAAGCCTTGGGGGTGGGGGGCAAAGCCCACGAGAAGTGCCTGCCCTCCTTGGTGTGGCGGGTGCCACTAGAGCTACAGTTGGCCTTTTTGGAGGGGTATTTCCTCGGCGATGGGGCGATCGCCCACAGCCACATCTCTATGACCACCACTTCTCCTACCCTCAAAGATGGCCTCCTCTACCTGTTTGGTCAGTTGGGCTGGGTAGGAAGCTGGACAACCTTACCAGCAGAAGCAGTGGCGAATTCACAGCTACAAACCCGCCACGAAGTGCATTGCCTCACCCTGAGCGGCAAGCCCCAACTGGAAGCGGCGTTGCCCATTTGGCAGCGTCATCCCCACAGTGAATCCCTGAAGGCCTATCTGGCTTCGCCCCACCACAAGCCACTGGCTTTTACCCCTATTAGTGAAGACTTAATGGCACTAGAGGTGACGCAAGTTGCGGAAATTCCACCCGTGGGTGAGTATGTCTATGACTTCTCAGTGGAGGGGGATGAAAACTTTATTTGCGGTGTCGGTGGGTTGTGTGCCCACAATACAGACGCTGATGTGGATGGTTCCCACATTCGCACCTTGTTGCTGACCTTTTTCTATCGCTATCAGCAGGAATTGATTAACCAAGGCTTTGTCTATATTGCCTGCCCACCCCTGTATAAGGTTGAACGGGGGCGACAGCACTTCTATTGCTATAGCGATCGCGAGCTGCAGCAGCAGATTGCCGCCTTCCCGGAAAATGCCAATTACACGATCCAGCGCTTTAAGGGTCTCGGGGAAATGATGCCTGAGCAGTTGTGGGAAACGACGATGAACCCAGAGACGCGCATTCTCAAACGGGTGGAAATTGAAGATGCTGCTGAGGCCGATCGCATTTTCACCATCCTGATGGGCGATCGCGTGGCACCTCGTCGCGAATTTATCGAGACCTATGGCCCCCAGTTGGCCCTAGAAAACCTCGATATCTAAAGCCAGCCCCCAGAGTAGATGTGCTATAGTAGCTCTGGTTTGGCTGCGACGTTGGTGACTGCCAATATTGTTTTGTGATCTACAATTGCAAAACATTTGGGAATCAACACTGTGGGCGGCAGTAAACTGGTCTTCGAGCCAGAAACTTCTAAGTCTGCGGTTAGCATTCCCCCCTAGTCTTTACTAGGTCATAAACTGAGGTAAAACGGCGTCGCAGTTAGACTTTTCCTAACGATGAACCATCGCTACATTCTCCTGTACAAGCCCTATCGGGTGCTTTGTCAGTTTCAAGATCAAGAGGGGCGATCAACCCTCAAAGATTACGTTCCCATTCCTGATATTTATCCCGCTGGCCGCCTCGACTACGACAGCGAGGGGCTGGTTCTCCTCACCAATGATGGCTGGTTGCAACACCGCTTGACGGATCCCCGCTATGGTCATCCGCGCACCTACTGGGTACAGGTGGAAGGTGAACCCAACCCCGCAGCCCTGACTGAGTTGGCCGAAGGCGTTGTCGTCCAAGGCTATCGCACGCGACCTGCGGTTGTCCAAGTACTGGAACAGGAACCCTCCTTACCCCCTAGGGAGCCACCCATTCGTTATCGTCGTTCTATTCCCACCCATTGGCTGAGTCTGACGTTGCGGGAAGGTCGCAATCGCCAAGTCCGCCGCATGACGGCTGCGGTAGGATTTCCCACCCTGCGCTTGGTACGGGTGGCGATCGCCAATTTGCAACTGGGTGACCTTGCCCCCGGACAGTGGCGCGAGATTCTGCCCTCAGAACGGCAAGCCCTTTGGCAATCCTGCGGTCGGCGACCTTAGTATTTCTTAATAACCTTGGAACTCTGTATTAGAATCAGGGAGTACTTATTGGTTTTGATTACACTGCATTTATTTACGAGGTCCTCCCATGGGACAGCCTTTTCTCAGCAAAATTGGTCGTCCATGGCTGATCGGGGGGGCGATCGCCATCGGATTAGGCAGCTTGGCATTCAGTTTGAACTATTGGCAGCAACGTCAACGGGTCAATGAAGAACAGGCAATTCAGGCAGCCCTTGCTAATCCCATGAGCGATCGCATTACCGCCCTTGGCCGACTCGAACCGGAAGGGGAAGTGGTGGCGGTGAGTGCCCCCTCGATGACGGAGCGATTGGGACAGTTGTTAGTGCGCGAAGGCGATCGCGTGGTTGCCGGTCAACCCCTTGCCTATTTAGATACCTACCCGGAACGCAAAGCCGAACGGGACTTGGCTGCCAGTCAGTTGCAGGAAGCCCGCCTACGCTATGAGGCCGAAACCCGCCTAGCTGTTGCTCAAATTGCCGAAGCCGAACGCCGTCGCGATCGCGCCAATGAACCGGCCATTGCCGCCATTCAAGCCCAGCAGGCCACAATTCAACGCATTCAAGCGGAATTAGAGACCGCCAATCGCGAGTACCAGCGCTTTGCCCAACTCTTTGCCGATGGGGCAGTGTCGCAACAGGATCTCGACGATCGCACTGTCCGCGTCCGGAGCTTACAGGAAGAACTGCGCAACGCCCAAGCCAACCTCGTTCGCCTACAGGAAGAGCGCCGCACAGAACTGGCCACGGCAAATGCCCAAGTGGACGCCGCCCAAGCCAATCTGGGACGGGTACAAACCCAAGTGCAGCTCCTCTCAGCAGAGCGCAATCTGCAACTGGCAGAAGCCCGCCTTGAGCGCACCATTATTCGCGCCCCTCGCAATGGTCGGGTGCTGCGGATTCACACTAGAGCCGGCGAAACTATCAATGAACGGGGGATTCTTGAATTGGGGAATACCGACCAAATGTATGCCGTTGCTGAGGTGTATGAGACCGATGTGCCTCGGGTTCGTGTAGGACAGCCCGCTGAAATTCGCAGCAGTGCCCTCAGCGCGCCGCTTAGTGGCCGTGTGGCGCAAGTAGGGCTGGTGGTGGCCAAGAATGACGTGACTGATACGGATCCAGCCGCCAAAACGGATGCGCGGGTTGTGGAAGTGAAAATTCGCCTTGACAACAGTGAGCCGGTGGCGGGTCTAACAAATATGCAAGTGGAAATTGCCATTGATCCACGCTGAGGTTCAAGGATGATTTTTGCAATTCCCTTAGCTTGGCTACAACTGATTCGAGAGCGCATTCGCCTATTGGTGGCGATCGCTGGCATTGCCTTTGCAGTGGTGCTGATGCTGATGCAGTTTGGCTTTCGCGATGCCCTCTTTAAGGCGGCAGTGCGCTTCCACGAGAGCTTAAACACCGATATTGTCCTCATTAGTCCCCAATCCACGGCGCTGATTGCCATGCGCAGCTTCCCGCGGCGGCGACTCTACCAAGCAGCGGGCTTTGAAGGGGTCGAGTCGGTTTCTCCCCTCTACCTGAGTTTTGGTCTCTGGCGCAATCCCATTAACAAAAGTACTCGCCAACTGATGGTGATTGGCGTCGATCCGCTGGCGGTGTCCATTTCCGTATCCGATACCCCCCACTGGCAAGATGCGATTAAGCTAGCGGATCATGTTCTTTTTGATGCCCAATCCCGCACTGAGTTTGGCCCGATTCCTGAGCTATACCGCCAAGGGGAAGAGGTCACGACCGAAGTCTCTGGCCGCAAAATCACCGTGGCAGGCTTGTTTCGCATGGGAGCCAACTTTGGTGCCGATGGTAATTTGCTCACGAGTGATTTGAACTTTTTGCGCCTTTTCCCCGAACGTCATCCGGGGCTAATCGATGTGGGTTTAGTACGGGTGCAGCCGGGGGTGAATACGAAAGCATTGGCACGGCGGATGAATGCTTCCCTCGGCAATGATGTACTGGTGATGACCCGTGAGGAGTTTGCTGAGTTTGAGCGCAGTTATTGGGAAAAGAGTACCTCCATTGGCTTTATTTTCTCCCTTGGTGCCCTGATGGGATTTATCGTTGGTTCCGTGATTGTCTATCAAATTCTCTACACCGATGTCACGGATCACTTGGCGGAGTATGCCACCCTCAAGGCCATGGGCTACCGCGATATCTTCTTCTATGGCGTGGTCATGCAGGAGTCCTTGATTCTCTCCTGTATGGGCTATGTTCCAGGCTTTATCGTGTCATTTTTACTCTACATCCTTATTGCCAGAGCCACGTCACTGCCAGTGTGGATGACCGTAGAGCGCGCCAGTTTGGTCTTTACCCTCACGGTCTTAATGTGTACCCTTTCGGGAGCGATCGCCATGCGGCGGATCCAAGCGGCTGATCCTGCCGATATTTTCTAGGATGGTGTTATGGAGCCAGTGATCCACATTCAAGGCCTCAATCACTACTTTGGTCAGGGGCAACTGCGCAAGCAAATTCTCTTTGATCTCTGCGCTCGCATTGAGGCGGGTGAAATTGTGATCATGACGGGGCCTTCGGGGTCAGGGAAAACCACACTGTTAACCCTGATCGGTGCCTTGCGATCGGCACAAGAGGGCAGTCTGCGGGTTCTGGGTCAGGAGCTACGCAACGCCACAAAAGAGCAGCAGATTCAAATTCGGCGGCAAACGGGCTACATCTTCCAAGGGCACAATCTGCTCCATGCCTTGACGGCTCGCCAAAATGTGCAAATGGCGCTGGATTTGCAACCCCACCTCAGTCCACAGGAAGTCCGAGAACGAGTGGAAGCAATGCTCTGTGCCGTTGGCCTTGGAGAGCGCCTTGACTACTATCCCCATGAACTTTCGGGGGGGCAAAAGCAACGGGTGGCGATCGCTCGCGCTCTCGTGGGACATCCCAAAATTGTCCTTGCCGATGAACCGACGGCTGCTCTCGATAAAAAATCCGGTCGCGATGTGGTGGAAATTATGCGTAGCCTTGCCCGCGAACAGGGCTGCACCATTTTAATTGTGACCCACGATAACCGTATTCTTGATGTCGCCGATCGCATCATTCACATGGAAGATGGCCGCCTCTCAGAAACCACAATTGGCCTTTCCGCCTAGCCTAGAATAGAGGCAAGCAGTGCAGGGCAAATCCGCTGATCATGTTTGCAGCTCCGCAGGGGACAGTGCCAATGTTGGAGAGTGGCGATCGCCTCAGTCGCGAGGCCTTTGAGCGCCTGTATGCCCAATGTCCTCATATTAAAAAAGCTGAACTCATTAACGGAGTCGTGTACGTGGCCTCCCCTGTGCGGGTGAATTCCCACAGCCGTCCCCACAGTCTCGTCATGGGCTGGTTGATGGCCTTTGAAGTGGCAACAGCCAACGTCATGGTGCTCGCTAATGCCACCGTCCGCTTAGATGCCCAAACAGTGGTGCAACCCGATGCCCTGCTGCGCCTTGTCAATGGCACCTCCCGTATCAGCGAGGATGATTATCTTGAAGGGGCGCCTGAACTCATTGTCGAAATTGCCAGTAGCAGTGCCGCCTACGATCTCCACGACAAACTAGAGGTTTATTGTCGCTGTGGGGTTCAGGAATACTTGGTCTGGGTGGTACCGGAGCAGGATTTTCATTGGTATCTCAAGGAAGGAACAAGCTACCGCCGTCAAGCACCCGATGACCACGGCATTTTTCGCAGTGGGCACTTCTCTGGATTGTGGCTCCACTGGCCAGCCCTGAGAGACGGTCATTTAACGCTTGTTTTGGAAACCCTGCACACAGGATTGAAGTTGCAGCAACCCCCATAACTATTAGTGAACTGTCGCTTAACTGTAAGAACTCTGTGCTATGGTCATAGGTAGCGGCTTGCAAGCGCGGCAGTGGCACTTGTCAACTCTTCTCGTTTCCAACAGCTTTATCTTGCCAGAGGTCTCCGGCGGCAGTGTTTGCCGTAAGCGGAGCTTTTGGTGTGCTTGACAGGGCAACGCCTCTTCATTTAAGATGCAAGATCCGCGTTTTAGCGATACCCTCTAGAGGATATACATGGCTAGTAATCAGATTTACACGCCACCCGCTTTTACCTTGCCAGACCTTGTCGAGATTCAGCGGGCCAGCTTCCGATGGTTTCTGGAAGAAGGACTCATTGAAGAGCTAGAGAGTTTCTCCCCCATTACTGATTATACCGGCAAAATTGAGTTGCACTTTTTGGCCAAGGACTACCGACTCAAGGAGCCGAAGTATAGCGTCGATGAGGCCAAGCGGCGGGATGCCACCTACTCAATGCAAATGTATGTCCCGACTCGCCTCATTAACAAAGAAAACGGCAATATCATTGACCAAGATGTGTTCATCGGCGATCTGCCCCTGATGACCGATCGCGGGACATTTATTATCAATGGTGCAGAGCGCGTCATTGTCAACCAGATTGTCCGCAGTCCCGGCGTTTACTACAAATCAGAAACCGACAAGAATGGTCGCCGTACCTACAATGCCAGCCTGATTCCCAACCGGGGCGCTTGGCTGAAATTTGAAACCGATAAAAACGATCTGCTCTGGGTACGCATTGACAAAACCCGTAAGCTCTCAGCGCACGTTCTCCTCAAGGCCTTGGGGTTAACCGATAGCGAAATTCTAGAGCGGCTGCGTCACCCCGAGTACTACCAAAAAACTGTTGAAAAAGAAGGCAAATTCTCCGAAGAAGACGCCCTTATTGAACTGTACAAAAAACTGCGCCCAGGGGAGCCGCCCACGGTTTCAGGGGGACAACAGCTTCTGGAGTCGCGCTTCTTTGATCCCAAACGCTACGACCTTGGCCGGGTAGGTCGCTATAAGCTCAACCGCAAGTTGCAGTTGAATATTCCCGACTCGGTGCGCATCCTCACCCCAGAAGATATTCTTGCGGCCATTGATTATCTAATTAACCTCGAGTTTGATCTGGGCACGATTGATGACATTGACCACTTGGGCAACCGCCGCGTCCGTTCTGTGGGTGAATTGCTGCAAAACCAAGTGCGCGTTGGCCTCAATCGCCTAGAGCGCATCATTCGCGAGCGGATGACGGTGTCTGACACGGATTCTTTGACGCCCACTTCGCTGGTCAACCCGAAGCCCTTGGTGGCGGCCATCAAGGAATTCTTTGGTTCTAGCCAGCTTTCCCAATTCATGGATCAGACCAACCCCCTCGCGGAACTCACCCACAAACGGCGCTTGAGTGCCCTAGGCCCCGGTGGTCTCACTCGGGAGCGGGCGGGCTTTGCGGTGCGGGATATTCACCCGAGTCACTATGGTCGCATTTGCCCCATTGAAACTCCTGAAGGTCCCAACGCTGGGTTGATTGGTTCCTTGGCCACCCATGCCCGCGTCAACGAATATGGCTTTATTGAGACGCCTTTCTATCCAGTGGAAAATGGTCGGGTGCTGAAGGATCGCCCTCCCGTTTACATGACCGCTGACGAAGAGGATGATAAGCGGGTGGCGCCGGGGGACGTGCCCACCGATGAAAACGGCTACATCCTTGGGGATGTGGTGCCGGTACGCTATCGTCAAGATTTCACCACCACCACCCCCGATCAGGTGGACTACGTAGCAGTTTCGCCAGTACAGATTATCTCTGTGGCCACCTCGCTGATTCCCTTTCTAGAGCACGATGACGCCAACCGTGCCCTCATGGGATCCAACATGCAGCGGCAGGCGGTACCCCTGTTGCGACCGCACCGTCCCTTAGTGGGTACCGGTCTAGAGGCTCAGGCAGCACGGGACTCTGGGATGGTGATTCTCAGCCAGACCAATGGTGTGGTCACCTATGTGGATGCCAATCAAATTCGCGTCAAAACCGATAATGGCCCTGAGATGACCTACACGCTGCAAAAGTATCAGCGCTCCAACCAAGATACCTGCTTGAATCAACGACCGATTGTCTTTGTCGGCGATCGCGTGCAGGCAGGACAGGTGATTGCTGATGGCTCCGCCACTGAGGGGGGCGAACTAGCCCTTGGCCAAAACATCCTTGTGGCCTATATGCCTTGGGAAGGCTACAACTACGAAGACGCCATCCTGATCAGCGAACGGCTAGTTCAAGAGGATGTCTATACCTCCATCCACATTGAGAAGTACGAGATCGAGGCGCGGCAAACCAAACTAGGTCCTGAGGAAATTACCCGCGAAGTGCCCAACGTCTCTGAAGATGCCCTGCGGCAGTTGGATGAAAACGGCATTATCCGCATCGGTGCCTTTGTAGAAGCAGGCGATATTCTCGTCGGTAAAGTCACCCCCAAAGGGGAATCGGATCAGCCCCCCGAAGAAAAACTCCTGCGTGCCATCTTTGGTGAAAAAGCGCGGGATGTGCGGGATAACTCCCTGCGGGTGCCCAATGGTGAAAAAGGGCGCGTTGTCGATGTGCGCGTCTTTACCCGTGAGCAGGGAGATGAACTACCCCCCGGTGCCAATATGGTGGTGCGGGTCTATGTGGCCCAGAAGCGCAAAATTCAGGTGGGGGACAAAATGGCTGGCCGCCACGGCAACAAGGGGATTATTTCCCGCATTCTCCCTGTGGAGGATATGCCTTTCCTACCCGATGGTCGCCCCGTGGATATTGTCCTCAATCCCTTGGGGGTGCCTTCACGGATGAATGTGGGGCAAGTCTATGAGTGTTTGCTGGGCTGGGCTGGGGAGTGCCTTGGTCGTCGGTTCAAAATTACTCCCTTTGATGAAATGCACGGCAAGGAAAAATCCCGCGAAACCGTCCATGCCAAGCTACAAGAGGCCAAAGAAGTCACGGGTCAAGATTGGGTCTTTAATCCTGAGGATCCGGGCAAAATGGTCGTCTATGATGGCCGCACCGGTGAACCCTTTGACCGGCCCGTGACGGTGGGGATGGCCTATATGCTGAAGCTCGTGCACTTGGTGGACGATAAGATCCACGCCCGCTCCACAGGGCCTTACTCTTTGGTTACTCAACAGCCCCTCGGTGGTAAAGCCCAGCAAGGGGGTCAGCGCTTTGGCGAGATGGAGGTGTGGGCATTGGAGGCCTATGGTGCCGCCTATATTCTCCAAGAGTTGCTGACGGTCAAGTCCGATGATATGCAAGGACGCAATGAAGCCCTCAATGCCATTGTTAAAGGGCAATCCATTCCACGACCGGGCACGCCAGAGTCCTTCAAGGTGCTGATGCGGGAGCTGCAATCCCTGTGCTTGGATATTTCCGTGCGCAAGGCCAGTATTCCCAGCTTTGATGACGATGGCGAAATGAAACCTGACCCCGAGGTGGATTTGATGGTGGATGTCAGCCCTCGCCGTACCCCGGCACGACCCACAATTGACTACAGTGCCCTCGACGACACGGACGACAAAGAAGGGGCAACGACATTCTAAACACTCAGAACTGAGTCAGCTTGTTTGGGGGCGATCGCCCCCTTGATCCATTCACCGCCAAAGGATTTGTGAGTTTATGCCCAGAATCGAGCAACGCTTTGATTATGTAAAAGTGTCTCTCGCGTCACCGGAGCGCATCATCCAATGGGGGCAGCGCACGCTCCCCAACGGTCAAGTGGTGGGCGAGGTGACTAAACCAGAAACCATTAACTATCGCACCCTCAAGCCAGAGATGGACGGCCTCTTCTGCGAGCGGATTTTTGGTCCTGCTAAGGATTGGGAGTGCCACTGCGGTAAATACAAGCGGGTGCGCCATCGTGGCATTGTCTGCGAACGTTGTGGCGTTGAAGTCACCGAATCGCGGGTGCGCCGCCATCGCATGGGCTATATTAAGTTGGCTGCCCCAGTGACCCATGTTTGGTATCTGAAGGGGATTCCCAGCTACATGGCGATCCTGCTGGATATGCCCCTACGGGATGTGGAGCAAATTGTCTATTTCAATTCCTATGTAGTGCTAGATCCGGGCAATCACCCTAGCCTCAGCTACAAGCAGCTCCTAAGCGAAGATCAGTGGCAGGAAATTGAAGAAGAGATCTACAGCGAAGACTCGGAGCTAGAGGGTATTGAGGTGGGCATTGGGGCTGAAGCCATTCAACGCCTACTTCAGGATTTAGATCTGCAAAAAGAGGCCGACCAACTGCGGCAGGAAATCCTCAACTCCAAGGGGCAAAAACGCGCCAAGCTCATCAAACGGCTGCGGGTCATTGACAACTTCATTGCCACTGGAGCAAAGCCAGAGTGGATGGTTTTGACGGTAATTCCCGTGATTCCACCGGATCTGCGGCCAATGGTGCAGTTAGATGGTGGGCGCTTTGCCACCTCTGACCTGAATGACCTGTACCGCCGCGTCATTAACCGCAACAACCGCCTTGCCCGCCTGCAAGAGATTCTCGCCCCCGAGATTATTGTTCGGAATGAGAAGCGCATGCTTCAAGAGGCGGTGGATGCCCTCATTGATAATGGTCGTCGCGGTCGTACGGTAGTGGGCGCCAACAACCGTCCCCTGAAGTCCCTTTCCGACATTATTGAGGGGAAACAGGGTCGCTTCCGCCAAAACCTGCTGGGGAAACGGGTGGACTACTCCGGTCGTTCGGTGATTGTGGTGGGGCCAAAACTGCAAATGCACCAGTGCGGCCTGCCTCGGGAAATGGCCATTGAACTCTTCCAGCCCTTTGTGATTCACCGCTTGATTCGCCAACAAATTGTCAACAACATTAAGGCAGCGAAGCGGATGATCCAGCGCAATGACCCCCAAATTTGGGATGTGCTGGAGGAGGTGATTGAGGGTCACCCGGTGCTGCTCAACCGTGCCCCAACCCTCCACCGTTTGGGGATTCAGGCCTTTGAGCCAATTCTGGTGGAAGGGCGTGCCATTCAACTGCACCCCTTGGTGTGTCCTGCCTTCAACGCCGACTTTGACGGGGATCAAATGGCGGTGCACGTCCCCCTCTCGATTGAGGCTCAAGCGGAGGCGCGGATGCTGATGCTAGCCTCAAATAATATTCTGTCACCGGCCACGGGCAAGCCGATTATTACCCCCAGCCAAGATATGGTTTTGGGCTGCTATTACTTGACAGCAGAAAATCCGAAGCTGCCAGATTATAGCGATCGCTACTATGCCAACTTCCAAGACGTGGTCATGGCCTACGAACAGGGACACTTGCCGCTCCATGCCTTTGTCTGGGTGCGCTACGACGGTGAGGTAGACGATGGCGACAGCAGTGAACCTCAGATTACGACCTATGAAGATGGTTCCCGTTTACTGGAGTATTCCCTGCGGCGAGTCAAGGAGGATGCCAACGGTCAACTGATTTCCCAATACATCCGCACCACCCCCGGTCGCATCATCTACAACCAAACGATTCAAGAAGCCCTAGCCAGTTAATTTGGGAGACCCCAACACCATGACTGAGAAAAAGCCTGTTTTCTTTAACCGCATCATTGACAAAAAAGGCTTGCGGAACCTAATTGCTTGGTCGTTTAGCAACTTTGGCACCGCCCGCACAGCGGAAATGGCCGACAAAGTCAAAGACCTTGGCTTTCGCTATGCCACCCGCGCCGGTGTCTCCATCAGTGTTGATGACCTGCTCGTGCCCCCGAAAAAACAGGAACTCCTCGAAGCCGCTGAAAAGGAAATTAAAACCGCTCAGGAGCGCTACTCGCGGGGTGAAATTACGGAGGTGGAACGCTTCCAGAAGGTGATTGACACTTGGAACACCACCAACGAAGAACTGAAAAACGAGGTGGTGCGGCACTTCCGTAATACTGATGTCCTCAACTCCGTGTACATGATGGCCTTCTCGGGGGCACGGGGAAACCTCTCGCAGGTGCGCCAGTTGGTGGGAATGCGGGGGTTAATGGCCAATCCCCAAGGGGAAATCATTGACCTGCCGATTAAAACCAACTTCCGCGAAGGGCTGACGGTGACGGAGTACATTATCTCCTCCTACGGTGCGCGTAAAGGACTAGTGGATACAGCACTGCGGACGGCGGACTCCGGTTACTTGACCCGGCGCTTGGTGGATGTCTCTCAAGATGTGATTATCCGCGAAGAGGATTGTGAAACGGAGCGGGGCATTACGCTGCGCAGTATGACGGTGGGGGATAAGGTACTAGCGCTAGAGGATCGGCTTTTGGGTCGAGTGGTGCTCAATGATGTCTGCCATCCGGAAACGGGCGAAGTGCTGGTGGCCAAAAATCAAGCCATCTCTGCTGATCTAGCGAAGAAAATTGTTGATGCGGGTATCGAAGAAGTAGTGGTGCGATCGCCCCTCACCTGCGAGGCCACTGGCTCTGTGTGTCGTCTTTGCTACGGCTGGAGCCTTGCCCATGCCCAACTGGTGGATATGGGAGAAGCGGTGGGCATTATTGCCGCTCAATCCATTGGTGAACCCGGTACGCAGTTGACCATGCGCACGTTCCACACTGGTGGGGTGTTTACGGGGGAAGTGGCTCGCCAAGAACGCGCTCCCTTTGCTGGCACGGTGGAGTACGGCAAGAAATTACGGGTACGTCCCTACCGCACTCGTCACGGGGATGATGCCTTTATTGTCGAAACCGCTGGCAAGCTTGTGATCAAAAGTGGTCAACAAAGCCAAGAATTTGACCTCTCCCAAGGGTCAATTGTGCTAGTGGCAGAGGGTGAAACCGTTGAAGCGGGTCAATTGTTGGCGGAAGTGGCGCAGGCCTCCCGCAGTGTCCGCAAGTCCACGGAGAAAGTGACCAAGGATGTGGCCTCGGATTTGGCGGGTCAAGTGAAGTTCGTCAACCTCGAGGCAGAGGAGAAGCGCGATCGCCAAGGCACCACAACGCGCATTGCCCCCAAAGGTGGCTTGATTTGGGTACTGTCTGGGGAAGTCTATAACCTGCCCCCCGGTGCAGAGCCGGTGGTGAAAAATGGCGATCGCATTGAAGCCGGGGCCGTGCTTGCAGAAACCACGGTGAAAACCGAGCATGGCGGTGTCGTGCGTCTCCCTGAGCAACAGGATAGCAAAGGCGGTCGCGAGGTGGAAATTATTACTGCCTCGGTGATGCTCGATAAAGCCAAGGTGCTCAAAGAAACCCAGCAGGGACGCGAGCATTACATTATTGAAACCGCCACTGGTCAGCGCTTCTCCTTGAAAGCTGCCCCCGGTACGAAAGTCGCCAATGGTCAAGTGGTGGCCGAACTCATTGACGATCGCTACCACACCACGACTGGCGGTATCCTCAAATATGCCGACATTGAAGTGGCCAAAAAAGGCAAAGCCAAGCAGGGCTACGAAGTCCTCAAGGGGGGGACGCTCCTGTGGATTCCCGAAGAAACCCATGAGGTAAATAAAGACATTTCGCTGCTCATGGTAGAGGACAACCAATACGTCGAAGCAGGGACGGAGGTTGTCAAGGACATCTTCTGTCAAAACAGCGGTGTCGTCGAAGTCATCCAGAAAAACGACATTCTGCGGGAAATTATTATCAAGCCCGGCGAACTGCACCTTGTGGATGATCCGGAAGCCGCGCGGCTGAAGCATGGTGTGTTGGCGCGTCCGGGTGAAGAGGTACTCCCCGGCCTTGTGGTTGAAACCCTCTCGCAAGTGGATTATCTGGAGGACACTCCCGAAGGACCAGCGATTCTGCTGCGCCCCGTCCAAGAATTTAGCGTGCCTGATGAGCCATCGGTACCCAGCCAAGACTCCAGTGATAGCTCAGGGCAGTCCATTCGCCTGCGGGCTGTGCAGCGGTTGCCCTACAAACACGATGAGCGAGTTAAATCCGTTGATGGCGTTGATCTGCTGCGGACACAGTTAGTCCTTGAAATTGGCAGCGAAGCCCCCCAACTGGCTGCTGACATTGAAATTGTGACGGATGAGGTGGATCCAGAAGCCCGGCGCCTCCAACTGGTGATTCTGGAATCCTTGGTGATTCGCCGTGACATTGCTGCCGATCAAACCCAAGGCAGTACGTTTACTTCCCTCTTGGTCAAGGATGGCGATCACATTGGCCCCGGTGCCGTGATTGCCCGCACGGACATCAAAGCCAAGCAGGCAGGTGAAGTGCAGGGGATCTTGCGCAGTGGGGAATCGGTTCGCCGTATTCTGGTCGTTACTGAGAGCGATCGCCTGCGGATCGAGACCAACGGGGCTAAACCCACGGTCAAAGTTGGCGATCTCGTGCGTCCCGGCGATGAACTGGCCAAGGGGGTGACTGCCCCAGAAACAGCAGCGGTCATGGCGGTGGCCGATGACCACGTGATCCTGCGCTTAGCCCGTCCCTACCTTGTCTCGCCGGGGGCAGTGCTGCAAATTGAGGACGGTGACCTTGTGCAGCGCGGGGATAACCTCGCCCTGTTGGTGTTTGAGCGGGCGAAAACGGGGGACATTATTCAGGGGTTACCTCGGATTGAAGAACTCCTTGAAGCGCGCCATCCCAAAGAAAAATGCGTGCTGGCTGTGCGCCCCGGCACCTGTCAAGTCACCTATAACAGTGATGACAGCGTAGATATCAAAGTCATTGAAGAGGATGGCACGATTCAGGAATACCCTGTCCTGCCGGGTCAAAACCCCTTGGTGGTGGATGGTCAAAAGGTCAATCTCGCTGACCCCCTCACCGATGGCCCTGTGGATCCCCACGACATCCTCTCCATTTACTTTGAGTACTACAAACCCCAAGGGTTGCTCAAAGCCGCCCAAATTAGCCTTGAGAAGGTGCAATCCTTCTTGGTCAACGAGGTGCAGTCGGTGTATCTCACCCAAGGGATTGAGATTGCCGATAAACACATTGAGGTGGTCGTCCGCCAGATGACCTCGAAGGTACGGATTGATGATGCCGGCGATACAATCGTTCTCTCTGGGGAACTCATGAGTCTGCGCCAAGCGGAGCAAGCCAACGAACCCATGGCACTCACCGGTGGTGCACCTGCCCAATATACCCCTGTCCTCTTGGGGATTACCAAGGCTTCACTGAATACCGATAGCTTTATTTCAGCCGCCAGTTTCCAAGAGACAACACGGGTACTCACGGAAGCGGCCATTGAAGGCAAGTCCGATTGGCTGCGGGGACTTAAGGAAAACGTCATCATTGGCCGTCTCATCCCAGCGGGCACCGGCTTCAACAGCTACGAGGAAAGTAGCAACGGCGACGAAGAGTGGGAAGAGGGTGAAGATCGCTTGGGTCAAACCCACGTTATCAGCCCTGAACCCGAACCCCCCTCAATGACGGTCAATGTGACCGCTGACCTCGGTGAGGATGTCCTCATTGACGATGAAACGGCGCCCCACGTGATTGAAAAAATCACTGGACGGACTCGCGATTTTGAATTCGCCAGTAGTGATGCTGACGATGAAGAGGACGAACTCCTAGACGAGGACGATGACTATGGGGAGGAAGAGGAGGATGACGCCTTTTAACTAAAACTCCCTTGACTAAAGAAGGCTACGGTAGAGGTGAGCACCTAATCTAGGAGCAAGCGATGGGTGCACTTGCCGTAGCTTTTTTTGGTTTCAGGTCGCAGATCATGCCGAACACCGCCGAACGTTTTGGCAGGGATGCGAGAAACCTGTGCCATACCTTAAAATTGGCAGTAGAGGGGTCAAAGTAAAAATCACGATTTCATGCCTGTTCCAGCGTATTCCAGCCTGAGGGCTGATCAGTTTCGTCATCCCCGCGATCGCGAGGCCACCCAAGCCCTCCAACAACTGCCGGGGTTAGATCTTCTCGTGCGATCGCTCCTAGGTTCGGTGGCGGAGCAGGCCTTTTATCTTGAAAATATTGGCAGCAGTCTGCGCCTAAGTGAACAGCAACTTCCAGACATTTACGGGCTTCATATCGAGGCTTGCCGCATTTTAGGCCTAGAGCCACCCCAACTGTATCTGAAACAGCATCCTGTCCCCAATGCCTATACCTTTGCCATGCGGGGCAAGCAGCCCTTTGTTGTACTGCACTCCTCCCTTGTGGAATTGCTGACACCCAAGGAATTGCAGGCAGTACTAGCGCACGAGTTGGGACATCTGAAGTGTGAGCATGGCGTGTATTTGACGATCGCCAACCTGCTGCTGTTTGCCACTAGTCAACTCTCCCCTTGGGGCTTGCTCTTGGCGCAAGGACTGCAAACCCAATTGATGCATTGGCTGCGCTGTGCTGAACTCACCTGCGATCGCGCGGCCTTGTTGGTGACCCAAGACCCGCGGGTTGTGGCCTCGGTGCTGATGAAACTCTGTGGTGGCTCGCCGCAGTGGAGCGATCGCCTGAATCTCGATGCCTTCATTGCCCAAGCGCGTGACTATGAGGCCGCTGATCGGGGTTGGTACAACCTTTTCAAGGAATTGCAGGCCAGTCAACTGACTCACCCACTACCGGTGCTGCGGGCACGGGAAATTCTAGATTGGGCGGAAACGCAGCAGTACGATCGCCTCGTCAAGCAATTACACCCTGTTCGTCAATAACGATGGCCAAACCGATTCCCTATCAACCCCTTCTGCTACGCCTTGCCCATGGGGCGATCGCGATTTTGGCACTCCTCGCTCTCATCTCAGGGTTTTGGGTCTACAACACCTACGATGGCCGCTGGGGATCACTGCCCCTACCCAAGATTCCCGATATTCAAGGCCTCCACGGGACGATTGCCCTCGTCCTTTTATTGCTGTTTCCCTTCTTTGCGCTCTACTGCTTTCATTGGGGCGATCGCCGGCTGTTGCACAAGAAATCCTTGGCGCAACTTTCCCAAGGGAATTGGCACGCTTGGCAACGGTTGGCAAATACCCTAATGCTGGTGGCGGTCACGTTTGCCCTTATCAGCGGGCGGATGATGCAGGAGGAGTGGTTGTCCACAGGCGAGCTAAATCGAGGCTGGTACTTGGCTCATTTAGGGGCTTGGAGTGTGGTGCTCCTGAGTTTGCTGTCTCACTTGATTCTGGGGGCAAAGGCAGGGGGGCGGCCACTTTTGGTTTCAATGGTGAGTTTTGCAATCCGCCCAGAGGATCGGCGGATCGGGAACTGGTGGCGTGGCGGTAGGCTCAAGCCTTCCAATCAAGTGTTGTTGGGCCTAGAAATTGTTATTTTGCTGGGGATTGTGATTGCTTTTGTTTTGCCCGCTATCATAACTGCTCGATAATGCCCCGCAGGCGATCGTAGTCATCCTTGAGGAGTCGGTTCAGGTATTGCGCTGCCTGCACCAGCCACTGGCGATCGCGCTGGCGGAGTTGATACAAGGAACGCAGCGTTGCCGCCACCAAAGCATCGCCGGGACCATAGCGCAGGGTCAACAGTGTTCGCAAAAAGGTCAATGTGCCACTGAAGGCAATCACTTCCTCAACAGGACAGCCATAGACCTGCTGGTGCATTTGGGGTGGGTGGGGGGGCAAATGGTGATAAAAGTGTTCTTGTTCCTGAAAGCCAGTGATGGCGATCGTGATCTCAGTTTTCAACATGGCAAAAATATGGGGCTGCTCTTGCCGTAGTTGCTCTAGGGATAGCCCCAAGGCGGTGGCACGGTGAATGGTGTCAATGGGAGCCGTTACTACATAGGCAACAACGCCATAAATGACGCGATCACCTTCAGGAATCCGCACCCAACTACCCAAGGCGGGCACTAGGGGAAAATCGAGGCTAGCGGGTTCGTGGCACTGGGCAATGCAGTGATCCGTTGCGGTTTGGATAATTTCCGCAAAGGGCTGGGGGGGAGGCGATCGCCGCGCCATCGTTTACTTTTTCGCTTTCGCTTTTTCCTTGGGCGTGGTCACCACTGGCTCTAGCTCACTAGTCTGAAAAGTAACCAATTTATCCCAGTTCCCGCCTTCAAAGAGCACTGCCACTTTGCCATCTGTAACCCGCTGTACAATCCCCTGAAATTGGTAGTAGGTATCGTTGGGATTGGTGACCTTCACGGTCATACCAGGGAGAATTGTCATTGCTAAGTCGCTGGCCATCGTCTTATCCCAAAGATGTTTATGTGAATTTATTATCTCCTGCCCTTGCCCCGTTCGCGCTTTGCTGAGGGGTAGCAAAGGATAAGTGTCAGCTATTGGTTTGATGATCTTTTCTTCAACGGAGAGGGAGGGATTCGAACCCTCGGATAGGAGTTACCTGCCTATCAACAGATTAGCAATCTGCCGCTTTCGACCACTCAGCCACCTCTCCTTTTTGAGGGTTCCTTATTGTAGATCAGTTTTCTCTCCCTTTTCAATCCTCGTGGTCTGCGGCTGTTGCTCTAGGGGGCGATCGCAATCGAGAATCCATGCTAGAGTTTTGCAGAATGGGTGTGTTGTGGGAGTGAAGCACATGGCTGTATGCTGGCAATCTTCACCAGTGCTTAGGCGCAGTCCTACCGTGGCTAAGTTGAGCAGGTTGCACGTCTAAGTTCTCATGTTGAATGATCTTGCCCTGAATCCCCAAAAAATGCTGGTGTCGGGACTCCTCGCGATCGCCCCCGTGACGCTGTCTAGCTCGGTTCAAGCTACACCCACCACGACTCCAATGGCACAGGCATCTTCCCAAACGCCAGCCTCGGATGTCCTCACGCCTCTCGACCCCAATCCCGATAGACTGGCGCTTCCTGAGACGGTCAAGATTGATCTCAATCAACCCCTCACCCTCGAGCAAGCGATTGAGGTGGCGATTCGCAATAACATTGGCCTACAGATTAGTGAGCTACAACTACAACGGGCACGGGCACAACTGCGACAGGTGCAAGCACAGCTTTATCCCACCCTTGTGTTTCAAGCCAGCATTGGCCAAAATACCTCCCCCGGTGGCCAGCCTGCCTACCTGCCCCTCAACTTTCAGCAGCAACTCTCTTTACAACAGCAGCAACAGCAACAGGCGCAGCAACAGCTTCTCGCTCAGCAACTGGCCGCCAGCAGTATTTTGAATACTCAGGTGCAACGACTGCAACAGCGATTTCAAGGCCCCCAACTCACGGCGTTTTCGGATCAGCAAAACCTTGAGCTGCAACAGCAACTGCAACAACTGCAAAATAGTGCCAGTCAGGCGGCTACCCCCTCCAACTTCACTCCCATTACCCTTGCACCAGTAAATCAACTCAACTTTACGAACTTTTTTACCAATCTTTTTGGGGCGACGAGTGGGGCAACGTCGAATGCAGCCCTGGTGATGAACTATACGTTGTTTGCGGGGGGCGGGCGATCGGCGGCCATTGCAGCAGCTCGTGACCAAGTGCGCCTCAGTGAACTAGAGGTACAACGCCAACGCCAACAACTGATCCTTGATGTAACGAATGATTACTATTTGGCGCAACAGGCCAAGGTTCAGGTGCAAATTGGTGAAGCTGCCGTAGCCAATGCCCAAGTGACCCTGCGGGATGCGACGGCCTTTGAGCAAGCAGGGATTGGGACGCTCTTGGATGTGTTGACCGCAGAGGTGAGCCTTGCCAATGCCCAGCAAAACTTGAGCCAAGCGCGCAATTTGGAAATCACCACCCGGCGACAGTTGGCACAGCGATTGAATGTGAATCAGACGGTGGATGTGGCGATCGCTGACCGCGTTGAACCCGCTGAAGAATGGTCACTTTCCCTTGAGGATAGTATTCTCCTTGCCTATCAGAACCGTGTTGAGCTAGAGCAGCGGCTGCTACAGCGCACGATTGCCCTGAACAATCGTCAGGTAGTATTGGCGGCTACCCGTCCCCAACTGAGTCTCTTTGCCAGTGGCAATCTGCTGGACAAGGTCACGGATGATCTCGCACCTCGCTTTGGCTATGGGGTAGGACTGCAAATGCAATTAGACCTCTTTGATGGCGGCAATGCCCGTGCCAGTGCGGCTCGCCAAGAAGCCCTTGCAGCAACCGCTGAGGAACAATATGCCAATCAGAAAAACATCATCCGCCTAGAGGTGGAAACAGCCTACACCAATCTCAGAGCCAATGCGAAAAACATTGCTACAGCACGGACAGCGGTTACCCAAGCCACTGAAGGGCTGCGCCTCGCTCGGCTGCGTTTTCAAGCGGGGGTAGGAACGCAACAAGAAGTCACCAATGCCGAAACGAATTTGACCCAAGCCCAAGGGAACCTTCTTGCTGCCATTTTGAACTATAATCGCTCCCTAGCCGCATTAAAGCGGGCTGTGGGCTATCCAGAACAAACACGTTTAGGCGCAAGGCAATAAAGGATGGGCGATCGCAAGCGGGCATTAATTACGGGCATCACCGGTCAAGATGGATCTTATCTGAGTGAGCTACTCCTTGAGAAGGGCTATGAAGTCCACGGCATTATTCGCCGCACCTCCACATTTAACACCGATCGCATTGATCACATTTACGTTGATCCCCACCAAGAGGGGGCGGCCCTGCGCCTGCACTATGGCGATCTCACCGATGGCGGCACCCTACGGCGGATTTTAGAGTTAAGCCAGCCCGACGAAATTTACAATTTGGGGGCGCAATCCCATGTGCGGGTGAGCTTTGATGCGCCACAATACACCGTCGAAACGGTGGCCATGGGCACCCTGCGACTGCTAGAGGCCATTCGTGAATATCAAGAGCGCACGGGCAAACAGGTGAAGTTTTACCAAGCGGGGTCTTCCGAGATGTTTGGCTTGGTGCAGGAGGTGCCGCAGCGGGAAACAACGCCCTTTTATCCCCGCAGTCCCTATGCCTGTGCCAAGGTCTATGCCCACTGGCAAACGGTGAATTATCGCGAGGCCTATAATCTTTTTGCCTGTAATGGGATTCTCTTTAACCACGAGTGTGTGACTGGCACCACACCAGTGATTCTGCGGCGGCGGGGACTGATGGATATTCGGCCTATTGCCGATGTTGTTCCCCATCGCAGTGATCCCAAGCAGGGTAAACGCTACACAACCGACTTGGCACCCGAGGATCGCTTTGAGGTCTGGGATGCCGAAGGCTGGACCAGTGTGACCTGCATGACGGCCACTTGGAATGGCGGCGATAAAACCGTTCATCGGATCATGGCAGGGGCGGCTCTCTACGAAACAACTGCTGATCATCAAGTTTTTGTCCTCGATAGGGAAACGCCCTGCGCGAAGGAGACACAGCAGGTCCAGGTGGGCGATCGCCTTGCCCTCATTGATCTGCCCCCCGCTACAGAGCAAGTGGATGTCAGCCCCAGCGAAGCTTGGCTCCTCGGGATTCTAGCTGCAGAGGGGCATATTACCCCTGAAGGTAAAGTGAAAGTCGCTAACCAAGACCCAGAATTATTGGCGCGGGTCAGTGCCACATGGCGAAAAGTTGCCGCAGGATATACCAGTGAGTACACCGCTGCGAGCGGCTTCCCAAACGGTCAGCCTGTGACCCAACTGCATCTCAATGGCAATTGCGACTATGGCCGCTACCTCTACCCCCAAATCTATACCCGTGAGGGTCACAAGCGGATTCCCCAACGCATTCTCAACGCTGATCATGCGGCTCGCTTGGCGTTTCTTGAGGGCTTTAACGCTGGGGATGGTTTGCGCAGTACCCCTTGTACCTATGAATTTCAGGGCTTTTGCACGGCTTCACCCGTATTGGCGGCAGGCCTCTATTGGTTGGTGAGCACCACCTTGGAGCAGCGTATTACCCTTTGCCTCGAAGAACGGGGCGATCGCACCTACTACAAGCTGAATTTGAACAGTCCCCAGACCACCCAATCGGGACAGCATCTCTGTAAACCCAAGGACGAAGTCATTAAAGCCCACGCGATCGCCCATGAAGGATGGGTATTCGATTTGGCAACCACCTCTGGCACCTTTCATGCCGGTATTGGCCAAGGCTGGATCCATAACTCCCCGCGGCGGGGTGAAACATTCGTGACCCGCAAAATTACCCGTGCGGTGGCTCGCATTGTCGCTGGCCAGCAAAACAAGCTCTATTTGGGCAACCTAGAAGCGAAGCGAGATTGGGGCTACGCCAAGGACTATGTGCGAGCCATGTGGCTGATGCTGCAACAGGAGCAACCCGATGACTATGTGGTGGCCACAGGCGAAACCCACTCCGTGCGGGAATTTTTAGAACTCGCCTTTGGTCATGTCGGTCTCAACTGGCAGGACTACGTGGAATTTGACCCCCGTTATTTGCGTCCCACAGAGGTGGATTTACTCTTGGGGGATCCAACCAAAGCCAAAACCGTTTTGGGCTGGCAGCCCTCGGTTACCTTTCCGGAACTGGTGGCGTTGATGGTGGAAGCGGATCTCCATGCCGTGGGGATTCAAGGAACAACCCCCAAAACCACCTCCGACACCGTGCTGGATCTCATTGCCCAGCGGCAGTTTATCAGTAAGGCAGACTAGTGATGGATCTCAGTAAAAAAAGGATTCTTGTCACCGGTGGGGCGGGATTTTTGGGACGCCAAGTGGTGGCGCAGTTGCAAAACGCCGGGGCAGTGCCTGAGCAAATCACAGTGGTGCGATCGCGCGACTACGACCTACGCCAACTCTCTGCTTGCCAAGCCG
The DNA here is from genome assembly GCF_031586415.1 of Thermosynechococcus sp. QKsg1. NCBI lineage: Bacteria > Bacillati > Cyanobacteriota > Cyanophyceae > Acaryochloridales > Thermosynechococcaceae > Thermosynechococcus > Thermosynechococcus sp. QKsg1. Next base: position 2,062,526 of record NZ_CP134200.1, on the reverse strand, counting down.
TCGTTCAAAACCAAGATATTATCATTCACCTTGCTGCCCATGTGGGGGGAATTGGCCTCAATCAAGTCAAGCCCGCTGAACTCTTTTATGACAACCTGATGATGGGGGCACAACTCATTGATTGTGCCTATCGCGCGGGAGTCGAGAAATTCGTCTGTGTGGGGACGATTTGCGCCTATCCCAAATTTACCCCTGTTCCCTTCAAAGAAAGCGATCTTTGGAACGGCTACCCCGAAGAAACCAACGCCCCCTACGGTATTGCTAAAAAAGCCCTTCTCGTGCAATTGCAAGCCTATCGGCAGCAGTATGGCTTTAATGGTATCTATCTCTTGCCCGTGAATCTTTATGGGCCGGGGGATAACTTTGACCCCCTGAGTTCCCATGTGATTCCTGCTTTAATTCGCAAAGTTTACATTGCTCAGCAACAGGGGGAGAGGGTGATTCCCGTGTGGGGGGATGGCAGCCCTAGCCGCGAATTTCTCTATGTTGAAGATGCTGCCCGCGGGATTGTCATGGCTACCCAAGCCTACGATCATCCTGATCCGATTAACCTCGGTACGGGTGAAGAAATCACCATTAAGAATTTAGTTGAACTCATCTGCGACCTGATGGACTTTCAAGGCCAGATTAAATGGCAAACCGATAAGCCCAATGGTCAACCCCGCCGCTGCCTAGATACCACTAAGGCAAAAGAGGCCTTTGGGTTTCGTGCCCAAATTCCCCTCAAAGAAGGCTTAGAACGTACAATTGCTTGGTACCGTCAGCACGCTACGTCCCTATGAGACACTGGATCCAGCTTATTCAGGAGATTGCCCAAGACATCTTCCAAGAATTAGGCAGTGGTTTCAGCGAAGCCATCTATCAAAAAGCTTTTGAGGTTGCCCTGCGGGAACGGCAAATTGATTACGAAGAACAACGCAAGGTACCGATTTTCTTTCACGGTTATTTTGTGGGGGAGGCCATTCCCGATCTCATTGTGCGTGACAATGGCCAAGCGGTTGTAGTCGTTGAACTCAAGGCTGTTCAGAACATTGGCGATAAGGAAGTCAAGCAAGTCAAGAAGTATATGGAAGCCCTCAAAATTCCTGTAGGGGTTGTCGTCAACTTTTCCACTTCTACAGCAGGGGATCGGCCGCAAATCATTGAAGTGAACCTATAGCTGTTCCAATAAAGAATGAGATATCATCCAGCACAATACTTGCGAATCACTTCATCCATAGAACTGTTTGACCCTGCATACATCCGCGCTCACTTCAGCGCACTGAATTCGTGCTCAATCACATTCAAATCAGGAGAGTATTTCGGTAAAAATAAGACCTCGTGCTTCGCCGCTTTCACCACTGCCTGGATCACCCCTTTCGGATGAATCGGTGCATGATTCATACACCGTTCTTGGTAACGCATTTGTTTTTTTCGGGTGATGCCCATCTGGTCGAGGGCGTAACTAACAGCGATGGATGGTGGCGCGGCTCACCTGAAAGATTTGAGTCGCTTCACTGATTTTACCACCTTTCTTGATATATGAGACAACCCGCTCTCGTAAGTCCAAGGTATAGCTCATGTTCTTGAGTGATATTCATGAATTTTTGAGTATAGCCTATCCTTCTTGAAAATATCTCATTCCCTTTCGAAATGGCCATAGGTGACAACCAGCAGCTCGCTAATCTTACCGCGTTTGTGGTGATTGGAGTTGATCACACGGCTAGCTTTCAGTTCAATGCAGCGCCAAGATTGATACAGTTGCAGCATCGGTTCTACCCAAGCATTGCTGAGCATGACGTAGCATCCCCGTTGAGCCAACTCACCAACAACCTTAGCTAAGGCAATCTGTTCTGCTTCACCAAAGGGTTGATCAGTGTAGCTGGTGAAGCTGGCCGTTTTGGAAAGGGGATAGTAAGGCGGATCAAAGTAGATAAAATCCCCCGCCGTTGCCCAAGTTAAGACCTCTTGAAAATCCGCCACACTTAATGTCACGTTTTGCAGAGCAATGCTCGCTTGGCGCAGAGCCTCTGGATCAAAAATCTGGGGATTGCGATAACGACCCATGGGAACGTTGAACTGCCCCGCACGATTAACACGATAGAGGCCGTTAAAACAGGTTTTGTTCAGATAGATGAAGCGAGCCGCTCGCGCGAGGGGATCAAGTTGCTGCTGATCTAAGCTACGAATGTGGTAGTAAAAGGCTTCGCTGTGCTGCTGGCGATATGCCGTGAGTTCTTGAATTAAGTCCTCCACGCGATCGCGCACAATTTGGTAGCAGTTCATTAGTTCAGGGTTGCGATCGCTCAGCCGCGCCTGCTGAAACTGAAACTGCCCCTGTTGGGCTTGGCCAAAGAGATACCAGTAGAGTGCCGCGCTCCCACAAAACGGCTCAGCATAACAGCGACATTGATGGGGTAAATAGGGAGCCATTTGGCTCAACAATTGCGACTTGCCCCCCGCCCACTTGAGAAATGGTTTCGGGCTGAGGATTGTTGCTGTCCCCACTAGGCCGGTGGAAACAGGATGAACAACAGTCCCTGCTGCCCCACGAGCAATTCCCGTAGGAGCGTGACAATACCCACCCAGATAATGGGACTAATATCCACTCCCCCAAGGGGCGGCACGACGCGGCGAGTTGGTGCCAGCACAGGCTCTGAAAGCCAGTAAATCACTTTCAATGGCCCTTGGGTGAGGTTGATCTGGGGGTACCATGTGAGGACAATCCGCACCAGAAAGATCAGGGTAAAAAGGGCGAGGATGATTCCCAGTACCCAATTGATGACAACGACAGGCATTGGCATTGCTTACACTATCCCAAATCATTATCCCAAAAAATGATCAAGGGCAGCTTTAAGTTCTGCCAGTTCCTGATCAATGCGTCCCTCTTGAGCGGCACGAGTCACACATTCATTCAAATGCTCATCGAGAATCAGCCGTGCCACCCGATCCAACGCTCCCCGCACTGCGGCAATTTGAATCAGTACCTCTGGGCAAGGGCGACTATCCTGGACCATCGTTTTGATACCACGCACGTGCCCTTCAATGCGCGAGAGCCGATTGACGATCGCCCGCAGCGATTCCTCACTGTGATGATGGGGATGGGAATGTAGGGAAGGGGAAGAATGGGAATGAGATTCAGTGCCCACGGCAAACAGTCCTAAACAATAACAATCAGTACAACAATCAACCTATTGAACAGAATATTCAACAGATTAGGAACTAGGTGTTGTGTTGCTCCCTGTTGAAAATAATTTCTTAAATTCACTAAGCGTTGGCGATTCATAGCTGCCAGTTGTTGGCGCTGAGCAGGGCTGAGAACTTCTTGGACTTCTAAAGCAGCCGCAAAACGTGTTCGTTGCAGCATCTCCCGTAAGCTCATCACCAATGCCGCCGCTCAAACGCTTGATCTAGCCGCTTCAAGTCTTGCTGCAATGCTTGGGTGTTAAGCGACGCTAAATCAGGGTTGGTCTGCTTTGCTTCAGTCAATCGTTGGCACTGCACGTTGAAGCTGGGGTAAGGGGCATCCGCTGGGATGATGTACTCGCTAACCAAAGAGCAGGCATTGACTGGACATTTGCGCGAAGCAATCCAGTTTTTGCGCTCCCTCAGCGCGTGATTCCAAACCCTGCGGCACACCTCTAGATCGTGGTCGATCTGCTTGGCCTGCTGCTGGGTTAGTTTTAGTTTGTACTCGTACGTCAGGGTGAGCATGAGTGGATTATAGCTATTAGTCGCGCCCGATGTTCGGTGCTAGCTCAATATATCCAGCAACAAGCTGAGATTGAGTGACTACTCCCTGCGGTCGCCCGCTGCCTCACCACCACCTAACCGCTTTGCGGTATAGACGGAGCACTGCGGCGAATTTTGGTAGCAAACTTGCTAGCTGCGCTTGGTTTTGGCCATGAATGTTACGGCTCTTTCCTAAATTTTCGAATGGGCGTTTGCCTTGGGCGTCACTCCCGTAACTGTTGTCCCTAGGGAAGTCGTGATAGTATCGGGACACATCCCCCGCAGGATTCAGTGGACGAACCAACGTGACAGAACCAATTTTTTGGTTGGCGGTGTCACTGGTATTAGTGGCCGTATGCTTGGCAGCCGTTCTGGTTGCTGCGATTCCGGCATTTATGGAATTGGCACGGGCGGCGCGCAGTGCCGAAAAGCTCTTTGATACCTTGGGGCGTGAACTGCCGCCTACCCTAGAAGCAATTCGCTTGACGGGTCTGGAGATTAGCGATCTCACCGATGACATTAGCCAAGGGGTAGAAAGTGCGGGCAATGTCGTCAAGCAGGTGGATCAAGGAATTGCAGCGGCAAAACGCCAAGTTCAAGAGGCGAAAGTGACCACCCGTAGTGTTTTTGCCGGGGTAAAAGCCGCATGGCAAACGTGGAATCGTCCCAGTCGCAAACCTTCGCGGTTGCCGCCGAGTCAATTCTCACCGCCGCCAGAGCGATCGCTCCAAGAACGCCGTGAGCAGGCCAAGGAAAGCTGAATCATCCCTTGGCGTAGAGTCGCCACTGGCTCAGCCCCTAGCTTGAGTTGATACTCCGTGGTTAAGAGAATCTGCAAACAGGCTTGAAGGGCCGGCAAAGCAACAGCGTTCACTTCTTTTTGCAGGAAATAGACCCGTTTCGGATTTCCCACTTCGGCGAGCTTGGCAATGCGTTGATTGTCGCGCTCATGGCTGAGCAACTTGACCCACAACCACGTGCGAAATTGTTTCGTCAGGGTGGCCAAAAGGCGCAAGGGGGGTTCATTTTGGAGTAGCAAGTCCTCCAGTTGGCTCAGGGCAGTGGCTGTGTCTCCCCGCAGCAGGGTACTGGCAAGGGTGAGGCTACTTTGTTGGGTGGCATGAACAAGGGTGGTGATGTCTTCAGCGGTAAGGGGGCGATCGCCCGCAAACAAGGCCAATTTTTCTAATTCATTGTGGAGTTGGCGACTGTCATTGCCCACGGCTTCGGCAAGCAGTTGTATTCCTTCTGGGGGCAGGCGGACTGGATAGCGTTGAGCCGCCTCACGGATCTGCTGTTCAATCTCAGGGGTTTTCCAAGCGGCAATCGGACTAAATTCCTGAATCGTGCCATGCTGTTGCAGCAGCTTGACGGCTTTACTGCGGCTGTCGGGTTTTTGGCTACTGGTGAGCAGTAAATGACAGTTCGGAGGAACTTGCGGCAAGGTGAGTTCTAAATCTGCGAGTAGTTCCGCACTACAGCGTTGACCCAAGGTCGTATTCACCAGCCACACCAAGCGATCGCCTTCTCCAAAGGGCGGCGTCATCACCTGCGCCAACGCGGCTTGAACGGCCTCAGCATCCTCCCCAGCAAATTTTTCGAAGTTAAAACTCTCCCACAGGGGATCAACCACCCGCTGCCGTAGGTCTTTGACGGCCTGCTCGAGTCGAAATTGATCTTCTCCCCAGTAGAAGTAAACGGGCATGATGCGGAAATTTTCCCTTATCCACTAGGATAAAGACATTGTGGCGGAGACTTTAAGGAAATGTTGCAATCTTGTTCCCGATGGCCATCCCGCCTTTTGGCGCTGGGTACACTGGGGGTAGGGTTAGCAATCGCTCCCCTCCTCTGGCAGCCCGCAGACTCCCAAGAAACGCCTTCCCAAGCCCTCACCATCTTGGCGGATGTGCAGCAGGCAAATGCCGTCACAGGCGTGATCACGGCACGGGGCAATGTGCAACTACGTTATCCCGCCCGCCAAATTCAGGCCACGGCGGCACAAGCACAATACTTTAGCCGGGAGGGGCGCATTGTCCTCAGTGGGAATGTGTATGTTTTGCAACAGGGGAACAGTCTCCGCGCTGACACCATCACATATCTTATTGAGGAAGCAAAATTTGTCGCTCTGCCCGCCCCCAGCCGCCAAGTCGAATCTATTTTAATGATCCCCGATGACCCTAACCAACAAATTCTTACACCTGTGCAGCCCTAATGGGCGGTTTGCGCTACCGACCACGCTTCGCCTAGAGGGGGTATGTAAACGGTATGGCAGTCGTTGGGTGGTGGATCACGTCAGTCTCTCGGTGGCACGGGGAGAAGTGGTGGGTCTGCTGGGGCCCAATGGTGCAGGGAAAACGACGACCTTTTACATGGCCACGGGGATTGAACGACCGGATGATGGCCGAGTATGGCTGGATGATGAGGATATTACCCAAGCTCCCTTGCATCAGCGGGCACGGCGGGGCATTGGCTATCTGCCCCAAGAACCGAGTATCTTTCGCCAGTTGACGGTTGCTGAAAATATTCTCTTGGTTTTAGAGGAGACGGGAGTGCCGCGGCGACAGTGGCGCGATCGCTTGGATCAACTGCTGACGGAATTTCGCTTGACCCACATTGCCCACACCCTCGGTCGGCGAGTCTCAGGGGGAGAACGGCGGCGCACCGAATTAGCCCGTGCCTTGGCAGTAGGCAACCAAGGACCCAGTTTTTTACTGCTCGATGAACCCTTTGCGGGTGTGGATCCCATTGCTGTGCATGACCTCCAGGACATGATTGCCAAGCTGCGCGATCGCCAAATGGGCATTCTCATTACCGATCACAATGTGCGGGAAACGCTGGAAATTATTGACCGCGCCTACATTTTACGGGAAGGGCAGATTTTAGCCGCAGGGAATAGCTGGGAATTGGCACAGGATGCCAAAGTGCGGCAATACTACCTCGGTGAGGATTTTCGCTTCTAGACATGATCAGAGCACTGCGGCGGATCTGGCTGCCGACCCTCCCCAAGTTAGATCAGTATCTTCTCTCGCTACTGCTGCCGGGGTTTGTTTTTGGCGTTACAATCTTTACCACTTTGGCGCTGACCGTCGGCACGATTTTTGATCTGGTGCGACAAATTGCCGATGCTCAACTGCCCCTAACGATTTTGCTGCAATTGATTGGCTATCAACTGCCTACCGTCTTGGTCTTGGTGTTTCCGATGGCCGTGTTGCTCGCGGTTGTGGGGGCGATGAGTCGGCTCTCAGAGGAGGGGGAGTGGGTTGCGCTGCGCAGTGTGGGGATTTGTCTGCGCCGTGTCCTCGTCCCTGTGGTGGTTTTTGCATTGTTTGTGAGTGGGTTGACCCTTGCGCTCAATGAAATCGCCGTACCCATCGCCAAGTATGAATCGCAAAAACTCATGCGGGAGTTACTGCAACAGCAGCGTACCCTCGGCTCAGGCACCGATATTTTCTACCCTGAGTACGATCGCCAAGGAGATGTGCGGCGACTGTATTATGGGCATCGCTTTGATGGCAGCCGCATTCAGGGAATCACGGTTTTGGACTTTTCGCAACCGCAGGTGACTCAGGTCATTAGCGCTGAATCCGCGGAGTGGAATGTGCGTGAGAGTCGCTGGTTACTCTCTCAGGGGATAGCCTATTTGATTAGCCACACGGGGGTCAGCCGCAATCTGTTGCAATTTGACCAACAGGAGATCCGCTTGCCTCGGCCTGCCCAATCTCAACAACTGCGGCCAACGGATGTGGATGAACTCTCGATCACCCAAGCACGCCGTGCGCTGCAACGTCTCGATCCCAATCAAGAGCCAGAACTGGTGCGTGCCCTCAAGGTTCACTTGGCTCAGGCCTATGCCCAACCCTTTTTGGCGGTGGTCTTTGCCCTTTTAGGGGTGGGGTTTGGCCTCAGTCCCTCCCAACGGCGGGGGCGGCAGGGATTTGGCATTAGTGTGGCGGTGGTGTTTGGTCAGTACGTGCTCACGTTTTTTCTCGGTGCACTGGGGACGATTGGCACCCTCTCCCCCCTTGCAGCAGCGTGGTTGCCCCACGGCATTGGCTTGGTGGTGGCGATCGCCCTACTGTGGCGTGCGGATCGCAGCTAGAGAGGTATGATGAAAAAAGTGCTGATTGCTGATCCATGCCGCAAACGTTTGATCTTCACGTTGTTGAGACGCGACCCTTGTTGACGCCTGCTACCCTGCTGGCGGATTTGCCGCTGACCGAATCCCAAGCCACCCTTGTGGCCACAACCCGCGATCGCATTCGTGATATTTTCAAGGGGCGCGATCGCCGACTGCTGGTCATTGTGGGGCCTTGTTCAATTCACGATGTCAAGGCGGCCTTGGAATATGGGGAAAAGTTGGCGCGGCTGCGCGATCGCCTGCGGGATAGTCTTGAAATCGTCATGCGGGTTTATTTTGAAAAACCACGCACTTCTGTAGGCTGGAAAGGGCTGATCAACGATCCGCACCTCGATGGCAGCTATGATATCAACACTGGGTTACGCCTCGCACGCAAGCTGCTGCTGGATTTGGCCAACTTGGGGATGCCCGCCGCTACAGAATTGCTCGATCCAATCATTCCCCAGTACATTGCTGACGTTGTGAGTTGGACCGCCATTGGTGCTCGTACGACGGAAAGCCAAACCCACCGTCAAATGGCGTCGGGTCTCTCGATGCCCGTAGGCTTCAAAAATGGCACTGATGGTCACTTAGATTCGGCAATTAATGCCATGATCGCGGCACAGCAGTCGCACCATTTTCTGGGAATTAATGCTGAAGGCCGTGCCAGTATTGTTGCCACCACTGGGAATCCCGATACTCACCTTGTACTGCGCGGCGGCAAAGAGGGCCCTAACTATTCTGCCGCTCACATCGAAATGGCGGCTGCCCTCCTAGAGCGTAAGGGACTCACCCCCCGCCTGATGGTGGATTGTAGCCATGCCAACGCTGCCAAAGATGCCCAACGCCAAGTGCTAGTGTGTGAAAATCTTGCCCAGCAGGTACAGCAAGGTTCCCGTTATTTGGCGGGTGTGATGATCGAGAGCCATCTCAAGGCGGGTAATCAACCGATTCCCAAGGATCTTTCGCAGTTGGTCTATGGTCAAAGTATTACCGATCCCTGCGTGGACTTTGCGACAACAGTAACGATGCTCGAGGAATTGGCTAGTGCGGTGGGGTCACAACTGGTTGCCAGATAACTGAATCGCCTATTGTAGCAGGGGAAGCTAGTTACTTGCCCCTTGGGAAGGTAGATTCAATGAAAAGAATTCTTCCTCATTTTTGAGGATGTGAAAGACCTTATCCATGCTCGTGAGTTCAAAGAGCATCATCATCTGCTTGGGAATATTGCATAGGTAAAGCTGTCCCCCACCTGCCCGGACCGTTTTTAGGGCAACAACAAGAGCGCCTAAGCCAGAACTATCAATGAAGGTGACCTCACCACAATCCAGCAATAGGGCTTGAGTCCCCCCTTGAACCAGCTCACTAATGGTTTGACGAAATTCCTGAGCTTGGGGGCCACCAAAGACCCCAGACAGCTTAATCACTTCGACAGTATTGGCCATAACAGGATGATGGAAAGGAGTTCCCCGCTAGTATACAGCCTTTTTTTACCGAGATTCGTCACGCGACCAACCCATAACCGCCCTTTGCTGGGTTCCAGAGATGGGGTGCTCTGTGAAATTTTGTGGAGCGAGCGTAACAAGCCGTAGTAGTCATAGTAGGCTTAACTCTAGCCGTTGAGAAATTTTTAGGACGATAACTCATGGTGCAACGTGGTTCTAAGGTCAAGATTCTCCGCCCTGAATCCTACTGGTACAACGAAGTGGGTACCGTCGCCTCTGTGGATCAAACCCCCGGCGTCAAATATCCTGTGATTGTGCGCTTCGACAAAGTCAATTACACCGGCTACAGCGGCAGTGCCAGCGGTGTGAATACCAATAACTTTGCGCTGCACGAAGTGCAAGAAGTGGCTCCGCCCAAAAAAGGGAAATAGTTTCTGAGACCGTGCCGGAATTACCGGAAGTTGAAACCGTACGTCGTGGGCTAGAGGTGGTCACCCTTGGGCAACCCATTGTGGGGGTCGAGGTGCTTCTAGCCCGTTCTATTGCGCTTCCGGAAGAGCCGCAAGCGTTTATTGATCACCTGCGCGATCGCTCTATTCAACAGTGGCATCGGCGGGGCAAGTATCTTTTGGCCGCCCTCAATGACGACAGTCGCCTCGTGATTCATCTGCGCATGAGCGGCCAGTTGTTGTGGCTGACGACTCCCCAGCCTCCCTGCCCCCATACCCGTGTGCGCTGGTTTTTCGCAACGGGGGCAGAACTCCGCTTTGTGGATCAACGGACGTTTGGTCGCTGTTGGTGGATTCCTGCACACTGCCGCCCCGAAACGGCGATTCCCACACTGGCCAGCTTGGCACCGGAACCCCTGAGTGAGGCCTTTACAGTTTGGTTCTTGGCGGAACGGTTGGTGCATTATCGTCGCGCGCTGAAAACGGCGCTCTTAGATCAAACCGTTGTTGCGGGCATGGGGAATATCTATGCCGATGAAAGTCTTTTCTTGAGTGGTCTGCACCCCGCCCTACCCACCTACACCCTAACGATTGAGCAGATCGTTCACCTCCATCAGGTGATTCGCCAAGTGCTGAGGGAAGCGATTGCAGCGGGTGGTACGACAATTCGTAGCTTTGTCACTCCGACGGGGGTGAATGGTTGCTATGGGGGTCAAGCATGGGTCTATGGTCGCAAGGGGGAAGCCTGCCGCGTCTGTGGCACAACAATTGAACGGCTGCGGTTGGCAGGACGCTCCAGTCACTATTGTCCTCGCTGTCAGCCACTCTCTTCCGCAATGGGCAAATAAAGGGTGAGAATTTCGCCCGCTTGGCGATCGCGCCGTTGAATGACCTTAGCGCCGACCGCTTCTATTAAGAGTTTTGCCGCCTGAAAGTTGAGACTCAGTTGCCCGGTTGCGGGATGCCACAGGAGCAGGTGCCCCAAGGCGGCCAGATCGCTGCGGTGTTTGTACTGGGGCGATCGCAATTCTAGCTTCACGTGCTGCCCTGCCCGCTGCACCACCAATTGCAGTTCACTCTCTGGGGCAAGGGTTTGGCTATAGTATTCCACTAACCCGGTCAAGACCTGATCTAAAGACCTTGGATCACTGAGAACAAGGGGTAAATTGGGCGGATAATCAAGAACCAATTTGACCTGACGACGCGCCGCCTGCTTTTGCCAGCGAGCCAAGTTGGTTGTGAAGAGTTCCGTCAAGTGGGTCCGCCCAAACGCAAGGGGGGGTTTGGGGCTAGGACTGGTGAAGATTTCGGCGGCATCACTCAGGAGATTAAAGCGGGTGATTTGATCTTGAATCTCTTGACCAATCTTTTGCAGATACTGGTACGTGCGCTGCGGTAGATTCTCTTGCCGTTGTAGCAATTGGATAAAGGTATTGATGGTGGTGAGCGGAGTGCGCACCTCGTGGGAAAGGGCTTGCAGCAGGCTAATGTCCGCAGCCATGGGGGTAGAAGTCACAGTCAGGGGCGTGGCCGCCGGTTGACTATAGTCCAGCAGCCATTGACCAAACTGACTCACCAAACGATAGCTGGGGGGCACCATCTCCACACTGGCCAGCCACTGATCAATGGGGTCGAGATCGGCTAAGGGAAGTTGCTGCCGCAACTGCTGCCAAAAAGCATGAATTTCCTCAGGAGCAAAGGAAAAGTGCAGTCCGCGCTCCCCTTGATAGATCAGTAAAAGATTAACCTCTGGACTCAGTAGTAGGCAAAAGGGATTCATGCCTTCTCGCGCCGCGGGCAAAAGGGTCATTGCCGGCAAAGCAGGATGGGTGTCTGTGGGGGGCAGGTAGGGCAGCGATCGCCCCTGGGGCATGAGGACATAGGTTTTTAGGGGACAATCTTGAAGAATGAGGCTGGGGAAGGAGACTAAAAAGCCCTCAATGGGATGCGTAACTGCCAATAATCTTTCTAAGGCAGCAACCCCCGCTTGCCACTGCCAAAAGCGATCGCCAGCACGGGTATCATACCGATCAATGGTGGAATGCGAGCGTCCCATAGCAGCCGATGCAACGTCCCCAACTGCCTCGACCATAGCCCCAATGATTCCAATCTGCCTAGGAGTAAAACCGAACTTAGGTGGGGATGATGCCGTACAGATCGTAAATATCAGCAGCGGTGATTTCTACGGGGACAATTGTGCCCAAGGTGGCAGCTCCCTTGACATAAACCACGCCATCCACATCCGGGGCAAAGCGGGGCGATCGTCCAATCAGTTCCCCAGTTTGCGGGTTTTCCTGCTCAATGAGCACAGGTACGGTTTTGCCCACTTCAGCAGCATTTTTGCGCTGGGCAATGGGTTGTTGCAGTTGCATCAGGCGATCGCGCCGCGCCATTTTGATTTCCTCTGGAACCTGATCCGGCAGATCATAGGCGGCAGTCCCTTCCTCGGCGGAGTAGGTAAAGACCCCCACATGGTCAAATTCATGGCGCTGCACAAACTGGCAAAGATGCTCAAAGTGGTGCTCAGTCTCACCGGGGAAGCCAACAATAAACGTCGTCCGCATCACTGCTTCGGGTAAGTCCTGCCGTAACCGTTCAATCAGGCGATCGTTCACCCCCGCTTGCCACGGCCGATTCATAGCGCGCAGCACCTCTGGGTGGGAATGTTGCAACGGCAAATCAAGATAGGGCAAGATGTTAGGAGTTTCCCGCATCGCTGCAATCACCTCAGGCGTTAGCCCCGTGGGATAGGCGTAGTGCAAGCGAATCCAAGGCACATCCACTTTGCCAAGGGCACGAATCAGCGCCGCGAGTTGGGGTTGACCATAGAGATCAATGCCATAGTTGGTGGTAATTTGGGAAACAATAATGATTTCTTGGACGCCCTCGCTGGCGAGTTGATGGGCTTCACTGACAATGGACTCAATGGGGCGCGATCGCTGGTTGCCCCGCAGATGGGGAATGATACAAAAGGCACAGCGATAGTCACAGCCCTCAGCAATCCGCAGATAGGCCACCGGTTCCGGCGTGGTGCGGTAGCGAGGAACGGTTTCATCGGCAATGTAGGTGGGCACAGCACTAATTTGTTGCACCCGCTCACCCGTTTCTACCCGCTCAATCACCTCAACAATGTGCTGGTAATCGCCACTGCCAACGACGGCCACCGCCTCAGGAAGCTCCGCCAAGAGTTCCCCTTGAAAATGCTGCGCTAAGCAGCCTGTGATCACAATCTTCTTATTGGCTTCTGCCAGTTCTACCAGTGTGCGCACCGACTCTTCGCGGGCGGCTTGGATAAAGCTACAGGTATTGACAATAACGTAGTCGGCTTCGGTTTCATCGGTACCCACCCCATAGCCCGCTGCCGCAAGGAGACCAATCATGTGCTCCGTATCCACGCGGTTCTTATCACAGCCAAGGTGGGCAAAGGCAATTTTCGGTTTGGTTGGGTTTGGCATCTAAACGGGTCAGCAGCATCTAACAGTAGGGGGTAATATCTTCACCACACTCGTCGGCCAAATAGCTGAGCGAGCGGAAGCGCAACCCCACTAATTGATCATAAAGGGGATTGAGTTTACAGAGGGGGGGAATATGGACAATCTTGCGACCAAAAAGGGTAATGTCGCGCTCAAAGGGGCATTGGGGGGGAATCAGGCGGCAGAGAAAGCGAGCCACCTTGGCATCTTTGACCTCTAAACCATCCAGCCAGTGGCGCACGGGATCCAATAGGCGCAGGGTTTGTTCATTGCTCTCGTGCTGACCATCAAGGGTGTGCTTCAGGGACTCAAGGGCAGTAATTTCCAGTCCCAAGGCGTTGCAGAAGCGTTGCAGTTCGGCATCCTCCGATTGGGAGTAAATGCCATTGGCAAGCGCCACCATTACGGCTGTGCGCACGAAATTTTCCGCAAGGGCGCGATCGCCGCCAAAGGTGGCCACCAGCTCTTCATCGGTGACTGGAGCAAAATGTTCAAGATCAATTTCTGGGGCAATTTCCTCGCGAATCAGGCTCGCAATCAGTTGCTTCTCTTCGGGATCAAAGTGACCATCGGCGCCGGCAATGCTCAAGAGACCCTTAATCCAAATGGCCGTTTGTTCCGGTGTCAGTTCAAGGGTAGATGCTGCGGTGGTTGCCATAGAGATTGCCCCAAGATTGCTGCTCACTACGACTGTACTCTAGGTCTGGGTCTTTCGTGCCATCCTGAAGGACGGATAAAATCCTTGCTACAATTGACGAAGTTTTGTTAAGCACTGTGTCCCGTCCTTGACTGTTTCGCTGTTGCCCTCCACTTGCTCAACCCCTTGGTATGCCCTTGATCCCATTTGGCAGGGGGACGCGGCGGCGATCGCCCAAGGATTGCCCCATGATCTTTTAGCGCCGGCGTGGCAAATCCTGATTCTCGGGGATGGCTCCCCCACCCGCCACTTGCAACTGCTGACGGGTGAAACCACGGAAGTGGACGTGATAGATATGTCGGCCATTGGCCATGCCAGCGATCGCGCCCCGGCGCAACTGCAACTCATTCCCGGCCCGCGGCTGCGGCGTCAAGTGTGGCTACGCACCGCTTCAGGTCAACGTTTGGCCTACGCCACCTCTTGGTGGGAAGCTGCCCATGTGGATGAGTATTTGCAAAACCGTGCCATGCCCATTTGGACGAACCTCGCCCAACGCAAGGTGGAGCTTTACCGCGACATTCAGGCGGTGTATCTCGGGCACTCTGGAACCTTGGCGGCAGCCTTTGGCGAGGCGGGGCCTTTTTGGGGGCGGCATTATCTCTTTTGGCACGATCGCCGTCCCATTACGCTGATTTATGAAGTCTTTTCGCCCTACCTCTGCCGGTACCTTGGTCCGATGGGAAATACGGCCTATTTGGCAAATTCAGCCCCAACATTGGGCTAAAGCGGGTGTCTCCGTAACGTTTTGTAAATATAATATGAACAGCTTTTTGTCCCCCTAGGGGGTTGCGTTCATCTTCGTCAGTTAGGGTAGCGTCATTCATGCGAGTTGCAATTGCCGGTGGTGGCTTAGCGGGCTTAGCTTGCGCCAAGTATCTAGTGGATGCAGGACATACCCCCATGGTGTTTGAGCGTGCCAATGTCCTTGGTGGCTTGGTGGCGGCATGGCAGGATGCCGATGGGGATTGGGTGGAAACGGGCTTGCACGCCTTTTTTGGTGCCTACCCCAATATGCTGCAACTCCTAGCGGAATTGGGGATTAGCGATCGCCTGCAATGGAAACGCCATGCCCTGATTTTTAACCAACCCGAAAAGCCGGGGGTGCTCTCGTGGTTTGATGTTCCCGATATTCCTTCGCCTTTTAATGTACTGCTCTCCATTTTGCGCAACAACGATATGCTGACGTGGGAGCAGAAATTCCGCTTTGCCTTGGGGCTGTGGCCAGCGATCGTGCGCGGCCAAAAATACGTCGAGGCAATGGACAAGTACACCCTCCTCGAATGGCTGCAACGCCAAGGGATTGATGAGCGGGTAAACTCCGACATTTTTATTGCGGCCTCAAAGGCACTGACCTTCCTGAACCCCGATGAGGTCTCGGCCACGATTCCCCTGACGGCGATGAACCGCTTTCTGCGGGAACGCTATGGCTCAAAAATTGCCTTCTTGGATGGGGCACCCCCCGAACGGTTGTGTCAGCCCATTGTGGATTATGTGACCGCACGGGGCGGTGAAGTGCACACCAGTGTGGCTCTGCGGGAGATTGTCCTCAATGAAGATCTCTCGGTGCAGTCCTTTGTCATGGCCGATCGCGAGGGGCAACAGCGCTTTGAAGTCACAGCGGATGCCTATGTCTCAGCGATGTCGGTGGATGCCATTAAACTGCTGCTGCCGCAGCCGTGGCAAGACCTACCCTTTTTCCAGAAACTCAATGGCCTCGAAGGCGTCCCTGTGATTAATGTCCAAATCTGGTTTGATCGCAAATTGCCGACGGTAGATCACCTGCTCTTCTCGCGATCGCCCCTGTTGAGTGTTTATGCCGATATGAGCGAAACCTGCAAGGGCTATGCCGATCCCGACAAGTCAATGTTAGAGCTGGTATTGGCGCCTGCTGCGGAGTGGATTGGCCGCAGTGATGAGGAGATTGTTGAGGCGACCCTTGCGGAACTGGCCAAACTCTTCCCCAATCACCTACCGGAACCTGCTAAAGTGCTGAAAACGGCGGTGGTGAAAACCCCCCGCTCAGTCTATAAAGCCACCCCCGGTCGCCAAGCCTTTCGTCCGGATCAGGCCACGCCCATTCCCAACTTCTTCCTTGCGGGGAGCTACACGATGCAGCCCTACCTAGGGAGTATGGAAGGGGCGGTACTTTCTGGTAAGCTGACAGCGCAGGCGATCGCGAAGCGGCTCGCAGAGAGCAACGCCCCACAGCCCCCCAAACCCTCTACTCAGACTGTCGCCAATGCTGCAACTGCCTAGAGCCGAGTACGTCCCTCCCCTGATTTCCCTCGACGAAGCCTACGAGCTGTGTCGTCAGGTCACTGCCGCCTATGCCAAGACGTTTTACCTCGGCACGCTGTTGATGCCCCCCGCCAAGCGCCGTGCCATTTGGGCGATTTACGTCTGGTGTCGGCGCACCGATGAACTGGTGGATGGCCCCCAAGCCGCAACGACAACAATGGCCACCCTTGATGAGTGGGAAGCGCGCCTTGAGGATATTTTTGCCGGTCATCCCCACGATGGTATGGACTTGGCATTGACGGCGACGCTGGAACAGTACCCCCTCGACATCCAGCCCTTTCGGGACATGATTGCTGGCCAGCGGATGGACTTGCACCGCAGTCGCTATGAAACTTTTGCTGAACTAGAACTCTATTGCTACCGCGTGGCCGGTACCGTCGGCCTCATGTCCCTTGAGGTGATGGGGGGAAACCCCTACAGCGATCGCCTGTGTTCCCCTTGGGTGGATCCCTATCAGGCCAAAGGCACCCTCAAGGATCAAGCCATTGCCCTTGGCATTGCCAATCAACTCACCAATATCCTGCGGGATGTGGGCGAAGATATGCGGCGGGGGCGTATCTATCTGCCCCTAGAGGACTTGGCTACCTTTAACTACACCGAAGAAGACTTGCAGCGGGGGGTGATTGACGATCGCTGGCGGGCACTGATGCGCTTTCAAATTCAGCGGGCACGGCAATTTTATCGGGAAGCCGAAGTGGGGGTGGCTTACCTAGAGCGGGATGCCCGTTGGCCCGTGTGGTCGGCGTTGATGCTCTATCGCCAGATTCTTGATGTCATCGAAGCCAACGATTACGATGTCTTTAATCGGCGCGCCTTTGTCTCTGACTGGCGCAAGCTGCTGTTTATCCCCATTTCTTGGTTCAAGGCCAGCTTTTAGGCACCATGGCAGATCTCTACGTGGATTGGGACGAGTACCATCGCACCATTGAACAGTTGGCGATCGCTATCTATGAATCGGGATGGCAGTTCAATCAAATCCTCTGCTTGGCCAAGGGGGGGCTGCGGGTAGGGGACATTCTCAGCCGCTTGTTTAATCAACCCCTCGCGATTCTGGCGGTGTCCTCCTATGGCGGTGTCAATAACCAAGAGCGGGGTCGCATCACCTTTGCGCGAGATTTAACCATGACCACCGCTACCCTTGGCAGTCATGTCCTCTTAGTGGATGATTTGGTGGATTCTGGCCTTTCCTTGCAGAAAACCCTGCGCTGGCTAGAGGTCAAATATGGCTTTGCGGTGGAGGAAGTGCGCACTGCCGTTCTCTGGTATAAAGCGGCCTCTTGTATTCGTCCGGACTACTATGTTCATTACCTGCCTGAAAATCCTTGGATCCATCAACCCTTTGAACGCTACGAACAACTGACAGCGGCTGATCTTGCTCAAACCCTAACCCCCTGTCCATGACGCCTACCCTCACTCCCCCCCTCCAATGGCAGCGTCGCCACGTCCTCTCCCTGCAAGACTTTACGGTGGCGGAGCTAGATATTGTGCTGCAAACAGCGCTCAGTTTTCAGGAAGTCCTGAATCGTCGCACTAAGAAAGTCCCCACCCTGCAAGCGCGGGTGGTTGCTAATCTTTTCTTTGAAAGCTCGACGCGCACCCGCAATAGCTTTGAACTGGCGGCCAAACGTCTTTCTGCGGATATTCTCAACTTTTCCCCCGGTACCTCGGCCCTGAGTAAAGGGGAAACGATCCTCGATACGGCTAAGACCCTGTGGGCGATGGGGGCAGAATTCATGGTGATTCGCCATCAGCAGTCGGGGGTGCCCCATACAATTGCGGCGGAAATGGATCGCCTTGGCGGTCAGGTGGCGGTTCTCAATGCCGGTGATGGCCTGCACGAGCATCCCTCCCAAGCGCTGCTGGATCTGTTTACCCTTTGTCAACTCTACGATTCACGTCAACCCCGCTGTGCCCTATTGCAGGGAAAGAAAGTGGCCATTATTGGCGATATTCGCCATTCCCGTGTGGCGCGATCGAACCTCTATAGCCTGAAAACGGCCGGTGCTGACGTGCATTTGGCTGGCCCCCCCACCCTGTTACCCGCCGAATTTGCAGAGTACGGCGCAACGCTCCACTGGACACTGGAACCTGCCCTTGCTGATGCCGATATTGTGATGACGCTGCGCCTGCAACGGGAACGCATGGATCAGCACCTGATTCCCAGTTTGCGGGAGTACCATCAGCAGTTTGGTATCACCCATGAACGGCTGCACCTGTGCCGACCGGAGGTGCGGGTTTTGCATCCAGGACCGGTGAATCGCGGTGTGGAATTGAGTTCGGCATTGCTGGATGATCCGCAGTTCAGTTTAGTGAATCAGCAGGTGACCAGTGGTGTGGCGGTACGGATGGCGTTACTGTATTTGATGGGAACGTACCATGAGGTCAAGGCATGATTAGGGTGACGTTTCTGCCGGATCAGGTCTGCGTCGAGGCCGAAGTGGGTGAAAGTTGGTTGAGCGTCGCTGAGCGTGCCGGGATTGAAATTCCCACCGGCTGTCGTATGGGGACGTGTGGCGCCTGCACTCTGGAACTCGAGGACGGCGAAGAAATTCGCGCTTGTATCTCTACGATCGCGGGCGATGGCGAGGATGGCACCCAGATTACTGCCTATGTCTTTCGAGATCCCACGTGGTGATCACAGGAATCAAACCCTTAGCGCCAAATGAGAAAGCGCACAGTTAGAAAGAGTGCTGAAACCCCCAACTGCAACGCCGTAATCGGCACCCCATAGCGCAGAAAGGTTTTGAAGCTAATGCGGCGGCCATGGAGTTCCGCAATTCCGGCACCAACAATGTTGGCAGAGGCGCCGACCAGCGTGGCATTGCCGCCCAACGTTGCCCCTAGCATCATGGCATAGAACAGGGGCAGCACCTGGGGGGGCAAATCACCCCCATAACCAGGGTGGAGAATTTCTGAACCTGCTAGACCCACATCGACAAGGTATTTTTTCAGCAGTGGCACCATCGCCACCACAAGGGGGATATTGGGAATGACGCTAGAGAGAATGCCAATCGCAAATAAGAGCAGCAGGGAGCCAAAAAAGATATTTTGGCCAATGAGAATGGCGAGGAGGTGGGAGAGTTGACCAATGATGCCGGTTTTTTCTAGGCCACCGATCAAGACAAAAATGCTCATAAAAAAGATCAGGGTGGCCCAGTCCACATCCCGCAGAATGTGGGTGACCGTATCGATTTTGCTTTGATGGGATAAAAGGAGTGCAAGGGCAGCCCCCATTAAAGCGACCGCAGGGGGAGACACTTTGACGACCATGCCATCGCCAATAACAAAGAAGGTCAAGACAAAGACGATGATCACACAACCCACCGCTAGGGTGCGGGGATGATTAATTTTGGGGTGGGGCAAGTGATCAAGGGAGTTGAGTTCTTTGCGCCAAATGCGGCGAAAGAGAACCGGCAGACAAAAAACAATGACAGCGATCGCCAGTACCCCCCCTAAGCTGAGACGCAGGAGATAATCGGCAAAGCTGAGATTAATGGCATCCCCGACAATATAAGTCGCTGGATCCCCGACAAGGGTCAGCAAGCCAGCGCTATTGGAGACAATCACCATCAAGATAATCAGGGGGACAAAGTCCACCCCCACTTCAGCCGCCATGGGGGGCAACAGGGGGGCAAGGAGCATCACTGTTGTGGCATTGGGCAGTACGGCACAGATGGGGGTTGTCAGAGCCACGATCCCCAGCAGCAGGCGTTTTCCCTGACCTCGGGCAAGGATCACCATTTGGG
This sequence comes from Thermosynechococcus sp. QKsg1, assembly GCF_031586415.1. Lineage (NCBI taxonomy): Bacteria > Bacillati > Cyanobacteriota > Cyanophyceae > Acaryochloridales > Thermosynechococcaceae > Thermosynechococcus > Thermosynechococcus sp. QKsg1. The sequence continues at coordinate 2,042,590 of NZ_CP134200.1, read as the reverse complement.
TGGCCAGATACTCAAATACCTTGGTCGGTTCAAAGGCGCGGACCAGAACCATGACACCGAAAAAGAGAGCGAGAGTACCGTGACTGCGGCCAATGTAGCTAATGGCCTCCCCAAGGGTCATAATGTTGAGAAAGACGAGGAGAATCGCGCCCAAAAAGGCTGCAATGGTAATGTTGATCCACTCGGTCATGATCAGGAGGATCACGCCTAGGAAGATCGTGCCAGCAGCGAATGTATGCCAGTGTTCAATCAGCATTGGGCTTCCTAAAAGTTTCTAAGGTAACAAATTCGGTCAACCCCACGAAACCGAATCACTGGAACACTGAGCAGTTGTGAAAAACAGCCAGTCTCCAACTGAATGCCGACGAAGTTAGCTGACGGGCTAGGATTCAGTGGTATCCTTTCTCGGTGGAGAATGCGCCCCTGATTCGTTGGTTCCTCCGCTCCAAGCTGCCAAGGCTCAGATTAGGCATAAAAAGATAAATTGCTACTCAACGTAGCATAGGCCTCTTGGGGGATTCAAGAGAAGTTCTTCTATGACGTGAATAGAAAATCTTAATAAAAACTTTCCCAGACTGTTGCGCCGCGGTTAAATGTGTCAAAATGTTTCCTGTGTCAATTGAATAGCGGCCTACCCTTGCAAACTCCTACGGCGATCGCCCTTGGCAATTTTGACGGTGTCCATCGCGGGCACCAAGAGGTTATCCGTACGCTTGTTGAAGCAGCGCCTCCCGACTGTTACCGGTCAGTGATTACGTTTTCGCCCCACCCGCAGGCATTTTTTACGGGAGAAGAGCGCCTGCTGCTGACCCCAGAGGCGGAAAAACGTGCCCTTTTGAACCACTATGGCATTGAGCAGGTGATTGTCCTGCCCTTTACCCATGCTCTTGCCCAACTGTCGCCCTTGGAGTTTGTTGAGCAGATTTTGGTACAGCAGTTGCAGGCCAAGGTATTGAGTGTGGGTTTTAATTTTGGCTTTGGCCGTGGGCGATCGGGGACGGCGGCGGATTTGCGCACCCTCTGTGCTGCCTTTGGTATTCCAGTGCATATTGTGCCCCCCTATTGTCGGGGGAGCGATCGCGTCAGTAGCTCAGCAGTAAGGGCCGCCCTCGCCGAGGGAGATGTGGCCTTGGTACGGGAGCTTTTGGGACGCCCCTACCAATTGACCGGCACCGTGATTCAAGGGGAACAGTTGGGACGGCAGTTGGGATTTCCCACCGCCAATCTAGCCCTCCCCCCAGACAAATTATTGCCTCGCCACGGCGTTTATGCTTGCCGCGTTACGGGGGCAGCGTTTGCCACTGAGCAATTGGGGGTGGTGAATATTGGGATGCGACCGACGGTGACGGGTCGGCAAGTGACAACAGAGGTGCATCTATTCAACTGGCAGGGAAATCTTTACAATCAAGAGATCACACTTCATTTAGAGGCCTTTATTCGCCCAGAGGTACGGTTTCCCAGTTTGGCTGCCCTACAGGCGCAAATTGCTGCCGATTGCCAAGTAGCGGCTGATCTTCTTGAACGAGTGGTCTCCTATGCGTGAACCCCTACAGCGACTGGTCAATAACCTTGGACAGGTCATGGTGGGCAAAAAAGCTGCCATTGAACTCATGCTAGTGGGGTTGCTGGCGGGGGGACACGTTTTGCTGGAGGATGTACCGGGGGTGGGAAAAACCCTCTTGGCCAAGGCCTTGGCGCGATCGCTGGCGGGTACCTTTCAGCGCATCCAGGCCACACCCGATCTCCTGCCCACGGACTTATCGGGCACCAATATCTGGAATCCCAAAACAGCGGAGTTTGAGTTTCGCCCAGGTCCTGTCTTCTGCAATATCCTGCTGGCGGATGAAATTAACCGCGCCACACCCCGCACCCAATCGGCACTCCTAGAGGTCATGGAGGAGTACCAAGTCACCATTGATGGCGTCACCTACCCCCTGCCCCAGCCCTTTTTTGTCATTGCCACCCAGAACCCCGTGGAATACCAAGGCACCTTTCCGCTGCCCGAAGCCCAGTTGGATCGCTTTGCCCTGTGTTTTAGCTTGGGCTACCCCACCGAGGAAGAGGAACTACAAATGCTGCAACGGGTGCAGGGGGGCTTAGATGTCAATCAACTGGAACCGTGCCTCAGCTTGGCGGAGATCCAACAGTTGCGGCAGCAGGTGCTACAGGTGCGGGTAGATTCAGTCTTGCAAAAGTACATTCTTGCCCTTGTGCGGGCGAGCCGCGAGAGCGATCGCATTACCTTGGGGGTGAGTCCTCGCGGTACCGTGATGCTCCAGCGCACAGCTCAGGCCTTGGCCTTGCTCAATGGCCGTGACTATGTCCTCCCCGATGATGTGAAGCAATTGGCGCCCCATGTTCTAGCTCATCGTTTGATTACAGCAGCAGGGCGCTCAGGGCGAGCCTGTGTGGCAGAATTGTTGGAAATGGTAGTCGTTCCCTAGGGAGAGTTGGCGCGACTGTTCTCTATGAACATCTCTGCGATCGCCAACCTGTCATTGTAGTGTTAAGTCTTTTTAACATCGCGATCGCCCTCGCAACCGTCGAAGGATTTAGGCATTTATGACAACGATACTCATGACACAAGCCCTCCAACGGCAGGGAGAAATTTGGCACAACGTCCTCAGCAGTCAAAACCTTACGGTCATCTGGGAAAACCTTGATGCTGACATCCTTGTTGTGCTAGAGGGCATGGAGACGGCTGGCCTAGCATTGTCCCAATTGCTGCTGTTAGATATGGGCATGATGGTCACCAATCCCTACCGCTTTTGTCAGGTGGCACAGTCTCGCTTTCCGGCGATACCTGTGGTTATTAGGGCGGGTCACGATCGCCAAATTAGGGCAGCCGACACAGCTCCAACCCCAAAGGGAGAGGATGATGGGCAGCACCGCCGTCGCTATCGTAGCTCAAGTTATTAAACTCCCCAGGCTGGATTCGAACCAGCGACCAATCGGTTAACAGCCGACCGCTCTACCGCTGAGCTACTGAGGAATATTGACGATTTTCTAATGTAGCGTAGTTCACTACTCTTGGCAAGTCTCAACCGCCCTGAAGTTTTGGCCAGCGCTGCCGCAGTTCATTCACTACGCGATCCAAGGCAACGGCATGGGAGGCCTTAAAGAGGAGGCGATCGCCCGCTTGCAACTCCCGCAATAGGTACTCCATTAATTCTTCATGGGAAGCAAATTGCTGACTGGGAACGCGCCCAGCCCCCCGCGCAAGGGCTGCTCCTTCATCGCCTTTATCGAGAATTAAGAGGCCATCGAGGTCTAATTGGGCAACAGTGGCTCCCACCTGCTCATGGAAGGCAATCGCAAAGTCCCCCAGTTCCCGCATGGGGCCAAGAACCGCCAGATGCCGCTGACCGGGGAGCGATCGCAACAGGTGCAAGGCCGCCACCATCGATTCCAGACCCGCATTGTAGGTTTCATCCAGTAGCCAAATATCGGGTTCAAGGCGATAGCGACCGCCCCGACCACTGGGCAATTCTATCGTCAACTGTCGGGGTAGGCGATCGCTCTTTAAGTTCAAGGCTTGCAACACCCCAAGGGCAGCCAGAAAGTTCAAGGCATGGTGTGCCCCCGCAAGGGGAACGGTGTAGGTGCGTTGATCCACGTGGAGGGTTTGGGGCGGTTGATAGATTCCCCGTAGGGTGCCCCCCTCAAGGCCATAGGTAATCGTGGGCCCTGACCAGACCTGCGCCGCTGTCGGCAAAAGTAGGGGACTATCGGCATTGAGCACGGCTGTTCCCCCTTGGGGCATTTCGGCAAGCAGTTCGCATTTGGCTTGGGCAATGGCTTCGCGGGAACCGAGGCGGCCAATATGGGCAGTACCCACATTGGTAATCACGGCAACATCCGGTTGGGCAATCTGGCTCAAAAGGGCAATTTCACCGCGCGCCCGCATCCCCATTTCAATCACGGCAAATTGGTGGTGGGGTTCCAGTTGTAAAAGGGTTTTGGGCACGCCAATCTCGTTATTGAAGTTGGCTTCGGTTTTGAGGACGGCGCCATAGTGACTCAGGACAGCGGCAATCATTTCCTTGGTGGTGGTTTTGCCCACGGAGCCAGTGACGGCAATGACTTTGGCTGGACATTGCTGCCGCCACCACTGTCCCAAGCGTTGATAGGCAGCTAGGGTATTGGCTACCTGAAGTTGTGGCAGAGCAGAAGACACCGGCACCTCGACAATTAGGGCGATCGCGCCGGCGGCGGCGGCCAGATCGACAAATTGATGGCCATCAAAGGTTTCCCCCCGCAGAGCAACAAAGAGATTGCCAGTTGCGATTTGGCGGGAGTCAGTGCAAATGCCTGTGATTGGCAGATCTGGATGAGTTGTATCTAACCCCAAAGCTTGGGCGATCGCCCCGAGGGTGGTGTTCACGATGTTGCCCCGCCAATGTAGCTGCACTTCAAGTAAGGTTGCAGCACCGCCGGTACCCGCACCGTCCCATCGGGTTGTTGGTAGTTTTCAAGAATAGCTGCCATGGTTCGTCCAACGGCTAGGCCAGAGCCATTAAGGGTGTGGACAAACTGTGTCCCTTTTTGCTTGGCTTCTTTGAAGCGAATCTTGGCACGCCGCGCTTGGAAATCGCCAAAGTTCGAGCAACTGGAAATTTCGCGGTAACAGCCGGCAGCGGGCAGCCACACCTCTAAGTCGTAGCACTTCATGGCGCCAAATCCCAAATCGCCAGTACACAGTTCAATCACTCGATAGGGCAACTGCAGGGCTTGGAGAATAAACTCGGCATCGGCCACAAGGGCTTCATGTTCAGCGGCAGAGGTTTCCGGGTGAACAAACTTGACCAACTCCACTTTGTTGAATTGGTGTAGGCGAATCAGGCCGCGTGTATCTTTGCCATAACTGCCCGCTTCACGGCGAAAACAGGGGGTGTAGGCACAGTGGTAAATGGGCAATTGATCGGCAGCTAAAATTTCATCGCGGTAGAGATTCGTCACCGGCACTTCCGCTGTCGGAATCAGCCAGAGATCATCATCGGCACAGCGAAAACTTTCCTCGGCAAATTTGGGTAACTGCCCCGTTCCCGTCAGCGAGGCACTATTGACCAACAAGGGCGGCAAGACTTCCACATAGCCGCGATCGCGGTGGGTATCAAGCATAAATTGGATCAAGGCTCGCTCAAGGGCAGCCCCCATGCCCACTAGGGTAACAAAGCGACTCTGCGCTACTTTCACCGATCGCTCCACATCCCAGAGTCCCAATTGAGTGGCAATGTCCCAGTGGGGCTGACAAGGCTGGCTCGGTTTATACTCCTCACCCCAGCGGCGTACCTCAACGTTTTCGGTTTCATCGCGGCCAATGGGGGTGGTCTCACTGGGGGGGTTGGGAATCGTTAGCAGCAGGCGTTCCAATTCTTCCTTAAGTTGCCGTTCTTGGGGTTCAAGATCACTGAGTTGCTGCTTGAGATCGTTGGCCTCGGCCTTGAGGGCTTGAATTTCTGCATCCGTCGGGGCAACGCCGGACTTGATCTTTTTGCCGACGAGGGCACCTATTTCGTTACTGCGGGCTTGGAGGTGCGATCGCTGTTGTTCAAGCTGTCGCTGCTGCGCATCCAACTCTAAAATGCGCTCAAGGTCAAAGTCACCGCCGCGCCGCCGCAGGCGATCGCCAAAGGCTTGGGGATTTTCTCGCAGTTGTTTGAGATCAATCACAGGTGGACGAAAACCAGTGCAAACCGCATTGATCCTATCACCAAGGGAGCAGATTGGCTCTAGGGGGCTGTCTTGCTGTGGTTTGCCATCGACACCGCTAAATTCCTCTATCAACCGTCGAGATTTTGATCAGGAGTGGCGTCAACAAGGGGTCGCCGTCCTCTAAAATGAGGGATGTATTAAGCGGTGTTAGCAATATGAGTGTCATTAGTCAGGTTCTTCTTAAAGCGGACGATGAATTGCGCTACCCCACCACGGGCGAACTCCAGACGATTAGTGACTTTTTCCAAACGGGTGAGCAACGCCTCCGCATTGCCACGACACTGGCCGAAAATGAGAAACGCATTGTTGAGCAAGCCAGCAAACAACTGTGGCAGAAGCGGCCTGACTTCATCTCACCGGGGGGCAATGCCTACGGCCAGAAACAGCGTGCCCTCTGTCTGCGCGACTATGGCTGGTACATGCGCCTGATTACCTATGGCATCCTCGCGGGTGACAAAGACCCCATTGAGCGCACGGGTATTATTGGGGTGCGGGAAATGTATAACTCCCTTGGTGTGCCGATGACAGGGATGGCAGAAGCCATTCGTTGCCTCAAGGACGCCTCCTTGGCACTGCTAAGCACTGAAGATGCTGAAGTGGCGGCACCCTACTTTGACTACATTATTCAAGAAATGTCCTAGGGAGACTGACGGCAGCCAATTCTGCATTCAAGGGGAACACAACCCATGACATCTCCCCTTGAAATTGTGGTTGTCAGCAATGGCCCCGGTGAACTGACCACTTGGGTGTATCCCTTTGTAACAACGCTGCGGCAACAGGTCAGAGAGGGGCTGCGGGTTTCAGTGGTCATTGTTCCCTGTCCCCATGCCAGTGGTCAAGAAGCGGAGATTGCGCGCCGCTACGCGGAGGTGGATCGGGTGCTGCCGGCCACAGAGTTTTGGCACCTCATGCGCACAAAGACCACCTGTAGTAATTGGGATTGGTTTGCCGAAGGGGTTGTGGTTTTCTTGGGGGGCGATCAGCTCTTTGCGGTGCTGTTGGCCAAGCGTCTGGGCTATCGCTGTGTGCTCTATTGTGAGTGGCAGGCACGCTGGCAAGGGTGGGTGGATGGCATTGGGTTGCGGCGTCCGCTCCCCGTGGGCAAAACAAGAGCCAAGGTGGCGGTGGTGGGAGATCTGATGACTGATGTGCAAGCCCTTGCCCTCGATTCTCTGCCTGATGTGCGCCAACAGTTAGGCGTTGCTTCCGATGCTCCCCTTGTGGGTCTGATGGTGGGTTCCAAGCCCAATAAGCTCAAGCTGGGGGTGCCCCTTTCGCTGGCGATCGCCGACCATTTAGCTGCTGCTCATCCCCCGATTCAGTGTGTGATTCCCGTGGCACCCACGCTGACGCTCAAGACCCTCAGTTGCTACGCCGATCCCCGCTTTAACCCTGAACTCAAGCACGTTGAGGGCACGACGGCGACACTCATCCAACCCAGTGAGGGGCTACCCTATCTGAAAACGCCGAGGGGTACGAAGGTCTATCTCTGGCAGCAGTTACCCAACTATCCCCTGCTGCGGCAGGTTGCCCTCTGTGTGACAACCGTTGGCGCCAATACCGCTGAACTGGCCGCCTTGAATGTGCCGATGATTGTTCTTTTGCCGGCCCAACAACTGCGGGTACAGCGGGCACACCCTTGGGATGGGTTAGCCGGGTTGCTGGTGGGCTTGCCAGCGATCGGGCGACAGTGGACGGCATTGGTGTTTTGGGCACTGGTGGCCAAGGGATTGGGCTGGCGGCGGTTTTGGCAGTTGTGGCGATCGCCAGAGATAGATTGGGACTTAGTGAAACAGGGTCTCGGCTACAAGGCGTGGCCGAATATCTGGGCGGGCAGAGAAATTGTACCAGAACTGGTGGGTCCGATTGAGCCGGCGGTGGTTGCTGATCAGATTAAGTCTCTATTGAGTCATCCTCAGAAATTGCATCAGATGCAGCAGGATTTGCGGCAGCAGGTGGGGGCGGCGGGGGCAGCGGCAAAATTGGTGGATTTGACCCTGCAGGTGGCGGGCTGGGCTGCCAGCGATCGAGAATGTCCTTGAGCACAATTTCTGTAAACCAAATTTGACCCACAATCACCAGAGGCAGTGCCAGCAGTAAGCCCAGAAAGCCAAAGAAAATGGCAAAAATAATTTGTGAAACCAGCGTCACCGCGGGCAGTAGAGCCACCTGTTTGGCCATGACGACAGGCACCAGCAGGTATTGCTCCAACTGTTGAATCACAATGTAGGCAATGAGAACGGCCACCGCCCGCCACGGATTGTCAATAAAAGCAATGATCATCGGCGGAATCACACTCAGGGCAGGGCCAATATTGGGAATCGCCTCCAGCAGACCGGCCAAGAAAGCATTGGCCAAGACCAATCGCACCCCCAGTAGCGCAAGAGCAATGCCACTGACCACACCAATGACCAGCATATTCAAGCCTGTGCCCGCCAGCCATGCCAAGAGCGCCTGTTCACTTTCGGTGAGAATCGTGTCAATGCGAGACCGATAAAACGCTGGAAAGAGGCGAATGAATCCCCGACGGTAGGGCTGAGGATCAATCACTAGCATCACCGTCAGCACCAAGACCAACAGCGTATTTAGTAGGACCGCCAGTGTATTGGAAAAGAGGGCAAGGAAGTTATTAAAGATTTGCTCAAGGAATGGCTCTAACTGGGTAATCAGCCGATTAATGAAAGGGGTATCATCAAAGCCGCTACTTGGTAAAAGGTAAGCCATCTCATCCAGCCATGCTTCCACCCGTCCTAACCCCTTGGGAATCAATACACCCAGTTGCTGTGCTTCCTGCAAAAAGGGGGGAATGATCATCCAAAAGAAACCAAAGATGATCAGGAAAGTCAAGCTAATACTGATGGCGATCGCCCGGCCTCGTTGTAGTCCCCAGCTCTGGAGTCGCAGTTGCAGCCAGTTGAGTGCCGTTGCCAAGACCACCGCCAAAAAGACCAAGAGTAACACTTGGCGAATTTCCCAGAGGATGTAGAGACATACCCCCAGTACCAGCAAGCCAATCCACTGACCAAACGTCACTACTTTGCGTCCAATTCGTGCCTCAACCCCCTATTAGAGCAGGTTTTGGGACTCTACCATCCCAACCAAGGGAATTGCGAGGTGCTAAATGACAAAGACCGTATTGTTGTCCCGCAGCTGGGGATACTCCGCTGGTGCTCTGTGGTTAAACTGGGCAAAGTAGGCGGCCAAGGGTTCGGGTAGGGTCGGTAGTGTGACTTGGGTATCTCCTTGGGCAATTTCTGGCCAGAGGGACGATAGGGCTTGGGCGAGGGGCTGGGCCTCAGTTTCCGATAAATTAAAGGGCGGTAAGGTGAGAAAGCGCACCATAAACCCCGCACCCCGCTGCAGCATCCATTGGCGAGAGAGGTCACTCAAGGTGGGATAGGTCTTCAGGGATTCAATGCGGTAGGATTCCACATCCACTTGCCAGCCCCCTTGGGGATGTTGCTGCAAAATGAGCCGGCGATAGGGATGGGGATAGCTGACGAGGGAACCCGTCGTTAGATCAAACAGCCCCTGCTCATAGGCAATATCTTGGACATGGAGATGTCCGGTTAAGACCAAGGTCACCCCCGCTGATCGCAGGAGGTTGAGGAGTTCCGCTCGATTCTCCAAGAGGTAGCGCTGCCCCATCGGACTTTGGCTCTGTTGTGGCCAATGCTCAAGGACATTGTGGTGAATCATTACAAGGCGCAGTCCGGCAAAAGGTTTTGCCAATAGAGCCGCCAACCATGCCAGTTGTCCTTGATCGACAGCCCCCATCTGCTGACCCGTTGGACTAAATTGGTTGGAATTCAGGGCAATCAGTTGCAGGTTGTCTGCGAGCAGGGCTTGATAGTAATGCTTGGTGCCCTTGCCATAGCCCGCATGGGGATACCACTGGGGAAAGTCAGCCCAGCCAATACGCTTGTGATCTCCTAGCGGCAGAGGCACATCGTGATTCCCCGGAATCACATAGCAGGGAATGGGCAGGGTTTGCAGATAGGTGCTAAGCCAGCGATGGTTAAGGATTTCGCCATCCCGCGTCAGGTCACCGGGAATCAATAGGGCGTCAATGCCTAACTCTAGGAGATGGGCAACGGCAGCTTCAAAGGCAGGGATACTGACTTCGTAGAGAAAAATGGGGGGATAATCTGTCGGAATTGTCTCCGGCAGGGCGATGTGGGGATCACTGATAATGCCGAGTCGCACCGCCATCGCTATTTCCTAGTGGCGGAAGTGTCGCCGGTTGGTAAAGACCATGGCAATTCCCGCTTCATTGGCTGCTTGGATAGACTCATTATCCCGCAAACTGCCCCCCGGTTGAATAATGGCGGCAATACCAGCAAGGGCAGCGGCTTGCACGGAATCGGCAAAGGGGAAAAAGCCATCACTGGCCAGCACAGCGCCGCGGGCAGCCTCACCGGCCTCCCTGAGGGCAATGTGTACAGCAGCCACCCGATTCATTTGACCGGCGCCAATGCCGCGGGTCTGGCGATCGCGACTGACCACAATGGCATTGGACTTAACGTGTTTCACCACTTTCCAGGCAAAGATCAGTTCCGCCATCAACTCTGGACAAGGGGCGGTGGCGGTGACCACTTGCCACGCCTCTGGATCAATGGGAGCGGGGTGAATATCTTGGACAAGAAAGCCGCCAGCAATGGTTTGAATCGCCGTGGTGGGAGCAGTATGCAATTCAGGTAAGGTGAGAACCCGCATCTTGGGCTTGGTTTTCAGGATCGGCAGTGCCGCTTCTTCACAGGCAGGTGCCACCACACACTCTAAAAAGGTACGGGTCAGGGCTTCAGCGGTAGCCACATCCAAGGGGCGATTGAGAGCAACAATGCCGCCAAAGGCAGAGACACTATCGGCTGCAAAGGCGCGCTCGTAGGCCTCCACAAGGGTTTTGCCCTCAGCCACGCCACAGGGATTGGTGTGTTTAATAATGACGGCAGTGGGGGCACCCTCCCCTAAAAATTCACTGATCACTGCCCGTGCCGCTTCTAGATCTAGCAGGTTGTTGTAGCTAAGTTCTTTGCCCTGAAGCAGGTCGGCGGCTGCCCAACCACTGGGGTGTGCCCCACTCATGTACCAAGCAGCCCGTTGATGGGGGTTTTCGCCATAGCGCAGGACTTGTTTTTGCTGCCCCGTTAGGTGGAAGACCGGCGGCAGAATTTCTGGTTCAGTACCAGGGGACGTGATTTCTTGGAGATACTCGGCGATCGCCTGATCGTAACTGGCCGTCAGCGCAAACGCCCGCTGGGCACAGGCAAGGCGAAAAGCAGGTTGAGCTTCCCCGTGTAATCGTAATTCCTGAAGGTAAGTTTCATACTGGCTGGGATCCACCAATACTGTCACATGGGCATGGTTTTTGGCAGCAGCGCGAATCAGCGTCGGCCCACCAATATCAATTTGCTCGATCGCCTGGGCAAGAGTCACGTTGGGCTGGGCAATTGTTTCGGCAAAGGGATAGAGATTGACAACCACCAGATCAATCGGATTAATCCCTTGGGCTTGCAGATCAGCCTCGTCTTCGGGGCGATCGCGCCGTGCCAAAATACCGCCGTGAATTTTGGGATGCAGGGTCTTGACCCGCCCACCAAGGATTTCCGGTGCCCCTGTGTACTCCGAGACCGTTGTCACGGGAATCCCCGCTGCCTGTAAGGTCTTTGCGGTGCCACCACTACTCAGGAGCGTAAAGCCAAACTCCTGCACCAAGGCCGTAGCCAACGCCACCAGTCCCTGCTTATTGCTGGTGCTGAGTAAGGCAATTCGCCCCATGCCTGCAATCCTCCTAGGCGACTAAGAACACCTATTTTAGCGGTTTTAGCGGAACATACTGCTCACAGAGCTATCTTCATGAATGCGCCAAATGGTTTCGCCGAGAATACTCGCCACCGACAGCACCGTGAGTTGGGGAAAGCGTTGCGTCTCCGGTACAGGAATCGTGTTGGTGACAATCACCTCTTCAAAATCGCCCCCTTGGAGTCGCTCAATCGCTGGCGGTGAAAAAACCGCATGGGTGGCACAGGCATAGACTTCCTTGGCACCTTCCCGCCGCAGTAACCGTGCTCCTTCTAAAATCGTGCCGGCTGTATCAATCATGTCATCCACGAGCACCGCTGTCTTGCCCTTAACATCCCCCACCACGTTCATCACTTCGGCCACATTGTGGGCTTGGCGTCGTTTATCAATAATGGCGAGGGGCGCATCATCAAGCTTATTGGCAAAGGCACGGGCACGAGCCACCCCACCCACGTCGGGGGACACCACCACAATATCCTCAAGATTTTTGCTGCGCAGGTAGTCAAGGAGTACGGGTGAACCATAGACATGATCCACGGGAATGTCAAAGTAGCCTTGAATTTGCGCTGAGTGCAGATCCATGGCCAAAACGCGACTCGCTCCCGCTTGCGTAATCAGGTTGGCTACTAGTTTGGCGGTAATGGACTCGCGGCCAGCGGTCTTGCGATCGGCACGGGCATAGCCATAGTAGGGAATCACCGCAGTCACTTGGCGGGCTGAAGCGCGGCGGCAGGCATCCACCATGATCAGCAGTTCCATCAGGTGGTCATTGACGGGTCGGCAACAGGGCTGGATCAGATAGACATCACAACCGCGAATGGATTCTTGAATCTGCACGTACAGCTCGCCATCAGCAAATCGCTTGCGCACCATTGGGCCGAGATCAATACCGAGGTAGCGGGCAATTTCCTGAGCAAGGGCAGTGTTGGCAGAACCCGAAAACAGCTTTAGACGACTATGATCAGAAATGTGAGAGGGGGTAGTCGTGGGCAATGGCGCAGTGTGAATCACAGCATCTCCCCAAGATGGCGTGCATTTTGACTTTGATCTTATCATTTCCAATTTTGGGAGCCACTACCCTAGGATTGAATTTATAGAAAGATGAATTTTGAGGTCATCAGCTTTGCCAATGGCGCGATCGCAATTCCCACGATTGGGGGATGTTTTTTTGTCACCGATAGGGGTCGCTTGGTTATTCCTTTTACCTGCACTTTTGTTTCTGACAATTTTTGTTTTTTTGCCGATTTTGTACCTTGTCTATCTTAGTTTTACGACGGGGAGTTTTAGTCAAGAAGGGGTGCGTTGGGTTGGCCTGCAAAATTATCAGCAATTGCTCCTGAGTCCAGACTTTTGGCAAGTGATTGGCAATACCCTCTATTTCACAGGGGCAACGGTGCTACCGACGATTGTGCTGCCCTTACTCTTGGCGGTGGGTCTCAACCAAGGGATCAGGGGACGGGATCTGCTGCGCACGGCCTACTTTTTACCAACAATGACCTCGATTGTGGCGGCGGGTTTAGGGTTTCGTTGGCTGTTTCAAACCGATGGCCCGGTGAATCAACTGGTGCAAACCTTGGGGGGACAACCGATTGCTTGGCTGAGTGATCCCACCTGGGCAATGCCAGTGCTGATTTTGCTCAGTAGCTGGAAGCAGTTGGGGTTTAATTTAGTGGTCTTTTTAGCGGGGTTGCAAACGATTCCCCGCGATCGCTATGAGGCGGCACTTCTCGATGGTGCCAATGCTTGGCAACAGTTTCGCTACATTACGCTGCCGGGGTTGCGACCCACCTTAATTTTGGTGTTTGTCACAACAACGATTTTCACATTGCGCAGTTTTGAACAGGTCTATGTGGTGACCGGTGGCGGCCCCTTAGATACAACAAACCTGCTGGTATTTTATATTTACCAACAGGCCTTCGCGTTATTTGACCTTGGCTATGCCGCTGCGGCAGCAACGGTTCTTTTGGGAGTCACCTTTGGACTGATCTGGCTACAATTGCGTACGCGCCAAGACCCCAATCTCTAGAGAGAGGAGCCAAGACCAGCGTAGGCACCGTAGAAAAACAGCCCGACAATGACAATCACTCCCATGCCGGCCACCGTGGCCACAACCCAGAGGGGAATGCGTCCGCCTTCAGACAACATGATCAATTCCTCCTAAGCAGATTCAGTTATAGAGAAGAAATTTAGTTAAAGAAGTAGCTTGAAAAGAGCAACGCAAGGACGAAGATCAGCAGCAACCCTAGGTACAGGGATGTGCGATTCAGTTCGACCGGCTGACGGTTGGGATTCGGTTCCATGGCTGCACCTTCCTAACGTTGGATAAACTGCATTGCCGCGATCGCCCCGAGGAAGAAAATCGTGGGCACAGCAAGGGTGTGAACGGCCAACCAGCGGACCGTAAAAATTGGGTAAGAAACGGGTTCTTGATTGGGGGTATTACTGGTCATGGCAATCCTACTTCACCTGTTCTAAGAAGGTTTCAACTTGTTGTTTAGCTTGAAAGCGATCGGTCACAAGAGGAATCGACCGCTGTTCCTGAGCATAGTAGCTATCGGGGCGTGGTGTGCCAAACACATCATAGGCCAAACCGGTGCTGACAAAGAGCCAGCCAGCAATGAACAACGCCGGAATGGTGATGCTATGAATCACCCAATAACGGACACTGGTAATAATGTCGGAAAATGGTCGTTCTCCTGTCGTTCCAGCCACGTTGCGATGCCTCCAAAGTGTCTAATGTTAAAAAAAGGAAACGGTACTATCTATCATACAGCCTTTTTTCACAACGATTGAGCCGCCTAAATAAGAACTGCAAGTCCCCTGTACAGCGCTAAAACTTTGGTCTATAGGCCTAAAGTCCAGCCTTGGCCAAATCGGTGAGCACATCTGCAGCACTCTGGTAGCGATCGCGAAAGTTATACTTGATCATTTTATTGATAATGGCAACAAACTGCGGCGAAAGATGCCGTCCCGGCTGCCAAATCATATCACCCGTGTTGCGATCAGAGGGCAAATCCATCGGGGCGAGTCCCGTCAGACCTTCAACAATAACCATGCCCAAAGAGTAAATATCACTGGCAATCACCGGTCGTCCTGCCATTTGCTCGCTAGGGGCATAGCCACGGGTACCAATGGAGATCGTATATTTGCCGTGCTGGAGCAAATCCTCGGGCTGGACATGGCGTACCGCCCCAAAGTCAATCAAAAACAGTTGTTGATCACTGCGGCGGCGCATGATATTAGCAGGCTTAATGTCGCGATGCACCACCCCAAACTGATGCACATACTGCAAAATTTCCAGAATACTCTTGAGAATGGTGAGGGCTTCGGCTTGGGAGAGGGTAATTTTCTTTGCAAACTCCTCCTTGAGGGATTCCCCATCCACATACTCTTGGGTGAGATAGAAATATCCCCCCTCTTCAAAGTAAGCCAGTAATCGAGGGATACGCTCGTGTTGACCCAATTGGGCTAAGGTTTCTGCTTCCCGCTGAAAGAGGCGACGGGCAATGGCCAAAAAACGTTCATCCTTGCGGGAGGGCACCAACTGCTTGACCACGCAGATCGGATGATCCGGCAGGTGTAAATCCGCAGCCAAGAACGTGCGCCCAAATCCCCCTTCGCCTAGTTGACTGAGGACACGGTAGCGTCCCCCCACAGTTTGTGGTAAGGGTTCACTGGGTTCTTCGCTGATGTCAGAAATGACGGTGGTTTTGGGTTGGGTGCCGCTCGGTGTTTGTGTCTCTGTGGTTGGGGGGGGCGGCGAGGGGACTGTCGTGGTGGGAATCACCTCTGGCCGCTGGGTGGCATCCACAGGCGCCGCGGTTAAGGGGTCAGGGTTGGATGGCTGGGTTGCTGGTAGGTCTCCCTTGGGGGTGGCTGGGATTGACAATTGGGTTTCGGGCAAATCTGCGCTGGTTGTAAATTGGGTGGGTGGAGTTGAGGTGATGTTCAGTGGTGTTTCAGGAGTGTCCCCATCGGGAGTTGAGGTGACTTCTGCTAGACTCACGGTCTCAGGTACTGATAGTTGGGTTTCAGGCAAGTCCACACTGGTTGCAAATTGGGTTGAGGGCGTCGAGGTCAGTTCTGGGGTAGTTAGTGGCTCAGGTAGGGTGAGTTGCGTTTCGGGTAAGTCAGGGCGCAGTGTCGAGGGGATCTCTGAGGGAACTGTTGGCTGCGGGGTAGGAACCACCCTCTGGGTTTCAGGAAGCTCAACATGGGTAGGTTCAGGAGCAGTTGTGGGAGTTTCTGGCAATTCGGTGGCGGCAGTGGCAGCGTCCTCAGGGTGAACCACTAAGAAGGTTTCCCTCTCAGTGATGGATTGTGGTGGTGTCTCGCGGATCTCTGTGGGGGGAATTTGATCAACGACGGAGGTGAGGAGGGTAGGTGCGGTGTGGGGTTTATCTCCAGGGGGTGGGGTGGGTTCGATGGGGGTAAAGGAAATTGCTGTTTCCGGTTGCAGCACCGTTGCATTGGCATCCGTCTCTAGGCGAGAGACTTCTGTTGGCGAGGTTTCAGGGATTTCCAGAATGGGGGCTGATTCAGGTGTGGTTGATTGACTGATGCCTTCAGTCATTAACTCCAAGGGAGTTGCTGAGCGGCTACTGGGGACAGCCGTCGGTGTAGAGGGGGTAGGGGTGGATTCTCCAGGACTGAAGGCACGATAGCCCAGCATCAAAACCGCCGCACTGCCAAAGCCAACCAGAGGTGCCACCAGCGGAAGCCAACTCCCCTGTAAAAAGAGGAGGAATGTCAGGCCACTGAGACCCAGTCCCCCAGCAACCAACAGTGGCACAATCACCCAGCGCTGTCCCTTGGCGATGATCAGGGCACCAAGGCCAGACCAAGCCAGAATCCAAAGGGCGATCGCCTCCTGTGGCCATGTACCAATTGGAAAACGGTTATCCAGAGCCGCTGCTAGCAAATCTTCAAGGATCGCTGCTTGAACCACAACACCGGGGGTGAGGCGGTTGGTTTGCCCCGGCAGGGTAATCGGAATCAAAAACTTATCGTTACTACTACTGCCAGTGAGGCCAATGAGGACGGCGCGATCGCGCACCTTAGAGGGCAGCACTTGACCTGTCAGCACTTCGCTCAGGGTGACGGTTTCATAGGGCTGGGTTGGGCGGGCGTAGTTGATGAGGATTTGAAACCCCGCGGCATCTAGGTTGTTGTAGCCTCCCCAGTTGCTGGTTAAGGCCTGAAAGCGAGCCGTTCCTAAGTCAAGGCGGCTCTCAGTCACAGCTTGGGGATGAATCCCCAGAAAAACACGCGCCAAGGCAAGGGCAAAGGATTGAGGGGTGGAGCAGCGATCGCTGGCTTCGGGTTGAGTTGCCAAAATCGCCCGCCGCACCACGCCATCCTCATCAATGGGAATGTCCGCAAATCCCACCTGATCATTGAGCAGTCCAGCGGGAGGGGCAATTCCGGCATCCGTTTCGCCCCCCACTTTACAGACAATAACGGTGTTGGGCTGGGTCATCATCACCCGTCCGAGGGAGGGCAGCACATCGGTTGGCGGCTTGAAGCGATCGGACACCGGAAAATCGCGAAAAATGTCAATGCCAATGACCTTGGGTTGGTACTCCTGCAATTCGTTGACGGCCTGAATGAGCACTTCGTCAGGAATTGGGTACTGCTTGAGGGTTTGAATATCAGCCTCGGTAATCTCAACAATCAGCAGTCGCTGGGACGTGGCCGGTGTCGATCGCCAGCGCAGCCATTGGTCATAGACTCTCAATTCCAACGGTTCCAGCAGGCCACCTGCTCGCAGCGCAAGGACACCCACGGTGGCGATCGCCGTGGCAATGGCCGCCGGTAGAGCGCGTTTAAGATAATCAGGGATGGAGACAGGGATCATGGCACAAATTGGGGCTGTTCTGCTGAGGCTGAAAGATGCTAAGAGCAGTTTCGCTTCTATCCTGACCTACACCACGGGCGATCGGCAAATTTACGAGGACAACTTTTAACATCCTGCCCACTCCAGAGGGCAACATGATCCCCCTAGGTGGCGGAAGGTGAAACGACTATAATCATTGAGGTGATTGCTGAGCACAACAAGCGCTATGACGGAAACCCCCGATTCAACGACGACTTCAACATTCCCAGAAAGTACAACGGCAGCCGCACGGCAACTGCTGGGCATGAAGGGTGCCAAAAGCGGCGAGACCAATATCTGGAAAATTCGCCTGCAACTAATGAAGCCGATTACATGGATCCCCCTCCTTTGGGGCGTGGTCTGTGGTGCAGCCTCGTCGGGGGGATTTACCTGGAGTCTGGAGGATGTGCTCAAGGCAGCGACCTGTATGCTGCTGTCGGGGCCTTTGATGGCGGGCTATACGCAAACGCTCAACGATTACTACGATCGCGAGATTGATGCGATTAACGAACCCTACCGTCCCATTCCTTCAGGGGCGATTTCCCTTAACCAAGTGCGGGCGCAGATTATCTTCCTCGTTGTCGCAGGTTTGGGTCTAGCTGTTCTACTCGATCTATGGGCTGGCCATCCCACGTTCCCTGTGACCAAAATTGCTTTGCTGGGAGGCTTTTTGGCGTATATTTATTCCGCACCGCCCCTGAAGCTGAAAAAGAATGGTTGGCTGGGGAATTATGCCCTAGGGGCCAGCTACATTGCTTTACCGTGGTGGGCAGGTCACGCCCTTTTTGGCGAATTGACACCGACGATTGTGATCTTGACGTTGATTTACAGTTTGGCGGGCTTGGGTATTGCCATTGTCAATGACTTCAAAAGCGTTGAGGGCGATCGCCAACTCGGCTTGGCTTCCTTGCCGGTGATGTTTGGCGTTACTACCGCCGCATGGATTTGTGTTCTGATGATTGACATTTTCCAGTTGGCAATAGCTGGTTACCTGATGGCGATCCATGCCAATCTTTATGCAGTGCTGCTGATTTTGCTGATTATTCCCCAAATTGTCTTTCAGGATATGTACTTCCTGCGAGATCCCTTGAAAAACGATGTGAAGTACCAAGCCAGTGCTCAGCCCTTTCTCGTCTTAGGGATGCTAGTGGTGGGTCTAGCCCTTGGACATACGCTGGGGTAGTTGAGGGGCATGGCGACATCCCTAATCTTCAAGGTAGAACAGGGGGGCGATCGCCTCGATACGTTTCTTGCACAGCAGCATCCTGAACTCTCGCGATCGCGCTGGCAGCAGCTGATCCAACAGGGACATGTGCGTATGAATGGCCAAGTGTGCGATCGCAAAAATCAGCCCCTCAGTGGTGGGGAGGTACTAGAGGTGGTGCTCCCTGAGCCAGAGCCATTGGATTTAATCCCTGAATCCCTACCCCTGAGTATTCTCTATGAGGATGATGAGTTACTAATTCTCAATAAACCCGTGGATCTAGTGGTGCATCCTGCCCCCGGTCATCGCCACGGCACCTTGGTTCATGGTCTGTTAGCCCATTGCCCTGAGTTGACAGGCATTGGCGGTGTCCAGCGACCGGGGATTGTGCATCGCCTAGACAAAGACACCTCTGGGGTGATGGTTGTTGCCAAAACGGAGTTTGCCCTACACCATCTGCAACAGCAATTGAAAGCACGGCAAATGCAGCGCCATTACCTTGGTGTCGTCTATGGCCAGCCCCCGCAGGACAGTGGAACGGTAATTACGCCCATTGGTCGTCACCCGGTGGATCGCAAAAAGATGGCGGTGGTGCCTCCAGAAAAAGGCCGCACAGCAATTACCCACTGGTACGTGCAGGAGCGCTTCCGCCACTGTGCCCTTGTGGAGTTTCGCCTTGAAACCGGTCGCACCCATCAAATCCGCGTTCATGCCGCCCACTTGGGTTGGCCGCTGTTGGGGGATCCTGTCTATGGCCGCGGTGCACCGCTAAAAGTAAAACTGCCCGGCCAAGCGCTCCATGCCTATCGCTTAGCGTTGCAGCACCCCCGTACTGGCCAAGAGATCGTGGCGATCGCCCCTCTGCCAGAGCATTTAGAAAAACTACTGCGGATATTGCGCCAGCAAGCGCTCAATTCCGAATCAATCCCTATAAATTGCTAACTTCAGGCAGGGATGAGGGGCAATTTCCTCGACAGAGGACGGTATCATACAAGCCGATCTCTTTCCCTTCATGCTTATTAATCCCTGTGTAAGCCAAGCTCGGGTCTTCATATCTTTTGAACTTATACACCGCATCGTTCATCAACGCGCTGTTGAACACCCCCAAGCTGACGAGCAGTTCAAAGTCTTTGACCGTCAACCCTGTGACCTTCTTGAACAACCCCGGCTCCAATTGCGTGATCACGTCCCGCAGTGTTCGTTCCCGGTAATCGGTCAGGTACATGAAAATGGGGATGCGGGTGGCAAGTTTGATCAGTTTTTCCTGAATTTGCTTGCGCTTGCTCTTGAATTCCTTTTCTTCTTCTGTAAGCTGCTTTTTCTTTTGAGAGGAAAGTTTCTGGTCATTTGCCTCTTTCTTCGCCCTCTTGACCGCTTCAGATTTGTTGATGATGGTCTCGATCTCCTGATTGAGATTGCGGAACCCCTCGATGCGCATCAGCGCCTGCATCGCCTCTTCATTGTTTATCAACCGCCGCAGCGTGTCGTCGTCCACGTTCACCAGCAGCGCGCTTTCCCAGCGGCGAGCCAACAGGGTTGCCGTGGTCCCGGCCATGGCCATATCGAGCACCCCGGCGGCGTCAATCTGCTTCATGGAACTGCCGTCGTAGGCCAACACCGGCAAAAATTGGATAAATTCCGCCACCTTCCTTTCCGGGTCTTCCCCGTTGACGTTCAGGCGGCAACTGTAGTCGGCGATCTGGCGCAAGGCCCGATCTGGCGCAAAATCGAAGACGTAGCACTCCTTTTTGAGGATCAGCTCCTCATTGGGCGAAACGCCGTCGGGATTTTTGATGGTCCAAGGGCTTTGCACGCGAAAGGCGGCCTGAAAGTAGGTCTCTGGGCTGGAGGTGTTGCGCAGCATGAAGATCCCTGTCCAAGGCCGCACCGTCACGCCGGTGGTGAGCTTGCCGCAGGTGAGGGTGATGGTTTTGGTCTTGAGGGGATCACCCATTGCTTCGAGAACAGGCGGTAGAGCATTGACCCCAATACCCGCAGCTGCACCGGCAGCAACGATGACTTTGTAATCTTGGTAGAATTTATTTTGGCTCTTTGCCAGCAGATTTTGCATAGCGTAGCAAGAGGCAACGCTGGGCAAGAACCACAGGGTATGCGAGAGCACATTCAACAGCCGCATATCCGAAAAGGGCAGCGGCGGTTTCTCCGCACCCAGTTTTAAGTTGTCTAAACTCGTGGGGAGATAGGCGCCCCGAATCAGATCGAGCCACTTCTGTACTTCCTCTTCATACGTGAACCGCGCCTGATCGTCGACGCCTTCCGCCGCAAAGAAGAGGTTCAGGTCGAACTCGTTGAACTCGCCCTTCATCGCCACGTCGCGGATGTCATCCGGCAGTTGATAGGTCATCAACACCATCCGCGGCAACGCAGCATAGGGGTTATTGTCTCCCTGCCACGCTGCTTTGGCTCTCTGTTCGTCGGAATAAGTCCAGTTGTAGATCTGCTCCTCGATGAATTCGCCGGTGGCAATGGCTCGGAACGGTGTGCCGGAAAGATACAGATAGTGATCCGCGGTGATGGGCAAAATGTCTTCATCAAAGTAGTCGATGGCTTCACCTTCCGCCGCTTTTCTTTCCTGTTCGTCTTCGGATTCGAAAAGATCTTTAGCTTTCTCCCGCCAGGCGCCGAAGTGATATTCATCGAACATCACGCAGTCCCAGTGTGTGGTATGCACCCATTCATTCTTGGTTTTAATCCCGCCGGTGCTCGGATTGCGACCCAGATAATCCTGAAAGGAACCGAAGCAGACGATGGGTCTGTTCTTGTCCGCCTGTTCGTAGGTGAGGCCGCCGGGTTTGATGAATTGCCAGCCCTGAAAATCCACGTGACAGCGCAAGTCTTCTTCCCAAGCGCTTTGCACTGCCGGCTTGAAGGTGAGCACCAGTATCTTTTTCCAGCCCATGCGCTTGGACAGTTGGTAGGCGGCGAAGGTCTTGCCGAAGCGCATCTTGCAGTTCCAGAGGAAATGGGGCGGCTTGCCGTTTTCCCGGCGATAGTTCTGGAAATAGTCGACGGTTTTTTGAATCGCGGCTTCCTGCTCGGGACGCAAGCCGAAACTCAGCGATCGCTGTTCTTCCATCAATTGACCTGTCCGCACGGCTTGGATGGCGGCCTTGACCTGCTCCACGGTGCAGCGGAACCACTCGCCGCCGGCCTGCTGAACGCCATTGATGCGCAACATGCGGTGCACATCGTGGTCGGTGAACCCCGTGCCGTCGTTGCGAATGGCCGGCTCCTCCAGCACGATGCGATAGGGCTTCTCGCCAGGACGGAGCGTGGGATACTGCTGCGCCACCCGCTCCTGCACGCTCTTCGTGGTGTAGCCGATCTTGAGCAGACCCGCATACTGCGGGTTGGTGTCCTCGTAGGCGTAGATTTTCGGCTCGATTTTGGGTCGGGGCGGGAAAAAATCTTTTGTCATGGTTTTATCTTAGCAATTCTCATTCCAAGCACAGCGTACGTCATTTCGACCAAAGCGAGAAATCCTCACACTCTAGGCAAGATTTCTCAGTCGCTGCGCTCCTTCGAAATGACAAGGTCGCTGCGCTCTTTCGAAATGACAAGGTTGCTGTGCTCCTGCGCAATGACAAGGTTGCTGTGCTCCTGCGCAATGACAAGGGTGTGTTGCGCCATTCGAGCCGTGCGTGCGTCATTTCGAGCGAAGCGAGAAATCGTCATGCCATGATGGGTAGGATTTCTCAGTCGCTTCGCTCCTTCGAAATGACATGGTTGCTGCGCTCCTTCGAAATGACAAGGTCGCTGCGCTCTTTCGGAATGACATGGTTGCTATTGCTCTTTCGAAATAGCGGTGTTGCCTTGCTCCTTCGGTGTTGCTTCCCATTCCAAACTCAAGTCCTTCCACTCGGGGTTCGTGGTCATAACCAATTGGTTCTTTTTTTCTCGCCGCCATTTTTTGATTTGTTTTTCTCTGGCGATCGCGGCGTAGACGTCAGTTGTGTGCTCGTAATACACAAGTTTGTTCACGTTGTATTTTTTGGTAAAGCCATCCACCAGTTTGTTTTTGTGTTCGTATATTCGGCGTTCAAGGTTGTTTGTCATACCAACATACATGACTTTGTTATTCCAGTTAGTAAGGATGTAGACGTAGAAGTGATAGTCTCTTTTCATGAGCGCTCCTTGCTTTGTGATTTCAAGAGAGGTTCATCCTTGTGGGTTCGATCGCAGTGTGCGCATTCGCGCGCCGCAAGTGTCATTTCGAGCGAAGCGAGAAATCGTCATGCCATGATGGGTAGGATTTCTCAGTCGCTTCGCTCCTTCGAAATGACAAGGTCGCCTCGCTCCTTCGAAATGACATGGTCGCTGTGCTCCTGCGCAATGATAAGGGTGTGTTGCGCCATTCGAGCCGTGCGTGCGTCATTTCGAGCGAAGCGAGAAATCGTCATGCCATGATGGGTAGGATTTCTCAGTCGCTTCGCTCCTTCGAAATGACATGGTATTCTCCTTCGGGCGCGGGGGAGGAAGGTGTCAGGCATCGCTAGGCTCCGTTTCTTCGTTCCCTGCGCCGTTTTCATCACCTGCATCGCGAATTCTTGATTCAATGAACGCAAACTCGTCTTGTGTAATACCCCACCGCTTCATCAGCATCTCATCGGTGTAAACGCCTTCATATTTGCCCAAGTCGGGGACAAAGCAGAAACTTTCCCTTGTAACATTCTGCGATATTACTGCTTGGAGAAGAAGGAACCTTACAATTTTGGTAAACAAATATGACTTAAATGCTTCTACTTCCTGCTTAGTATCGAACGCACATGCAACAAGCCAGGTTTCTGTACAACATTCCCCCGGTTTTGCGATTCGTGTATTTGCCTCGTAGTAAAAGGCTACCGGCTTTGAAAAATCTGTTTGACCAGCTATGGGAGCAAAGGGAATTAGTAATTTCCACTTGTCTAGAAGTCTCTTGTCATCATTAACATCAGCAGGATCAGCATATTTTAGACCTATGCGCTTCTTGAACCAGCATGGAATCCCTGTGGTCTTAGGAGTATAGGTTGAAGGCAAACCGAACGGCTTTCGAGACGATACAACCTCGCTCAGCATCCTGCCACTATTTTCATTTTTGGCCAACACCTTCCGAATTATCGGGATAGCCCGGCTATGGCGGATGAAAATGGGGAATTCATTAAGTTGCCGTTGGGAAACAACAGGCTCTCCGTTGTAGAAGTTGGTTACGTCACACAATCCATGCGAATCTCTTTCCCAGAGGAAGTAGCATATACCGCCGGCTATATCCACACCGGGAAAAACTTCAGCGCTGTTTTCATAATCTACGAGCCTTCGTATCCGATCATCATTCAGCATTTCCTTCCTGAATTCGTCAAGGCCCTTGCCGCCTGCAAACCACCTTGAGGGAATGATCATGACAAGGAAACGCGGATTCAATTTTTTGGCCTGAATAACAAACCTGTTATAAATGGGTATGGCGCTTCGTCCTAGTCCGCCTTTGTCGCTCAATTGATACGGCGGATTGCCGATGATGACATCGAATTTCATCTTAAAGATTTCCTCCGGGCTTTCGATGTGGATGAACTCGTAGGCGTGGGTTTCCAGTTCCTCGCCGCGGGCGTAATTTTCTTCATTCGCGCCGCAGAAAATGCAGCGGCCGTTTCGCCAAGTGTGTTCAGTGCGCCGGTAGCGGATGTTGCCTTCTTCGGTGTTAAAGGCGGTGCAAATGGAGTATTTGCCGTTGGCGGTCTTGGAGCAGTAGAGGGTGCGCCGCGCGATGAGCGCCGTCAGTTCCGTAATGGCGATGCCGAAGAGCTGGTGCTTCATGATGTGGTTGATGCGCTCTTGGCGGTCAGGAATGTGGTTCTCCAGGCCCTTGTCGAGCCGCTTCGCGATTTCGCGAAGGAACACGCCGGACTTGCAGGCCGGGTCAAGAAAACGGGCGTCGGGGTTACTCCAGAGTTCAGACGGCAGCAGATCCAGCATCTGGTTGGCCAGTTGCGGCGGCGTAAAGACCTCGTCGCTGGAGAGGTTGGCCAAGCACAAGAGCACGTCGGGGTTGTGGTCAGCCATCATAGGCATGGGGAACCTCTAGGAAATGCACCGGCGGATAGTCTTTGACCGGTTCAGGGATGAACACCTCCTCGCCGGCATCCGAAAAGAGCGGCAACTCCCGCATCGCCCCATGGTTCACTAGTTCATGGAAGGCAAAGTCCCGCCGCTTGAGCAGGCTGCCACTCACCAGTGACCACTCTGGGAAAATAATCGGCTGCGGGTTTTCCCCTACGGTTTTCAAGGTCAGCGCGTCGCCGTGGACGATGTTTTTGCTGAGGATATAGCGCACCGTTTCCCGGCAGGACGCTTTGATCTTGTCTTTGAAAAGCCGCGTGTAGGCTTCGTCAAACACGGCAAACAGGCGTTGCCGGCATTCCGCAGCGTTGTCTTCCAGAATGTCAATCCCGTAGAGCGACGACACGGCCAGGACAGCATAACGCTCGTATTCTAATTGACCCTTGGCGTAGCGCGCTTCGACAACACGAAGTTTCCGGTGCAAAATCTCGATGAGAAAGTTCCCCGTGCCGCAGGCTGGCTCCAGGAAACGCGAGTCAATGCGCTCGGTCTCCTGCTTGACCAGATCGAGCATGGCGTTGACGATGGGCGGCGGTGTCAGAACCTCACCGTAATCCACCACCCGCTGTCTGGATTTTGTCATTGTTCTCATCGCTCGCCAACATGGAAGTCAAACCTCAATTTCGCCCCATGGACAACTGGTCGGCCGGTGGGTCGGTCTGGAAGGGAGGATTAAACGCTCCTTGTTGCGGGTGGATGCGATCGCCCGTTCGGTTTCCTTTGCGAGTGCCATGGTTCATTGCGGTGCTGATTTGGAGTGGCAGCCTATACTGACTACACCCCTACGCCTAACAAAAAACATGGTTTACATTTTTACTGGAGCTAAGCGGACTCGAACCGCTGACCCCTTCAATGCCATTGAAGTGCTCTACCAACTGAGCTATAGCCCCAAATCAGCAGAATTTTATCATTGCGCAAAATGCTGCCCTTTGTCAACTCCTGCCCCCAAAGTAACGCTCTGCCTAGGATGGACAGCCATGGTTTCCCCTCGCGATCGCCCCTTTGCGCAAAGGCGGTCTCAAGTCCTCAGTGTATAGTGGGTGTGAGTGCTGAGTGGGTAGGACTTTGAAAGTCTCATCGTCCCCCTTGCAGTTGATACGGGTACTAATGAATCGCGATCGCTCCCCCCTCCATCCAACGCTGAAGTATGCGGGTGTGCTGCGGCAAGTTTCCCCTGAAGTGGGGCAGTTTTGGCTGTCTCAGGAGGATGTGACCATTATTGGTCGTGACCCCGCTACCTGCCACATTGTCCTTGACGCTCACATCTATACTTCTGTTTCCCGCCACCATGCCCAACTCACCTGTCAAAAGCGTGGCAGTATTCCCGTGTGGGCGATCGCTGACCTCGGCAGTGTCAATGGCACCTATGTCAATCAACAGCGAGTGGAAACATCAACTGTGCTCAAGGCGGGCGATCGCATTCAATTGGGGCGCCAAGGGCCTGAATTTGTCCTAGAATATCTTCCCCTCACTGAAGTCGTAAGCACCCAGCCCGATCAACCCCTCACCCTCACCCAACTCCTACCCATTTTTGCCATTCATCCCGACTGGGTACGCAAAGCCTATCTGGTACCGGGGATTGTCACGGTTGTTGCGGTTATCCTCCTTTTTGCCACTGCTGGCTCCCCCGATGCCTTCAAAGTCATCTTGGCGCTCTATTTGGGCAGTGCTGCCTATTACTTCATCTATCAACTCTGTGGCAAACGCAAACCCGCATGGGTTCTACTGGGCACGTTGACGCTGGAAATTTTGATTCTGCAAAGCCCAATTTTGCCAGCGATGATCTATGTCTTTCGCACCGTTTTACCCGGCCAACTGCATCCGCCCCATCCCTCATTTTGGGTGTTATTCAGCCGCAACTTCATTGGTGCCGGGTTAATGGAAGAGCTACTCAAGGCGTTACCCATTATCGTAGCCTATGGCTTAGGGCGATGGCTGCCGAGTCCGTGGAAACAAAAGGTGGGCGTATGGGAACCCCTCGATGGTATTCTCTTGGGAGCGGCTGCCGGCCTCGGTTTTACGTGGACAGAAACCCTTGGGCAGTATGTCCCTAGTATTGCCGGTCAATTTGGTAATTTAGCTGGTCTGCAAGTGCTGATTCCCCGGGTCTTGGGATCCCTAACGGGGCACATGGCCTACACGGGCTACTTGGGCTATTGTGTGGGATTGAGTGTATTGCGCCCCCATCGAGCGCCCTTGATTTTAATGGTTGGCCTAGGTCTAGCGGCCTTTCTGCATGCCCTTTGGAATACGGCTGCCGCCCGTTTTGGTCCGATGGGTTTGGCAGTGGTGGGGATTTTGGCCTATGTATTTCTCACCGCCGCGATTTTGAAAGCGCGTCAACTGTCCCCGACGCGATCGCAAAACTTTGCCACTCGGTTCTATGGTTATCGCTAGGCAGGTGTATAAAATATACTCATTTTGATTCCTTCATCCACTGGCGCGATCGCAACAGCGCAGCGCAACTGTCTCGCCCTTAACTTCGATGATCTAAATGGTTGGCTATCTCATTTCCCTTGGTATCTTTACTGCCACCTTTGCCCTTTTTAGCTTGGGGCTGAATTTGCACTGGGGCTATACGGGGCTAATTAACTTTGGCCATGTTGGCTTTTTGGCCATTGGTTCCTACACCACGATTTTGTTGGGGATTGCTGGCGTCCCCATGTTCTTTGCTGTCCTTGCTGGCGTGGTGCTGGCGATGGGACTGGGCTTTTTAATGGGGATTGCGACGCTGCGGCTGCGGGAAGATTACCTCGCGATTGTGACGATCGGCATGGCGGAAATTGTCCGCTTGATTGCCCTCAATGAGGATTGGCTAACCCGAGGCGGTCGGGGGGTGTATGGGTTTCCGCTGCCCCTTGCTCAGTTCAATCCCAATCTGCTGACCAAACTGGGGATGATTGCTCTTTTTTGGGCTGTGGTGGGGGCGGCTGCATGGCAGTGGTGGCAATGGCTACAGCGGCAGTATGGGCGATCGCATCCCCGCTGGTTACTCCCTAGCTATGCGGCCCTGCTGATAACCGGTACCCTCAACCTTTGGGCAACGTTGCTCCCCTTGAGCTTAGGCCGGGGAATTGCCCTTTTTCCTCTTGGGTTGACACTGGTGACGCTGGGTGGGGCGATCGCCCTTGTGAGCTATTATTGCCATCCAGAAAAACGAGCCGTGGTTCCCATTGCCCTGAATACCTTGGCCGCTGCTTTGGTGGGTCTGGTGGTCAAAGCTCTAACCCTTGGTCTGTGGGCCTTTAGCTACCGCGCTGGGTTGTTGTGGCTGCTGGTATTGGTGCTTGCTTTGGTGGTGTGGCAGTTGGAGCGTTTGATCCGTTCTCCTTGGGGACGGGTGCTCAAAGCCATCCGTGAGGATGAAGAAGTGGCCAAGGCCTTGGGTAAAAATGTCTTTGCCTACAAAATGCAATCCTTCCTTCTGGGGGGGGCGATCGCGGCGGTGGCCGGGTCGTTTTATGCGTGGCAGCTGACCTTTATTAACCCCGACGGCTTTGTATCCCTGATTACATTTCAGGCGTGGACCATTGTGGTTTTGGGGGGCGCAGGCAATAACATGGGTACCCTCCTCGGCGCTGCCCTCTTTTGGGCCTACACTGCCCTGACCCGCTTTATTCCCCTTGATGGCGGTCGCCTAGAGGCCTTGCGGATGATGCTCATTGGCCTTGTCCTCATTATCTTGATGATGTGGCGACCCCAAGGTATTTTGGGCAAAAAGGAGGAACTCAGCCTTGGTCGATGAATCTTCTCTTGCGCCCGTCTCTAGTGGTGTCAGTCAAGTCTTGCCTTCGGATCTCCTAGTGGCCACGGGGCTGTGCAAAAGTTTTGGTGGTATTCGCGCTGTCGATCATGTGGAAATTCGGGTTGCCCGCGGCAGCATCACCGGTCTCATTGGCCCCAATGGTGCGGGCAAAACCACCCTATTCAACCTGTTGTGCAATTTCCTCACCCCCGACCAAGGCCGCGTGATTTTTGATGGTGCCCCCATTAGCCATCTGCCCACCCACCAAGTTGCTCTCCAAGGACTCCTGCGCACCTTCCAAGTGCCCCGTGTGCTCTCGCGCCTCTCGGTTCTCGAAAATATGCTCTTGGCGGCGCCGCTGCAAACAGGGGAGAAATTCTGGAATAGTTGGCTACAACCGCTGCGCATTCGTCAAGAGGAACAAAAGCTGCGGCAACGGGCGTGGGAGATTTTGGAGTCTGTGGGGTTAACCGCTAAGGCCCATGACTACGCTGGCGCCTTGTCGGGAGGGCAACGCAAACTTTTAGAAATGGCACGGGTGATGATGCACCATCCCCGCATGGTGCTCCTCGATGAGCCAGCAGCAGGTGTGAACCCCACCTTGATCCATCAAATTTGTGAGCACATTGTGCGGTGGAACCAACAGGGCGTGACATTTTTGATTATTGAACACAATATGGACGTGGTCATGTCCCTGTGTCAGCACATCTGGGTCTTAGCAGAGGGGAAAAATCTGGCTGATGGTTCCCCCACTGAGATTCAAACCAATCCTGAGGTTCTGACCGCTTACCTCGGACAGTAGTTCCTACTCCCATTAAGGGCTAAGGCTTTGGGGATCGTTGGCATGGCTCTCCACAGCTTTGAATCCTCCCCCTGCGACGCGCATTGGGCCAAAACCGCTAAAAAAGCTAAGGTCGAGGCAAATGGGCAGGCAATAGCGCCGCAAGGATCAGGCTGAGAAATAAAAATGCTGAGCCTGTTTCCAGCAAGGCAACGTTTTTTATGGCTGTGTTTCTGTACCAGTTGGCTTGCCAAACAATGAGACCAAACTTGAGCAGTGCAATGGCAAAGGCCGCCGCTGCCAAGGGGGGCAACCACCTTAGCCACCACAAAAGACCAATGAGGAGAGCGGCAACGCTGTGATAAACCACACCAGGAAGCCAAAAGGCGGTTTTGTGCTTACGCAGCTTCACAGCAAAAATCGCACTGCCAAAGAAAAGGGTATTCAACAGCCATAATCCAACAGACAGGAAAGAGGCCTCTTCAGTGGTGGCCATCTCCGTTAGGGGAGCCACCAAGCAGACCCCTGCAAAGGTGAGTAACTCGTTCCAGATGGCTTTACGCTGACGATAAAACACAGCAATACTATCAATCACAAAAATGGCGATCGCCCCTAGGTAAATCCAAAGTAACCGTGGCACCGCAAGGTAAAGATAAAAAGCAAGGCCAAGGGCAAGGGCACTGTAGACACCTCCCCACACCAGGCAACGGGGTTTCCAACTTCGCCGCTGCTTGATTTGTAGTGTTAAGGGATGCTCCGCCTGAAAGGCACTAAAGGCAGTCACCAGAGCCAGCGTAGTTCTCCAACTCCAGTGCTGCGCTGCTGCTGCCCCCGTGAGAAACGCCACAATCAACATCACATAAACCCCATGTTCTGGGGAGAAGGTGGGCACGTACCAAGGTGTTCCCCTCCTTGCTGCTGATGCAGTTTCCGCAACCGCTGATGACTCTGAGATGGTCATGATTGCATCCTCCACTAAACCAATCCCCCTAGACGAATACCAACACCAAAAATAGTCAACAGAACAGCCAAAACGGTGACCCCCATAATGTGAAACCCCAGCCGGGGCAGTGTTTCTGCTGTCAGCTTGGGCAAAATGAACCAGCGGGCCTGTACAGCGAGGGCAAGGGTTGCCAGCAACAGTCCCAACTTCACGAGAACATATTGGGAGACCACAGACTGCGGTGGCCAAAATCCCACCCCGCCGGGAAAATAAATGAGGGTTAGGGCAATACCCGTCAGCACCTGCAGCAATAATGCCCCCAGACCCAACCTTTCAAAAGGCTGCTCAAACTGCTGGATGGGCGTTGCATCCTGCTGCCTGAGGGCCTTGGGTAGAACGGTTAGGGCAAGAACAAGGTGCCCGCCCACCCATACAGTTGCGCCGAGGGTATGGAGAATCACCAGGAGTTTGAATAACATCACGACGCACAGGCTAGACGCTTGGCTTCAAGGAGGGCGATCGCCTTGGGAAACAGGAGATTGTTTTCCTTGTGGATATGCTGGTGCAAGTCTTTCTCAAGGCTCAACAACCCTGCCAAAAGCACGCGGTACGTATTGCAGGCCCACTCAGGCGGCGTAAAACCATCGCTAAGGCGACGCAACTGGCTGAGGGCTACGCCCGTCTCTTCATGCTCCCGTTGCATACAATCAATCGCAGCTGGGATCAAGACATCGACTGCCCGATCATAGCTTTTCTCCAGCTGCCGCAGCCTGGGGAACAGAACTTGCTCCTCTTTTTGGAGGTGGGGTTTTAGCTCTGCGGCCAAGGCCACGACGGTTGCGTGCAGTTGCTGGAGACGGGCATCCCGCGAGCCGTGAACGGCTGCCACCTTCTCCGCCTGCGCCTCGAGGCGGGGGAGTTCCCGCTGCAAGTAGGCATGGTGCACTGTTTCAATGTGGTCAACGAGGGCGGTCAGTGAAAGGTCAGCGATCGCCGGCTCAGGAGCAGTTTCTATGGCAGCTTCTAGCTCCTTAAGGAAGGTTTGGGCATCGATGCCCCGCTGGGCACAGGCTTCAGCAAGGGTTTGCCGACCGCCACAACAGTAATCAATCTCTGCCGTCTCAAACAAGGCCGCTAAGGAAGGGTAATCCCGCACAAGGGCACCCACCGTATCCGTCAGTTGTAAAGATGTCATGGTCAGGCCTCCAAATGCAAGGTGGAGAGAGAATCTAGGAGCTAAGGTCGAGGGAGACCGCAACAGTGGGCTGCCGCCAAATCCCCCAGAGGGCGCGTCCTACGCCATAGATGAGCAGTCCGGCACCAACGGCAAAGATGACATCCCCAGGAATCCGCAGCCAGACGGTCCATTCCATCCAGGGGGAGTGAATGACGGCTCCACTGCGGGCATACCAAGTACCGTGGTTAATGGATTGCACCAGCTGATAGAAGCCATTGGGAATCAGACCGAGCACCAGCATGCCCACCAAGCCACCGTTGAGCCACCAAAATGCCCAGTTGAAGGTCTTTTCATCCCAAGCAGTTTCCGGGGTGATTTCCCGCAGCACAAAGAGCATTAAGGCGATCGCCAGCGAGCCGTATACGCCGTAGAGGGCGGCATGGGCATGAATTGGCGTCGTATTCAGTCCTTGGGAATAGTAGAGAACTATCGGTGGATTGATTAGAAAACCAAAAACCCCTGCCCCCAGCAAATTCCAAAAGCAGGTAGCAATGAAAAATCGCAGGGGTAGCCGATAGAACCCTTGGGCTTCTTGGGAAAGCTGCAGCGACTTCAGAACCTCAAACCCAATCAGGGTCAAGGGAACCACTTCCAACGCTGAGGCCACAGCGCCCAAAGCAGTGATCAGAACCGGTGTACCCGCAAAATAGAGGTGATGGAGTGTGCCAATGACACCACTGCCGAGGTAGAGAATGGTGGTCAAGTAAGTGGCCCGCAGAGCTGCGGAGCGCCTTAGGAATCCCAGTTCACTGCACAAGTAGGCGATCGCCACCGTGGCAAAGACCTCAAAGAAGCCCTCTACCCACAGATGAACCACCCACCAGCGCCAATACTCAGCCACACTGAGAGGGGTATGGTTGGTGTACATCAGCCCTGCCCCATAAAAGAGGGGAATGGTAATGGCGCTGTAAAGGAAAAAGTGGTTGAGGCCTGTCTTGCTCCCTTCTGCCTGAAGGGCAGGTCGCAGCGCCCGAAACATCAACCATAACCAAAATACCATGCCACCAATCAGCAAGAGTTGCCAAAGTCGCCCTAGCTCCACATACTCATAGCCCTGATGGCCCAACCAAAAACTCCGGGCACCCAGATAGCCCTGAACGGCTGCCCAAGCTCCCCCAAGGGAACCAAGAACCACTACGGTGAGGGCAATCAGAAGCCCCATGTTTCCCCAAGCCTGAAACTTCGGTTCATGGCGCGCAAAGCGAGGACCAAAGTATAGACCGGCCGCCAGCCAGCAGGTGGCAATCCAAAAGACCGCCAGTTGCACGTGCCATGTCCGTGAGGCAGCGTAGGGGAGATACTGCTGAATTGGCACACCATAAAATCCATCCCCTTCCACGGCATAGTGGGCAGTGACCATGCCCATGAGGATCTGCAGGAGAAACAGACCCATGGCCACCCCAAAGAAAAGGGTAGTCACTTTTTGGCTGGGGGTGGCAAGGCGGATGGCGGGGCGCTCTGTTACCGCTTGAACCGCATCCTCCCCTTGGAGCAGATAGACAACGAGAAAGCCGGCGATCGCAGCAATTAACACGACGACTGAGACAATCGACCAAATGACAAACTGCCCTGGGGGTTGGTTGCCCACCAGTGGATCATGGGGAAAATTCGCCGTGTAGGAAAAGGGCGCCAAAGGACGAGTGGCGACTGCTGCCCAAGCGGTCCAGGCAAAAAAAGCAGTCACATCGCGGATTTGCGCGGGATCAGTAAACCAGTTGCGCGGAATAGAGTGCGCCGCAGCACCTTGGGATAGCAGTGTTTTGTACTGCTCAAAGACGTGGCGCAGTCCTTGGGTTTGAGCACGGGTGAGCGTCAGCACTCCTGTTTCAGGATTGTAACGGTTGGGCTTAAATTGCTCTTGCACTTGCACCTGTAGTTGAGCCCGCTCAGAGGCAGAGAGTGCCTCCCAATCTGCTTGGCTAAAGCTCGCATCGCCGCGGTAGAGAATTCCAGCCGTGGCTAGACCCCAGCGGTGCAGCACATCCGCTGTCCAGTCTGGAGCCAGATAACTGCCATGACCCCAGATGCTGCCAATGTGCTGGCCGCCCCGTGCCAAATACAGTTCTTGACCTCGCTGTATGTTCTCACGGCTAAAAAGCACCTCCTGTTGGGGCGAGACAATCGTTGTCGGTATCGGCGGGGCATGCCGGTAAATAACGGCGCCTGCTGTCAGCAGCACACTAAAGGTAATGACACAGACCAGCACTAACCAAGCGGGCAGCCGCAAGTGCCACCCTCGCTCTAGGTGAGCTGCTTGAGTAATATTGAAGGGGACGTTTGCCATAGACACTTCCTCTCGGCAGCTATTGAGACTTAAGGTAGCTGCGGCTTGGGGGGTAGCGCCTTGACTTAGGTCAAAAGGAACCTTGAGAAATATTTAACTTTTACGGTGGGTCATGAAAGCGGGTATTGAGGAATGTCTGCGCCAGTCACCAATGTTTAGTGAACTTTCGCCACCCCAGCTAGGGCGGTTGGTTGCAATTGCACAGTTACAGATTTGGCAACGGCAGCAAATCATTTTTAGAAAAGGCGATGCCGCTGCGGGGTTTTTTGTTGTGAAAACCGGGCGGGTCAAGGTCTTTAATCTTTCAGCGGCAGGGAAGGAGCAAATCCTAAATATCTTTGAACCGGGCGACAGCTTTGCGGAGGTGGTGGCCTTCGATAACCAGCCCTATCCTGCCTCGGCAGAAGCAATTGAATACGTTGAACTGATCTTTTTGCCGCGGTTCGCCTTTTTGAATTTACTCCACCAAGATGCGGATCTAACTGTTCGTTTGCTAGCTAGCTTTGCTAAGCATCTGCGTCATTTGGTGAGTCTTATAGAAGACCTTTCCTTTAGACAGGTGCCCCAACGCCTAGCAGCCTATTTGTTGCAACGATTGGCCACTAGCGATCGCCCAGATAGCATTACCCTAGATTTGAAAAAAACAGAGCTGGCCGCTTTGCTAGGCACTATTCCTGCAACGCTGTCGCGGGCGTTTTACGACCTGAATACCCAAGGCATTCTGAGGGTAGAGGGCAATGAGATTACCATCTGCGATCGCCAGCGGCTACAAAGATTGAGTGAAGAATAGTCCAGCTTTTTCCCCAAGGCTCAACCGGCTCAAAACTTTCAGAAACAATTTTGGGGAGCGATGAAGGGGCTCAGTATTGAACAGCACCAGAACTAGACCTAGGTATAGCTGCGAATTGCGGCCAACGGCGGACAGCGCTGCTGATCCAATTGCTGCAGGTATTGGCGATGCTGGTAGTAGTCACGGCGCAGTTGGGCAAGCACTTGCAGTCGCTCTGGCGCCACACCGGGGATGTCGTCAATCGCAGGTTCGTTGTCGGTGAGCAGGCGATCCAAATACTGGCGCAGGGCTTCGCTGGCAAGGGATTCACTTAAAATCAGCGCGACAGTTTCCTGCCAAGCCCGGAGAATATAGCGACATCGCTTTTCAACAGCAATGCGCTCAAGGGCTGCTGCCGCTGCTTGGATCACGAGTTCAGGACGATCCAGACTCACGGCAGTCGTTTCATCCAAATGGAGTAGTGGAGTAATGAGGGCGGCCTCCTCTGCCTCATCGAGGCGATCAAAAAGGTGCGTGACCAAATCTAAATCCGTGAGTTGGGTTCCTGTTTCCGTGGGCGAATGAAGGAGCCACTCAGTGGTATAGGGATCATCGGGCGCTGGCAGACCGGCACAGTACGCTTCTTCAATGGCCAAGATCTGCCGCCACAGCCAACGATGGTGGGAGAGGCTAAATTCAATGTCCCGCGCTTGCAGGGCTTGGCGAATCAGGGGACGATAGTCGCCGCAGTGGAGGTAGAGGCGTAGCAGTTGTTCTTCCGCCGCTTGACGGAGGTTATAGTCCGCCGGACGTTGCCATTTTTGCGATCGCCCCTGCCAACGTTGACCCCGCACCTGTTGCCGCAGGGATTCTTCTAAACGGAGAACGAAGCGACTATCATGGCCTCCCAATAGCTCAGCACAGTGGTGAATGTAGTGGCTGCGCAGTGTGGCATTGGGCAGTTTTCCCAACAGTTGGCTCAGGGCTTGGCTGGCTTGCTGAAATTGATCACTTTGCTTGAGATCGTACTGCTGCACAATGGTTTGAATTTGCCAATCCAGCCACAGGGGCGCTTGATCTAGGAGGGCTTGGTAGTGTTCACGCTGTGCTTCACCCGCACTGAAAAAGTCAGCGGCATCTTTGCCCGCTGGTAATGTGAGAATTCGCAGTCGCAGATCACCCCGATAGGCCAAATCGGCAGCTTTACCAATGGCGCGATCGGCCGCCCGTTCTCCCGCTGGGTCGGCATCAAAGTTGAGAATAATTTGCTTCGACTCGGTGTAGCGCAGCAGTAATTTAATTTGAGCTTGGCTGAGGGCCGTTCCTAGACTGGCCACCGCCTGGGAAAACCCCGCTTGGTGCAGCGCCATCACGTCAAAGTAACCCTCGACAACAATTGCTTGATCTTTACGGGCGATCGCTTGCCGCGCCTTATCCAGCCCAAAGAGCAACTGACCCTTGTTAAAAATCGGAGTTTCTGGGGAGTTGAGATACTTTGGCTCTTCGTTGCTGAGGGTACGACCGCCAAACCCCACCACCCGTCCTTGGGCATCCATAATCGGGATCATCAGGCGATCGCGAAAGCGGTCGTAATAGCCATCCCCCGTCCGCTGCGGCATAATCAAACCGGCCTGTTCTACCAGCTGAGGGGGATACCCTTTTTGCTCCACAAGGTAGGTGTAGAGCACTTGCCAACCCGCAGGGGCATAGCCCAAGCGAAATTGCTGAATCGTGTCCTCTTTGAGATGGCGTTGTCGCTGCAAATAGTCTTGGGCGGCTTGGCCAATGGGTTGCCGCAGGGCATGTTCATAGAAACTGGTGGCGATCGCCAGAATCTCGTAGAGTTGCTCTTGAAGGGAGAGCCGCGCTTGTAGGGCCTGTTTTTGCTCACTATCGAGGGTGCGCACTGGAATCTGATGGCGTTGGGCAAGGTCGAGTACCACCTCGGCAAAGGAGCGTTTTTGCAGTTCCATCAGGAACTTAATGGCATTGCCCCCGGCACCGCAGCCAAAACAGTAATAAAAGCCCTTCAGGGGACTCACCGTAAAACTGGGGGTTTTCTCCTCATGAAAAGGACAACAACCCACGTATTCTTGCCCACGCTTGCGTAGGACAACGTGCTCGGCCACCACATCGACAATGTTGACCGCTTGGCGCACTGCCTCAATCGTATCGGGGTGTAGGCGAGGAATTTCCATAGATCACTAGTCTAAGCGATCCCCCTAATCAGATATTCCCCGCTGCAAAATTCAACGATTCCTAAGGATGTTGCAAGCTCTTAACTCAAGCAGTCAAGGGCGATTGACCTTCGCTAGGATGTTGACGGTGCCGTTGTTAGGCGCAGAGGCAGGCTTTGAGGCCATAACCGTTCACATAGGAAGCAAGGATTCATGAGTACCAGCCGCAAACGACTTGGTGTGTTCACCAGTGGCGGAGATTGTCCGGGTCTAAATACGGCCATCCGTGCCATTGTTGCCCATGCTACTCTAAGTTACGGTTGGGAGGTGCTTGGCATTCTCCACGCCACTCAGGGGTTAATTGAGCGGAAGGCGATCCCCCTCAATGCCGAGGGTCTCGGGGGAATGGATGTATTGCTCAACATGGGGGGAACCATTCTCGGAGCAATTAATAAGGGCGATACCCTTGGTCATGCCGATGAAGTCATTGCTGGGTACTATGAATTGGGCTTGGATGCGCTTATTGCCATTTGTGGCGATGGCAGCCTGAAAATTTTGCATCAACTGGCGCAAAAGGGAAACTGGAATTTCCTTGCCGTGCCGAAAACCATTGATAACGATGTCGCCTTGACCGATCGCGCCCTTGGCTTTGATACCGCCGTCAACATTGTGGTGGAAGCCCTGAGTCGGATTACCTCCACCGCCGCTAGCCATGATCGCGTCTTTGTGGTGGAAGTGATGGGGCGCACTGCCGGTCACTTGGCTCTGTATTCGGGGATTGCTGGGGGTGCCGATATGATCCTCATCCCAGAAATTCCTTACTCCATTGAAGGCATTTGCCAGCATCTGCAAAAGTTGCGCGATCGCTGGGGACGTAAGTTTGCCCTCATCGTCGTTGCCGAGGGTGTCAAAGAACTGGAGCAGGACGCCCACCAGCGCCGCCATTGCAGTATTGGTCAGTACATTGCCGATAAAATTGCCCAGCACAGTCCCATCCCCATTGAGCTGCGGGTTTCAGTCCTAGGTCACATTCAACGGGGCGGTGCCCCCATGGCCATGGATCGGCTGCTGGCAGCGGGCATGGGCAATACCGCTGTGGATTTGGCCGCTCAAGGAACCTTTGGCCGCATGGTAGCCTGGCAGGCAGGACAGGTGGTCACTGTTCCCATTGCCGATGTGGTGGCTCAATGCCCACGCCATGTGGATCCCAATAGCTTCTTGATTCGCACGGCTCAAGGCTTGGGAATTTACGTTGGCGATAAGCCGATGCTGCCCTACGTGGATCCCACCCTCTGCCGCGATGAAGTGATTTGTGCGATCTAGCCCCCCTAAATCAGCCAACCAAGGAATGAGCTGTCAGAGGCATGCCACTGAGGCTAAAGGCTCGCGCCTCGGTAATGCGGACCCGCACCAGTTGTCCCCGTAGGGTCTCAATCTCACCGGGTAAGTAGGTCAGGCGGTTGCCATCGGTGCGGCCATAGACTTGTTGCGGATCCTTGGGATTGACCCCCTCCACCAGCACCACCTCTTCCCGGCCAAGATAGCGTTGGGAGCGATCGCCAGCGATCGTGGCCACTAAATGATTCAGCCGTTGCAGACGGTCTTCTTTAATTTCTTCCGGTACTTGATTGTCCCAAGTGGCCGCTGGCGTATTCGGGCGCGGCGAATAGGCTGCTGTATTCAGTTGGTCAAAGCCCACCTCCGCCACCAGATCTAGGGTGCGTTGGAATTGGGCTTCTGTTTCGCCCGGAAAACCAACAATGGCATCGGCACTAATGGCAGCATCCGGCATATAGCGGCGAATCGTTTCAATGATTTGTAGGTAACGCTCGCGAGTATAGCCCCGTGCCATCGCCTTGAGAACTTCATTATCCCCCGACTGAAAGGGAATGTGAAAATGCTTACACACCTTGGGAAGTTCAGCACAGGCGCGAATTAAGCGTTCTGTAAAATAACGGGGATGGCTGGTGGCAAAGCGAATCCGCTCAATCCCAGCAACATCATGAATGTAGTAAAGCAAATCAGTAAACGTGTGCTGTCGCCGCCCCTCTGGGGTAATTCCCGGCAAATCACGACCGTAGGCATCAATGTTTTGCCCAAGGAGCGTCACTTCCTTGTAGCCTTGAGCCGCCAGTTCCTCAATTTCAGCGCGGATTGCCTCGGGGCGGCGGGATTGCTCTTGCCCCCGTACCCCCGGCACCACACAGTAGGTACAGCGTTCATTACAGCCATAGATCACATTGACCCAAGCAGCGACCCTACTATCGCGGCGGGGTTTGGTAATGTCCTCAACAATGTGCAG
Organism: Thermosynechococcus sp. QKsg1; assembly: GCF_031586415.1. Classification (NCBI taxonomy): domain Bacteria; kingdom Bacillati; phylum Cyanobacteriota; class Cyanophyceae; order Acaryochloridales; family Thermosynechococcaceae; genus Thermosynechococcus; species Thermosynechococcus sp. QKsg1. Next base: position 2,003,645 of record NZ_CP134200.1, on the reverse strand, counting down.
TGGCTCCGTTGCCACCACTTGGCTGCCATTCCACACCTGCTCCAGCAGCTCACCAAGGCGATTGGCATACTGCGGCCCCATCACCAGATCCACTTCAGGAACTCGCCGCAGCAATTGTTCCCCCTCCTGTTGAGCCACACAACCGGCCACAATCAGCGTTAGGTTGGGTTCTTGATGCTTGCGCTTGGCTTGCCGCCCTAGGTAAGAATAGAGTTTCTGCTCGGCGTTGTCGCGAATCGTGCAGGTGTTATAGAGCAAGACATCGGCCTCATCCGGCTCGGCCACCGGTTCTAAGCCCATTGCTTCTAGAACCCCGGCCATGCGCTCGGAGTCGGCCTTGTTCATTTGGCAGCCAAAGGTGGTGATGTAGTAGCGGCGTGGCATTCCCTTGAAGTGCCCCTATACGTCCGTCACATCATTGGTGGGATTCGTGTCACTGGCACTACCCTCTTCAGGAGGAGCGGCCACTTTGACCATGGCATGGCGCAACACGCGATCGCCCAGCATATACCCCCGCTTGAGTTCTTCAATCACCGTGCCTTCAGGGTGCTCATTCGTTGCTTCCCGCAGCACAGCCTCATGGAGATTGGGATCAAAGGGCTTGCCTTTGGCCTGCATCGCCGAAACACCAATGCGCTTGAGGCACTCCACCAGTTGCTTGTAAACCCCCTGATAGCTGCGGTGAATTTTTTCTTCCGCCTCTGTTTCGGTTTGAATGTGGGTGCGGGCTAGCTCAAAGCTATCCACCACCGGCAGTAAATCAGCAATGACGCTGCACTTAATCTGTAGCTCTAGTTCCTCTTTTTCTCGCTGGGTGCGTTTGCGGAAGTTTTCAAAGTCAGCGGCAAGGCGCATATATTGGCTATTGCGCTCCTCCACCACCTGCGAAAGACTAGCCTTGGCAGCTTCAAGGGCAGCAATTTTCTCTAGCAAGTCCGCTGCATCCGCAGGAGTATCCGTAGAGGTCGCCTCAGATGCTTGACCCTCTTCGCTCGTGGTGGCCTCTGCATGATTCTCAACGACATCGGGGGTAATTTCGCCTTCTTGGGCTTCAGCAGCGGGGTTGGTTACGGTTTCATCACTCATAGGTTGACTCAGGTTTATGCCCTCTAGACTGTGGATTGCGCACCGCAGTGCGTTTAACTCATGCAATCGTTTTAGCCTATCACTTTACCCATTGTATCAATAGGGGCGAGGCATCCGTCTATTACGGACTTCTCTACTACGGCTCTTTTCCCAAGGCTGGCACGCAGCCAAAAACCTGAGGGGCACTATTGAAGAGAATTGCCTCCCCTTTATGGATCCCCTATTTTAGGACAAGGTTCATATTGGGTTTGGAACTGAAAGATTCAGTTGCTCGTCACTTAAGGGGTACATGACTGCCAAAGCAAAGTTTAGGAGTGGGAGTTTGCGTTGATGTCCTTTCGCCCTATGGCATTCAGCCTGATTCTAACGTGCGCGTTGACAGGTATCAGTCCAGTGCTGGCACAGACAGAGCCACCACCACGGGAAAACTTTAATCCCTTTGGGGTAGATAATCCAGTCCTCCAGCGGGCACGGAATTGGGCACGACAGGCAGCAGAGCGGGCGAATGGCGGGTTGAGTCGCTACCGCGCTGAAGCATCCATGTTTGGGCCTGCGAGTCAATCTCCCTACGTGGACAATGGTGATGGTACGTTTACCTTTCGCTTTCTAGGGGGGGCACCTGCGGAACCACCAACTATTGAAAGTATTGTCACGGTCAACCCCGACCCCAGCAATCCGATGATTCGCATTGACTACAATGGCCCTATTCAGTCAGTCGCTCCTCCCCCTCAGCCGTTGCCAGAAGTGCCACCCCCAAGCAATATGGGCAGTTTCTAGTGCTATCGGTGCATAGAGATTCGCCTATTCAGGAACTCGAAAATCTCTGGCACGTTGCCCCTCGTCAGGGGATCGCTGCTGCGCTATGATAACGGAAGCCCTGCTACCTCATAACTTCCAATAAATTTGTGTTTAGGAGAGTTCGCAATGACAACGGCTACCGCTACCCCTGAGTTGGACTACCATAGCGATCGCTACAAGGATGCCTACAGCCGCATCAACGCCATTGTCATTGAAGGTGAACAGGAAGCTCACGACAATTACATTGACCTAGCCAAGCTGCTGCCTGAGCACCAAGAAGAACTCACCCGCCTGGCCAAGATGGAAGCCCGCCACAGAAAGGGGTTTGAGGCCTGTGGTCGCAACCTGAGCGTAACCCCAGATATGGAATTTGCCAAGGCCTTCTTTGAAAAACTGCACGGTAACTTTCAAGCGGCACTGGCAGAGGGGAAAATTGCGACTTGCTTGCTGATTCAAGCTTTAATCATCGAGTGCTTCGCGATCGCGGCCTACAACATCTACATCCCGATGGCAGATCCCTTTGCCCGCAAAATTACTGAGGGTGTGGTCAAAGATGAGTACAGCCACCTCAACTTTGGCGAAATCTGGTTAAAGGAAAACTTTGAGAGCGTCAAAGCGGAAGTTGAAGAAGCCAATCGCGCCAACCTGCCCTTGGTCTGGAAAATGCTCAACCAAGTGGAAGCAGACGCCAAAGTGCTTGGCATGGAAAAAGACGCCCTTGTGGAAGACTTCATGATTCAGTACAGTGGTGCCCTAGAAAATATCGGCTTTACCACCCGCGAAATTATGAAGATGTCGGTTTATGGCCTAACTGCGGCATAAGGGTGGCTTAACATATCGTTACATTTTAGTCACCGCACGCTTGTATGTTTGGATTAATTGGTCATCTGACGAATCTGGAGCACGCCCAAGCCGTTGCCCACCAGTTAGGGTATCCCGAATACGCCGATCAAGGCTTGGAATTTTGGTGTATGGCACCGCCGCAGATCGTCGATGAGATTACGGTGACAAGCGTCACGGGCAAAACTATCTATGGCAAATACGTCGAGTCCTGCTTCTTACCGGAAATGCTGGCCAACCAGCGGGTGAAGGCGGCCACTCGCAAAATCATTAACGCCATGGCCCACGCCCAAAAGCATGATATTGACATTACGGCGCTGGGGGGCTTCTCCTCGATCATTTTTGAGAATTTTGATCTGGAGAAAATGTCCCACGTTCGCAATATCGAGCTAGACTTTCGCCGCTTTACCACGGGGAATACCCACACCGCCTATATCATCTGCCAACAAATTCAGCAGGCGGCGCCCCAAGTGGGGATTGATTTGCGTCAGGCAACTGTGGCTGTCTGTGGGGCTACTGGGGATATTGGCAGTGCCGTCTGCCGTTGGTTGAATACCTGCTTGGATGTGCAGGATCTCTTACTGGTGGCACGGAATCGCGATCGCCTGCTAGACCTACAGGCGGAATTGGGACGGGGGAAAATTCTAGACCTAATGGATGCCCTACCCCTTGCCGATATTGTGGTTTGGGTGGCCAGTATGCCCAAGGGAGTCGAGCTGAGCGTTGAGCAGTTGAAGCGCCCCTCGCTGATGATTGATGGCGGCTACCCGAAAAATATGGGCACCAAAATTCAGCACCCCGAGATTCATGTTCTCAATGGTGGCATTGTCGAGCACGCCCTCGATATTGACTGGAAAATTATGGAAATTGTGAATATGGATGTGCCCTCACGGCAGATGTTTGCTTGTTTTGCGGAAGCCATGCTTTTAGAGTTTGAGGGCTGGCACACCAATTTCTCTTGGGGGCGCAATCAAATCACGGTGGAAAAGATGCAGCAAATTGGTGAAGTCTCCCGTAAACACGGATTTCAGCCCCTACTGTTGAACACCCAGTAACACCAAAAGGAACCCAATCGCCTATGGCAAACGAACGTCGCACGCTTCTGTTGGAGTTTGAAAAGCCCCTCGTGGAGCTAGAAGCCCAAATTCAGCAGGTGCGGGATAAGTCCTCGGAGTTTGGCGTTGATGTCTCGGAGCAAATCCGTGAATTGGAAGAGCGCGCCAAGCAACTGCGCTATGAAATTTTCAGTAAGCTGACGCCGGGGCAAACCCTGCAGGTGGCTCGTCATCCGCGCCGTCCCAGCACGCTGGATTACATCCAAGCCATTAGCGAAGAGTGGATTGAACTCCATGGCGATCGCCGAGGCAGCGATGATCCAGCGATTGTCGGTGGTATTGGTCGCCTCAATGGTCAACCCGTCGTGATGCTGGGGCAGCAAAAGGGTCGCGATACCAAGGATAATGTGGCTCGCAATTTTGGTATGGCCTCACCAGGGGGCTATCGCAAAGCCCTGCGTCTGATGGAGCACGCGAACCGTTTTCAGATGCCCATCCTCACCTTTATTGATACACCAGCGGCTTGGGCTGGGGTAGAGGCGGAGAAGTTTGGCCAAGGGGAAGCGATTGCCTACAATCTGCGGGAGATGTTTCGCTTTGAGGTGCCGATCATCTGCACCGTGATTGGTGAAGGTGGCTCAGGGGGAGCCTTGGCCATTGGTGTCGGCGATCGCCTGCTGATGTTTGAGCACGCCGTCTATAGTGTGGCGCCCCCAGAAGCCTGTGCCGCGATTCTCTGGCGCGATGCCCAAAAGGCGCCCCAAGCGGCGGAAGCCCTGAAAATTACGGCTCGCGACCTGCTGAAGCTGGGAATTATTGATGAAATTGTGCCCGAGCCTGTCGGCGCTGCCCATAGCAACCCCGTAGAAGCGGCGGAAAATCTCAAGGGGGCTCTCCTGCGAAATTTGGCGGAAGTGCAAGCCCTCAGCAGTAGTGAACGGCGGGAGTTGCGCTATCAAAAGTTCCGGCGCATGGGCGTCTTTAGTGAAGCAGTATGACCCAACAAGTCTTAATCACGGGCGCCAGTAGTGGCATTGGGGCCGCCACGGCCATTGCCTTTGCCCAAGCGGGGTTTAATGTCGTGCTGTTGGGGCGATCGCCCGCCAAACTTGCTGCCGTTCATGCCCAAGTGGTGGCCTGTGGGGTTGAAGCCCATACCTTTAGCGTGGACTTTAGCGATCCTGAACCCCTGCGATCGCGCCTTGATGAGATTCTCGCTCGTGTTGGCGATGTCCATGTACTGGTGAATAATGCCGGTATGGCAAGAACCGTGCCCCTGATTGATCAACCCTTGGCGGACTGGCAGCAAATTCTTAACGTCAACCTCACCAGTGCCCTCATTTGCTCGCAAGCGGTACTGCCGCAACTGCGATCCCGCCAGTGCGGTACGATAGTAAATGTTGTTTCAATTGCTGGACGCCAAGTTTTTCCCGACTGGGGCGCCTACTGTGTCTCGAAGTTTGCCCTCATGGCCTTGACCAAAACGATGGCGGCTGAAGAACGCGCCCACGGTATCCGCGTGATTGCCATCTGTCCCGGCGCCGTTGATACCCCCATTTGGGAAGACGTAGCAGGAGACTTTGACCGCACGGGGATGTTAACCCCTGAACACGTTGCTAACACGATTTTGTACACGACTCAATTGCCGCAAACGGCTTTTGTGGAAGAGCTAGTGGTGATGCCCCTTGGCGGAACCCTCTAGGCTCCCTTTGTCCTTCACTTGTCACTCTTTCTATGACAACGTTCAATATGCCCGATTCGATCATTAACGGTAAAGCGACCACTCCGGCAATTCTGCCCGATCGCAACACCCACCAAGGCAAAGAAGCGATTCCCCACCCACCCCCCCCAGATGTTGCCAAAGAAGAAATGATGGCCGCAGTGCGCACCATTCTGCTGAATGTGGGTGAGGATCCCGATCGCGAGGGGTTACTGAAAACCCCCAAGCGGGTTGCTGAAGCGATGCAATTTCTCACCAGTGGCTATAGTCAATCCCTTGAAACCCTTGTCAACGGCGCGATTTTCGATGAAGGCCACGATGAAATGGTCTTAGTGCGCGACATTAACTTCTTTAGCCTCTGTGAGCATCACATGTTGCCTTTCATTGGCAAAGCCCATGTGGCCTATATCCCCAACCAGCGGGTGATCGGCCTCAGCAAACTGGCACGGGTTGTCGAAATGTATGCGCGGCGGCTGCAAGTGCAGGAGCGCCTGACCCGTCAAGTGGCCGAAGCCATTGAAACCGTTCTCGATCCGCAGGGGGTGGCTGTGGTCATGGAAGCCAGCCATATGTGCATGGTGATGCGCGGTGTCCAAAAACCCGGCTCGTGGACGGTGACCAGTTCAATGTTGGGGGTCTTCCGTGAAGATCAAAAGACCCGTGAGGAGTTTCTGAATCTGATTCGTCATCAGCCGAATTTCTAGGACGTATTCTTGGGGGGCGATCGCTAGCCCCCGCAGTGGTTCTCAGAAACTTAGGTTAGGATGAGAAGTAGCGGAATCCTCCTGAGATCATGGGGCAAACATTCCACTTTTCCACTCATCGCCAACGCTGGCAAACGCAGCCAAAATTCCTCAAGGTGGGGGTTGCCTATCTGCTGTGGTGCTTGAGCTTTGTGGGTTTCTGTGGCCTGCAACGCTTCTATGTCGGCCAGCCGATGATTGGCTTTTTATACCTGATCACCTTTGGCTTTTGTGGCATTGGTCAATTCATTGATCTCTTTTTAATTCCGGGGATGGTGGATCACCGCAATACCTACCTGCGGGGGCGCTATCTGACCGCATGGGAACAAGCCGACCTCAACCCCGCGACGCCCATGCACCGCTTACTGCAAGTGGCTAAGGAACACGGTGGCGTCCTTTCTGCCGCCCAAGCCGCACTTTATACCCATTTTGATGCCCAAACCGTTGAGGAACTGCTCTTTGAAGCCCAACGCCTCGGCTACGCCACAGTATTTAACGATCCAGAAACGGGCGCAGTGCGCTATCGCTTTGATGTCTAGTTCATGCCACGGTTAGACCAGTTTCAACCCATTGGGGCGATCGCCACCACTGCCCAAGGGCTGGCTCAACTGCAACGCCTTGTGGACACGGGGATTCCCCTGAGCATCTGGGTACCCAGCCATTTAGCATCCACTCACCCTAGGGTACAAAGCTACGATCGCCCCCTTGCCGCGCATCTCGAAAACCACTGGTGCCACTATCAGGCTTGGATTTTTGCCCTAGCCTGCGGTGCTGTGGTGCGGTTAATCGCGCCCCTGTTGACCCACAAAAGACAGGATCCGGCGGTCTGCGTTCTGTCTGAGGATGGTCAATGGATCGTGAGTTTGCTAGGTAGTCATGGGGCTGGGGGCGATCGCCTGTGTCAAGCGCTCAGCGCCGCCATTGGGGCGACACCCATTCTCACGGGAGCAAGTCATGCCCAAGGCTACTTTGCTGTGGATACCTGGGGAACGGCCTTGGGGTGGCAACGGGGGGCAGGAGACTGGAATGCGATCGCTAGCCAACAGGCTCAAGGAAAACCGCTGCAAGTGTATCAAACCTGCGGTAGCTCTTTGTGGCGCACGGCTCTTAGTTCAGATCACCCCCTTGAGTTTGTCAGCACCCCACCCCTAGAAAATGCGGTTTGGATTACCGAAAAAGCGTTGCCCTCCTCTTTGACCTCAGGTGTGGCTTGGCATCCACGGGTACTGTGGCTCGGCATTGGCTGTGAACGGGGAACATCGGCAGCCCTGATCCAGCAGGCCATTGATCATACCCTTGCCCAAGCCGGGTTAAGCCCGCTGGCGATCGCCGGCCTTGCTAGTATTGATCGCAAAGCCGATGAAGTGGGGTTATGTCAGGTGGCTGAGGCGCACGATTGGCCAAGCCGCTGGTTTTCCGCTCAAGAATTGGCGCCTGTTAGCGTACCCACCCCCTCAACCATTGTCGCCGCAGAAATGGGAACGCCCAGTGTGGCTGAAGCCGCAGCAGTGTTAGCCAGTGAGGGGGGGCGTTTAATTGTTCCTAAGCAGATTTACCGTCAAGGGGGTGAACCCGGTGCGGTGACGATCGCCATTGCCCAGTCTGAACGGGAATTCATTCCCCGCCAAGGTGCCTTGAGCCTGATTGGCACTGGTCCGGGAGCCTTGGATCAACTCACCCTCGCAGCCCGTTCTGCCCTTTTGGCCGCCGATATTCTCGTGGGCTATGGGCTTTACTTAGAATTGCTGGCTCCCCTGCGGCGACCGGGACAGATGGTTGCTGCCTATACCATTACCCAAGAGCGACAACGTGCCCAAGCAGCGATTGATCTGGCTCAGTGGGGACTCAATGTCGCTGTGGTCTCTTCGGGCGACTGTGGCATCTATGGCATGGCGGGTCTGGTGCTGGAGCTATTGGCAGAAGCGGGTATCAGTGATTTACCCGTAGAGGTGTTGCCGGGGGTGAGTGCTGTTAATGCGGCGGCAGCTCGTTTGGGAGCACCCCTGATGCACGATTTTTGTACGATTAGCCTCAGCGATCGCCTGACCCCTTGGCCAGTGATTGAGAAGCGCTTACGGGCAGCGGCAGAAGCGGATTTTGTAACTGCCCTTTACAATCCCCGTTCGCGCGATCGCCAGCAGCAATTGGTGGATGCCAAAGCCATTTTCTTAAAATATCGTTCACCACAAACACCCGTAGCGATCGTCCGTGCCGCCTATCGCCCTGAGGAGCACATCACCCTCACCACCCTTGGCGCCTTGAAACCGGAAACGGTGGATATGTTCAGCTTGGTGCTGATCGGCAATGCCAGTACCCGCTGCTTCCATGATTGGCTGATTACCCCTCGTGGCTATCTAGGAAAGGCATCCTAGAGCAAGCCGGCCTGACCCAGCAGATTAAAGCAAGCCCAGTTGACAATACTGAGGGCGATCGAGCCAAAAAAGGCGCTCCAAAAGCCATTGCGTAGTCTAAAGCCATCCACAAGGGCTGCTGCAAGGGCAAAAATAGCGGCATTGATAATCAGCGCAACCAAGCCAAACGTCAGAAAAATAAAGGGGAATGCAAAGAATTTCAGGATAGCCCCCAACGTGGCATTCAAAAAGCCGAAGACAATCGCCGACCACAGCGCAGTTGTGAATTTATCAATTTCCACGCCCAAAAACGAGAGGCGCGACACAATAAACAAACTAATACTGGTCACAATCCAAGTAATGAGTAAACCCCACATACGCAGCTCCCCACAAGTTAAACAACAATCAAAAAGAAGGGCAGTACGGGTATCCCGAAAGTCACGCTAAGCCAGTAGCTGATCAGACTGAGGAGAAGGCTCAGGAGCAGTGAGAGACACAATGACCACAGCAAATGGGAGCCAAACTCCTGCAACCCTTGCCAAAAGGAATCAAAGGGCACGTCTAGGACATGGCCATTGGCAGAGACCAGTACAGGGGCTTGAGACATCGCACCATCCTCTAGCAGCGTTGCCTTTATTTTAGGCCAGAGATGGGAAGGTCACGTTTTGAGACGCAAATTTTTGTAAATCATGTGTATTCAGAATCTGGGGCGATAATGGAGATAGAGCGCGATGCACTGAGGTGGGCATGGGACAAGGTTGGCAAGTGGGGCGTGTCTTTGGCATTCCCCTCTACATTGATCGGTCGTGGTTTCTGGTGATTCTGCTGTTTACCTTTCTCAATGGCAGTGACTGGCAGACCACGTACCCGCAGTGGGGAGCACTTGCATGGGGAATGGGATTTGTCGTTTCCCTGCTGTTGTTTGCCTCAGTCTTGCTCCATGAATTGGGGCACAGCTTGGTGGCTCGTTCCCAAGGGATTACGGTGCGCTCGATTACCCTTTTTCTCTTTGGCGGCATGGCGGCCATTGAACGGGAATCCAATACCCCCGGTCAAGCTTTTCAGGTGGCGATCGCGGGGCCTTTGGTGAGTTTTGCCCTTTTTGCCCTGTTGCAAGGGGCAGCCGTGGTACTGCCGGCGGATCATCCCCTCCATGAACTGTTGCTCTATCTGGCCAATATCAACTTTGTCTTGGGGGTTTTTAACCTTCTGCCGGGACTTCCCCTCGATGGGGGTCAAGTGCTCAAGGCAGCCGTTTGGAAATTGACAGGCAATCGCTTTCAGGGGATGCGCTGGGCGGCGCGATCGGGGCAGATGTTGGGATGGTTAGCTATTAGTTTTGGGCTATTGCTGACCCTCCTTGGCAGTGGTAACGGTCTGTGGTTGGGACTGTTGGGTTGGTTTGCCCTGCAAAATGCGATACTCTACCACCGTCTCAGCCAGCTCCAAGAAACGCTGCTCACTCTAACGGCTGCCGAGGCCATGACACGGGATTTTCGCGTCATTGAGGGGACGCTCTCTCTGCGGGAGTTTGCCGATCGCTATCTCCTCCTGGCTGATCGCCAGCCCACAGCCTACTTTGTCGCCACCGCTGGTCGCTACCGCGGCTATTTGGATCCCCAAGCCTTGAACCATATGGAGCGCAGCCGCTGGGAAGTGACGCCAGTCGAAGAGTTAGCCGTCCCCCTGCGGGCGATCGCCACCGTCAAAGAATCAGACTCTCTCGCCAAGACGGTTTGCACCCTAGAGGAGCAGCAACAACGCTTTGTTACGGTTTTAACCCCTGCCGATGCTGTGGCGGGCGTCATTGATCGCAGCGATGTCCTACTGGCTCTAGCCAAACGGTTGCACTGGCAACTGGGGAAACAGGACATTCAACGCCTCAAGCAAGAAAGGCACTATCCCCCTGAACTGCAATTATTGGAACTGGCAAAAACAGCGCTACAATTTCAGGGGAGCGATCGCGGCACACCCCTCGTCTCTGAAGTTCGCTAGGTATCGTTTTTAATGGGTAATAATGGCTACTGCAACCGCGATCGCTCGAGCAATCATCACCTTTCGGGATTTAGAGACCAAACTAGGCCTCACTAAATCAAGAAACCCTAACTTTTTCCCTGAGTGGCAATCCGCAACATCACAGCTCAGCGATAGGGAAATAGAGGCATTAAACCGCTTATCCCAACGGTATTTACTCTACTTAGAAGAAAGTGAAGTGAGCGAGGGAACGCTAAACATTATCTTGCTATCCCCCTTACTAGACGCATTAGGCTTGTGTGACCCTCCCTATCGCATTCGCGGCGAAACATGGGTAGAAATCCAAACAACAGTTGATAGTGAAGAGGGCAGAATCAGCCTAGAGGGACGGATAGATGCGCTGACCATTCGGGACAACTTCTGGCTAGTCGTGATTGAAGGTAAACGGAGTGGCTTTAGTGTCTTACGCGCTGTGCCCCAAGCCCTTGCCTATATGTCTGCCCGTCCCGACCGCAATATCCCCATTTTTGGCTTGGTGACCAATGGCTATGACTATCTTTTTGTGAAACTGCTCGGTAATGAATTTGCGCTATCCCACAACTTTAGTTTGCTTGGCGATAGCGATCGCAATCTCATCCGCGTCGCCCAGATACTCAAGCATTTAGTCCAGTACATCCCTGTTGCAAAGGACTTTAAGACGCCAAAACCTTCAGATCAGACTAACTAACGCGCCCTGGAGGACTCGAACCCCCGACATCCGGTTTTGGAGACCGACGTTCTACCAACTGAACTAAGGACGCAAGGCTGTTTACAGAGGGCGATCGAACCGTGCTTTGATGCGCGAGGCTTTACCTACGAGGTTGCGCAGGTAGTAGAGTTTGGCACGGCGGACTTTACCCCGCTGGATTACTTTTATACTATCAATTCGTGGCGAATGTAGCAAAAAGACGCGCTCAACGCCCACTCCTTGGAAGACACGGCGCACGGTAATGGTGCGGTTAATGCCCGTGTTGCGCATGGCAATCACATCCCCTTCGTAGGGTTGGACGCGCTCTTTACCGCCTTCTTGAATTTTGACTCCGACCCGAACGCGATCGCCCACATGAATCACGGGCAAGTCAGTCTTCATTTGCTCCGCTTCAATCGAGCGAATAATCTCTTGGGCGTTCATGACAGTTCCTTAACTCGCAATCTCTTAGCATACCCTAAGCATTTAGACTTGTCTAGGCTAGTTTTTCATTTCTTGCCTTGCACATCGCCAAGGGTGTATCCCAAGCTCAGCAGCATCCGCCGCAGTAGGGGCAAGCTCAAGCCAATGACATTACTAGGAGTCCCGACAATTTTCTCGACAAAGGCACCACCTTGGCCATCGAGGGCAAAACAACCAGCACAGGCAAGGGGTTCACCAGAAGCGACATAGGCAGCGATTTCGGCATCGCTAATATCGGCAAAAATAACTTGGGTGGACTCCACCTCAACACAGGTGCGCCCCTGTGCCAAGTCAATCAAGGCATGGCCTGTCAGCAATTCTCCCGTTTGACTGCGCATTTGTTGCCAGCGGGCGATCGCCACCTCCGGTGAGGCTGGTTTACCATAAATTTCTCCCCCTAGAACCAGCACAGAATCACAGCCCAAAATGAGGGCGGGGGGTGGGTAGGTTTGAGCCACTGTTTCTGCCTTACACCGTGCCAGTAATCGCACCAGTTCCGTGGGAGTAGTTGCCTGAATCACGGATTCATCAAAGTGACTGGGTTGAATAATGGGATCAATGCCAACCTGTCGCAGCAGTTGGCGGCGCGCCGGCGAAGCAGAGGCAAGAACAAAGGGCACCATAGGACTGCTTGCTAAGTAACCGATTCTTATGATCTCACATTGAAATTGTTAAACCTGCATGAGGTGTCCCATTGAGGGTTTATTATCTAGGTGTTGCGTCTGGAGCCAAACCAATGACCAGTGCGGCCTACACCTACACTCCCCCCGGCGGCCTACCCCAAGATGCGTCGTTACCCGATCACTTTTTGGCCTACAAAACCCTCCAGTCGCTGCCGGAAATTTGGCCTCTCCTAGCGCAACGCCATGGGGAGGTGGTGGCTGTTGATGCGCCCTACGAAGACCCTCCGACGCGCATTACCTACAGTGAACTCTATCAACGCATTCAACGCTTTGCTGCTGGCCTACAAGCGCTGGGTGTCGCTGCCGGCGATCGCGTGGCCTTATTTGCTGACAATAGTCCCCGCTGGCTGATTGCCGATCAAGGCAGTATGATGGCCGGTGCCATTAATGTGGTGCGCAGTGGTACCGCAGAGGCCCAAGAACTGCTCTACATTCTGCGCGATAGTGGCGCAACCCTGCTGCTGATTGAAAACTTGGCCACCTTGCGCAAACTTCAAGAGGGTTTAGCAGAGACAGGGGTGGAAACTGTTGTGCTCTTAAGTGCAGAATCCCCAGAACTTGAGCATTTTCCCCTGCGGCTCTTGAATTTTGGTCAAGTCTTTACGGAAGGACAATATGGCACAGTGCGGGCAGTCGCCATTACCCCCGATGACTTGGCAACGCTGATGTACACCTCCGGTACCACAGGTCAACCCAAGGGCGTGATGGTCACCCATGGGGGGCTACTGAGTCAAATTGTCAATCTCTGGGCAATTGTGCAACCGCAGGTGGGCGATCGCATTCTCAGTATCTTGCCCATTTGGCATGCCTACGAACGGGTGGCCGAGTACTTTCTCTTTGCCTGTGGCTGTAGCCAAACCTATACTAACCTCCGTCACTTCAAGAATGACTTAAAACGGTGTAAGCCCCACTACATGATTGCCGTACCTCGTATCTGGGAAGGCTTTTATGAAGGGGTGCAAAAGCAACTGCGCGATGCCCCGGCCACAAAGCGGCGTCTTGCCCAGTTTTTCCTCAGTGTGGGCCAGCAATATGTCCTGCAACGGCGACTGCTCACCGGCCTCAGCCTGACCAACCCCCATCCCAGCGGTTGGCAAAAATTGGTTGCCCGTCTGCAAACCTTTTTCCTCAAGCCTCTCTACGAACTGGGGGAGAAGCGTGTCTATAGCAAAATTCGTGAAGCCACAGGCGGTGAAATTAAACAGGTGATTAGTGGTGGCGGTGCCCTTGCCCCCCATTTGGACACATTCTATGAAGTCATCAACCTAGAAGTGCTAGTGGGCTATGGCCTCACAGAAACGGCTGTGGTACTGACCGCTCGCCGCTCTTGGGCAAATCTACGCGGCTCCACCGGCCGTCCCATTCCCGATACCGCCATTAAGATTGTGGATCCCGAAACTAAAGCCCCCGTCGAGTTTGGCCAAAAAGGACTGGTGATGGCCAAAGGGCCACAGGTGATGCGCGGCTACTACAACAAACCGGAGGCCACTGCCAAGGTGCTGGATGCTGAGGGCTGGTTTGACACGGGCGACTTGGGCTACCTCACCCCCAATGGCGATTTGGTGCTGACGGGGCGGCAGAAGGACACGATTGTTCTCAGCAACGGCGAAAATATTGAACCGCAGCCCATTGAGGATGCCTGTATCCGCAGCGCCTACATTGACCAGATTATGCTGGTGGGTCAAGATCAAAAAGCCTTGGGTGCCTTGATTGTGCCTAATTTGGAAGCGCTGGAGCAGTGGGTGGCTGCCAAGGGGTACCGGCTAGAGTTGCCGAACCGACCGGCACCAGCGGGCACGGGTGAACTGGTGACGCTGGAGAGCAAAGTGATTATTGATCTCTACCGCCAAGAACTGCTGCGGGAAGTGCAAAATCGCCCCGGCTATCGCCCAGATGATCGCATTGCCACATTTCGCTTTGTCCTCGAACCCTTTACGATAGAGAATGGTCTTTTGACCCAAACCCTAAAAATTCGTCGTCATGTCGTGAGCGATCGCTACCGCGATATGATTAACGCCATGTTTGAGTAATCTCCATGACAGACCCTATGGATACTAAACTGCTCCTGCGGCGCCAGATTATGGTGAAAGCAATCGTCACTCCCGAGTGGAAAGACGATGCCCAAAGGCAGCTTCAGGCACAACTAAATCAAGTGGATGGCCAAATTCAGCAGTTGGATTTTCAATTGCAGCAAGTGATTGACGAACTGCGCAAAAGTAATGAAGCAGCGGATGTGGTCAATGCCCGTATTCAAGAGGTTCAAGGACAAGCCAACAACCAAAAGGCGCAACTGTTGCAGCAAAAAAATCTGATTCTTCAACAATTGGATCAGGTGCAACGCCTAGAAATGGGGCAGGAAGTGGATCAAGGTCAAGTGGATAATTTCTTCTATGTCACTAAAGGAGACAACTTGATCCAAAAAATGCAGGTGGAGATTCTCCTGCGCAATGGCGTCATCGAAGAAATTCGCGGCACGCTCTAACTTTTACCTTTCATCTTTAGTGAATTTGACTCCCTCTCGATTGCCAACCAAGGATAGCAGCCTCTATGATTCGTGAACTGTTCATGCCCGCCCTCAGCTCCACCATGACCGAAGGGAAAATTGTCTCTTGGGTGAAATCTCCCGGCGATAAGGTGGCCAAGGGGGAAACCGTGCTGATTGTGGAATCCGACAAGGCCGATATGGATGTGGAGTCCTTCTACGACGGCTATTTGGCGGTGATTACCGTGCCTGCTGGCGAAGTGGCACCCGTCGGTTCCACCATTGGCCTCGTGGCAGAAACAGAAGCAGAAATTGCGGAAGCAGAGGCAAAGGCCAAGTCCCTTGGGGCGGCGACCAGTTCTACGACGAGTTCTGCAGCAACGGCCTCGACTCCCGCTGCGGCCACAAGTAATGGCTCCGCAACGGCTCCTGTGGCAGTGGCTTCTCCCACCAGTGCTGTTGCTGCAACTACTGGGCGAGTGGTTGCTTCCCCCCGTGCCCGCAAATTGGCCAAGGAACACAAAATTGATTTGCAGACGCTCAAGGGAACGGGTCCCAATGGTCGGATTACCGCCGCTGATGTGGAAGCCTTGATTGGTGCGCCTGCAACTCCCGTTACACCAGTAGCGACACCCCCTGTCCCCACAGCCCCCCCTGCGACTGCCCCGGTCGTCGCCAAAGAGGATCTGGTGCCCCTGACAACGCTACAAAATGCCGTGGTGCGGAATATGGTGGCCAGCCTTGGCATTCCCGATTTCCACGTGGCCTACACGATTACAACGGATGCGTTGGATCGGCTGTACCAGCAAATCAAGTCAAAAGGGGTGACAATGACGGCGCTCCTTGCCAAGGCGATCGCCCTGACGCTGCAAAAACACCCGATCATGAATGCCTATTACACGGAGCAAGGGATTCAATACCGTCGCGACATTAACATTGCTGTGGCTGTAGCGATGCCGGGGGGTGGCCTGATTACACCGGTGCTGAAGAACGCCGACCAAGTTGACATCTACAGCCTCTCGCGCACTTGGAAAGAATTGGTGGAGCGGGCGCGCGCCAAGCAACTGCAACCTGAGGAGTACAGCACGGGTACCTTTAGTCTCTCCAATTTAGGAATGTTCGGGGTTGACTTCTTCGACGCCATTCTCACCCCCGGTCAAGGAGCCATTATGGCGGTGGGGGCGTCGCGTCCGACGGTGGTTGCCACCGAGGATGGCCTGCTGGGGGTGAAACGGCAGATGAAGGTGAATATCACCTGTGATCACCGTGTGATCTATGGTGCCGATGCTGCCGCTTTCCTTCAGGATTTGGCGAAACTGATTGAAACCAATCCCCAAGCCTTGACGCTCTAAGACGCTCTAAACTGTGACTGCCCTGCTGGAAATCAGGGATCTCCATTTTGGCTATGGGGCAACCCCCTCACTGCTTCAAGGGGTCAGTCTCACGGTGCAAGGGAGCGATCGCCTAGGCATCATGGGGGACAATGGTTCTGGCAAAACCACACTTCTGCTGCTCTGTGCTGCTGTTCTCAAGCCACAGCGGGGAACGATCACCTGCTTGGGACAGTCGGTGGTGGCTGGACAGTTTCAACCGGCGGTGGGGGTCGTGCTGCAACATCCAGCGGATCAGTTAATTGGGGCTACCGTGGCCGAGGATGTCGCCTTTGGCCCAGAAAACTTGGGCTGTTCCCCTCCAGAGGTTCAGCAGCGAGTTCACCAAGCCTTGGCCAAGACAGGAACCAGTCACTTGGCCGATCGCATGCCCCATCAACTGTCGGGAGGCGAACAACGCATGGTGGCGATCGCGGGCATTTTAGCCATGCAGCCCCAGTTGATTCTCTATGATGAACCCACGGCCTTTTTGGATCAGCGAAGTTGTGGCACGTTGATCGAGTTTTTGCAGGCGGATACCACCCCCGGTCTCATCGTCAGTCATGACCCTGCATTTTTACGCAGAGTCTGTACTCAGATTTTTCTCCTAGAGTCAGGACATCTCCGTCCACTGGCGCTGTAACCTATGCTGCATCGTCGCGTTTGGCTGTTGTTCGTGCTCTTCTGTTGGAGTTTGTGTTGGACGATTTGGCCAGTACAGGCACAAAACTCAACGCTGATTCGCGGCGTCTGGCTGACAACCAATGATTTACCGATCCTGCGCGATCGCCCTCGGTTGGAGGCAACCCTCAATGATTTACAGCGGTTGAACTTCAACACTCTCTATCCCGTTGTCTGGAACTCTGGGTATGTCAGTTTCCCCAGTGCTACGGCTAGGAATCTGGGCATCCAGCCCTTTGTGCTGCGAGGGATTCAGGACTACGACCTTCTTTGGGAACTCACCCAGCAGGCGCACTGCCGTAATCTGTTGGTCATTCCTTGGTTTGAATTTGGCTTCATGGTGCCAGAAACCTCAGAACTCGCCCTTGCCCATCCAGACTGGCTCACCCAAGGGGTCAATGGTCAAACCACTCGCTTAACGGCGGCTGGTGAAGTAGCTTGGATGAATCCCTTTCATCCTGAGGTGCAGGCTTTCTTGACCAACATTGTCCTAGAGGTGCTGCGGCAGTATCCCGTGGATGGGGTGCAGTTTGATGACCACCTCAGCCTGCCCGTGGAGTTTGGCTACGATGACTACACCCGTGCCCTCTATCAGCAGGAAACCCAAAAGCCCGTTCCCGACAATCCCCGTGATCCCGACTGGATGCGCTGGCGGGCTGACAAGCTAACTGCCTTTGTGCAAACGTTGCGGCAGCGGGTCAAGCAAGAATTTCCCAATGCCATTTTTTCCGTCTCACCGACCACATTGCCCACCGCCTACCAGACATTTCTCCAAGATTGGCCGCAGTGGGTCGCCCTCGGCCTCCTCGATGAAGTGATTGTGCAAGTCTATCGCTACAATCTCCCCAGCTTTGTGCAGCAGTTAACTCAGCCAGAGATGCTCCACGCCCAAGCGAAAATTCCCACTGCCGTTGGTGTCCTCACGGGGCTACGCACCAACCCTGTGCCCATTGAACTGGTGGATGCCAAGGTAGAAGCCGCGCTGCGATCAGGGTTAGGGGTGTCCTTTTTCTCCTTTGAAACGTTATGGGGGCGTGGTCCCGAACCGCGCGATCGCCGCCAAAATACGATCCTCTTTCATTTTCGCCAGCCCCTGCCAAGGCGGTTGTTTGCTCAAGCCTGTCCAACTCCCTAGAGCTTACTGCCGCACTCTGGACAAAAGCGATGGGTCGAAATTGTCTTTGCCCCACAGTTGGCGCAGTAGATTAATTCGGCAGCCTTTTCCAGCACCTTGCGTTCCGGCAGCCCTAGCATTTGGGAGTTGGCTTTGCCGGGAGCCACCATCGGATAGCAATTTTCCTCACGAGTGACATGGGCATCTAGGAGCACGGGGCCATCGTAAGCTAAGACCTCTTGGACAATGGCATCCAAATCGTGGCGATCGCTCACCCGCAACCCCTTAACCCCGTAGGCCTCCGCCAATTTCACAAAATCGGGCATCCCCTTGGCCATATTGGAATGGGAATAACGCTTCTCGTAAAAGGCCTGTTGCCACTGGCGCACCATTCCCTGCCAAAAATTGTTAATAATCACCGTCTTGACAGCAATACCGTACTGCGCCAATGTGGCCAACTCTTGGGAATTCATTTGAAAACTGGCATCGCCACTAATACAGATCACCTGTTGATCGGGTAGTGCCACCTTCACCCCCATTGCTGCAGGCATGCCAAAGCCCATCGTGCCCAAGCCAGCACTGGAGATCCAACGCCGCGGGCCATTTTTCAGGAATTGCGCTGCCCACATCTGGTGCTGACCCACATCAGTCGTGTAGTAGGCATCAGGCGCATGGCGGCCAAAGGCAACAATCACCTCTTGGGGCGAGAGTTCACCACTGGGTTGCGGCACGACAAGGGGATAGTCCTCTTTCCAGACCTTGATGCGCTCGAGCCACACCTGGGTGGCGGGTTCAACGGCTTCACCACTGTCTTCAATGTGCTTGAGAAGTTGCTGGAGCACGGGTTTAACGCTGCCAACAATCGGCACATCCGGCACGCGGTTTTTGCCCACCTCGGCAGGATCAATGTCAATGTGAATCACCTTAGCGCGGGAGGCAAATTCATCCAGTTTACCGGTGACGCGATCGTCAAACCGCGCCCCCACGGCAATCAATAGATCACACTCACTGACGGCAAAGTTGGCATAGGCGGTGCCATGCATCCCCAACATACCCACGGAGAGGGGATGGGACTCAGGAAACGCCCCCTTGCCCATCAGGGTTGTTGTCACCGGAATCTGGAATAACTCAGCTAACTTGAGCACTTCCTCGTGAGCACCTGCTGTAATTGCACCGCCGCCCACATAGAGCAAGGGTCGCTTGGCCTCACGAATCAGTTGAACCGCTTGGGCAATTTGGCGCACATTGCCGCGAATCGTGGGACGATAGCCCCTTAGCTTGACTTGCCCCGGCTCGATCGGTTCATACTCACAGACCTCTAGCCCCACATCCTTGGGAATATCCACGAGCACCGGCCCTGGCCGACCGGTGGTGGCAATGTAGATTGCCTCAGCAACAATCCGTGCCATGTCCTTGGCTGCCCGCACGACGTAGGAGTGCTTGACAATGGGCAGCGTAATGCCAAAGATATCCGTTTCCTGAAAGGCATCGGTGCCAATGGCGGAGCGAGACACCTGACCGGTGATCACCAGCAGGGGAATCGAATCCATGTGGGCTGTGGCAATGCCTGTCACTAAGTTGGTTGCTCCTGGCCCTGAAGTGGCAAAACAGACGCCCACTTGACCTGTAGCACGAGCGTAGCCGTCAGCGGCATGGGCTGCCCCCTGTTCGTGGCGTACTAGAATATGCTGAATCTTTCCCTGCGACTCAGCACGGTAAAGCTCATCATAAATTGGTAAAATTGCGCCCCCGGGATAGCCAAAAATATGCTTAACGCCGTGACGGCATAGAGTATCAATAAGAATGTATGCTCCAGTTGCTTGCACAGGCCAACCTCGTCAGGCAGTGGTGGTAGATGTTTCTAAATTCTAATTTTTCAATTAGGGTCTCGGCAAGAGCACAAAGGCTTGAAAGCATTGAATTGTTGGCCTTAAACTCCTCAATGCTTAACATATCTTTGCAATTAGTGCCTGCCTTTGCTGAAAAAACAAAAAACGATATTTAGTTAGGCAAAATGCGCATTAAGGTTTGACCATACTCAATTGGTTCAGCATTTTGCACCAGAATTTCGACCACTTGGCCATTGACTTCGGCTTCAATTTCATTCATCAGCTTCATGGCTTCAATGATGCAAACCACTTGGCCTTTTTTCACTGTGTCGCCCACTTCGACAAAAGGGGGTTCATCGGGAGCGGGGGCACGATAAAAGGTACCTACCATTGGCGCCACAACATCCACGGTTTTACGGTTGGCGGGAGGTGGCGTTGGTTCCAGATCGGGGGTAACGGCTGGAGGGGGCACAGGGGTGGGCGTGACGGTTGATGCAGGAGCTGGAGCCACAACCACGGGGGCGCTGCCACTGATCTGCTCACGCTTGCGGAGTTGAAGTTCCAGTTCGCCACTCTTAAGATTGAGTTCGGTGACGCTGGTTTGGTCAAACATTAGTAGCAGTTCGCGTACTTGGTTGAGGTCAAGCTCCACACCCATTACTCCTATTCGCGGCCAAGATACGTATCTGAGCGAGTATCAATGCGAATCCGCTCGCCTACGGAGATAAATAACGGTACCATGACTTGGGCACCGGTTTCGACAATGGCGGGTTTCGATCCACCAGTGGCAGTATCCCCTTTAACCCCCGGATCGGTTTGCACCACTTCTAAAACAACGGAGTTGGGTAGCTCCACCTCAAGGACTTGCTCACCCCATTTGACAATATTGACTTCCATTCCTTCTTTGAGATACTTGGCGCGATCGCCCATTTGTGCGGGCGTGAGGCGAGCCTCCTCATAGCTTTCCATGTCCATAAAGACATAGTCTTCGCCATCTTTGTAGGTATGCTGCATGGTGCGTTTTTCAAGGGTGGCTTGGGGAACGGTCTCGCCGGCGCGGAAGGTGCGCTCAATCACGTTGCCCGTTTGTACATTCTTTAGCTTTGTTCGCACAAAGGCTGAGCCTTTACCGGGTTTGACGTGCAAAAATTCGACGACTCGCCAGACGGCACCATCCAGCTCAATACTTACACCGGGGCGAAAATCATTACTGGAAATCATGTCCTACCGTGCAGTTCACCAAGCTATTATTGTATCCTTGAGCGTTGCCCTTCCTAAACATTGTTCAGCAGATTTCCCTAGAGTCAGATCCATTGCCATCCCTTGCAATTCCCAAAGGGCGATCGCCCCTGCAAATGCTAGACTAAGGAAATGTGAACGATACGCCAAGGACAGTAACAATGGCTGCAACCCTTGAACTAAGTCAAGAAAACGTCGAAAAAGTCCTTGATGAACTGCGCCCCTATTTGATGGCCGACGGCGGTAATGTCGAACTTGTGGAAATTGAAGGACCTGTGGTACGGCTGCGCTTACAGGGTGCCTGTGGCTCTTGTCCTAGTTCGACGATGACGCTGCGCATGGGGATTGAGCGCAAGTTGAAGGAAGCCATTCCAGAGATTGCTGAAGTCCAGCAGGTTCCCTAGGTTGCTGGCTGCTAGGGAGAGATAGAGAGTGGCGATCGCGATCCAGTTAACGCCAGATCAAATTGATCGTCTTGATGTATCTCCCCTGCAACAAGTCCTTGCTCCCCTGATTGCAGAGCAGCGGCTTCTAGATCATCACCAAGCACTACGTTTTGTCATTGACTACCCGCGGCCAGCTGATGAGCCTGATCTAGAGCTTTCGGAATTGCCAGCTGTGCGCCTTTGGTTCATTCGTGCTGATGTCTGCTACCCATGGTTGCCCTACTTATTGGATTGGTCAGCGGGTGAACTGGTGCGGTATGGGGCAATGCTGGTGCCCCACGAATTTCATCCGCAGCAGGGTATTATCTTCAACCCCCAAGCCCTTGATATTTTTGTGATGGCCAAGGTCTTTACCCTTTGGCAATGGCTTCAGGGACAGGGCTATCCTGCTGCTGAAAAAATTAAAGGCATGGCAGCGATGTTTGGCTATGAGCTAGATACGGCTCTTTTTGACCTCCTTGAGTTTTGAAGGCTCCCTAGCGCTATGGCGGTCATCGCACTGGGGATTGATTTTGGTACCTCGGGGGCGCGGGCGATCGCCATCGATCCTGAAGGCAAGATTCTCGCCACTGCCCGTCGTCCGTTGCACCAGCCCGAACGCCCCCAAGAATGGGCGGCAACTCTGCGGGCGTTGATTTTAGATATTCCAAGCGCTATCCGTCAGCAAATTCAGCGGATTGCTATTGATGCCACCTCTAGCACCGTTTTCCTCTGTGATGCTCAGGGGCAGCCCTGCTCACCCGTTCTCCTCTACAACGACGATCGCGCCCAGAATCACGTTCAAACCCTGCGGCAGATTTTAACCACGGATCACCTTGTCCTGAGTGCCACCAGTAGTCTCGTTAAGCTGTTGTGGCTCCAGACCCACTACCCCACGGTCAACGCTGTTTTGGTACACCAAGCCGATTGGCTGGCCTTTTTGCTCCATGGTCAACTGGGCATTTCCGACTGGCACAATGCCCTGAAGTTGGGCTATGACCCGGCACAGGAAGCTTACCCCGACTGGTTCAGCCACCCCACACTTGCGTCCTTGCAGCCGCTGCTCCCTAAGGTCATTCCCCCCGGTACAGTTCTGGGAAAGGTCACAGCCACCGATTTAGGCTTGTCTCCAAAGTGTGAGGTGTGTGCCGGTACCACCGATAGCATTGCCGCCTTCTTGGCTAGTGGTGCCTCGGAGGTGGGTGAGGCGGTGACATCCTTGGGGTCAACTCTTGTACTGAAGCTTTTGAGTACCTCTAGGGTAGAGGATGTGACAGCAGGCATCTATAGTCATCGCTTGGGCGATCGCAGCTCGCGCGCCGTAGGCGATCGCTGGCTGGTGGGGGGTGCCTCCAACTGTGGCGCCGCAATTTTAGCCCAGTTTTTTACCCCAGCGGAACTAGAGCGCCTCAGCGCCCAAATCGATGTCAATCAACCCACGGGGTTGGACTACTATCCTCTGCTCAAGCGGGGTGAGCGCTTTCCCATCAACGATCCGCATCTTGAACCGCGCCTAGAACCCCGACCCGACGACCCTCGCCTCTTTTTGCAGGGACTTCTCGAAAGTCTCAGCCGCATTGAAGCCCAAGGCTATCAACAATTACAACGTCTGGGTGCCTCGCCCTTGAAACGGGTCTGGACGGCGGGGGGCGGTGCCCGTAATCCCGCATGGTTAGCCCTCCGCCAGCAATACCTAGGGGTTCCCGTGGCCGTTTCACCTCAAACAGAGGCCGCCTATGGAACAGCTCGTCTCGCTCAATCATAAAGTTATGTTTGTTTTTTGATAAATTACAACTCTTTTCTTAAATATTCGACAAAGATTGGACACATATAGCCATTTCGAAAGGAGATGAGATATTTTCAAGAAGGATAGGTTATACTCAAAGCATCATGAATGTTACTCAAGAATATGAGCTATAGCTTGGACTGACGAGAGCGGGTTGTCTCCTATATCAAGCAAGGCGGCAAAATCAGTGAAACGACTCAGAACTTTCAGGTGAGCCGCGCCGCCATCCATCGCTGGCTGAAGCGAGACGACTTAGCGCCCACGGTTGTCCCCCGTTGTCCTTGGAAGCTGGATTGGGCGGCCTTAGCAGCGGATGTTGCTGCCCATCCCGATGACCGTTTATCGACCGTGCCCAGCGATTTGGCGTCCAAGTTTCCACCATTAGTTACGCCCTCGACCAGATGGGCATCACCCGAAAAAAAACAGATGCGTTACCAAGAACGGTGTGAAGAAGAGCGGCAAGCGTATCAACAGCAGCTCGACACATGGGTAGAGAGCCATGGGGAGGAAACAGTGGTGTCTATCCTTGTCAAAAGAGCTGTATCAGACTTTGCGATAGTGACAAAGGATCGTCTATCCTCAAAAAAAGTAGAACTCCTATGTTCTGAAGATCATGTCTTTCCTAGAAGCTATACGCAGAAAAATTCTGTTTGAGTTTACTGCTACCCACCTCGAATCTGTTTTTATACCTAGCTTCCTCAAACGCTGGATTGTTCACCAGCATGATTGCCCTATATTCCTTCAAGAGACCCTAGCTAGAGATACTCACTGGCAAGTGCGTCAAGCAGCAGCAACAAATCCGGAATGTTCACCTTTACTCTTGGAAACCTTGGCTAAAGATACTGAATGGCGAGTCCGACGAGCGGTTGCTGCCAATCCTAATTGCCCTCCAATCTGTCTTGAAACACTGGCAATGGATAGCTATTTTCAGGTGCGTCAGCAGGTCGCAGCTCATTCTCAATGCCCCCCCGCTATTCTCAACTGCCTTGCTCAAGATCAATACTATCAAGTGCGGCAGGCTGCTGCTAGCAATCTGCAAAAACTTACCTCTTCTCCCCTTGAGCAGCTAGCACAGGATGACTACTGGCAAGTACGAGCCGCTGTTGCCGCCCATCCCAACTGTCCCGAAACTATCCTAGCTCAGCTTGTTAAGGATCAGTACTGGCAGGTACGTATAGCTGTCGCTCGAAATGCTCAATGCCCCCTTACCCTGAAGCAGACTTTTGAACATGACAGACGAGTTTTTATTCTTCACCAAATACTAAACGGACACTTAAGTTTACTGGGTTTTTCTCTCTTTGTAAAACGGTTGCTTGCTGGGTGCAGATATTGTCCTCTTTGGATTATTGAGGAGCTAGGAAAGGATCAGCATTGGAGAGTGCGTCAAGCTATTGCCAAACATCCCAAATGTCCCCCATCTGTTTTAGAGAATCTAGCCAAGGACAGCTCATGGCAAGTGCGTCAGGCTACTGCTAATCATCCTCAATGCCTTCCTTATCTTCTAGAGACGCTTGCCCAAGATAAGAGCAGTGAAGTGCGTCAGTCTATTGCACAGCGATCTGACTGTCCAGCACATTTGTTAGAAAGACTTTCCCAAGATATTTGTTGGCAAGTACGACAAGCAGTTGCTGAAAATGTAAACTGCCCTCCTACTGCTATAGAAATTCTAGCAAGAGAACGGTTTTTATGGTTAGAGGTGTCAAGGAATCCACAGTGCCCTCCTCAGCTTTGGGAAGTGATGCTCAATCAGGAAAAAACTATTCTTTTGGATCGATTTCTACAGAAATACATCTATTCTTTTTTAAGGTGGTTACCATTTTTTTTCAAAGAACAAATAGCCAATTGGGTGATTAAAAGTTCCAAGGAATGGTCTGAGGCTTTGGTGAGAACATTAGCGAAAGATCCAGATCAAAGGATGCGGTTACAGGTAGTCAGAACTCTGCCCTTTTGGTCTGAAGTGCTACACACTCTTATTCAAGATAAAGACATTAACGTTCAACTAGCTGTTGTCCAGCGCCCAGACTGTCCACCGCAGACATTAGCTATAGGTGCTCAGACGAGTGACTCTTGGTTTGTCCGCAAGACTATTGCTCGGCACCTGAATTGTTCACCTTCTGTCCTAGAGATATTAGCCGCTGATACCTCTGCCAGAGTACGCTTAGCCGTTATTCAAAATCCGAATTGCCCTCCCAATCTTTTAGAGGTATTAGTTAAAGGTGCACATCAGCCTTTAGATACAGTGATAGCGAGTGGAAATGTATCTACTCCCCATCCATTTCAGATCCTGACTGACGATGAGAAGCTGAGCTTGTATTTGGCAGTTGCTCATCATACCAATTGTCCCCCCTCTCTTCTTGAGAGTTTATCTCAGGATATTAATTGGCAAGTGCGCCAAGCAGTTGCTAGCAGTTTGAATTGTCCCTTATCACTCATAGAGAAGCTAGCGGTAGATCAGGATGCCCATGTTCGAGCAGCAGTAGCTAAGCGACTCGATTGTCCCTTACCTGTTCTCCAAAGCCTACTGAAGGATACAGATACACTGGTGCGGAAAGCAGTCGCCAAGAATCCCCAACGGCAAAAGTTAGCTAGTACACTGAACGTTTCTTCTGAAGTCTTAACTATCCTTGCTCAAGATCAAGAGGCTAGTGTCCGCGAAACTGTTGCCAAAAATCCAAAATGTCCTTCCCAAGTACTGGAAATTCTAGCCAAAGATACATATGCCCAAGTAAGACTTGCAGTAGCATTAAGTAAAAGTACTTTATCTTTTTCCTCAATAGAGCTACTATAGCTATTCCAATCAAGAATGAGATATTATCCAGCACAATACTTGCGAATCACCTCATCAATCGAACTGTTTGACCCTGCATACATCCGCGCTCGCTTCAGCGCACTGAAGTCGTGCTCAATCACATTCAAATCAGGAGAGTATTTCGGTAAAAATAACACCTCGTGACCCGCCGCTTTGACCGCTTCCTGAATCGCCCCTTTCGGATGAATCGGTGCATTATCCATAATCAACAACGAAGGTCTCTTTAATGCCGGCAAACAGTACTGACTCAGCCAGCTCACAAACCCTACCGCATTCAAGTATCCGCAAAACAGCATTGGGGCGATGAAGTCTTTCTGGTGTCTATACCGTCCTGCGACTAAACTCTCTCTTTTCTGACGCTTCCCCGCTCGCTCTCCATCAATTCGTTGGCCTCGCGCTGACCACCCATACTCACACGCCACCCAAGAGTCAAACCCCGTTTCATCGATATACACCAGCGTTTCCTTGCCGTGGCTCTCTACCCATGTGTCGAGCTGCTGTTGATACGCTTGTCGCTCTTCTTCACACCGTTCTTGGTAACGTATCTGTTTTTTTTTCGGGTGATGCCCATCTGGGCGAGGGCATAACTAATGGTGGAAACTTGAACGCCAAATCGCTGGGCACGGTCGATTAAACGGTCATCGGGATGGGCAGCAACATCGGCTGCTAAGGCCGCCCAATCCAGCTTCCAAGGACGACGGGGGACAACTGTGGGGGCTAAGTCGTCTCGCTTCAGCCAGCGATGGATAGTGGCGCGGCTCACCTGAAAAATTTGAGTCGCTTCACTGATTTTGCCACCTTGCTTGATATAGGAGACAACCCGCTCTCGTAAGTCCAAGCTATAGCTCATATTCTTGAGTAACATTCATGACTCTTTGAGTATAGCTTATCCCTCTTGAAAATATCTCATCTCCTTTCGAAATGGCTATATCTCAAGACCCAGTATCTGAAGTGCGCGTCGCAGTAGCTAAGCGATTCGATTGTCCTGCCAACATTTTGTTAGCCCTAGCCCAAGATAGCTGTCGTGAAGTTTGGCAAGCAGTCATTAGCAATCCGGAGTGTTCTGAGCAGATTTTATGCTCTTTTGCTAAACATCCAGATGTGGTTGTGCGCGAACTTGTAGTGAAAAACCCGAAGTGTCCTCCTCAAATTTTAGCTACTCTTACCCAAGATAAGGAAAGTCAGGTAAGGCGAGCAATCGCAGAACGAGTAGGATTCTTACCCCACCTGCTAGAGACTTTGGCTAATGACCAAGACTGGCAAGTACGATTAGCCATAGTGAATAACCCCCAATGCCCTAGCCATCTTTTGCAGGCTCTCAGTCAGGATATTCACGCAGAAGTAAAGCGAGCAGCCACCAAACGCTTGCAAGAATGCACTAAACACTAGACTAAGCTAAATTCAAATGAGCCTGAATTTCTGACTTCAGCCGATTGAGAATATGGCGCTGATCCAACTGACTGAGGATTTGTTGCACCACGGTTTTCGGCCCAGCCGTTCCCCAGCCTGCGCCGTTGGCAAAGTAGGTTTTGGCTACTTGCCCCATCGTATAGGAGGCAAAGCCAGCAATCCCCGCTTGGGTCATGGCGACTGAGAGGTAAGGGCCAAGGGCAATGCCGCCACTCATGGGCGTAGCTAATCCCAACAGTCCCTTGAGGGAACTGAGTCCCAAATTGACGGCAAATTCCCCTAAACTGATGCTGCCCATGGCGAGGGCGATTGTTTGTAATAGCTCCTTGGCGCCTGCTTCTGTGAGTTCAATGCTGTAGAGGCGCGAGAGCAGTTGAATTGTGGTCAAGTCAATGACGGCACTGCTGACCATATCGAGCACGGTGACGGGGTTGAGGGCGATCGCCAGCGCCTTGGCGACAGCTCCTTTCCAAATCAGTTGGTTGGCCTCCTGATCCCGCAGTTCCAGCTTGTAGCGGGCTAATTCTTCACTGACTTTATTGGCAAAAAGCATTGAGTTCAGGGCAATCAGGGCCTTCCCTTCGCGATTGAGCACCTCCAAGATCTTTTGCTTCAGGGGTTCCACTTGGGGGGCACCGACGGTCATTTTCACCTGTACTCGGCCTTGGCGATCGCGGTTCACTTCGGGGACAAGGGGCGCTGCTGCTACCATGACAATCTCTTCGGGGGAGAGGAGTTCTTTGACGCGCTCATCGCGGAGTTTGGCATAGATTGCTTCCCGGTCAGCCTCTGGATACTGATCCACTTTGTTAAAAACCAGAATCATTGGCTTGCCTACCTGCCGCAATTCACTGAGGGCTTGATATTCAAGACGGGTCAAGTCGCCAGCAATAACAAAGAGAATCAAATCCGCTTGAGCTGCTACCTCTCGTGCTAGTTGCTCCCGTGCGGCGCCATTGACTTCGTCCAACCCTGGTGTATCAATCAGACGGATGGGATTGCCACGCTGAGCTTCCGAAATTTGCCACAGGGCACTGGCTTCTTCTTGAGTGACGCCATGAATCGGCCCAGTCGCAAAGTAGGGTTCCCCTAGCAGCGCATTTAGTAGGGAGGACTTTCCCCGCCCCACCATGCCAAAGACGGCAATTTGCACGACACCATAGTGGAGCTTGGCGAGCATTTCTTCAAGGTCAGCGATCGCGCGGGCGAGGGAGGCTTTTTCGCTGCCAGTGGCTTTGCACTCGAACAGTAATTTTTCAAGGGCACTCTTGGCCGCTTCGTAGCTACGGGCGCTTTGGTAGTCCTCAAGGTCATCAATCGTGCCTTGAAGTTCCTTTAGGAGGGAATTCGCTGGCGATCGCTCTATCACAGATGCAACACTGACGTTACAAAGATTTGCTTTTTATTCTAAGGGCAAGAACGGGACTGGTGCGATTTGAACGCACGGCCTAGCGCTTAGGAGGCGCTCGCTCTATCCGACTGAGCTACAGCCCCAAAGAGATACCTTCTATCCTAGCGAGTTTTGATCGCCCCTAAGCTGCTGTTGCCACTGTTGCCCTCAGGGCGTCAATTTCCTGAAACAAGCGCTCTAGGGGAGCATTGGGTTCTAAAAACGAGAAGAGATGCTTGTAGCGCAGCTTGCCTTCCTGATCAATGAGAAACTGCGCCGGTAGCGGTGCCCCCAAGGCTTGACCCGTGCGGTATTTGCGAAAGACTTGGCAACTGGGGTCATAGAGCAGGGGCATCTTTAGAGCCATATCCGCCTTGACCTTTTCACTTTGCTGGGCATCGGTACTAGTGACCACAAGAACGGCCACTCCCTTGCCTTGAAATGCTTCATAGTTTGCATTCAAGGCCTTGAGATAGGGGTAGCACAGCGGACAGTACTGATGCTCCGTAAAGATACGGGTAAACACCAGTAGGAGCGGCTGCTCTTTCCACACCGTTG
This sequence comes from Thermosynechococcus sp. QKsg1, assembly GCF_031586415.1. NCBI lineage: Bacteria > Bacillati > Cyanobacteriota > Cyanophyceae > Acaryochloridales > Thermosynechococcaceae > Thermosynechococcus > Thermosynechococcus sp. QKsg1. Next base: position 1,974,092 of record NZ_CP134200.1, on the reverse strand, counting down.
AAAGGCGCACGGGCACGGTTAGTCCTACGCCGGGTAGTTCCACATCAGGCACTAGTTCACCCCGCTGCAGTTGATTTTGGGGCGGTAGTGGCCACGCATTCTGCCAAAACCGCTCATTAAAGAGGCCACTGAAGTTGGTGGAGGTAAAAAACGGTAATTGAACAGCCATGGCTCCCTCGCTGGTGGCTCAACACTTTCCTAGCGATCGACGGATCCCATAATCACATCGATACTGCCAAGGATAGCAACAATATCCGCCACTTTCATCCCCTTCAGCAACTGGGGCAGCACTTGCAGATTATTGAAATCCGGTGGCCGAATCTTCCAGCGCCAAGGGAAGACATTATCATCCCCAATCAGGTAAATCCCTAGCTCCCCTTTCCCCGATTCAACCCGCACATAGTGTTCGCCTTTGGGAATTTTGAAGGTGGGAGCCAGCTTCTTGCCAATGTACTGATAGTCAAAGCCATTCCATTCCGACTTGGCACCCTCCAACATCCGCTTGGCTTCGAGGTTTTCATAAGGACCACCGGGCAAACCATCCAAGGCTTGGCGAATGATCTTCACCGACTCGCGCATTTCTTGAATACGGACAATGTAGCGGGCAAGGCAATCACCTTCGGTGGCCACGGGTACATCCCAGTCAAAGTCGTCATAGCACTCGTAGTGATCCACCTTGCGCAGATCCCACTTCACCCCAGAGGCACGGAGCATCGGCCCCGATAGCCCCCAGTTGATGGCATCCTCACGGCTAATTTTGCCCACCCCCTGTAAGCGGCGCACAAAGATGGGGTTGTTGGTGATCAGGCGCTCGTACTCATCCACTTTGGGCAGGAAGTAATCGCAAAAGTCGCGGCACTTGGTTACCCAGCCATAGGTGAGGTCGGCGGCCACTCCCCCCATGCGGAAGTAGTTGTTGTTGATGAAGCGCATGCCTGTGGCGGCTTCAAAGAGATCGTAGATGTATTCCCGCTCACGGAAGATGTAGAAAAAGGGCGTCTGGGCACCGACATCCGCCAAGAAGGGGCCTAACCACAGCAGGTGATTGGCAATGCGGTTCAACTCCAACATGATCACGCGGATATAGCTGGCGCGTTTGGGCACAGGAATACCAGCCAACTTTTCGGGAGCGTTGACGGTGACCGCTTCGTTAAACATCCCGGCGGCGTAGTCCCAACGACTCACGTAGGGGATGAACATAATGTTGGTGCGGTTTTCAGCAATTTTCTCCATGCCGCGATGGAGGTAGCCAATCACCGGCTCACAGTCAATGACATCTTCGCCATCAAGGGTCACCATTAACCGCAAAACCCCGTGCATTGAGGGATGGTGCGGCCCCATGTTGATGACCATGGGTTCTGTGCGAGTCTCTATCGTGGGCATAGATGGCAGTTCCGCTAGAGGGTTGGACGCTTACTGTTGATATGCTACACAGGTTTTCCGCGCTTGCCAATTCAAATTTGCTTATGGCTTAGATAACCATACCATCGGGAATCGCGGCATTTTTGATAATCACCACCACCCCGCTGCGGATATAAAATCCTTGATCCTCACGGTTGGATTCTTCAACATGGTCTTTGTTGATGATTTTGACATCGCGGCCAATGCAGGCATTTTTATCGACAATTGCCCCGCGAATGACACTGTTGGCACCAATGCCGATGGGAATTTTATGTTGCAACAGGAGCTGGCTGCGCTGCGCCGAGTCTTGGTAGTAGTCGGCGCCCATCAGCAGGGAATGATCAATGACACAACCGGATTCTACGCGCGATCGCACCCCCAAGACGGAATGGTGGACTTGACATTCCTTGAGGATACAGCCCTCACTAATAATGGACTCGGTGATGGTGCAACTGAGAATCTTGCTGGGGGGCAAGTAGCGGGGACGGGTGTAGATAGGGGCGTTTTCGTCGTAGAAGCTAAAGGGCGGTTGGGGTTGTTGGGTAAGCGCAAGGTTGGCTTCGTAGAAGGAGCCGATTGTGCCAATATCTTCCCAGTAGCCATTAAAGACGTAGGTTTGGACAAGATGAGAACGGGCCGCGGCGGGAATGATTTCCTTGCCAAAGTCCGTGGCATCGGCCATCTGTTGCAGCAGATCAATCAGCACTTGCCGCTTAAAGACATAAATCCCCATTGAGGCAATGTAGGGTTTGCGATGGGCTTCCTCGGCACTAAGGCCATAGCGGGTTGTGTCCACGCGCATATCCCGTAGGGCATCACCGCTGGGTTTTTCGCGGAATTCAATGACTCGCCCTGTGCCATCTACCTTAATCAAGCCAAAGCCAGAGGCGGCTTTTTCATCGACGGGCAAGACGGAGAGGGTAATATCGGCGCCCGTTTCGCGATGGCGCTGCACAAACAGGCGATAGTCCATGCGGTAGAGGTGATCTCCTGAAAGAATCAGGTATTCATCCACGTCCCAATCGGCCAACAGCCACAGGTATTGACGCACCGCATCAGCAGTGCCTTGAAACCAGTTGGGATTTTCTGGGGTTTGTTGGGCTGCTAGGACTTCGACAAAGCCGCCCGTCAAGCCGGGGAAGGTATAGGTACGAGCAATATGACGGTTGAGGGAGGCCGAGTTGAATTGGGTAAGGACGTAAATGTTATTAATTTCGGAGTTGATGCAATTGCTCACAGGAATATCAATGAGGCGATATTTTCCAGCAAGGGGAACCGCAGGCTTGGCTCGACGCTTGGTCAAGGGATAGAGACGTGTGCCGGCACCGCCCCCAAGGATAATCGCCAAGACTCGTTTCATTGCAAACTCCATCTGAACGGCCACATCAACAGTGTACGCTGTGGCGGCACTTCTCTTTGCGAAGGGGACGCTTTTTGGTAAAGAAGCCGCACAATGGCATGATAATGATACTTGGTCGTTGATCCCAAGCGGAGAGTAGCAGCATGGGATTTGTGGATATGGCGATCGCTGATTTGGCAGCGGACTACGGCGTCTCGGTCGAAACCGTCTGTGGGTTGTGCGATCGCTTGGGTATTCGCTATACCAGTCCGCAAACGCGCCTGCCCCTTGAAGATGCCAAAGCAATCATTTTGGCTTTGACGGACTCTGCTACACCGACCGATCAACGGGACACGTCACCGCACTCGTAAGACCTGCTTATTGGGAGAACTATGTTAAAAAAATGCATTTGGCTTGCGGTCGCCCTTTGCCTCTGCCTCTGGCAACTGACCCTAGGTACAGCACTGGCCGCTGAACTGACCCCTGACGTCCTGACCGTTCCCCTCAACAGTGAAGGAAAAACCATTACCCTGACGGAAAAGCAATACTTTGAGGGTAAGCGTCTCTTCCAGTATGCTTGCGCCTCCTGCCATGTGGGGGGGATCACCAAAACCAACCCCAATTTGGATTTGCGCACTGAAACCCTGGCTTTGGCCACACCGCCACGGGATAACATCGAAGGCTTGGTGGACTATATGAAAAACCCCACCACCTACGATGGCGAGCAGGAAATTGCTGAGGTGCACCCCAGTTTGCGCAGTGCCGACATTTTCCCGAAAATGCGCAATCTGACGGAGAAAGATTTGGTGGCGATTGCCGGTCACATCCTCGTCGAACCCAAGATTCTTGGGGATAAATGGGGAGGCGGTAAAATTTACTACTAGTCACAACTCAAGAAGGATCTTCCCAACTCATGCACCAACCTCACTCTCGGCTTCGGCCTGTTGTCTGGCTCTGCAGTGGCCTACTGTTCTTGCTGCTGGGCTGGGCGATCGCCCCGGCAACGGCGCTGGCGGCCTCTGGGGTCGATAACTATGTGATCCAATACCTGAAGGTCACAGATACGGTGGAACTGCCCCTCAATGACCGCGGTGAGACCAAAACCTTCACAGCAGCGGATCTGACCCGTGGCAAGCGGCTCTTTGAGGAAAACTGCAAAAACTGTCATGTCGGTGGCAGCACGTTACCCAATCCTTTGGTGTCCCTCTCTCTGAAGGATCTCAAGGGGGCAACGCCGCCACGGGATACGATCGCCAGCCTCGTTGCTTTCCAGCGATCGCCGAGATCCTACGATGGCAGCGAAGAGAGTTATTCCTGCCGCCGCGTGAGTGAGGACTGGTTGACCACGGAACAGCTTGAGACCTTAGCTGCCTTTATTTTGCGAGCGGCAGCCGTAGCCCCCGGTTGGGGCGTAGAAAGCTTTCCGGACAGTGTCCCCTAGGTTGGGAACTTTGCTACACTGACCTTTGGTGAACCTTGCACCCCTTGATTTTTGGGGCTTTATCCATACCCTGACGCATTCCATGAAAGGAGAACTCCGTTGAAAAAGCTATTCATTTGTGTTTGCGCGATCGCGATCCCTCTGTTTGTCAACCTCACCCCTGCGGCCTTTGCGGCAGATTTAGCCAATGGTGCCAAAGTCTTTAGCGGCAACTGCGCAGCCTGTCACATGGGGGGTGGCAATGTGGTGATGGCCAACAAAACTCTGAAAAAAGAAGCCCTTGAGCAATTTGGTATGTACTCCGAGGATGCCATTATCTACCAAGTGCAGCACGGCAAAAATGCCATGCCCGCTTTTGCTGGTCGTCTCACCGATGAACAAATTCAGGATGTAGCCGCCTACGTGCTCGATCAAGCTGCCAAGGGTTGGGCAGGCTAAAATTGCCACCGTCTGAAAATAAGGATTGATGAAGGGTGTAGGCGTAGGTGCTACATCCTTTTTTTATTCTGTGACTGCCCTCCAAGTCCTGCAAAGATAGATGTTGTGTTCTGCATCCCCTAGGGAATCCTCTCTAGAACCAGTGCAATTCATATAATGATGAAAGACTTGCTCCTACAAAAAGGCGGTACACTTGGGCTATGCCTGCTGCCCCATTGCCAGCAAATGAACCGGAACGGCAACGTGCCCTTGAGCAGTATCGAGTCTTAGATACGCCTCCGGAACCGATCTTTGATGAAATTACCCACTTAGCGGCGGCAATTTGCGAAGCGCCCATTGCCCTCATTAGTCTTGTTGATCGTCAACGGCAGTGGTTTAAAGCCAAAGTAGGCATTGATGCCTGTGAAACCCCTAGGGATGTTGCCTTTTGTGCTCACGTTATCCTGCAACCAGAACTCGTCATTGTACCGGATGCTCGGCTGGATCCCCGCTTTGCCGATAATCCCGTTGTTACAGGGCCGCCCTATATCCGCTTCTATGCGGGGATGCCCTTGATGACGCCCGATGGCTATGGCATTGGTACCCTCTGTGTGGTGGACTATAAGCCGCGTGAGCTAAACCCCGTTCAACAGCAAACCCTGCGCACCCTTGCTCGCCAAGTCATTAGTGAACTGGAAATCCGCCATCACTTAGAGGTCACCCAGCAACAACTGGCCTACATTCAGCAGATGAGCAGCCTCCAAGAGGCGGTCTTCAATAGTAGTAATCACGCCATCATTGCCACCCGTACCGATGGCATTATCACGCTGCTGAATCGAGCCGCTGAGGAATGGCTAGGATATCCTGCTTCAGAACTGGTGGGTAAAGCGACTCCAGAACGTTTCCTTGATCCTCAAGAGGTGGAGCGCTATGCCCAGATCCTCAGTGCACAATTGGGAGAACCCATTCCTGCGGGGTTTGAGACTCTCGTGGCTCGGGCGCGGCGGGGCTTGGCCGATGAGCAGGAGTGGACATTTGTACGGCGGGATGGCTCTCGCTTTCCTGTGTCCCTGTCAGTCACCCCGATTCATGATAGCCAAGAGCAACTGATTGGCTTTTTGGAGTTAGCCATTGATATTACCGACAAGAAAAAAATTGAGGCGGAGCTGCGACTGCGGGAGCGAGCCATTATTGCTAGCACCAATGGCATTGTGATTACCGACTACCGCCAACCCGATAATCCAATTATCTATGTGAACCCCGCCTTTGAGCGGATGACAGGATACCGAGCAACGGAGGTGATTGGCAAAAATTGCCGCTTTTTGCAGGGGCGCGATCGCCATCAACCGGGGGCTGAAGCCATTCGTAATGCAATTAAAAAAGGCCAATCCTGCCGGGTGGTGCTGCGCAACTACCGCAAAAACGGCCAACCCTTCTGGAATGAACTTGCCATCTCCCCGATTTATAACGAATTTGGTGAAATTACCCACTACATTGGCATTCAAAGTGATGTCACCGAACGGCAGCGGGCACAACTGTTTTTACAGCAGCAGGTGAAGCGCACGCTCCTGCTCAATCGCATTACCGAGGAAATTCGCCAGCAAATTGAACGGGAGCACATTTGTCGCACGGCAGTTCAGCAGGTGGGGACAACCCTCAATGTCAGTCGTTGTCTCTTGTTTGTCTATCAAGAGCATGCGCCGATGGCACTGGTGGCTGAGTACTGTGCACCGGGGGTGTCTTCCGTCAAGGAATGCCCTCTCGATTTGAGCCAGATGCGGGGAGCGTTTTTGGAATCGGTTTTTGCCTCCGATGAGGTGTTTAGCTGCGAGGATGTGGCAACAGACAGTCGTCTAACCTCACTTCATGAGTACTGCGAAGTCCTGAATGTGAAATCTGCGGTGATTGTGCGCACGGCCTATCGCAATCAAGCGAATGGTTTGCTCATTTTGCACCAGTGCGATCGCCAGCGGCGGTGGACGGAGGCGATTAAAAGTTTACTCAAGAGTGTGGCGGCGCAAGTGGGAATTGGCCTTGCCCAAGTGCAACTTTTGGAACAGGAAACCCGCCAACGTCAGCAACTGCAACAGCAAATGCAGCGGGCGTTGCTTCTGAATCAAATTACCGAACAGATTCGCCAGAGCCTCGATACGGAAACGGTGTTTGAAACAACCGTCACCCAAATTGGTCAGGCCTTTGGGGTCAGTCGCTGTTTAATTCATCGCTACGAGCCGGGGCCACCGCCGCGTATTCCCGATGTGGCTGAATACCTGCAACCGGGCTACCCCTCAATGCGGGGGGTCAGTGTGCCCGTGGAAAACAACCCCCACGCCTTGGAGGTGCTCAGGAGTGATGCCGCCGTTGTTTCCCACGATGTGACTCAAGAGCCCCTACTTGGCAGTGCCATTGAGCTGTGTCATCAATTTCAAATCCAGTCAATGCTGGCTATTCGCACCTCCTATAAAGGCGTACCCAATGGCATTATTGGCCTGCATCAGTGCGATCGCCAGCGGCAGTGGACGACTGATGAGATTGAACTTCTGGAAGCAGTGGCCGCTCAAGTGGGGATTGCGATCGCCCAAGCAGAACTGCTGCGCCATGAACAGCAGCAGCGACAGCTGTTAGCTCAGCAAAACCACGAACTGGAACAGGCGCGGCTGCAAGCGGAACTGGCCAACCGGGCCAAGAGTGAGTTTTTGGCCACCATGAGCCATGAGATCCGCACCCCGATGAATGCGGTTTTGGGCTTTACCAATTTGCTGTTGGATACGCCCCTCAATGAGCAGCAGCGGGACTTTTTGCAAACTCTGCACCAGGCCGGCGAGGCACTCCTGACAATTATTAACGATATTCTTGACTTCTCGAAAATTGAATCGGGCAAACTGGTGCTAGAGCAGCAGTTCTTTGATGTGCGCGAGTGTGTGGAGGATGTCCTAAGCCTATTGGCCAGCAAAGCCGAGGAGAAGGAGTTAGAGTTACTTTACACCTGTACCCCCAAAACCCCTGCCCAAGTTAAAGGGGACGTGACCCGGCTACGGCAGATCCTCGTTAACCTAGTGGGCAATGGCATTAAGTTTACCCACGAAGGCCAAGTCGTCGTCCATGTGAGCGCGGTCAAGCACGAGGGCAAGGATTTTCTCCAATTTCAAGTTCAGGATACGGGCATTGGCATTCCCAGCGATCGCTTGGATCGACTCTTCAAGCCCTTCAGTCAAGTGGATGCCTCCACGACGCGCGAGTATGGCGGCACAGGCCTAGGGCTAGTCATTAGCAAACGCCTCTGTGAGCTAATGGGCGGCGATATGTCCGTTGAGAGTACTGAAGGTCAAGGTACAACCTTTACCTTTACGATCCTCGCTGAGGGGCAAAAACCCTATGTACCGCCAACGCTTCATCCGGCTTTGGAGGGCAAGCGTGTCCTTGTTGTTGATGACAATGCCGCTAGCCGTGAGAATCTCTGCACATTACTGCAAAACTGGGGGATGGTGCCTATCGGGTATGGCAATCCCCAACTGGTGCTAGAGGCCGCTCCCCAGTGGGATTTGGCAGTAATTGATTTGAATATGCCCGAGATGACTGGGCTTCAGTTAGCAGAGCGGTTGCAATCAGAGCCCCACTTCAATCAACAGCCGATTATTCTGCTCACACCCCTGAGTTGGCTGGAAACCGCTAGTCGCAAGGAGTTGATCACAGCCCACGTCCCCAAACCCATTCGCCCTCTCACCCTACGGCAAACCCTAATTAAGACCCTTAGCAGTGAATCTACAACTCAGCCTGCCCTGACAAAAACAGGCATTGATCCCAACTTGGGCAGTCGCTTTCCGCTGCGTATCCTCCTTGCTGAGGATAATGCTGTTAACCAAAAGGTGGCACTGCATATTCTCAAGCGGATGGGCTACCGTGCCGATGTGGCGGCCAATGGCCTCGAGGTGCTTGAAGCACTGCAACAGCGCCCCTACGATGTGGTGCTGATGGATGTGCAAATGCCAAAGATGGATGGCCTCGAGACCACCGAACGCATCTGTGCCCAATGGCCCCCCAGCCAGCGTCCTTGGATTATTGCCATGACGGCAAATGCCCTAGCTGGCGATCGCGAACGCTGCTTTGCGGCGGGGATGGATGACTACATCAGTAAACCGATTAAAATTGAAGCCCTTGCCGCCGCCCTCAACCGCTGTCGCTGCCTCAGTCCCAAGACGACCTATCCGCAACTGTGTGAGCAGATCAGTTTTGAGGGTGATCAGAATACAGCAGAGTCTATGACCTAGAGATACTTAGCCAAGAGCAGATGCAGTTTCTCCTTGGTGGCTGCGGGTACCTTGTCAAGGGGAGTGAGAATGGCATTCTTTAAGGCACGGTGGGCTTTAGAGGCTGGTGGATTGGCATGGAGGCGTTTGACGGTTTCACAGATAATCGCTTGGGCATTTTTGACATTGCGCTGCAAGTTGCCAATAATCATCTCCACTGTGACTGAGTCATGCTCGGGGTGCCAGCAGTCGTAATCGGTAACGAGCGCCAGCGTTGCATAGGCAATCTCCGCTTCACGAGCCAGTTTGGCCTCCGGTAGATTCGTCATGCCAATTACGGTGCCGCCCCACGAGCGGTACAGGTTGGACTCTGCCAGCGTTGAGAAAGCAGGGCCTTCCATACACACATAGGTACCTTGGCGGTGAAGGGTGACATCGGGCAGGTTGAGATCGGCGATCGCATCCGCGAGAACACCAGCAAGAGCAGGACACACCGGATCGGCAAAGCCAATGTGCGCCACAATGCCATCCCCAAAGAATGTGGAAATGCGGTTGCGGGTACGGTCAATAAACTGATCGGGCACCACCATATCAAGGGGTTTCACCTGTTCCTGTAGGGAACCCACCGCAGACGCGGAAAGCAGGTACTCGACCCCAAGGGATTTGAAGCCATAGATGTTGGCACGAAAGGGAATCTCCGTCGGCAGTAGATGGTGATCGCGGCCATGGCGTGCCAAAAAGACGACTGGAACCCCAGCAATCTTGCCGCAAATAAAGGCATCGGAAGGATCACCAAAGGGCGTAGTCAGACGTACCTCTTCGACATCGGTGAGAGCCTCCATCTTGTAGAGACCACTACCGCCAATAATGCCAATTTTTGCAGTCATGGAGATTCCTAAAACACCAATCGGCAATAGCTTAGCATTAGTTGACCGGCTTTAGATGCTACCGAGGGGGTTGAACTGGTAGTTGGAGCCTTTAGGGCCATTGGGTCCCGGTGCTGCTTGCACCAGAGGAACTCGATCAAAGGTACCACTGGCGGTTTGCCCCTGAATTTGTACCCCTTGGCGGAGCAGTTGTTGGGTGCTGGCGCGATCGCCCCCTTTGGCCATGGCTTGAGCCAGCGCCTGCGTAGCATCGTAGGCGGTTGTGGTGCGCCAACTAATTTGCCCCCGCCACGCTTGGGCTGCCTGCTGCGCAAAGGGATCACTGGGGTTAGTACTCCAAGGCACTGCTAGAATCATGCCATTGATGGCGCTATCCCCCTTGATCAGTAAATCAGGGCTGTAGAGTTGATCACTACCAAACAACTGCACGGGGATAGTTTGGGTTTGATTGGCAATAGCAAGGGCAACGGCATCATTCACCCGGGCGCGACTCATGGCCAAAATGACCACATTGGCTCCCGCTTGCTGTGCTGTGGTCATTGCTGTATTGGCATTAAAGCCGGAGGCGGCCACATCCATCTGTTGCACCACTTGAGCACCAAACCGAGGCAGAGCAGCGACTAACTTAGTTTTCAGTTCATCACTGTAGGGACTATCGCTGTTGTAGAGAACAGCCACTTTGGCATTAGGGACTTTTTTCGCAGCGGCTTGGGCGAGGGTATTGGCGGCATTGTCAAGGTAGGTATTGAGAAGTTGTTGCCCCTTTTCATTCAGGGATAGCGTCTGTACCTGTACTGTGCCGTTGCCTTGGGGGGTGACATTCGTGGTCAGGGGAGAAAGGGCAGCAATCCCTGCTTGCTCATAAACCTGTAGAGCGGCACGACTATTGGCGTCGGTGCCATGACCCAGTACCCCTTGGATTGAACTGTTGATCAAATCTTCGGCCAAACTGGTCACACCATTGGGGCTGTTTTCATTGACAATGGCGACTTCAAGGGCACGACTGGGGCCACTGGCATTAAAGCGCTCTTGGTACTGAGCGACCCCCCGCAGAATTTCCTTGGCAGTATCGGGGCTAGTACCAATGGGAACAACGGTGGCCATCGTCATCGGGTTGCCGGCTTGGCGAGCACGGGCATTGTTAAGATAAATGCGCGCCTCTGGATCATTGGGATCGAGGGTGACGAGTTCTTGATACTTGGCGATCGCCTGTGCCCAATCTCCCTGATCAAAGGCAAGGGCGGCTTCTTGCTTCAGGGCTGCTCGCTGCGGATTGGGTTCACTGATCAGGATGCGCTCCCCTTGGCTAATATAGGCTGTGTTGCGGGCAGTGGTTTTGCTCACCAAGTGGTTGCCGCTGGTTGTCCCTCCTATCGGCAGTGGCGTAGTGCCGTTGCGGTTAGCAATAAAGATTCGATAGCCAAGGAAACCAATACCACCCGCGAGTAATAGAACCACCCCAAGGGCAGCAGCAACTAGCGGTAGTTTCGATTTTCCCGCCCCGGCACCGCCATTACCACTGGCAGGATTCATGGCCTCACGGGGTAGTCCACAGATGTTACAGTCGGGGCCAAAGTTTTCATAGGGGGGGTGGGGACCACTGGCATTGGGGTAGGATTTACCGTTTTTAGGTACGCCATCGCACTTCCAAGAACCGGGAGATGGTGCCATGATGCCCCCCTTTCAAGTGAATTTGGATCAGTGTACTGTCCTAAGCACGGGCAAGAACAGGATTTTCGTCTTCGGCGTCTTCGGTGTCGGCCTCTTCTTCAAGGACAATCGTCATGAAGCGGAGGATGTTTTCATTGAGGCGCATGGCGCGTTCTAGGGGGGCGATCGCCGTCCCAGCAGCGGTATAGGTCATCAGAATGTAGTAGCCCTCCCGCAGTTTCTTGATCGGGTAGGCAAACCGACGCTTACCGCGATTTTGCACCTTAAGCTTTGTCGCACCCTGTTCTTCTAAAAAAGTGCGAAATTGGCTAATGGTTTGTTCCAGTTGTTCTTCGCCCACATCAGGACGAATAATATAGAGCGTTTCGTAGTTCCGTGTAATCATTGAGGTCAACTCCCTTTGGACAAATGGCCTTTTGACGGATGCAAAAAGCAAGGCTTTATAATTCTAGCACTGCAGTTTGCCATTCTTGGCAAGGAAAAGAGGGGACTAATTCACTATGGTGGAACGGTTTGTGCGGGTACAGACCACGGGGGGACAGATTCATTACGGCACACTGCAACTCAACCGCGAAGTGATGATTTGGGATGCGGCACCGTGGCTCCATGGCCAACCCACGAACCAAGTCCTCAGTCCCGATAGCTATCAACTGCTGGCTCCCTGCTCCCCCTCAAAAATTGTTGCTGTCGGACGCAACTATGTGAAGCACGCTGCCGAAATGGGCGATAGTGTGCCCCCTGAGCCATTGATTTTTCTAAAGCCGCCGACAACGGTTCAAGCCCCCGGCTGTCCCATTTGGTATCCGCCCCAAGTAAAGCGGGTGGACTATGAGGGGGAATTGGCGGTGGTCATTGGTCGTCGTACCCGTGCCTGCCCTGAAAATGAAGCTCTTGAGCATATTTGGGGTTACACGATCGCCAACGATGTCACGGCTCGGGATCTGCAGCAGCGGGAGCAACAATGGACACGGGCTAAGGGGTTTGACACCTTTTGCCCCCTAGGGCCTTGGATTGTGCGAGAGGTTCCTAGCGATGCGCGGTTGCAAACCTTTATTAATGAGGCCGCGCAACCCGTCCAATCAGCAACGATTGATCAAATGGTTTTCTCACCCGCCAAGTTGGTGAGTTTCATTAGCTATGTGATGACACTGCTGCCGGGGGATGTGGTATTGACGGGGACACCCGCAGGAATTGGTGCATTACAGGTGGGCGATCGCGTGCGCGTCGAAATTGAAGGCATTGGCAGCCTCCTGTCGGTAGTCACAACACCGGAGACCCCTTGGACACCCCCCTTAGGTCGCGTCTATTAGGAATATCCCTCTTTAATGACTTTAGGCGGATGAAAAGACACATTGTCGGCTCCATTGATGCACCAGTGGACAGATAAAGGCATTCATCTGACGGCTGAGTTGGGCAAAGCCAAACTGTAACGATGGAACGGGAAAAACCTCTAATCAGGGGAAGGATATTAAGTTTTTCAATGCCTTATTCTTGGTAAATTTGACACAATGCTAGCATTGTAGTAGCGATTTAGAAACCTTTTCAAAGAGATAGAAACTAATTATCAGTAACCAACATTTTAGAAAAGGACTTTAGAAGCAATTATTTTTTGATTTTTTGTAGTTAATTATTATTTCAATTTCAGTCACTTTGGGGCTGTTTTCAATTAGCTATTCACTATTGAGGAATTATTTAGGGAGGCAGGGCAATGTTAAATATCCACTTTAAGTCAGCGCTGACGCTGTTGCTAGGCATGGGTCTTGTTGTTGTTCCCCAAGGACTCGCCAACCCCGTCAATTTTCGCTTAGAGGTTAACTGGCCAGCGATCGCTGGCTGGCAAAACTGTAGTCAGCCCAAGGAAGGATGGTTCAAAGTTCAAGGCCCCGCCTACCTGAAGCAGGTCACCGATAAAACGCCTTACCTTGCCCTCAACTATGTAGTTCGTCACCCAGTGCGCATGGCACGCTATACCGCTACTGGTTAATTGCTGAACCACAGCCCAGATATTAAAACGATCTCTAGTACCGTGTACCAAGGGGGACGAGAAGTGAGGAACTATCAAGAGGGTGTACCAATGCATCGTGTCAATATCTGGCACTTAACCTCAAGGGAAATGTACTATTTCCAAGTTTTGATTGATTCTCCTTGCGTGCGCCAAGCAGGCGGTGGGCAAGCAGCCCAACGGGTCGTTACCTCCTTTACAGTGGAACCTGATTCTACGGTGACTCGGCCAGCGGCACCAACCCCCACCTATAGTCACCCACCCCAAATGACACCAAGAATTGTCTTCTCCAACAACAATCCCCATGCCGTTGCCAGCTGTCCTCCTGAAGCACGGATTCTAGTACTCGATCGCCCCTATCACTTTAGTAAAATTACTACCTATCACTGGAACGGTGGTCGGGGTGCCCCTGCTGGACAAGTGATGCTCTGAAATGTGGAAACGCGGCAAGTGGTGGGCACATGGCCTGCACGGCTGGAAGATCGCTACTATTGGGTCGTGCAACCCGAAATTGTGGTAGCGCCGGGGCGGTATGCAGTGTTGACCTCCAGCCCGCAAACGTGGTCTTATAATGCGACTTCCAAAAATGCTGGCATGACTTGGATTGAAGGGTACCCAATGCCTCGCTAGTGTCAAAGTTGGAGAAATTGTTGGAAGGGGGGCGATCGCGAGTCGCAGGGCGGGGCTTTAGACCCAATTCTTTGGTAAGCTAAAGAATGCTTTCTAAAACCGTGCTAACACCTCCTATGTCTGCATCCGTATCCTTTGACCTCGACGCCCTCAACCAACGCTTTGAGGGAGCACATCCCCGCGAAATTCTAGCGTGGGCAGTGGCTGAAATTCCCCAAGGGCTGGTGCAGACCAGTGCCTTTAATGTCGATGACATGATGATTACGGATTTGCTCTACCGTGATCTACGCCCCAATCCGCCGGTGCCTGTTCTCTTTTTGGATACGCTGCATCACTTTCCAGAAACCCTTGAATTTGTGCAGCAGGCCAAGGAAAAATATGGTCTGGATTTGCGCACCTATAAAACCCCCGATGTGGACAGTCGTGAGGCCTTTGCTGCTCGCTATGGCGACAAGCTTTGGGAAACCAATGTTGAGCAGTTTCACCATCTTACTAAAATTGAACCACTGCAACGGGGCTTAGCAGAACTGAATACGGTGGCTTGGATTACGGGACGGCGTCGCGATCAAGCGGTCACCCGTGCCAATATGCCCTACGTGGAACTGGACAAGCAGGGTCGTCTGAAAATTAATCCCCTCGCTGCTTGGACACGCAAACAAACATGGACCTACGTGATGGAGCACGGAGTAATTTACAATCCCCTCCACGATCGCGGCTATGCCAGCATTGGCGATGAACCCCTCACTACCCCTGTAGCCGAAGGGGAAGACGAACGGGCGGGTCGCTGGCGTGGCATGGGCAAAACCGAGTGCGGCATCCACATCTAAGCCCATGTACTTTCAGGACGTTATTGCCACACTGCACCAATTTTGGGCGGCTCAGGGATGCCTGATTGCCCAGCCCTACGATGTGGAAAAGGGCGCCGGTACCAAAAGCCCCCATACCTTTTTGCGTGCCCTCGGCCCTGAGCCTTGGGCAGTGGCCTATGTCGAACCCTGTCGCCGACCGGGGGATGGCCGCTATGGCGAGAATCCTAACCGCTATCAGTACTACTACCAGTACCAAGTGCTGATTAAGCCCTCTCCTGACAATATCCAAGAAATCTATTTGGAGTCGCTGCGTGCCCTTGGCATTCGCCCCCAGGAGCATGACATTCGCTTTGTTGAAGACAACTGGGAGGATGCGGCCGTTGGCGCATGGGGGGTGGGCTGGGAGGTCTGGCTCGATGGCATGGAGGTAACGCAGTTTACCTATTTCCAGCAGTGTGGTGGCTTAGATTGTCGGCCGGTCTCCATTGAAATTACCTATGGTTTGGAACGGTTGACCATGTACCTCCAAGAGGTGGATGCGATCGCCAGCATTCGTTGGAACCCCACGCTCACCTATGGCGATGTCCATCTCCAAGGGGAAATCGAGCAATCCACGTACAACTTTGAAGCCTCTGACCCGGAACGATTGTTCACCCTTTTTAGTCTCTACCAGCAGGAGGCGGAGCAGCTTCTGGAAAAGCAGTTGGTACTACCCAGCTTGGATTATGTGCTCAAGTGTTCCCACACCTTTAACCTGCTGGATGCCCGTGGTGTGATTTCGGTGGCAGAGCGCACGCGCTACATTGGTCGCATTCGGGGACTGGCACGGCGCGTCGCCCAAGCCTATGTCCAACAACGGGAAGCCCTAGGATTTCCACTGCTGAAGGAGCTAACGCCGATCGCCCCCTAAGTCACCATCGCTCAAGGAGTATCCATGGGACGGCAGTGGCACCTGTCGGTGGTCTTGGCCTTGTTTGCAGCATCGGCAACGCTAGCAGCGGATGTGCCACGCTTTCTCAGTCCTAGCAAATTTTGGGGGCAGTTGGTCTATCAAGTCAAACCCTTGAAGCCCGAAAAAGTGGTGGCGCTGACCTTTGATGATGGCCCTTGGGGAACCTCAACCCGCCAAGTGCTGCAAATTCTCAAGGAGGAGGAGGTCAAGGCCACATTTTTTGTTCTTGGCAAGCACGCCCTCATGTACCCCAATATCATTGCTGACATTGTCAAAGCCGGTCATGCCGTTGGCAACCATAGTTGGAGTCATCCCTATCAGCCCGTTGATCCTGAAGTCGCCAAGCAAGAAATTGAAAACACCTCTGCGCTCATTGCCAAGCAAAGCCAAGCGCAAACGCGCCTGTTTCGGCCACCGGGGGGCAATCTGACCACGGGGCTAGTGGATTATGCCAAGTCGAAAAACTACGCCATCATCCTGTGGTCGGTGGATACCCACGACACCCGCCCCAACACCACAGCAGCGGACATTGTTGAGCGCACCCTTAAGGAAGTGAAGCCGGGTAGTATTATTTTGCTCCACGATGGCGGCGGCGATCGCGCCACTACCCGCAAAGCTCTCCCCACGCTGATTCGTCGCCTGCGGCAAAAAGGTTATCGCTTTGTCACTGTGCCGGAACTGCTGCAACTGGCAGTTAAAGCCTCCACGCCGAAGCCTCAACCTACAATCACTCCGACACCCACACCAACACCCACCGCGGAACCCAGTCCAACCCCAGTTCCCACTCCAGAAAGCCTGCCCAGTCCTGAGCCGATACCGACACCCCCCAGTAGCATCCCCAGTGAACCGCAATTGGAGCCGCCACGCATGCCCCCTAACTAAGGCTCTAGGGGAAATTCACTAATCTGTGGCGTCGAGGTACCATTGAGGGTTTCCCCCAGTTGATGGAGGGGTTCATAGACCGGTTCTAAACTGGCTTGGGTGTGGGCGATCGCCCGCAGGAGTTCAGCCGTGAGATATTCCAAGGGATGGGGAGGGGGCGGTTGGCGGCGCCGATACTTGGGGGTGGGCACAAACTCACTGGCCACGGCCTGAAGCTGGTAGGCCAATGCTTTCACCTTGGCAAGATAGGTCAGGGTTTCCTCAAGGTGCTGGGTAATTTGCTGGTGTTGGGCTTGCAGTTGTTGCCACTGTTCGGGGGCGATCGCACCCGCTGCTGGTTTGAGATCGAGGGGAGTCAAATCTTGAAACAGTGCTTCTAAGTCTGGGGTTTCACTACTCACGAGTCCCTCCAACAAGGCCGCATCAAATAACTCCCCGAGCACTTCGGGAGAGACGGCTGCCCACTCACTGGGGGAAGAAAATGCAGGGTCAGGCGCTGTCATGGGCATTTACCAAGTCGCGTTGGGCGGGATTGCAGTGCATCAAAAGGGGGTGGTTGCCCTAACTTTGTTAACCTTATAACGGTTTTGTTTGGTGATCGCGGTTGTGACCTCCTCTTCTTTGCCAATTGTTTTGGGTGTAACGGGTGCGTCTGGTCTGATTTACGCAGTGCGTGCCATTAAATTTCTATTACGAGCGGACTATCCTATTCAATTAGTGGCATCAAAGGCCGTGCATCAGGTGTGGCAAGCAGAATATGGCCTCACCCTGCCGATTCAGCCCGATAAGCAGGAACTGTTTTGGCGCGAACAGGCGCAAGTCTGGGAAGGTTCCCTCACCTGTCATCGGCCAACGGATGTGGCAGCAGCGATCGCCAGCGGTTCCTTTCGCACCTTGGGCATGGTGATTCTCCCCTGTAGTATGAGTACGGTCGCTAAGTTGGCGGCAGGCCTGAGTTCAGATCTCCTAGAGCGGGTGGCGGATGTCCACCTCAAGGAACACCGTCCATTAGTGCTGGTGCCCCGCGAAACGCCTTTTAGTCTGATTCACCTGCAAAACCTCACCCAATTGGCAATGGCCGGGGCGCGAATTGTACCCGCCATCCCTGCGTGGTATCACCGGCCGCAGACCATTGAGGATCTGGTGGATTTTGTCATCGCCCGTGCCTTTGATCAGTTAGGGTTAGATTGTGTGCCGCTGCAACGTTGGCAAGGACCCCTTTCCTAATGCGCGCTTGGATTTATCTGGGGGCGATCGCCCTGCTCACGACACTGGTCGTCCAAAATTGGCAGCCGCTGGTCTCCCTGCGCTTTTTGGGACAGCAAACTCCGGCGCTCCCCCTTGCTGCTTGGATTGTGGTGGCAGCCCTCTCAGGAATCGTGGCGGGGCAGTGTTTACTCTGGCTAACCGCAGAAGCGCCAGCGCCAGTAGCGCGGCCAACCCCGCGATCGCAACCCCCTGAACCAGAACTGGATGCCTCGATGCGTCCGCCGGAGGATGAACCAGAGATCGATACCAGCGATGTGGAGGATTGGTTTAGCGAGCCTGAGTCAGCTCCCCGCGAACCAGAGATTCAAGATCGCCCCCGCACGACCTACTCGTACCAATATCGCCCTTCCCGCAAAGCCACCGCCAAAGCCCCACCGCCCCCAGAAGAGGTTGTGGATGCCGAATACCGCATTCTGACGCCGCCACCCCCCAAGGACGCTCCCCCAGAGGATGAAGAAGACTGGGATATTCCCCTATGATCAAAGGCGTTGCCATCGGAGGAACAGCTTGTGAAAGTTGCCGTGGTTGGTGCCACAGGTCGCACAGGTCATCGCATTGTGAGTGCCCTACAAGCGTCTGAGCATCAGGCGATCGCTGTTGTGCGCAATCCCGCCAAAGCCCAAGGGCGCTGGCCAACGGTAGAGATTCGCACCGCTGATGTGACCCAGCCGCAGACGCTGCCCCCAGCGCTCAAAGAGTGTGAAGCAGTCATCTGTGCCACGGGAGCCAGCCCCAGCCTCAACCCCTTGGAACCCCTAAGTGTGGATTATCTGGGCACCAAGAATCTGGTGGATGCCGCCAAAGCTGCCCATGTGCAGCAGTTTATTCTCGTCTCGTCGCTGTGTGTCTCGCAATTTTTCCATCCTCTGAATCTTTTTTGGCTGATTTTGTATTGGAAGCAGCAGGCAGAACGTTATCTCCAAGAAAGCGGTCTAACTTACACGATTGTGCGGCCGGGGGGGCTAAAGGAAACCGATGACGGTGGCTTTCCGATCATTGCCCCAGCAGATACCCTCTTTGAGGGGAGTATCGCGCGATCGCGGGTGGCGGAAATCTGTGTGGCAGCCTTGGGCGAGCCGAGTGCCTACAACAAAATTTTTGAGGTGGTCAGCCGTCCTGATCAAACCCCAGCCGCCTATCCAGAGTTATTCCGCTCAATTGCGGCAGTGTGAGGATCAGTTGGTGCGGTTTTCCCGTTGGTTGCTGGCGATCGCTCTTCTGGTGGGCATGGGCTATTTCTTTTTTGGGTCGCGTTCAAGTGCCCTCTGGTGGTACTGGTACCGCTGGCAGCCGGGTCAAATTGCCCCCTTAGTCATGCAGGGAGGTGATCCCTATGTGCGGGCGCTGATGCGCACCATTTCTGCCAGTGAGGCCAATGACGCCAATCCCTACACCCTGCTCTATGGTGGCGAACACGTCCAAGACCTCAGCCAGCATCCCGATCGCTGTATTCCCATTCGCCGCGGTCCCAATCAGCACCTATGTACCACCGCCGCAGGCCGCTATCAATTTCTCACCACCACTTGGGCAGAAAAAGCCGCCCGCTATCATCCCCAACCGCCGAGCTGGTTTTGGCAGGGCTATAGCTTTGCCCCAGAGTATCAAGATCAGGTGGTCTATCGCTGGCTGACAGATCCGGCCGCTTGGAATGCCGATATTCCCCAACTGTTGCGGGAAGGTCGAGTACAGGAAGTTTTTGCCCTACTGTCGGATACATGGACTAGTCTGGGCTACGGCCTTGAAAGCAACCTGATCACACCCCACCTCGAAGAGATTTACCAGCAACTGTTGGCTCAAGAATTAGCCGCCTCCCAGACCGCACACTCTCCGGGGAGGGATGCGTTACGCTAGTCAATTTTCTCTGCCGACGATTCAAAGGATGGACTAGGGTGCCATTTCCCCAATTCAGACGAACGCCCCCAACTCGTCCGTTTGCATATTTGTCTTAAGGCTATGCCGCTGACGACGACGATTTTTTAACAGCCATGGGTCGGCATTGGTTTTGGCAGAAAGTTAAGCTTTATTACAGGATTCAATGATTTTAGTGAATCCTGCTAACATGAAAATTAATTAGAAAGACTTCTTCAAGGAGGTAACCAATGTTTGGATTCTTTGTGTTCATTGAGACGATCTTCAAGGCTGTTACATACGCGATGAAGGCTGTCAAGTATGCTACGATGGCAGTAGGACTTTTTGTCTAACATAGCAAGAACAGAGAAATACTGTCATCAAAAACAGGCTGAGTACTCAGTTTTTTGAAGGGGGGTGTTGAATTCTATTTTTTCTGCACCCCTAATTTTTTTGTCCCAAGAAGTGTCAAGGCCGAGCTGTCAGTTTCATCCGTGAGCAAAGGGCTGTACCGCTCCCGGAGAGATTAAAATCAGAAGAACCCTCTGGTGCAAATCGGCTGGCCTTGGTGGATGTCTATGTCGTTTCTTGAGTATCTCCATGCAGAACCGCGGCGTGTCATTGTCTTTGATGGCGCAATGGGCACGAATCTTCAGGCGCAAAACCTGACGGCAGAGGACTTTGGTGGCAAGGCGTACGAAGGCTGCAATGAATATCTGGTGATCAGCAAGCCAGAGGCGGTGGCCAAGGTGCATCGCGATTTTTTGGCAGCGGGGGCGGATGTCATTGAAACGGATACCTTTGGCTCATCCTCGATTGTTCTTAGTGAATACAATTTGGGCGATCGCGCCTACGAAATTAGCAAGAAAGCCGCCGAACTGGCCAAGTCCGTGGCCGCCGAATTTAGCACCCCCGAAAAACCCCGCTTTGTTGCTGGCTCGATGGGTCCCGGCACCAAACTCCCCACCCTTGGCCACATTGACTACGACACCCTCTACACTGCCTTTCGCGAGCAAGCGGCGGGCCTCTTTGACGGTGGGGTTGACCTATTTATTATTGAAACCTGCCAAGACGTGCTGCAAATCAAAGCCGCCCTCAATGGGGTGATAGCCGTCTTTCGGGAGCGGGGAGAACGCCGACCGCTGATGGTTTCCGTGACGATGGAGCAGCAGGGCACGATGCTGGTTGGCTCGGAAATTGGTGCTGCCCTGACGATTCTGGAACCCTATCCCATTGATATTTTGGGACTCAACTGCGCCACGGGGCCTGACCTGATGACGGAGCATATCCGCTACCTCTCGCAGCACTCCCCCTTTGTGATTTCCTGCATTCCCAACGCCGGCTTGCCTGAGAACATTGGTGGTTGTGCCTACTACAAATTAACGCCGATGGAATTGCGGCTGGCTCTGACCCGCTTTGTCGAGGACTTTGGGGTGCAAGTGATTGGCGGCTGTTGTGGCACTCGACCGGATCACATTGCTGCTCTGGCGGAGATTGCAGCGACCTTGACCCCCAAGGCGAGATCGCCCCAACGGATTCCCGCGGCTGCTTCGATTTACAGCCCGCAGCCCTACGACCAAGAGAATTCCTTCCTGATTATTGGTGAGCGGCTCAATGCCAGTGGCTCGAAAAAATGCCGCGATCTCCTCAATGCCGAAGATTGGGATGGCCTCGTTGCCCTTGCCCGTGCCCAAGTGCGTGAAGGTGCCCACATCCTTGATGTCAATGTGGACTATGTGGGGCGCGATGGCGTGCGGGATATGCACGAGTTGGTGTCGCGGTTGGTTACCAATGTCACCCTGCCCCTGATGCTTGACTCTACGGAGTGGCAAAAGATGGAAGCGGGACTCAAAGTGGCGGGGGGCAAATGCCTGCTCAACTCCACTAACTTCGAGGATGGTGAACCCCGCTTTTACAAAGTTTTGGAACTGGCAAAAACCTACGGCGCTGGCGTTGTGGTCGGCACGATTGATGAAGAGGGGATGGCACGAACGGCTGAGAAAAAGTTTGCCATTGCTGAACGGGCTTATAAAGCCGCCCTTGACTACGGCATTCCCCCCTACGAGATTTTCTTTGACCCTTTGGCACTGCCGATTTCCACAGGGATTGAGGAGGATCGGGTCAACGGTCGGGAAACCATTGCCGCCATTCGCCGTATCCGCGCTGAACTCCCCGGCTGTCATATTTTGCTGGGGGTCTCGAATATCTCCTTTGGGTTAAATCCAGCGGCGCGGCAAGTCCTGAACTCGATGTTTCTCCATGAGGCGATGCAGGCGGGCATGGATGCTGCCATTGTCAGTGCTGCCAAGATTCTGCCCTTGGCCAAAATTGAGCCAGAGCACCAAGAAGTCTGCCGTGATCTGATCTATGATCGGCGGCGCTTTGAGGGGGACGTGTGTGTCTATGACCCCCTTGCCGAACTGACCCGTCTCTTTGAGGGCAAAACCACAAAACCAGATCGCTCACAGGTGGAGAACCTGCCCATTGAGGAGCGGCTAAAGCGCCACATTATTGATGGCGATCGCCTTGGTCTTGAGGACACCCTCGCCAAAGCTCTTGAAACCTATGCCCCCCTTGAAATTATCAATACCTTCTTGCTCGATGGCATGAAGGTGGTGGGCGAACGTTTTGGCACTGGGCAGATGCAACTGCCCTTTGTCTTGCAGTCCGCAGAAACGATGAAGGCCGCCGTTGCCTACCTCGAACCCTTTATGGAAAAATCGGCCACGGGGGACACGGCCAAGGGCACGGTTGTGATTGCCACCGTCAAAGGCGATGTCCATGATATTGGCAAAAACTTGGTGGATATTATCCTCACCAACAATGGCTATCGGGTGATTAACTTGGGGATTAAGCAACCCGTTGAAAATATCATCCAAGCCTACAAAGAACATCAGGCAGACTGCATTGCCATGAGCGGCCTTTTAGTGAAATCCACCGCCTTTATGAAGGAAAATCTGGAGATCTTTAATGAGCGGGGCATTACCGTTCCCGTGATTCTAGGGGGGGCAGCCCTCACACCCAAATTTGTCTACGAGGATTGCCGCGCCACCTACCACGGTCAAGTGATCTACGGCAAGGATGCCTTTGCCGATTTGCACTTTATGGATCGGCTGATGAGTGCCAAGGCCGCAGGGCAGTGGGACGATCGCCAAGGATTTTTGGATGGCACAACGGTCTCTCCCCCAGAGGCAGAGGCCACACCAGCCCCGCCCTCGGTGACTGAACCCGAAACGCCAGAAGTAGTAGATACACGCCGTTCTGACGCTGTTGCGCTGGAGATTCCCCGCCCCACACCCCCCTTCTGGGGCATTCGTCACCTCAAGGCGGATCAGATTCCCCTTTCTGAGGTCTTTGCCTATCTGGATCTCCAAGCCCTGATTGCGGGTCAGTGGCAGTTTCGCAAACCCAAGGATCAAGACCGTGCCACCTATGATGCCTTCCTTGCCGAGAAGGTCTATCCCATCCTTGAGGAGTGGAAACAGCGCATCCTTGCGGAAAACCTACTCCATCCTGAACTGATTTATGGCTACTTCCCCTGCCAAAGTGAGGGTAACACGGTCTATCTCTACGATCCGCAGCGGGTTGGTGACAAAAGTGCCTGCGTCCCTGAGCGGGCGATCGCCCAGTTTACCTTCCCTCGCCAAAAGAGGGGGCGTCGCCTCTGTATTGCCGACTTTTTTGCCCCTGTGGCATCAGGCATCATTGATGTCTTTCCCATGCAGGCGGTAACCGTTGGTGAAATTGCTACCCAAGTGGCGCAGGAGCTATTTGCGGCCAATCAATACAGTGACTACCTCTACTTCCACGGCATGGCGGTGCAAACGGCGGAAGCCCTCGCAGAGTGGTGTCATGCCCGCATTCGCCGTGAATTGGGCTGCACTCCCGATCCAGAGTCGATTCGCGATATTCTTGCCCAGCGCTACCAAGGCTCCCGCTATAGCTTTGGCTATCCTGCCTGCCCGAATATGCAGGATCAATATACGTTGCTGCGACTCCTCGAGAGCGATCGCATGGGGATGTACATGGACGAGAGTGAACAACTCTACCCTGAGCAATCCACCACGGCGATCATCTGCTACCATCCCACCGCCAAGTATTTCAGCGTCTAAGTCTGCGCCCTTTGTACCCAAAACCCGGCTTACTCAGGAGGGCTTTGGCAAGCCAATAGGAGACTGCAATGGTTCTTCCTTCAGGAGAGCGATCGCCCCAATGATAAACTGCAAACGAAAGAGTGTCGGAGATGCCCGCGGTGACGCGCCCAAAAATTATTGTCCTAGATGATGACCCCACCGGTTCGCAAACGGTGCACAGTTGCCTGCTGTTGAGCCGCTGGGATGTGGATACCCTCTGTCGTGGCCTCACCGATCCTGTGCCCATTTTCTTTATCCTCACCAATACCCGTGCTTTGCCAGCAGAAATCGCAGCGGAGGTCACGCGCACCGTCTGCTGTCATTTGAAGGCAGCGATCGCCCAAACCGGCACCACCGATTACATGGTTGTCAGCCGTTCCGACTCCACCCTACGCGGCCACTACCCCCTTGAAACCGACGTGATTGCCGCTGAACTGGGACCCTTTGATGCCCACTTTCTGGTGCCTGCCTTTCTGGAGGGGGGGCGCATTACCCGTGATAGCCAGCACTATCTGCTGGTTGCAGGTCAGCCGGTGCCCGTCCATGAAACGGAGTTTGCCCGCGATTCCGTCTTTGGCTATCACCACAGCTACTTACCCGACTATGTGGCCGAAAAGACCCAAGGGCGCATCCCCGCCGCAGCCGTAGAGCGTTTTGTCCTTGCCGATGTGCGCAATCCAGAGACCCTGCGCAGCCGCTTGACCCAGTTACAAGGCAATGTCTGCGGGGTGGTGGATGCTGAGAGCCAAGAGGATTTAGACCAATTTGCAGCAGCAGTGCTTGAGGTGGCCAGTGAAGGAAAACGCTTTTTGTTCCGCAGTGCTGCCAGTTTACTGACTGCCCTCGCACAATTGCCCCCCCAACCCACCCCCCCAGAGGCAATGGCCACCTATTGCCGACCGGGTCGTTATGGTGTGGTTTTAGTGGGTTCCCACGTGCGCAAAACCACTGAACAACTAACTGCTCTGTTGGCGGAACCCGATGTGTTTCCCATTGAAGTGCCCGTGGCTCGATTGCGCGACAGTGGGGCGGCTGAACCTGACATCATCAACGAAGTCTTGGCGGCAGTGGATCAGGCGATCGCCAGTGAGAAAACCCCCGTCATCTTTACCAGTCGTGAGGAACTCACCTTCGCGGATGCAGTGACACGGTTAGCCTTTGGGCAGCGAGTCTCGGAAGTGCTGATGGCGATCGTCCAGCAGTTGCCCGCCGATTTGCGCTATCTGATCAGCAAGGGGGGCATCACCTCCAACGATGTGCTGAGTAAGGGCTTAAACTTAGCCACGGTTCGCCTCTTGGGGCAAGTGATTCCGGGCTGCTCCGTGGTGCGCACGGGTGCTGATCATCCCCGTTTTCCCGCATTACCAGTGGTGCTGTTCCCCGGCAATGTCGGCGATCGCGCAGCCCTGTGCACGGTCTATCATCGCTTTCAGGGCAATGGCACCGCAGTTTAGGAATTTTTACTTAGTGGCTTGAATCTGGCTGAGTGCAGGGTTTAGAATGCAGTTGTAACAATAATAAACAATTTTTAATCTTTCCCGATAAGTGAATGAGTTTAGTCAACACGGTTGGGGTTCGATCAACGGTATGGCGCTGGCTGCTGCCTGTCTTGGTCGTGCTGGTGGTGGGTGGCGGTTGGGGGGTTTCTCTGCTATTGCCCCTGCGGGATCCCTACATTCAATCGGTACGGGCGGCGGTGGGCGATCCGAGTCGCGGCGAGCAAATTTTTATTCTCAATTGTGCGGGTTGTCATGGCATTGATGGCAAGGGCGAAGTGGGCCCTAGCCTTGTGCAGATTAGCCACCGCCGATCGCAAACAAAACTCATCCAGCAAATTATCAGTGGCAATACCCCTCCCATGCCCAAGTTTCAAGCCCAACCCCAAGACATGGCCGACCTATTAAGCTACTTGAAGACACTCTAAAACTTTTGACAAAAGCGCTACAGGTCGAGGCGGTATATTAGATTGTGTTATCAGTATTACCAATTTCAAGCATCCTTTGGTGGGAATGGAAGAAGCCTTTGCGGTGGGCGATCGCGTTCGCCTTGTGGAACTGCCCCCCTATGTGAAAACAGCGGAGCCAATGCCAATGTTGCGTCCCGCCAGTATCCTCACCCTCGGTGAAGAAGGGGTGATCCTCGGCCAGCAACCGGGGAACTATTGGGTCGTGCGCCTAGAGCGGGGTGCCTTTTTGCTGGAAGCCAAGTATCTCAAACGGCTGTAGTGCCTTCGCTGCTATGGCTCCCCTGCTGTCTCTGTGCATGATTGTCAAAAACGAAGCCCATCAATTACGGCGCTGCTTGCAGTCGGTGCGGCCTTGGGTGGATGAAATCATTGTTGTGGACACGGGTTCCACCGATGAGACGATCGCCATTGCCCACGAATTTACTCCCCATGTCCATGCCGTTGTCTGGCAAGCGGATTTTGCCGCCGCTCGCAATGCCTCCCTAGCCCACGCAAGCGGGGAGTGGGTCTTTTACATTGATGCCGATGAAGAATTGGTGGTTACGGATCCCCAATGGCGAGACCAATTGACCGCTGCAAGTGCACATATTATCAATCAGTGGAGTCTGCTGCGTCGTGAACAGGCGAGGGATCTCAACTGGAGTGAGTTTTGGAATGTCCGCTTTGGCCGCCGTTTTCCTGATCTTCACTTTGCCGGGGCACTCCATGAGCAACTGTACTATCGGGAGCGGCAGGCAGTGGTGGGTCAGTTGCAGGGGGTCTATCTCATTCACCACAACCAACAGACGCCAGATCAGTTTCTGGCAAAGCTTCGCGATCGCAATATCCCCATCCTCGAAAAAATGGTGCAGCAGGGCGATCGCCGACTGCAAAACTTGGTGTGTCTTGGGGATCACTATGCCGCCTGTGGCGATGGCGATCGCGCCCAAACATGGTATGAACAAGCCCTTGAGCAAATTGCCCCTGCCGTCGAACAGGGAGTTTTGCCGAAGGACACCACATGGCTGCGTCATCTCCTTTTTTGGGTGAGCTACCGCGCCTTTGAGGCCAAGGACTACGAAACGGCTCAGTATTACCTCAGCTATGGCCTACGCTTCTTTGATCGCTATCCGCCCCTGCTCTATGTGGCGGGGTTACTCATCTTTGAATTGGGTCTACATCGCGGAGCACTGCCCTACTTTCACCGCTGTTTAGATCTCTTTGAGCAGGGAACCTACGATCGCGCTGAACCCTTCGATCGCCAGTGGATGACCACCCAACCTGCCTATAGTCTAGGTTTTACCTACATGACCCTTCAGGAGCGCGATCGCGCCATCGCCTATTTTCAAAAGACCCTTGAATTTAACCCTGACTATTCCCCTGCACAGATGTACCTGCAACAACTGTTGACGGCATCGGCAAATCAAGGGTGATGCGAGTTCCCGCCCCTGCTGCCGAGCGAATCCAGTGCTCAACGCCTTACGGCATCAAAGGTAGAGGCACGACTAGCATCTAAAGCAACATAAGGTTGATTCCAAGTGCTCAACGCCTTACGGCATCAAAGGTAGAGGCACGGGTTTCAGGTAAACACACCCAACTTTGTCGATACGTGCTCAACGCCTTACGGCATCAAAGGTAGAGGCACGGCGGCCAGTAAGAAAAAGGCGACCAGTAGGGCGACGTGCTCAACGCCTTACGGCATCAAAGGTAGAGGCACAAACAGAAAACCAAGCGGGATAAAAACCCGTTTGGAGTGCTCAACGCCTTACGGCATCAAAGGTAGAGGCACAGACTTGGTTAAGTTAATGGGGCTGGCCTTGTCTCGTGCTCAACGCCTTACGGCATCAAAGGTAGAGGCACGTTTTAGGCTGAGCACTCTAACTTTCGCTATTTAGTGCTCAACGCCTTACGGCATCAAAGGTAGAGGCACATCCTTTTACCTTCATAAATCCACTCCTCATAGTGTGCTCAACGCCTTACGGCATCAAAGGTAGAGGCACCCGCACAGGTTTAGTTGCAATGTCCACATAGTCAGCTAAGTGCTCAACGCCTTACGGCATCAAAGGTAGAGGCACCCTAATGAAATCTTAAACCTGTCTTCAGAAAACTTAGTGCTCAACGCCTTACGGCATCAAAGGTAGAGGCACTCACTTTCTCCACAGTCATTCATTATGAGTTTGAATTAGTGCTCAACGCCTTACGGCATCAAAGGTAGAGGCACTTACCTCTCCAGAAGTTTCAATATCTGCATCTAGTGCTCAACGCCTTACGGCATCAAAGGTAGAGGCACATAATCCGGCACTGGCTGGCCAACTATCGCGCCGAGTGCTCAACGCCTTACGGCATCAAAGGTAGAGGCACCATTTAGCTTTTAATACTTGGGGCAGAACCCACGTGCTCAACGCCTTACGGCATCAAAGGTAGAGGCACGAGAAGCCAAGTGACGGCCTCTCGCAGTGAATTGGAGTGCTCAACGCCTTACGGCATCAAAGGTAGAGGCACACTAACCAAGAATATGTATATTCAAACTCCAGAAGTGCTCAACGCCTTACGGCATCAAAGGTAGAGGCACCATCCTTTTACCTTCATAGATCCACTCCTCATAGTGTGCTCAACGCCTTACGGCATCAAAGGTAGAGGCACGTGGACTCCTGTCGGTTCCAGCACAGCATGGGTAGGCTGTGCTCAACGCCTTACGGCATCAAAGGTAGAGGCACGGCAGATTTCATTAAGCGAACAGATAATAGTTCTAGTGCTCAACGCCTTACGGCATCAAAGGTAGAGGCACCGTGTTTTGGCTGAGTTATGTCAAGACCCCGCACTGTGCTCAACGCCTTACGGCATCAAAGGTAGAGGCACTAATTTTACGAGCATTATATTGATTTGCAATAGAAAGTGCTCAACGCCTTACGGCATCAAAGGTAGAGGCACACGCTTGTAGCAGTGCTTGATCGCCCTTAATTTGTGCTCAACGCCTTACGGCATCAAAGGTAGAGGCACTTGATCTGCAATAGCTTTTAGCCGCGCATTAGCTGTGCTCAACGCCTTACGGCATCAAAGGTAGAGGCACTTGAGCAAACTCGGCAGATTGAACAGAGAGATCCTGTGCTCAACGCCTTACGGCATCAAAGGTAGAGGCACCTCTCTTACTTTGGGGAATTTTAGTTCCCCGAAAAGGTGCTCAACGCCTTACGGCATCAAAGGTAGAGGCACTCTCAACCACTTCAACATCTTGAGTGGTTGAAAGTGCTCAACGCCTTACGGCATCAAAGGTAGAGGCACTAAGGGTTTTTCCAACCCTTCTTTTATTTCTTTTCTTGTGCTCAACGCCTTACGGCATCAAAGGTAGAGGCACTTCCACATCGATGTAATCTCTCGTACTACTAAAAAGTGCTCAACGCCTTACGGCATCAAAGGTAGAGGCACGTACCAACGCATTTGTTATCTATACCGTCCTGCGACGTGCTCAACGCCTTACGGCATCAAAGGTAGAGGCACGAATCGGCCAGCAATCGGTAGGGAATCGGCCAGCGTGCTCAACGCCTTACGGCATCAAAGGTAGAGGCACATCAGGCCTTTCTTTAAGAAGTGTCAGCAGCTTATCGTGCTCAACGCCTTACGGCATCAAAGGTAGAGGCACCTTTGCGCTGGTAATGAATAATTTTCCAGAAGATGTGCTCAACGCCTTACGGCATCAAAGGTAGAGGCACCATTAGTTGTCGAGTCATAATCATAAGCAGCCATGTGTGCTCAACGCCTTACGGCATCAAAGGTAGAGGCACATTTACATTTATCTGAGGTGTAAAATCCATCCACTCAGTGCTCAACGCCTTACGGCATCAAAGGTAGAGGCACCTCAATTGTACTAGCCACATAATTCTTAACTTGCTCGTGCTCAACGCCTTACGGCATCAAAGGTAGAGGCACGTTCTGGAAGCAACAATATGTAATGCTCCTGCAGAAAGTGCTCAACGCCTTACGGCATCAAAGGTAGAGGCACTTTATAGGTTCTAGGTTTTATTTTCAGAATAATAGTGCTCAACGCCTTACGGCATCAAAGGTAGAGGCACTAAACGACCAAAGACAGTGGATGAGTTAAGGGTAAAGTGCTCAACGCCTTACGGCATCAAAGGTAGAGGCACTTGCTTCCTTGTAGAGAAAAGCACCAACAACTTCATCGTGCTCAACGCCTTACGGCATCAAAGGTAGAGGCACAACTTTGAATAAATGTGCATACCCTCTGGCGCCTTGTGCTCAACGCCTTACGGCATCAAAGGTAGAGGCACCAACTAACCTGATTGAAGAAATTATCAGCCATGGGTGCTCAACGCCTTACGGCATCAAAGGTAGAGGCACTTCTATAAGTAAAGGACATCGTGTATGGCATGGGTGTGCTCAACGCCTTACGGCATCAAAGGTAGAGGCACTGCACGTGAGATTACTAAATTCCCGCCTGTGGACGCGTGCTCAACGCCTTACGGCATCAAAGGTAGAGGCACTGCACGTGAGATTACTAAATTCCCGCCTGTGGACGCGTGCTCAACGCCTTACGGCATCAAAGGTAGAGGCACCTGATGAGAATAATCCAGTCTCAATTGTTGAAAGGTGCTCAACGCCTTACGGCATCAAAGGTAGAGGCACATTCCCTACTGCTTCCCTACTGGACGCCCTAATTCGTGCTCAACGCCTTACGGCATCAAAGGTAGAGGCACATTTGTTTAGCATAATGTCCTCCTTCTTAGTTAAGTGCTCAACGCCTTACGGCATCAAAGGTAGAGGCACAAGAAAGGGATGTAGAAGTTTTATAGGTTTATGTGCTCAACGCCTTACGGCATCAAAGGTAGAGGCACCCACTCACCTAGCCCCTCACCCCAACTACCTACAGGAGTGCTCAACGCCTTACGGCATCAAAGGTAGAGGCACAAGATCAAAATGTTCAAAGATAACGATCTACAAGTGTGCTCAACGCCTTACGGCATCAAAGGTAGAGGCACAGATTACCGTCAGTATCCTTGACGGTTTTACCGAGTGCTCAACGCCTTACGGCATCAAAGGTAGAGGCACTCAGCGCCTCGATGTGATTGATATTTTGAGGCGCGCGAGGTGCTCAACGCCTTACGGCATCAAAGGTAGAGGCACCTGTTTCCTGCTGTTTCTGTCCCCGTCCCGTCCCGTGCTCAACGCCTTACGGCATCAAAGGTAGAGGCACAATCCAACTAGGCGCGTTAGAATATCGCGCATTTATTTAGTGCTCAACGCCTTACGGCATCAAAGGTAGAGGCACGGAATCAGGCGCCCCACGGAATGTGGGACAGGAATGTGCTCAACGCCTTACGGCATCAAAGGTAGAGGCACTCACTTCTTGAGCAAGGAACTTCCAATCTGCTTGGTGTGCTCAACGCCTTACGGCATCAAAGGTAGAGGCACTGCCTGAGGGATGCTTGACCTACTTGTCATCTTGGGAGTGCTCAACGCCTTACGGCATCAAAGGTAGAGGCACGTCAGTTAGCTTTTGAATACTCTCAATTACTTGGTGTGCTCAACGCCTTACGGCATCAAAGGTAGAGGCACCCGCCCTAAAAGCCGCGATCAAAACAGCTTTCTTAATGTGCTCAACGCCTTACGGCATCAAAGGTAGAGGCACTGTTTTAAGTCATAAACGGTATTAACGGCTGCCCGTGCTCAACGCCTTACGGCATCAAAGGTAGAGGCACATTCCAATTGGTTTTTTGCTTCTTGGCGGAGCGAATGTGCTCAACGCCTTACGGCATCAAAGGTAGAGGCACAGCGGCGCCCTAGAAATGCCTCTAGGACTAGCTTAGCACAGTCACTTTTCAAGCACCTCAGGCACTTTGTTTTTTTGTGACTGTAAAATTTTTAGCCTCGGCCAGTATTCAGTTGTCAATCCCGCTCTGGGGAATAGGTTCAGAGATTTTCAAGCACCTCTAAATCTAACAAAAACTCTCAAACCTAGTCAAGGGGCTGTATTTGAATATCGGTGCGTTCGGAGAATATTTGAGTCCAGAGGTGCTTGCATGCGCCACAATCTTGGACAAAACTCAGCTGGCATTCTCTGGGGTCTCGCAAATTTTAGTGCTGCTGACCCGTCAGCAAGAGAAAGATTAACTGCTCTTAGCAAAACTGCAAAGCAATTGTCCCAGCGCCTCAGCGTTCTTTCTTGTGCCCCTATTCCAGAAAAGAGCGGGTTGGCAGTTTGTTAGGATCAAGGGAAAGTAAAGCGGTTGAACACTATGGCACTGCTGGGACAGTCTGCAGCAGAACTGAAAGCATGGGTCGAAGCCCAAGGGCAACCTAGCTATCGAGCACAGCAATTGCATCAGTGGCTCTATCAAAAGGGGGCGCGATCGCTCCAAGAGATTACAGTTTTTCCCAAGCAGTGGCGTGACGCTCTCGCTGAGGTAGAAATTGGCCGCTCTCAAGTTCGCTATCGCCATGATGCCCAAGATGGCACTGTCAAGCTTCTGTTGACCTTAGCCGATGGCGAAACCATTGAAACGGTGGGCATTCCCAGTGGCGATCGCCTGACGGTGTGTGTATCTTCCCAAGTGGGTTGTCCAATGGCCTGTGATTTTTGTGCCACGGGCAAAGGGGGCTATCGCCGCAATCTGGCGAGCCATGAAATCGTCGATCAGGTGCTAACGATCCAGAGTGAAATGAGGCGGCGCGTCAGCCATGTGGTGTTTATGGGTATGGGAGAGCCACTCTTAAACTTAGCGGCTGTTATCCCAGCGGTCACCTGCTTGAATCGCGATATTGGCATTGGTCAGCGGCACATTACCCTCTCAACGGTTGGTATTCCCCAACAAATTCAGCGACTGGCACAATATCAATTGCAAATCACCCTTGCCGTCAGCCTCCATGCCCCCAACCAAGGCCTACGGGAGCAGCTCATTCCCAGCGCCAAGCACTATCCCCTCAGCCAACTGATTGCCGATTGTCGTGCCTATGTGCAGCAAACGGGGCGCCGCATCACCTTTGAATATACGGTTCTGGCGGGAGTCAACGATCGCCCCCAGCACGCCGAGGAGCTAGCGCAGCTATTGCGGGGCTTTCAGAGTCATGTCAATCTGATTCCCTACAATCCCATTACTGAGGCAGCCTATCAACGTCCCACCGAGCAGCGTTTGCGGCAATTTCTTAGCCAACTGCAAGCCCTAGGGGTTACTGCCAGCATTCGGCGATCGCGGGGTCTGGATCGGCAAGCCGCCTGTGGCCAACTGCGCCAAGCCCAACTCAGTGTCTAAACATTTTTTGCTATCATATTTTCCTAATTCGTGTAATTCCTATCACATTTTGAATGAAGCCAGAGCTTTGGTTCATTGCTCCTGTTAGCGCGATCGCCCTCGGTGGTATTGCCACACTGATTCAACCCCAACAACCCTTAGCAACCCTTTTAGGGAGTGGCATCGGTGCCCTTGCGGGTGCGCCCCTTATTGAAAAGAACCAACGCCGTAGCGATCGCCTGCTTCGAGACATTCACACCTTCCTCTGCTCCTCCCCAGAGACCACCGCACTCAAAGCACTTCTGCTGCGAGAACTCGAACAACAACGCCGACAACTCACTGACCTTGAACAGCAACTGCACCAAGCACTTCCTGAAGCCCTGAACCCGATTCACAACGAGATCATGCAGAGGCTGGAAACCCTCAAGGACAATCAAAGGGACGCTGCTGTTAACACGGCGACGGCGCAGCAACTTGAGCCACTCATTGAAGCCATTCACGCCCAGAGTGCCGCTCTGCAAACCATTCAAACCCTTCTGCAAAGACCCCAACCCCCAGCAACTGCCCTAAAAACCGCTGTCCTCTACGATATTGAAAACTTAGTCTTTAACCAAGGGCAGCGACTAGACCCCGCCAAAGTGAATGAGCTTGTTTCCCTAGACAACGTTCTGGAGGCAATTAAAAGCACTATTGATCTCGGGGAAATCGCCATCCAGCGTGCCTATGGAAACTGGCAAAATCAAATTCTCCAAGCCCTCAATGCTCAACTGGAGCGATCGCAAATCGAGCGGGTTGGCGTCTATGGTCGCAATCACAATCAGCGGAATGCAGCGGACATTCAACTTGCCCTTGATGCCATTGATCTAGCCTACCAACATCCCGACATCAATACTTTTGTACTCATCTCCGGGGATGGTGGCTTTGGCTCCATTGCCCTGCGCCTGCGGGATTACGGTAAAACCGTGATTGGCTGTGCCTACCGTAACGCCGCCAGTGATAGCTTTCAGCGGGTGTGCCACCAATTTATTTTCCTTGAGAATCCCTTCATTCATTCTGCCCCCGCCACCAATGGCAGAAACGGCACGCCTCCCCCGCGTCAACCCAATCCAGAAAATCGCACCGCGCCATCCTCACCTCGGCGTCTTCCCATTGAGCCGTTGAACTATGAACAAATTCCGCCATTGGCGATTCAACAACGGGAAACTGAAAAACTTTTGGAGCTATTCTCCTACTACACCACTGATGCAACAAGACGGCGAGAATTGGCTAGGGGTATGGTTTTTAATACCGTATTTTTAGAAATGAGATCCGTTGCCCCCCAATTGGATCCGCTGCGATTTGGCTTTTGCAAGCCCTCTGAATTAGTGGCCTACTTAACCACACACCATCAGTTACAAATTGGCGTTGCGGTGAATGGTCAATTGGGTAGAACGATTCTCTGCTGGCGCAATAACCTACCTGAGCGCTACACCCTGCGCACCTCCAGTCCCCAAACCATTCACACCGTCTCGATCTACCGTGGTATCTTTGCCGATGAAGTGGCGGCAGATTTTTTACTGACTCAGGTGGGACAGTGGTTAATTGCCCATCGTCCCCGCAATGCCCCTTTTGAGAGAATGATAAATATTATTCTTGAGCAAGCTCGTCGGCAGCAGCAGCGCATTGGTCAGCAGGGGATTAAGCGGGCGATCGCCAACTATGTCAAAGCGGGTATTCTAACACGAACAGGGAACACCCTCACCCTCAACCCTGCCATCACGGACTTTTCTAGTTTGGCGATCGAGCTACAAACTCGCTTTCGCCAAGCCGTGGCAGAACGCCTCAGCAAGATTGGTGAAACCATCAATGAGCAGGTCTTTGCCCAAGCGGTTCCCCTCAAGCCTCTACAACTACCGACTGCGAACAACCCAACCTAGGATGCAGATGGTGGCTCAATCTGACTGGGCAGTTCTAGACAGTAGCCAGCCCCATAGACGGTTTTGATATAGCGCGGATTCCGCGGATCCGGTTCTAGTTTTGTCCGCAGGTGGCGGATATGGACACGGATGGTTTCAATGTCATCGTCGGGATCGTAGCCCCAGACTTCCTTGAGAATTTCACTGGGGGAAACGGTTTGGCCGTGGCGTTGCAGCAGGCAGTGCAGCAGTTCAAATTCAAGGCGCGTCAGCTTAATAATTTTGCCAAACCAAGAGACCTCAAATCGTTCAGGCACTAGTGTCAATGGCCCATAGCTGAGGATTTCACGATGGCCTGCGGTTGCCGGAATGCGATCGGCTCGTCGCAAAAGAGCACGTACCCGGGCCAGCATTTCCTCCAATTCAAAGGGCTTGGTGAGGTAGTCATCGGCACCCGCGTTAAGCCCCTCCACTTTGTTATGGGTTTGGCTCAGAGCCGTCAGCATCAAAATCGGAACATCTTGGGTACGCGGATCGCGCCGCAGGCGTTGGCAAATGGTGAAGCCATCCACTTGGGGCAACATCAGGTCAAGGAGAATTAGATCGGGCGAAAGTTGCACGGCGAGGGCTTGCCCTTGCATCCCATCTAAGGACTTAGTGACCTCGTAGCCCGCCATTTGCAGGTTTATTGCCAAGACGTCGGCGATCGCAGGATCATCATCAATGATTAAGATGCGGGGCTTCATAAAATGAACAGCACTCAATCCTCACAGGCGGCCAGCTACCGCTTCTGAGAGAATTATAAACATCGCTGCAAAAACCTTAAGAGTTTGTTGAGTTTCTTTAGATTTTCTGAATATTTGACGCCAATCTAGGGATACAGAGCTTACTCTAAAATAAGGAATACCGCCAGCAGATCAGAGGCTATCCTGCATCAGCTTGTACAGTGTTGAGCGTGTTCAATCTATAGGACACTGAACGATCGAGAATTGGCCTAGACCACTTTCTAATCAGCACGTGGCGCAGTCTGAAACCCAGTTCTAGGCTGGCATTACGCGCAGCAAGCTAAACTAGAATTACGTTCATGCCGCGAGCTTTATGCGGTCTTCAGCGGATTTTCTACAAACCTAGGCTATACTTTGGGAATGCAACTTTTGGGCAGAAACGATGATCCTGTCCTCACTTTTGCGAACTGCTCACTCATGTAATGCTGTGGTTTGGATCGAATATGCTTGCTCCCATTCTTGTGGCACAAGCCGCTCTAGCAACTCCACCCCAACATTCATCCACCGTTGTACAGGAATATTCGCCTCGCTCGAATGTTGTTGTTCAGGCCAATGCGGTACCCGTCAACGTTCCACCCCCTGAAGTCCCTTCCCCACCCGCTGCAACGGCCTACGTCACACCCACCAATTTTGCCTATTTTCCCCAAGACATTCGTCCACTTCCCGGCCAATTAGACGATGTGCCCGTCTTTAACAGCAACAGTCCAGAGATGGTGCGCTCTGAGGGGATTCTCCTCTCCACCTTTCCACCCCACGGGAAATGGCAACCGGCGGCTCACCTCAACTATCCCTTAGAGGGGCGCTTTGATGTCTTTGCCCACCACATTACCCAATCCAATCGGGCGGTGAGTACGCCAACCCTCTATTTGGGGCTGTTGGCCTATAACCCAACGGATCGCTATGTCACGGTGAGATTTCATCAAGCCGCTAGTTTTTTAAGTACGCCAGATGCTCCCTTCCGCAATTTGCCCGCCATGCTCGATAACCCCACGGGCTTTGTTTTTTCAGGGCCTGGGAGTCGAGTCACCAACCAAGTGCTGCGGGGGGTACGGCAGACGTTCTTTCCCTCACAGATAACCATTCCCCCTCGCGAAGCGCGGATGTTGGCGAATTTGCCGCTGCCGTTGCCCACTCAATTTCCCAATGCGGTACTCAATCGGGTTCGGGCAGAGTTTATGCTCAATGCCGATGGCAGCGTCGGCCCCAAGTTACCCCTAATCCCGGATACAAATCCCTTTGGTGAAGTCTCCTCCTCCAATGGCCGCTCCACCCTGATGTATTTAGAAAGTAGTGGCCCGATTTACTTAGCGCAAATGTCAATGTTTGCCCGCATGAACGAGCAGGGCACCGAACGGGCACCCACCCTAGAGGAATGGTGGGCAATGCTCCATCGCGGTCAACTGGTTACCCCCCGCGACATTCCACCCACGCCCCCCAATAGTAGTCAGTTTGGTCGCTTCTTCTATGGCCGTGTGGCCGGTGTCAGTCAGGGCTCTCGCTGGCAAGCTACCCTCACCGATGGCCAAACCCATGGACAGGCTTTAACGATTCCGGCACCGGGGCGAGCCATCTCCTATGGCATTAGTACGCTCCACCGAGGTACCCTTGGCACGGGTCAAATTCAAAGTGCCCCCATGTTAGTACGCTATCCAGACACCGCCTACTACGCCCATGGCAATTATGGTGTTCACTATAGTTTGACCTTGCCCTTGGTCAACAATACCCGTCAGTTCCAGTCGGTGGTGCTAACGCTGCAAACCCCTCTCAAACAAGATCACCGCAGTGTCGTCCTCCAATTTTTGGAACCCCCGGCTCCCCAAGTGTTTTTCCGGGGAACGGTGCGTGTTCGCTTTACAGATGATTTAGGACAGGCTCAAGAGCGCTATGTCCATTTGGTACAGCGGCGGGGTCAGCGGGGAGAACCATTAGTGACATTAAATATGCGTCCAGGTGAAAAACGGGATGTTATTGTGGATCTACTCTACCCACCCGATGCCACCCCACCCCAAGTGCTGACAGTGGCAACATTACTTGGCCCTAGCTATGAGAACACCACTCAAGCGCCAGCGGCTGCCAATTCTCTGTCCCTTACACCAGTGACAGTGCCATAGGAGTGACCACAGTGGGCGATCGCGCAGCGTGTCGAAAGGACAATCGCCTTGTTCTGATTGGGGATGTCCACGGTCACTATGAAGGCCTGTGCCGTTTACTAGATCTCGTTTCACCTCGCGTGGGCGATCGCCTGTACTTTCTTGGCGACCTTGTGGATCGAGGGCCGAGTAGTGCCGCTGTCGTGGAATTCGTGCGCCAGTGTGGCTATAGTGTTGTGCGGGGCAACCACGAAGACATGATGCTCCTCACCTTCGAGGGCAAACAAATCAATGCCGCGCAGCTCTTTGTCTGGTCGAATAGTGGTGGGGATGAGACCCTTGCCAGCTACACCTCCACAGAGTTGCTTTGGCAGCACCTCGACTGGCTG
Organism: Thermosynechococcus sp. QKsg1; assembly: GCF_031586415.1. NCBI lineage: Bacteria > Bacillati > Cyanobacteriota > Cyanophyceae > Acaryochloridales > Thermosynechococcaceae > Thermosynechococcus > Thermosynechococcus sp. QKsg1. Next base: position 1,935,816 of record NZ_CP134200.1, on the reverse strand, counting down.
CACACAGTTCCCTTCTATGAAGATTTAGGGGATGTGTTTGTTGTCCATGCAGGTCTTGATCCCTATCTTTCCCTAGAACAGCAAGGCAGCCAACAATGCTGCTGGATCCGCGAACAGTTTTTAGGCCACCCCAAGCCCTACTTTGCGGATAAAACAATTGTGGTGGGTCACACGATTACCTTTACGTTTCCCAATGTCGAAGCAGGACAAATCGTGCGGGGTGCTGGCTGGATAGACATTGAAACCGGTGCCTACCATCGCCGCAGTGGTTGGTTAACAGCCCTCGACTGGACGAATCAATGGGTCTATCAAGTGAATGTGCTCTACGGTGGTACCCGCCAAGGAGAATTGGCTCAATTTTTAACTGATTTAAGAGATGTCTCCTACAGTATCAGCTAGCGCTGGCGCCACGCCGACCACAAAAGACAGGCAATGCCGATATTGATGGCAATGTCCGCCACATTAAAGACGGGAAATTGAATCAAGCGAAAATCCAAGAAGTCAACCACCTCGCCCGTGAGAAAGCGATCAATGCCATTGCCTAAGGCGCCACCCAGTAAACAGCCATAGCCCACTTGCTGCCAGCGATCTAATCTCGGACCGAGCACCGCCCAAGTGATCAGACCCAAGCTCACGATGAGAGACAGCCAGCGCAACCAGACACTGCCATTGGCAAAGAGGCTAAAGGCCGCCCCAGTATTTGTAACGTAGGTAATGTGAAAGACACCGGGGATAATGGGCGTTGTTTGCGGCGGCACTGTTAGGGCATAGGTGGCCACAATCCATGCTTTCGTCAGGCGATCGCTAATTAAGGCGAGGCCAGCCGCCCACCAAAAAAGGGGATTCTTGATCTTGAGCCGCTGACTGCTCATCCCACAGGACTAAGGGCAGCCACTGAGACCCGTGCCGCCACCTGTTGGGCGATCGCCCGTAGGGCTTGCGCCGAAGCAGACTGCGGATCCGCAATGAGAATCGGTTGACCCAAATCTCCCCCTTCCCGCACGGGCAATTCCAAAGGCACCTGTCCTAAAAGGGGTACACCCATTTCCGCCGCCAAGGCTTCACCGCCCCCACTGCCAAAAATGTCATAGCGACGATTGGGCAAATCAGGGGGAATAAAGTAGCTCATATTTTCCACCAGCCCAAGGACCGTGACTCCCAACTGCTGAAACATCCGCAATCCCCGCCGCGCATCCCCAAGGGCAACAGGTTGGGGCGTTGTTACAATCACTACACCTGCCATTGGTACCGCTTGCGCCAGTGTGAGTTGGGCATCCCCAGTGCCGGGGGGCAAATCCACAATCAGATAGTCCAATACGCCCCAATCACTTTGGTAGAGAAATTGGCGAATAATGCCATTGAGCATGGGACCGCGCCAAATGACCGGCTGATCACGATCAATCAGGAAGGCCATCGACACCACTTTCAAACCATGAGCTACCGGAGGTAACAGGACATCGCCTCTGGCTTCCTTGCGCACTTCGACAATGGCATCCTCTAGCCCCAGCATCGTGGGAACATTCGGCCCATAGATATCCGCATCAATAATGCCAACGGCAGCCCCCGCTTGGGCAAGGGCAAGGGCTAAATTCACCGCAACGGTACTTTTGCCGACCCCCCCTTTACCACTGGAGACGGCAATAATGTTCTTGACTCCTGCTACATCGGTGCGATCGGGCAGGCTCTTTTGCTGCGGCGTTTCAGCGGTAACCGCCACTTGCACATCCATCACCCCCGGCAGAGTAAAGACGGCCTTCTTGCAATCCTCGACAATAAATTCCCGTAGGGGGCAAGCCGGGGTTGTCAGCACCAGTGTAAAGCGAACCGTGCCATCCTCAATGGCAACATCGCGGATCATGTTGAGTTCCACTAGCGATCGCCGTAACTCGGGATCTTCCACAGGACGCAGAACGGCCAACACAGACTCAACAGTAAGGGGGGCACTCATGCAGGTGATTCGTTACATTCGCTACTTAGATAGCGATCGTACCACTGTTAGGCAGATTCCCCCGCCAGCCACAGCAGCGATACAGCAAAGGATGCAAGCCAAGACCGCTCTCAGACGGGATTACACCCCCATTTGCCTACACCATATTTCAGAAAAGGGCGGTATTCTGGAAAGTATTAGCCATTTGGGATCAGAAGGATTGCAACGTTGACTCACTCCACCCTCCACCAACCCGCCACAGCCGCCGGTCAAGGCCTGCAACGCCAACTTATTGTCATTCTTGATTTTGGGTCGCAATACTCCGAACTCATTGCCCGCCGCATTCGTGAGACCCAAGTCTATTCCGAGGTCATTTCCTACCGCACCACTGCTGAGCAACTTGCCCAATTAGCCCCCAAGGGCATCATTCTCTCCGGTGGCCCCAACTCCGTCTATGACGAGAATGCTCCCCAATGTGATCCAGAAATTTGGAACCTCGGCATTCCCATCCTTGGCGTGTGCTATGGCATGCAACTGATGGTGCAACAGTTGGGGGGAACTGTGGAGCGAGCCACCGCTGGCGAGTATGGCAAGGCAGCGCTCTTTATTGACGACCCCACGGATCTGCTCACGAATGTTGAGCAAGAAACAATTATGTGGATGAGTCATGGTGATAGCGTCACCGAGTTGCCCTCCGGTTTTCGCGTCTTGGCGCATACCCACAATACGCCAATGGCAGCGATCGCCCATCCAGAGCGGAAACTCTATGGCGTTCAGTTCCACCCAGAGGTGGTGCACTCCGTGGGCGGTATTGCCCTGATCCGCAACTTTGTCTATCACATTTGCGATTGTGAACCCACTTGGACAACGGCTGCCTTTGTCGAAGAAGCGATCCGGGAAGTGCGCGCCAAAGTGGGGGACAAACGGGTACTCCTTGCCCTATCGGGGGGGGTGGATTCCTCGACCCTGGCCTTTTTGCTCCACCGCGCCATTGGCGATCAACTCACCTGTATGTTCATTGACCAAGGGTTCATGCGCAAAGGCGAACCGGAGCGACTCCTCAAGCTCTTTCAGGAGCAGTTTCACATCAAGGTGGAGTACGTCAATGCCCGCGATCGCTTCCTTGCCCAACTGGTGGGCGTCACAGACCCCGAAGAAAAGCGCAAACGCATTGGCCATGAATTTATCCGCGTTTTTGAGGAAGAGTCGCAGCGGCTAGGGCCTTTTGACTACCTTGCTCAGGGCACGCTGTATCCCGATGTCATTGAATCGGCGAATACCAACATTGACCCGCAAACTGGCGAGCGCGTAGCGGTGAAAATCAAGAGCCACCACAATGTGGGCGGTCTGCCGGAGAACCTGCGCTTTAAGCTGGTGGAACCCCTGCGCAAGCTCTTTAAGGATGAAGTGCGCCAAGTGGGGCGATCGCTGGGTCTGCCCGAAGAAATTGTGCGGCGGCATCCTTTTCCCGGTCCCGGTTTAGCGATTCGGATTCTGGGGGAAGTGACCCCGGAACGCCTAGAGATTCTGCGGGATGCGGATCTGATTGTGCGGCAGGAAATTAACCGCGCCGAGATGTACCACGACTTTTGGCAAGCCTTTGCGGTGCTGCTGCCGATTCGCACTGTGGGGGTAATGGGCGATCAGCGAACCTATGCCTATCCAGTGGTGCTGCGGTTTGTCACCAGTGAAGATGGAATGACCGCTGATTGGGCACGGGTGCCCTACGATCTCCTCGAGCGCATTTCCAACCGCATTGTCAACGAGGTGCCGGGGGTGAATCGGGTGGTCTATGACATTACCTCCAAGCCACCGGGAACCATTGAGTGGGAATAAATTTGCCAGAAAGGGGAGCGATCGGTTTAACTGGGAGAGATGGTGGTGTGAGTGATGTGGCATGAACAGCAAATGGACGCTGGCCCTTGGCTTCAGTGCAGGTGTATGGCTGCCCCTAGCAGCAACGGCGCAATCTAGCCCGCCCCAATGGCAAATTGAGGCTCGGCCAATAACTCACCCAACCTTTGAAGTGGCACCAACGGCGGAAGCACTGCCCCAATGGCAAGCCGTTCCCGAACCTAGGGGCGATCGCCCGTGGCAACCAGCGACGCCAGAAGAACTGGCGCAACCCATTTTGCCCCCTGTAGCTGAGCAGGCACCGACACCCGTCATTGCCGAAGAACCCCAGTATCGCATTCCCCCCTTAATGCGTCCGCCCACCCGTCTCTTTAACTTGGAGACCGCCAATATCCTGCCGGAGCAAACCCTTGAACTACGGGGGGGAATTCGCAACTATGATCCCCAAGTGGCTGGGGGCGGCGGCGGTCTGCAAATTTTCTATGGCTCCATTGACTATGCGATCAATCATCGCTTGCAAGTGAGCTTTAGTGGCAATTACTACGACGATCCCTTGGGACGCTTGGTGAAGGGGCTACAGCCCGACCTGCAGTTTGGAGCGATCGCTGCTGGTCTCAAATATCAAGTGCATCGCGGCGAGAATCTATCGGTGGCTGTGGCGGGCTCCCTAGAGGCAGTACGGGTGCGATCGGACAATTTCCTCTTTGTGCCGGGTGCCGCACGAGCCGGAACGTGGACGGTTGCCGCCTCATTGCAAGCGCCAATTACCTATTCCTTTAATCCCCAGTTGCAGTGGCACTTTACGCCCAACCTCACCTATTTTCCCGACACAGTGAACAAGGGAGGGGAATTTTACGGCACGAACTTCAACTTTGGCACAGGCATCAGTTGGCAGCCCCATCCTCGCTTTAATCTTTTTGCCGATGTCAATATGCCCGTCGGTCCGGGGGGCAATGCCGTGCGCAGTAGCGATGGCGCGATCGTCAACCTGCCCGTGTGGAGTGCCGGTGTGCGCTTTCTAGTGAACCCTGCAGTGAGTATTGATTTGGCAGCCACCAACGCCTTTGGCATTACACCTGCAAGTCGTACCTTGGCTTTTTTGCCCGGTGCGGATCAAGTGGGTGTCATGGCGGGATTAAGCTATACCCCCAATATGGGGCCTGATTTTGCGCCACCCTTTTTGCCCAGTTTTCGCAGTGGGCCTCGGCAACCCCTCACGGATCGCGATCGCCAGCTTTTACTCAATGGCCTCACCCTTACCTCCCCCAGCACCCTTGATCCGGGGATGCTGCACCTGCGGGGCAATAGCGGCACCACAGGAACCGGTTTTCAGGTGGGCTTTGGTCTTGCCTACGATGCCCAATTTGCCATTGCCATTGAACAGTGGGAGCGCGGCGAAACCCTCATCGAAAACCTCAACTACAGTGGTAACTTGCAGTTGGGGCTAGCAGCGAAGTTGCGCTTTCTGGATCAAACGCAAGGGGATCCCTTTTCTTTGGCCTTTCAAGGCTCATTTAATCGTGGCATTAAGCAGGGGGGAGGGGGTAGCCGTTCCCTAGGCGGCTTGGAACTGGCCTTTATGTATGAGCCAACCAAGAATGTGGCACTCCTGTTGAATCCCAAGTTAGGGATTTTTACTCCCAATCAAAAAGTAGTGGGTGGTATCGGGGTCGGCCTCAATGTTGAGGTAGTCCGCAACCTCCAATTTATTGCGGAAGCCACTCCGGTCTTTGGTCAAACGGGGGTCTATAGTGCCGGCTTGCGTTACGTCGTGCCCCAGTGGGGACTAGGCATTGATCTCTATGGATCAACGGCAGTCGGCAGCAGTATTCCCAATGCAGGTCTTGTCGGTCAGGGGTCGCCGGGGGTGGGGGTCAACCTCCATTGGCTGTTTGGCGGATCGCGGCCACAGGAGAATTAAAGTCATGCAAACTCAATAGTTGTTAGTCCCCCCTCAAGCGCAATGAAGGGGGAGAAGGGGCTAACGCCTAACTGCCGTAGATGCCTTTATCATCCCGTTGGAAGAGGCGTTTGATGTGCTCCCACGCCTTAATGAGGGCATTTTTTTCATCGTTGGACTCCTTCAGCGCCTCATTGTAGGCTTCGACAAATTTAGACTGAGCGGCCTCCGAGAGATCTGCGCGTACCTCTGGGGAAATATCCTCTGGCCCAGACAACTGCCCCTCAGGCTGACGCGGAATTTGCATCTCCGTAATGGCTGCCTCTTGACCGCCAGCGGATTGCAATAGGAGAAAAATCTCGCCGGCTTTGTCCTCAGGGACTTCAACGACCAGCAAAAATTCACCTGCCTGTACCCGCGTTTGATAAATGGCAGCTTTGTCCTGCGGCATCCCCAAGGAAATCAGTGCGGATCCTAGGCCGGCGCCCAAAGCACCATAGAGGGCACCACTGGTCGCCCCCAAAAGGGCAGCCGCCAGAGGGCCAGCAGCAGCCACCACGCCAATAAAAGGAATAAACAGAACGCCGACTCCGGTCAGCAAACTCAGCAGTGAACCAAACACCGAGCCATAGAGTGCCCCCGTGGTGACGCCATCCAAAATAATATCTTTCTTGGTAATAAATCCACTAATGCGGGCTTCAGACTGAAAATTGCGGCCAATGATTGAGATATTTTCCTTGGGCACACCGCGATTCAAGAGTCGTTCGATCGCCTCTTTGACTTTGGCCTCTTCCTTGAAGGTGGCCGAGACACATTTTGTTGCTGGTTGAGCAAAAGTCGTACTCATTGATGGGTTTCCTCATCAGGACATGACCCCAGTATAGATAGGAGCAATTATCGTTGACACCGAACCTCCAAGGTGAGGAAACAGAATGCTCTCCCCACTCGACTAATCGCGGGCAAGGTTTTCAAAGCGAGTGTATTGGGGGTCAAAGAGGAGCTTGACGGTGCCCACTGGGCCATTGCGGTGCTTGGCAATCAGGAGTTCACAAATGCCGCGATCGGGGGTATCAGGGTTGTAATATTCATCGCGGTACAGCAGAATCACCAAGTCGGCATCCTGTTCAATGGAGCCGGATTCGCGCAAATCAGACATCAGGGGGCGTTTATTTTGCCGCGATTCGACACTGCGGCTGAGTTGGGAGAGGGCAATGACAGGGACATTGAGTTCCCGCGCCAGTCCCTTGAGGGAGCGGGTAATTTTGGAGAGTTCCTGCACCCGACCTTCTGTGGTTTCTTCGCCACCCATCAGTTGCAGATAGTCAATCAAAATGAGGCCGAGACCGTTGGGATGCTCGGCATGGAGGCGACGGGCAGTGGAGCGAATCTCCCCAAGGGTGGGATTGGGAGTGTCGTCAATGTAGATAGGCAGTTGCGAGAGAATCCCGATCGCCCGACTTAGGGGTTCCCACTGGTGTTGGCTAATGCGCCCCGCCCGTAAATAGTTGCTGTCAATGCGGGCTTCGCTGGCAAGGAGACGTTGCACCAGTTGCTCCTTGGACATCTCAAGGCTGTAGATCGCCACCCCCAGATTGTGAATTTCGGCAATGCGACGGGCAATCTGTAGGGCGATCGCCGTCTTGCCCATTGAAGGACGACCGGCAATGATAATCAAGTCCGATCGCTGGAAGCCTTGGGTCATGTTGTCCAGATCATAGAAATTGCAGGATAGACCCGGCTGAATATTACCGATCGCCCGCTGCTCCAATTCCGTAAACGTGCGGGTAAGAATTTCATCGGTGCGGGTCAATCCCTGCTGAATCCGATCCTGCGTCACACTAAAGATCTGCTGCTCGGCCTGATCCAAGATCACATTCAATGAGAGGCTGCTATCGTAACCCAGCTTCACCACATGGGTACCGGCTTCAATAAGCTTACGGCGCAGGTATTTTTCCTTGACCAAGAGGGCGTAGCGATCGATATTGATCGCGCTCACTGTGCGCTCCACCAGTTCCGCCAGCTTGGTGTGCCCCCCAACTCGCTCCAATAGCCCCTGATCCTGTAGCCAAGCGGTAACGCACAGCAGATCCGTGGGGCTGCCGCGACTGTGGAGAGAAACTGCTGCCCGATAGATCTCGCGGTGGGCACTGAGGTAAAAGGCCTCAACCGGCAAAATATCCACCACCCGGTTGATGGCTTCCGGGTCTAAGAGAATACCCCCCAAGATCCACTCTTCCGCTTCGAGGTTCTGGGGGGGAATCAGTTGGCTATCGGGCTGAAAACTTGGCTCCTGAACCATCAAGGAGGCTAGCCCTAATCGGCAACGACTTGGATATTGAGTTTGACACTCACTTCGGGGTGGAGCTTGATTTCAGCCGTGTAGGTGCCCAATTTGCGAATCTCAGGCAGAATCATTTCACGGCGATCAATGGTTTCGCCGGTAATGGCTTGGATGGCATCGGCCACATCTTGCGGTGTAACGCTGCCAAAGAGCATATCTTTTTCGCCCACGGGCATTGAGATAGTAATGGTGGCCAGTTTTTCGAGGGTGGCTTTTTGTTTTTCAGCAACGCCTTTGAGTTCGGCAAGCCGCTGCCGTTCTTTTTCTTGGAGTCGCTCTACGCGCCGCAGGGCACTGGGGGTTGCTGGCTCGGCAATCCCTCTTGGAAATAGGTAATTACGGGCATAGCCGGGGGCGACTTCGACGACTTGACCCATTCGCCCGAGTTTATTGACGGTTTCATTCAAGACAACTTGCACCCGCTTTGCCATGGGGATCCTCTTTCATTAACTGGATGGGTTAACAGCAAGCGTCAGCGCTGGTGGCTACGGCTGCTATTTTAGGACAAATAACTATTCTATAGCCTCTCGGCAGCAATTGCGACAAAAAAAGGGCAGAACGCTGTTCCACCCTTGTACCGAGTTTGTTCCAAAGTTAAGGGTTCACTTAAAGGGGATGGAAGAGCAAGTCGGGATAGAAACGATTAAACTCAATCAAAATCCCAGCGGTAATCGTCATCCAAATGGCGGCCAGCACGGGCGCGGTGGAAAGATAGGTCAAAAAGTGTTTCATGGTACGTCGTCCTTATGACAGTCAACAAACAGTGAAGCTAGCGAGGGGAAACGGTGATTTCGTTGTCTTTGGCGGTGAGTTCACCCGCTGCCAGCTCCTTGAGGGCAGCCAATGGCCAAGCAAACCCCGTGAGCATGCATTTGATGGCAAGGGGCACATCAATAATGATTTCTTTTTCATTGGCTTCACCGCTATCGCGCACGGCAATCAAGTAGGCGCGACCCACCCAGCCAATCCAGCCGGCAATGTACAGGAAGAGCACACTGGGAATGAGAAAATCACCGGCACGGCTGAGGCGACCATCCACAACGAGGTGGGGCAAACCATCTTGGCCGCACAGGGCTTGACTATAGCGCTCAAACCGTTTTTGACCGGAGGCGGGATCAGCGGTGGTATTCACAGCAGCGGCAGCGCGTTTTTGAAAGGCAGGAGAATCTTTGCAGGGGACGAGTCCTGCCACATCAGCGGCGGCTAGAGGGGTAAAACCTAGCCACAGGGTCAAGACAAGGAGTAGGGCTAACAATCGACGCATGGAGTGTTGTCCTCAAATGCAGACAGGTCAAAGTGCATTCACGGAGAGAGCAATCCCTCCCAAAGCTGCCATCATTTTAGCGGATGGGCTTCAACCCAACCCTAGGGGAAAGGTTAATAATTTTTACGAGGGCAAATGCTGACTAATGCTTCCTCTGGCGATCGCTCTATGGTTGATTGGTGCTACCGCACAGACTGCATCTATTGAGCCAGACAAAGCTCCTTTGCTAGACTGGATCTATTGCTGGATTTGACTTTGAAACATCTACACATCGGTGGCGCTGGGGGGAGAGCTGACCCACGGTGATTTCGCAACTATGAAAAGTGTTTCTCCTATTTTGCCCCCCATGGATGCTGACCTGACGTTTAACTTGCCCGACCAAAAGATCCTCGAGACCTTACCTGCCCAACAGTTAGTGGCGATTATTTTGCGTCAGCAGCAAATTATTAATCAACTCCGCCATACCCTCTCGCAGATTCCCGGCGCCCCTGAGGTCGTTCACCCTGAGACCCCACCCCCCTCAGAACCCCATCTGGCACTGGTGAGTGAGGACACGGTTTGTTATTTTCCCTTGACAGGGGGGAACTGCTGGACCATTGGCCGCAGTGAAGACAATTCCATTGTGCTCAGCGATCGCTGGATGTCACGGAACCATGCCATGATTCAGCGCATGGGACAGGGGGAGTTTTATCTCATTGATCTCGGCAGTCGCAATGGCACGTTCGTCAATGGTCGCCGCGTCAGTATTCCCGTTGCCCTGCACAATGGCGATCGCATTACCTTTGGCCAAACGGAACTGGACTTTTTTAACGAACCCTTTGCCCCCCTATTTGCCGAAAATGCCACTCTGTCTTTGCCTCAATCCGAAGGCTCCTCCACAGCACTGCTCCATGTCCGCCGCCTGTTGACGGTCTTGGTTGTGGATATTCGTGACTTTACCAAGCTGACGCGGCAACTCGAAGAGGAGCTACTGTCGGAGCTAATTGGCACGTGGTTTCATCGGGCGGGTGAGATTATTCGTCAATACGGCAGTTGGGTCGATAAGTACATTGGCGATGCGGTCATGGCGGTTTGGATCCACGAAAGCGAGGAGATTGGCTATCAAGAAATTTGCCACACCCTCTCTGCCTTAGAGGATTTACGGCTGATGACGGGAGAACTGCACCAGCACTATCCCTTGCCGTGGCCACTGCGCATTGGTTCTGGTTTGAATACAGGCTATGCCATGGTGGGGAATACGGGGAGTGGCGATCGCCCCGACTATACTGCTCTGGGAGATACCGTTAACGCTGCCTTTCGCCTTGAGAGTGCCACCAAAACCATTGCCGCTGATCTGGCTATGGGGGCAACCACCTACCACTACCTTGTACAGTCTTGTCCAACCGTTGTCCCCTTTCGACCCCAAGTGCTGAACCTCAAGGGCTATGATGCCCCTGTACCCGCCTACGTGGGCAGCTTTGATGACCTCCATCGGTTCCTTGCCCAAGCCATCAAAGGGAGGGACACCCTGCACTAAACACCTGAAAAAAGGGATTAAGGGACGGCCTCCCTCTGATATTATTGAATCACCTGTAGGGGGCAGTCTAGACATCAGTCTATTGTGGGCGTAATGCCTCAGTTTCCTCTGTCACCCTGCTGGCGATCGGCTACCGCCGCCTGCGCTCGCTGTGCGATGTGGTCAGTTCTTTGCTTTGACTCTTAATGAACCGCTGTTTTTTGTAATGATCTGTGAGATTTGGGAGGTAAAGGAATTATGCAACGTTTGGGCCGCTGGCTAGCACTGGCTTACTTCGTGGGCGTTAGCCTGTTGGGCTGGATCAACTGGAGTGCCCCAACCTTGGCGGCAACTGCATCCACCGAGGAAGAACTGGTCAATGTGGTAGATGAGAAACTCGGCACTGCCTATGGTGAAAAAATTGACCTCAACAATACCAACATTGCCGCCTTTATTCAATACCGCGGTCTGTACCCAACCCTAGCTAAATTAATCGTTAAAAATGCCCCCTACCAATCCGTTGAAGATGTCCTGAACATTCCCGGTTTGACGGAGCGGCAAAAGGAAATTCTGCGGGAAAACTTGGATCACTTTACGGTGACCGAGGTGGAAACGGCTCTCGTTGAGGGTGGCGATCGCTATAATAATGGGCTATACAAATAACTACCCTCATTAGATCAATTTTGGGTTAGCGTTGACTCCCGCAACTTCTGGATTTGATGTCTTAATCATTGGCAGTGGTGCTGCGGGTCTCAGTGCTGCCCTTGCCCTTCCCCCTAGCTATCGCATTGGCCTGATTACCAAAACTGACCTTCGACAATCTGCCAGTGGCTGGGCACAAGGCGGTATGGCTGCGGCCATTGACCCGACGGATTCTCCCCTACTCCATGCCCAAGATACCCTTGCTGCGGGGGCTGGCCTCTGTGATCCAGTGAGTGTCCAGTTTTTGGTTGAGCAGGCACCGGTACAGGTGGAGCGGCTCTTGGCGATGGGGGTAGCTTTTGATCGCGTGGGCGATCGCCCGGCTCTGACCCTCGAAGCGGCTCATTCTCGTCCGCGGGTACTCCATGCCGCTGACACCACAGGTCAAGCCCTGATTACAACACTGCTCGAACAGGTCACTGCTGCACCCCATATCACGCTTCTGCCCAATAGCTTTGTCTTTGATCTGTGGCTAGAGTCGGGGCGATGCTGTGGGGTGTGTCTGTTGCGTCAGGGACAACTTCAGTGGCTGCGCTCGGGTGCAGTTGTTCTCGCCACGGGGGGCGGCGGTCAAGTTTTTGCCCAAACCACGAATCCCCCCTTAAGCACTGGCGATGGTGTGGCAATGGCATGGCGGGCAGGAGCACACATTCGGGATGTCGAGTTTTTCCAATTTCATCCCACCGCTCTTGCCGTTGAGGGAGCACCGCGATTTCTGATCAGTGAAGCAGTGCGCGGTGAAGGGGCACATCTCATAGACCACACAGGGCATCGCTTTGTGGCGGACTACCATCCTGCTGGCGAGCTGGCACCACGAGACATTGTCAGTCGTGCCATTTACCGTCACCTTCAGCAGAGCCATGCCCCCCATGTCTGGCTGGACTTACGACCGATTTCTCGCGATCGCCTGCACTACCGTTTTCCGAAAATCATTGCTGTCTGTCGGCAGTGGGGCATTGACGTTGAACAGCAACCCATTCCCGTGTCCCCAGCAGCCCATTACTGGATGGGGGGAGTCGTCACCGATTTGCAGGCTAAGACCAGCCTTCCCGGCCTCTATGCCGTTGGTGAAGTTGCCAGTACTGGTGTCCACGGTGCCAATCGCCTTGCTAGTAACTCCCTTTTGGAATGCTTTGTCTTTTCAGCTCAACTGGCACATCTGCACCCTCAGCCCCTTCCCTTGGCGGTGTCCCCTGTTAGCCAGCAAGCCCTTGAAATTGAGCCAGTGAGTTTTCGGCAGTGGCGCCAAGATCTGCGGGAACTCCTGTGGCAAAGTGCTGGCATTTGTCGCGATGCTCCCACGCTGATGGCCGCTCTTTCCCAAGTGAAGGAATGGCGCCAAGAATTGCTGGCTCATCCGATTGCGATCGCCCTTCGTGAACTCAACCCCAATCACTGCTATACCCTCAGCAATACAGCCGCCCAGACAACTCTTTGGGAATGGGGCGAGCTACGCAATCTCTTGGACATTGCCTACTTAATTCTCAAAAGTGCCCTCTTTCGCGAGGAAAGCCGCGGAGGCCACTACCGTCAAGACTACCCCCAACCCGATCCCAATTGGCAAATGCACACCCTAATTTGGGGAGAGCACTGGCAAAAAGCGGCAATTCAAGGCGTCCAGAGTAAACTATAGTTGCTATAGATTCCAAAAATTTTTTGCGGTGATCTATCCCTATGATGCAGTCACGACGTGTGCAGGAAAGTTTGGTGGGTCTGGTGATCCTTGCGGGCTTAGCCACATTAGGGGTCGGCCTACTCTGGTTGCGGGGCAACCTTGCCGGTACCAATAGCTACACCCTTGAGGTGGAATTGGATACAGCACCCGGCTTAGCGGTGGGGACACAGGTGCGCTATCGCGGTGTCCAAGTGGGACGAGTCACGGCCATTGGGTTTGATGCCAATGGTGTCCAAGTGAGTGTGCGCGTCAACAATGTGTTAATTCCCCGTAGTGCTGTACCGGAGATTCGCCAGTCGGGTTTTATTGGTCAGGCCTTCTTGGACTTTACCCCCAAGGAGCGGGTACCGGAGATTCCCGAGGGCGTCACTGCCTTTGCCCCCAAGTGCCAACCAGACTTGATTTACTGCAATGGCGATCGCGTGACTGGGGTACGCACTGCCAGCTTAGAGGATTTGGTGCGAGCGGCCACTCGTTTTACCACTGCCCTTGAGGAATCGGGGATTATCAACAATGCCAATACCCTTATTTTGGGCGCAACCCGCACCGTCAACCGTGCCGATCAATCCCTGACGAGGGTGACCACTGCTCTCGATAGTTTCAACGCCCTCAGTAATGAAGCCCGTGCTGAACTACGGAATTTTGGCACCGCCTCGCAAGCAGTGACCCGTGCGGCCAACCAGATCAGCGAACTGGTTGAGGTCAACCGCAACACGATTAACTCCGCCTTGCGCAACATTGATGGTGCTGCCCGCGATCTGAGAACCACGCTCAAAGCACTGCGGCCCCTGACAAATCAACTGGAGCAGGGGGAATTGCTGGCCAATTTGGATGCTCTCATTAAAAATGGTGCCGAAGCAGCAGCCAATCTCAATAAAGTCTCTGGGACACTGAGCAGTCCCATCATTATGCTGTCGATCGCCCAAACCCTAGATGCGGCACGCGCAACATTTATCAATGCCCAAAAACTCACGAATGACTTGCTCAAACTCACGGGCGATGAATCCTTCCAGTCTGATTTGCGACGCCTTATTAAAATCCTCAGTCGCCTACTGGCTTCCAGTGAAGAGCTTGAGCAGCAATTCTTGGCACTCCATGCCACTTCCCTAGGAGAAACTCAGCCACCTGCCCCTAGCCCCGCCCCCAGTCCAAGTGGGGCGGCAGCGCCCCCCAAAGAGGAAGAAGCTGCCGTGACCAATGATCCTTAGGTTGGCAATTGGTTTAGCGGGCGGTTTCTGTTCTACCCGTACGGGTAAAGCGCACTTCGATACGACGCCGGGAAACATCTGGATTGCGGTTTGCTGGTGCGAGCTGACCATTGAGCAAGTAGAGCTGCCCCGCAGAGTAAGCGCGAAATTTCAGGCCAGCCAGTTGGGGTTGTTTTGCTTGCACCTTGCGCAGTTCGTTGGCGATCGCCAGTGCCCGCATCAGGCCGAGATCAGCATTCGATCCGGGGGTCAAGCGGTTCAATGTATTGGTAGCTACCGCCTGCTCTAGCAAGGTATCGAGATTACTGACCCCGCCTTGATTGGGTTGGCCGTCGGTATGGCCAATGATTTCCACGGTGTCAATGCCATACTTTTTGCGGGTATCCATAACCATTGAGGCTAAATTGACCCAAATGTATTGGCGAAACGGTTCCAAGAGTTGCGCACTGCCCGCAGGGAAACGAAATTTTTCATTATCTGGAATAGAACGATTGCCGGGAACCACAGGTGGATTCATAGTCGGTGGCTTAAATTGCGAGATTTCTAGGGTTAAAGGGGTCGCCTCTGTTTATCATAGACCTAAGGAATAAATGCATAGCACCTAAGTTGCAAAGCGATCGGTTGTTACTGGGGATACGACTTACCATGGAGAATGCCTTACCTGCAGTTTATTTAAGTGTGTTGATTATTCTACTCGGCGTCTCAGCTTGGTTTGTGGTCAAACAAATCCTCAAAACCCGCCGCATTGAATCTACTTTGGCACGCCTCCAACGAAAACTCAAGCAGGAACCGGGGACCACTCAAGAATACTTTGAACTCGGCAGCATCTACCTGACAAAGAAACTGGCCAGTCAAGCGATTCCCCTGTTTCAAAAAGCCCTGAAGGCGGCTGAAAGTGAAGGTGAAACCTATGTGGCTCCCATCTACAATGCCCTTGGCTATGCCTACTTCATGCAGGAGCAGTATGACTTGGCCATTCGCCAGTACAAAGAGGCTCTAAAAAACCAGCCTGAGTACATCACGGCTGCCAACAACCTCGGTCACGCCTATGAGAAAAAGAACCTAGCCCAACCTGCCCTTGAAGCCTATCAACATACCTTGAAATACGACCCCAACAACGCGATCGCCCAACGGCGGGTGAATTCCCTGAAAAAACGGCTGAGTGGCGCGGCGGCTTGAGGATACCTCGTCAAGCAAAAACTAGTTAACAATAAAAAACTGGCTAGGACATTCCCCAACCAGTTCGCAATTCACTCTGTGTATTTAGCTGGATAAGCTACCCCTCGGTTTAGGCGTCTCCTTCGATATAGAGGAACAGCAACCCCATCACCACCGTGGGCATCAGCCAGCACACCACGGGAATAAAAATCCAAGGCAAAAAGGATGCAGCGTAAGATCCCATCATAATCAGCGGTTCTCCTTCTGGGTGATCAAAAGTAAAGTGTGACCAAAGCCCTAGTTAAAGAGGCCGGTCATGATGCCATCGACAACAGCAAAGTTTTCGAGGAGGAAGAAGGCCACAAAGGCACCACCCATAGCCCCCACAAAGAAGCCAGCCGTAAACTGACTCCAACCCTCACCGGTTTTCAGGGGATCGCTGCTGCTGCCACCCTTTTGAAAACTGACTAGACCATAGGCCGCTAAGCAGGCCGTGGCAATCAAAATCAGGGCGATACCAGAAATCAAACCGCCCAAGTTGGCCACATCGGAGTCCCGCAGGGGACCGAGCTTGACCCAAGGACCAATGAGGAAGTAGCCATGGGCCATGCCAATTTCAAGACCCCGCAGAATGGGGGAGAGGCCTTGACGATAGGCGGGGAGGTTACCAATAAAAGTCTTCACTAGGCCAGAGTCAGAAATGGGCGTTGACAAGTGCCCCACAAAGGGATCGCCATTGTATGGCTTAACCAGTTCTTCTGCCATGATTTTTATTTCCCTAGCATTCCGTCATGTCCGCGCACAGGCACGAACCTAAGTGGTTATTCTAGGCAAGGGCGGGCGATCGCGCGAGAGAGGGCGTTCATCTCTTCAAGAAAGTTCATGTATCGCAACATCCCCTTACGCAGCCCCGCCCTCGAGTTGGGGTTAGTAGGTGGGTACACTGGGATCGACTTCCTGACTCCAGGCGTTGATGCCCCCTTTGATATTGATCCCCTCAATGCCCGCTTGCTTGAGGATGCCCAAGGCTTTGGCAGAGCGCCCCCCCATCTTGCAGTGCACCAAGAGGCGATGGCCATTCACCAGATTGCGGATTTTCTCCACACCGGGGCCATTTTCAATTTCCGATAGGGGAACGAGTACAGCGCCGGGAATTTTGGCAATTTCGTACTCGTTGGGGTTGCGCACATCCACAAGGACGTAATCTTGGGCACCACTGTCCATGAGGGCTTTGAGTTCCTGCACCGTCATTTCGGGAATTTCTGCCATTTGGGCGGCCTCCTGTGCTTTGGCTTGGCGAATACCACAGAATTCTTCGTAGTCAATGAGCTTGTCAATGACTGGCCGTTCGGGGTTGGGGCGCAGCTTGAGTTCACGGAATTTCATCTCTAGGGCGTTGAAGAGCAAGAGGCGGCCACTGAGGGTTGTGCCTTTGCCAAGAATAATTTTAATCGTCTCCGTGGCTTGGATGACGCCAATCATACCCGGTAGAATCCCAAGAACGCCCCCTTCCGCACAGGAGGGCACCAGACCCGGTGGCGGCGGTTCCGGATAGAGATCACGATAGTTAGGGCCGCCCTCATAGTTAAAGACCGTGGCTTGGCCCTCAAAGCGAAAGATCGAGCCGTAGACATTGGGCTTATTCAGGAGCACACAGGCATCGTTCACCAAGTAGCGGGTGGGGAAGTTATCGGTGCCATCCACCACAATGTCGTAGTCCGCCATAATCTCAAGGGCATTGGCGGCGCTCAAGCGAGTTTCGTAGAGATCCACTTGGCAGTAGGGATTGATCTCAAGGATGCGGTGCTTGGCCGATTGAATTTTCGGCTTGCCCACCCAAGAGGTGCCGTGGATCACCTGCCGTTGCAAATTGGAGCTATCCACCACATCAAAATCTACAATGCCAAGGCGGCCAATACCGGCAGCGGCGAGATAGAGCAGCAGAGGTGATCCCAATCCACCCGTGCCAATGCAAAGCACGCTGGCAGCTTTGAGGCGTTTTTGACCCTCAACACCCACCTCTGGCAAAATCAGATGGCGGGAATAGCGTTCATAGTCGTCTTTCGTGAGTTCAATCGTAGAAAGGTCTGGATTTAGCATGGTAGCCCTTCATAAAAAATGCGGCTGATCTAACCCGATCAGCAAGGGTGAGGGGATTTTCTTATTTTACTTAGGGGCGCGACAGAGGATCTGCCAAGGTTTCAATTGTCAACACTTGGGGGGGGGTCGCATCCGGCGGATAGAGCAGGGTGAACTGTACCCAGCGGATTTCTTGGGGTTGTAGCGTGAGCCGCACGAGATCGTCCCCCTGCTGGCCCTGACGTTGGACAAGGTGAATGATTCGACTTTGGGGGGTGCCTTGATCATCGCGGAAGCGCAATCGGATACTGCCTCGGAAAAAGATGCGGTTGGGTGGTTCAGCAAAGAACCGTAAGCCCCTGGCGGGGGCGTCGAATTTGATGGGGGTTTGGAGGGCAAGGCGCACGGTCTGGGGGCGATCGCTGGTGTTTTGTAGCGGTAGCACCAGATCATATTCAATGCCATAGTTGCCATGGGCAGCATAGGCCGTATCGGGATAGCGCACCACGAGGGGAGCCGTTTGCACTTGTCCTGTGCCCAAGCGCCCTGCCACTAACGAACTAATGGGATAGGAGAAGGCGGTACCCGCAGCGGGAATCGGAATCGGTTGTTGTTGGGGATTGTGCCAGCGGGAGCCAAGGGCGACACCCGCCACTCGGCCATAGATAATGCTGCCCCCTTGATCGGGGGGGGTGGGGGCGCGATCGCGGGGGGTGACCAATTCCCCTGCCGTCAGTGTCTGCTGCCATTGCTCTAGGGTCGGCGGTTCATTGCCAAAGCGGGCTAAACTGGCCAAGTAAATGTTGCCACTACTGCGGGCACGAATCAGCAGCGAACGGCCATTGAGGGGGGGGTCGAGTCCCTTGACCGGAATCGGTAAATTGGCGATCAGGGCATAACTGCGCGGGGGAATCACGACTTGTGCGGGCCATCCCGATTGCCGCCGTTGTCGCAGAATATCCAGCATGACGCGATCGCCCGGACCAGCAAAAACTTGGCCGAGATCATTCGCCTGCTGATTGGGCAGAGGACGAAAGGGCGCATCCGGCTGACTCAAGTAACTGGCGGCATGGATCAAATTCACCGTTACCGGTTCAGAACTGGGGTTGTAGGCGAGAATCCCTAGGTAGAGGGTCGTGAGATCCTGCGGGTCGCGGGGCTTCGCAATATGGTGGGCAAAAATATCAAAGCGATCGCGAAACGCAAAGTTCAAGTGGGCACTAGGAGTTGCTTTGCCCGCTGGCGGAAATGTGGACAGGAGAATCCCTGATTGCTGCACCACCTCTGGGCTATTGCTATTCAACACAGGCACCTGATCAAGAGCCCCCGGTAAAGGGAGCACTTTTTGCGGTTTTTCAATTGTTGCCGGCGCCTGAGCCAGCACTGGGGAAATGACAACCAAGGCCGCACCGCTCCCCAAAAACCAACGGAAATGAACAGACATTACCGAGACCTAGTAGCTCATTTGCAGCGTTACACTTGCTTCTACCTGTAATTCCCCGGACACCACAGGCGTGCTATCGGCCATGTTTGCTGCCCGAACGGCAAGGGGTCTTGGCGGGGGTGCCGCCTGATTAATTTGAATGCTCACCACTTGGCGCGGTTGGAGATTGAGGGCGCTGAGCACCGCTTGGGCTTGACTTTGCGCATCTTGGGTCGCTCGCTGCAGGGCAGTGCGTTGGGCAGCGGCAATCGTCGCCTCTGGTGCCGTAAAGCTAATATTGTCAATTGTCGTTGCGCCAGCTTGGACAGCAGCATCAAGAAGGGGCCCCACGCGATCGCTAGCAATGCGAAAACTCACCGTATTGCGCCCGATATAGCCCACCAGTATCCGCTGATTGTTGGTGTATTGATAATTGGGACTGAGGCTCAGCCCCGTGGTTTGCAGTTGACTGACTTCCCGTGCCCGCAGAACCGCCAAAACGGCATTGGCTCGCCGCGCCACCTCTTGCTGTACCTCTTGAGCCGTGCGACCTTGCACCTCGACCCCTAGGCTGACTTGGGCAAGGGTTGCTGAAATGGCTTCTGCCCCTCGACCGGTCACCGTCAGGGTACGTTGGGCTTCTTGGCTCACGGCGGGTCGCTCAGCAACCACCACAGATCCGCCAACAAGAAGCGCGGCAAGACTGAGGGTATAAAAAGGCGTTAACGGATGTTTCACAGCGGTATTCACCACAGCTCAGCAAAAAACTCATGAACCTTGTTTCTCTCCAGACCGCCTCTCACTGGGATTCTGTTCCCCTTTAGGCGCTAATCGTATGAATTTTAATAAAATTCGTTCCTTGGGGAGTTTGGGCAGGAATGCCGCCCAGAATCAAAATTTTATCGCCCTCAGTAACCATTTGGCGCTCCTTGAGTTGGTTTTCGGCCACGGCAATCATTCCTTCAAACGTCATAGGCAGCGTTTCTAAAAGAATCGGCTTCACACCCCAGAGCAAATTCATCCAGTGATAAACGCGGGGGCGATCGGTAAAGGCGACAATCATGGGTTTCACCCGTTCCCCAGAGGCAATGGTTGCGGTGTAGCCGGTTTCCGTAAAGCAGGCGATCGCCCGCAGATCGAGGATTTGAGTAATGGTGGTTAAGGCTTCACCTAGGGCATGGGTCTCATCATTGCGGTAGGCGGGCATATTGTCAAACTCAAGGTGCGGCTCCACATCCGCTGCAATCCGCGCCAACATCTTCACCGCCTGCACAGGAAAAGCCCCCACAGCAGATTCGCCCGACAACATTACCGCATCTGTACCATCAAGAATGGCGTTGGCGACATCACTGGCCTCTGCCCGCGTCGGTCGGGGATTGTGAATCATGCTCTCTAGCATTTGGGTCGCCGTAATCACAGGAATACTGCGGTAGTTGCACTCGCGAATAATTTGCTTTTGCAGCAGCGGCACCTTCTCTACCCGCATCTCCACACCGAGATCGCCCCGCGCAACCATGATTGCATCGGCCACCCCTAAAATCGCTGAGAGATTTTCCACTGCTTGGGGTTTCTCAATTTTTGCCAGCACAGGCATATCACTGGCACCGTGGGCCGCCAAGTACTCCCGCAACTCCCAGAGATCCTCAGCTCGGCGCACAAAACTCAGGGAGATAATATCAACCCCCTGCTCAATGCCAAATTGAATATCCTGCTTGTCTTTGTCTGTGAGGGAAGGCAGCCGCAGATTGAGATCCGGCAAGTTTACCCCCTTACGACTTTTGAGCGTGCCCCCCTGCACCACCCGGCAGGTGACCCGATCTCCCGCAATGGCCTCGACCACCAATTCCAAGAGGCCATCATCCAAGAGCACCTGCATCCCCGGCTGCGCCTCTTCGGCAAGATAGGGATAATCAATGCCAATGCCTTGTGTCTCTTCCTCAGTGAGCGGCACGAGGTGGACTTGCTCCCCTTCCACTAATTCAATGCTCCCTTCAGGAAGCTGACCAACGCGAATCTTCGGGCCTTGCAAATCTTGCAGGAGTGTCAGGGGCGTTGCTGCTTCATTGGCCACTTGTCGCAGCAGGGCAATGGTTTCGGCATGATCTTTATAGTCACCATGGGAGAAATTTAACCGTGCCACATTCATGCCGGCGGCGAGCATCTGCTGAATCACTTCCCGCGATCGACTGGCAGGGCCAATGGTGGCGACAATTTTGGTGCGACGAAACAGCATAGGAGAGGGGGATAACTTCATGCTCTCCTAAATCTTAGGCATAGGTCAGGGAATCCGGTGGTGTTCTGGCTTGCATTGGACATTAACTTTTGTGGCTACAGGGATGTGGCTATAATTTGCCTCGTGGAGACTACCGCTGGAGGCCGCGATGGCACGCCCCCTTACCCCCGATAATCAAACGCTGAATCGTGCTTGGACTTGGCAAGATGGCCTGATTATTTTGGCCTTGATTGCCCTGATCTTTTGGATTGTCAACACGGCTGCGCAGTTTACAGGACAGTATGATCCCACGATCACCATTGAGCTGAGTCCAGCGGTCTTGCCAAGTTACACCGCTCAAACGCTGCTGCGGATGCTCATTGCCTATATCATCTCCTTGGTGTTTAGCATCCTCTATTCCTATATTGCCTACTACAATCGCACTGCTGAAAAAATCCTGCTGCCGCTGCTGGATATTCTGCAATCGATTCCCGTGCTGTCGTTTTTGCCGGGGGTGGTGCTGGCACTGATTGCCCTCTTTCCGGGGAGCCGTATTGGCGTGGAATTGGCGGCCATTATCCTCATCTACACGGGGATGGCTTGGAACATGACGTTTAGCTTTTATCAGTCTTTGATTAGCGTGCCTCGGGAGCTGCGGGAGGTGGCAAAAATTTATCGGCTGGGGTGGTGGCAGCAGGTGTGGACGCTGGATTTGCCGGCGGGTGCCATTGGCCTGATCTGGAATAGTGTGATGTCAGTGGCGGGGGGCTGGTTTTTCCTGATGGCGATCGAGTCCTTTACCATTGGCGAGAAAACCTTTACGTTGCCGGGGTTAGGTTCCTATCTGGCGGAAGCAGCCAACCAACAGGACTATGCAGCATTGGCCTACGGTCTGGCGGTATTAATTGGCATCATTATCGTGATTGATATTCTGGTGTGGCGCCCTCTCATTGCTTGGGGCGAAAAATTCAAGATGGAAATGGTCGAGGCGGAGAATGTTCCTAAATCCTTCGTTCTTGATTTCCTGCGGCGATCGCCCACGTTGCGAGCCTTCCACCAAAATATCTTTGCCCCCGTCTGGGAACGACTGGATGAGCAGTTGCGCCCCAAACACCCACGTCAATCTGTTGCCCCCCAGAATGACCAAGGCAACTGGCCGATAACCCCCATCATTTTGCTGATTTTTGCCACCTTCGTGGGTTGGGGAGCGATCGCCTTTTTGCGGCAAATGTTTGGTGTCAGTTGGCAAGATTGGCAGCAAATTGGTCTAGGGGCGGTTCTGACCACGGTGCGGGTAGTGGTGGCACTGGTTCTCTCCCTACTGTGGACAGTTCCAGTGGGGGTGGCGATCGGTCGCAATCCCCGTGCTGCTCAAGTGTTGCAACCCATTGTCCAAATTGCGGCATCGGTACCGGCTACGGCGCTGTTTCCAGTGCTGCTGTTGGCGCTGGCCAATGTGGGTGGGGGTTTGGAGATTGGCTCTGTGGCTCTCATGATGCTGGGAACTATGTGGTACATCCTCTTTAATGTCATTGCCGGTGCCCAGGCGATTCCCACGGAATTATTTGAAGCAGCGGTGGTCTATCAACTCTCTTGGTGGCAGCGGTGGCGCACCCTGATCCTGCCCGGCATTTTTCCCTATTTGATTACGGGCATCATTACGGCGGTAGGCGGCGCTTGGAACTCCAGCATTGTCAGTGAATATGTGGAATTTCAGAATCAAACGGAGCAAACCCTTGGCTTGGGGGCCACGATTTCTGAGGCTAGCGTTCGGGGGGATTTTCCCCTACTGATGGCCGCCACGGCAGTCATGTCACTATTGGTGGTTTTGACCAACCGCTTGGTTTGGCGCCCCCTCTACCGCTTGGCGGAAACGAAATATCAACTGTTGTAGGCGCAGACTATGCGTGTCATTGGCCTGATGAGCGGAACCTCGGTGGATGGGATTGATGCGGCCTTAGTTGCATTGGCGGGGGGCGATCGCGACCTTGAGGTACAGGTGCTGAATTTTTGTACGGTGCCCTATCCCACAGCCCTACGGCAGCAGATTCTCGACATTTGTGGCGCAAAACCCTTGACCCTTGCAGCGTTGGCGGAGTTGGATGAGGCGATCGCCGAGGCCTTTGCCCTTGCAGCACAAACGGTTCAACAGGGATATCCCCGCGCAGATC
The DNA here is from genome assembly GCF_031586415.1 of Thermosynechococcus sp. QKsg1. NCBI lineage: Bacteria > Bacillati > Cyanobacteriota > Cyanophyceae > Acaryochloridales > Thermosynechococcaceae > Thermosynechococcus > Thermosynechococcus sp. QKsg1. Next base: position 1,912,407 of record NZ_CP134200.1, on the reverse strand, counting down.
TCATTGGCTCCCACGGTCAAACGGTCTTTCATCGCCCCCCCACGGGCGATCGCCTCGGCTACAGCCTACAACTGGGACGGGGAGATTGGATTGCTTGGCGCACGGGGATTACCACCATTGCTAACTTTCGTGCTCAAGATATTGCCCTAGGCGGCCAAGGAGCGCCCCTTGTGCCTCGGATCGATTGGTGTCTTCTCAGTCATCCCACGGAAGTCCGCTGTGTGCAAAACATCGGTGGCATCGGCAATGTCACCTACTTGCCGCCTCAACGAGAGGATCCTGAGGGCAAAGGGGTCATGGGTTGGGATACAGGTCCTGGCAATGTGCTGCTTGATCTGGCCGTAACGGAGTTATCGGGGGGTGAATTCACCTACGATGCCGATGGGGCATGGGCGCGGCAGGGCAAAATTATCGATCCACTGGTAGAGCACTGGCTGCAAGACCCCTTCTTTCAGCAGCTGCCGCCAAAGTCCACAGGGCGAGAATACTTTGGTCTGCCCTTTTGGCAGCGATGCCGCACTGAGGCTGCTGGTCTGGCGCCTGCGGATCTGCTGGCCACACTGACGGAATTTACGGCTCGCAGTATGGTTGAGAGCTATCGCCAATTTTTGCCCCAAAAACCGCAGCGGATCTTCCTCTGTGGCGGCGGTGCCCACAATCGTTTTCTCAGGGAGCGCCTTCAGATGCATTTAGGAGACATTCCCGTGGAAACCACTGCGACGGCGGGCGTACCGGTGGATGCCAAAGAGGCGATCGCCTTCGCTATTCTCGCCTACTGGCATGAGTTGGGCTTGCCGGGGAATTTACCCCAAGTCACAGGTGCGCGCCAAGCGGTTCCCTTGGGTCAGTGTTGGATTGGACAGTCATGAAAACAACCTTTCCAGCCATTGTCACCACGGCTGAAATGCAGGCAATCGAGGGGGCGATGTTCAATGCCGGCTTTCCAGTGCCTGCCCTGATGGAAAAGGTGGGACAACGCCTCAGCGACTTTCTCCAGCATCAGTTTCCACGGTATTCCCGTGTTGGGGTTTTGGCCGGTCCGGGGCACAATGGCGGCGATGCTCTGGTGGTGGCGCGGGAACTATGGCACCGCGGCTATGGGGTGCAGGTCTGGCAGCCCTTTGAACGTTTGAAACCCCTGACGGCGGATCATGCCCGCTATGCCCGCTTTCTCGGTCTGCCCTTTGTCGAGACGGTGGACAGCTTGCAAGAGGTTGACCTGATCGTGGATGGTCTTTTTGGCTTTGGCCTAGAGCGGGAACTGACGGGTGAACTTGCCGCTGCCATTGACCAAATCAACACGTGGCGGCAACCACGGGTGAGTATTGATGTCCCCTCGGGACTCCACAGTGATACCGGGGCAGTTTTGGGTACGGCAATTCAGGCCGATCGCACCCTCTGTTTAGGACTGTGGAAGCGGGGGCTACTGGTAGAGGAAGCACAGCCTTGGGTGGGGCAGGGGGTGTTAATCCCCTTTGATATTCCTGCGGTGGTGATTGAAGCGGTGTTGGCGACTGCGCCCCGGCGATATTGCTTAGATGCTTCCTGTTGGCAAGAATTGCCCCTGTCGCGATCGCCCATTACCCACAAGTATCAGCAGGGACAACTGTTACTCATTGGCGGCTCTGCCCAGTTTGGCGGCAGTATTCTCCTCAGTGCCCTCGCCGCCCGCTGTACGGGTGTGGGAATGCTAGTGGTGGCAGTGCCCCAGTCCCTGAAGTCCCTTGTGCTCTCACGAGTCCCCGATGCCATTGTTGTTGGCTGTCCAGAAACAGCGAGGGGGGCGATCGCTCGTTTACCTGAGGGCCTAGAGTTAGGGAAATTTTCCGCCATTGCCTGTGGGCCGGGGCTAACCCCTGAGGCGGTGGCCGTTGTGGAAACCGTTCTCGGTGCCGGGCAACCCCTTGTCTTGGATGCCGATGCTCTGAATATCCTAGCGACGCTCTCGCCATGGCCGCTGCCAAGTCCGACCATTTTGACCCCCCACTATGGCGAGTTTCGGCGCCTGTTTCCAGACCTTGTCACCGGCGATCGCCTTGATCAAGTGACCGCCGCTGCGAGCCGCAGTAATGCCATTGTTCTTCTCAAGGGCGCACGGACAGCCATTGCCTCTCCGAAGGGTGACCTCTGGATCAACCCCCACAGTACCCCTGCCCTTGCCCGAGGGGGCAGTGGCGATGTCCTCACAGGGCTTATTGGCGGTCTTTTGGCGCAGCAGGAAGCCCTCAGCGCAACCTATGGTGGGGTTTGGTGGCACGCTCAAGCAGGCCTTCAGGCAGAACGAGAGGCCACTGCCCTAGGGGTCTATCCTGAACAACTGATTGCCCACCTGTTACCGACGCTGCACGCTGCTCTAACTGCTGGCGTTTAGCTTTTTGGCCAAGAGTTGATTGGTCAGCTTCGGGTCGGCTCGCCCTGCTGTTTTCTTCATGATTTGGCCAACAAAGAAGCCCTGAAGTTTTGTCTTGCCCGCGCGGTATTGTTCCAGTTCATTGGGGTGCGCTGCTAGCACTTCATCAATCATTGCCTCTAGGGTAGCGACATCAGAGATTTGACTGAGGCCTTTTTTCTCGACAAGGGCTTTGGGGGAGCCGCCTTGAGCCAGTAACTCCGGCAGCAGATCCTTGGCCATTTTGCTACTGATAGTGCCCGCCTCAATCAGTTGGATCAGTTCCGCCAATTCAGCAGGTTTCAGAGGCAGTGCCTCGATCGCCAGTTTTTGTTCCTTGAGATAGGCGGTAATATCCCCCATGATCCAGTTGGCCGCTAATTTCGGGGGTGCCTCGGCGGCAACGGTGGCTTCAAAGTATTCGGCAACGGCTCGCTCATCGGTGAGGACGCGGGCATCTTGGGGGGGCAGGCCCCAGTCGGTCTCGTAGCGGTGCCGCTTTTGCGCTGGCAGTTCAGGCAAATCCGCACGCCAAGTGGCCAGTTGCTCAGCACTGACTTCAATGGGGCCGAGATCGGGTTCAGGAAAGTAGCGGTAGTCACTGGAGCCTTCCTTGACCCGCATGGTGCGCGTTTGCTGCGTGGCCTCATCCCAGAGGCGGGTTTCTTGAACGATGGCTTCGCCTGCTTTGACGGCAGCGACTTGCCGCTCAATTTCATAGTCAATGGCGCGTTGGATGGCACTAAAGGAGTTCATATTCTTAATCTCGACCTTGGTGCCAAAGGTGTTGCTGCCCACGGGGCGCACGGAGATATTGACATCGCAGCGCAGCGACCCCTCCTGCATATTGCCGTCGCAAACCCCCAAGTAACGGAGAATGCGCCGCAGTTCTTGGGCATATTCGGCAGCTTCTTGACCCGTGCGCAGATCTGGCTCAGAGACAATTTCCACAAGGGGCACCCCTGCCCGATTCAAGTCCACTAGGGAGTAGGTGGAGCCAGACAGGCGATCGCTCCCCGCGTGAACCAGTTTGCCGGCATCTTCCTCTATGTGCAGGCGAGTAATGCCAATTTTTTTACGGTGGGCGGTGCCGTTGTCATCCACCAGTTCAATCTCAAGGTAGCCATGCTGGGCAATGGGCAGGTCGTACTGCGAGATTTGATAGTTTTTCGGCAAGTCGGGATAAAAATACTGCTTGCGATCGAATTTGCTGTAGGGGGCAATCTGACAATTGAGGGCTAAACCCGCCTTCACCGCATACTCGAGCACCTTTTCATTCAACACAGGGAGTGTCCCCGGCAAACCCAAACACACTGGGTCAATGTTGGTATTCGGGGGTGCCCCAAACTGGGTCGAGCTAGACGAGAAAATTTTGGTTTGGGTACTCAGTTGGCAGTGAATCTCTAGGCCAATCACCGCCTCGTAGGTGAGACTGGCGGGATCCACAGGGGTGGGTTCAGGCGCAATGGTTGCTGCCTGCTGCGTCGAGGTTGATGGGGTGGATTTCGCCGTTTTTGATGTTTTTGAGGTTTTCGATGCTTGCCGTTTGCTTGATTTTGCCTTTGCCATCAGAAACTCCACAAGGGTACCGCCACTATAAAGCAGCTTACAGCCCTTTTCCCAAGGATGGAACACGCTCAAGGCTGTGAAAGCAAGTACAGGAGAGTATTTGATTGCCCTAGGTCTATATCCATTTTCAGAAAAGGACTGTCTTCAGGGGGGGGAATTGAGGATCAAGAGCTAGGGGCGATGATTGCGCTCCTCCATGGGCACATAGGGCTGATTGTGGGCACCCGTATAGACTTGGGTGGGGCGATAGATGCGATTGGCCTCCAGTTGTTCTTTCCAGTGGGCTAGCCAACCGGCCACGCGGGCAATCGCAAACACAGGCGTAAACAGATCACTAGGAATGCCCAACCGCCGATAGACAAGCCCCGAGTAAAAGTCCACATTGGGGTAAATCCCCTTGTAACTGAGGTATTCACCCACCACTTCTTCCAGTTTCAGGGCAATGTCGTAGTAGCGATCGCCGCCAAACTTATCAAACAACTGTTCCGCCAACTTCTGCAAAATGGTGGCACGGGGGTCTTTTACCTTATAAACGCGGTGGCCAAACCCAGCAATTTTTGTCTTGTTTTGGATGCACTTTTCCACATAGGGACGGACATTCTCCACGCTGCCGATTTCTTCGAGCATATTGATCACATCTTCATTGGCGCCCCCGTGGAGTGGCCCTGCCAGTGTACCCACCGCTGAAGCAACCACGGCGTAAGGGTCTGTCAATGTCGAGGCCGTCACCCGCGCCGAGAAGGTAGAGGCATTCATCGTGTGCTCGGCATGGAGAATCAAGCAAATATCAAATACCCGTGCCGCAAAGGGATCGGGACGCCGCTCATTGAGCATGTAGAGAAAGTTGGCCGCATAGTCCAGCTCATCACAGGGCATGACCGGATCATTCCCCTTGCGAATCAGTTGAAACGCCGCCACCATTGTTGGAATTTTGGCCAAGAGGCGGATGACTGCTGCCCGAATGTACTCCGGATCGTCGAGGGCCCGCCGCGAATAGAACAATCCCAAGGCTCCCGCCGAGGCCTGTAGGGCATCCATGGGATGGCCACTGTCGGGAAAGCATTTCATCATGTCGCGAATGCGATATTTCACGCGGCGATGGTAGGTAATATCGTGCTCAAAGGCTGCCAACTCCTCCTTGCTCGGCCAGTAACCCCAAATCAAGAGGAAGGCAGTTTCCAAAAATGTGCTTTTCTCCGCTAGTTCCTCAATCGGGACACCGCGATACTCAAGAACGCCTGCTTGGCCATCCACATAGCTAATGGCCGACTGAGCAACGGGAATACCGTCAAGACCGGGGCTAAATTCGCAAGCAACCATGCGTGGGTGTCCTTAAAAGGGGCAAACTGAATTGGAATTGCAGTATTGATCAATTTTAGGGGAGAGGGGAAAGATGTTGGTATGGTGAACGACCTCACTGCATAGGCGGATAGGGAATTCCGTGAGGTTTGTTAAGGGACATTCCCACTTCATTCAAGTTTTGTAACGTTTTGGCGGGCGAGGGAAAGAGCCTCGCTACGATCGCGATCGGACATCAAAATGCCTTTGCCCAAGGAGTTGACGCGATGAAACTTGCCTACTGGATGTATGCAGGGCCTGCCCACATTGGTACTCTGCGCATTGCCAGTTCCTTCAAAAATGTTCATGGCATTATGCACGCGCCCCTTGGGGATGATTACTTCAACGTCATGCGATCGATGCTCGAGCGAGAGCGCGACTTTACGCCTGTTACGGCCAGTATTGTCGATCGCCATGTCTTGGCACGCGGCTCCCAAGAAAAAGTGGTGGACAATATCACCCGCAAAGACACTGAAGAGCACCCTGATTTAATTGTGCTCACCCCCACCTGCACCTCTAGCATTCTTCAGGAAGACTTACAAAACTTTGTCCAACGCGCCAGCCTCAGCACCACTGCCGATGTCCTCTTGGCGGATGTCAATCACTATCGCGTCAATGAATTGCAAGCCGCCGATCGCACCCTTGAGCAAATCGTGCAGTTTTATATTGACAAAGCCCGCCGCCAAGGCACCTTAGTGACCAGCAAAACCCCCACCCCTAGCGTCAACATTATTGGCATCACCACCCTCGGCTTCCACAATCAGCATGACTGCCGCGAGCTGAAACAACTCATGGCCAACCTTGGCATTCAGGTGAATCTGGTGATTCCTGCGGCGGCCAGCGTCCACGACCTTGCCCGACTGCCCCAAGCATGGTTTAACCTTGTCCCCTATCGGGAAATTGGCGGCCTCACCGCCCAGTACCTAGAAACGGAATTTGGCCAGCCAAGCGTGAGGATGACGCCGATGGGTGTGGTGGAAACCGCCCGCTGTATCCGTGCCATTCAAGCGGTGCTCAATGCCCAAGGAGCCAATGTGGACTACGAAGCCTTTATTGAACAGCAAACACGGGAGGTGTCCCAAGCCGCTTGGTTTTCCCGCTCCATTGACTGCCAAAACCTCACCGGTAAAAAAGCAGTGGTCTTTGGGGACAATACCCATGCAGCGGCAATGACCAAAATTCTCAGTCGGGAAATGGGCATCCACGTTGTTTGGGCGGGGACGTACTGCAAATACGATGCCGATTGGTTCCGCGCAGAGGTGGCGGGCTTTTGTGACGAGGTACTGATTACCGATGACCACACGGTGGTGGGGGACGCGATCGCCCGCGTTGAACCCGCGGCCATCTTTGGCACCCAAATGGAGCGCCATGTGGGCAAACGCCTCAACATTCCCTGTGGTGTTATTGCCGCGCCCATCCACATCCAAGACTTTCCCGTCGGCTATCGACCCTTCCTTGGCTACGAAGGTACCAACCAACTAGTGGATTTAATTTACAACTCCTTCACCTTGGGCATGGAAGACCACCTGCTGGAAATTTTTGGTGGCCACGACACCAAGGAAGTGATTCACAAGGGGCTTTCCGCCGACTCGGATTTGACATGGACCGCGGATGGGCTAGCGGAATTAAACAAGATTCCCGGCTTTGTGCGCGGCAAGGTGAAGCGCAACACCGAAAAATTTGCCCGCGAACAGGGGATTAGCGAGATCACCGTAGAAGTGCTCTATGCTGCCAAAGAAGCCGTGGGGGCTTAAGTTTCACCTCTGGAACCTGCATGAACCTGACCCTTGCAGCGTATAGCGATTGGCATTTAACAAGCAATTGCTATGGTATTGCTGAAACGTTTCATCGCCCTTGGTTTACTGGCAGCAGGGGTAGGGTTTGCACCGGCTGCCCTTGCGCAGCGAGTTCCGCGTTTACGCCAAGGGATGAGCTATGCCGATGCCCGCCAACGCCTCCTTGATCGCGGTTGGCAACCCGTAGTTAATTCGGCAATGGTGAATCCGACAACAACGACCCCGATTGTGGCCTATCTCCTCAGTCAAGGCTATAGCGAACTGATGGGTTGTCAACTCATGGTGGGGGTGGATATCTGCACCTTTCAGTTTCGCAATCGCAAGGGGCATCTGTTGGAAATTGGCACCGTGAATTTGCTCATTTTCCCCGGCGGCACGGTGACCAGTTGGGTACTGCGGAAGAATTCCCCTTAGGCGATTATAATGGGGAGCCGTAACCTTTTGTCAGGAACCGCAGTATGGTGTCTTCTCCGATTAAACCTGAAGCCTCTGTTCGTCACGATGTCAAAGATTTGAGCCTTGCGCCCTTAGGGCAGCAACGCATTGAATGGGCCAGTCGGGAGATGCCAGTGCTGCGCCAGATTCGCGATCGCTTTGCAAAAGAAAAGCCCCTTGCCGGTATTCGCTTGGCCGCCTGCTGCCATGTGACCACAGAAACCGCCAATCTAGCGATCGCCCTCAAAGCCGGCGGTGCTGACGCGGTTCTTATTGCCAGTAATCCCCTCTCCACCCAAGACGATGTCGCCGCTAGCCTAGTGGTGAACTACGGCATCCCGGTCTTTGCCCAAAAAGGGGAAGACACCGCCACCTATATGCGCCACGTCAATATTGCCCTTGATCACCGTCCCAACATCATCATTGATGACGGCTGTGATGTGGTTGCCACCCTCGTCAAAGAGCGCCAGCACCAACTCAGTGACATTATTGGCACCACCGAAGAAACCACCACTGGCATTGTCCGCCTCAAGGCCATGTTCCGCGATGGCGTCCTCACCTTCCCCGCCATTAATGTCAACGATGCCGACACCAAACACTTCTTTGACAACCGCTACGGCACCGGTCAATCCACCCTAGATGGCATCATTCGGGCAACGAACATTCTGCTTGCCGGTAAAACCGTTGTCGTGGCTGGCTATGGCTGGTGCGGTAAAGGGACAGCGCTGCGGGCACGGGGCATGGGTGCCAATGTGATTGTGACGGAAATTGATCCCGTGCGGGCCATTGAGGCAGTCATGGATGGCTTCCGGGTGATGCCCATGATCGAAGCCGCGCCCCTTGGGGATATTTTCATTACTGTAACTGGGAATAAGCATGTGATTCGCGCCGAGCACTTTGCCGTCATGAAAGATGGGGCAATGGTAGCCAACTCCGGTCACTTTGACATTGAAATTGACCTTGCCACCCTGAAAACCCTCGCCAAGGAAGTCCGCGTCGTGCGCAACTTCACCGAGGAATACATTCTCCCCAGTGGCAAGTCCATCATTGTTTTGGGGGAAGGGCGACTGATTAACCTTGCGGCTGCTGAAGGCCACCCCGCCAGTGTGATGGATATGAGCTTTGCCAACCAAGCCCTTGGCTGTGAGTATCTTGTCAAAAATAAAGGTCAATTGGCGGCCGGCATCCATCCCATTCCCGCAGCAGTGGATCAAGAAATTGCCCGTTTGAAACTCCAAGCCATGGGCATTGCCATTGATACCCTCACTGCGGAACAGGTGGAGTACATGAACTCTTGGACTTCTGGCACTTAGACCCCCCATCCACCTGCAAAATCATTAGAACGTTGCGTGCTGCGTCCTAGCTAGGGCTAATCTCAGGGTGCAGCTTTTTATTTATTTTTTAATTTATTGTCATCAATAGCCTTTTTCTAAAATAGCGGCTACCGCAACCGGATGTCATCTTGTTATAGAGCAATTTGGGCTGTTTTAGTTGTTTGGGTAGATTAAGTCCCCCGCCCTGAAGTTAAGGTTAGATACAGTTTTGGCATATTTTTAATACGAAAACTGTATAGCGACAAAGAAAATGTAGCAAAATTTACAAATGTTCATGATTGACCTGCCTAAATTGGGTGTTCAAGTAACCCGTTGAAGACAAGGGCAACAACCGTGAGCAACAAAATTGAAGCCATTAAAAAAGAGAAAGATGTCTTAGCGGTTAAACAAGAGCTAGAGAAATTCGCAGCCATGGGCTGGGAAAGCATTCCTGAAGCTGACCGCGATGTTCGCCTCAAGTGGCTTGGGATTTTCTTTCGCCCCGTTACCCCCGGCAGGTTCATGATGCGGCTGCGGGTACCCCATGGGATTCTCACCAGTCAACAACTGCGAACCCTTGGCGAAATTGTGGATCGCTATGGTGAAAACGGCAATGGTGACATCACCACCCGTCAAAACATTCAGATTCGCGGTCTGCCCATTGAGGATATTCCTAAAATCATGGAGCGGCTGCAAGCCTGTGGCCTGACCTCTGTGCAATCCGGCATGGACAATGTGCGCAACCTCACTGGATCGCCAGTGGCGGGCATTGATGCGGCCGAACTCGTTGATACTCGCCCCCTGATTATGAAATTGCAGGCGATGATTACCAACAACGGTCAGGGGAATCCGGAATTTAGCAATCTACCCCGCAAATTCAACATTGCGATCGAGGGGGGGCGGGATAACTCTGTCCATGCCGAAATTAACGATGTTGCCTTTGTGCCTGCCTATCGGCAAGGGCGTTTGGGCTTCAATGTTTTGGTCGGTGGTTTCTTCTCTGCTCGGCGTTGCGCTGCCGCTATCCCCCTCAATGCTTGGGTGCCTCCCGATGATGCTGTGGTGCACCTCTCACGTGCCATCCTTGAAATTTTCCGTGACCATGGCCTACGGGGCAATCGGCAAAAAGCGCGGCTCATGTGGCTGATTGATGAATGGGGTATCGAAAAATTCCGGGCAGCAGTGGCCGCTAAACTCCCCTTTGAACTCCTCAGTGCCGCTCCCAAGGATGAAATTGACTGGGACAAGCGAGATCATCTGGGGGTGCATTGCCAAAAACAGCGGGGGTTGAACTATGTGGGACTGCATGTGCCCGTAGGGCGCCTCTATGCCACCGATTTTTATGAATTGGCACGGCTAGCTCAAGTCTATGGCCAATCGGAAGTGCGGCTGACAGTGGAGCAAAATCTGATCATTCCCCATGTGCCTAGCGCTGTTTTACCAAGCCTGCTGCGCGAACCCCTCCTCACTAAGTTTCGGCCGGAACCACCGCCTTTAGAACGTGCCCTCGTTTCCTGCACGGGTGCTCAGTTTTGCAACTTTGCCCTCATTGAAACCAAAAATCGTGCCCTTGCCCTCGTCCGCTGGCTGAATCAACAACTGGTGCTCCCTCAACCGGTGCGCATTCACTGGACCGGGTGTCCTAACTCCTGTGGTCAACCCCAAGTGGCCGATATTGGCCTGATGGGTACAAAAACCCGTCGTAACGGCGAAACCGTGGATGCCGTGGATTTGTACATGGGTGGCAAGGTCGGTAAGGATGCCAAGCTGGGCACCTGTGTGAAAAAAGCGATTCCCTGTGATGAACTGCCGGAGGTACTGCGCCAACTGTTGATTGATCACTTTGGTGCTCAGCCCATCAGTTCACATACGCTGCAGGTTCCGATACACGCTGAATTAGCCTTGTCGATTGTTTAGGAATTAAAGGATTTGTAAACCAATGGTGACTTTCTCCCGGCGTCACTTTCTCGTGACCGCTGCGGTTACAACGGCCGTGACATTGATCTCCCACGGTTGTGGTAATAGCCAGCAAACTAGTGATGTTGCCCAACCCACCACCCTAGCGGAAACTCCAGAAGTGATGGGAGCGAAACTGGGCTTTATTGCTCTGACGGACGCGGCTCCCCTGATTATTGCCAAGGAAAAGGGCTTGTTTGCCAAGTATGGGATGCCCGATGTGGAGGTGATTAAGCAGGCTTCCTGGGGCGTGACCCGCGACAACTTGGTCTTGGGTTCTGCCGGGGGTGGCATTGATGGTGCCCACATTCTCACACCAATGCCCTACCTGATGACCGTGGGAACCATTACCGGTGGCAAACCTGTACCCATGTATATCTTGGCGCGGTTAAACACGAATGGTCAGGGAATTGTCTTGGCCAATGCTTACAAGGATCTCAATATCAGGACTGACAGTAGCCCCCTGAAGGAGGCCTTTGCTAAAACCCGTGCTGAACGGCGTGCCCAGAATCAGCAAGAGCAGATCAAAGTGGCAGTGACATTTCCAGGGGGCACCCATGATCTGTGGATGCGCTACTGGCTGGCTGCCGGCGGCATTGATCCTGAGAAGGACGTTTCTGTGATCGTTGTGCCTCCTCCGCAAATGGTGGCCAATGTGAAAACTGGAACCATGGAAGCTTTCTGTGTGGGTGAGCCATGGCCACAACAAGCGGTGAATCAAAAGGTGGGGGTTGATGCTATTACCACGGGTGAATTTTGGCAGGATCATCCTGAGAAATCGCTGACTTTGCGGGCGGATTGGGTTGATCAGCATCCGAAGGCCACTAAAGCTCTATTGATGGCTGTGATGGAAGCACAACAGTGGTGTGACCAACCTGAAAATAAACCAGAAATGGTCAAGATAATTGCCCAGCGGCAATGGTTGAAGGTACCCGAGAAGAATATTTTGGATCGCTCCCTCGGTAAGTTTGACTTTGGCAATGGCCGTACCTTTGACAACCCCGATCTAGCGATGAAGTTCTGGCGAGACAATGCCTCTTATCCCTACCAAAGTCATGATCTGTGGTTCCTGACGGAGGACATTCGCTGGGGGTATTTGCCGCCGGATATGGACACTAAAGCTCTCATCCAAAAAGTAAACCGTGAGGATCTGTGGCGCGAAGCCGCTCAAGCGATGGGGGTGCCGGCAGCGGAAATTCCCACCACCACCTCTCGGGGCGTGGAGACCTTTTTTGATGGTGTGGCCTTTGATCCCCAAAATCCTCAGGCCTACTTGAGTGGTTTGGATTTGAAAAAAGTTTAGAGGTAAAGAGCAATGGCAAGTTCTTCTATGGGTTTCACTCAATCTCGACGGCGGCGCTGGTTAAAGCATCTCAAGAAGTCAGCGATGTTCCGCAAAGTGGTACTGGGTAGTTTGGGGGTGCTGTGTTTCTTGGTCATTTGGCAGTTTGTCTGCATGGCGGGGCTACTTCGCCTGCCAACGCCCCTCACTGTTATTACTGAAACTTGGGGGTTGATAGTTGATCCCTTTTATCAAGGGAGTGGCACGGATGTGGGGTTGGGGTGGCAAATTCTCTCCAGTCTGCGGCGGGTGGCCGTTGGCTTTTCCTTGGCAGCAGTCATTGGGGTGGGGCTGGGGATGCTGATTGGCTCTAGTCGAGTGCTCTACGATGCAGTGGATCCCATTTTGCAGGTGTTGCGTCCGGTGCCCCCCCTTGCGTGGTTGCCCATTTCCTTGGCGGCTCTGCGGGACAATGAACCGGCAGCGATTTTTGTGATCTTCATTACCGCCATTTGGCCAATTATCATCAACACGATTGTCGGTGTGCAGCAAATTCCCAAGGACTACAAGAATGTGGCACGGGTGTTGCAGCTCTCCCGCAAGGATTATTTCCTGAATATTCTCGTACCAGCAACGGTGCCCTATGTGTTTACGGGGCTGCGCATTGGCATTGGGCTGTCCTGGTTGGCGATTGTGGCAGCGGAGATGCTCATTGGCGGTGTCGGCATTGGCTTCTTTATTTGGGATGCCTGGAACAGTTCTCTGATTAGTGAAATTATTGTTGCCGTGATCTATGTCGGCATTGTTGGCTTGGTCTTGGATCGCTCGGTGGCCTTTGTGGGTTGCCTGCTCAGCCACGGTGAAGAGGTGCATTCCTAGCTCCCTCACGTAACCCATCCTCCCCTCTCTTCCCCTTACTGTCGAACATTAGGTTGTTTAACCCTATGGCCAAGTCTTTACCGTTTATTGAAATTGACCATGTGGATCAGGTTTTTGATCTGCCCGGGGGCGATCGCTACATTGCTCTCAAGAATATCCACCTCGAAATCCAAAAAGGGGAGTTTATTTCCCTTGTCGGTCACTCTGGCTGCGGCAAGTCCACGCTCTTGAATATCATTGCTGGCTTTCAGCGGCCTAGCAGTGGTGGCGTGGTGATGGCAGGACGGCAGGTGACGGAACCGGGTCCCGATCGCATGGTGGTGTTCCAAAACTATTCGCTGTTGCCTTGGAAAACGGTGTACCAGAATGTGGCCTTGGCGGTGGCGGCGGTGCTGGGGCATTTGAGCAAGGCAGAGCAACGACAGCGGGTAGAGGCGGCGCTGGAACAGGTGCACCTCAGTAAAGCCCGCGAGAAGTTCCCTGCCCAACTGTCGGGAGGAATGAAGCAACGGGTGGCGATCGCCCGTGCCTTGGCGATTCAACCGGAGGTACTCCTGCTGGATGAACCCTTTGGTGCCCTTGATGCTTTGACGCGAGGCTCTTTGCAGGATGAGTTGATGCAAGTGTGTCAGGGCAGTCAAACCACCTGCATTATGGTCACCCATGATGTGGATGAGGCACTACTGCTTTCGGATCGCGTGGTGCTGCTCACCAACGGCCCTGAAGCCCACATTGGCCAAATTCTCAAAATTCCCTTTGCCCGTCCCCGCAATCGCCATGACGTGCTCAACCATCCCAGCTACTATGGCCTGCGCAATGAGATGATTGCCTTTCTCAATCAGCAGAAACGCCGCCGTCCCTCCTTGACGGTACCGGCCATTGCGCCAACTACCCCCGTGGAACTGACCCTTGGCTTTATGCCCCTCATGGACAGTGCCCCCCTCATTGTCGCCAAGGAAATGGGCTTCTTTGCTAAGTATGGTTTGGAGTCAGTCACGCTGCATCGCGAAGAAAGCTGGCAGGACTTGGTGATGGGGGTGATCGCGGGTCGCTTGACGGGCGCTCAACTGTTGGCGGCCATGCCCTTAGCCATGACCTTGGGGTTAAACGGTCAGCCTTCACAACCGCTGATGACCTCGTTGGTACTGAGTCGCAATGGCAATGCCATCACCTTTAGTCGCCAGTTGTGGCAGCAGGGGGTGAAGACTGCTGAAGATCTGCGCGCCTATATTCAGCGCACGGGCGATCGCCCCCGGCTGGGAGTGGTTCATGCCGCATCAATGCACAACCTCCTGTTGCGGTACTGGCTGGCCGCCGCTGGCATTGACCCCGATTACGATGTCGAGTTGTTGGTGATTCCCCCCTCCCAAATGATCTATCACCTCAAGGCCGGCCATATCAGTAGCTTTTGTGTCGGTCAACCGTGGAACTCCCATGCAGTGCGCGAGGGTATTGGGGTGATTGTCGCTACGGATTTGGAGATTTGGTCGGGGCACCCGGAAAAAGTTGTGGGCATGCGTTCCGATTGGGTGCAGGCCAACCCGCAGCTACACCAAGCGTTGGTCAAGGCATTGATCGAAGCCTGTGAGTACTGCGATACGATCAAACATCGCCCCGAAATTGCCCAACTGCTTTGTCGGCCAGAGTATGTGGGGTGTACTCCTGAGGATGCCTATGCCGGCTTTGTGGAACCCCTTGATCGGGGGGATGGCATTGTTGCTGCTTTTCAACCCCGGTTTCACCAGTTCTATGTGGATCGCTCTCCCTGTCCTGGGCGGTTGGAAGGGCTGTGGATCATGACCCAATTGGCTCGCTGGCAACTTACGCCCTTCCCGAGAAACTGGCTAGAAATTGTTGAGCAGGTGCGGCGAGTCGATCTCTTTGGGGCGGCAGCGCGGGAACTGAAGGTTGTAGATAATGAGCCAGATCGTTCTGCCTTTGCTCTTTTCGATGGACTGCCCTTTGACCCCGATAATCCCCTTGGCTACATTGAGGCGGCTGCGATTCGCCGTGGCCTTGATATTCGCACTGTTGATCCCCAAGAGGTTGTTGCTGTCTAGGTATTTTTGAGAGAAGTCTATGGAAACCCTCTATCGTCTTGATCCCCATTTAACGGCCACCCAGCATCTACGCATTGATGGGGTGAGCAAAGCCTACCCTACGGCTAATGGCGACCATGTGGTACTTGAGGATATTCACCTTGAGGTGAGCAGCGGCGAATTTGTCTGTTTCATTGGCCATTCCGGCTGCGGCAAAACCACACTCTTGAATATGGTTGCGGGTTTTACAGCACCAACACGAGGGGAAATTACTCTCAATGGCGTGCCCGTGCGCCGTCCGGGGCCGGATCGCATGATGGTGTTTCAAAACTACGCGCTGCTGCCTTGGTTGACGGCCTATCAAAATATTGAGCTAGCAGTGAAGTCCGTTTATCCCCAGAAAACTCGCCAACGCCGGCGCCAAATTGTCGAGGAGCACTTGGAACTGGTGGGGCTAACAGCGGCTGCCCACAAACGCCCTGCTCAACTGTCGGGGGGAATGAAACAACGGGTGGCGATCGCCCGCGCCCTCGCCATTCGCCCTGAAGTGTTGATTTTAGATGAACCCTTTGGTGCCCTCGATGCCATCACGAAGGAGGAGTTACAGGATGAACTCTTAAAGATTTGGCGCAGGCACCGACTGACGGTACTGATGATTACCCACGACATTGATGAGGCGCTGTACCTCGCGGATCGGGTGGTGATGATGACCAATGGCCCTGCCGCCCGCATTGGCGATATTTTGAAGATTCCTTTTCCGCGGCCACGGCAGCGATCGCAACTCCTTGAGGATCCG
The DNA here is from genome assembly GCF_031586415.1 of Thermosynechococcus sp. QKsg1. NCBI lineage: Bacteria > Bacillati > Cyanobacteriota > Cyanophyceae > Acaryochloridales > Thermosynechococcaceae > Thermosynechococcus > Thermosynechococcus sp. QKsg1. The sequence goes on along the minus strand of NZ_CP134200.1, from coordinate 1,896,615 downwards.
CAGTACTACGATCTCCGCAACCAAGTGGTTGACTTTCTGTACACGCGGTTTGGGCACTAAGTAGCGTATGAGTACCCCACGGGTTGGCTCGTTAGCCGTTCAGTCCAGTCGTTACCTCTGCTACTACCGCAATACCAGCGAGAGCGTTCAGCAGATTTATTTGTCAAATCAGCCCACTTGGCAACAGGTGGTGTTTCCGAGGCAAGAGCTTTTTTTCTATGGCGATGCTACAGCGGATCTGATCATTTGCTCGGAGCAAGGGGTCAGGTGCTGTTCCTGTGAATTCCTGCGGGTTGAGGAAAAAGGGCGTGCTGTGCCTGAACCAAGTGAGCCAGTGTCCTCGCTGTGTCCCTACTGTGGGGTGGGCTGTGGCTTAGAAGCAGTCCCTCAAGGCAAGGGAGCCTATAAAATTCGGGGCGATCGCCAGCATCCCTCCTCCCAAGGTATGGTCTGTGTCAAGGGGGCAACTATTCTAGAAGCCCTTGATCGCGATCGCTTGGTCTACCCCCTGTGGCGGGAGCGTTTGGATCAGCCCTTTACGGTCATTTCGTGGGACGAGGCCATGACCCGCCTTGTGGAACGCATCCAATGGGTGCGCCGTGAGCGGGGCGCCGATGCCATTTGTATGTACGGTTCCGGTCAATTTCAAACCGAGGACTACTATGTGGCGCAAAAGCTGATCAAGGGCTGTTTGGGTACGAACAACTTTGATGCCAACTCGCGGCTATGTATGTCCTCGGCAGTGTCGGCCTACATGGCCAGCTTCGGTGCTGATGGCCCCCCCTGCTGCTACGACGATTTGGAGGCCACCGATTGTGCGTTCCTCATGGGTACTAATACTGCCGAATGCCATCCCATTGTCTTTAATCGTCTGCGCAACCACCACAAGCGCGATCGCCGCGTCAAGCTGATTGTGGTCGATCCGCGGCGCACCCCGACAGCGGAAGTGGCGGATCTGCACCTTGCCATCCGCCCCGGCACGGATATTGATCTGCTCCACGGCATTGGCCATTTGCTACTGCAATGGGGACAGATCGATGCTGAGTTTATAGAGGAGTGTACCCAAGGCTTTGCCGAGTATGTAAAGCTGCTGGCGGCCTACACCCCAGACTGGGTAGCGAAACGCTGTGGCATTGCTCAAAGTGATCTAGAACAGGCGGCTCGCTATTGGGGGCATGCCCAAGCGGTACTCTCCCTCTGGTCAATGGGCATTAACCAGTCTGCTGAAGGGACGGCCAAAGCTCGTTGTCTCATCAATCTCCACCTGTTGACGGGGCAAATTGGCCGCCCAGGGAGTGGTCCTTTTTCGCTGACGGGGCAACCCAACGCCATGGGGGGGCGCGAAGCCGGCGGCTTGAGCCATCTGTTGCCCGGCTATCGCCAAGTGACGAATCCACAGCATCGCCAAGAGGTAGAGGACTTTTGGGGACTGCCGCGAGGGCAAATAAGCGATCGCCCCGGTCGCACGGCATGGCAAATTGTCGAAGGTCTAGAACAGGGAGAAGTGGGTCTGCTGTGGATTGCGGCCACCAATCCTGCGGTTAGCTTTCCCCATTTAGAACGTGCTAAAGCCGCCTTTCTGCAATCCCCCTTTACGGTCTACCAAGATGCCTACTTTCCCACTGAAACAGCAGCCTATGCCCATCTGATTTTGCCGGCGGCGCAATGGAGTGAGAAAACAGGTGTGATGACCAACTCTGAACGCCGCGTCACCCTTGCCCCCGCCTTTCGATCGCCCCCCGGTCTGGCTCGCCCTGATTGGGAAATTTTTGCTGAGGTGGGGCGCCGCTTGGGATATGGGCATCTCTTCCCATTTGTCGATGCCGCTGCCGTCTATGCTGAATTTGTCCAACTCACTGCCGGTCGCCCCTGCGATCAATCGGGTCTGAGCCACGAACGCCTTGCCCGTTTAGGCGCCTTGCAGTGGCCCTGTCCTGCCGGTATGGATGATGCAGAAGCCCGCAAACCCAAACGCCTCTATACTGACTGGCGATTTCACACCCCCAATCAACGGGCATATTTTTGCCTTGCTCATAGTCAAGGGGTGGCTGAACCCACCGATAACCTCTATAGCTTTACCCTGACAACGGGTCGTCTCTACGGCCACTGGCACACGCAAACCCGTACCGGTCGCATTGCCAAAATTCAAAAAATGCACCCCGATCCCTTTGTGGAAATGCACCCCGACGATGCCGCAAACTTACATCTCAAAGACGGAGATTGGGTGGAGGTGCGATCGCGCCGCGGTCAAGTGTGCCTGCCGGTCATCCTCACCAAGGCCATTCGTCCGGGCACTCTCTTTGTACCCATGCACTGGGGCTTTCTCTTTGCTGATAGCGGTGAGGCAAACCAACTGACCCATCCCATTGCCTGTCCGGTCTCAAAGCAGCCAGAACTCAAAGCCTGTGCGGTGCAGGTGCTGCCCCTGAAGTTGCGGCAGACGCCCCATACCCCCACCATGCAGGAAAGGGGCACTGCCCTCAAGCAATGATAGAATCTGATTCCCTGTGGAGGGTTATGGCTATTGATGTCCCACTTCTTTGAGTTTGAGGCCGAATTCACGGCTTCGTTACGCTGTATTCCAATGATTGTTCGCTATAAACTAGATTTATGTGGGGTCAAGCTGAAGCTGCTCCACTGGCATCAACTTTCCCAAGAACAGCGACAATGGCTCGTGGTGACTCCCTGCGACACCCCCGAAGCTCAGGCAGACTATCGTCAGCAACTGCGGGATTGGGTGACCCACACCCATGGAACCCCACCGAGTGATATAGAGATTCCCCAACCCTACCCTTGGGACATCACCACTGAACTGCCAGAGACAGTGCAGCAACAACTGATCAAGGTATCTCACCACAGCTTGACGGTGGAAAAATGGTCAGCCCTGACCCCCCTCCAACGCTTTGCCCTTGTGAAGCTCAGCCAGCCCGGCCACGAGAATCGCAATTTTTGGCCAGCATTGCAGGAATTTGGTCTGGCCTAGAGGGCTAAGAGAGTTGTAGTGGCATTTTTCTGCTGAGGTAGTACAGAGTTGTACCAACGAGGGTGCCCACTAAGAAGCCTTGGGGCACACTGAGGGCGATCGCCCCCACTAAGAGGGTAATCATCCAATTTGCGGGCATGGCGGCTTGATCTTTAATAAAGCCCATGAGTACCCACGCTTCAAACAAAAGAATGACCCCCAAAATCGAGAGGGGAAAAATTTCCAGCAGCTTATCCACACTGGAGCCAAAAAAGAGACCCAAGAGAAGGTAGAGACTGCCATAGATCACCACCGCCCCACCTGTGCGGGCACCAAGGGCATAGTGTCCTGCCAAACCGCTACAGCCATGGCAGAGGGGGACGCCACCAAAGAAGGGCAGGATCAAGTTGGTGAGGCTATACGTGAGGCCAATTTGGCGAATCGAGAGGGGGCGATCGGGAAAGAGATCGTGGGCAGTTTGCTGGGTTGCAATCACTGCATTGGCGATCGATAGGGGTAACTGCGGCAGTGCCAATAGCACGAGTCCGGGAATCAAGGCCTGAGGATCTAAAGGCCGCAGGTAGGGAAGCTGCCAAGCAATGGTTAACTGCAATTCTGGCTCAGCCAGAACACGGCTAATCGCTACACCCACCCCCAGCAATACCACCAGTAACCCTGCGGGAACTCCCCGTTCCTTGGGCAAAAGGAGCAAGATCAAAAAGCCCATAACACCTAACAGATAACCAAAGAGGTCACCCGCGGGCAAGTAGGTCTTGAGGGCAACGGCGGCTAGAGACAGTCCCAGTCCCAATTGACAGCCCCGCACCACGGGTTGGGGAATCCAGCGAGCCAGCCGGGTCAGGATTCCGGTGGACGTTAACACCAACATCATTGCTCCTACCATCAGTCCCCCGGCCCAAAGGATAGATCCAGTGAGTTTTTCCGTCATCACAATTACAGCCATTGCCTTTAGGGGCTGCATGGGCATGGGAAGGCCATAGAATACCCCCGTGAGAATTTGCGCTACGCCAAACAAAGTGAAGACGTTAGCACTATCCAACTGGGCAGCAGTGATCATGCCCACCAACAGGGGCAAATCCGTACCCAAATCACCAAAACTGCCACTGAGTTCTTGCCAATTAAAGCGCAGTCGCTCCCGCAACACCTATATCTTCTCCAACATGGTTTGCAATTTCTGTAGGTGTTGAGCCACCCGACCACTACGGAGGAGTTCGCTGCTGAGTGCGAGTCCGGAATTGAGACTATCGGCTTTGCCCCCCTGCCACAGGTAAAATCCACTATTCCAGATCACAGAGGTGGTGAGGGGTTGCTCCTCTGCGGCTAAAACAGCAGCCATCATTTTTGTAGCGGTCGTTGTCTCCTCTGACCAAGGCACATTACTGCTGGCCATACCATACTCTTGGGGATGGAGACGCAGGCGTTGCCAAGGAGGGTCTTGATCACGGGCAAGGCCGATAATGGCGGTGCGATCGCGGGGCAAATCACAACTGCCTTCAAGACCTTTGACGGTAGTAAATTCATGAACACCGTGGAGATAGAGGGCATCGCGCATGATCCCTTCCGTCGGCGGATGAACAAACCCTGCTACGAGGTGACTGCGCCCTTGGTAAGGATTCCAGATTAATTCCAATGTGGCAATGGGGGGACGTTTACCAATTTGCTCCCGGTAGGGGACTAGCCCTTGGGCTGCTGGAAAATGACGCGGGAGATAGACAAAACCTAAACCCGTTTGCTCTAGGCAGTGGGCAATTTGCTCTAGGGTTAGGGTTGACCAGTCCACCCCCAAACATCGCCACAGCTCAATGAGGGGAATGCCTTCTTTGGTGGGTATGCGATCGCCCCCGTGTTGAAGTACTGGAATCCCAGCAGCCGCCAAAACCAATGCTGTTAAAGGACTCAGGGGAAACGTGCGATCGCGACCATCGTAGGGCTGACTGAGGATCATCACGGGGCAACTGGTCTCAACCGCTGGAATTTTCGGCCCTAGCTCGTTGTAGGTATCGAGCATACCCGCCATCTCTTCCGAGGTGGGTCGCTTAATCCGATGAGCAATCAAAAACGCCCCAATTTGGGCAGGGGTTGCCACCTGCTCCAGCATGAGTTGCAACGCCAAGGCTGCCTCGGCGCGGCTCAGGTCTTTGTGGGTGTGGGCACCACTGCCGACTTTTTTGAGCAGATCACGAAAGAGAAGACTCATGGGCAGCCTGCTGGCGGATCAATGTGAGCAATTGGGCAACGGGGGGTAAGGTCAGGCGATCGTGGGTGGTAATGGCCAACACCTGACGCAGGGGCAGTGGCGTGGATAAATCACGAATCCCTAGGGCAGGATCGTGGAGCGCTTCCTTGAGGGCAGAGCGCGGCAGCAAGGCAACCATCTCACTTTCGCGGATCACAGCAATAAACGCATCAGGGGTGTTGAGTTCAAGAGCGGGTTGCCAAGGTAAACCCCGACGGCTAAATTCTTCAGCCACCAAGCGGCGCATGCTATAGCCATCCTTAAATACCACATGGGGAAAGCGAGCTAGTTCTTGCCATGTCAAGGTCTCATTAACAGCGAGGGGATGTTCAGCCGCCATTAGCACTTGCACAGGCTCACTGTACAGCGGTTCAATCACCCATTCCGACTGTTTTAAGAGGTGGCGATCGCCCATGACAATCGCTAGATCTACTAAGCTATCCTGCAAGACTTTGAGGGCGCGATCGCTCCCTAGGGCAGTCACCCGCAACTGCATTTGGGGAAATGCTTGGCAAAACGTCGGTAACAGCATGGGCAAAAAGTAGCGGCAAATGGAGTGAATAGCGGCAATGCAGAGTTCCTGCTGCTGGCCATTTTGCATGGCTTTGAGTTCCGCATTGGCGGCCTGCCACTCTTGCCAGATGCGATGGGCACGGCGCAAAAACAAGTCCCCCGCCACAGTTAACTTGGCGCGATTCGAGCGGTGCACAAGTTGCATTCCCAAACTTTCTTCTAGAGCTTGAATTTGCCGACTAATTGTGGGTTGCGTCACCCCACACCGCCGCGCTGCCGCTTGAAAACTCCCCGTTTCAGCAACTGCTAAAAAAGATTGCAACTGATCAAGTCGCATAATACTTGCTGTGTTCTCCCTCTGCGTCTATTTCTATTGATGCAATTGTGGCTCTTGTGGCTCTTAATCTTATGCAACTTTCGGATAGTAAAGGGTGTTGATTGATACAGTTTCTTGAAAATGTCCTACAGCATACCCTCTTGGTTCCAGCGCTGAAGTAGGTAAACTAATTGGTCATACTTGCCCTCCCATACCCATTCTGTTTCTTCTGTGCGCATTTGAAAGGTAGAGGTTGTGGAATCCGTAGGTAGATTGCTGAGGCATAATCAAGGTAAACAGCAAACGCAAAAAGGTTACTATTGATAATTTTAATTGTTATCTATAGACTTACTAAAGCAAAAACTATGAACTTAGGGGGCTATGGTTTCGAAGGTGATGCGGACAGGACCACTGGAAGGCGGTAAAAAGTTAAGTGTTTCAAACCCAATCACTTGCCCCTGCTGATCCTTCATCAAAATCACCTCATCTTGAGGGTTACCAAACCAAACGACCAAGGTGTTACCTGTGCGGTCATAAAATACTTTTACTTCTGCCATAGTAGTTCTCCTTCTTTAATTACACTAGTTCGATAGGCTGTGATTAGAAACCCTTCTCCATTTAAGCGCTTCGCTACAGTACAGACCCAACGCTTCGCACCATCATCACGATAAAACAAGTAAACCTGAGCATCAGCTTTGCTCAGACGAATTTCATTTGGGTCGCTTAAGGTGTTTTGGACATCGGCTAGACGGTCGCCCATGACTGGATGTTTGATTGTGACAATAAACTGCCAATACTCAGCCGTTGTGCGAACGAAAAAGCCGAGCGAGCTAGTCACTTCAAACAAAATTTCAGCATTAGCGATCGCATCATTTTCCATCAATTGCTGTTCCGATCGCCATACTCATTGAAAAATCCGTGCCCACACTCAAGGGTTGGCGATCGCCACCATAGACATCATCTTACGTCCTAAAACGGACTGTTATGGTGATGCTCACGACAGTACACCCAACTGGCTGGTTCATCTAGATAGTATTCCTTTTTCCAAATGGGTAGGCGGTGTTTGATTTCATCAATGATGTAGGCCGCACCAGCAAAGGCTTGTTTACGATGAGGTGCCGTCACCCCTACCCACACAGCAATTTCCCCTAGGGTCAGTTTGCCGTAACGATGGCTAGCGATCGCCCCCAGCAAGTCAAATTTCCCAATGGCTTCTGCTAGGATCTGTTCTCCTTCTTTAAGAGCCAAGGCGGGATAGACCTCGTATTCTAGGGCAGTGACGATCTTGCCGTGGTTGTGATTGCGCACCCAACCCTCAAAGCTAACAAAGGCACCGGCCCGCAAGTTGGCAAGGGGCTGCCACAACTGAGCTGGCTCTAGGGGAGTATTGGTTAGGGAAAATTGCTTGATCACCATCGCTTAGTTAACCCCCGGCAACAGGGGGAATAAAGACGACCTTATCTCCTGCTCGTAGGGGTTGATCCAGTGTCACAAACGTATCATTAGCCGCCACCTTAACATGGGTGAGATCAAGGGTAAACCCGTACTGGGTCTTTAGCTCTTGGTATAGGTCGCCATAGGTTTGGGCGGTGGTCACTCGCTCCTCCTGTTCCCGTTGGCTTTGCTCCCGCAACTGGGCAAAGTAGCGTAGGTAAATTGTTTTAGGGGCGTCGGACATGGGGTAGGGCTTCAAGATAGTCTTCAGGGGTGTTGATATTGGCAGTAATGGTTGGCTGGGGTGGGGCAATCCGCTGGCAGGGCGATCGCTGGAGAATTTTCACAGGGCAGTAGATCCCTTCTGCATAGGCGGCCTCAAATACCGGCAGAGCTTGGGGGGTATAAATGGCACACAATGGCTCTGGGAAACCCTCTTGGGGATGGTGATAGCAGGTGGCCACCACATCTTCGCGGTAATGGTGCAACAGGGGCGCAAGGGTTTCTGTGGTCAAATAGGGCAAGTCACAGGCCACCACTAACCAGTTCACGTGGGGATAGGCACGTAAAGCTGTTAGGATGCCGGCAATGGGGCCAATCTGAGGCAGGGTATCGGCGAGTGTTGGCAAATCAGCAAGGGGAGTCCCCTGCCATTGATTGGGTTGCGCTGAGAGAAAGACTTGTTCGCAGGATTGAGCCAACAAATTGTAGAGGTACTGGGCATGGGGTTCGCCGTAGTAGTCTAGCAGGGCTTTGGCCTGACCCATGCGCTGACTCTGGCCGCCAGTGAGCACAAGGCCGTAGAGGGGATATTGGCCGAGGGTTTTCTTGCCACCACTTTTCGCCAGCAGGCGCACCTCGCGAATCACAATATGGGGGCTGAGGGCTTTGGCCATGTCGTAGATTGTGAGGGCTGCGATCGCCACCCCATGCAGGCTTTCCATTTCCACGCCGGTGCGATCGCGGGTTTTGACCTCACAGCGCAGGCGAATTCTAAGGCCACTCTCAAGTGACTCGATATCCGTCTCAAAGCGACAACTGGTAATCGGCAGCGAATGGCAAAAGGGAATGACTTCAGCGGTGCGTTTTACCGCCATTGTGCCAGCAATAATCGCCGTTTGCACCACAGGCCCTTTCGTGAGAAAGAGATCTCCCCCTTGCACATAGGCCTGAAAGACCGGTGGCAATTCAATCAGGGCTTCTGCCACCGCTCGGCGATCGCTCACGGCCTTCTCGCTAATATCCACCATCTGGGGTTGTTGGTTCTCATTGATGTGGGAGAGCATCCTCCTAGCCTCCAATCTGGTGCATCGCATGGTGAACTTCTGCTCCGCGCAAGCTGGGTTTCATGCCCAACACTTGCTCATAGGCGGCATACCGTTCCCTTTGACTTAAGCCCCGTAGGGACACCCCCGCCTCCTTAAACAGGCACGCTCGCAGGACACCATCCGCAGACAAGCGCCAACGGGAGCAGTGGCCACAAAAGGGTTGGGATTCTGAAGCGATAAAACCAATCTGCCCGCCACAGGCCGTCTCAAAGTTAAACGAAGTGGAATCCAAAGGACGTGGCACAGGTCGCAGATCATAATGCTGACGCAAGCGCTCAATCATCGTGGCAGCACTAACAAAGCGATCGCCCCCCAAGTGGCAAGCATAGCCAATGCGCATCAGCTCCAAAAAGCGCACCTCAATCCCCAACCCCTTGGCGTACTCCACCATTGGCACCAGTTCGTGATCATTGACACCCGCCATAACCACCATGTTCAGCTTCACCTGAAACCCTTGGTGAACCGCAGTGGCCACCGCCGCCTTCACCGTTTCCAAGTGGTGGCCATGACTAATGGCGGCAAAGGTTTCGGGGTCTAGGCTATCCAGACTGATATTCAAACGCCGTACCCCATATTGTTCCAAGAGGGGCAAAAAGGGCACCAAGCGAATCCCATTCGTGGTTAAGCTTAGCTCTGGTACCCCCACTGCCACCAAGGCTGCGACAATCTCAGCAAACTCGGCTCGCAGGAGCGGTTCACCCCCCGTTAGGCGCACCGACTCAATCCCCAGTGCCACCAGTTCAGCCACAATCGTGGCATACTCTGTGGGGCTTAAATAGGTCTGGGGGGGCATAAAGGCGGCATCCACGGGCATACAGTAAGTACAGCGCAAATTACAGCGATCGGTAACCGACAGGCGCAACTTGCGAATGTGTCGCCCTTGGTTATCCAGCAAACGTTGGCTAGGGATAGCTGTGGTGACAACCATCCGCCCTAACTCCACGGAAAATAGCGATAGCACTCCCCAGCAGCAAATATCCCTTGCGAGGCAGGTAGTTCCAAGAAGCCATCACTGTCAGCCAAGGCCAAAAAATCACCAGAGTTTTGCATCGGACGGGGGTGGGCAATCAGTTCAGCAGTTTTCGTGGTTTCTAGTTTAACGGGTAAAAAGTAGGTTAAGGGCTGCTCAAAAGAGAAGGGAGTGGCTAAGCGGGCATAGAGGCGTGGCATGTCCAAAATATAGCGGTGTAAACACACCAAACTGGAGACGGGGTTCCCCGGCAAGCCAAAGACTGCCGTTTGCTGCATGTGATCCACCCCAAACCAGAGGGGTTTTCCGGGGCGCTGAGCGACACCGTGGATATATTGCTGCACGCCATGATCGCGCCACAGTTGCGGTAAATAGTCAAACTTGCCCTTGGAAACGCCGCCGCAATAAATCAGGAGATCGTACGCTTGGCTCGCTTGGCAGTAGTGGGTTGCCAGTTGCAGCGGATCATCGGGTAAATGGGTGATACTGACGTGGTTGTACCCTTGGCGCTTGAGGGCAGCCATTAGGGCGTAGGCATTGGAGAGGCGCAGTTGATGGGGTTGAGGTACGTGGTCTGGCGGAATCAGTTCATTGCCGGTGGCAACAATTTGAGTGCGGGGGGTGCGCTGGACACAAACTTCGCTCTGCCCCACAGCGGCAAGAATGCCCCAAGCCGGACTGTGTAGAGGGGTACCTGCCGCCAGCACCTGTTGACCCGCCGGCGCATCACTGCCACAGCGGTGGACAAATTGATAGGGCGACCACAGTTCGGCGTGGCGGATATGGGCAATGCCGTCACGAATTTCCAGAGCCTCGTAGGGAATGACCAGATCGCAGCCCTGGGGCAACGCGGCACCAGTCATCACTTCCAAGCAGGCCTGTGGATCCGTCAACGTGGGGGGTACCTCACCAGCAGGGACAACCCCCAGAATCCGGAAGGCACGCTGACCAGATCCATAGGCGGCCCACCGCAGGGCAATACCATCCATCATGATGCGGTCAATGGGTGGGTAGGGGCGATCGCTGGTAATGGCTCCCCCTAGTCGGCTGTACTGAGGCTCAGTCAAAGAGATGGTCTCTGTGCCCCAATCGGGCAAATGCTGCTGAATCAGGTCAACGGCTGTTTCGACGGAAATCATTTTCTAGACAGGATTAACTGCGAAATAGACGGCAGTAGAGCGTTTTGTGCTGCATACTGGCGAGGGCTAAGCCCAAGGTACAGCTTTCTAAATCATTGTCAGTCACATTTAAGCTCTGCTGCACGGTTTGCTGAATCTGGGGTTGAAGTTGGCGCAGAAGCACTTGACCCGCCGTCTGACCAAGGGGAATCAGTTTCACCGCTGCATTGATCAGAGTAGTGACCCAACTATGGAAATAGGCTAGAAGTGCGGTTTCTAGGGGAATGTCGGCAAGGGCAGCGGCAATGCAAAAGGCAACACTGACATTCCAAGGGTAGGGCTGACCAGTCTGAAGTTCTGGCGGTAGGCGATCGAGGGCAGCGACGAGGTTGATCAATGCTGTTCCCATTTGCCAATTTTGGGCACGCAGTTCGGCGCTTTCGCGGGCAGCCGAGAGCCACGCATTCCACTGGTGAACGGCGTCAAAATCACCCTTGGCGATCGCCCCATAGACCCGCCCCATCACTGCTGTTGCCAAGTGAGCACTGCCAAAAGTCAGTTCAAAGGTGAGCCAGTCCTGTACGGCGGCTGCTGAGGTGATCTTGTCTTGGGCAATCAGGGTCTCCAAGCCCTCGGAGTAGTTAAAGCCGCCAATGGGCAAAGCGGGACTCACCCGCTGCAACAAGGTTAACAGCGCTGACTCAGTGAGCATGGTACGCACCGCGTTCGGGACAAAAGGGCGCGACTTCAAACGTTACTATTAAGCCCCGCTGTTCCAGCATGGTTTGCAACACGGAATCTGCCCTCAAGCGGAGATAATCGGTGTGAATTTCCAAGGGGACGTGGCGATTCCCAAGGTGGTAGGCGGCCTGTAGAAGGTCAAGGGGAGTGGTAGCCATCACCTTTAGCGTGGGTTCGGGTTTGGCGTGAACCGTGACGACTACTGTGCCGTCCTCGTCCTGAAGGCGATCGCCCGGCTGTAACGTAATCCCGCGCGGCAACTTCAGATAGAGAGATTCCCCCTCATCACTGTGGCAATGGAGACGACTGCGACAGCGTTCCTCTGCGGTCAATAAGAGGTGCAACTGACGGGCATTTTCCAATGTTGTAGGGCAAAGTTGCGTCAGCGTGAACATCAAACCAGCGTCAACTCGACAATTTTATCAAAGCGGAATGTTTTCACCAGTTGTTGAAGGCCTGCAATCAAGGCGGCTTCTTCGGGTGGGATTTCAGCAATCAGTTCGCGAATGCGCTTGGCATTGAGCTTTTTGGCCGCTTCTTGGAGTTCAGCAATCCAAGGGCGGGGCATCACCATTAGGGCGGCTGGATCCAGCACCTGAGGACGGGGAGCGCTTGCGGGGGGCAGAGCATCCTCGTAGGCATACTCTAGATTTAACTGGGCGGCGAGTCGTTCAAAAATCGTTTGCGGACGGAAGGGCTTGGCAATGTAGTCATCACAACCGAGAGTCAGCAGTTCCTGTTTGTCCTGCTCAAAGCTACTGGCGGTCACTGCAAGAATTTTCGGGGCGCAGACGGCTTCGCCGCGCCGCAGGCGATCGCCCACTTCTTTCTTGATCTGTCGCGTTGCCGTTTTACCATCCATCACGGGCATGCGAATATCCATGAGAATGGCATGGGGCTGCCATTCTCGCCAGATCTCCACCGCCTCTTGACCATTGCCGGCTTCTCGACACTGAAAGCCGACAGGTTCTAGGAGCTGGGTCAATAATTGCCGATTTTCGGACAGATCATCCACCACCAAAATGCGCACTGCTGAGGTGGGCGATCGCAGGCCAACAACGGTTTGTGTCTTTTCCTCCTCTAGCGCTTGGGGATCGCCAAGGCCAATGTTGATCTCGAAGTAAAAGTGACTTCCCTGCCCCTTGGTGCTGCGCACCTGAATATCACCCCCCATCAATTGCACAAACTGGCGACTAATGGCCAACCCCAGACCGGTGCCTTCACTGACTTTTTTACTGCTATCGGTTTGGACAAAGGGCTGAAAGAGCATTTTCAACTCTGCTGGGGTCATGCCAATACCCGTATCACTGACTTCAAAGGCGAGTCGCGGGGGTTCCTGCGCCTTATAGCTGACCTTGAGGGAGACGCCCCCCTCTTTGGTGAATTTAATGCCATTGCCCAAGAGGTTCACCAATACTTGGCGCAGCTTCATTTCATCAGTGGTTACCGCCACCGGCAGATTGGCGGGCAAATCAAAGACCAGACGCAACCCCTTGGCCTCGGCTCGCACCTTGAGCATTTCTTCGAGGGTTTGCAACATGTGCCGCAGATCAAAGGTGGTTTCCTGAAGTGTGATGCGCCCAGCCTCAATTTTGGCCATGTCAAGGACATCGTTAATCAAACCCAAAAGGTGTTCACCACTGCGGTTGATCTTTTCAAGGGTTTGCCGATGCTGCGGTGCAAGGGTGCGATCGCTGAGCAAAATTTGACTAAAGCCCAAAATGGCATTGAGGGGGGTGCGCAGTTCATGGCTCATGTTGGCAAGGAAAATACTTTTGGCTTTGTTGGCTGCCTCTGCTGCCTCTTTGGCCTTGAGTAACTCCCGCTCCGCTTGATGACGTTGATGGGCTGCAAGGGCGATTGTGACAATATCCGCCACATTGGAGACAAAACTGCGTTCCTCCACCAGCCAAACCCGATGCTCGCCAATACTCTCAACACAGATCACCCCCAATAATTGACCATTGAAGATGATCGGCGCATCAATCCGAGAATACACCCTTTGCATCTTGGCATACTCCCGCAGTTCATGGGTGCGCGGATCCGTGAGTAAATCATTGACCACAAGGGGTTCACCGGTGCGCAGCAGCTTCAAGTACTCTGGATAGGGGGGCTGGGTGAGGTAGGTGGATTGAGTAGGGTTGTTGGCAGCAGGGTCGTACTGGACAACACATTTTAGGCGATCGCCCTGGAGTTCCCACGCTGAAGCCCGCTGGACGCGCAGTGTTGTCGCGGTTACTTGGATAATCTCCTGCAACGCCATACGGAAGTGTCCCTGTTGCACATGGGGAGATTGGCTCAGCTGCACCAGAGCCACATTGTGGTCATGAAGTACCCGTTCTTTTTCGGTCAGTTGTTGATTGGCCGCCTCAAGGGCAGCCGTCCGGTGAGTCACTTCTTCTTCGAGGCGTTGATTAAAGCGGTGGAGTTCACTAAAACTTTCCTGTAACTGCCCTGCCATATCCACAAAGGTGCGACCGAGGTTGCCCAACTCATCCTGAGTTGCGGTGTCCACCTCAGCGGCAATGTCTAGATCACCCACTGCAATTTTGTGGGCTGCAGCATTCAGCCGCTTCAGGGGGCGGACGATGTAGCCTGTCACTCCCCAAGTCAGCAAACTAATCAAGCCAAAGGACATCCCCAAAATCCACAGACCCGCCCACGTTTCTTCATGAATAAAGTCAAGCAGTGTGTCTTCATTGATACGAATGGCCAGACTCCAGCGTGCCTCGGGAATCGGCGCATAAAAGACCCATTGGCGCTCTTGGGAAAGCCAATCAGCGACCCATTGCTGTCCCCTTTGACCCGCCACCATTGCTCTGCCTAGGGCGGCAAGATCGCCGTGGTTGTTTTCCTTAGCAATGTAAAAAATAGATTGACCAATGAACTGGACATCGTTATGAAAGATAATCCGTCCCTTGCGATCCAAGACAAAGAACTGGCCTTCTTGGAGGGCTTGAATGTTCATGGTCTGCTGCAGGCTTTCTAGAGCCACATCCACCGTGGCGACTCCCCGAATTTGACCTTGGCGGCGGAAGGGCACCGAATAGGTTACCATCCAACTATCCCCCGCACCCCGATCAAAATAGGGATCACTCCAGCGGGGCTGACCGCTTTGAATTGGCTCTGTGTACCAGTTCCATTGGGGTTGGGTGTAGTCGTAAATTGTTCCCGTATCCTTTTGCCGCCATGTGCCCTCCTGCCGATAAATATAGGGGCAAAAGAGGCGCTTGCGGGGAGAAAAGCTATAGGGAGTAAAGGCAATCGCCGATCCATAGACCAAGGGATTGACAGTGACATTGCGGCGCAAAAATGCATACAGCTGCTGTTCATCGACCTTGGGGAAGGTTTCTAGGGCATAGGCAGTGGTGGTTGCCAGTTGCGCCACCTGCGCCAGTGAGTCGTTAAATTGATCGGCGTAGAGGGACACCAGCGTTCCCTGCCACTTTTCATAATCGGCAGTACTGCGGCCAATCAGGCGCGCCCGAATGTAGAGGAAAAGGCCGGTGTAGATGACAACAATCGGCAGGAGCGTCCCCAGCAAGAGCTTATGGCGAAAGGATAGCTTGCTGAGCATGGCGATCGCCCTCCGTAGGCCTTCCCCTCAATTTTAGGCTGCCTAAAAAGACCAATCCTCTAGGAAAGGGGACTGAGCACTTTGCTGTCGCTGTCAGTGGCCACTTCACCCACCACTTCCGGGGTATTGGCTTCCGAAGGCGGCACCACCTGCCAGAAGAGGGGTAAATAGTGCTCCCACTGCTCCAGAATCATTGCGGCCTTGGCACTCCCCGTGCGCTCGTGGTGGGCAGTAATCAGTTGTTTGAGTTGGGCGGCACCAATGGCAGAGGTGACCCGCTGGAGTTTGACAATTTCGGGGTTGACCTTGGCGGGGAAGTTACTGGCTTCATCCAAGATGTAGGCCAAGCCACCGGTCATACCGGCACCCACATTGCGACCCGTAGTTCCCAAGACCACGACCACCCCACCGGTCATGTATTCGCAGCAGTGATCCCCTGTGCCCTCGACAACGGCAGAGGCTTTGGAGTTGCGAACAGCAAATCGCTCACCGGCACGGCCATTGGCAAAGAGGAATCCACCCGTGGCGCCATAGAGACAGGTATTGCCAATAATCACGTTGTCCGCAGCCGCGTAGGGGGCATTGGCCGGGGGCTTGATAATGATTTCACCGCCGTGCATGCCTTTGCCGACATAGTCATTGGCTTCGCCTGTCAGATTGAGGATCATCCCCGGCAGGTTGAAGGCGCCAAAGCTCTGACCCGCACTGCCGCGGAAGTGGAGGGTAATCTGACCTTCAAAACCTGTGTTGCCATACTTTTTGGCAATGGCACCGGCAATGCGTGCCCCGACAGTGCGATCGGTGTTGACAATGGGCAGCTCTAATTCAACGGTTTGCTGCTTCTCAATGGCGGCTTGCACCTCTGGGCGTGCCAAAATTTCATCATCGAGAACGGCACCGTTACTGTGCACTGTTTCGTGCTGCAACCACTGGCGATCGCTGCGCGTATCCGGCAGCTTCGTCAGGCAAGCCAGATTCAGGGGGGCAGTTTTCGTCAGGGTGACATCTTGACGAGGCACCAGCAGATCAGCGCGACCAATGATCTCATTGAGGGTGCGGTAGCCCAGCTTGGCGAGAATAGAGCGCACCTCTTCGGCAATAAAGAGGAAGAAGTTCACCACATGCTCAGGGATGCCGGGGAAACGCTTACGCAGTTCCTCTTTTTGGGTGGCCACGCCCACGGGACAGTTATTGGTGTGGCAAATCCGCGCCATGATGCAGCCCTCGGCAATCATTGCCACCGAGCCAAAGCCAAATTCCTCGGCACCCATCAGGGCTCCCATGACCACATCCCAGCCACACTTGAGGCCACCATCCACCCGCAGAATCACGCGATCGCGCAGTTGATTTTCCAAAAGAACGCGGTGCACCTCCGTCAGCCCCAATTCCCACGGACTGCCAGCGTGCTTAATCGAACTCAGGGGCGAAGCACCGGTGCCACCATCGTGACCGGAAATTTGAATGACGTCAGCGTTGGCCTTTGCGACCCCCGCGGCAATCGTGCCAATGCCGATTTCCGCCACCAGCTTTACACAAACCTGAGCCTGGGGATTGATCTGGTGCAGATCAAAAATCAGTTGCGCCAAATCCTCAATGGAGTAAATGTCGTGGTGGGGCGGCGGCGAAATTAAGGACACGCCCGGCTTCGATCGCCGCAGCATAGCAATGTAGGGGCTGACTTTCGTGCCCGGCAGTTGACCGCCTTCCCCCGGTTTCGCGCCCTGGGCAATCTTGATTTCAATTTGCTGGGCATTGATTAAGTACTCAGGAGTAACACCAAAGCGCCCAGAGGCCACCTGTTTAATCGCTGAGCTGGCGGTGTCGCCGTTGCGCAAGCCCCGCAAATGGGGAAATTGGGGAGAGTGCCCCTCAGCATCCACATCCGTCAGTACTTGGAAGCGAATCGGATCTTCGCCCCCCTCGCCAGAGTTGGATTTGGCACCAAGGCGGTTCATGGCGATCGCCAGCACCTCATGGGCTTCCCGCGAGAGGGCACCCAAGGACATGCCACCAGTGCAGAAGCGCTTGACAATTTCACTGGCGGGTTCAACCTCTTCGAGGGGAATACTGGGACGATCGCTCTGGAAGTCCAGCAGATCCCGCAGGGCTGTGGGGACCCGCTGCCGCAATTGGCGACGATAGACCTCGTAGTGGTCATAACTGTTGCGGCTCACCGCCCTGTGGAGAGCCTTGGCCATCTCCGGGTTATTCATGTGGTACTCACCCCCCGGACGGAACTGGATAAAGCCAAAGTTTTCCAGTTTTTTGGTTGTGAGTTCGGGGAAGGCCTTCTGGTGAAAAGCAATGGTTTCTTGAGCCAGATCCCGTAGCGTCAGGCCGCCCACGCGGGAAGTAGTACCAATAAAGGCCTTGTTGAGCAGGTCATCGCCAATGCCAATGGCCTCAAAAATTTGGGCACCGCGATAGCTAGCAATCAGAGAAATCCCCATTTTGGAGAGGATTTTCAGGAGCCCCTCTTCTACGGCTTTGCGGTAGTTGGCCTGCACCTGTTGCAGCGTCAGTTGGGGCAGCTTGCCCTTGGCCATCAGGCTTTGGGTGCGATCGCTATGCCACCACTGGCGAATCGTTTCCCAAGTCAGGTAGGGACACACTGCCCCCGCGCCATAGCCAATCAGGCAGGCAAAGTGATGGGTACTCCAGCATTGGGCTGTTTCCACGACAAGGGAGACGCGACGGCGAATGCCTTGGGCAATCAAATGGTGGTGCACTGCCCCCACCGCCAATAGGGGTGGGATATAGGACGTGTCGGCATCCAAAAGATGGGGTTCGCCAGCAAGGTTGTGGCGATCGCTGAGCACAAGAATTTCGGCGCCTCCTTTGACGGCGGCAGCAGCCTGTTCACAGAGCCGATTCACAGCGGCCTCAAGCCCCGCAGGCCCTTGGGCGATCGCAAACTGCGTTGAAAGGCGAGTCGTACCAAAGGGTGCTCTGAGAATCTCCTCTAGTTCCGCTTCGTTGATGAGGGGGGAACTGAGTTGCAGTAGGCGGGCATCTGCTGGGCTTTCAATGAGCAGATTCCCCCGCTTACCCAAGCGAGTCACCAGCGACATGACCAGTTTTTCCCGCAGGGGATCAATGGCGGGATTGGTGACTTGGGCAAAGCGCTGCTTGAAGTAGTCGTAGAGTAGGTGGGGTTGTTGCGACAGCACCGCCAAGGGAATGTCATCCCCCATGCAGAAGGTGGGTTCCTTGCCATCCTTGGCCATGGCCTCAATGATCATTTCCACATCTTCGGCACTAAAGCCAAAGGCCATTTGCTGTTGTAGGCAGGTTTGGCTTTCGAGGGTGGGGGTTTCGCCATAGGGTTGAGGGGCAAGTTCTTGGCGATAGGTTTTCAGCCATTCGCCGTAGGGTTGCTGCTGCGCCACCCGCTGCTTGATTTCCCAGTTGGTGAGGAGTTCTTGGTGTTCCAAGTCAACGGCAATCATCTGCCCGGGGCCAAGGCGGCCCTTTTCAATCACCGTTGCTTCATCAATTTGAATGCTACCCGCCTCAGAAGAGACAATCACAAGATCATCATTGGTGAGGGTGTAGCGGGCGGGGCGTAGGCCATTGCGATCGAGAGTGGCGCCAACAATTTTGCCATCGGCAAAGGCGACCAATGCAGGACCATCCCAAGCCTCTTGAAGGCCACTGTAGTATTCGTAAAAGTCCACCACCTCGGGGTGATCCGCCAAATCGGGCTGGTTTTGATAGGCCTCGGGAATCAGCATCATCATTGCCTGCAGGGGCTGCCGTCCCGATTGCACCAGCAATTCCAGCACATTGTCGAGGTTGGCGGAGTCGCTATTTTCGGCATTGACAATGGGCATGAGATCCGCAAAGGCTTCGCCCCAATAGGGATGGCTCAGTTGGGCGGCTCGTGCCCGCATCCAGTTGATATTGCCCAAGAGGGTATTGATTTCGCCGTTGTGTCCCAGCATCCGCATCGGTTGCGCCAAGGGCCACTTAGGCATGGTGTTGGTGCTAAAGCGGCGGTGATAAAGGGCAAAGGGGGTGAGGTAGTTGGGGTTGCGCAAATCCTCATAAAACTGGGCCAGTACTGCCGAGCGCACCATGCCCTTATAGACAATCGTGCGGGTCGAGAAGGAACAAATATAAAAATCCTGTCGCCAGTCCGCTTTCGTTTGGGCGATCGCCCGCTCAATGCGCTTGCGGGTCAAATAGAGCTGCCGCTCCAGTTCATCGCCACTGGCTTTGCTCGAAGCCACAAAAAGCTGCTCAATCTGGGGCTGATTTTGTTTGGCCTGCACCCCCAACACACTGGGGTTTACGGGCACCGGTCGCCAGCCCAATAGGCGCAGTTCATTTTCACTGAGAACTTTTTCCACAATGGATTTGGCCGCTGCCGTTGCCGCCCCCTGAGGCAAAAAGATCATCGCCACCCCAATCCGCTGGCGGGGAATGCCAAACTCCGGCAACAACTCCCACGGAATCGCCGTCATGATGCCAGCCCCATCCCCAGAGTCGCGATCAGCACTACAGCCCCCGCGGTGTTCAAGGCAGGTCAATCCCTCAAGGGCTTGGGTCAAGATGCGATGACTAGCTACCCCCTTGCGATGGGCAACAAAACCCACACCACAGGCATCTCGCTCGGCCACAAGCCAAGGCTGTCCATGGTAACCAACTTGATGCACGGGAGAAGAAAAGGTGGATTGTTGCATGGGTCTGAAAGCGTTCAATCGACTGAGGGATGAAAACGTTGTCTTGGCAACAGCAACCGGCTCTAGGGACTGAAAAACGCCACGACTCGAACGGGGGAGCCAAGGCGACAGTATAGAGATTAGGGAGTGCTGGTGATGGGGCAACGTATAGGGTCTCTCGCTATTATAGGGGTTTCTCTTGGATCCAGAAACGCCAAAGCAAGAGATTGTTAAGGTTTGGCCATAGGAGCCGGCAAACCAGCGATCGCTGAGGCTGACTTGAGGGCTAGAACGCCGCAGCAGAGAGGGGTTAAGGTTGGCGTTCAGGCTGGCGTGATATCATTAAATTTTCCAACTGAACAACAAGGCTTCCCGATTAATTGCTTGGTAAAACACGCCCATGAGCTTTGCTGCTGATTCTTCTCGGATCATTCCCACTGAGTTGCGGGACGAAATTTCGCGCTCATACCTTGAATATGCCATGAGCGTCATTGTTGGGCGTGCCCTTCCCGATGCCCGCGATGGTCTCAAACCCGTACACCGCCGCATCCTTTATGCCATGCATGAGTTGGGGCTGACCAGCGATCGCCCCTTCCGCAAATGTGCTCGTGTGGTGGGGGAAGTGCTAGGGAAATATCACCCCCACGGCGATTCAGCGGTCTATGATGCCCTCGTGCGGATGGCGCAGGACTTTTCGATGCGTCACCCCCTCATTGAAGGCCACGGCAACTTTGGCTCCATTGACAATGATCCGCCGGCCGCGATGCGCTACACCGAGTGTCGGCTGCAAGCCCTAGCCACAGCAGCCCTCTTGCAGGACATCGAGCAGGAAACCGTTGACTTTGTTGATAACTTTGACGGCTCGCAGCAGGAACCCCTAGTTTTACCGGCGCGGATTCCCCAGTTGCTGCTCAATGGCACCGCCGGCATTGCCGTGGGGATGGCGACGAATATCCCGCCCCATAATTTGGGAGAACTGGTGGATGGGCTGGTGGCCTTAATTCATAACCCCCAGATTAGCGATCGCGAGCTAATGCGCTACATTCCGGGGCCTGATTTTCCCACCGGGGGGCATATCCTCGGCCAAGGGGGCATTGAAGAGGCCTACACCACCGGTCGCGGCTCGATGACGCTGCGGGCAGTGGCCACGATTGAAACCCTTGAAGCACCGGGTCGCCAACCCCGTGAGGCGATTATCGTGACGGAGTTGCCCTACCAAACCAACAAGGCAGCGCTGATGGAAAAAATTGCCGAGTTGGTCAACGAGAAAAAAATTGAGGGCATTGCCGATCTGCGGGACGAAAGCGATCGCGACGGCATTCGGGTGGTGATTGAGCTAAAGCGGGAGGCTTACCCACGGGTGGTGCTCAACAATCTCTACAAGCAAACCCCCCTACAGGTGAATTTTGGCGCCAATATGCTGGCGATCGTCAATGGCGAGCCGCAATTGCTGACCCTCAAACGCAGTTTAGAGGTGTTCCTTAGTTTCCGTGAAGAGGCGATCGCCCGCCGTACCCGCTATGCCCTGCGCAAGGCTGAAGAACGGGATCACCTGCTCCAAGGGTTGCTGGTGGCGCTGGCCAATCTCGATGCCGTGATTCAACTCATTCGCAGTGCCAGTGACACGGCCCTTGCTCGTCAGCAATTGATGCAAACCTATGCCCTCAGTGAAGCCCAAGCCGATGCCATTTTGCAGATGCAACTGCGGCGCCTCACGGCCTTAGAGGCGGAAAAAATTGAGCAGGAGCACGCAGACCTTCAGCGGCAAATAGCCGATTATCGCGATATTTTGGCCAATCGCCAGCGGATACTGGAGATTATTGAAAAAGAAGTCACCGAACTCAAGGCCAAGTTTGCCACGCCCCGCCGATCGCTCATTGTGCAAGCGGATGGGGAGATTAGCGACACCGATTTAATTGCCAACGATAAATCTGTCATTCTCGTTACCCAGCAGGGCTACATCAAGCGCATGCCCGTGGATACCTTTGAAGCCCAAAGTCGCGATGGGCGGGGACGCAAAGGGGCAGAGATTAAAGAGGATGATGCCGTTGAGCACTTCTTTAGCTGTAATGATCACGATCGCATTCTTTTCTTTAGCGATCGCGGTTTAGTCTATGCCTTGCCCGCCTACCAAATTCCCAGTGGCTCGCGCCAAGCCCGCGGCACTCCCATTGTCCAACTGCTGCCCATTCCCCGCGAGGAAAAAATTACCTCCGTCATTGCCGTCCAAGAGTTTAGTGAAGACGAGTATCTGGTGATGCTCACCCGCAAGGGCTTCATTAAGAAAACGGCACTAGCGGCCTTTAGTAATATCCGCACCAATGGCCTGATTGCCATTTCCCTTGAAGAGGGGGATCAACTGCGGTGGGTGCGGCGTACCCGCGAAGAGGACACCATTATCATCGGCTCGCGGCAGGGCATGGCCATTCATTTTCGCGCCAGTCACGATCAACTGCGCCCCCTTGGCCGTGCCACGCGGGGGGTCAAATCCATGAGCCTGCGGCCGGGGGATGAACTAGTGGGGATGGATATTCTGCCGGCGGCGATCGCCAACCGTTTTGCTACCCCCCCGGAGGATGACAGTGCCGAGATGGAAGACGCTGAGGAGACGGTGGCGCACAGTGAAGGCCCTTGGGTACTGGTCATCACCACCAATGGCTACGGCAAGCGGGTACCCGTGCAACAGTTTCGGCTGCAAAACCGCGCCGGCATGGGCATTACCGCCACCAAATTCAAAGCCAAAAGTAACGAGGATCAACTGGCGGCTCTGCGGATTGTCAATGCCGAGGATGAATTGATGATTGTCACCAGTCGCGGCATCATTATTCGCCAAAAGGTAATGGATATTTCCTCGCAGTCGCGATCGGCCACGGGCGTCCGTCTGCAACGCCTAGATGAGGATGATGTGATTGTCACGGCAGCCGTCTTGCCCCCCGGTAGCATGGAGGCCGCGGAAGATTGAGCACCACCGCCTTTCTCACGGGTGCCAGTGGCTTTGTCGGTACCCATGTGGCACAAGTCCTTGCCGAGAGGGGGTATCGTGTCCGTGCCCTTGTGCGCCAACCGCAGCAGGCTGCCCATCTCAAGGCGTGGGGTGTGGAGTTGGTGCAAGGGGATCTCCGCACCAGTGACCTCGTTGCCCCCATGCAGGGGTGCCAAGTGCTCTTCCATGTTGCCGCCCATTACAGTCTGTGGCGGCGCGATCGCTCCCTCCTCTATGCCGTCAATGTGGAGGGCACCCGTCGCATCTTAGCTGCTGCCCGTGAGGCTGGCATTGAGCGCACCGTTTACACCAGTTCCGTGGCCGCCATTGGGGTGGATCCCAGTGGCCAACCCACCACCGAAGCCTACCAAAGCCCCCCCGAAAAGCTGATTAGCGAGTACAAGCGCTCCAAGTACTGGGCAGAGCAGGTGGCTCACGCGGCGATCCGCCAAGGGCAAGATATTGTCATTGTCAATCCCAGTACCCCCATTGGCGCTTGGGATGCGAAGCCCACCCCCACTGGTGAGATGATCCTGCGTTTTTTGCGGCGACAGATGCCCTTTTATGTCAACACGGGGTTGAACCTGATCCATGTGCGGGATGTGGCGATCGGTCATCTCTTGGCCTTGGAAAAAGGCAAAACCGGTGAACGCTACATCCTCGGTCACCAAAACCTAACGCTGGCGGACATTCTAGAACGGTTAGCTGCGATCACTGGGCTGCCGCGCCCCTTGGGTGAAATTCCCGTGGTGATTCCCCTTGTAGTGGCTTGGTTTGATGAAGTGGTGCTGGGGTCTTTGGGCAAACCACCCGCGATTCCTGTGGATGGGGTGCGAATGGCACAGCAAAAAATGTTTTACGATGCCCGCAAAGCCGTGGCCGAATTGGGCTTGCCCCAGACGCCGATTGAGGAGGCGCTCCGAGACGCCGTGACTTGGTACCGCGAACGGGGGTACTGCCCCTAGGGTTTGCGATATAGTGAGGAATGGAAATTATGAAGTTTAGTTAAGAGCTATGTTGGTCGCGCCCTTTGCCTCTCAGTTACCCTTTGTGGAAGAGACGCTGCACAGTGGTTATCAAGCCTTGCAATGGGGCAAAAACATTTTTGCGATCGCCCACAAAACCCTGAGTGCGCGTCTTTTGAATACCTTCTTTCCCACCGAAGAGCGGACGCAACCCCTTAGCCCTGAATTGCAAGCATGGCTCAAGGAACGTTATGAAGCCCTACTCCAGCAGGATTGGCAGGATGCGGCGGCTGGCTTGTATCCCCCCTCACTTCTCTTTGATGCCCCTTGGGAAGAGTTTTTGCGCTTTTATCCAGTGCTGTGGCTAGATTTGCCGCAGATGTGGCAGCGGGCGCGATCGCGCCAATTTCAGGAGTTTGCCAAAGACGTGCGCCTTGAAGACTATCCGCAGTATTATCGCCAAAACTTCCACTACCAAACCGACGGCTACCTCAGTGAAACCTCCGCCAACCTCTACGATGTTCAAGTGGAACTGCTCTTTGGCGGCACGGCAGATGCGATGCGGCGGCGCGTGATTGCTCCCATTGCCCAACATTTTGCCACTCATCCTCCTACGCCACCTGTACGCATTCTCGATGTTGCCTGTGGCACCGGTCGCACCCTGAAACAACTGCGCTATGGCTTTCCAAAAGCGGCACTCTTTGGCATTGATCTGTCGCCCACCTATTTGCGCAAGGCCAACTCGCTTCTTGCTACCCAGACCGGGGATTTGCCACAACTCATTCAGGGGAATGCCGAGACCCTACCCTACGTGGACAACTACTTTAGTGCTATCACCTGTGTCTTTCTCTTCCATGAACTGCCCGCCCCAGTGCGCCAAAACGTGATTAATGAATGCGCCCGCGTTCTCCAGCCGGGGGGTGTCTTTGTCATCTGTGACTCGATTCAAGCCTTGGATTCCCCAGAGCAGCGCCCGATGATGGAAAACTTTGCCAACCTTTTCCACGAACCCTTTTACCGCAACTACATCGAAGATGATCTCAACATCCGCTTAGAAAAGGCGGGCCTAGTGGTCAAAGAGGTGCAGCACCACTTTATGAGTAAGTATTGGGTGGCCCTTAAGGCTTCTTAGCCAAAAGTACCAGTCCGCTACACTTTGTAACGGTGCCCACCTCCTGCAATGCGGGACTGCTAGGCTGAACACAGTACGTCAAAATGTCTTTTCCCTGTGGCAGTCTGGAGGGTTAATTGATGGATGGGCTGGCATGGCAAGCGGAGTTTGTCTCTGGCTTGGCGGAAATCGATCAGGAACATCAGGCACTGCTGGAGATGTTGCAGCAGTTACGCTCGGCGATCGCTGAGGGAGCAACCTTTTCGCAAGTGAAGCTGCAATTACCAGAGTGCGCTAGCGAAACGGAACGCCACTTCCAGCACGAAGAAACTCTGATGGCTGCCGCCAACCATCCCCTCTATCTCTCCCACCGTGCGGCTCACCAAAATCTGCTACGGGATTTGAGTGGGGTGCTTGAGGAGGTGCAGGGTCATCCTGAAAAGCTGACGCCAGAGACGATTGAGGCGATTGGTGCCCTCGTGGTGCGCCATATTCGCGAAGAAGATCTGCCAATGCTCTACCTGCTCACCCATCCCGAGGAGCTAGCACAGCAACAAGCGGCTGAATTAACGGCTGAAAATGCGTTTTAGCTCCCTGTGCTAACTGCTGGTTTTGCGATGTTGGATTGCCGTTAAGCCACTGCTTTGCAGCAACTCACCACTCTCGACCACGGCGTAGATGAGCCAGTGGTTGCCACAGTTCATGCGGGATTCTACCGTACATTCCAAATAGGCAAGGGCATCGAGCAAAATCGGGGCACCACTCTCAGCGCTTTTGAGGCCAAGGGTGGCTAACTGTTGCTCACCAAGGCGTTGCGCCTGCTGAAATTGGCGAACGAGGGGACTGCCTTCCTTGAGAATATTCAAGACAAAGCGATCGCCCACCAAGCAGAGGCTTTCTGCCCATTCCTGCGGCAAGGACACTGTGATACCGGGGGGATTAAACGAGGCTTGGGAGACCGACGACACCAAAATCGCTGCCGCTTGGGTAAGGTGAAAACACCCTTCCGGTAGTGTGGTCAGAACACACAGGGAACCCACGACCCGGTTCATGGCTTGTTCGGTGCGATCCACCTGTGCCTCCACGAGACTGGGGGGGCGGACGGTGCGACTCTTGCGCAGTTTCTTCAGGGCTTGGGCAAACTCGTTGGCAGCAATTTGGCATTTTTCAAGATCGCTCGCCGTGGGGGTAAACTTCACCCGCAGCGTTTCAAAGCCAAGGGTATAGCCCGCATCAAGCAACTTTTGCTCAATGTCATCAATGGCCTCGCCACTCCAACCATAGGAGCCAAAGACCCCCGCCAGCTTGGTTTGGCTGCCCTCCGCCAAGATAAACCCCAAAGCGGTTTGCACCTGTGTCGGCATGTGTCCCCCTAGGGTGGGCGAGCCAATGATAAAGCCGTCGCTACTGTGGATCAGAGCTTGCATTTCTGCTGGGGGTGTGGTTTCACAGTTAATGGCTTCCACTTGAACGCCGGCGGCGGTTAAGCCTTGGGCGATCGCGTTGGCTAGAATTGCTGTATTGCCATAGGCAGAGGCATAGAAAAGTGCCACCTTGGTGTCCTGTTCCGTTTGGGCTTGGCACCAGTCGCGATAGTCCTGAAAGAGGCGGCTACGGCTAAACTTGACCATCGGGCCGTGGGCGGGGGCATAGAGGCGCGGTGGCGGTGTCAGTTCTACCAAGCGATCCAAAATACTTTCCACTTGGCGGGTTTGCGCCGCATGCAGACATTCAAAGTAGTAGGCACGATCCGCATCGAGTTTTTTCCACTGCTCATCGTAGAGGCTATCGCCACAGACATGGGCACCAAAGAGCTTATCGGTAAACACAATTTGATTCTGAGGATCAACGGTGATCAAGCCATCGGGCCAGCGGGGCGTAGCAGCAGCAATAAACGCCAGTTGGCGATCGCCCCCTAACTCTAGGGGTGTTTCCGCACGGGGAATCCAGAGATTCAATTGCTCGCCAAGGGTGGAGCGCAAGGTTACTGCCCCTGCTTTAGAGCAGACGATAATGATCTGGGGCGCTTTTTCCAGCAAAACCTTGACGGTCGCCAGACGGTTGGAGTTGACATGACTGAGAATCAGGTACCGCAGTTGACTCAGATCAATGTGCTGCTGGAGTTCCTGCAAATAAATTTGGGTAAAGGATTCCCCTGGCGGATCCAGCAGGGCGGGTTGGGGTGCTCGGATCAGGTAGGAATTGGAGGTGGTTCCCTGCTGACGGCCATACTCCACTTCAAACTTCAGCCGATCCCAAGTGCGCGATCGCAAGACCAAAACCCCAGGCGCAATTTCTGCGACTTGAACATCACGGGGACGAGTTTCCGTGAGCATTGGACACCTCCTGAAGACCTATCTGCGGTACTGCTATCGAAAATATCGAAATAGCACTGCCACTATAACGTAGTTTAATCGCCTAGGGAATTACCAGTAAAAACTTTTATTCTTGATCATTGATGTTTTATTTGATTATTTTTCAAATAGCAAAATCATTATTTCAAATCGCAAGGTTGTTAAGTCATGGGGATTCAAAAAATGGTTAACGCTTAAAAACTTGAATAATTTCCAATCCTATCAAATTAAGAGATTCAATGTTATGGTTTTTGATCTTTGTTTTTATATTTGCTTTATAAGCAGCATCAATAAATACAACCCTTTTTTAGAATATGGGGCACGTGACGGGTATGCAATCCTCTCCCGCCCTGGCAGTTTTGAGCCTGTGTCGGGCTGTAGTTCGAGTTACTGAATGGATGCGTTTTTTTTCAGCGGTGAGGACAGTTCTGCGATTGCGCCAGCAAAACAACTATGCGATCCAAACCAGCACGGAGTTGAGCCGTGGCCTCCCCCCCTTGATTGACCACAAGACTAAAGACGAGGGGGCGATCCTGCACGGGTTCTACATAGCCCGCTAGGGCAACGACGCCCCGCAGTGTGCCGGTTTTCGCCCAGACGCGATCTTGAGCTGCTGTATTACGAAAGCGCTGGCGTAACGTCCCCGATCGCCCAGCAAGGGGGAGCGATCGCCGCCACAGCGAGGCATCCTTTGTTTGCGTTATATGTTGCAGCAGCGTGACTAAACCATTGGGGGTCAGCCAATTTTGCCGCGAGAGTCCCGAACCATCCACTAAAACCGCCCCTTGGACACCGATGCGCTCTAGATAGCGTTGGCGATAGCCGGGTTGTGCTGCCTCCAGAGCGGCAAGGAGCATTTCTGCATAGAAATTGTCACTCTCTTGGAGAACCGGCAAAATTAAGGCTTCTAGGGGGGGTGAGGCATGGCGCACCAACACATCCGGTAGGGGGTCTGCTGTCTCCACTAAGTGAATCTGCCGGATGTGAATGCCCGCTTGGGCAAAGGCCCGCTGCACCTGTTGTTGAAGATAGGGGGCAGGCTGAGGGAGGGGAATGCGCATTTCTGCTGGCTCACTGCCGACGTGGAGTTGACCCCGCACAATGATCTGCTGGCCGCGCACCTCACTTTCTAGAAATTCCGGCTCAGAGGGAGCCACGGTGCGGGTCTCATTCACCACCTGAAAATGAGTCTGCGGCTGCCGTAGTACCAAGGGTTGCCCCAACTGTTGGGGTATGACCTCTAGGTTCAGGGCATTTTGATTGAGACTAAAGCGCGTCACTACGGCGGCATAGCCCATCGTCAGGTCTTCGATCGCCCATGTGGGTTCGATCGTTACGGGTGTGACACCGCCGATTTCCAAGATTGGAATCTGGCGAATCCCCTGCTGAGCAAGACGGCTGGCCATTTGTTGCAGGTCTTGGCTGCTGAAACTGGGGTCAAAACTGCCCTGAAGACGCACCGTTTTTTGGTCGGGCGATCGCGTGCTGAGGGTGGTCTCAAAGAAATGATTAGCTCCCCAATAGTCTAAGGCGGCAGCCACTGTCGTTAGCTTGACATTCGAGGCCACCAGAAAGAGCTTTTTCCCTTGGTAGTCGTAGAGAAGATCCCCCGTGGTTAAATCCCGCACGACCATGCCCCACTGACCCCGTTGCCATTGGGGATTTTGAATTTCCTGTTGCAGGGCACGAGCCAAATCTTGGCGGCAGAGACCGAAGGCGGCAGGTGAAACCAGCAGGACAATCAGACTAGCAGGGGGCAGAAGCCATCGAAGCCATGCCATGAAGCACTACGTCCTTGACATAGACGCGATCGCAACGCTGCGTTTCCACACCCGTCGCCGGCTGATAGCCCGCCTTTTCGTACAAATGGACAGCTGTAGTCATGATTGAGGCCGTTTCAATCCAGATTTTGCGGTAGCCGGCCGCTGCAATGGCTGCCTCCAGATGGTGCAGGAGAAATGTCCCTAGGCCTTGGCCGCGTACGCGGGGATGGAGATACATTTTGCGAATTTCGACAGCCGCTTCGCCCCGCTGAATGGGATAGAAGGCGATCGTGCCCACAACTTCCGAGGCCTGCTCCACTACCCAAAATTGTCCGCCCCGGCAGTGGTAGTAATCTTCAACGTGAACCACATCGGCATCGGCGCCTTCGGGTTGCCAAGAAAGGCCAAACTCACTGAGGACATTAGCAATGAGGTGCATGACCGCTGCGCGATCGCGATCGCACCAATGGCGCACCCCACAATCCCCATAGTGAAGAAAAAATGCACTCAAGGACAGCTGCCTCCCATAAAATTACAGTCCTTTTCACAGAGAGAGAACACGCACAAAAGCATCGAAACCGCTGTGCCCCCAAAAGAACTGTACTGCCACTCTAACGATTCAGCGTGAGGCTCGCAAGATCATTTTGCTACTGTTTTTATCTTTGTTTCATCTTTGCTGCCGCCGCCGCTCTCTTAATCGCCAACTTAGTATAGGAAAAGATGCTGGACAAACGGACGATGCAAGACTTTGGCGTTGTGATTGTCGGTGGTGGCTTAGCAGGCTGTCGTGCTGCTTTGGAAATTTGCCGCCTTGCCCCAGAGACCCCGATTGCCCTTGTGTCCAAAACCCATCCCATTCGTTCCCATTCCGTTGCTGCCCAAGGGGGCATTGCCGCTACGCTGAAAAATGTGGACAGCGAAGACTCTTGGGAAAGCCACGCCTTTGATACCGTCAAGGGGTCAGACTTTCTTGCGGATCAGGATGCCGTCGCCATTCTTGCCCAAGAAGCACCCGATGTGGTGATTGACCTTGAGCACTTGGGGGTGCTCTTCTCTCGTCTGTCCGATGGCCGTATTGCCCAACGTCCCTTTGGTGGTCACACGCACCAGCGCACTTGCTATGCAGCCGACAAAACCGGTCATGCCATTCTCCACGAACTCTACTGCAATCTCCTGAAATACAACGTCACCTTTTTTAGTGAGTGGTATGTGCTGCGGCTGATTGTCGAGGATCAGCAGGCCAAGGGGGTCGTTGCCTACCACATTGAAACGGGTCAACTGGACATTCTGCGGGCACCTGCCATTCTTTTTGCCACAGGGGGCTATGGTCGCGTCTTTAATACCACCTCTAATGATTTTGCCTCCACGGGGGATGGCTTAGCGATGACGGCACGGGCAGGCTTGCCCCTTGAGGATATGGAGTTTGTCCAATTTCACCCCACGGGGTTGTATCCAGCGGGGGTTTTGATTTCTGAGGCGGTGCGCGGTGAAGGGGCTTATTTGGTCAATGCCGAGGGGGAACGCTTTATGGCACGCTATGCCCCCAGTCGCATGGAACTGGCTCCCCGTGATATTACCTCGCGGGCGATCGCCATCGAAATTCGCGAAGGGCGGGGCATCCACAGTGACGGTTCTGCAGGGGGGCCTTTTGTCTATCTCGATGTCCGCCACTTGGGTCGCGAAATAATCATGAGTCGCATTCCCTTCTGTTGGGAGGAAGCCCATCGCTTGGCGGGGGTGGATGCGGTGGTGGAGCCGATTCCTGTACGTCCGACGGTGCACTATTCAATGGGGGGGATTCCGGTCAATGTCAATGGTCAGGTGCGTGCCAATGCCACGGAACTGGTGACCGGGTTTTA
Organism: Thermosynechococcus sp. QKsg1; assembly: GCF_031586415.1. Taxonomy (NCBI): domain Bacteria; kingdom Bacillati; phylum Cyanobacteriota; class Cyanophyceae; order Acaryochloridales; family Thermosynechococcaceae; genus Thermosynechococcus; species Thermosynechococcus sp. QKsg1. The sequence goes on along the minus strand of NZ_CP134200.1, from coordinate 1,865,700 downwards.
TGCCGCTGGTGAATGTGCCTGTGTCTCGGTGCATGGTGCCAATCGCTTGGGGAGTAATTCCCTCCTAGAATGTGTGGTCTATGGCCGCCGCACCGGTGGGGCGATCGCCAAAGATTTACCGAGCTTGCCCCAACCCCAATTTGACCCCCAGCCCTATCTACAGGCAGCGGAGCAACAGATTCAGCACCTCTTTAGTCAAGCGGGGGATTTACGCATTGCCCAACTACGGCAGCAGGTTCAAGATTGTATGACCCAATACTGTGGCGTATTTCGCACCGCGGCTCTGATGCAGAGGGGTTTGGAAGAATTGCAGCGACTGAAAGCAGCCTATTCGCGGATTCGTCTCGACGATCGCCAGCGCTATTGGAACACAGAGCTGTTAGAGGCGTTTGAGTTAGCAAATATCCTCGTGGTTGCGGAAGTGATTTTGAGCAGCGCCCTTGCTCGCCAAGAGAGTCGTGGTGCCCACTTCCGTGAAGACTATCCGCAGCGGGATGATGTCAACTTCCTACGCCACACCCTAGCCACCTACCACAGCGACGGCATGAGGATTGACTATCTGCCCGTCACCATCACCATGTTTCCCCCCCAAGAGCGCAAGTATTAAAGCCATGCGACGGTTACCTGCGACCCCTGCCCTCAACCGTTTTATTATTGGCATCACCCTCTTTGTTCTGATCATGTTGGTGGCGGTGGTGGGCTACACCCGCTTTGGCTGGAACTGGCTCGATGCCCTCTACATGTACGTGATCACCGTCTTTGGCATTGGCTACAGTGAAGTGCGACCCCTGATTACGCCGGCGCAACGCTTCTTTAACATGCTGATCATTGTGGCCGGCAGTGCAGCAACGGTTTATACCATCGGTGCGGTGGTGCAACTGTTTACCGAAGGGGAGATCAAACGCCTACTGGATCTTCAGCGGGCGAGCCGCGACATCAACAAACTCAACCGCCATGTCATTGTCTGTGGCTTTGGCCGCATTGGTCAGGTGATGGCTCAGGAATTATCGGCATTAAAAACCCCCTTTGTGATTTTGGATGTCAATGAACAGCGCATTGATCTAGCGATACAGTTGGGCTATTTGGCCTATTTGGGGAGTGCGGCAGAGGAAGAAACGCTGCGCGTGGTGGGGATCGAGCGGGCGATCGCCCTAGCGACAGTGCTGCCCAATGACACGATCAATGTCTTTATTACCCTGACAGCGCGCTCCCTAAATCCGAGCCTGCTGATTGTGGCGCGGGCGAATTTGGCAAGCACAGAAGCAAAGCTACGTATGGCAGGAGCGGATCACATCGTCTTGCCGACAAAAATTGGTGCCAGTCAAATGACTAACCTGATTCGGCGGCCACGCATTGACTTTCTTGAGCAAACGGGCGATCGCGAGACCCTGAATGAACTGTTGAGCCACATTGACGCTTGCCTAGAGGAACTGGAGATTACTGCCGATTACCCTTACGTTGGCACGCGCTTGAGTGGCCTAGAGGTGCGCGGTCAGGGGGCGTTTATTATTGTTGGCTTGCGCAAAAGTGATGGCCAGTTGTTTTCCATCCGTGCCAATCCCCTTGTGGAAGTGGGCGATACATTGATTCTATTGGGGCATGCTCAAGATACCCCCAAGCTCATTCGCAAATATACTGCCCGCCCTCGCCACTCCCAATGACAACCCCCTCACATCTCGCTGGCCTTAAGGATCATGTCATCATCTGCGGCTATGGCTCTTTGGGTCGCAGTTTAGCCATGAACTTGGCCGCCGCTGCAATCCCTTTTGTGGTGATTGACAATCAGCGGCAGCGATTACGGCTTGCCCAGCAGTCCGGCCATCTGTTTTATCGCGGCGATGATCTCATGGATGAAAATGAGCTGTTGGCGGTGGGGGTAGATCGCGCTCGCACCTTGGTGGCTGTTTTGCCCGATGATGCCAGCAATGTCTTTATCACTCTGATTGCCCGTCGTCTGAATCCCAACCTCCAGATCTTGGCCTATGGTGAGTTGCCAGCCACGGAGTCAAAATTGCGCTTTGCCGGTGCCGATCATGTGGTCTTGCCCTCGAGTATCAGTGCCCAACGCATGGTGCAGCTCATTACTCGCCCGACAGTCTTGGATTTTCTTGAGGAAAAGGATGAGCGCAGTCACTTGATTGAGCTACTCAGCCAGCTCGATCTTCAGATTGAGGAGTTTACGCTGCCCTTGGAGTCCTCGCTGGTGGGGCTAGCGATCGCCGATGTGGAAGCGAAAGGCCGAGGCCGCTTTATTATTGTTGCTGTCCGCCATCAGAACGGTGCCTTGGTGACCCACCCCCCCTTAACCTTGCCCCTAGGGCCGGGGGATACCCTGATTGCCCTTGGCCGAGCAGCGGAAATTAAAACCTTCTTTCGCCAATATGCCCACCGCCAGCCAATTCGCTATCGCGGCCTAGGAAGCTAGCCCTTCAGGCCGGCAGTGGTTTGGGAGGGAATAATATATCGTTGCAAGAAAATAAACACAATGAACACGGGCACAATTGAAATCACCGAGCCAGCGGCAATGAGTCGCCAATCCAAGGAAAACGTCCCCGCTAGGGTGACCAGGCCAATGGGCAGGGTATAAAGTTCTGGCTGATCCAAGACCAACAGGGGCCAGAGAAAATCACTCCAAGCACCAATAAACACAAAAATGCCAAGGGTAACAAGGGCAGGGCGAATGGCCGGCAGCATCACAAACCACCACAGCCCCAATTCTGAGCAGCCATCGAGGCGAGCTGCTTCCTCTAGTTCCTTGGGCACCGCCATAAAGGCCTGTCGCAACAGAAAAATACCAAAGGCAGAGGCCAAACTCGGCAGAACCATTCCCAGATAGGTATTCCGCAGCCCCAACTGCACCGCCAAAATAAACAGGGGAATCATGGTGATTTGAAAGGGAATCATGATCGTGGCCAAAATGGCCGTAAAGATCACCTCACGTCCGCGAAAGGACAGCCGTGCCAAGGGATAGGCAGCCAAAGCAGAGGTCAGGAGATTGCAGGCCACCGTTAAGACTGCTACTAGGGTACTGTTGAACAGGTACTGGCCAAAGGGAGTCGTTTGCCAAACCGTGACAAAATTCGCCCAGGTTGGTTCGGCGGGCAGCCAGCGGGGCGGAAAGGCAAAAATATCTTCATTGGCAGACTTGAAGGCGGTACTGGTGAGCCACACCAAAGGGAGCAGCATGACGATCGCGATCGCCACCAACAGCAGGTAGGTCAAGCCTCGCCGCAGGGTCATCGCCGTGTCCAAAGATTGGTAAACATCATCAACAGGCCACCAATGACAATGGCGATCGCAAGGCCGCCAGCCATCCAGTCTAGGGTTGTCGTTTCCATCGGTAATTTCCCAAGGGTACTTTTAGACACTGCGCAAGGCAACAATCGGATCCAGCCGCGCCGCCCGTTGAGCGGGAACCACCCCAAAGAAGAGGCCAATACTGCCCGAAACGCCCACAGCAAGAGCCACAGCAACGGGAGCAACCCCAGCCTCCAAGGGGGTCAGCATCGCCACTAGCATCACACCACCTACGCCCACTCCCGTGCCAATGAGGCCACCGAGAGCCGAGAGGATCATCGCCTCAATCATAAACTGTGCCAGTATATCCCGCTGTGTGGCACCAATGGCCTTGCGCAGGCCAATTTCTTGGGTGCGTTCGGTTACCGAGACCAGCATAATGTTCATAATGCCAATCCCCCCCACCAGCAGGGAAATGCCGGCGATCGCCGCCAACATCAAGGTCAAGGCATTGCTGATATTGCCAATGATTTGCAGAGCTTCCTTTTGGGTTTGAATTGTAAAATCGTCCTCATCAACAATTTGATGGCGCAGCCGCAGGAGGTTGGTAATCTGAAACTTGGCCGCATCAATGCTTTGCTCATCACGGGCAGATACCGAGATAAAGGTTAGGGAAATCCCATAGGGGGAGCGCTGCCCCACAATCCGGGAAGACATCGTCGTAATGGGAATATAGGCGGCCTCATCTTGATTGTTGCCAAGGAAAGCACCCTTTTCGGCCATGACGCCAATCACTTCAAAGGAAAGATTCTTGATCCGCACCTGCTGGCCCACAGGATTTTCATTGATGAAGAGCTTCCTCGCCAAATCCGAGCCTAAAATGACGACGCGGCGATGCCGTTCCACATCCTCATCAGAGATAAAGCGCCCCTGCGCCACTGTAAAACTGCGCACTGAGGGAAAGGTGGGGGTGGTCCCCACAATCAGGACATTGGTATTGCGCCCTCGATAGGTGACCCGTTGTTGCACTTGGATTTGCGGTGCCACTTCCTTAACGGTGGGCACTTGGGTGGCGATCGCCTTGGCATCCTCAAGGACAAGGGTTTGCGGCACATTAAACGTGCGGTTGCGGGCTTGGGGCGTCCCCGGCACAATAAAAAGCGTATTCGGACCAAGGGATTCAAACTGACTGGCGGCATAGCGCTGTGCCCCCTGACCCACGCCGACCATGGCAATCACCGCTGCGTTGCCAATAATAATCCCCAGCATCGTCAGGCCACTGCGGAGCCGATTGGCCTTGAGGGTAGCGATCGCCATGCGTACACTTTCAGCAATGTCCATGATTCAGTGCCGAAAACACCTAATTTTTAATCTAACTTGGGATCTTCTTTCCCCTCAGGTTCACAATTGCGGCAGGGGAATACTTTTGCCATTGTAGAGATTCATGGCCGCCTCAACCCCAGACTGAATACTTAACTCAATGGCCTCCACGGCAAGGTCGAGCACGGCGGGTAAAATCGCTAGTTCGGCGGCTGAAAAATGTCCCAACACAAAGGGCACGGCATTGCGCGGTCCCGTTTGTTGCTGCAGGCGATCGCCAAAGGCAATGCCCACCTTGAGGCGGGGAAACTGTTGCGAATGACAGTGTTGAATAATTGACTTAATGCCGTTGTGTCCCCCCGTTGAGCCACTCAGGCGCAAGCGCACCCGCCCTAGGGGCAAATCGGCATCATCATAGACGACAAGGGTTCGCTCAAGGGGCAGCTTATAAAAATTCAGCAGGGCATGGAGAGACTGCCCCGAACTATTCATATAGGTAGTGGGTTTGAGGAGGCGTACCTTTTGACCATGAATCAGAACCTCTCCTACCTCTCCCAAGAAGCGCCGCTGCGGGGTCAATTGCACCCTATACCGCTCGGCAAGGGCGTCAAGGACACGAAAGCCAATATTGTGGCGCGTTGTAGCATACTCTATCCCCGGATTCCCAAGGCCGACAATCACACAGGGCTGGAGTGCCATGCCACCTAAGCGGAGGGTTCCCGAGGCGATTCAGATTCTGCCTTGGCCTGCTGTTCCTGCTCGAGGGCAGCGGTCTGCCGCTTCATTTCATCTTGGAATTCGCGGGAGGCTTCCTCAAAAGCACGCTTTGTTTTGCCAAGGCTGCGGCCAATTTCCGGCAGCTTTTTCGGCCCAAAGATGAGCAGCGCCACCACCAAAATGACGATGAGTTCCGGCAGACCGATCCCAAAAACGTTCATGGATTATCCCAGTGCTTTCCAACTCACGTTAACACCATCGAGGATCAGTGTCGAGTTGTAGATTTGCAGAATGATCAGCAAAAAGACCAAAAATAGCCCCATAAAGACCGCCATCAAGGGAGTGGTACCCCAGCCGGGGGCGACTTTACCGTATTCAGAGTTCAAGGGGCGCAGAAGATCCCCGAGCCAAGTCCGTCGTGCCATAAATCCCTTTTTTGAACGAAATGAACAGCGTTTTAATGTTTCGTAATATTATAGAAGCACATCTTGCTCCCATTTAGTACGCTTCTATGGAACCTGCAACAGTTCTTAGCATTGCTCTCGCTGCCGTCTGCATTGGTGTCACTGGCTACTCCATCTATCTTTCCTTTGGCCCTCCCTCGAAGGAGCTAGCGGATCCTTTCGACGATCACGAGGACTAAAATCACAATCCCTCGACGGGAACTCCCAAAAAGCTGGCGATTGTCGCTCCCTGCGTCTCCAATTCCGCCAAGGGCAAGGGCGCACCTACGCGCGTTAGGGGAACTTCACCCCGGCCTTTAATCTTGAGGTAGAGGGCACGCTTGGGGTTGAGTCCCTCTTTAATGACAATTTTCACAGCTTGAACATCGCTGATCGGGCAGCTGACCTCAATGCGGCGGTTCTTACCGGGGAAGCCCCAACGGAAAATGCGCACAAAGCCCGTTTCTTTGTTGAACTCGTTAAAGCCACCGCCAATATCCCAAGCGATCGCCAGCCACAGATACGTTGCCAACAGCAGCGCCGCCACCCCATAAAAGCCAATGGCAATGCCTTGGGGAATAAAGACCAAATCAATTGGTTTCCCAATCGGCAGTAGGTTGCGGTGCAAATAGCTAGAAAGACCAGCCAAAAAGAAGCCCAAGCCACCAATGGAGACCGCTGTTGCCCAAAAGTAGTTACTAGGGCGACGGGAACCCAGCACCCTATAGCGTAGAATCGACTCTTGACGCGGGGATGGCTCAGTTACAGGGGAGTTCGTCATAGCTTGCGTTGCCAAAGTTAAAGCACTTTACATATTAAGAGAAATTGGGGGTATTCCTAAGGGAAGAATTTCTCTGCCCCACAATCCTCTGCATAAAAGCTAGGCTAGAACTACTCTTGGGTGGCTAATTCTACCTGTAGAGTAGGGAAGTCCGAAACAGCGTTTTTCTTGCAATCCATACAATATAAATAGTTAAAAAATGTAAAAAGGGGTCAAAGGGTTAGCTATGCAACCATCCAATCCAAATCAATTTACCGAAAAAGCATGGGCCGCGATCGCCCGCACACCAGATCTAGCCAAGCAGGCACAGCACCAGAATCTCGAAAGTGAACACCTGATGAAATCGCTGCTCGAGCAAGAGGGTCTAGCGACACAAATTTTCCAAAAAGCTGGCTGTTCGGTGCAGCGCATTCGCGATCTCACCGATGAATTCATTAACCGTCAGCCGAAAATCAGTAATCCCAGTGGCGTCTATCTAGGACAGAGCCTTGACAAGCTCCTCGATCGCGCCGAAGAGGCACGCAAACAGTTTGGGGATGAGTTTATCTCGATTGAGCACTTGGTATTGGCCTTTGCCCAAGACGATCGCTTTGGCAAAAAACTCCTTCAGGAGGTCGGCCTGAGCGAAAAAGCCCTACGGGAAGCGATTCAGCAAATTCGCGGCTCCCAAAGAGTGACGGATCAAAATCCAGAGGGCAAATATGCGGCGCTGGAAAAATATGGCCGTGATCTGACGCTCTTGGCTCGTCAAGGGAAACTGGATCCCGTCATTGGCCGTGATGATGAAATTCGCCGTGTGATTCAGATTCTTTCCCGCCGTACCAAAAATAACCCAGTGCTCATTGGTGAACCCGGCGTTGGTAAAACCGCCATTGCCGAAGGCTTGGCACAGCGGATTGTGGCCGGGGATGTGCCGGATTCCCTGCGCGATCGCCAGTTGATTGCTCTCGACATGGGTGCCTTGATTGCCGGTGCCAAGTATCGCGGTGAATTTGAAGAGCGCCTCAAAGCAGTTCTCAAGGAGGTCACCGACTCCAACGGCCAAATCATCCTCTTTATTGATGAAATCCACACTGTCGTTGGTGCCGGGGCAACCCAAGGGGCGATGGATGCCGGCAACCTGCTCAAACCGATGCTGGCACGGGGGGAACTGCGCTGTATTGGTGCCACCACCCTTGATGAGTACCGCAAGTACATTGAAAAGGATGCAGCCTTAGAGCGGCGCTTCCAGCAGGTCTATGTGGATCAGCCCAGCGTTGAGGACACGATCTCCATCTTGCGGGGTCTCAAGGAACGCTATGAGATCCACCATGGCGTGAAAATTTCCGATACTGCCTTGGTGGCAGCAGCTACGCTCTCAACCCGCTACATTAGCGATCGCTTCTTGCCCGACAAAGCGATTGACCTCGTGGACGAAGCGGCAGCCAAATTAAAAATGGAGATTACCTCGAAACCTGAGGAACTGGATGAGATTGACCGCAAAATCCTGCAGCTGGAAATGGAGCGGCTCTCCTTGCAAAAAGAAACCTCCGCTGCTTCGCGCGATCGCCTTGAGAAACTGGAAAAAGAGCTAGCGGATCTCAAGGAGGAGCAAAGCCGCCTCAATGCCCAGTGGCAAGCAGAAAAAGAGGTCATTGACCGTCTCCAAGCCATCAAAGAGGACATCGAAAAAGTCAATATCGAGATCCAGCAAGCGGAGCGCAACTACGACCTCAACCGTGCTGCCGAACTGAAGTACGGCAAGCTCACAGAACTGCACAAACAACTGGCGGCAGCCGAAGCCAAACTGCGGGAGATTCAAGTGGGCGGGCGATCGCTCCTGCGGGATGAAGTGACCGAGGCCGACATTGCCGAAATCATCTCCAAGTGGACAGGCATCCCCGTGAGCAAACTGGTGGAGTCGGAAGCCCAAAAACTGCTCCACCTTGAAGAAGAGTTGCACAAACGGGTTGTGGGTCAAGATGAGGCGGTCACCGCAGTGGCGGAAGCCATTCAGCGCTCCCGTGCCGGGCTAGCGGATCCCAACCGTCCCATTGCCAGCTTCATCTTCCTTGGGCCAACGGGTGTCGGTAAAACGGAATTGGCCAAAGCCTTGGCGGCCTTCATGTTCGACACCGAAGAGGCGATGGTGCGGATTGATATGTCCGAGTACATGGAGAAACACGCCGTATCGCGGTTGATTGGGGCGCCCCCCGGTTATGTGGGCTATGACGAAGGCGGTCAACTCACGGAAGCCATTCGCCGCCGTCCCTATGCCGTGGTTCTCTTCGATGAGATCGAGAAAGCCCATCCTGATGTCTTCAACGTGTTCCTGCAAATTCTTGATGATGGCCGTGTCACCGACTCCCAAGGGCGGACGGTGGACTTCAAGAACACCATCATCATTATGACCAGCAACATTGGTTCCCAGTACATTCTCGATGTTGCCGGCGATGACAGCCGCTACACGGAAATGTACAACCGCGTCATGGAAGCGATGCGTGCCCACTTCCGCCCCGAGTTCCTCAACCGTGTGGATGAATTTATCATCTTCCACAGCCTGCGTAAGGATCAATTGCGGCAAATTGTTCAATTGCAGGTGCAGCGGTTGCAGCAACGCTTGAGCGATCGCCACATTAACTTGTCCCTCACAGAGAAGGCGATCGACTTCTTGGCCGAAGTGGGTTATGACCCTGTCTATGGTGCCCGCCCGCTGAAACGCGCCATCCAGAAACAACTGGAAACCCCCATTGCCAAAGCTATCCTACGGGGCGACTTCTTCGATGGCGATACGATTCTGGTGGATGTGGGCGAGAACGAACGCCTCAGCTTCCAGCGTCAAGCGGAACTGGTAACCGTTTAGGTGCAACTGAAACTGATTCAAGAGGGTTGGGTTGGGGCTTTCCCCTCAGCCCTCTTTTTTTGACCAAGCGTTTTAGTAGCCTCGGTCAAACAGGGTAATCTTGGCCAACAGTCCTGCCACCATCAAAAAGAGTGCCACTAGCAGTGCCCAAAGGCGATTTTCCGTTGAACCTTGACGCTTCCCTAAGTCCACTAACTGCTCGCGATTGGTTTGCACTTCCAAGCGAACCGCCTCGATTTTGGCTTCTATGGTGTTGAATTTCTCGTCAATCGTGTTAAACTTCTCGTCAAATTTTGCTTCTAGCGTGTTCAGCTTCTCTTCAAACTTGGCTTCTAGTGTGTTCAGTTTCTCTTCAAACTTGGCTTCTAGTGTGTTGAACTTTTCTTCAAATCTGACTTCTATAGCATTCAATTTCTCATCTACTATCTGGAACTTTTGATCAATCGTATTGAATTTCTCACGGATTTCCGCGTGACCGACTTTCACCTCAAGGGTAAGTTCCGCCAGTTGGGACTGCATGGCCTTCATGGTCTCGAGGACTTCTGCGAATTGAGACTGGGTGACGGGTTCACTCATGCTGCTCATCCTTAGACTTGGTCAAACAGGGTAATCTTGGCCAATAGTCCCGCCACCATCAAAAAGAGTGCCACTAGCAGTGCCCAAAGGCGATTTTCCGTTGAACCTTGACGCTTCCCTAAGTCCACTAACTGCTCGCGATTGGTTTGCACTTCCAAGCGAACCGCCTCGATTTTGGCTTCTATGGTGTTGAATTTCTCGTCAATCGTGTTAAACTTCTCGTCAAATTTTGCTTCTAGCGTGTTCAGCTTCTCTTCAAACTTGGCTTCCAGCGTGTTCAGTTTCTCTTCAAACTTGGCCTCCAGAGTCTGGAATTTTTGATCAATCGTATTGAATTTCTCACGGATTTCCGCGTGACCGACTTTCACCTCAAGGGTAAGTTCCGCCAGTTGCGACTGCATGGCTTTCATGGTCTCGAGGACTTCTGTCAGTTGCGATTGGGTGACGGGTTCACTCATGCTGCTCATCCTTAGACTTGGTCAAACAGGGTAATCTTGGCCAATAGTCCCGCCACCATCAAAAAGAGCGCCACTAATAGTGCCCAAAGGCGGTTTTCCGTTGAACCTTGACGCTTCCCTAAGTCCACTAACTGCTCACGATTGGTTTGCACTTCCAAGCGAACCGCCTCGATTTTGGCTTCTATGGTGTTGAATTTCTCATCAAATTTTGCTTCCAGCGTGTTCAGTTTCTCTTCAAACTTGGCCTCCAGAGTCTGGAATTTTTGATCAATCGTGTTAAATTTCTCACGGATTTCCGCGTGACCGACTTTCACCTCAAGGGTAAGTTCCGCCAGTTGCGACTGCATGGCTTTCATGGTCTCGAGGACTTCTGTCAGTTGCGATTGGGTGACGGGTTCACTCATGGGTGGAGTTCAAGGGGACTTAAGTTTATTCTAGAGTGACCCAGCAATTTCCGTTTTTAACGTCTCCATAAATGCCGAATAATTTTGGTGGTTGGCTGGGAAGCCGAGTTATAGCCAAGTCTGGGGTAATGTGTCTGCAATAAACTGACGTGCTTCAGTACCATCGTCAGGCTGGCGATCGCCCCCTTGGTATTTCCCAATTGCTCCTCCAGCCAAGCCAGATTGCGACGATGATTTAGTTCTGCTTCTAAAACGATAATTTCTTATTGGCAGAAAATTAAATGGTTATTAACTCTCAGATGGTAGGGTGTTATATGCTACACAGGCAAGGGTGATTTTTCGTATTTTTACTTCCTCCTATCTGGTGATTTTTGCGACCTGTACTCCTCAGAATGCCCAAAACGAACCTCAAAGGATACAGAGACAGGGCAAACGCCGGCAAGGGTCTGACGGTATATTGGATTCAGACTGCCAGCCCCAATCTTTGGTAACGGTGAGGAAACTTGTGTTCATGGTCAGTGAGCAACAGCAATGGTAAGTTCTGGTCCCAAGCCCCGTCCAGAAGGGTTTGCTGCTCTGATGCGGAACAAGAATTTCCTCAAGTTATGGGGCGGTCAAATCATCTCCCAACTGGCGGACAAAATTTTTCTCGTCCTCCTAATTACACTGGCGGTTTCCTATGACGCCAGCTATGAACTGCCCGGCTCTAAGGCCTCAGCCGTAATGATTGCCAATACGCTACCAGCGGTCTTCTTTGGTTCAACGGCGGGCACCTTTGTGGATCGCTACCCGAAGCGGGAGCTAATGAGCATTACCAATATTCTGCGCGGGCTACTGGTTTTTGCTCTGATCTTTATTCCGAAGCGGTTTACGCTGCTGCTCCTGATTGCCTTTTCTGAGTCCATTCTTACGCAATTCTTTGCCCCGGCAGAACAGGCGGCGATTCCCCTGCTAGTGAAGGAGGAAAATCTGCTCTCGGCGAATGCCCTCTTTATCACAACAATGATGGGGTCACTTGTAGTGGGGTTTGCCATCGGTGAGCCATTGCTGAGTGGTGCTGTGGCCATAGGGGGTGTCTATGCCCGTGAAGTCGTTGTCGGTGCGCTGTACGTTATGGCGGGATTGGTTTTAGCCTCGATTCGCTACCGAGAAGCAGTTCATGAGCGCGATCGCCACCTCAATGTATGGCAGGACTTGCAGGAGGGGTTTCACTACGTGCGCAAAAATCGCCTCTTGGGGAATGCCATGCTCCAGTTAACGATCCTCTATTGTGTCTTTGCCGCCTTGACGGTGTTGGCCGTCAGTTTAGCCCAAGAAATTGGCCTGCGTCCTAATCAGTTTGGCTTTCTCTTGGCCGCCGCAGGGCTGGGGTTAATTTTAGGGGCGGGGGTTTTGGGCCAATGGGGGGAAAAATTGCATCACCGACCGCTGCCTTTGATTGGCTTTTTGGTGATGGCAGCCGTCCTGCTGGTCTTTGCCTTTGTGCATCATCTGTGGGTGGGTCTGGGCTTAAGTATTTTGCTGGGAATGGGGGCATCTTTAATTGGTATTCCCATGCAGACCCTCATTCAAGTTCGGACGCCGGCGACGATGCGGGGTAAGGTCTTTGGCTTCCAAAATAACATTGTCAATATTGCCCTCAGTGTGCCCTTGGCGATCGCCGGGATTCTTTCGGACTTCCTTGGCCTCACAGTGGTCATGGTGGGGATGGGGGGCGTGGTGGCGATCGCGGGCATTTGGGCATGGCGGAATACACGAGCCGTTCTTGAGGATGCGATTTAGGAGACAGGAATGCCCCTACTACACTTGAGTACTTGGCCAGAGGTCGAAGCCTATCTCAACACTTCCAAGGGGATGATTATTCCCATTGGCTCCACGGAGCAGCATGGCCCTATGGGTCTCATTGGCACCGATGCCCTCTGTGCCGAGGCGATCGCCAAAGGGGTAGGGGAAGCAACTCATGCCCTTGTTGCCCCGACAGTTTCCGTGGGCATGGCCTTACACCATACGGCTTTCCCCGGCACCATTAGTTTGCGCCCTAGCACGTTGATTCTTGTCATTCGCGACTATTTAGTGAGCTTGGTACGGGCAGGCTTTCAACGCTTCTTTTTCATTAATGGTCATGGCGGCAATATCGCGACAGTGAAGGCGGCCTTTGCGGAAACCTATGCAGTCTTAGCCGATCTGCACATTCCAGAGGCGGATCAGGTGCGCTGTGAGTTGGCCAACTGGTTTATGTGTAGTTCAGTGATGCAACTAGCACGGGAATTGTATGGCGATCGCGAGGGTTCCCATGCCACCCCTAGTGAAGTGGCGGTGACCCAATTTCTCTATCCAGAGGTCATTAAGCGCGTTCCCCTCAATCCCGAAGTCAACACCAGTCATGCCATCTACGGTGCCGCAGATTTTCGCCGCCGCTATCCCGATGGTCGTATGGGGGCAGATTCCAGTTTGGCCACCCCTGAGCATGGACAGCAATTCTATGAGCGGGCTGTTCAGGAGTTGAGCGATCGCTACCGTCAATTTCTGCAAGCCGACTAAATGACTTTCTCTCTCCCAGCTCAAACGTGGCATTGGCACGGTTACCCGATTCTCTATCGGCATCAAGGGACTCAGGGCATCCCCCTACTCCTGATTCACGGCTTTGGTGCCTCTAGCTTGCATTGGCGCAAAAACATCCCTGCCCTTGCGGCTCACCATCAAGTCTATGCCATTGATTTACTGGGCTTTGGTGGCTCCGCCAAACCCGCTCCCTCGGTCATCCCCTATACATTTGAGACGTGGGCAACCTTGGTTCTAGACTTTTGCCGCGAGGTCATTGGTCAGCCCACGGTTTTAATCGGCAACTCCATTGGCTGCGTCGTTGCTTTACAGGCCGCTGTTTTCCAGCCTGCATGGGTCAGTCAACTGATCCTGCTGAACTGCTCTTTGCGTCAGCTCCACGATCGCAAGCGATCGCAACTCCCTTGGTACCGCCGTTGGGGAACCATACTTCTCCAGAAACTTTTAGGCAATCGCACCCTTGGCACCTACTTTTTCCGCCAAATTGCCCAACGCCGTACTGTGCGCCGTATTCTCCACCAAGCCTATGCCAACACTGCCGCCGTCACCGATGAACTAGTAGAGATATTACTCACCCCTGCCCAAGACGTGGGGGCTGCCGAGGTCTTCTTAGCCTTTGTCCGCTATTCCCAAGGTTCCTTACCCGAAGACCTACTACCGCAGATTACCTGCCCCACCTATTTTCTGTGGGGTGCCGCCGACCCTTGGGAACCCATTGATGAAGGGCAGAAGCTAGCTCAATTTCCCTGTGTGCAGGAGTTTGTCGCCTTACCAGAGGTGGGCCATTGCCCTCAAGATGAAGCACCTGAGCAGGTGAATGCCCACATTCTGAAATGGTTGCGCAAAATTTCCATCACTGACTAGGATGTTCTCTGAACTCGTGTTATACTGGTAAAGCTTAACGGGGCGTAGCGCAGCTTGGTAGCGCACCACTTTGGGGTAGTGGGGGTCGTGGGTTCAAATCCCGCCGCTCCGATTATTCAGGAAATTTACCTTTCAGTGAGTAAGCAAAGATTGTAATCTCTGGTAGTAACAACTGTGAAATTTTCTGATGACTCAACAATTGTTCCCGGCTTCATAGTGGAACGTTCTAGTTGAATATGCCAGCCAAGTATATCTCTGCCCTTGTATTTCGGTAGCTGATATTCAGGGAATGATAAAGCTCGCAGTTTTCTGACTATTTGGTCAGCGGTTCCATTGAACGTAATTTCTAAATCTGAAAAGTCTATAGATTCTCTAGAGTAAAAACTAGCACCCTCCATTGGTTGCGGCGCACTTTCTGGGTTTGGGTCTTTGATCAGTATGTCAAGGTAGTCTTGAAAGATTTCAAATCCTACCGACATATATGTAAAGTAAAGATCTCTTGAAGTCATATATGGCTTAATTTCAATTTTTCTCTGTGAAATTATTTCTCCCGTATCAATTCCATCATCAATTTTATGTAGAGTTACGCCAGTAAATTTTTCACCATTTAATATTGGCCATATACTAGTATAAGCACCTCGGTAAGCTGGTAATAGAGAAAAGTGAATATTAAATAATCGACGAGATAGAAAGTTTTTAACTTTAACAAGCCGAGAATATCCTAATGATACAAATACTAGGTTTGATATTCCTTCTATGTCTTTAATTTCTACAATTGGAATTCCTAACTTAGAGGCAAGTCTTCTAAATGAAGGCTGCCAACTGTCCTGACCGTTATCCTCTGGATTGGGACAGGCTAATACAGTAACTTTATGATAAGCTGCTAGTGCAAGTTTAAGTGCACGTACTGCAATATCGTTCTTTCCTGCAATACACAAAATAACATTGTGATTTAACAATGCTATACCCTCCTTTTCTTTATGGGTTAGGCATTATACCAGAATATAAGTTAAAAATAATATAACCTCTATAGGAAAAATTATGCTTGATCAGTGTAGAATTATTCAACTCCCCAAAATTACGGATCCAAGGGGTAATCTGACGTTTATTGAGGGAGAGCGTCATATTCCCTTCAAAATCGAGCGGGTGTGCTACCTCTATGATGTTCCCGGCGGTGCCGATCGCGGTGCCCATGCCCACAAGGCGCTGCATCAATTTGTGGTGGCCATGTCTGGTAGTTTTGATGTTGTCCTCGATGATGGCGATCGCAAGCAGCGTTATCACCTGAACCGCTCCTACTTTGGCCTGTATATTTGCCCAATGATGTGGCGATACCTCGATAACTTCTCCTCGGGTGCCGTGTGTATGGTTTTAGCCTCTGCCCCCTATGATGAAAGCGATTACATCCGCAACTACGACGAATTCCTAGCCCTTGCTCAGAAGCGCTCAATGCCATGACAACGATTCCCTTTCTTGACTTGGGGGCGGCCTACCGCGAACTCAAAGCGGAAATTGATGCTGCCGTTGCCCGTGTGCTTGACTCCGGCTGGTACATCCTTGGTGCAGAGGTAGAAGCCTTTGAAGCTGAATGGGCTGCTTACTGCGGTGCCAATTATGCCATTGGTGTTGGTAATGGTTTAGATGCTCTTGTGCTTGCTTTGCGGGCAATGGGGGTGACCCATGGAGACGAAGTCATTGTTCCCAGCAACACCTATATCGCCACTTGGCTAGCCGTCAGTCAGTGCGGAGCTATTCCTGTGCCAGTGGAGCCTGATCCCCATACCTACAATATTGATCCCCTCAAGATTGAAGCGGCGATCACTGCCAACACCAAAGTGATTCTACCCGTCCATCTCTATGGTCAACCGGCTGATCTTGACCCAATCCTAGAGATTGCTCGCCATTATCAGCTCTGGGTACTCGAAGACGCTGCTCAGGCTCATGGTGCACGCTACAAAGGGAAGCGAATTGGTGCCCACGGGGATGCTGTCGCATGGAGCTTTTACCCCGGCAAGAACTTGGGTGCCCTTGGGGATGCGGGGGCTATAACGACCAATAACCCCGAGTTGAGCGATCGCATTCGTATGTTGCGGAACTATGGCTCACGGGTTAAGTATGTAAATGAAGTGCAAGGGGTCAACAGTCGCCTCGATCCTCTACAGGCCGCGATCCTACGGGTGAAATTGCAGCACCTCGATGAATGGAACCAGCGCCGCCAAAAACTAGCCCAACTCTACCTCACAGAACTGCAAGGGACTTCCGTAATACTCCCCTTTGTTCCCCCTTGGGCAGAGCCAGTGTGGCATCTCTTTGTGATTCGCACTCCCCAGCGCCAGACTCTTCAGGAAAACCTGCACGCCGCAGGCATTGGTACCCTAATTCACTACCCCATTCCCCCTCACCGTCAGGCCGCCTATGCCAATCTCGATGTCAGCTAAAAATCCTTCGCGATCGCGGAACGATTTGCCCAAGAAGTGCTAAGCTTACCGATAAGTCCTCACCACTCGATTGAGCAACTCCAAACTATTAGCCAGTTCATAGCTAGCCTTGAGTCCCCCCTATGAGTAGCCAAGATAAGCCACTGGTTACTTTCGCCGTATTTGCTTATAACCAAGAGCAATTTATTCGCGAAGCGATTGAAGGCGCCTTTAGTCAGACCTATGAGCCATTAGAAACTATTCTTTCCGATGACTGCTCTAGCGATCGCACCTTTGAAATTATGCAGGAAATGGCAGCCAACTACCGTGGCAAACATCAAGTTAGAGCGCGGCGAAACCCCCATAGCACTGGCACATTAGATCACTTATTGATAGTAGCAAAAGAAGCCAAAGGTCAACTATTAGTTGCTGCTGCTGGCGATGATGTTTCTTTACCTCACCGCACAGAAACTTTAGTTAATCACTGGATTAAAAACCCATGCCATGCCTTATGCTCTGGCTACAATGAAATTGACTATGAAGGGAATTTAATTTCTCAAAATAATCAAATTAAATATTTAGATAGATTAGAAATATACTATAGAAAATGCATAAGGCCTAGAAGATTTGAATTTAATAAAATAAGACATGTTGCTGGATTTTCAGCAGCCTATGATTTGAAAGTATTTCAAAATGTTCCATTGAGTAATCAATATATCTTAAATGAAGATGCATTTGCTTCCCACATCATAAATCTCAAAGGAGAGAGAATTGAATGGATACAAGCCCCACTAGTTAATTATCGAATTAACTGCTTATCTGTTTCAAATTTCGCGAGAATAGCACGCAATAGAAAATATATTAGTTATAGAGAAATTGAAATTGCAGAAAAAAAAAGCCATGATTTTTAATCAGTCAACAGTAAATTTTTATAATTACTTTTTTGCCCTGATTAAAGAGCATAATTATCCAGATACTGAACAATTTATTGAAAATATGAAGCCTATTATTTATTCTGCCGAATTACATTCAAAATACCTAAATCTCAGCTTATTTCAAAAAATCCAGCAAATTTTTAAAACTTCATCAACTAATGATATTAAATTTTGTGTATCCAGATTATTTGGTAATTACTCCTTATACTTACTTAGAAACCTCTTCTGTCTAGTTTCAGGAGTATCTATTCAAAGGTAGCGATTATGATATCAGATACAAAAAAGATTTTACCCAATAATCTAAGAGAAAGTTTAAGAAAGATAAAAAATTATACACAACGCTTGGCTCGGTGGTTAGTAGTAATATGGCAAGTCAGAGGAAAATATACAGAGGACGAAAAAATTCTTTGGAAATCATTTTATTTATCTCCGATTACTAGCCTTGAAAATTTGATTCAGTGGCAAGACCCTCAGCTTATCAAAGATGCTAATGTTACCGTCAGAAATATTGGTGAATTTCATATTCGAGCTTACTCAGATGATTTGTGGCATGTCCTACCCTTCCGTGAGCAAGCAGTTCTCCAGACAATTAGAAACAAACTTCAAATGGGTGACTTTTTTATTGATTGTGGAGCAAACATTGGTTTTTACTCCGTTCTTGCCTCGAAACTGGTTGGGGATACGGGCAAAGTTCTTAGTATTGAAATGATGCCAGACACAGCAGCAATCCTTAACCATCATTTGCAGCTCAATCAATGTACTAATGTTGAAGTTATTGAGTTTGCTCTCAGCGATCAAGATAATCAAGAGGTCATAGCTACTGTTCAGGAAGGAAAATTTGGTCAGGCAACTATTTCTAAAGTAGATTCACAAAAGAAAACGGACAAAGAGATAGCAGTCAAAACTATAACCTTAGACACACTTACCAAAGATATCTCTCACATCCGATTGATCAAGATGGATTTAGAAGGGGCTGAACTTCAAGCACTACAAGGAGCAGTTTTAACACTTCAGAAAACTGATTATCTAATTTTTGAAGAAAGAACTAGGGAAAAAGAGCACAATCCTGTATTTCAATTTCTCAAGAAATCTGGATTTGAGCTGCATCAAATTGATGGCAATAACTGGCTGGCGTACAGGAAAGGTCTATGACCAAGATTGCTTTGCTGTTACCAGATCTACGTTGTGGCGGTGCTGAGCAAGTCTGTATTCAGCTAGCGAAAGAGTTTGTTAACAAAGGATACTCAGTTGAATTTTTGCTACTCTCATCAAGTGGGGAGCTGCTTGAAACAGCTTCTAGTATCACCTCAGTCCACTCTCTAGAAGTTTCACGCTTTCGCGAAGTTTTGCTGCCTCTTTCCAGATATATCAGCTTGCATCAACCAGACGTTTTGTTAGCAAGTATGTGGCCGCTAACCTGTCTTGCTCCCCTTAGCAAAGGAATTTCACGCTCTCGCACCAAGGTTATTATTTCCGAACAATGTACCTTAGAGAATCAATATAAAGACTGGGGGGCATTGACCTACGCGGGACTCTGTCTTTCAACTACCATTGGTTATCGCCTTGCCGATCAGTGCATTGCAGCATCCCAAGGAGTGGCTCAAAGTATGAGTCAGCTTGCTCATTTCCCTGTAGATCGGATTACCGTCATTTCAGAAGTGTTGAATCCTGCAACAAAACTTAACATTTTAAGTGACCAGTAGCTCTGGCTGCCAATCAAAGCTCCAATGCACTATCGAGCAGCGACGACTGAGTTCCAGTTGCAAATATCGCAATTTGTCTAATAGCTTCTTCCCAAAGTATTCAGGTATCTCCACCAGCTCTAAAATTAAATAGGCAATTAAAACCATATAAATCTGATTTATCACCCCGTTCAAACTCTTCGTAATCAACTTGTCTAATGATAAATGCATCTTCAGAAATTTCCATAGGTTCTCAATCGCCCACCGCTGCCGATATAACTCACTCACTTCCTCATCACTCAGCTCCTTTAGATTTGTCGCTATACGAAACTCCGTTTGATTCTCGTCAAAAAATTGAACCACGCGATATCTCTCATGATTGAGCTTCATTCTCATGTTATTCTTGATACGTACAACAAATGAGCACTTCCTCTCACTCAGTCGCTCTAAAAATTGCCAGCTCGCAAACCCTCTATCCATGATTACAACAGCATTCTCAGGGATCATTTCTAGAATCTCCTCTTGAAAGCTCAGGTCATGTCTCTCCCCAAAAGAAATCACCGCTTTACCCATGATGTTCTCTATTAAATCAAATCCCGTAAGTAACTTCACTTGATGATATTTATAGAACCAAAAGAGTTTACTGGTCAGGGTAATGATGGTTGAATCGATAGGAAACAGCGTCATGCTTGAAGTACGATGTCTCTTTTGAGCTTGAGACATCAGTTGAGTGTAAATCCCCTCAAATAAGCTGGTTGTCCGAGTTTTGTTGGCTTTGGAAAACGTGGACATATCCACTGTAATCCCTGCATGATTCAAGCGATAAAATAAGGCTCTCATACTGGTTAACCCTTGGTCGAGAACATAGGTCAACCAGATTTTGAAGAACAATTGAGAGTTCAGCACGGGGTAGTCACAGGGGCTGAGCCGATTGAGAATGGACTTGACAAGAGTTGCAAAAGATGCCATAGTAAGGCCAATTGATTGTTTTTTTCTTCTTTTAAGGGAAGAATATGACATTTCTTCCCTTTTTTCTAGCCTCTCAAACTATCTTTCAACACTTCTGCATCTGCCGCTGCCCACATAAAATATTCTCCTCTCGCCTCATCCAGCACATACTTGAAATTCGCTGCCGCGCCCAGATTCTGCGCTTGCCGCACGTAGCGAATCCGTTTATCCTTAGCGGCATACTCCCGACAGATGGCTTCTGTTTCATCGGTTGAGGCGTTATCTGA
Source organism: Thermosynechococcus sp. QKsg1 (assembly GCF_031586415.1). Lineage (NCBI taxonomy): Bacteria > Bacillati > Cyanobacteriota > Cyanophyceae > Acaryochloridales > Thermosynechococcaceae > Thermosynechococcus > Thermosynechococcus sp. QKsg1. Next base: position 1,845,227 of record NZ_CP134200.1, on the reverse strand, counting down.
AATGATCAATTCAAAGTCGGTGAAGGTTTGCGCTAATAATGAGTCAAGCGCCTCGCGGATGAATTTAGCACCATTGTAGACCGGCATACCGATAGATAAATTATGTTCATAACTAAGCATTATTATGCCCTACCGAACCGTCCACTACATCGATACTGCAAATTTTGAAATCCTTTTGATAGTCGTACTCTCTATATTGATCAAAAATTAGCTTGATCTCTTTTTTATACTGCGGCAATAAATTGCATAATTTATCAGTTGAAATAGATTTGTTATACTCAAATTCTGTTGAACATGTAATATTCAGACATCTGAATACATACTTAAATACATAGGTAAGTGCGCCTGGCCATAATGTTTCGTATCTCTTAATAAAGCATGGTTTACTTAGTAATCCCCCTCTGCCGCGACTCAATAAAACAGCCCCAAGTATACCATCGTTGCTTATGTCTTGAATGCTATAAGCAGATCTCAAGAAATCTGCTCTAAATAACGAATAAACGATATTGCATTTGTGAGATAGGTGATGAAGTAATAAGAATTCTAAAACTCTCTTTCTACTGTCTGAGTACTCTATAAACTTATAAATCGATCCTCTAATATATTTTTTTATAGGAAATCTGATGCTGGCTAGCGCAAAAGATGGAAATACAAAAGATAGGCTGATATCTTTAAGTATAGATGTTGCATTCATTAGATAGTCACTTTCCCATAAATCATCGTGCGCTGCCCACATAAAATATTCTCCCCTCGCCTCATCCAACACATATTTGAAATTAGCCATGGCACCTAGGTTCTGCGCTTGCCGCACGTAGCGAATCCGTTTATCCTTAGCGGCATACTCCCGACAGATGGCTTCTGTTTCATCGGTTGAGGCGTTATCTGAAATGATCAATTCAAAGTCGGTGAAGGTTTGCGCTAATAATGAGTCAAGCGCCTCGCGGATGAATTTAGCACCATTGTAGACCGGCATACCAATACTAACCTTAGGCATTTGCTTTGTTACGATGGATGCCGATGTAGTGTTGGTCAGTCATACAAAGTCCTACGATTGAATGCCTTTAAATCCTAAACCAGACTAGATCAATAGCTCCGCACAAGTACGCGGTGCAGCAAAGGTAGAAGTAAGAAGGGTAATGACACTGGCGAATAATGCCCAAGCAGCAGCGCTAGGGACAGTGGCGGCAGGCAAAAATTGCAGCACGTCTTGCCCATAGTGTAGCATAGCGCGGCGTTACTGATCGACCGTGCCCAGCGATTTGGCGTTCAAGTTTCCACCATGAGTTATGCCCTCGCCCAGATGGGCATCACCCGAAAAAAAAACAGATGCGTTACCAAGAACGGTGTGAAGAAGAGCGGCAAGCGTATCAACAACAGCTCGACACATGGGTAGAGAGCCATGGGGAGGAAACAGTAGTCTATATCGATGAGACGGGGTTTGACTCTCGAGTGGAGTGTGAGTATGGGTGGTCAGCGCGAGGCGAACGAATTGATGGAGAGCGAGCGGGGAAGCGTCAGAAAAGAGAGAGTTGAGTCGCAGGACGGTATAGACACCAGAAAGACTTCATCGCCCCAATGCTGTTTTCAGGATACTTGAATGCGGTAGGGTTTGTGAGCTGGCTGAGTCAGTACTGTTTGCCGGCATTAAAGAGACCTTCGTTGTTGATGATGGATAATGCACCGATTCATCCGAAAGGGGCGATTCAGGAAGCGGTCAAAGCGGCGGGTCACGAGGTGTTATTTTTACCGAAATACTCTCCTGATTGGTAGAGGCCTTGAGGCTGAATCCCCAGCAACGTCACTCGCCGTCCGGTGAGCGTGAGCAGTCCCTAGCAACTCTCGTCTTGACAAAAGTAGGGCAGCCGCTTGCGGGAACCGATGACCGCTGGCAAGATTGGGAGGAGGAGAGGAAGTTTTTTTCAAAGTCTTCGGTTTCGCTCCCAATTCATAGCGCACAATGCGATGCACCGTCGGGTAGGCGACCTCAAGCTGATGCTTCTGTCGCAGCCACTGCACAATGGCCTTGTAACTGTCAAACCCGCTGGGGTCTTGTAGGCGTTCCTGCAACTGTGCCATCACTACTGGGGGGATGATGCGGGCGGCTCCGGGGGGCGTCTTGACTGCCAATAACTGCTGGAGTCCTCCTTGGCGATAGGCGTTCAGCCAGCGAGTAATGGTGGAGTCGTTGCGATGGAGCAATTGGGCAATTTGTGGGCGGCTGTGGACAAGTCCTTGCTTAAGCCAGTAGAGCATCTGCAAGCGTTCCTGCTGTCGGGCATCGGTTTCATGTTGTAGGCGCCGCTGCAGTTCTTCAGAGCTTTCTGTAATTGTGAGGACGAGCGGGCGAGCCATGAAGGTCTCCTACTGAGATGATTTCAGTTTTAGGATAGACAATTCCCTCGTTTAAGACCTATTTATTAAGCTCAATGTTGCAAAGAGCTGGTATAAGTTAAAAATAATATAACCTCTATTAGGAAAAATTATGCTTGATCAGTGTAGAATTATGCAACTCCCCAAAATTACGGATCCAAGGGGTAATCTGACCTTTATTGAGGGAGAGCGTCATATTCCTTTCAAAATCGAGCGGGTGTACTACCTCTATGATGTTCCCGGCGGTGCCGATCGCGGTGCCCATGCCCACAAGGCACTGCATCAATTTGTTTTTTACAATTAATTAGTTAAACATGGTTAAGAAGGTATCAATACTTTTACCCGATTTACGATGTGGTGGAGTAGAGAATGTCCGTCTCCAGCTAGCTAGAGAATTTATAAGACGAGGTTATCAAGTTGAGTTCCTACTTCTTGTAAAACAAGGTGAGCTACTTCAGGAAGCTCAGTCTCTATGTGTAGTTCAATCCTTAAATAAACATAAAATATCTGAATCTGTCTTTAAGCTTGTTGAGTACTTAAAAGCTAAAAATCCATCTGTTCTCTTAAGCGCTATGTGGCCATTAACAGTAATTGCTCCCTTTTCTAAAAAATTAGCTCAGTCTAATGTAAGAGTGGTGATTTCTGAACACTGTACTCTAACCAATCAGTACAAAGATAAGGGCATAGTAACCAACTCACAGCTTCGTCTTTCAATAATGATTGGCTACCGTTTAGCAGATGCTTGTATTGCAGTGTCACAGGGTGTAGCTCAAGATATGTCTCAAATTGCAAAAATTCCACTTAATAAGATTAATGTTATCAACAATCCTGGACGCTTACTGATTGAGCCTAGTAAAGATGAGCTAAATGTAGTTGATCAGATGTGGGGAGTTCCTAAAAAATACAGAGTCCTAAGCATAGGCAATCTAAAACAAGAAAAAAATCACGCACTCCTCTTGAAAGCATTTGCCCAATTACCCTTTACAGATAGTCGCTTAATGCTAGTTGGTAAAGGTCATCTGGAAGAGAGTCTAAGAGTGTTAGCACATCAACTAGGCATTGGCGATCGCGTCATCTTTGCGGGCTTTCATCCGAATCCTGCTGTATTTTATAAAACGGCTGATCTATTTGTTCTCTCCTCTGACTATGAGGGATTTGGTAATGTCATCGTAGAAGCACTATCCTGTGGGCTACCTGTTGTCTCTACCGATTGTCCGAGTGGTCCGCGTGAGATTCTAGCTGATGGCAAATATGGTACGCTGGTTCCTGTCGGCGATGTCAATGCCTTAGCCGAAGCCATGACTGAAGCCCTAATGAGTTCACCAGAGCCTGAATTCCTAAAGCAACGAGCGGCTGACTTCTCGGTTGAAAAGATTGCCCAGCAGTATCTTAATGTAATGTTTCCCCATGAGCACTAATGTACTCTACATTACCTATGATGGTTTGCTAGAGCCACTTGGCCAATCCCAAGTATTGCGCTACCTTGAAAAGCTAAGCGATAGTTACACTATCTACCTCATTAGTTTTGAGAAAGCTCGAGATTGGCAGAATGTTCTTGAGCGCCAGAAAATTCAGGAGAAAGTTGATGCGCATCAAATTCATTGGATTCCATTAAGGTATCACAAATCTCCCTCTGCTCTGGCGACAACCTATGACTTGTTTCAAGGAATTACAGTAGCTTTATTTATTGCTGTTACAAGAAGGATTAAAATTGTCCATGCTCGCAGCTATGTTCCTTCTGTAATTGCCTTAGTCCTCAAAAAGTTACTACGCACTAAATTTATTTTTGACATGCGTGGCTTTTGGGCAGATGAGCGAGTTGATGGGGGTATTTGGCCTGTAAATAGTCAACTTTATCACTTGGCAAAATGGTTTGAAAAGCAATTTTTGCTCAATGCAGATCATACTGTATCACTCACAGAAGCAGCCATTTCTGAAATCAGCAAGTTTGAATATTTGCAAAACAAAAAGCTAAATTTTTCCTGCATTAGAACCTGCACAGATTTAGATATTTTCTCACCTGAAAATGAATCAGTAAATAATCATAAGCAAACGAATAATCTAGTAATTGGCTATATTGGCTCTATAAGTAATTGGTATTTATTCTCTGACGTACTTAAATTTATCTATTTTCTATACTCTATTGATAAAGACTTGGTCTCTAAATTTATCATTGTGACACGAACTGATCATCAAATAGTTCGTGAAATTATTAATCAAAGTAAAGTAAATTTGTTATCTATTGAAATTACTAGCTCTGACTATCAGGGTATTTCAGATATAATCAGGCAAATGAACTTAGGAATTTTTTTTAGGAAGCCAGCTTACTCTAATCTTGCTTGCGCCCCTACCAGATTGGGTGAATTTCTTGCCTGTGGCATCCCATGTGTAACCAATGATGGAGTTGGGGATATGACTCAGATCATTGAGCAAGAAAAAGTTGGGGTTATCTTAAGAAGTTTTGATGAATCCGCTATGCGTAAAGCCGCTGAAGAGATTTTAGAATTACTACAAGACGAACACTTGAGCCAACGATGTCGTGCAGCAGCCATTAAGTATTTCTCTCTTGAAGAAGGCGTAAAGGACTATCAAAATATTTATCAACAACTAGTAAATGAATAAAATAATGAATGTTTTGTTTTTGACTAGATACGATCGCGATGGTGCTAGTAGCCGCTATCGTTTCTTTCAATACATTAATTACTTAAAAGAAAGAGGGTTTAATTGTGAAATACTGCCCTTACTGAATCAGCAATATCTTCACCACCTTTATACTGGAGATTATAGAAAATATATTCACGCCCTAAAAGGTATATTTAACCGCTTAATTAAGCTATTGAGACTTAATCACTACAACTTAGTTATTCTTGAAAAGGAAATATTTCCTTATATGCCTTTCTTTATCGAGAATTATTTCATTCCGAACGTCCCGATTGTTGTTGATTATGATGATGCTATTTTCCATCAATATGACCAGCACAAAAACAAAATTATCAAATCCTTACTCTCTAGTAAGATTGCCTCCATCATGAATTCAGCGACTTTAGTGACCGCTGGCAATAACTATATTGCTGAGTATGCCCGCAATACAGGTGCGAGATGGGTTGAGGTCTTACCTACTGTTGTTGATCTTTCTAAATATACCTTTGTTCAAAATAAAATTAACGCAGAGCTGTCTCGCCTCAAAATTGTCTGGATTGGTACACCCAAAACCCAAAAGTATTTACTTCATATTGCTTCAGTACTGACTCGTTTATCTCAAATTTATAAAATTCAGTTAATCGCGATCGGTACCCATAATCTTCACTTGCCAAAAACTGAAGTTATCTCTGTTCCATGGTCAGAAGAAACAGAAGCTCAAGACATTGCCCAGTGCGATATTGGCATTATGCCCCTTCCCGATGAGCCTTGGGAGCGCGGTAAGTGTGGCCTCAAATTGATTCAGTATATGGCTTGCGGGTTACCTGTTGTTGCTTCTCCTGTCGGAGCCAATCTTGATATTGTTCAGCATGGTGTCCATGGCTTTTTAGCTTCTACAAATGAAGAATGGGCAACTGCCCTTGAAACCTTAATTCAAAATGCTGACTTGCGCACTAGGATGGGTCTTGCAGGCCGTCGCCGAGTTGAGCAGCACTACGCTCTTCAAGTGACAGCACCCAAATTGGCGCATCTGCTAGAGTCTGTAGTAGCCAAAGCTCAAGGAGTCCTCTAAGGCTTATGTGTGGCCTAGTTGGTTTTCTCAACGCTGCCTTTTTAGGTGACTGGGCAGCAACTATCCGCAAGATGAATGGCACCCTTTCCCATCGCGGCCCTGATGATGAGGGAGTCTGGATAGATGAGGCGGCAGGTATCGCCCTAGGCCACCGTCGTCTAGCAATTCTTGATCTTTCCCCCGCAGGACATCAGCCGATGGTTTCTGCTTGTGGCCGTTATGTCCTCGTCTTTAATGGTGAAATTTACAACCACCTTGAACTGCGTCAGGAGTTAACAGCCCTTGGTGCAGCCCCCCCTTGGCGCGGACATTCCGATACCGAGACGCTACTGGCGGCTTTTAGCCATTGGGGCGTGACCACAGCCCTAGAAAAGCTAGTTGGCATGTTTGCCCTTGCCCTTTGGGATCGCAAGACTCGTACATTAACCCTAGCTAGGGATCGCATAGGTGAAAAGCCCCTCTACTACGGTTGGGTCAATGGAGCCTTGGTTTTTGCCTCAGAACTCAAAGCGATTCGGGCTTACCCAGCCTTTGCTAACTTGATTAATCGCGATGCCTTAGCGCTGTATTTCCGCTATAGCTGGATTCCGGCTCCCTACAGCATCTATGAACATATCTGGAAGTTACCAGCAGGTACCTATCTCCAGTGGTCTGCTGAATCTCTCAGACCCAACATTCAAGGGACACCTCAAGCTTACTGGTCACTGCAAACCGTTATTGAAAAAGGGCTGACTCACACCTTTCAGGGGACAGAAGCAGATGCCGCTACTGAATTAGAGTATCTCCTGCGGCAGAGTTTGCAAGGGCAACTGTTGGCAGATGTTCCCCTAGGGGCTTTTCTATCGGGGGGAGTAGATTCTTCAACCGTTGTAGCCTTAATGCAAAGCCTTTCTTCCCAGCCCGTTAAAACATTTAGCATTGGCTTCTATGAAGATGCCTATAACGAAGCCCAATATGCTAAAGCAGTTGCCCAACACTTGGGTACCGATCACACTGAATATTACCTTACAGGTCAAGAGGCGCGGGATGTCATTCCCAAACTTACCCACCTTTACGACGAACCCTTTGCTGATTCCTCTCAAATCCCTACCCATCTTGTGTCAATGATTGCGCGCCAAGAGGTGACAGTTGCTTTGTCCGGTGATGGAGGGGATGAACTATTTGGCGGATACGTACGGTACCTTTTGACCCCTGCAATTTGGGGAAAAATAGAACGCTTGCCGAAACCAGTGCGCCGCACCCTTGCATCTTTGCTGAAAAAACTATCCCCTAGACAATGGGATCAGCTTTTTGGGGGACTCAGTATCTTTCTGCCTCAGAATTTAAGATATACAACCATAGGGGATAAAATCGCTAAGCTGGCTAAGCTCTGTGAAATGACCTCTGACAAAGAAGTCTATCTTTCTTTTCTATCACTGATTGATTTACCTTCTCAGTTCGTCCTTAATAGTCAAGAACCATTATTAATCCAAGAAAAGCTTGACCAACTGAGCCATCAACTGCCTTTTGAATCCTATATGATGGCACTTGATTTGCTGACCTATCTCCCCGATGACATTCTTGTCAAGGTCGATCGCGCCGCCATGGGAGTGAGTCTTGAGACCCGTATTCCTTTTCTAGATCATCGAATTGTTGAGTTTGCTTGGACACTCCCCCTTGAGATGAAAATCAGACAGCAGCAGGGCAAGCAGGTACTCCGTAAACTTTTGTATCGCTATGTCCCGCCGCCTTTGATTGAACGCCCTAAAATGGGGTTTGGTATTCCCCTAGCTCAGTGGTTGCGTTCTGAACTGCGAGATTGGGGAGCAACTTTATTGAACCCAACCCGTCTTCAGCAGGAGGGCTACCTACACCCTGACCTTGTTTGGCAATACTGGCAGGAGCATCAAACAGGAAAACGCAACTGGGCAAGACAACTATGGGAAGTATTAATGTTTCAGTCATGGTTAGAGCGCTGTTTCTGAATATCTAGCCCTAGCATATGTTTCCCTATTTCTTTGTTTTCTTACTCACGCTAACACCATCGGTTATAGAAATGCCGAAGTGGTATTGGGTATTTCTTTTTAGTATTTATGTCGCTTTTATTGGTCTGAGATTTGAAGTTGGTGGAGACTGGTTTCAGTATATAGATGTACTAGAAGCTTCTAGATATCAGCCATGGGTAGGCTTTGAAGCTCTACTTGGTGACCCTGCCTATCACTGGATTAATAAGATTGCTGCTGCTCTTAATCAGGAAATTTATTTTGTAAACTTATGTGTTGCAGTGATTTACACAAGCTGTTTATTTGCTTTTTGTCAAAAACTGAAAAATCCTTACTTGGGTTTAACAGTTGCTTTCCCATACTTAACGACTGTTGTAGCAATGGGCTATACTCGCCAAGCAGGAGCGATCGCTTTAGAGCTACTAGCGTTAATGGCATTAGAATCCAATAAAAAAATAAATTCAATTCTGTTTTTTATTTTGGCATTACTGTTTCATAAGACAGCAATATTTCTAATATTAGTGCCGATATTAATGTTTTTATTTGACGTACTAAAAACAGGAAAAATAATTAATATTCTACTTGTGTTAGCATTATTATTGATAGCTCTATCTGGTGCAATTGCGATTACTAGCATCAGCGATAAATTTTTAGTTCACTATATCGGAGCAGGGATGTCATCTTCAGGTGCTTTAATTCGACTATCCATGAATCTCTTACCTGCAACTATTTTTTTAATCGAATACTATACAGGGCATAATTTCTTTAGAACTTCTTCAAAAGTTTATCTTGCTTTATCTTGGCTAGTTATTTTTTCTTTTGCACTCTTGCTAACAGGTTCTTCAACTGCTGCCGATCGCCTTGCGCTGTACCTAATACCTATTCAGATCTATGTTCTAGGAAATCTGCCCTACCTCTTTCTCACTCAAAGCCGAGAAATATTTTATCGATGGATGCTTCTAGTACTTGGTTACAGTTTTTTAGTATTATGGGTATGGCTGCAATTTGCTGATCATGCTTTCGCGTGGTTACCCTATCGCATGTATCCTTTTATTTAAGATGGCAATCAAAGATCACTATGGAATACCCAAGCTAGATGGGTTGTCATTGATATTGCTTTGCAACAATGCTCAGATGTTAATTAATTTCAGAAGAGATTTGATTTTAGAATTAATTCATACAGGTGCTGAGGTTCATTGTTTAGCTCCAGATTATACAGAAGCAGAAATTTCAAAACTAAGTGAAATAGGTGCCAGATGTCATCATTTTTACCTTGTTCGTAATGGCACGAATCCTTGTCAAGAAATTAAATCTCTCTTCTCTATTATTAAAACAATAAAAAAAATTAATGCTGATAGTCTCTTGGCTATTAGCTCGAAGCCAATTATTTGGGGATTACTAGCCTCGAGATTTGTTGGTATAAAATTCCGCTCTGCATTATTCACGGGCTTAGGTTATGCATTTACTCTTGACCATCAATTAAAATCAAGAAAATTGAAGAGTATTCTCATTTTTTTATACAGGATATGCTTACCTATTGCGGATAAAATTATCTTTCAAAATAAAGATGATTGTCATGAAATTACTCAAGCATGTGGCCTAAATCCTTGTAAAACTTTAATCATTAAAGGGACAGGCGTTAATCTTCAAGAATGGTCGTATTGCGAGCCTTTTTCTCGTCCATTAACATTTACTTTAGTTGCAAGGTTACTTATTGAAAAAGGAGTATTAGAGTTTTTAGAGGCATCTAAATACTTAAAAGCTCTGTATCCTCAAGTTCGATTTTGGTTAATTGGTGGACTAGATAGCAATCCGGGGAGCTTATCTGAAGCACAAATTAAGGAATTTACAGAGCTTGGTATAGTTGAGTGGTTTGGCTTTGTTAATATCAAAGAGTATCTACCCAGTACTAGTGTGTTTGTCTTACCTTCCTACCGTGAGGGTGTTCCCCGCAGTACGCAAGAAGCAATGGCTATGGGTCGACCAGTGATTACTACGGACGTGCCAGGCTGCCGTGAAACGGTTATTGACGGCTATAATGGTTACCTTATTCCGCCTCGGGATGTGAATGCTTTGATAACTGCAATGCGGAAATTTATTGAACAACCTAGTTTGATTCCTTCAATGGGGTATCATAGCTATCAAATGGCTTTGGACTTATTTGATGTCAAAAAGATTAATGCTCAATACCTCAAATTGCTCAGTTCATGTTAGTTTTATTAGGATATTGCAACTCTTTTCAAAAAAGTGAAAGATGCCGAAATTAGCGAAGGTGAGTGCATGATGCTTAATTTTTCTGATACTTTTAAGATTGCTGTGATTGGCTTAGGTTATGTTGGTCTTCCTTTGGCCGTTGAATTTGGCAAGAAGTACTATACTATTGGTTATGATGTTAATAGCCAACGTATCGCTGAACTTAAGCAGGGATATGACAGAACAGGAGAAGTCAGTGACACTGATTTGCAAGCGTGTTCCTTGCTAATGTACACAACCTATCTCGAAGATTTAAGAAAATGTAATATTTTTATTATTTCTGTCCCCACTCCAATAGATTATTACAAAGTTCCAGATCTTGAACCTTTAAGAAAAGCTTCCAAGAGTGTTGGTCAGATTTTATCACCTCAGTCTATAGTTATCTATGAATCTACTGTTTATCCGGGTGTAACAGAAGAAGTTTGTGTTCCCATCCTTGAGCAGGAATCCAAACTAAAATTTAATCAAGATTTTTTTGTTGGTTATAGCCCTGAACGAATAAATCCGGGGGATCATAACCATCGTTTAACCACAATTAAAAAAGTTACCTCTGGTTCAACACCTGAAGTTGCTGATTTAGTTGATCGCCTATATGCATCAATTATTCCAGCGGGAACACACAAGGCAAGCTCGATTAGAGTGGCCGAAGCGGCAAAAGTAATTGAAAATATTCAACGAGACATTAATATTGCTTTTGTGAATGAGCTATCTATTATTTTTCACCTATTGGGCATTGATACAGAAGAAGTGTTAGCTGCTGCAAGCACAAAATGGAATTTCTTGCCCTTTCGTCCGGGATTGGTCGGTGGCCACTGTATTGGCGTTGATCCCTACTATCTAACTTACAAAGCAGCAGCTTGCAATTATCACCCTGAACTGATTCTGGCTGGTCGCCGTATCAACGATAACATGGGCTTTTATGTAGCAGCGCAATTTCTGAAGTTACTCGTCAAAAAGGGAATTGACTTACCTAATGCTCGTGTACTTGTTATGGGACTAACCTTTAAGGAAAATTGCCCCGATTTACGCAACACACGTGTCGTTGACATTATCAAAGAACTGCAAAGTTATGGCCTAGAGGTTGATATTTACGATCCTTGGGTAGATCCCCAACAGGCCAAGAGAGAATATGGAATTTCCCTTATTGAAGAGTTATCTCATCAGTGGGACGGAATCATTATTGCTGTTGCCCACCAGCAGTTTCATGAAATGGGTAGTACTGGCATTCGTGCTCTCTTGAAAACACCGGGAGTTCTTTATGATGTGAAGTGGGTATTATCGAAGGAAGATGTGGACGGCCGCCTTTAGCTACTTTTTGTCATTTGAGGAATCAAGATGGATATTTTGGTGACGGGTGTTGCTGGGTTTATTGGCAATGCAGTAGCACTGGAACTACTTAAGCGGGGCGATCGCGTGATTGGTCTCGATAATCTCAACAACTACTACGATGTCAACCTCAAGAAAGCTCGCCTTGAACGCCTCAACCCCTTCACGGCAAGTGAGCAATTTGTATTTAGAAAAATCGACCTTGTAGATCGCGCAGAGTTGAACCAACTCTTTACAGACTTTGCCCCGCAACGGGTCATCCACTTAGCAGCGCAAGCGGGTGTACGCTACTCGATTGAGAATCCCTTGGCCTATATTGACAGTAATATTGTAGGTTTTATCCACATTTTGGAAGCCTGTCGCTACCATCAGGTAGAGCATCTCGTCTATGCCAGCACCTCAAGCGTCTATGGTGCCAATAAAAAACTACCCTTTTCTGTTCACGATAATGTTGATCACCCCTTGAGTCTCTATGCGGCCACCAAGAAAGCCAATGAACTGATGGCACATACCTACAGCCACCTCTATGACCTGCCCACTACTGGACTGCGCTTTTTTACCGTCTATGGCCCATGGGGGCGCCCCGACATGGCACTCTTTAAGTTTACGAAAGCCATTTTGAATAATGAACCGTTGCCTGTCTTTAATTATGGTAAGCATCGCCGCGACTTTACTTACATTGATGACATTGTCGAGGGGATTCTACGGGTGCTGGATCGACCTGCCACACCCAACCCTTCATGGAGTGGCGAAAATCCTGATCCGGCCACTAGTCTCGCACCTTGGCGTGTTTACAACATTGGTGCCCACCGCCCCGTCGAACTCCTACGGTATATTGAACTTTTAGAAACCTATCTTGGGAAGAAAGCGCAGTTAAATCTTCTGCCTCTGCAACCGGGCGATGTCCCCGATACCTACGCGGATGTGCTCGAACTTAGGGCAGACACAGGCTACGAACCCACAACTCCTGTTGAGATAGGTGTACAGCGATTTGTCCACTGGTATCGTGAGTACTATGGTACCTAACGAGTTGAGTTTGCCCTATGTCGAGTGAAAATAACCATCTGTCTTTGCCCTCTGAAGCCGCTCGGCCAAGTTTGTGGCAACCGCAGCCAATTGATAAGGTGACCATTGATCAAGTACTTCGCGGGCTGAAGCGGCGCTCAGCAGTTGGCATATTGGCAGGTGCACTAGTCTCAATTGGCTTTTTGGGATACTCTTACCTCTTTTTGAGAAGCTATCGACACTCTGTGTTGGTGCAGGTTGAACCTATCCAATCCCCAAGCGCCCGGCCAGGAACATCTTTAGAGTCACTCCGTCAGCTTTCTCCAATATCCCTGCCCCTTTTGTCAGGTGAAACAAAAGGTGATGTGGCAACTTTGGTTCAAGTACTCAATAGCGACATTGTTTTGCGTCCAATTTATGAGAAATTTTTAGTAGCAAATCCTGATCTAGATCCAAAACAATATTCGTATCAATCTTTTATTAGATCCTTAAAAATCCAGCCAGCGAAAGCAACCTCAGGTAAGAGCCTACTAGATCAGTCAGGTCAAAAGATTATAGAAATCCAATTTTCTGCAAAAGAAAAAGAAAAGATAGAATCACTCCTAGGAATTCTTGTTGAAGAATTAAAAAGATTTAGTGAAGAAGAAAAGGAGAACCAAATAGCGGATAATCTGCGCTATGTTAACCAAGAAATTCAGAAGACCCTGAGTCAAATTGACGATCTAGAGGATCAACTTAACCAATTTCGCTTTCAGAATCAGGTAGTACGACCTGACTTAGTTGCTTCCCAGTTGAACTCTGTGAACTCTGGCAGCAGCAATCTTGAAACGTATCTTAGCCTTTTGGATAATTTGATCTCTGCAAGAAATGAAAATAGAGTAAAACTGGAGTCGGCTCAGGCAACGTTTAACTCCCTCGAAGCACAGTTAAGGTTGTCTCCTGCTGAGGCACTTGCTGCCGCCAATCTAGCTGCTTCTCAAAACTATCAGGAGTTGCTAACAAAATTAACAGAAACAGAAACTAGGCTGGCTGGGGAGCAGGCTAAACTGCCTGAGAATTCACCGACAGTGCAAGTGCTACAGGAAGAAAAGCGACTACTGCTAGAGCAGGCCAGACAACAAGCGCGACAGATTACGATTAGAAATCAGGATCAAGTTCGTCAACCCGAAACGCTGATTGGTTATCAAAGTGCCGTTTCTGGGTCTCTAATCGCGAAGTACATAGAGACCAGAATTGAGCTTGAAGCGCTGCGGAGGGCGGATGCTGAATTAAGCAACCAAATTCAGACCACTGAGGCAGAGATATCGCGAGTAATACGCCTTGCCAATCCTTACCGCAAGATGGAACAACGTTTTGCAGCAGCACAGGAAGCTCTGAGGTTATTACTGCAAACTCGACAGTCCCTCCAGCTGCAGATTGCGCAACGGGACTTCACATGGCGAGTCCTCTCAGATATTGACAACAAGGAAGAATATCAAGTAACCCAGCGTTTATTACGGGCACTGGTGATAGCTTTGATGCTGGGGGGAGTGTCTGGGCTGCTTTTGGCCCTAATCCTCGATTGGTTGGATGATCGCTTTCTGGAAGTGGAGCAAATTCGCCAACAAACCCCCTTACCGATTCTTGGCGAGATTCCTCTGACGAAGACATTTGATCAATTGGCCTTTAGTCGCCTAGAAACACCGTTGACGCTCTGGGGATTGCAGCACCGTTTGCCGAGTGCCACACCTGCTTTTAGGGAAAGTTTTTACTTCCTGTTGACGCAGCTAGAGTCGTTGGGATTGCCCCGCTCTTTGGCAATAACGGGTACAGTGGGCAAAGAAGGACAAACGACCCTTGCGATTTACCTTGCGGTTGCAGCAGCGGCGATGGGAAAACGGGTCTTACTGGTGGATGCCAATTTGCGTCAGCCCAGCATTCATCAAGGACTTGGCATTCCCAATGTCGCAGGCCTAGGGGAGTTGTTGCAAGGGGAAATGCCTTTTCCCCACTGGTTCAGTCTTTTAGCAAATCGTGCGGAAAGACTCTGGGTACTGACGGCGGGTCAGGTTCAGCAAGAGCCGATGATACTGCTGAGTTCTGCGCGGTGGTTTGATTTCTTGGAGGGCGCTAAGGATACCTTTGACTGCGTGATTCTGGATGTGCCGCCGATTTTGGCTGCTGCGGAGGCGCATCGGGTTCTGGCAGCGGTGGAGCGGGCCCTCTTGGTTGTGCGCTTAAAGAAAACGCGACGGGAAGCCTTTGCTCAGGCCCTGCAGGCTTGCGATCTGAGCTTACAGCAAAAGCTGCTTGGGATTGTCGTCAATGGTGTAGCTGTCAACCACCGAGATTTCAGAGGTTATCAGAACAGTGCTGCTGAGTCAGCGGTGGCACCCCTCTCTATCTAAGGTTTCACATCTCCCTTTCGGGGGACAAAATAGCCATTAAAACAGGCCCAAAGAGTAGGGCATGGGCAGCTAAGGTGAGGCCTGTCCAAAGCAGGGGAAACCAGCGCCAAACTCCTGCTTCTAGGGGCGGAAACAGGGCATAGGCTAGCCCGATGAGTGTCGGCGGTAAAATGATGAGCAAAATAGCTAACACAAGGGCAACAACGGTGACCTGAGAAGAGGGGCGGTGGAGCGATCGCCAGCCTGTACCTGTCCACTGCCAGCGAAAAGCGATCGCCCCATCTTCAAGGCGAGCCGTTTGGCGCTCAGGATCAAGGGTAAAAATGTGGCGGCAAAAGTTACAGGCATGGGTTTCCATGAGCACCATGGGGACAATTTGGCCATGGCGGCAAATAGGGCAGGGGTAGATGCCATGGCGCTCAAGGGGCTTAGGGAGTGGTTCCACCATGAACCTCAGCGGTCTGGGGGTGGAGGCGTTGTTGCTGGAGCCCGCGATAGAGACGATTGAGGGCATTCATATAGGCATGAGCCGAAGCAACAATAATATCCGTATTGGCGGCATGGCCCGAGTAAATGCGATCCCCGTGTTGCAGGCGAATGGTCACCTCGCCGATGGCATCAATTCCCGCAGTCACTGACTGCACGGAATACTCAATGAGGCGATTGGGAATTTGCACCACGCGGTTAATGGCACGATAGACGGCATCCACAGGGCCTGTGCCAATGGCGGCATCTGTCAGCTCCTCACCACTGGGCAGACGGATGGTTACGGTGGCGGTGGGGCGGGCGCGATCGCCACAGGAGACCTGCACAAATTCCAGCTGGTAGCCTTGAACATCAATGGCTTGGGTTTCGTCTTTAACAATAGCTTCTAGATCCCAGTCAGTGATTTCTTTTTTCTTGTCGGCCAGATCCTTGAAGCGCAAAAACGCCTTGTTGAGTTCCGTTTCACTGAGTTCAAAGCCCAGCTCGCGCAGGCGGGTGGCAAAGGCATTGCGACCAGAGAGTTTGCCCAAAACAATTTGATTGTCGGCTAAGCCAATGAGCTGAGCGTCCATGATTTCATAGGTTTGCTTGTGCTTGAGGACGCCATCTTGGTGAATGCCTGATTGGTGAGCAAAGGCGTTGGCACCGACGATCGCCTTATTGGGCTGAATCAGCATGCCCGTTAGATTTGAAACCAAGCGGGAGGTTTTGTAAATTTCGCGGGTGTTGATATTGGTCAGGGGTGCTTCTGATTCAGGGGGACGGCCAAGGAAGGGGTTAAAATACTGCCGCCGCACATAGAGAGCCATCACCAATTCCTCAAGGGCAGCATTGCCGGCGCGCTCCCCAATGCCGTTAACCGTACACTCCAGTTGCCGTGCCCCATTTTTCACAGCCTCAAGGAAGTTGGCAACGGCCAAGCCTAGGTCGTTGTGACCATGGACTGAAATGACGGCACGATCAATATTCGGCACGTTTTCCTTGATGCCTTTGATCAGGGCGCCAAACTCGGCGGGGGTGGTGTACCCCACGGTGTCGGGAATGTTAATTGTTGTTGCACCGGCGTCAATCACCCGCTCCAAAACTTGATAGAGAAACTCAGGATCCGAACGTCCGGCATCCTCAGGGGAAAACTCAACATCATCCACAAAGGACTTGGCATAGGCCACCATTTCGGGGGCAATTTCCAGTACCTCAGCGCGGCTTTTCCTGAGCTTGTACTCAAGGTGGATATCCGATGTGGCAATGAAGGTGTGAATCCGCGGATAGTAGGCGGGCTTGAGGGCTTTTGCGGCGGCTTCAATATCTTGGCGGGTGGCACGAGCCAAGCCACAGATCACCGGCCCTGTTTCGGTGCCCACGGTTTCGGCAATCCGCTGTACGGCTTCAAAGTCGCCGGGGCTGGCAAAGGGAAAACCCGCCTCAATAATATCCACCCCCAGTCGGGCCAGTTGACGGGCGATCGTGAGTTTTTCATCCACATTCAGCGAGGCACCCGGCGACTGTTCACCGTCCCGCAGGGTGGTATCAAAAATCAACACCCGATCAACGGTCTGGGGAGGATATTTAATGCGCATAGACAAGCCCCATTCAAGCTTGAGAAAGAGTAGCAGTTATTTCTACTCTAACATTTTCGCTGGGAAGCAATGTCTAGGGAACTTGCCAAATGCGTTGGTGATAACTGGGCAAGTGATCCAAGTCCATGGTTGATCCATGGTGAGGGTGATGCCCCCCGTGATCATGGCTGTGGGAGGGGTGCTCATGATCCTGATGATGGTGGTGATGATGGCTATGGCCTGCCACCAAGCGGAATTTGCAGGCTTCACAGTTCATGGCCACCTGCCCCGTATGGGTTTCAATTTCCCGCTGCCGCGTGAGATAAAATAGTTGCGGATGCAGGCCAATTTCCGGTAGGTTCACGTATTCAACACTGGGATAGGCAGCTTGGGCTTCTGCGGTAAGGGTATAGATTTTCTTGACTAATGCCCCTGTAAACATGAAGTGGGGCAGGACAATGACGCGGCGGGGCTGGTAAAGATTCGCCCGCCCAAATCCTTCGGGTAGGCGGGGATGGGTAATGCCAATAAAGCAGACCTCAACGGTTTTGTAGCCACTGCCTTCCCAGAGCATGCGGGCTAGCTTAAAGACATCGCCATTGGCATCGGGATCACTGGAGCCGCGTCCCACCACTAGGAGAACGGTTTCTTCGCGGCCAATGCCTTGGGGATTAAATTCTGGTGAGTCCAAGCGTTCAAGGCGCGATCGCCACAGGGTTAAAATTTCGGGGGCAATGCCATAGTGGCGGCCATAGTGATAGCGCAATTGCGGAAACGCCCGCCGTGCCCAATCCAACTCATTGGTGACATCAAACTTATTGTGGCGAGCAGCAAAGAGTAAAACTGGCAGCACTGACAAGTCTGTATGACCTGCAGCAACACACCGGCTGAGCACATCAAAAATCGAGGGTTCCGTTAACTCCAGAAAACAGGGAAAAACAGGCCGGCAGGGATCCAGTTGATAATAGGCTTGGGCAAAGTCCAAAAATGCTTGGCGACCTTCCGGATCGCGCGTCCCATGACCGACGAGTAAAAGCGGTCGAGATTGGGGGAGAGGGGGTAAATCGAGGCTAAAACCGAGGGGATTGAGAATGGAATCGTTGAGCGTAACAACCACGTTGAAACTCCATGCCCGTGCGACGCAGGCAAACAGAGTGAACCACAGCAAGTAGGCATTCTGGCTGAGGGGGGTTCCCCATCACAGCTGCGGCACAGCACCAGACTTGCACTGGATTTTCCCTACAGGCTGCTCTTCACAGTGAACGTTGCCAATTGTAACGAGATTCTCAGACCCCTGTCTATGCGGGGGGTGGGCACATTAGGGACTTATAGCGCCGCAGCATCGAGAACGCCAATGGTCTGGTTGTAGATGGCTTGAGCTTCTTCGGGGGTGTTGCCAATGCTGACGAGTCCCAGCTTACCAAATTCCGAGAGTGCCCCCATGAGGTGAAAGACAGTGCCCGTTTCGGTGCTGGAATCAAAGTGGAGATGGTAGCGGGCAATCATATCTAAGAGATCATTGGGCAGGAGGCCGCGATAGTGGGGTTGGCAGAGGTTATCGGAGGCAATGTAATACTTGGGACGGCGGTGCTTGCTGTAAAACAGTCCAGAGGCTAGCTCATAGTGACCATCGGTGAGAAACTTTAGGGTCATGAAGGGGTGCGTGGTACCACCCTTGCGCAGGTTAATTTCAATGGCGTAAAGCTCCCACCCTGCTGTTGTCTGGGTGGCAACAACGTCCACACCAAAACAGCCGATCACCCCCTGCTGTGCTAAGTACGTCCCTACCTTTTGCCCCAATTCTTGGAGTTGTTGGCGATAATCGGCATGGGCAGGAAATTCACAGCCAATGAAAATTTGACCTGTGGGGGCATTGAGTAATTGCTCATGGGTGGAGACAATTTCAACACTGCCTTTGGGGGTAATGCAGCCTTGGACACTGGGCGATCGCTTGACAGCACCTTCCACAAAGGCTTCGACAATCCCCCCCAGATCCATAAATCGCTGCCGATAGGAGAGCCAAGTTTCATTAGGCGCCTGAAAGACCATCTCCTCTAGGCTATTTTCAATCCGTTGTAGATGATCGGGGGTGTGTGGGCTGCCAAGGGGGCGCAGTGGGCGCAGATCAAGAAGAGCATTGCCTTCTCCGGAAAAAGCCTCATTGAGTTTCACCACCACCCGTTGCAGTTCAGGGGATTTCTCTTGGAGGTGAGCGATCGCGCGCACCAGTTCCGGTACCCCCTGCAAAAAACCGCTGCCCATCGGATGGGGAATGCCTGCAGCTGCAAAAAGTTCCCGACTGCCCGCCTTGGTTCCCCAGTAGAGGAGGTCGGGATCCGTCGAGTAGAGGGGAATGCCTAAGCGTACCGCCAGTTCCCGCTCCAAAGGGGTGGAGTTAAAACACACCATGTAGGCTTGGTTGGGACGCAGGGCTTGACGAATACGCTCCAAAAGGCGAGGCCGCTCTAAAATTTTCGCAGTCAAGGGTTTATCGGAGCGATCGTAGGTGGCCAGCAGCAGCAGGCGATCGCGGGCATGGGAACTGGGTACGCCGGGGAGTAAATCCAGATAATAGTCAATAATGCTGGGGTGCAGCGGCTGGGACGTCACGTAGATCATGCGGGTACGCGGATTCCGCAACTGGATCAGCGTATAGAGTTGCCGCTCCTCGTAGTGGGTGTAGCCGGTGATCTTGGCCAGCTCCGGTTGGGGAAAGCTCAGGGAAGGCACCACCACAATATCGCGCTCAATACCGCCGGGACCCTTGGGCAGTTCAGGAATAAACGTTTCTGTCCCGTCCCAGCACTCCAAGAGTTGCGTTTGCAGTTGGCGGAATTCCTCAGCAATTGACATCAAAACGCCCCTATGCCCTTGTCCCTAGTTTAGGGAGTTTGAGTCGCACTCATCGCTTGGGGGTCATCTTGTTCAAACTTTCTTTACTGAGGAACGGTGCTTCGTTTGCTCAGCTTCAATAGCCAACAAACTAAGGTTTGCCATCAAGTTCAATGTACCTGACATGCACCTGAGCGGGGCGCAGAACAAAGGGATTTTGCCACTTGCCGGCAGGACTGGGGTACGTTTTTTCGGGATAGGAGAGCAAATCGCTGTAAACGGCGCTTAATTCAATGGGAACACCTGCTGGCACATTAGTCATCTTAAAGGTACATTGACCATCCTGAGCACCAGCGGCAGGACCAGTAGCAAATACCTTGATGGGCGGTAAATTTTGCGGTTTAGCAACAACTCGAATCGCTGAGCAGGCAGCCGGTGCAACATTGCCCATTTGATCGCCAAAAAAAATACGGCCTTGCAGCGTTGCCGTGGGTAGAGCCAAAGCTCCGCTAGTTTGAGTGAGTGTCCCAGTGAGCAGTAGCAAGGTGGAAAGAGATAAGCGTTTCATGATGTGGCTCACGCTCCAGAGAAGGGGTGATGATTCAATCTTGGCGGAGCCTAGGAAGAATCCCAGTGAAGGCGATCACAGGATGGATGAGAACCGCAGCACAAAACATGAAGCTCACACCACCTGCTGACGCGCGGAGGGGAGAGTGCAGGCTAAACATGTTCAAATTTGGGCATCAGTGTCCCTTGGTGTAGAGATTGTTTCTTGGTGAACGTAGCGCGCTCCAGCAAACACCTCACGGGTGGTGCGGCTATACCAATTGCGAAATGAGGGTCGCTTGAGAATGGGGCGCGTCCAGTGACTACCGCCCTTGAGGACAAAATGCTCGCCATCAAAGTAGGGGGCAGAATACCCCCGGTAGGGATAGCTCTGGAACCCCGGATAGGGGGCAAAGGGACTTTGCGTCCACTCCCAAACGTAGCCCTGATTCAAGAGTCCCTGCTGAGCAGCAATTTCCCATTCCCGTTCACTGGGGAGACGTTTGCCTTGGAAATGGCCATAGGCTTCCGCTTCGTAGAAACTAAGTCCCCACATGGGTAAGTCTAGGTTCTCAGGAATCGGGTAAAACGGTGAGGCAATTTCCTCTGCCTGTCGCCATTCCCAACCACTGCTGGACCACCATTCCCGCCGCTGATAACCACCCGCTTCCACAAAGGTGAGAAATTCCCGCCAGGTCAGCGGTGCCGCATCAATCGTAAAAGGAAGTAGTTCGACACTCTGGACTGGCTGCTCGTTATCAAGGGCTAAGAGGTCTTCACTGCCAATGACATAACTGCCAGCGGCAATCCGTTGCCAAGACTGAGGCGACGATAGGAGAGGGGGCAAGGTGGTGAAAATCTCCTGCATCGCCAGCACCATTTGCATCGTTTCCGTGTGCTGGGCTTCATGCTGTAAAATCCACCACCAGAGACGGACTTCCCGTTGCCACTGCTCGTCGCTAAGGCTGTAGAGGCGATCGCCCGTCTTTTGGCGAATCTCTGCTAAGTAGTCAAGTAGCTGGCCACGCGGCGGTAGATGCTGTCGTTCGGCCTTGGGGCGGCCATCGGCGGCATACCAATAGCGATCGCGATCGCTCACCCCTGAGGATTCTGGCAACAGCCAAAAGGCTTCTGTGTAGCCAATGTGTCCCAAATGCCATCCCACAGGGCTATAGAGGGGATGGGGCTGCGCACAAAGGACGGCCTCGCTCAACTCAGCCACAAGTTGGCGTGTAAATTGCCGCTGGTTCTGAAAGGCTTGCCAAAAAGTTCCCCGATCCAAGGGATTAAAAGGCACTGATATCTCAGAAGGCGTAAATTTCTGGTTCACTCTGCAAACTCATCAACAGCAATTTATTTTCCGGTAAAAGATACCACTCCGTTTGCTGATCTACCGGCTCTGAGGTGAGCTGAATTTTCTCGGCATCCTGACTCCAGTACAGGGTGGGGGGTGGTGTGCCCCGCGCACAGCGGGTGGCGAGAATATAGACGCCATCAGTCAGAATCATGGCGGCACTAACACTGGTACGCGCTGCCTGCGCTAGGGAAAAAACAATTTGCAGTGTTTGCCGCAGTACCATCAACGGTGACAGTTGCGGATTCAACACCAATTCATTGCAGAAGAGGGCAAACAGGTGCTCAGAGTCTGTAGAGCCTTCAACAATGTTGTAACAAATATCCGACAGGCGATCGCGCATGGGGCGGTAGAGGGTTTGGCGAAAGTTCTCGATAAAGCCATTGTGCACCCCCAGCCAGCGTCCCCAGCGAAAGGGCTGCGTATTCGTCATTTGCACGGGTTGACCCGGTGTGGCACTGCGGACATTGGCCAAAAAACAGGCAGATTCAATGTAGCGGCTTAAATGCTCAGTAAAGTTAATATCATGCCACATGGGCATCGTTTGCCGATAAAGAAAGGGGGGCACATCTTGGCGGGCAGCATACCAGCCCACCCCAAAGCCATCGGCATTTAAGAGTCCCGCCGTCATTTCGCGGGGTTGATAACTTTGCACCAACAGGGAATGGGGAGCATCCACCAAGGCATGGGCAAGGGACGTTTTGCGCCCCATATAGGCATAAAGACGGCACATAAATTAACATGTAAGTTTGATAGGAATACCTTACCCCCGATTCTAACTTTCAGCAAAGGATTTTTCAGGGCGCTATATCCAGTTTGAGAGCTGGCAGTAAAGCTTGCTAGAGTGTAGAGAAAAAAGGTTATCTGCAATCAATGAACCCAACGGATTCCCTAGAGGATGATTTTCCCGACGTCGAAGCCATTGTGCCCCCTGAGCAGTCCCAAGCCTTGGGGCGATCGCAAATTCAGCGCACCTTGGTGATCACAGAAACAGCCTTCCTTGCCAGTACCGCTGCCCTGCTGTGGGTGATTAACTTTTATTTGCCCATTGGTCCAGTCTTGCGCCTATTTTTTCCAATTCCCATCGCCCTCGTTTATTTACGCTGGAACCGCCGCGCCGCTTGGATGGCGGCCATTGTCAGTGCCTTGCTCCTTTCTGTGTTGATGGGGCCACCCCGCAGTCTGCAATTTCTCTTGCCCCACGGCATGATGGGGGTCATTTTTGGCGGCTGTTGGGCCAAAAAAGAAGGCTGGGGACGTTCCATCCTCAGTGGCGCAGTGATTGGCACCGCAGGATTTTTCTTTCAGATTAGCCTTGTGTCCATTCTGCTCGGGGAAAACCTCTGGATTTACTTCAATCAGCAGGTCACGAATTTCATTGATTGGGTACTGGTCAATCTGAATTTGCTGCTGGAGCCAACGGTGACCCTGATCCAAGTTGTGGCACTGCTACTTGTCTTTTTCCAGTCCACGGTGTATGCCTTAGTGGTGCATATTTTGGCATGGACACTGTTGGAGCGATTGGGCAATCCGATTCCGGATCCGCCCCCGTGGCTGCGCACGATCCTTGAAGACCCCCGCTAGATCCTTTCGAGACAGCGGCGCTGATAGAGGGCTTGGGGGGTGGCACTGCCGGTACAAAACAGCACGGTTTTCAATTCCTCAAGGATAAAATCAATGCGTTGCGCAAGTGTCTCCTCTGATTGATGGGCGGCCTGCAAAAAGGGGCGCGCTAAACCGGCAAGACTAGCACCGAGGGCAAGGGCCTTGGCCACATCAATGCCATTTTGAAGTCCGCCAGAGGCAATTAGGGGCGTATCTGGTAGGGCAGGATGAATTTGCTCCAAGCACTGCGCCGTAGGCATACCCCATTCGGCAAAGGCTGCTCCGAGGTACTGCTGACGCCCATCCTGAGCACGCGCCGCTTCCACCTTGGCCCAAGAGGTTCCCCCTGCCCCCGCCACGTCAATAGCGGCTACACCCACCTCCACGAGTTGCTTGGCCACGTCGGCACTGATACCATTGCCCACTTCCTTCACAATTACAGGCACCGGTAGGGCACGGCAGAGAACACCAATTTTCGTCAACAGTCCCTTGAAGTTGCGATCGCCCCCCGTTTGGACGGCCTCTTGTAGGGGATTGAGGTGCAAAATCAAGGCATTCGCCTCTAGGAGATCAATAATCTTTTGGCATTCATTGACGCCACAGCCATAGTTCAACTGCACCGCGCCAAGATTGGCTAAGAGGGGGATAGTGGGTGCCTCTTGACGAATGGCAAACGTGGTCGCCACCTCTGGATGCTCCAGCAGCACTCGCTGGGAACCGACACCCATGGCAATTCCCTTTTGTTGCGCCACCCGGGCTAAGCGGCGATTGATGTCTCCCGCTTGGGGGGTGCCACCGGTCATGGAGGAAATCAGCAGGGGGGCAGCGAGTCGCCAGCCCAAAAACTCGACGCTCAGATCAATCTCGGCAAAGTCCAGTTCGGGCAGGGCACAATGGCGAAAGCGATACTTCTCGAAACCGGTGGTGATTTCTTGATGACTGACATCACCTTGAATACAAAGCTCGAGGTGCTCCGCCTTGCGCTGCTCAATGGGACTGCTCACCACTCGTGTTCCTAAAGTTAGGCTGCACCAACATTATAGAAGGCAGCTCAGGGAGCATCCCTATCGGCATTAACGGAAAACCGTCGGCACTCTCAACCCCGCTGCCAACAATTTCAGGCCATTGGCTGCTGCATCGCGGTAACGCAACTGACCGCAGAGAATTTGCCCCATCCGTTGCAGGGCGCTGGGACGTTTGATAGCCACTTCATAGGCCATGTGGGGCATCCGATAAAAAAGAGTCGCTAGACGTTTTGCCCAGACCATATCTGCTCCCCACGCCTGTTGGACTTGACGGGAATAGTCTGCGAGAGCCTCTGGAACACCATTGAGGGCGCGATCGATCGCTTGGGCAGCTAGCATTCCGGTCAACAGTGAGGGACGAATGCCTTCGGCAGTAAACGGATCAACGATACAGGCGGCTTCCCCGGCAAGGAGGGCATTTTGGGTGTGCAGGCGCTGGTGCCGCTGCCAACAGTAGAGGGGGTGGCCATAGACCTTGACTTGACTGAAATCAACGCCAAAGGTTTCAGCATATGCTGCCCCGATCGCCCTCAGATTTTGCTTGCGTTTTAGGGAAAACGTGCCCACACCAATCGAGTAGCCCTCCCGTTTAGGAAAGTTCCAAATGTAGCCATTGTGAACGCGACCAAAGTCAAAGTGGGCTGCCCTCAGGGCATGATTGGGCATGGCTGCTTCAACCTCAATGGCTGCTCCTATACGCTGCTGACGATGTTGGAAGCCCAACCACTTGGCCATTGAACCTTTGGCACCATCACAGCCAATCAAATACTGCGCTGTGAAATCCCCCTTGGGCGTATGCACCTGCCAGCGATCGCCCCCCCAAGTTAGACCTATAACGGGAGTTTGAGCCGCTACCTGCGCCCCCTGTTGCTGGGCCTGTTGAATCAGAAAATTATCAAAGACATCGCGGCGCACCATCCACACCGCTTGCTCTGGGGGCAGTTCTAGCACTTGCGCTTCCCCACCCTGCCACGTACAGACCATTTGCGTCAGCTTCAGCGAGATAGCAGGAGTAAAGTCAAAGTCAAACCAAGCTTGCACTTGGGGCGACACACCTCCCCCACAGGGCTTGTAGCGGGGCAGAGCTTCCTTTTCCAGAACCAACACCCGCCGGCCTCGCCTAGCCAAGTGATAGGCAGCTGCACCGCCCGCAGGGCCTGAACCAACAACAATGCAGTCGTACACCACAGGGTCACTCCTCAGTTGCTTTGCACAGATGCTCAAAAAATAACAAAAATCACCTAAGAGAAGCTGATCTGACTGGATTCGTAGTCGGGGGGTTCGACGTGGATGACAATGCGAGCCGGTCCATAGCGGTCTTGCAGCAGGGCTTCAATTTGCTCGGTAATGTCATGGGCCGTGGGAATATCTTCCGCCTCGACAATTAAGTGCATCTCAATAAACACTTGCCGTCCCACCATTCCCCGCGAGCTAATGTCATGGCAATTAACCACACCGGGCACGGTCATCACTAGCTCATGGATGGCTTCGGGGGCGATCGCCATCTCATCCACCAGCCAAGGAATGTTGCTTTTGAGGACTTCCCACGCACTCCAAAACACAAGGGCCGCGACGGGAAATGCCAACACCACATCCAACCAGGCCCAGTTGAAGGTCCACACCCCAATCAGCCCCAAAAGAACAATAATCGTTGTCCAGACATCGCTCAGGGTATGCTTGGCATCAGCAATGAGCACGGAATTATTCAGCTTGCGCCCCATGTGGTGTTCATAGAGAGTAAGGCCGATATTCATGCCAAGGACAAGGATCACAATCCACAGTTCTGCCCCTGTGATCGTCACGGCACTGCTTTTATGCAGCAGGCGCTCAACCGCACTTTGTAAAATCTCAAAGCACACCATGCCCAGAAAGGCGGCAATCCCCAATGCACCGAGGGCTTCAAACTTTTGGTGACCGTAGGGATGGTCGCGATCGGGATGGGGGTTAGCCCACTGCATGGCCACTAAGCCCAAGATGCTACTCCCGGCATCGGTCAAGCTATGCAGGGCATCGGCCTGTAAACTCAGAGAGTGACTGAGAACACCAACAATGGCTTTAATGGCCGTCAGGGCAACATTGACCCCTAGCGCCAAGAACAATACCCGCTGGGCTTGTCGGCGGTGGTCGGCCACGGTGCTCACCTAACTGAGTGAACTTAAGGATTGGCTGTCTGGGCAGGACGCGCTGATTGGGTATTGCGTCGCTCCGCTAGGATACGTTCATTGAGAACCGCTAGCGCCCGTGTAAATTGAGGATCACGATCGGTGGCAATGTCATCGCGCGTCAGTTGTTCCCGCTGCTGCTCCGTGAGTGTGACTTCAATATCGGGTTCAATGCCTTTCTTGTTAATATCACGACCACTGGGGGTAAAGTATTTGGCGATCGTTACCGCAATCCCTGCCCCTTCCCCCACGGGCTGGACGGACTGCACCAAGCCTTTCCCAAAGGTGCGTGTTCCCACCAACACGGCACGGCCATTATCCTGTAGGGCACCTGCGAGGATTTCGCTGGCGCTGGCCGAGCCGCCATCAATGAGAACCACAAGGGGCTTATTGGTCAAGAAGCCGCGACCGGCGCGTAAGCGTTCTGCTTCCCCTTGGCGATTGACCGTAGAGACAATATCGCCCTGCGGTAGAAACATGCGGGCAATTTCAGCACTGGCAAAGAGTAGGCCACCCGGATTGGAGCGTAAATCCAAAACATAGCCTTCAACGCCTTGCTTCTCTAACTCCCGAATGGCGGCGCGCATTTCTGCTGCTGCATTGGAGCTAAAGGTGACAAGGCGAATATAGCCGACAGGGCCTTGGGGAGTTTGGCGTAGGCTGAAGCGAACAGGATGAATTTCAATGCGGGCACGGGTGATCTCATAATTCAAGATTTGATCGCCCCGCTGGATCGTCAGGCGCACTTTTGTATTCACAGGGCCACGGATCATGCTGACGGCTTGGTTGAGATCCATGCCCTTGGTGGATTTGCCATCAATTTTCAGGATCACATCCTTGGCCATTAAACCCATCTCAGCGGCGGGACTCCCTTCAATGGGGGAAACCACGGTGATTTCTTTGGTCTTTTCGTCCTGGGTAATGGTGATACCTACCCCTGTGAGTTCACCAGAGGTTTCAATTTGCATAGAGCGAAACTGCTCCGGATCCATAAAGCGGGTGTAGGGATCATTGAGCTTCTCGAGCATTTCCCGTGCTGCCTTGTAAGCATCCTCAGGTTTGGTGTAGTTCCGAGAGAGAAATTCCCGCCGCACGGCACGCCAGTCATTGCCATTGAAGGTGGCATCAACGTATTCACGGTCAATGACCTGCCACACTTCATCCACCAGTTCCTTAGGACTTTGGCGAAAACCTGCTAGGCTACGGGACCAGTGCAGACCCGCACCCGTGACAGCAACTAATGCCGTCATAACCACTGTCGTACTGACAACGAGCGTGCGGTGTGTGATGCCCATATGATTCGTCCTAAATTGTCGATCCTTTAGCCTACGCCCAATCTAGCACAAAGACTTGCCTTGGCCGTTGGCGATCGCAGGCTAAATTTTCCGACGCTCAGCAGGCTCCAAAAGTGCCTAGACCCCCAGTTGCTGGCGAATGCAGTAGTTCACACTTTCATCGAGAACCCGCTGTGCCCGCTGTTGGCGAGGAGATTGCGGTTGACCGCCGTTGGGATCAAGGGTTTGAAAATCAGTGTAGCTCAATCGCTGTTGAATGTAGTTGATGGAGCACTGACAAATATTACCCATCATTGAACGGGGCACAAGGGGAGCCGATCGGCGGCCACGCTCGATGCAGGTATCCATAAAACTATTCACCGCCACTGGGGGGTAGGGTTGGGAAATGGCCCCTGCTGGCAGCGTCAGGCTAGTGGCTAAGCTGCTACTAATTAGGATTAAAGAGAATAATTTCATAAGTAATAGGCGCTTACACTAAAACATCCTCGTCATACCCTAGGACGCCCTTTTTCATGCAAAAAGTTTCAATCAATAAAGGCGCGATCGTAGGCTGCATTGGAACCCACGAGCATTGAGCCAATCCCCGAATCGGTAAAAATTTCCAGTAATAGGGCGTGGGGCACCCGGCCATCAATAATGTGCGCTGCTTTCACCCCTTGAGCGAGCGATCGCACGCAACAGGTGACTTTCGGAATCATCCCCCCAGAGACAACCCCCTCTTTAATGAGTTGCCGCGCTTCGGCAATATCAAGGCGATAAATGAGAGTACTAGGGTCGCGATAATCCCGTAAAATACCTGCGGTATCCGTCAGTAAAATCAGCTTCTCAGCCCCCAAAGCCGCCGCAATCTCGCCAGCAACAGTATCAGCATTGATGTTGTAGGCTTGCCCAGTATCATCGGCAGCCACACTGGAGATGACGGGAATATACCCCTTCTCCACTAGTGCCGTAATCACGCGGGTATCCACCCCCTGTACTTCACCGACAAAGCCGATGCTATCTTCCCCTTGGGCGCGGGCACGAATCAGGTTGCCATCTTTGCCGCACAGCCCCACTGCTTTACCACCCGCCTGATTGATCAGGGTGACAATTTCCTTGTTGACCCGACCCACCAAGACCATCTCCACCACATCCATCGTTGCGGCATCGGTGACGCGCAGCCCATTTTTGAATTGGGGTTCAATGTTGAGTTTGCCAAGCCAAGTATTGATTTCTGGGCCACCGCCATGAACCACCACAGGGCGAATCCCCACATAGGAGAGAAAGACAATATCGCGAATCACGGAATCCTTGAGCTGTTCTTCCTTCATGGCGGCACCGCCGTATTTGACCACAAAGGTGCGCCCGGCAAAGGCTTGGAGATAGGGCAGGGCTTCACTGAGAACACGAACGCGATCGCTATCGCTGAGCATAGAGTTTTCTTTTGTCCGTCTAAAAACCTAAGCAGGGATCAATGGGGGGCTGAGCAGAGGGGGGATCTTTCTCAGCAGCAACTGCTAAGCGGGCAGCCAACCCTGCCGCAGAATCGCGAATCAGCGACCAAATCAATGGCGCCAGCCACCCCCGCAACATCACTGAGCAAGAAATCTGACTCCCACAGACCGTTGATTCTAAACGATAGGTTACCCGTTCCTCTACCCCCGGCAAGACCAAAATGCGAATACTCAACAGTTTTCCCGGTGATACCCGTTCGACAAAAATCCGAATCGGCCACGGAATCCAACGGGTCATGGCTTGGAAAATAAACCCCGGCTTGGGTACGAGTCCGTAGGGCACATTCGTGCGCAAAATCAAGGGATGCCACGACACATCGGCCAAATTCACCACTTTGCGCCAGATCAAATCCACCGATGCAGAGCTAAGGGCTTGATAGGTGCCTGCCAACGGCCAGCTGTAGGTCATTTGCTGTTTTTTCTTTTGTTGACGACGGCGATCGGCCACAGTCTCGTTACCCTGCTATTCCTGACGATTTGGACACCACGAAAGAATAAATAATCGTCTGAACCCTTGATTGATCCAAGAGCCTTATCTATATTAGAACGGAATTTTCCGAGCAGGAGTTTCGTAACTCTGTGTAACGATTATTTTTCTAAACGCACGGCATACCACTGAAGGTAGCCACCATTGGGTAATTGCAGTTCACAACCCGTTGTCAGGAGGTAGTGGGCACGACTTTCCACATCGGGCAAAGCAAGCAGATCCGGCGTTAGGGCAACCTCGGTTCCTGTTAGATACTCCACCAGCTTGGCCTGTAGCTCCATCGGCGTGAGAAAGACTTCATTGCTGGCACTGGATTCGAGGACAACGTACATTTCTTCAGTGAACATAGCGAATGCGGTTAAGTTGACATTGATTACATTGGAAATTATCCGCGCAGCAACGCTCGGCCTTTACTGGGCTGGCAGTGCAAACATCTGTACAGCATAGACTTCTCCGCGTGCTGTATTCAAAGCAATGCCAAAGCCAAAGCGGGTAAATTCAGGCCGCAGGATATTTTGGCGGTGCCCCTCACTATACATCCAGCCTTTTTGGAAGCGCTCAATCAGCTTATAGTTGAGCACCAAGCCGGGGGTGCCCTTCTGCTCCATGATATTTTCACCGACGCCACCGCGTCCCCCCAAGGCGATAAAGCGATCCATTGGGGATTGCCCATCGGGATTGGTATGGCTAAAGTATTGGCGTTTGAGCATATCTTCGGCGTGGCGTTGTGCTGCCTCTGTCAGTAATTCATCGGCAACAAGGGGCGGCAGTCCATTGAGCTGGCGATCGCGATTCACCAATTGCAGGGCAAAGGCTCGTATTTCCGCAAGGGAGCGTTTTGGCTGAGCAGCAATGACATCCACCTGTGGAGCACCAATTTGCCAATCTTGCCCCCCTTGGCCATTGTTCAAGTAAAAATACTCCTTGGCCGCTGCAAGGGCAATGCCGAGCATTAAGGTGACGTATAAGAAGACCTGTAGGCGTTGTTGATTGAGGTGGCGGCCAGCCATGGCTGCGAAGCTTGTTAATCTATTGTCAGTCTATTGCCAGTGTACGCGAGCAAGTGCGGAATCCCCTACATTTTCTGCCATTGCCCTCAGCTGGTTTTCCACAGTACTGTAAACAATGGCTTGAAGCCTGCTAAGTTTGCAGTCCCTCAATCATGACCTCCAAGTTACTAAAGGATAGCCACCCATGGCAAAATTAGTCGCATTTCATGAAGAGTCCCGGCGATCGCTCGAACGCGGAATTAATGCCCTTGCCGATGCCGTGAAAATTACCCTTGGCCCCAAAGGGCGCAACGTGGTGCTTGAGAAAAAGTATGGCGCACCGCAAATTGTTAACGATGGCGTGACGATCGCCAAGGAAATCGAACTGGAAGATGCCTACGAAAATACTGGTGCCCAACTGATTCGGGAAGTGGCCGCCAAAACCAATGATGTCGTCGGCGATGGCACAACAACAGCGACCCTCCTTGCCCAAGCCCTGATCCGTGAAGGCCTGAAAAACGTGGCTGCCGGTGCTAACCCCATTGCCCTCAAGCGCGGTATGGAAAAAGCGATCAAAACCATTGTCGAGGGCATTGCCGAAGTGGCCAAACCCGTTGAAGGGGACATGATTGCCCAAGTGGCCACCGTCTCTGCCGGTAATGACCCCGAAGTGGGAGCCATGATTGGTGAAGCCATGGCCAAAGTCGGCAAAGATGGCGTGATCACCATTGAAGAATCGAAATCCCTGAATACAGAAATGGAAATTGTTGAGGGGATGCAGTTTGATCGCGGCTACATTTCGCCCTACTTTGTCACCGATCCAGAGCGGATGATTGTTCAACTCAACAATGCCTATCTGCTGTTGACGGACAAAAAAATTACCAGCATCCAAGACCTGATTCCCACCCTAGAAAGAGTGGCTCGCAGTGGTCGTCCCCTCGTGATCATTGCTGAAGATGTAGAAGGCGAAGCCCTCGCCACATTGGTGGTGAATAAACTGCGGGGTGTCCTCAATGTGGTTGCCGTGAAAGCCCCAGCCTTTGGCGAACGGCGCAAAGCGATGCTCCAAGACATTGCCATTCTCACGGGCGGTCAAGTCATTTCTGAGGAAGTGGGACTGACCCTAGATGATGTGGAAATCACCATGCTGGGAGAAGCCGCCTCCGTCACTGTGACCAAAGACACGACCACCCTGGTGTCGGAGAAGGGCAATAAAGCCGATATTCAAAAGCGGGTCGAGCAGCTCAAGAAGCAGTTGGCCGAAACCGACTCCGAATACGACAAAGAAAAGCTGCAAGAGCGCATTGCCAAGCTCGTGGGCGGCGTAGCGGTGATCAAAGTAGGAGCTGCCACCGAAACGGAATTGAAGGATCGCAAACTCCGCCTCGAAGATGCCCTCAATGCCACCAAAGCGGCAGTGGCTGAAGGGATTGTGCCCGGCGGTGGTGTGACCTTGCTTCACTTGGCCAGTCGCATTGATGCCCTGCTGCCTAGCCTCAGTCCCGAGGAACAAACAGGGGCACGCATTGTTGCCAGTGCCTTGGCAGCGCCAGTGGCTCAAATTGCTGACAATGCTGGTGTCGAAGGAGCCGTAGTCGTCGAGAATGTCCGTGCCGGTGACTTTAACTATGGCTTTAATGCTGCAACGGGCACCTATGAAGATCTCGTTAGTGCCGGTATTATTGACCCTGCCAAAGTCGTACGCTCTGCCCTGCAAAATGCTGGTTCGATCGCCGGCATGGTACTGACGACAGAAGCCCTTGTGGTCGAAAAACCGGAACCGAAACCGGCAGCTCCTGCGGATGGCGGTATGGGGGGCATGGGCGGCATGATGTAGGCTTACTGCCCCAATAGTTTGCTAGGTTCTCTCCTCTCTAACTGGGGGGAGAGTTTTTTATTGGTGGCTAAAATTGCAGGGCATTCTGTGTCACTTGGGCGATCGCCTGATCGGTGGCCTTGGGCAAATGGTAGTACTTACCCCCCGCTTGCCGTGCCAATTCTTTGCCCATCCCCGTGGAAACAAACTTATTCTCGGTGTCAATCACCAAGAGCTTCAGACCCAAGGCTTGAATTTTAGCGGCAATTTCCAGTACTTCCGCTTTGACATCGGGCTTGGTCTCCGGCGGAATGGTTTCGCCAAGGGAACGGCTCAGGGGGATATTGCCTCGACCATCGGTAATGGCCACAATCATCACTTGACCAATTTCACCGCTTTGTTTGGCATTCAAACCCACTCGCACCGCTTGGGTCAGACCGTGGGCAA
Source organism: Thermosynechococcus sp. QKsg1 (assembly GCF_031586415.1). Taxonomy (NCBI): domain Bacteria; kingdom Bacillati; phylum Cyanobacteriota; class Cyanophyceae; order Acaryochloridales; family Thermosynechococcaceae; genus Thermosynechococcus; species Thermosynechococcus sp. QKsg1. Next base: position 1,812,099 of record NZ_CP134200.1, on the reverse strand, counting down.
GGGGAGAGCCACCCCCACAGGGCAGGGTTTCAAGGCGTCGCCGTGCCGCTTCAATGGATCGGGTGGGGGGTAGGAGCACCTCTGCTTGCTCGCCACGAAAGGGAATCAGCGCCACCATATCGCGGTTTTGATAGGCTTGGGTCAATAGGCGTAAAACAGCGCCCTTGGCAGAATTCATGCGGTTCAGTGCCATTGAGCCAGAGGCATCCACGACAAAAATAATCAAGGCACCCGCTTTGCGTACCAAACGTTTAATTCGCAGATCACTGTTTTCAACAATGACGCGGCGTTGGGGTTGGCGTAGGCGACGGGATTTTTGGTAGGGAGCGGCGCTGCGCAGGGTGGCATCCACCGCAATTCGACCCCCTCGGCCACGGGGCAAAATGGGGCGGATATAGCGACCGCGATCTTGGGAATAAATCAGGCTACGGCTCCCCGATTTCCCTTGGCGCTGGGTCAGTTGGGCAAAGTAGAGCACCGACTCATCCAAGACCGTGCCATCGGCCTCAAAGACAAATTCCTCAGGAATCGGTGGTGTCTCCTGCTGCTCTTCCGGTGGTGTCTCTGGTTCATCGGGTTCTTCTTTGGGGTCAGACTGCTGATTCTCTGGGAGGGGCGGCGGTGGGGGCGGTTGATCCGGCGGCGGTTCCAGTTGCGTGGCTCGCGACACAATGACGAGTTCAACAGCGCGGCGTAGGTCTTCGGCATTGACCCCACTGCGGCCATTCAGGGCAGCATGGGCTTTGGCCACCCGCACCGCAAAGAGTTCTGCTCGATGGCCTTGCACTCCCGCCCGTAGGGCTTCGGTGACCAGATAGGCAATTTGCTGCCGTTGAATTTTCACTTCCTTGAGCCATTCCCGCGCCAGAATAATTTGGGTGCGCAGATCCTCTAGCTCAGCATCGTACTGCTGCAAAAAGGCTTGGGGCGAATCAGCAAATTGGGTGGCATGATCCACCGCTGCAACCCGCTCATCTAAGCCCAGAACCGTATCCGCCGATAGGGCGATCGCAAACCGATCCAGCAGATGGGGTGGTACTTCTCCCTCATCGGGATTAAAGGTGGCAATCAACAGGGGACGACAGGGGTGATCCAGACTAATCCCCTCCCGTTCAATTTGGTTGCGGCCAGCACTCAGCACGGCCATCAGGACATTGGCTAGCTGCTCATCCAAGAGATTGATTTCATCCACATAGAGCACGCCGCGGTGGGCTGCCGCCAATAGGCCGGGCTGAAAGACCGCTTCGCCCCGCTGCACCGATTGACTCACATCCACGGCTCCCAAGAGGCGATCTTCGGTGACCCCTAGGGGAATTTGCACAAAGGGGGCTGGAATCACTTTGGTGGTCAAAGCGACATCGGGATGACTTTGGCGCCAAGCCTGCAAGCGGCTATCCCAGTCTTGAGGACGTTCGGGATCGGGGTTGGCAATGATCGGTACTGGGATCTCCCCTTGATCAATGACTTCAATGGGGGGCAATAGGGCATGAATACCCCGCGCAAGGACGGATTTGGCAGTCCCCCGCCGCCCCGCAATGATCACCCCCCCCAAACCGGGATCAACGGCGGCCAACAGCAGCGCCAATTTAATAGCCTCTTGACCAATGATGGCGGTGATGGGAAAGGGGGCGATCGCGAGCGTCATTGCATCCCTGTTGAAGGTAAACAGCAGTCGTCATCATCTATCTTACCGAGGGTGGAAACCCTTTCCCGCCTCCTTGGCTAGACTGGAGTTAGAAACCCATGGAGAACTCTCTTAATGAAATACTTTGGGCAGACAGTTGCTGCTGTAACCTTGTTAATCCTGACACCTCTGTCGGCACTGGCACGCCCCCTCTCCTGTCGCTCCTATGAAAGTACCTTTGTGGCCACGGAGACCCGTAGCTATTGGGTGAATATCTGTGGGGGCGATCGCCCCGCCTACTATATGGCACGACACAAGCAGGATCCGCGCCTATCAATTCGGCTGCCCCTGCGGGATTGGAGTCCTCAAGGGTACTATTTTGAAGCCGTCAATGGTGAGTACACGTATCTATTGACCAAAACACCCCGCGGGATGTTCTTGACCGTGAATCGTGGTACCCATGAGCTGCTGCGGGAACCTGTTTTGGAGCCGTGGTAAGCAAAGGAGCCAAATTGGTTAAAATGAGTTCTTGTTAGCTGAGGCCGCCCTATGGCAGAAGAGATTTTCAATACTGCGGTAATTACGTTTACGCTGGTTCTAGTTGGGTTAGGCGCAGGGTACCTGCTGTTGCGTTTGACCCCAGACGATTAAGCAACCCAATGCCCCTAGCCGGCAAAGAGCACCAGCCACAGGGGCAAGAAAAGAATTAAGGCAAAAAGACTAGTCAAAATTAAGCTGGCGGCAAAAGCGCGGTCTAAGTGATAAACATCCGCCAAGATCAGCGTCATAAAAGCGGGGGGCATGCCTGCTTGCAGCACCATTCCGAGGCGCGGCAGCCCGGTGACCCCAATCAGAGTTAACCCTACCCCCAGCAGCAGCGGCACCAGTAGCATCTTAATCGCCAGACAGGGAATGATGCGTTCCCAGCGGAGTTTGAGGGGAGCCTCACCGAGGCAGATGCCCATATAGATCAATCCAGCAATCACCATTAACCACCCCAAGGTTAAAAGTCCCTGTTGAGCGATCGTCGGTAGAGGGTACTGTCGCAACAGCAGCCCCAAGCCCACACACCAGAGGGTTGGATTGCGGCCAATGTGCCACAGCAGTTTTGCGATGGAAATGGCGCGATCGCCAAAACTCGCCGCCACACCAATGCCAGCACTATAGGAAATGAGGAGCGTCCCCATCAGATCAAAAAACAACGCCCAACTGAAGTGCTCTTGCCCCAGCAGTCGCCAAGTAATGGGAAAGCCAATAAAACCCGTGTTGCCCACCATGGTTGCCAAGAGAAAACTGCCCTGCTCCTGCCGCGTGTGAGCGGGATATTGCTGCAACCACAGCCACGCCAAGCTGACGCCGATCCCCATTCCTAGCCACGCCAATAGCGGAGCCAACGTACTGTGACCCGTAATCGGGGTGGTGACAATAAAACTAAATGCCGTTAGGGGCGTCCCCACCCAGAACAACCCTTGCGCCAGCCAAGCCCCCGTCGTTGGTGGCAAAAAACGGCTACTGCCATAGCCAATGCCCATGCACAGAAAGATTAATCCGTAGAGTTCAGCGAGGGTCGGCAGTAGGGTAAGGAGAATTTTCACGGGAAAAGCATACGCCTTGGGACAGGAATTCTGGCTTGACTTTGGCCAAAAAGACCAGCAGTGAAGCCGTGACCACTCCCTCCAACATAGCAAGGGGCAAATGGGCAATCCCAATCGCAGCGATCGCTAGCCATTCCCGCTGTTGATCCAAGGGTGCTGGCAGGCTCAGGAGAATCACTGCGCCAAATAAGAGAACAGCCAACAGCACAGCCCCCGCCCCAAGGATAAACCCGAGGAGCGATCGCCCCCTTGGCGGACAGCGATGCCACAGCCCCCGAAAAACAGCAGCGGCAAGGAGCGCTGGAATCCCCATGATCAGCGCATTGAGACCCAAGGTCGTCAGACCGCCATGACCAAACATCACCGCCTGTAGAAATAATCCCACCACCACGGCTATCATTGCCCCTTCCCCCAAAAGAATCCCCAGACTGCCAAGGAACATGAGATGGACACTGGCGGGAGGCAGCGGGATATAAACCGCAGAGGCGGTAAAAAAGGCAGTGGTTAATAGAGCCAAACGAGGGACGATCGCTAGCGGATCTACCGTTGCCCGCTGCAAACGGCGGCAAGACCACCACAGGAGACCACCGCTACCGGCATAACCCAGTCCACACCACAGGGGCGGCACTAAACCATCGGGGATGTGCATGACTACGACTCCACTGGCAGCCGCCGCCGCGACCAAGCAAAACAAGCCGTGCCAATGGCACCCCAGAGCACTGCCAAGATCATGACCGTGATTTGTGCGGGAGTGTATTGACTCAGGGAAACCGTTCTTGGCGGTTCGGGAACGGCGGTAAGAGCAACTTCAGCCGTTGCTTGGGCATGGGTCGCTACCGGAATCGTGAGTAGGCCGCCATGTCCCCCTTGGCGTACCTGCACCTGCCACTGACCGCGGCGATCGGGGACAAACTGAAATTCCCCTTGGGCATTGGTGGTACCACTGATGACGGCCTGTTGGGGGCGATCGGGGGCAAAGACCTGTACCCTAGCATTTGCCATCGGTTCGCCACTGTCATAGCGCGCTGTAATGTGAATCACCTGTTGCGGTTTGTAGCGCAACTCAACCCCATGGGCAAGGGCTTGGGGAACTATCAGTCCTAAGGTAGCCACACTCGCTAAAACAGTTTTCATGAGGAAACCTCCCGACAGTGACCTTCGCCGACATGACCCAAACTCCGCAAAGCTGTCAGCAGTGTTTGAAATTCTTGGGGGCTGAGTTTTTGCTGTAATCCTGTCCAGTCAACCGTGACTCTCTCAGGGGTAGCGATCGCGGCAAAGGGGTCAAAGCCCAACGCGTCTCGATTGATCTCGGCGGTTGCCGGTTCAGCCCCATCACCGAAAAGATGATCAAAGTGGAGCGTAATCTCTAGCTCAGCGGAACTGTTCGCTGTGACCATTCCCTTGCGTTCATCGCCAATGTAGTCACCACAAACAAAGGCCAAGGGCTGATCCAACGTAATGTCAAAGGGCACCTTGAGATCGCGCCGCTGCGCCGTGCCCACCAGTTGTAAACTGGGTGCGAGGGTCTGCCACTGCAGGGCATTGAAGTGACCCACCGCCGCCGCAGCACTGCCTACAAGGGGACGCTGATCACTCACCAAATCCACCGTCATAGGATCGCTAAACACAACCGTCACTTCACTTGCGGGGCGATCGCCCGCCTCAGGATCGAAGGGAGGATGGGTTTGGTAGGCAGTCACCGTGCCCAACGTCAAATAGACATGGTCAAACTCGAGCTTCCAGCCATCTTTGCTTGTCCATCCCGTTTGCAAGCGCTCTTCACCATTGGCATAGAGTAGGAGAGTGCCCTTTTGCGAGGCGGGCGCACAACTCGCCAGTAGCGCTGTACTTAAAATCGTGACTATCCCTAAACGTTGGTACAGATTCATTCCTTTGATCACGTCGAAAAAAGCCCCAGAAAGAGCACCCCTGTAGCCAGTGGCAAAAGCAACAAAGAGACTTTTCCTACCTTAGAAGGTGTAGCATCGGTTCTACAATCCACAGGAGGGGGATGGCCTAGCGGTATAGTGTCTTTACAGAGCGTGATGGAGCGAAAAATGAAACGGGTTTGGGGCTGGTTAGGACTTGTCCTCCTGCTGTGGGGACTGTGGACAGCGCCGAGTTGGGCGGGGTTACAAGACGATCGCTACGATGGGAATATCTTTGCCCTCTACGCCGGCAATGGCTCTTTGGTACCGCCGAAAGTCACCCTAGAGAAATCGCGTCAGAGCGATCGCGCCACATTGCTGCTGTTTTATGTGAACGATAGCCGCGACTGCAAGCAGTTTGCCTCAACCATCTCCCAATTGCAGGGGTACTATGGTCGCGTCACCGATTTCATCGCCATTGATGTCGATGCCCTACCCTTTGGGGCGCAGTTCTCCGCCAATGAAGCGGGCTACTACTACAAAGGCCGGGTGCCGCAAACCCTGATTTTCGATCGCCAAGGCCAATTGCGGCAGGAATTTATCGGTGTGGTGCCCTTTGAAACCCTCGATGACACGTTTCGGGAAGTGTTTGATTTGCTGCCGCGATCGCAATCTCTGGAACTGCGGCCGCGCCCTGTGAATGAAATCAATGTGGAACTGGTGCCCCCGACACCTGTCAAAGGGAAGAAGCTGGCCAACGAAACGGTAGAGTAATAGTGAGCTTTGCAACGAGGTACAAGATGGAGTTACCCACCCTACAGGAACGTCTAGCAGTTGTTTTGGCGAAACGGGAGAGCCTTAAAAAGCTCTTGGAACTCCCCGGTCATGGCACCCTTACCATTGACATTGAATCCGCCCTCGCCGAACTCGATGAATTGATTAGCGACTTCAAGCGCACGTTTCCAGACCTCGACATTCCTGCCTAGGAGGTTCACGATGGTGGAGATTACCAGTCGTTGGGTCAAGGTGGTCAATGGCGATCTGCTGATTGATGCCTACTTAGCCGAGCCTGTTGCCCCCGGCCGCTATCCGGCAGTGATTGTCTTTCAGGAAATTTTTGGCGTCAATGCCCATATCCGCGATGTGACCGAACGTATTGCCCGCGAAGGCTATGTGGCGATCGCCCCCGCCATTTACCAACGCTTTGCCCCCGGCTTTGAAACGGGCTACACCGCCGCTGATATTGATTTGGGGCGGCAGTACAAAAACCAAACCAAAGCCGCGGAACTCCTTAGTGACACCCAAGCCACCATTGCCTATCTGCGCGGCCTTGAAAATGTGGATGGGGATGCCATTGGTACGATTGGCTTTTGCTTTGGCGGTCATGTGGCCTATCTGGTGGCTCAGTTACCGGACATTAAAGCCACGGCCTCATTCTATGGCGCCGGGATGACAACCATGACCCCCGGCGGTGGCCTACCCACCATTGAAATCACACCGAAAATTCGCGGCACGCTCTATGCCTTCTTTGGCGATCGCGACCAAAGTATTCCCATGGAACAGGTGAAGCAAATTGAAACGGCGCTGCGCCACCACGGCATTCGCCACCACATCTTCATCTATCCAGCGGATCATGGCTTCTTCTGCGATCAACGGGATAGCTACGATGCAGCAGCAGCACGGGATGCGTGGGAACAAGTCAAAGAACTCTTCAACACCGTCCTACGGCAGCAACAGTAATCCTATCTTTACAGAACCTTATACTTTGACGCAGCTGCAGCGGAATGGGTTCAATACAAAGGGCTATAGTAAAAGTAGATTGTGTGTTCCCTATCGCCTAAACAATGCCAAAGGCAGTTGCCAAGCTTTAATATTCTTTTAAGTCATCTTCTTTATCCCCGCTGTTGCTGTCTATGACTACTCCTACCCACAAAGTCCTGCTGAAGCAGGGATCCCTTGTTCTCAAGCAGTGCAAAAAAGCCCTTCTTGAACGAGATATGGCTGTCCTTCAGCAGCAGGCACGCATTTTACAAGTTGCAGCAGTGGCATCCCGGCAAACGCTGATTGAGGCAGAAGCGCGGCTCTTGGAGCAGGCAGCCCAGCAAAATCAACCCCGGCGAGCAGCGGAAATTCTGATGAAAATCAAAGAATGCTTGGTTGCCCTAGCGGGGGATCAGCGTGACTTTGACAGCCTGCCAGGCGTGGCAGCAGAGACTGAGGCACCCGCGAAAAAGCCCCCCTTTATCCAGCGTCCCCATGATGACAGCTACACGAAACGCTTGGGGAACTATCTGGTTGAAGCAGAATTGGTGACACCCGCACAAATTGAGGTTGCCTTAGCCGATCAGCGAGCCACAGGGGCAAGACTCGGCGATATTTTGGTAGCACGGGGATGGCTGCGCAAGGGCACGATTGAGTTCATTATGGAGCGCGTGGTCTTACCCGATCGCCGTCGTCAGGAGGCAGAAACTCCCTCTTCGCCATCAACCTCTGCCGCAGCTCAATCGCCCCGCACACCCCCCGCCCCTGGTACGTCAGTGAATGACCGGGCAACCTTCATTGATACCAGCCACTTAAATTCTCTGTAGGTTTGGTGGCAGTGGCGATCGCGTATTCTCCGAAGGTTTTGGAACGGGGCGATCGCGCCCTGCGCTGTAGTCCCTTTTTGCCCCTCTTGTTTCAGACAATGCAGCAGCGGAGTGTGGCACTCCTAGAAATTGCGGGCGAAGCGGGTCTTCAATCGGGATTCACGCGATCGCCCTTGCCTGTGCTCCTAGCAGAAGCAGAGTTGGACTGGTTGATCCGCGTCGGTTTACTGCGCCGCGAAGTGGATGGCCAAGGCCTCACCGATCGCTATCGCCTCACTCCCTTGGGGCAACAGTTGATTCAACGTTATAGCCAACCCACATGGGCGGCCTCTTGGGGCGATCGCTGGCGCAATCAACTCAGCCGCTGGTGGGGAATGTAACGGTTCTGTAACGACCTGTAACGCATCGGTGATTTTCGCTACCATGCTTTATGAGTGCCGTTAGCAAGAGCGAGACGCAGCTTTTTATGGTTAATACCGTCGCCAAACCAGAGTTTGAAGAACTGCGGCCGGGCATCAAAGCCCCCGCAAAGGAAACCATCCTCACGCCCCGCTTCTACACCACTGACTTTGAAGCGATGGCCAATATGGACATTACTGAAAACAAAGCAGAACTTCAGGCCATCCTTGAGGAATTCCGCTGCGACTACAACCGCCACCACTTTGTGCGGGATGCAGAATTTGAACAGTCTTGGGATCACATTGATGGCGAAACCCGCCAGTTATTTATTGAATTTTTGGAGCGCTCCTGCACAGCGGAATTTTCTGGCTTTCTCCTCTACAAAGAACTCAGCCGCAAGCTCAAGGATCGCAACCCCCTATTGGCGGAATGCTTTGCCCTCATGTCTCGCGATGAAGCCCGCCACGCTGGCTTCTTGAATAAAGCGATGGCCGACTTTAACCTATCGTTGGATCTCGGCTTTTTGACGCAGCACCGCAGCTACACCTACTTTGAACCAGAGTTCATCTTCTACGCCACCTACCTCTCCGAGAAAATTGGTTACTGGCGCTACATTACGATCTATCGCCATCTGGAGAAGCACCCCGAACATCGCATCTACCCCATCTTTCGCTTCTTTGAGAACTGGTGCCAAGACGAAAACCGCCACGGTGACTTCTTTGACGCTGTCATGCGGGCTCAACCGCAAATGCTGGATCGGCCGCGCACCTTCTGGCAAAAGATTAAGGAAATTCCCCTGTCCCTCTCTGGTAAGAAATGGGCACGCTACTTCATGGTCTGCTGGCTGCCACCAAAACTGTGGTGCCGCTTCTTCCTGCTCTCGGTCTTTGCCACAATGTACCTCAACGATTTGCAACGGGCGAAGTTCTATGCTGCGATTGGCCTAGATGCCCGCGAGTATGATCGTGAGGTGATTGCCAAAACCAATGAAACCGCAGGCCGTGTTTTCCCGGTGATTCTCGATGTCGATCATCCAGAATTTTATCAGCGGTTAGAGCGGTGTGTCGAAAACAATGCCAAGCTGACAGAAATTAGCAAGCAAAATGGCGGTTTTCTGAAGAAACTTCCCCTCTATCTCTCGAATGTGTGGCAAATGATCAAGTTGTTCTTGATCCCGGCCAAGGCACCCACGACGGCGGCGGTGCGTTAATTTCCTCTGCGGCTTAAAAATATACTGATCTCCATGGGTTGCGTCTGCGGACGTAACCTTTTTTTCACTTTTCCTACAATTGATGTCCGTATTATTACGGAGTGTTGCGGGAGTATGAAAAGAATCTAAAAGCACTTTTGACCACTGGGGATCGCTAAAACCTGCTTCCTAAGCCTCTTTGACCCTGTGATCGCTGCAAAAGTCGCTGAGGGCAATTTCATAGGATGGAAGGTAGAGAGCCTAAAGATTTTACTTCGGAGTTGATCCCCGCGATGGACAGCCCAATTCTCACTCCCACAACTTGCCGCTTTTGCCGCTTCTATTATTCCGAAGGGCGGCGTGGTGGTACCTGTGAAAAACTGAATGTGCCGGTGCGGGGGTTTTGGCGGGCCTGTCCCTTGGCGGCAGCCATCCCTAGCCGTGAACATCAGCCAGCGATCGCGACAAGCCCATCAACCACTGCTAGGGCGGTGAGTGCGTCCGTATTTTTCTTTGAGGATGATCCCGAAGCCATTGAGTGACCTCAGCAAGGGTGGGTTGACCAGCGATCGCCCCCCGTTTTGTCGTCACGAGCGCCCCCACCACCGTGGCAAATTCTAAACAAGCAGCCTGCCATTGGGGGTCACGGTAGGTTTCCGGGCTGCCCTGTAATAATTGGGCAATCCAACCCGCAACAAAGCCATCCCCGGCACCAGTAGTATCCACCACAGGCATGGTAGGGGGGTGTAATTCCCCTTGATTTCCGTGCCACCAGTAGTGAATAGTTTGATCCCCGTCAGTAATGACCACGGCATGGTCAGGCGCCGTCCCCCAAAGGGCACGATAGACAACTTGGGGATCACTATCAGAGAAAAATAATTCCGCCTCCTCCTTGGCCAGTTTCAGGAAATGCGCCTGTGCTAAAAAAGGACGAAGGCGTTCAGGAGCAGCACTCGCATCCCGCCAGAAGATTGGTCGCCAGTTGGCATCAATGAGAATAAAGGCACCGTTGTACCGCAGTTGCTGGACTAGATGTTCAAGGGTGGTGGCGGTGGGTTCACTGGCGAGTCCGAGGGTGCCGGTGACGAAAAATCGTGCCCCAGCTAGGAACGATGGCGAGACTTGCTGGCCATAGAACTGCATATCGGCAAAGACAGAAGTTCCCCCTGGCGCAAATCCCACAAACTGGCGATCGCCCCCCACCAGTTGAACGCGCACTTGCCGCGTCGGCACCTCAGTGACCCGCTCGACCGCTTCGATATTGACGCCCAAAGCGGCTAATTCGGCACAGGCTTGCTCCCCTAAGGCATCGTCCCCCACAGCCCCCAAAAAGGCCGCACTCACCCCCAACTTCACCAAACCACAGGCCACATTGGCCGGGGCACCCCCAAGAAAACACTGCGGGGGATCAGGGGGCACTTCTAAACAGTCAAAGAGGACTTCGCCAGCACAGAGGACAGTGGGTTGGGACATCGCTAATGATTCGCTATAGGGCAATTTAGTTTTTTCTATTGATCCCTAGCCTAGCGATCGCTAGGGGAGTGTGTCAAAATGGTAGCAATTCCAAGATCGAGGGACACTGCAACCGTGTTTGTTCTCAGTGGTTACGAGTATTTTCTTGGCTTTTTGATTATCTGTGGTCTGGTACCCGTACTGGCTTTAGCTGCCTCTGCGCTATTGCGTCCCAAATCCGGGCGGATGATCCGCTTGACGACCTACGAATCGGGGATGGAACCCATTGGTGGCGCGTGGATTCAGTTCAATGTGCGCTACTACATGTTTGCCCTCGTCTTTGTCATTTTTGATGTGGAGACGGTCTTTTTATATCCTTGGGCGGTGGCCTTCCATCAGTTGGGCTTACTGGCCTTTATTGAAGCCTTGATTTTCATTGCCATTCTGGTCGTGGCTCTAGTTTATGCGTGGCGCAAACGTGCCCTCGAATGGTCTTGAGTGAGTTGATTGCCTTTAGGTTGGAGTAGCGAACATGAGTGACACCCCCGAAGCCCCCATTGTTGAAGCTGGCCCTGTATGCCGCCTTCTCCAGTCTAAAAGCCTGAGTGTGGAATCCCTCGGTACCGATGCCTCTGGTGTAGAAATCATCAAAGTGGATCGCGATCGCCTGCTGGCGGTGTGCCAAGCCCTCTATGCCGATGGCTTTAACTATTTGCAGTGCCAAGCCGCCTATGATTCGGGTCCCGGCCAAGACTTGGTGAGCACGTACCACCTGATCAAGCTCAGTGATAATGCCGATCGCCCCCCAGAGGTGCGGATTAAAGTGTTTGTCCCCCGTGAGGATCCCCGTGTCCCCTCGGTGTATTGGATTTGGAAAACCGCCGATTGGCAAGAGCGGGAATCCTACGATATGTTTGGCATTGTCTATGAGGGGCACCCCAATTTGAAGCGCATCCTTATGCCCGAGGATTGGCTGGGCTGGCCGCTGCGCAAAGACTACATCACCCCTGACTTCTACGAGTTGCAGGAAGCCTACTAAGCTCCCTTGGTTCCCGCTGATGCTGCCTATTGGTACAGTTGGTCACAGGTACCCGGCCTTGGCCCGGTGTTACTCAAACGCCTCTGGCAGCACTTTGGGGATTTGAAAACTGCTTGGGAAGCGTCCGTAGAAACCTTAGGAAAAGTAGAGGGGATTGGTGCCAAACTCCAAGGGGCGATCGCCCACTATCGTCAGCAGTGCCAACCCCTAGCTCTCTACGAGCACCACTGCCAGCAAAATCCCCACCATTGGGTGCTGAGTGACCCTCGCTATCCACCACTGCTGCGGGAAATTCCCGATCCGCCGCCCTTGCTCTACTATGGCGGGACTCGCATTTTAGAAATTCTCAGTCAACCCACACCAACTGTTGCCATTGTCGGCACCCGTGATCCTTCAGAATATGCCCAGCGTTGGGCGCACAAGCTGGGGTATGCCCTTGCCCAAGCTGGGTTTATTGTTGTTTCCGGCATGGCCGCAGGCATTGATGGCGCGGCGCATCGCGGCTCTTTAGAAGCTGGAGGTGCCACACTGGCCGTTTTAGCTACGGGTGTGGATATGATCTACCCACCGGAAAATCGTTCGCTTTATTACCAGATTCGTGAACGGGGGGGATTCTTGAGCGAGTATCCTAGGGGTGTGGGTGCCGATCGCCCCCAATTTCCGCGTCGCAACCGCATCATTGCTGGTCTGTGCCGTGCGGTGATTATTGCAGAGGCTCCCTACAAATCCGGTGCCCTGATCACTGCTCGCTATGCTGCCGAGTATGGTCGTGATGTCTATGTGCTGCCGGGGCATCTCGATAACCACCGTGCCAAGGGTGCCCTGAGTCTGGTGAATCAAGGGGCACAGATTATCTTGGGAGAAGAAGCTCTCCTCGAACAATTGGGGCATACACCCCCCCTCGCTCCAACTCCCTTCTCAGCCCCACCCCCAACGCTATCGCCCCCCCAGCAACAAATTCTCGAGGCGATTCAACAACTGAGCCAAGGCAGCAATAGTGTTGCCTTTGATGACATTGTGCAGCGCGTACCCTTGGAAACAGGGGTGGTGATGGCAGAACTGATGCACTTGGAGCTAACGGGTTGGGTCGAGCAGCAGCCGGGGAATCGCTATCGCAAAACTAGCCGTTAAAGTTTCATCAATAAATCTTGGAGGGTAAAATGCCAAACTCCCAGAACCTACAACATCCCCGCGAAGCCCAAGATCGGTTAGTCCTCGAGCGCCTGCGACAAGAGGGCATCAGTGATTACAACTTGGCGGAATTGGGGCGATTGCTGATTCGCTATGATGGCTTCCCCGGTGCCGAAACCAATAAGAAGTTAATGGCAGAGCTGCTAGAAAAATGGCAACTCACGGAGGAAGAACTGTTTGAGCGTACCCGTGCCATTCACGCCCGCGGCGGTGTTTACAAGCTGGGCAGCAATAAACGGGAGGATTGGACTTAGATGTCTTTGCCGTAGAGGCGATCAAGGGTACGAAAGTCTTTTTCTGCTTCTTGCCAAAGGAGTCGGTTATCCGGATCGGCTTTCAGCGCGCGATGCAGGTATTCCCGTGCCGCTTGGGGCTGGCGATCGCGAATGAGTTGCCTCGCCCAGCACTGATAGGTGACGGCTTGCCACTGGCGTACTTCGGCATCTTGAGGCAGCCGACTGGCCAACCCTTCCACAAGGGATATGGCACGTTGATAGCAGTGATATTTGAGAAACTCTTGCAGTTGGCGATAGCTAGTATCTTTGAGTTGAATTTCAAAGGCGGAAAGAGGCGGCGGTGGCTGCGGTGGGCGAGATTGGGGTTCTGATTTAACAGGGGTAGGCCGAAAGGTGGGCAGTCCTCGTACTAATTTTTCATAGGCCTGTTGGAGGAGAATAAACTTCTCATGGGCAGTGCGATCGCCAGGGTTGACATCGGGATGATAGCGTCGTGCTAGCCGTCGGTAGGCGGATTTCACTTGAGCTAAGGACGCCCCTTGTGGCAACTCCAGAAGGCGATAGCACTCTTCTAAATTCATTCTGCAGGGCACAACATGACATCTGCTTTGCATTGTCGGATGTTCACTTCGGTTCTGCAACCAATGTCCTACGCTGGAATCAAGTGAAACATGCGGAGTAGCCCCAGCGTGGAGTCGGCGCACATTTTAGGGACACGGATTGATGTCACCACCTACAGCCAAGCCTGTGATCTTATAGCTGAATGGATTAATCAAGGTAAGGGGGGCTATGTGGTGGCGGCCAATGTCCATGTGGTCATGACAGGGGTGTGGCGATCGCCCTTTCAACGGGTGGTGAATGGTGCCCAACTGGTGACCTCTGACGGCATGCCCTTGGTGTGGGGCTTACAGCTGTTGGGCTTTCCGCAAGCAGAGCGGGTCTATGGTCCTGATTTGATGCTGGCGTTGTGCGATCGCGCCCAAGAGGAAGGCTGGCGTATTTTCCTCTATGGCAGTGAACCCCTCGTGTTAGAGCGGCTGCAACGAAATCTGCGAGAGCGCTTTCCCAAGATGCAGTTAGTGGGTGCCTACGCGCCTCCCTTTCGTCCCTTGACCCCTGAGGAGGAGGCCAGCGATCGCCAGCGCATTCTTGATAGCGGTGCTGATCTGGTTTTTGTCAGCCTTGGCTGTCCCAAGCAGGAGGAGTGGATGGCTCGCCAAAGCCCTTTTCTGCCCATTGTCTTGGTGGGTGTGGGAGCAGCCTTTAATTTTCACAGTGGCGTTGTAGCGCAAGCGCCTCGCTGGATGATGGCGATCGGTCTGGAGTGGCTCTTTCGACTCCTGCAAGAACCCCGCCGCCTCTGGCAACGCTATCTGATAAACAACCCCGCATTTGTTGTGCTTTTTGCCGCTCAACTCCTGCGTCACTGGCTAGGCCGACGGCAAGCCAAGAGACTGTCCTAGGGTTTGCAAGGGAGAGCGTCCCACCTGTTGCTGTGCCCACTGAAGGCTTTGCTGCAATCGAGTCACCAAGGGCAGAGATTTTACTTGGGGAGCGGTCTCAAAGTAATGGATCAAACTCAAGCCACTCAAGCGCAACACATAGGCTGCCGTTGCCCCCTGTAAACAGCTCCCTGCCAAATAGGTGAGGGAATTGCCCTTGAGCCACTGTCCTAGGGATTGCGTACCCAGTTCCACAGCCCCCAACTGCACCATTAGCCGCAATAGCTCCTTGGCAAGGGGTTCAGCATCCGCCAAGCGAAAGGAGCGTTGGTAGATTTGACCGAGATCCCACGTGAGGCGCACCAATAGCCCCCCGGCCATGACGAGATCCAGAAGCGGAAGAGGATTCACTGCCGTTGCCGCTGCTGCCAGCCATTGGTAGCGCTCAATGATCGGGGTGGCTCGTTCTTGGCGATACTGGTTGAGGGCGGATTGCGCCTGTTGATGGAGTTGTTGGGCACGGCGATAGGTGCCGGCTAAGACCAGATTCGCTCGCTCTTGGGTGAGACAGTGCAGCACTGCGGAGGTGAGTTCTTGGGGATTGTGGGGTGTAAAGGGAATGAGTTGATCTTGTCCAATCTGGAGTTGTTGCAGTTGCTGCTGTAAATGCACGGCTACGCGATCGCAAAGCGCGCCCTTCGGGCGATCGCGCTCCTGCACCATTTCTGGATACCACACCACAAGAACGTGATAATGGCTTGCTTGCAATACCCGCAGCATCTCAAACTCACTGGCGGTAAGGGCACCCGTTACGGTCAAAAGCACTAAGTCTGCTTGGGGCACCGTTGCCAATGTTTGCTGCTGAAACGTACAGCTATCGAGGGGTAGGGTAGCGACGGCATCGTACACCCGATTGAGAGCATAGGCCGATTGCCCGAGAACACAGACCTCAACCGTTGGGCTATCTAACCGCTGTTGGAGTTGGCTGTGGGCTGATTGTAGGGAGGCTTGGCGCTCTATCGGAAGTTCCTGCAAAAGGCTCCGCGTGTCTGCCAGTTGCTTTTCCAGTAATTGAGGATGCAGAGAAGGTTGAGGGGGAGCTGGGTTTGGCGCAGCGGGCGATCGCCGCCAGTACCAATAGCCCAACCCTAGACCAAGAATCAGCAGCCATCCCCACGGATGGTCATTCACCCAGCCACTCAACAACAAGAGAATAATGGCGGCAGCAACAGCCATGTCCTTGTACCCCAAGCAAATCCTTTGTTTGTTAGCTTACCTTGACTGGTGAGCAGCACTCAAATTCCCAAGGCTCGAGGAAATGAGCCTGAATTTTCTGTCCGCCTATGAAGGTTTCCCCACCTGCTGCGCGAGGATATGGGGGACATGTTCAAACGGAATCCTATTAAATCTGTTGCATAATCACGCGATCGCCACAGGAATTTAGACAGGGCGCGGCCTTCGATGGGTGGCTCTTGTCAATTCAGGAACGGAGGGGACTATGTTAGCAATCCTCCGATGCGCTTCACCCCTTGTGACTGCTAGGATGGGAGTTACGCTCAAATTTTCAATTTTTCAATAAGGATTTCTGACGCCAATGGATGTTATCCCCGCCATTGATTTACTTGACGGCAAATGTGTGCGCCTAGTGCAAGGGGACTATGGTAAGGTCAAGGTTTTTCATGATGATCCTCTAAAAGTTGCCCTCTACTGGCAGCGGTTGGGTGCTCCCCGCTTGCATGTCGTTGACCTAGATGCAGCCAAAACGGGCGAACCGCGAAATTATGATCTGATTGCCAAGATCGTCGCCTCCCTTGAAATTCCTGTGCAGGTGGGGGGTGGCTTGCGATCGCGCCAAGCAGTGGCTGATCTCTTTCTCCAAGGCGTCAATCGTGCCATTTTGGGTACCGTGGCTCTTGAGGATCCAGAGCTAGTGGCCAGTTTGGCCGCAGAATACCCCGGACGCATTTGGGTAGGGCTGGATGCTCGCGATGGCTATGTGGCAACGCGGGGCTGGCTAGACACCTCAACGATCTTGGCCACCGATCTTGCCCAAAAAATGGCAGCAATGGGGGTAGCAGGGTTTGTTTACACCGACATTCAGCGGGATGGCACCCTCCAAGGGCCGAATATTCCAGCCCTGCGGCAGTTATTGGCGGCAACTGATCGCCCGGTCATTGCATCGGGTGGCGTGGGTTCCCTCACGGATATTCTCAGTCTCTTTGCCCTCAGTCCCCAAGGGTTATCGGGGGCGATCGTCGGTAAGGCACTTTATACCAAAGCAGTGGATTTGCGGGAAGCGGTTCGGGCGGTCGGTCAAGGTCGCTGGCAAGATATTCCGCCAGATTTGGGAAGCACGACTTGGGCATAAGTAGCCTAAGATCAAGGCGTTGTTACCTCTAAAACGGAATGTTAAAGCACCCTGCACTGCGCTCCCTTGGCAAAATTTGGCGACTACTGGATCGGGGCGATCGCTGGCAACTGGCAGGTATTGGTGTCTTAATGCTCATTGGCAGCCTTTGGGAAGCCTTGGGGGTGGGTTTGGTGCTGCCCTTTATTGCTGTCGTCGAAAAACCGGAACGCTTAAACGCCCTCCTATTTTGGCGAGAGGTTCCTCTAACCCCTGCAGAGCAATCCCAGTGGCTATTGATCCTCAGTGCTGCCCTAGGGCTTTTATATGTGGGCAAGAACCTGTTTATTGCCTTGAGCACCTATCTTCAGTTGGAGTTTCTGAACAGTAAGTACCGCAAGTTCTCAAGTTTATTATTGCAATCCTATCTCTACAAACCCTACACATTTCACCTGCAAAACAATACTGCTAAACTAATCCAGAATGTAAATACTGAAATAAATAATGTTTTTAATTTGTATCTCCTGCCTTTATTGGTTATTTTTTCTGAATCTCTAATTGTTTTTGCCATATTTTCAGTCATTATTTGGAGTAACCCTCTCATCTCAATCTTGGTTATTGCTCTAATCTCAACCCTATCCTTGCTTTTCTTTCAAGCCTTTCGCCATAAGCTCAAGGAAGTGGGTCAACGTCGCATTGATTATGCTCAAAAATCGATCCAAAGTATTAGTGAGAGTTTGGGCGGCATCAAAGAAGCGAAAGTCCTAGGTCGCGAGCAGCAATTCCTGAAGACCTATGCTGAAAACATGATTGAAGACCGCAAAGCAAACTTAGTTTTGCAGTTTATTCAGCAGTTACCCCGTGCTTATTTTGAAACATTAGCCGTTCTCACAATTATTCTTATTGTTATCCTCAACTTGCTTCAGCGGGGCAACGTGGCACAAGTTCTGCCGCTAATTTCTCTATTTGCAGCTGCAGCGTTTCGTCTGTTGCCATCGGCAACTCGCTTAACCAACAACCTTAACTCCGTTATTTACTATTCTGCTTCTGTCGATTTGTTGTATGACGATCTTTTAGAAGCCAGAATGTTGCAGGCTCCCTCTACCTCTGCTGCAGCAGCAGCACCAATTTTTCAGGATCGCCTCGAACTAATTGATCTGCACTACACCTATCCCAATGCCCCTCGGCCAGCCCTCTGTGGGGTTTCTCTCACAATTAAACAGGGGGAAATGGTTGGCTTTGTCGGATCTTCAGGGGCAGGGAAAACCACGATTGTCGATCTAATTTTGGGACTCCTAGAACCTTCTCAAGGGGATATTCGGGTGGATGGTGAGAGCATTTACCACAACCTACCGCAGTGGCAACGGCAGATTGGCTATATTCCCCAAACCATTTATCTTTCCGATGACACGCTGCGCCACAACATTGCCTTTGGCTTACCGGCAGAGGCCATTGATGAAACCGCCCTGTGGGCTGCGGTAGAGGCAGCTCAGTTAGCCACCTTTGTCCATACCCTGCCAAAAGGCCTAGACACTGTTGTCGGTGAACGGGGGGTGCGCCTTTCGGGAGGACAGCGCCAGCGAATTGGCATTGCCCGCGCCCTTTACCACAACCCCTCAGTGCTCATTATGGATGAAGCAACAGCGGCTCTTGACAATCAAACGGAAGCGGGAGTGATGGATGCCATTCAAGCCCTCAGTGGTGCAAAAACCATTATCATGATTGCCCACCGCCTCAGCACTGTCATGGCGTGCGATCGCCTGTACCTAATGGCCAATGGCCAAGTGGCGGCTGTCGGGAGCTACCAAGAACTCCTGCAAACGAGTCCAGACTTCCGAGCCATGGCGCAAGGGTATGCAGGCGCTAACTAGCGGCTCCCTTCTACTTCCTTGAGGGTACGTGCCATTAAAACACTGTGGGTACCGCGTTCGGGTTCACCGGGGGCTGGCTGTCGTTGCTGGTAGGTGCCATCGGGTTGCAGCTCCCACGCTTGGCGATTGTCTGCCAACATAATTTCAAGCAGCTCTTTGAGTTCCAGTTGAATGGTTGGATCTTGAATGGGGGTAATGGCTTCTACGCGGCGGTCTAAGTTGCGCGATCGCCAGTCGGCACTGCCAATGTAGTACTCTGGCTCGCCATTGTTGCCAAAGTAAAAAATCCGTGAGTGCTCCAAAAAGCGGCCAATGATACTAATCACCCGAATGCGATCGCTCACCCCCGGTACCCCCGGTCGTAGACAGCACATGCCACGAATGATCAGATCAATTTCTACCCCTGCTTGGGACGCCTCATAGAGGGCACGAATCACCTGCGTATCTGTGATCGCATTCATCTTGGCAATAATCCGCCCCGGTTGACCATTGCGGGCGTGTTCAATCTCACGGTAAATCAATTGCAGCGTGCGATCGCGCATTGTGACCGGGGCAACGAGAAGCTGGCGATAATCCCGTTGGCGGGAATAGCCCGTGAGCACATTAAAGAGTTCCGAGAGATCCGCTCCTAACTCGTCACGGCAGGAAAACAGCCCCAAGTCCTCATAGAGGCCAGCAGTTTTGGGATTGTAATTGCCTGTGCCAATGTGGACATAGCGACGAATTTGCCCCGCCTCTTGGCGCACAACCAAAACCGTTTTTGTGTGAGTCTTTAGACCCGGTACGCCATAGACCACGTGGACGCCCACTTTTTCCAGCTTCCGTGCCCAGAGGATATTGTTCTCCTCGTCAAAGCGCGCCTTCAGTTCCACCAAAACCGCCACCTGTTTGCCATTCTCTGCGGCTTTAATCAGGGCACTGACAATCGGCGAGTCACCCGATGTGCGATAGAGGGTCATCTTAATCGCCAGTACCTGTGGATCATGGGCCGCCAAGGTAATAAAGCGCTGTACTGTTGCTGCAAAGGAATGGTAGGGATGGTGAACGATAATATCCCCCTCGCGAATGAGACTGAAGAGTTCGTTGGCCACGGCTTCCCAATAGTCAGTGCCGAGGGTGGTAATTTCGCTGCTGGTGTCAAACATCGATTCCCGTTCCTCTACCCGCTGGAAACTGGAGGGAACTTGGGGTTGCCACTCCGGATCCTTGAACTGGGGCAAGGGCAATCCCATAAAGGCAAACAAATCATTCAAGCACAACAGACCATCGAGTTCATAGACATCAATCTCCTCGAGATCCATCTCTTCCATCAGGGTTTGCCTCAGAAGCGGTGGAATGCCCCGCTGCACCTCTAGACGCACCACAGAGCCGAAGCGCCGTTTACGAATTTCCTGCTCAATGGCAATCAGTAAATCATCCGCCTTGTCCGTTTCTAGTTCGAGGTCAGCACTACGGGTAATGCGAAAGGCAAAGTAGGCCTGAATCTCCATCCCCGGAAAGAGGGCACTGAGGTTGTGGGCAATAATTTCTTCGAGGGGAACGCCTAGCCAATGGGCACCTTGGGGCGAGTGCAAATGTTGGGGCAGGGCAACAAAGCGCGGAAACCGATTCGGTACCTTTACCCGTGCCAGTCGCTCTTGGCCAGATTCGGGATCACGGATCAGAACCGCAAGGTTGAGGCTGAGGCTAGAAATGTAGGGAAAGGGGTGCGCCGGATCGACTGCTAAGGGGGTGAGCACCGGAAAAACTTGCGCTTGGAAGTAGTCGTTGAGGTAGGCCTGCTGCTCAGGGGTCAACTCATTAAAGCGGGTGAGAAAAATCGCTTCCTTGGCCAAGAGAGCACGCAATTCTTGGTCGAAATAGCGGTGTTGCTCCGTAACGATTGGTAGCAGATATTGCCGCACTGCTTGTAATTGCTCCGCTGGGGGCATGCCATCGGCTCCCCCTTGAACAATGCCACTTTCCACTTGCTGCTTCAAGCCCGCCACCCGCACCATGAAAAATTCATCTAAGTTGGAACTGAAAATGGCCATAAATTTCAGCCGCTCTAGGAGCGGTGTGCGGGGGTCATAGGCCTCGTGGAGTACCCGCTTATTAAATTCCAGCCAACTGAGGGAGCGGTTGAAGTAGTACTGCGGATCATGCAGATCAATGGGTTCGGGAGTTTTACGGCGAGGGGACTTCGCGGGGGGCATGGCCGTTTGTTCTTGTTCATTGGTCACACTAACTTCCACTGTACTCGATTCCCCTTTAGCAGCGTTGGTACCGATTCCAGAGCGTACAATGAGAAGGTTAAGGTTTGCTAATCGTGGAGAGTTTCTACCAATATGGCCGACGTGGGGGCAACGGGAGCCGAAATTCGGGCAACACGGATTGAGAAAGCCAAAACACTGCAAGCACAGGGCATGAACCCCTATGCCTATCGTTGGGAGCGCACCCATACTGCAGCAGTTCTGCAAGAAAAATATGCTCACTTGGCCGCTGGCGAAGCGGTGGGCGATCGCGTCAGTGTCGCCGGTCGGATTATGGCGCGGCGCGTCTTTGGCAAGCTGGCCTTTTTTACACTTCAGGACGACAGCGGCACAATTCAGCTTTACCTCGATAAGCAAACCATTAGCCAAGGCATGGGGGAAGCCGCCTTTGCCGATTTGAAACACCTGACGGATGTCGGCGATATCCTTGGCGCTGTGGGCACCCTCAAGCGCACAGAAAAGGGTGAACTCTCGGTTGTGGTGGAATCCTACACCATGCTCACGAAGTCATTGTTGCCCCTGCCGGATAAATGGCACGGCCTCACGGATGTGGAAAAACGCTATCGCCAGCGCTATGTGGATCTCATCGTCAACCCCCACGTCCGCGATACCTTCCGCAAGCGAGCACTGATTACTGCCGCCATTCGTCGCTACCTCAATGAGCAGGGCTTTATTGAAATTGAAACGCCGGTGCTACAGACGGAAGCCGGGGGAGCCGAGGCGCGTCCTTTCATTACCTATCACAACACGCTGGAGATGCAGCTTTATTTGCGCATTGCCACAGAACTGCACCTGAAGCGCCTGATTGTCGGTGGCTTTGAGAAGGTCTATGAACTGGGGCGCATCTTTCGCAATGAGGGCATCTCAACCAAGCACAACCCTGAATTTACGTCCATTGAGGTCTATCAGGCCTACGCCGACTACAACGATATGATGACGCTGACGGAGGCAATCATCACCACAGCAGCGATGGAGGTGTTGGGTACGCTCAAGATGACTTATCAAGGGGAAACGATTGATCTGACGCCCCCATGGCGACGGGTGACCATGCACGATGCAGTGTTGCAAGCCACTGGGATTGATTTTCGCCAATTGTGCGATCTAGCAGCGGCGAAGAAAGCAGCCCAAAAAGCAGGGGTAAAAGACTTAGACGCCTGTGACACGATTGGCCGAGTGCTTAACGAAGTGTTTGAGCAGACTGTTGAACCGACATTGATTCAACCCACCTTTGTTCTTGACTATCCTGTGGAGATTTCCCCCTTGGCCAAGCCCCACCGCAGCCAACCGGGACTGGTGGAGCGATTTGAATTATTTATCGTTGGTCGCGAACACGCCAATAGTTTTTCGGAGTTAACGGATCCATTGGATCAACGGCAACGCTTGGAGGAACAGGCACGGCGCAAAGCGGCTGGGGATTTGGAAGCCCACAGTGTTGATGAAGATTTCCTCACAGCTCTAGAGCATGGAATGCCACCCACAGGAGGCCTAGGGATTGGTATTGACCGCTTGGTGATGTTGCTGACGGATTCGCCCAGTATTCGCGATGTGATTGCTTTTCCGCTGTTGCGTCCAGAATCGGTGAGTGGTCAAGTTTGATTGGTTTGCTAAAATCTTAAGCATATTTGTTGAATTCCTGATACTGAATGTCCACTGAATGGAGGCATGGCCAACAATGTCAGTGCAAACCATTGAAAAACCAGCAACCGTTCGCAAGTTGGCGCCCCGCTATCGTGTGCTCCTTCACAATGACAATGTCAATTCCATGGAGTATGTGGTGGAGGTATTGCTGAAGACTGTGCCGAGCCTCACCCAACCCCAAGCCGTGGATATCATGATGGAGGCGCACATGACGGGGGTGGCCTTGGTGATCACCTGTGCCCTTGAGCATGCTGAATTTTATTGTGAAGGCCTGAAAATGGCAGGGCTGACGAGTACCATTGAACCGACTGAATAAGCCACTTTTCGCTCAGTTTTGGCGGCAAATGATCCGCCGCCCCTTCTGGATTCGCATCTTTAGTTTTGCCCTAACGCTGGTGCTGCTGTGGCTGCCCATCGGCCTGAGTATCTATTTTCTTTGGGGTAAGGGCGGTGCTGCCAGCTTTGTCAATATGGGGCTGTTGTACCTCATCTTTATTCTCTTGCTGCGAGTCTGGGGACGGCGGGTATACCAACAGCGATCGCCCCTAGTGTTTTATGGCCTTAAGGGGGGGTGGAACTTTGGGCGGGATGCCCTGATCGGCTGGCTGGCGGGGGTGTTTTTGGTTGCCCTGCTATTTCTCATCGAAGGACTTTTGGGCTGGGTAAGCTGGCAGGGGCTACCGGATCGCTTTGGGCTGCTGCTGTTGGATGGCGTCCTCACCGGTGTTGCTGTGGGCTTTGCTGAGGAATTGTTGTTTCGCGGCTGGCTGTTGCAGGAGCTAGAGCTAGAGTACCAACCATGGTTTGCCTTGGTGCTCAATGGCCTGATCTTTGCCGCGTTGCACTATCTGCATCCCTTGGAGGTCATTTTGGCCACATGGCCGCAGTTTTTCGGCTTGGCACTGTTGGGCTGGATTCTTGGTTTGAGTAAATGGATCTTTAGCGGACGATTGGGCTTTCCCATGGGACTCCACGGTGGCTTGGTCTGGGCTTATTTTGGTGTCAACGTGGGCAAATTGGTGAGCTATACGGGGGTAGCGCCAGAGTGGCTAACCGGCATCAATGGCAACCCAATCGCTGGCCTGATGGGGGTAGGTATTTTAATTCTGGTGGCTTTGGGGCTTAGCTACCGCGTCGCAACCGCACCATAAAAAAGCCATCCATATCGTGCCGTTGCGGCCAGACGGTGATCCAGCCTGCGGGAGCTGCTTTTAGGGGAAAGTCTGCGGGGGGTGGTTCAATGTACCACTGGCGATGGTGAGCCAGAAAGTGCTGAATCTGGGCTTCATTTTCGGCTGGCTCTAGACTACAGGTGGCATAGACAAGCAGACCTTGGGGTTTCACCCACTGGCAAACATTGGCTAAGAGTTGAGCTTGCAGGGGCACTAGTTCAGCCAAGCGTGTTCTCAGGGGTTGCCAGCGGCTATCGGCATGGCGGTGGAGGGTACCTGTACCGGAGCAGGGCACATCTAAAAGAACGCGATCGCCCATCGCTGCAAAATCCCCTGCTGTTGAACTATCAAGGGTGTGAATTTCAATACTCTTCAGGCCGAGGCGATTGCGATTTTGCGCCAACTTCCGCAGGCGACTGGGGGTGCGATCGCAGGCAATGACGCGGCCTTGATCGGCCATCAACTCAGCAATATGCGTGGTTTTGCCCCCCGGTGCTGCACAGGCATCAATGACAACCTCACCGGGCTGCGGAGCCAGCAAATGACTGACCCACTGCGCTGCCCGATCCTGAACCGACCAGTGACCTTCAACATAGCCGGGGAGTGCCGGCATAGCTTGGCCACAGTGGGGCAGGACGAGTCCTTGGGGCAAGTCGGGAATCGGTTTCAGGCTATAACCTGCTGCCTCAAAGTCAGCAATCAGTTGGTTAGTCGTTGTCCGCAATGGATTGAGGCGTAGATCGAGGCGAGGGGGTTGATTAAACCACTGACAGAGGGCAATGCATTCCTCTTGTCCTAAACGCTCCAACCAAGATGCAATCAGCTCATCGGGAAAGCTATAGCGACACCCCAGTTGGGAGACCAAGGGCAGGGGAGCAATGAGAGCCTCAAGGGGATCGGTCGTGGAGCGGCTGTAACGGCGCAAGACCCCATTCACCAGTTTGGCAAAGCCGCCTAAACCCATCTCTTTGACCAGTTCAACACTGGTGTCCACGGCAGCATGGGGGGGAACGCGATCCAGATAGCGCAGTTGGTAGAGGCCAAGGCGCAACACTAACTGTACCTTCAAGGGCGGCAGTTGCTGACAAAACCCCTGAACAAGGGTATCTAGGGTGCGCTGTTGGCGGATAGTCCCATAGACCAGTTCAGTGATCAGGGCGCGATCGCCTTCCTTGAGAGACCGCTGCTGCAACACCTGATGAAGTGCCACATCGGCATAGGCTCCCTTGGCCACCCGTTCTAGGGCATCGAGGGCAAGACGCCGCGCATTTAGTTCCACGCCGATTGTTCAATCATTTCCCGCTGTTCACTGGTGGCGATCGGCCATTCGGGATTATCACCGCCAATCACTAGCGTTTTTAAGGGCACATAGTCCTCACTAAACTGATTGAGGGCATTAATCAGAACATCCAAGGCCAGAGCGTCACTGGTGCCCAAGTCAAACCAGCAGCGTGCCCAGCGATCGTTGTATTCAAACTCGCCCATATTGTGCATCACGGCCATCATCGAACTGTCGGCTTGGGCGCGATCGTACTCTAAGTAACTGAGGTCTAACCCCGTTTCCTGGACTTGCAGATTCTCAGCGTTGAATCCCCCCAGCTTCCCGAGGAAAAACCACGAGTTAAAGACTTCCTCAAGGTACTGCTGCTCAACGGATGAAGGCGGTGCGGCAAATTCCACCCAAATCCACAAATCAAAGGGATCCACTTCGCGAAAGATGACATTCATGCGCCAACTCCCATTAAGCCCTTCTGGAATGCGGGTCGTTGTTGGAGACGTGCCACATAATTTGCCACCGCAGGATAGGGACTCAAATCCACTTGAAAAAGCATCTGTAGATAGGCCAGCACTGACCCGAGGGCAACATCGGCAACGGAAAAGTGATTGCCGAGAATGTAGGACTGCCCCATGAGGGCGGTCTCAATGCCTTTGAGGAGTCGCGGCAGCTGGCGATCGCGCGTTTCAGGCGGAAACATTGCCTGTGTCAAGGTGGAATTGGCAAACAGCACCCACTGATAAACTTGAGCAGCGGCAGCCGCATCCTTGGGTAATTCACCGTGGACTTGGGCAAGATAGAGCAAAATGGCTCCCGATTCCCAGAGCACGATATCGCCATCAACAATCACGGGCACTTTACCCATGGGGTTGAGTTTGAGAAAGTCGGGCTGATGTTGCTCCCCGGCTTGTAGATCCATCAGCACAAATTCATAGGGAATTCCCAATTCTTCTAAATACCAGCGAACAATACTGGCGCGGGATTTGGCACCGCCATAGAGCTTTAGCATAGGTCAGTTCAGCGATCTGTTGTGTCAATTAATCTAAGTCACTTTTATTATGCGCTTTGATCGGCCGCAAAATGATTTCTTGCCTCACAGTCCTCAACGCCAAAGCAGATGCAGCGGCCATTCGGCGACCATTTCCGCCAACTCCTCATTGGAGTGTTGACCACAGGGCAGCACCCCCAGCACGGGCACTTGGGTAAAACGGCTGAGAAATTCTGGTGGTGTCCACTGTGCAATATCCGTGTCGCTACAGGGGGTGACACAGTTGAGAATCAGACCGCGAATGTCCAGCTTGTACTGCCGTGCAAGGGCAATATTGGCCACAATTTGGGCGATCGCCCCCAAGCGCACCGTTGCCACCAAGACAATCGGCAACTTCCAAGCGGCTGCCAAGTCCGCCACCGTCCACTCCCAAGTCATGGGCGACCCTAGACCGCCAATCCCTTCCACTAAAAGGTAATCAAACCGCTCCTGAAGCTGCTGGTAAGTCTGCCACACAGGGGCTAGATCAATCGTGCGCTGCTCCAACTCGGCGGCAATGGGAGGCGCAAGGGGTGCTGCAAAACTGAGGGGACACACTTCACTGGCGGTTTGTTGCAGGGGCAGAGTTTGGCAGTAGTAGTCACCGTCTCCGATTTCGACCGCAGTACCGCTCTGCATTGGTTTGAGAATGCCCCAGCGTTCTTGGGGACGATAGCGATGGGCGTAAGACCACAGTGCCCGCGTGATCATCGTTTTGCCCACACCGGTATCCACACCCGTAATCAGTAGGGACTGGCAATGCTGAGAAATCGTGACTCCCCCCTAACGCGAAAATGCTCAATCATTATATCTATTTCATTAAATGTGACGGCAAAATAATGTTGGGCAATATTGGTCGCAAGTCATCCACAGACACAGGGCCAAAGTTCATAATGGTTGGGTATTCAAGGGTGAAGTCCACGAGGGTTCCCCGCCGTCCATAGGCACAGCGCCCCCCATCCACAATCAGCGGCACTTGCTCGCCATAGTATTTTTGGGCGTCCTCAAAGCTGACAATGAGTTCCGTCCCCACTTTCACCGTTGCTGCCACCAAAAAGAAGGGCAAGGCACCCACGAGATCGTAGATAAAGCGATCGGGACAAGCGAGATAGACACAATCAAAACCCTGCATAATTTGTGGGTCTAGGTGGGGCTTGCCCTTGACAATCATAGTGACGGGGTAGGGAAAGTGAGCCAGCATGGTTTTTGCCTCTTGGGAGAGGTCTGCCACTTCAGCCGCGCGATCGCCCCGGGTGAGAATGGCTAAGGGCTGTTCCGTACTAAAGTGCTTGAGACGACGCAGCTTTGCGATCGCCCTTGGACTCGTGCCGTTGACGACAAAGCTATAGACCGTGGCCATGGGCAGAATAATGACATGATCCTGCTGCAAGTGGGTTTGAATGGTTTGAAAGCTGCGAGTATCAGCGGGGAGCGATCGCGCCAAGGTGGTCATGTTTGGTACTCCGAAAATCATTAGGCGGTAAATGTGCCCTTGATCTCTAGTCTATGCTCAATAGGTTTTAGGGGGAGTTGAGAATAGATTGCGTTTAATGATGAGTCTGATAAGCATGATCGCAAGCGGTGCAGTTTCAACTACCCTAGGAAATAGTCCTTAATGAGTGTATGCCGCGCAACCATGGCCGAGACCTTCATGTTTAATGCCCTTCGTGCTGCCATTGATGAAGAAATGGAGCGTGACCCCACAGTGTTTGTGCTGGGGGAAGATGTGGGACATTATGGCGGCTCCTACAAAGTCACCAAAGACCTCTACAAAAAGTATGGTGAACTGCGTCTATTGGATACCCCCATTGCTGAAAATAGCTTTACCGGCATGGCGATCGGGGCAGCAATGACCGGCTTGCGTCCCATTGTCGAGGGCATGAACATGGGCTTTTTGCTCTTGGCCTTCAATCAAATCGCCAACAATGCTGGCATGCTGCGCTACACCTCTGGCGGCAACTTCAAAATCCCGATTGTGATTCGCGGTCCCGGCGGTGTTGGCCGGCAATTGGGGGCAGAGCACTCGCAACGTCTTGAAGCCTACTTTCAAGCAGTCCCCGGATTAAAAATTGTTGCCTGCTCAACCCCCTACAACGCCAAGGGCTTGCTCAAATCGGCGATTCGCGATCCCAACCCAGTGCTGTTCTTTGAGCATGTGCTCCTGTACAACCTCAAGGAAGACCTCCCCGAAGAGGAATACCTGCTGCCCCTCAATAAAGCTGAGATAGTCCGCAGTGGCGAAGATGTTACCATTTTGACCTACTCGCGGATGCGCCACCATGTGCTGCAAGCGGTGAAAACCCTTGAAAAAGAGGGCTACGACCCCGAAGTGATTGACCTGATTTCCCTAAAGCCTTTGGACTTTGAGACAATTGGTGCCTCGATTCGCAAAACCCATCGCGTGGTGATTGTCGAAGAGTGTATGAAGACGGGGGGCATTGGTGCTGAACTCTCAGCCTCGATCATGGAACGCTACTTTGACGAACTGGATGCCCCTGTGATCCGCCTTTCCTCCCAAGATATTCCCACCCCCTACAACGGTACCCTAGAGAATCTCACAATTGTGCAACCGCCCCAAATTGTAGCGGCCGTGCAGAAGCTGGTGCAGGGACAGGTTTAACCATGGGAAAATATCGCGGCTGGCTGATTGCCATTTTGGTGTTGCTGATGGCCGCCACGTGGGTCATTGTGCGCACACCGGCTCGACTGGGCTTAGATCTGCGGGGGGGTGCCCAACTGACGTTGCAGGTGCAAACAACGGATAAGGTGCCCCAAATTACGCCCCAAGTGCTGGCGGCAGTGCAAGGGGTGGTGCAACGGCGGATTGATGGCTTGGGTGTTGCCGAAGCTGTGGTGCAAACTGCTGGGGATGACAAGCTCTTGGTGCAATTGCCGGGGGTCACCGATCCTCAGCAGGCGGAACGGATTCTCAAGGGGACGGCACAACTGCTCTTTGCCGCCCAGAAGCCGGGCACAGAGGCTCAATTGCAAATTGAGCGGCAACTTCAGTCGCAACTGCTCTTGGAACAGGCGCAACTCTTAGCGGAGCAGGCTCAAAATGCCAATCATCCTGATGCCCTGAAGGAGATTGAGGCAAAGCTGGCCAAAAACCGTGAATCCCTTGAAAAAAGCCAGCAGGCGATCGCCCGCCTCTTCACGCCCTCGGATTTGACAGGCGCAATGCTCAGGGAAGCCTTTGCCAGTCCCGTCGCTCCGGGATCCCCGAACTGGAGTGTGATTGTCCGTTTTGACAGCCAAGGGGCTGAACTTTTTGCCCAACTGACCAAGGAGATTGCTGGCACGGGGCGCAGTCTGGGGATTTTTCTTGACGATCGCCTGATTAGTGCGCCAACGGTGGCGGTGGAATATGCAGAAACAGGGATTGTTGGCGGCAGTGCAGAGATTTCCGGTGGCTTCACTGCCCAAACTGCCAATGATTTAGCCATTCAGTTACAAGGGGGGGCGCTGCCCGTTCCCCTCGAGGTGGTGGAAAACCGCACGGTGGGGGCTTCGCTGGGTCAAGATAGCATTCGCGATAGCCTCTATGCCGGTTTGGCGGGCTTGGTGCTGGTGCTGATCTTTATGGTGGCCTACTACCGCCTGCCGGGATTGATTGCCGACATTGCCCTGATTCTCTACGCCATCTTTACCTATGCAGCGTTTCTGCTGTTTGGGGTGACGCTGACACTGCCGGGGATTGCGGGCTTTATTCTCAGTATTGGTATGGCGGTGGATGCCAATGTGCTGATTTTTGAGCGCACCCGCGAGGAGTTACGGGCAGGCAAAACCCTCTACCGTGCCGTTGAATCGGGGTTCGATCGCGCCTTTGCCAGTATTCTCGATAGCAATGTCACCACCTTGATTGCCTGTGCTGCCCTCTTTGCCTTGGGGACAGGGTTTGTGCGCGGTTTTGCTGTGACCCTTGCCATCGGCATTGGCATTAGTATGTTTACGGCTCTCACCTGTAGTCGCACGTTCTTGTTTTACGCCATTAGCATTCCCAGTCTACGTAAGCCCAATTGGTTCTGTCCAAAACTGGAGAGCTTTCGATGAGCTTTAGTGTCAATCGCCAGCGATCGCTCTGGTGGGGTTTATCCCTAGTAGTCATTCTCAGTGGCCTTGTGGCAATGGCCATCTCTTGGGTATCCCTAGGAAGTCCCCTGCGCTTGGGCTTGGATTTTATCGGTGGCACACGGCTGCAATTTGAACTGGCCTGTAGCGCTATGCAGACCTGTTCTCAGCCGATTGATATTGATGTGGTGCGTCAAGTGCTTAATCAGCAAGGCCTAGGCAACAGCAGTCTGCAAATTATTGATCAGTACGGGGTGAGTATTCGGACGGTACCCCTCGATGTGGATCAGCGCACTCGCCTCAGTGCTGCCCTCACGCAGAAAATTGGTGACTTTGACCCCCAGAAAACGCAGATTGAGACCGTTGGCCCTACCCTTGGCGAAGAAATCCTGCGATCGGGGTTGCTGGCGCTCTTGGTGTCGTTTATTGGCATTACGATCTATCTCACGCTGCGTTTTCAGTTTGACTACGCCTGTTTTGCCCTTGTCGCCCTTGTCCACGATGTGTTGGTGACCACGGGGGTGTTTGCCATTTTGGGACTCGTGGCAGGGGTGGAAATTGACAGTCTCTTCATTGTGGCGCTGCTCACCATCATTGGCTTTTCTGTGAACGATACGGTGGTCATCTACGATCGCGTGCGAGAAACCCTGAAGCTCTACCCTGATCTCGGCATTAAAGAGGTGGTGGATCAGGCAGTGGTGCAAACCCTTGGCCGCTCGATTAATACCACCCTAACGACCCTGCTGCCATTGATTACCATCTTCATCTTTGGCGGCGACACGCTGCGCTACTTTGCCCTAGCGCTGATCATTGGTTTCACGACGGGAGCCTACTCCAGTATTTTTATTGCCAGTACCCTCCTTGCTTGGTGGCGCGATCGCCAGCCGCCTCGTCCCGCCACGAATACACTGGAGACAACGCCTACGCCCTAACTGGTTGTGCTCATTCCCCTCACCCAAGAAAAAGTCCGTCAATTGGTGCCACTGGTGGCCACGGGTTCCCAGTATCGCTATGTTTGGGGCAAACTTCAGGACTTTCTACGACGCTTAACCTTCTCTGTGGTAGCGGTGGCCATTGTTGCTTTTGGTTTGAATTTTTTAGGGGATAGCACCCAACTGGTTTTGGGTCTGATTGCAGGTCTCTATTGGCTCTGGGCACCGGCAGTGTTGGCCTCATTTCGCAATCGTCGCCATCGGCGGTTTCCCTATGGGGGTTTTTGGCGCGGGCGCGTCTTGGATGTCTATGTCACCGAAGAATTGGTGGGCAAAGAGGAGACGGTGAACGACAAGGGGCAACTGGTGATTATCGAGAACCGTGAACGCTGCTTGAATCTGGAGATTGGTGATAAAACCGGCTTTGAAACCAGAGTGCAGGCCAAGTTACTGCGTCAACATCGAGGGATTCGCCCCGGCGATGCAGCGGAAATGCTGGTTCTCTCCCGTCGTCCTGATCTGGCAGAGATTGAACTGATTTCTGAAGTTTTCCTGCCCCGCCATCGCCTCTGGATTGGCACCTACCCCATTTTGCAGCGGGATGCCTTTATTGATCTATCAGAAACACTGCGGCGCAAAGCGCGTTCAAAAGCCCCTCGGCGATCGCCCCGACCACGACGTTCCAGCCTGTGATACCTTAAAGGAAAGAAATAAAAGTTAACAATTCCTGATATTCCCTTGACTGCTCTTACGTCCCCCTCGGTTTTTCCTGCGCTGCGCCTTGGCTCACGTCTGGCTTGGTTCCTTTTTGGCTTTGCTGCCTTCTTGGTGTCGGTTCCCGTGTTTATTGAAGCGCCCCTCGTGCGGACACAGCCTTGGCTGAGTTTGGCTCTGACGCCGCTGCTTCTAGGCCTCAGTTTCTATCTCCAGCGTCAATCCCACTGCCGCTATTGGGGGGAGATGCTCTATGGATTTAGCTGGTGCTGGGGGGCAGGGTCGCTCTACTGGGGGTGGTTGCGCTGGGAACCCCTGTGGCATTTGCCCATTGAGGCGCTCCCCATTCCGCTCATGCTCTGGCACCTACGGCAGCGGCAGCAACTGGTGGGGGTGTTCTTTTTTTTGGGGTCTTTTCTGGGCACGGCCATCACCGATGCCTACTTTTACCTCATTGATGTGATTCCCCATTGGCGTGCGATTATGTACCTCGAAGGAGATTTGATCTCCGTTCAGGAGATGCTGGGGCAGGCGATCGCCCAAGCCCAAACCTTTAGTGGCCAGGTGTGGGGGGTTCTCTTGAGCCTGAGTTTACTCCTCATTGGTCTATTGCCCCTCTTTGAATCTCAGATTCGCCGTGGCTATCCCGCTGTCTTGCCCGTGTGGGGATTTATGGGCGCTGTCTTGAGTACACTCGTTGTTGATGGTCTCTTTGGCCTCACCATTGGTTTATTATCCTTGAGTTAAGACAGTTCTCTCTAAAACCATCAGAGAGGAATTGAGCGCCAGTCATGGGGGTTATTGCTCACCTTTGCTTAACGGGGTCGGCCTTTCTCTTTGCCCTTGAGGGCTATTATCGGCTGAAGTTAAAGGCAATGAAGGTGGCCAACCCTAGCTCTATTCGTGAGTTACAGCAATGCCAGCAACAGGTGGCTCAGGAAATCGGTAGCGGCAGTTGGCGCGAGTACGTGCAGGTGGTTGGCCAAGTCACCACGTCTCAACCCTTGCTCTCGGAAGTGAAGCGTATTCCCTGTGTTTATTACAAAACAATCATCAGCCGTGAGTATGAAAAAGAGGGGAGCGATCGCCACAATCGTCGAGAACGCCAGTCGGAAATTATTGGCCGCCATGAGCAGTCAACCCTATTTTTTCTGCGAGATCATCAGGGGGAAATTGAGGTAAACCCCCTCGGCGCTGAGATTGAAGCACTGCAGGTCTTAGACGAACTGCGGCCTGCGGATAAACCCCATTCCTTTGCCTTCTCCTTGGGGTTCTTGTCATTGAATTGGCGGTTTGGTAGCACGACGACGCTGGGTTATCGCTATCAGGAGTGGGTGCTGCCCTTGGGGCAACCTGTTTCAGTGGTGGGCATGGCCTCGGATCAGGGGGGGATACTCCGCCTGCAAAAGCCACAAAAGCGGGGACAAAAATTCATCATTTCCTTGAGTGTTGAGGATCAACTTAGCCAGCAGTACAAGCGGCAAAAACGGAAAATGACCTATGCGTCCCTCAGTGCTGCCCTCTGTGGTGTCTGTGGTTTAGTCTTGGCCTTGTTGTAGGCTGGGCTTAGTCCGGTTCTTGCTTGGGGTTTTTAGGTTGTACCCAGATGATCCGCCGCTGATTGGCAGCAATTAAATTGGCCTCCTCTTGGGCAATGCGCTGCCGTGCTTGGGGTTGGCGATCGCGCTCCTGTTCCAGTTGCAATTCCTTAACTCGTGCCTCCAGCTGCGCCACTTCTGCTTCGAGGGCATGGAGCTTTTGCAGTTGACTGAGTTGATAGGGCACCAGCTTGGCGATCGCCCCTAGGGCAAAGGCGAGCAGGATCAGATTCACTGCAATTTTGGCACCCGCTTCCCAAGCGATCGCAGGAATTTTTCGAGGAGAGTGAACCATGACTAAACCATGAACGGCGAGTTGTCTATCAGTATAAAAAGAAAAAAGCAGCCCCCCTGTCTTAGCAACAACATCGGGAACCGCCTGATAAATTTTAGTTTGGAGAAATGACGTTATGCAGCCAGTTAGCGATAACAGGTGCAACTACTTGTACAACTCAGTGGACAGCCGAAATGCCAACACCGCAGGCAGCAGCGCAATCACAAGGGCAACGTAAACTTGGGTATCGGTCAGCGCCATGAACAACTCCTTTGTGGAATAACAGTCGCGATCAAGTGCTGTATTTATTACTCCATAGGCGCTTACCTTTGGCAACGCCTGCTCATAGTTTGTAACATTTCGCAGCTAGGTCTCCGGGGTCACCCTAGGACGCCAGTGGGGCAGCCGTCGCAGGAGAGTCAGCATCGAGAGTCCCGTGGCCAGAAGTGTCAGCAAACTCAGACCCACCAAAAGAACATAGAAGGGACGCCCCACCTCGCCCCAATAGGTTCCCTGATGCAGGCTCAGGAAAATCGCCGCCTGTTCTTTGGAGAGGCCAAACCAGTTGCGGCCAAGGCGATAGGCCATTCCCGTCGTGGCACTCACGAGCAAGGGCAATGCTGCAATGGCAGCCAAAAGATGATGCAGCCGCCGTGCTGACCACTGCGCCGGCAGCGATCGCCCCCACAGGAGACCCAAACCCGTGGCAATGATTCCCAGCAAGCCTAAACCAATGACCAACACATAGAGCGGCACGCCCCATTCCCCCAGATAGCGGCCTTCATGAAGGGTCATCATCGCCCGCCCAAAGTCTTTAGATAGCCCAAACCAACTGCGTCCAAGACGATGGGCGATTCCCGTTGTGGCGGAGATCAATAGGGGTAGGGCAAAGATCGCCACAAGGAATTGATGCCCCTGACTGCTGATTTTGGCGAGGCGCTGTTTCAGAGCACTCATCGTTCCACCTTCATTGGCAAGGGAATTGTCAACGTAAAGGCCGTACCGCGATCGCCCTCGTAGGGACTGGTGACCCGCAGACTGAGACCATAGGGACGCAGCAGATCTTGAGCAATTGCTAAGCCAAGGCCACTGCCCTCAATCCCACTGTCGGCTTGAATCCCGCGGTAGCCCCGTTCAAAGAGGCGCGGCTGCACCTCCAGAGGAATTCCACAGCCGGTATCCCAAACCGTTAACTCTAAACCTGCAGCTGTGGGGGTCAAGTGCAGACCAATCGTGCCGCCTTTGGGGGTGTACTTAAAGGCATTGTCTAGCAGATTCCCCACCACCTCCGGCAGCACCCGTTCCTCTAGCCAGATCGGGGGGAGTTGGGGTGGCATTTCGACCACAAAGGTTTTGCCTTCCATTTCCGCACGGGCTTGGGCGGCGGTGATCAGCGGCGAGAGGGTTTCAACTAGATCGAGGGGTTTACCCGCAAGGGGTAGGGGCTGGCTGCCCGTGAGGACGGGAATATCGTTGCCCTGTTGGCGATAGTCCTCCAACAATGCCATGAGCCGCTCTGTTTCCTTGGCAATGCCTTCGGCGAGGGGGCGCCCCTGGTGATCGGGTTCCAACCGTTTGAGCAGGAGCTTGACAAAGGTGCGAATGGCGGCCACGGGATTGCGCAGTTGATGGAGCAGGTCATCAAAGCGCTGTTGCTGCTGATCCAGTGTGCTAGCAGGGGAGTGGCTGAGCCATTGTTGCCGTTGATCCAAGACGCAGGCGATCGCCAGTGTTTGCGCCACCTGTTGCAATTGTGCCTGCTCTGCCGCCAGCCAAGGACGGTGTTGCCGCTGCGCCACCAGTACCCCCAAGACCCAATTTTGGTACATCAGGGGCAGGATCAGTTGATTGGCCAAGGACGAGACGACCTGTTGAGGGCGATGGCTTAACGGGGTCTCTGCTGCTTGCGTTGGCGGTGGTAGGGTCGGGGGAAACGGTAAGCTCAGGGGGGGTGCCGCCTCTGGATAGACAGCAACGGGAGACCATGAGGGGGAGTCGTTAAGGGTTTCACTCAGATAGACCGCCAGTGAAGAGGCACCCAAGCTGTTAACAACGAGTTCTAATTGGGTACGACAGAGGGCAGCAAATTCTTCACTGGCTGGCCAGAGCATCTAGGCAGTAACCCCGGAGTGACTCGACGATTGTGGAAGCAGCGCTTGAAAATCACCACTCCCCTTTGTATATTCTTCCAGCAATTGCTTTTCAATGGGAAGCAGGTTGGGATCCGGGTCAGCCTCCTGTTCTTTGAGGGTTTCTTCAATGAGTCCCATCTGCTCCTCTGCTTCAGCAAGGGCACTGAGCAGTTCTTCATTGATGGGGGCATTGCCGTTTTGACTCACGAGCAACTGGTAGCGATCGCGCAGGTCGTTGAGTTCCCGCTGCAGGGCTTCTTTTTCAGCAACGAGTTGCTCACTCATCTGCTTGTAATATTTGAAGGCCATCAAAAAGGGGACGAGCTTTTCCCGCAGCGTCATGTGGTCAATATCGAGTTTGGTATAGCGTTCTGCCAGTTGGCTATAGGCTTGGCACAGACGTAGGTAACGTTGGCTGAGGTTATCCATAGGTTATCTAAAGAAGTGGCTGTTGACGCGCTACCCACTATCATAGACGGGCAGCCCATTGGTCACCATTGTCGCGGCTTCACAAATTGAAACAATGTAAAATAGATTACAAAATTTTTAGGTGGATCGTGATCCCTGACTGACGAGAGCCAGTGCCCAGATAGCCATGGGGCGTAGATACATACAGGCACGGAAGGTACCATTGGCCGTAATCGCCTCCGGTGTACGAAATTGCAGACCATTATCGTAGACTTGGCGGACAACTACTTCGGCTAAATGCCATGCTTCGCGGGTCATACCCCGCAGCCACAAAAAGGCGGCCAAGCCAAAGTTAATCCCTGTCCAGACTTCAAGGGGATGGGTAGCGTGGGGGTTTTCGGGTTGACCATTGGGCAAAAGACCATTGGCGGCACCCAACTGGCCATTGTGAAATTCGAGAAAACAGGTGTCGTAAATTTTCCGCAGGGCGCGATCGCAACAGTCTGGGGGCACAATATCCGCCAAACCCAAGAGTTGGGCATAGAACTGGCCACACAGTTGATCCGCCATGATCACATCGGAACCACTGCCGGTATCAAGACGGTAGTACTCGCCATTCCACAGCAGTTGATGGTAGCGGGGGCGAGCTTGCTTGAGCCACTGGCGGTAGGTCTCCACCTGCGGTTGTTGGAGAATCGTGCCGAGGGCGATCGCTGCCTCGAGGGCTGCCAACCACAAGCCACCACAGTAGGCACTGACCCCCTGTAGCTTCCAGTCATCGTAGGTTTGATCCGGGGCACCGCCATTTTCTGGCAGGCCATCGCCATCGTGGTCAAATTGTTTCAAATAGGCCAAGGCGGCCACCACAGCCGGCCAGCACTCACGGGCAAAGTCGAGATCCGTCTGCCCAGTAAACAAAAAGTCGCGATAGACCAAAAGGACAAAGTCAGAAGCTAAATCCTTCCAAAGATTGCAGTCCTGATAAGCAGTGTAGTTCGTCCTTTCCCAAGGATGCTCATTGGGCGCACCGAGATCGTGGGGCACGGCATTGGCCAGTTTACGAGGCGCTTTGTAGGCGGTTTCGGGGTCGCCGCGATAGAAGTAGCCAATGATTCTCCGGGTGGGATCAGCGGTGGGAATCGCCCGCGCAAAGGCACGCATTACGGATTTTTCCAGTTCTGGCCACAGTTGCAGCAGGGCAAAGGAGCCATAGAGCCGCACATCCAGACTTTCATACCAGCGGTAGTCAAGGCATTCTAGAACGGCGAACTGCCCCACGGGGTCGCGATCGCTGGCGGCACTCCAAAGCGTTCCACCACTACTGAGGACGTATAGCTCATTACACAGTGCCATCTTGAACCAGTCGGGCCAATCGGGGTGGGTGAGAATTGGCGCTTGCCAAGTGCGAATCTGCTGTTGCCATTCCTTGTAATGCTCTAGGCCACGGGCGGCAAGGGTGATAGCATTGGTGCCACTGCGATCGCAAAAATCCGTGTAGCGACGGTAATAGATCACGCCCTTGCCAAACTCAGTCACAGGAAAGTCCCACGCCAAGACCACGGGAATTTGTTTTGTTTCCCTAGGTGCCAAGGCAAAGCGCACCGCAAAGGCGGCGGCCACCTGTTCTCCCGCTGCCGCTGGGGTTGGATCATTGACAATTGGTAGGGAACCATCCCCCGAAAATGATTGCCACAGTTGTGCCCCATCCCCCTCTGGCTGCCAGCGACTACAGCCAAAAAACTCACCAAGGCCTGTGGGAACCAATGCTGCCCATTCACCATCGCCTTCTTGGGGTGGGTTCGGGTGGGGCGTACGGCGCAGTCGCCAACCTTGGTAGGACTCTGTTTGAATCAGTTCATTAAAATTGCCGTCACTTTGACCCCAAGGGGGCGTGTAGGTATAGACGGGGCTGCCATCATCGCGGATTTCAATAGCAGAGGAAGGGGTGGTATTGCGAAACCAACCGACGGTATTTTGCCACGAGAACATCAAGCTGAGGGTGAGGGGCTGATCCGTGGGATTGCTAAACGTCCACAGAAACACCGCCACGGGGTAACTGGTTTCTTGGTAGTTGTGGGGCAGAATCGGTGAAAACTGTTCGCAGGTGATCTGGGCGCTAAAGACCCCCTCATAGACAAACCAACTGCGGGGATAGCGGGCAGCGTAGATACCTTTGCCAGCCGGATACCATTGCCAAGTGCTGAGGCGGCCATCGTTAGGGGGAGTCCCTAGGGCGTAGGCTTGGGTTTGCTCTCCCCGCTCAAAAAGACTAAATTGACAGGCGGGCAGGGTGCCAAAGAGGTGCTCACCGCCATCAAGGTGCCAAAGGTTAAAGTCCCCGGCCGAGGAACGACCAATACAGCCCGCGCCAAAGCCACCAAGGGGCATGCCATGCCAAGGGCCATCGTCTAAATTGCTGGCATAGCGAACGCGATAGGGATTTTCCCAGCCTTGGGCGATCGCCCGTGTCCAGGTACAGTTGGCAAATTCAATCACACCACTTTCCGAAGACGCGCCTGATCCAGAAT
Organism: Thermosynechococcus sp. QKsg1; assembly: GCF_031586415.1. Classification (NCBI taxonomy): domain Bacteria; kingdom Bacillati; phylum Cyanobacteriota; class Cyanophyceae; order Acaryochloridales; family Thermosynechococcaceae; genus Thermosynechococcus; species Thermosynechococcus sp. QKsg1. The sequence goes on along the minus strand of NZ_CP134200.1, from coordinate 1,773,233 downwards.
ACCGCTTCAGCGCTGCGCCATCACTTGGCACTTGGCACAAAGACCGAAAAACTCAAGGGTATGGTAGAAAATCTCAAAATGGTAGGACTGTTGTAGCTCAGCTTCTAAGTGCTGGACTGGGCAGCAGTTAATCTGAATCGATGCCCCACAGTGCAAACAGGTGAGGTAGTGTTGATCCTGCTGCACGAGGCTATAGACCAATTCGCCACTGGGCAACGCCCGTGCTTGCACCTCACCATTGATGCGCAGACTATCGAGGGTGCGATAGACCGTTGCTAGTCCTAGGGGAGTTTGCCGCTGCCGTAGTTCCAAAAATAGTTCCTGTGCCGAGAGCGCTCGGCCACTGGCTCTAAGGGCATCGAGAATAATGACTTGGCTACGGGTGCGTCGCGGCGGCATAGCAATAGGACAACGTTACCTTGATTTTACCGTTCCGCTCCGGTGGCAGATGGCAAAAAATAACAATAATCCCATCCCACGCATTTTCACCAAGGTCAACATCCCGCAGATCGCAGTGATAGGTAGTAATGGAAACTCCCCGTTCTTGAGCAAGATAGACGGCATTACGCCCTTCCCCTTCGGCGAGGGAGAGAATTTGCCCTTGGGGCACAAAGTCATGGGCATGGGCTTTGAGGAAATCGTTTGGCTCTGTGCCGTAGAAATAAGTGTCTCCTTATCAATCCGTTGGCATGAGTGCCCCTAGAGAGGTTCTGGCGGGGATGACTTTCGGGTCATCTAGTCAAGACTCTGTGAACGGGGAATCTCCTGCTATACGCCTAGCGTTAGCGGGATGAGCGTCAAAGTCTAGTTGCTTGAGAACCTTTGCTTGCGATCGCCCCCAAAACGCCAGCAATTAAGTAAAGGGAGCCACAGACCACACAGCGATCGCCTGCCCTATCGAGTGCCTCAGTCACCTCCTTAAAAAGACGGCATTCCCCTAACTCAGGGCAACAGGTGTAGGCAAGTGCCTTCAAGTCCTCTAAGTCAGCGCTAGCGTGATCCGGTACGGGTACCAACCACAGGCGATCGCCCCCTCGCAGGAGATGTTTGAGAATCCCCTCATGATCCTTATTGGCGAGCATCCCCACCACCCATGTCACCTCTGTCCAGCCCAGTTGATCCACGTATTGCCGTAGGTAGGCGGCGGCAGGAGCATTGTGGGCACCATCAATGAGCAGTTTGCGCCCTTGCCACTGTAACCATTGCAGTCGTCCCGGCCAGCGGGTTTGCGCCATTCCCTGTTGAATCGCTTCTCGGGAAATCTGCCAGCCTTGAGATTGTAACTGTTGTAGCGTGGCGATCGCGATCGCTGAATTGACCAACTGCATTTCTCCAGCCAAGGGCAAGGGGTACTCCATCCCCCTCCAAATCGCCCATCCCGGCCGCTTTGCACACCACTGGGCTGGTTCTGGCCAGATCGCTGGGCACCCCAAAGCTTCCAAACGCTGCGCAATCACCGCCTCTGCCTCGGGGGGAACAGGGCCAATGACGGCTGGCACGCCCGGCTTGAGAATACCTGCTTTTTCGCCAGCGATCGCCCCCAAGGTATTGCCCAACCGCTGCCAATGATCCCAACCGATGGAGGTAATCACACTCACCAAAGGGGGCTGACATACATTGGTGGCATCCAAGCGCCCCCCCAAGCCCACCTCTATCACCGCCACATCCACCCGCTGCTGGGCAAAATACAACCATGCCGCCGCCGTGATCACTTCAAACTGACTGGGGGGATAAGCCACCTGTGGCAGTACCGCTTTAATGTGTTGAATCAAGGTCAAAAAGACCTCAGGGGCAATGGGTTCACCATCGACACAAATGCGCTCACACCAACTCAACAGATGGGGTGAAGTATAACGTCCCGTGCGATAGCCCGCCGCCCGCAAAACACTATCCAAATAGGCACACACCGACCCTTTGCCATTTGTCCCCGCAACGTGGATCAAGGGCACCTGTAACTGGGGAGACCCCAAAGCACTCAGCAGCGCTTGGATGGGTTCAAGGCCAAGGCGCACCCCAAAGCGGGCGTAGGGACTTAGCGCCGCCGTCAGCGGATCACTCACAGCCTGATTGAAGCAGATTAGCGGGGTTCGCGGCGACCATTGCGCCATGTGGCCACAATGCGGGAGCCATCCGGTAGCGTAAAGACCCCCTGTCCTTCAAATAAGCCATTGCGAAACTGTCCGGCATAGCTTGTGCCATCTCCGAAGGAGAGCGTTCCAGTTCCATGATACTTGCCCGCTAGAAACTGCCCCTCATAGCGGGTACCGTCGGGAAAGGTGAGCACCCCCTCCCCATGGTATTGACCATTGAGAAACGTGCCCTCGTAGCGTTGACCATTGGCCAGTTGGAGAGTGCCCTTGCCATTGAAGATGCCATCCACAAAACCCCCTTCGTAGCGTCCCCCATCGGCATAGGTGAGCACCCCCTGACCGTGGTAGCGTCCATTGCGAAATTCCCCTTCATAGCGGTTGCCATTGGCCATTGTGAGGATACCTTGGCCATTAAAACGACCATTGAGCAATTCCCCTTTGTAGGTGCTGCCGTCGGGAAGTGTCATGGTAACATCCCCGGTGACACGCCGCCCTTCATAGACGGCAATTTGGGCAGTTACAGGAGCTAAGTGCAGGGTTGCACATCCTAAACCAACAAGGCAAGAACTCATCACCCAGCGGTAAATAACAGCAGGATTTGGGTTGTACAGATGAGTCATTACTGGACACTCCACAAGGGTGGACAATTGCAACTTCTCTAACTGGCACAGCTTGTCTCCTATGCAAACTTGGGGAGGAAACTCAAAGCTTTGTCTTGGAATCGGTCTCTGTGCCTGCAGCACTTTGAATAAGCAAGTCCTCAGGAGGGTGGTCAAACACTCTCTTGCGAGACGCAAAGGGTGGTATAGTGCTCCCTTGATAGCGTCTTGAGCAAAATCTTGATTGCAAGGATGTCCTCAAGCGCCCTCCCAACCCCCTGAGTGGGGCAGATAAATCTCTATGAAAGGGGGAAGGAGAATGTACCTCACTGGCAGTTAAAGCAGGGATGAGGGAGAATTGGACATGCAGCCCTCGCCAAGAGGCTGGCTTTCCGAAGGGCGCAGGGTTTTGTTTGGGGAGCGGAAGGTTGTGGATGGGCTGAAACGGCTCTTGGGCAGGGGTCACTCCTTGGGGTTGACCCTAGTATTGACACTGGGGGCGTTGCTGGTTCTCAGCCCCCTACTGGTGGTGCTCTGTACGTCGGGCTGGCCACCGGGAACCCTACCTACCCAATTGTTGCCACCCCAAGGCTGGACATGGCAGAGCTATCAGGCAGCATGGCAGCAGGGACACTTTATCTTGGCCTTTGCCAACTCAACGTTTGTGGCTTTGGCGGTAACGGCGCTCCAGTTGGTGACCTCAGCCCTAGCGGGTTACGCCCTTGCGCGACTTTCGTTTCCGGGGCAACAGACGATGTTGCTGCTGATGCTGGCAACCCTAGTGATCCCATTTCAACTTTTGGTAATCCCAATTTTCCTCATCCTCAAGGCGGGTCATCTGATCAATACCTATGGCGCCTTGATCTTGCCGACGGCGGCCAATGGCTTTGGCGTCTTTTTGATGCGGCAGTTTTTTCTCACATTGCCCGTTGCCCTTGAGGAGGCCGCCCTCTTGGATGGAGCCAATCGCTGGCAAGTGCTCTGGCATATTCTCTTGCCCCTGAGCCGACCGGCCTTGGTCACACTCTTTATCTTCACCTTCATTGGGGAGTGGAATGATCTCTTTAAGCCCTTGGTCTTTACCACCAAGCCAGAGCTGATCACGGTGCAGCTTTCCTTGGCCAATTTTCAGGAGCAGTTCACCAATGATTGGCCGTTGATGATGGCGGCGGCGGTGATTGCCACTGTGCCGGTGATGATTTTGTTTATCTTGGGTCAGCGGCAACTGATTCGCGGCATTGCCACAACGGGACTAAAGAGCTAAAGTTCCGTTCGGAAAACCGTACTGCAACAGGAGTTGCGATCGCCAACCCTCTCTCGCTACATTAGCACTCGAAGGGTGAGAGTGCTAAACAATTGCAAGTGATGCTCTTGCCCCCCAGAAACTGCGCGATGAGCCGTGCAGTGAGTGCTATCAATCCATACTCTTACAATTGGGAGAACAGTACGCTATGGCAGCCGTATCTCTAAGCGTTTCAACTGTGAAGCCTTTGGGCGATCGCATTTTTGTCAAAGTCAGCGAAAGTGAAGAACGTACCGCAGGGGGCATCCTCCTGCCCGACAACGCCCGTGAAAAACCCCAAGTGGGCGAAGTGACCGCCGTTGGTCCTGGCAAACTCACTGAAGACGGCAAGCGTCAGCCCATGGATGTGAAAGTGGGGGACAAAGTGCTGTACTCCAAATATGCCGGTACTGAAGTGAAACTAGCGGGCGAAGACTACGTTCTCCTCTCGGAAAAAGACATCTTGGCCATTGTTGGCTAAGTCGCTGACACTCCTTCATTTCTGTGCGATTTTTCATCACTGTTGAACGATTGAGGTAGGAAACACCTATGGCGAAGCGCATTATCTACAACGAAAATGCTCGTCGTGCCCTCGAAAAAGGGATGGACATCTTGGCTGAATCCGTGGCCGTGACCCTTGGTCCCAAAGGGCGGAACGTGGTTCTGGAGAAAAAATTTGGCGCTCCCCAAATTGTCAACGACGGGGTGACGATCGCCAAGGAAATTGAACTGGAAGATCACATTGAAAACACCGGTGTGGCGCTGATCCGCCAAGCCGCCTCGAAAACCAATGATGCTGCCGGTGACGGTACAACTACGGCAACGGTTCTTGCCCATGCCATGGTGAAAGAGGGGCTGCGCAACGTGGCTGCCGGTGCTAACCCCATTGCCCTGAAACGCGGGATTGACAAAGCCACCCACTTCCTTGTCGAAAAAATTGCTGAACATGCCCGTCCGGTGGAAGATTCCAAAGCCATTGCCCAAGTGGCAGCGATCTCTGCCGGTAACGATGAAGAAGTGGGTCGGATGATTGCCGATGCCATGGACAAAGTGGGCAAAGAAGGCGTGATCTCCCTCGAAGAAGGCAAATCCATGACCACCGAACTCGAGGTCACTGAGGGGATGCGCTTTGACAAGGGCTACATCTCCCCCTACTTTGCCACCGACACCGAGCGCATGGAAGCGGTGCTTGATGAACCCTTCGTGCTGATCACCGACAAGAAAATTACCTTAGTGCAAGATCTGGTGCCGATCCTCGAACAAGTGGCTCGCGCCGGTAAACCGCTGGTGATCATTGCTGAAGACATCGAGAAAGAAGCCTTGGCGACCCTCGTGGTCAACCGTCTGCGCGGTGTCTTGAATGTGGCTGCGGTGAAAGCTCCCGGCTTTGGCGATCGCCGTAAAGCAATGCTCGAAGATATTGCCGTCCTCACAGCGGGTCAAGTGATCACCGAAGATGCCGGTCTGAAGCTGGAAAATGCCAAGCTAGATATGCTCGGTAAAGCTCGCCGCATCACCATCACCAAAGATCACACCACGATTGTGGCCGAAGGCAATGAAAAAGCCGTCAAAGCTCGCTGCGAGCAAATCCGTCGCCAAATCGAAGAAACCGACTCCAGCTACGACAAAGAAAAACTGCAGGAGCGGTTAGCCAAACTCGCTGGTGGTGTGGCGGTGATTAAAGTTGGTGCTGCCACTGAAACCGAAATGAAAGATCGCAAACTCCGTCTGGAAGATGCGATTAACGCCACCAAAGCCGCTGTGGAAGAGGGGATCGTTCCCGGTGGCGGTACCACCTTGGTGCACTTGGCGCCTGAGTTGAGCAACTGGGCGGCTGAGCACCTGACGGGTGAAGAACTGATTGGTGCCAACATTGTTGAGCGTGCCCTTAGCGCTCCCCTGCGTCGCATCGCTGAAAACGCGGGTCAAAACGGTGCCATCATTGTCGAACGGGTCAAAGAAAAACCCTTCGATGTGGGTTATGATGCCGCCAAAGATGAATATGTCAACATGTTCGATGCTGGTATCGTTGACCCTGCCAAAGTCACCCGCTCGGCTCTGCAAAATGCGGCCTCTATTGCCGGTATGGTGCTGACCACCGAGTGCATCATCGTTGACAAACCCGAACCCAAGGACAACAATCCTGCGGGTGCCAGTGCCGGCATGGGCGGTGACTTCGACTACTAAGCCCAATCCAGCGGTGAATCCCTCAGACTCACTGGGTTCACCGCAAGTAACCTAAGTCACACTCACAGCGGGGAAACCACACCCCGCTTTTTTATTGGATGGTGCCAAACGGGTCTGGCAGCGTTGCTATAATAACCCTCAAGTAACGTTTTTTAACATTCGCAGTTTGCAGCATGGGCGATCCAGTGCCTACGGGTGAAATTCGGGTTCGGGGTGCACGGCAGCATAATCTGAAAAACATTGACCTCGATCTGCCCCGCGATCGCCTGATTGTGATGACAGGGGTTTCTGGTTCCGGTAAGTCCTCTCTGGCCTTTGACACGATTTTTGCTGAAGGGCAACGCCGCTATGTGGAGTCCCTCAGTGCCTATGCGCGGCAATTCCTCGGCCAGTTGGATAAGCCGGATGTGGATGCCATTGAGGGGCTGAGTCCAGCGATTTCCATTGATCAAAAGTCCACTTCCCACAATCCTCGCTCGACGGTGGGCACAGTCACGGAAATCTATGACTACCTGCGGCTGCTCTATGGCCGTGCGGGTGAACCCCATTGCCCCCATTGCGATCGCTCGATTCGCCCCCAAGCCATTGATGAAATGGTGGATCAGGTGATGCAGTTGCCCCCTCAGACCCGCTTTCAAGTCTTAGCACCCATTGTCAAGGGCAAGAAGGGCACCCACAAGAAGCTGCTAGCGAGTCTAGCCAGTGAAGGTTTTGTGCGGGTTCGGATTGATGGCGAGGTGCGCGACCTCAGTGATGCCATTGAACTGGATAAAAACCATGCCCACACGATTGAAATTGTTGTCGATCGCCTTGTGCTGAAGCCGGGGATTGAGGAACGCTTAGCGGACTCGCTGCGAACGGCGTTGCACCATGCCAACGGCACAGCAATGGTCAGTGTGGTACCCCGCGAGGGTGAGGCTGAGGGTCAAACCCTCCTATTTTCCGAAAATTTTGCCTGTCCGGAGCATGGGGCAGTGATGGATGAGCTATCGCCGCGGCTGTTTTCCTTTAACTCCCCCTACGGTGCCTGTCCAGAGTGCCATGGCTTGGGCTATTTGCGCAAATTTAGCCCGGAGTTGATTGTCCCCAATCCTGAACTACCGGTCTATCTGGCGATCGCCCCCTGGGCCGAGAAAGAACATGATTACTACCTTGCTCTCCTCTGGGGCGTTGCTGAGGCCTTTGGCTTTGACATCCATACACCGTGGTACCGCCTCACGGAGTTGCAACGGGAGATTATCCTCTACGGCACCGATACCCCAATTCTCATCCCCGCCGATTCCCGCTATCGCAAACGGGACTACTACCGCCAATTTCAAGGGGTGATCCCAATTTTGGAGCGACATTACCGCGAAGCCACCTCTGAGGCCTACCGCCAAAAGCTGGAAGAGTACCAAGTCAATCAAACCTGCCCCGCCTGTGGTGGTCAACGCCTAAAACCCGCCGCCCTAGCAGTGCGCTTGGGGCAATATCGCCTCACGGATCTCACCAGTGTCTCGATTCGCGAGTGTTTGGCACGGCTGCGATCGCTCCAACTGAGCGCCCGCCAACAGCAGATTGCGGAGCTGGCCCTGCGGGAAGTGACCGCGCGATTACAGTTTCTCGTGGATGTGGGACTAGATTACCTGACGCTGGATCGCAGTGCGGCCACCCTCTCTGGTGGTGAAGCCCAACGCATTCGCTTGGCCACTCAAATTGGCTCTGGCCTGACGGGGGTGCTCTATGTCCTTGATGAACCCAGCATTGGCTTGCATCAGCGGGATAACGATCGCCTGCTGCAAACGCTGTTTCGCCTGCGGGATTTGGGGAATACACTCATTGTTGTCGAACACGATGAGGACACGATCCGCGCTGCCGATCACATTGTTGATATTGGTCCAGGGGCGGGGATCCACGGCGGCCAGATTGTGGCTCAAGGCAGCCTAGAGGCGATTCTCAATCATCCCGACTCCCTGACGGGGGCTTATCTGTCGGGGCGCAAGCGCATTGAAACCCCCAGCGATCGCCGGCCGGGGAATGGTCAATCCCTAATTCTCAAACAGGTATCTCGCAATAATCTCAAGAACATCACCGTAGAAATTCCCCTCGGTAAGCTGGTGTGTCTGACGGGGGTATCGGGGTCGGGGAAATCCACCCTCATGCATGAAGTCCTCTATCCTGCCCTGCAGCACCATCTTGGTCACAATGTGCCCCTGCCCAAGGGACTTGGCGAGATTGAAGGCTTAAATGCCATTGATAAAGTCATTGTCATTGACCAATCCCCCATTGGGCGCACCCCCCGCTCGAACCCTGCCACCTACATTGGGGTGTTTGATGTTATCCGTGAAGTCTTTAGTCAAACCGTAGAGGCCAAGGCACGGGGCTATAAACCAGGGCAATTTTCCTTCAATATCAAGGGCGGACGCTGTGAAGCCTGCGCTGGCCAAGGGGTGAATGTAATTCAAATGAACTTTTTGCCCGATGTCTATGTGCAGTGTGAGGTGTGCAAGGGGGCACGCTACAATCGCGATACCCTGCAAGTGAAGTACAAGGGCTGCTCGATTGCTGATGTCTTGGATATGACCGCCGAGACAGCACTGGCCTTTTTTGAAAATATCCCCAAGGCAGTGAGCAAGCTGCAAACCCTCGTGGATGTGGGCTTGGGCTATCTCAAACTAGGGCAAACGGCACCGACCCTCTCTGGGGGCGAAGCCCAACGCTTGAAATTGGCGGCTGAACTGTCGCGCCGCGCCACGGGCAAAACGCTCTACTTGATTGATGAACCCACCACGGGGCTATCTTTTTACGATGTGCATAAACTCCTCGAGGTGTTGCAGCGTCTCGTGGACAAAGGCAACTCGATTTTGGTAATTGAGCACAATCTAGATGTGATTCGCTGTGCCGATTGGATTATTGACCTTGGACCAGAGGGGGGCGATCGCGGCGGAGAAGTGGTTGCCGTCGGCACCCCTGAAGCGGTGGCACTGATGCCTCAATCCTATACAGGGCATTATCTGGCCAAGGTGTTAAATCGCGCCGCTGCCAATTCGCAGTAGTAGAATACAGGTTGCTCTGCCTTGCGGTGTGTCTATGCCGACGATGACCCTCGCCATTTCCTGTCCCGATCAGCGGGGGCTAGTGGCCAAGTTGGCGCAGTTTGTCTATCGCTACAACGGGAACATTGTCCATGCCGACCACCACACCGATGCCGTTGCGGGCATTTTTCTCTCCCGCCTCGAGTGGGAACTAGAGGGCTTTGAAATCCCCCGCGATCAAATTGCCGCGACTTTCATCAACTATGCGCAGCGGGAAAAGGTCTTTGCCAGTTGGCAAGGGGTGCGCTGGCAGTTGCGGGCATCGGATATTCCCTATCGCTTGGCCATTTGGGTGAGCCGCCAAGATCATTGCCTGTGGGATTTGCTCCTGCGGCAGCGAGCGGGAGATCTCTTTGCGGAAATTCCCCTGATTATCAGTAACCATGAACATTTGCGTCCCATTGCCGAGCAGTTTGGCATTGACTTTCACTATATCCCCGTGACACCAGAGACCAAGCCCCTTGCCGAAGCCAAGGAACTGCAACTCCTCAAGGACTACAAGATTGATCTGGTGGTGCTGGCCAAGTATATGCAGGTGCTCAGTCCAGAATTTATTGAGGCCTTTCCCCAAGTGATCAACATTCACCATTCATTTTTGCCTGCCTTTGCGGGGGCGAATCCCTACCACCGTGCCTATGAGCGGGGAGTAAAAATCATTGGTGCCACGGCCCACTATGCCACAGCGGATTTAGATGAAGGGCCGATTATTGAGCAGGCGATTGTGCACATTAGCCATCGCGATACGGTGGCGGATCTGATTCGCAAGGGCAAGGATTTAGAACGGGTGGTCTTGGCACGGGCAGTACGGCTGCATTTGCAAAATCGGATTCTGGTGTATGGCAATCGCACGGCAGTCTTTGCCTAGGAGCTGATTAGGGGGCAGTTGCCTTTTTGCTGAGGAGCTTGAACTTTGGAAGCTGTTGGACAATCTGGACCGTTTCGACGCTCACTCGCACCACGCGCTTCAGTAAGTCAATAATGTAGCGGGGATCTGCTGACCAGTCGTTGGGGTCATTGCGAATTTGGCTGTCTTTATCCACAGTGACTTGATAGTGATCCATCACCCACTCGATGGCAGGCTTGCCATTCACCACATAGTCATAGGCTTGAAGAGGAATCCCCGTTAGGGTGACATAACGGTTGTAAATAATCGTGGTCTTATCCACCTGCTGCCCTTTTTTGGCAAAGCGCATCTTTTCAACGCGATAGAAGGTTTTGGCATCAGTGGTCAGGGGGGCTGCCAACTCAGTGAGGGGGTAGGGGTCAATGGTTTCATAGTGGAGATGCCAGTGAGCCAACTCTCGGCCTGCCTTGCTAAAGCCCCAAAAATCTTCAACGTAGGGAATGCGCGGCAGCATCTTTTTCAGGTCATTGGCGTAGCGTTGGCGATAGTCAGGACTGTGCAAAATGCCATAAACGTAGTAGAAAATATCCTCTTTACCGATTTGGGTATCCCCGTAGGTGTCGCGAAAGACTTTGAGGATGGCATCATTGATATTCTCTTTCTGGCGATAGCCCGTTGATGTGTTGCTCTCAAATAACGATCCCTGTGGCGTGGCTTCAACTTTTTCATAGGTATAGAGGGGAAAACATTGGCTATTGGAAATTAACTCTAAGTCGGGTACTGATGCTTTTAGGGTCTGTATTGACAAAAGAAACAAAGTTTTCAAACTCTGGATTGCGAGCATTGATCCAATCTTACTGCTCATTGGGTGTAACCTCTTGCCAAGGTAGGGTTGTGTAGTCACCAAAGGTGGCAATCTTGCTTAGTTTCTCTTCCCGACTCAGATAATAGCCAATATCGTGATAGTAAATTTCATGATTGGTTTTGGCAGGATTCTTGATCAACAGGGTAATGGCAACTGTATTTGTACAACCTTGACCAAAAATTTGTCCCCCCTCTTTCTTAGCTCGCTCACCAGAAGTTTTCTGTCCTCTTAGTCCCCGCAGATTAAAGACATAGACACTGGTAAACTCATCAGCAAGACATTTGCGCAAGCCATCCATTGCATTGCTGTCAATAAAGGAGCCGTTTGTCACAAAGGCAATCACGCCTTTTCCCCTAGACGATCCGTTGCCCAGCGAATAGCACGAATATATGAGTCATAAGGACTTCTTTTTGAAGTCGCGTTAGAAAATTTTGCATAAGTCTCAGCAATCTTTTTATCAAGTCTCTGGTATTTTAGATTTTTGTTACTATCATTTTCGCTCTTTTGCCCTGCGGAATAGGGCGGATTGCCAATGATCACGGTGATCTTTTCTTGTTTCTGCGCTAAAACGCGGCGATTGTTTTCAGGGAAGAAGGCTTCATTGAGGGTGTCCTCGTGTTCATACATTTGAAACGTATCGGTGAGGACAATGCCGTTAAAGGCCGTTAAAGGGGGCGTAGTGTCCTGTAAGGCTAGCGTAGGCGGTTTCAATGTTGATGGCCGCAATGTAGTAGGGCAGTAGCAGAATTTCGTTGGCGTGGAGTTCGCGGCTGTACTTGGTGGGCAAGGCTTCGCGGGGAATCAAGCCACTCTGGAGCAACCGCACAATAAAGGTTCCCGTCCCCGTAAAAGGATCGAGGATATGCACATTCTCTGAGGCTAGACTGAGGCCAAATTCCTGCTGGAGCGCTGCATCGGCACTGCGGATGATGAAGTCCACAATTTCCACAGGGGTATAGACAATGCCCAACCGCTCTGCCATTTTCGGAAAGGCCAGCTTAAAGAATCCCTCATACAACTCAATGACAATTTTTTGCTTGCCCTGTAGGTTGTCAATACCGCTGGCACGCAACTTGACGCTGGTATAAAAGTCCTCTAACTTGGCGGTTTCCTTGTCGAGAGCCTGCCCCTCTAGCACCGCAATCATCGTCTCCATCGCTGCCGAAACGGGGTTGTACTGGCTAAAGGCATAGTCGGCAAAGAGGGCATCAAAAACGGGTTTGGTAATGAGGTGCTGCGACAGCATCTCTATGGTGGCGGCTGCGGTAATGCTGGGGTTGATGATCTCCTGCAAACTGGCGACAAAGGCATCAAATTGGGCCCTAACGCTGGAATTTTTGGCGATGATGCCCTCCATGCGCGTGCGATGGTGATCGGCAAGGATGGCCACATCCTTGGCCCAGTCCTCCCAATACTGGCGATCGCCACACTTTATGCACCACCTTGGCGTAGAGGGCTTCTTTCCACTCCTCCAGTTCTGGCCAGTGAAACGCTAACTGCACGGGTGTGAGGTCGTTGTCAATTTCTTCACTGTCTTCACGGCCACCCCCAATCCCAATCACATCAATTTGCGGGGGTCGCTGCTGATTGAGTGCCAGCTTGTTGACAATGGCATTAAAGCGATCGTCGTGCGCCCGTACGGCCTCACCAAAGCCCAAGCGGTGCAGTTCCTTGCCATAGATGGCTTCCTCATCCATCGAGCAAAGGGTGATGTTTTCTTCTAATGCCTTGCTCTTGGCGCGATCGCCATACAGGCGCGGTGTTGCCGTCATATAGAGGCGTTTCTTGCCTTGGACGTGCTCTTGACGGTGGACGCGGGTAAATTGCGATTCCTCTTGGCTAGAGAGAATCACGCCCGTGGTGCGGTGAGCCTCATCGCAGATGATCAAATCAAAGGGGGGTAGGCCAGCCTTTTGGGCGGCAGTAATGCTCTCAATCGATTGATAGGTGGAGAAAATCACCGTCATCTTGTTGGTTGCTGCTGCTGCCCCCTTGCGAATCTTCTCGCTATCGGTGGTTGCAGGAAAGGGTAGATCACTGGCTTTGAGGTCTTCGCTGTCTGTGCGCCGCCCCACCTTCACATCGGAGCAGACGGCAATGGGATGTAGGGGAATTTCTGCTTCGGCAGTCCACTCCCGCAAACTCTGAGACAGCAACGAAATCGAGGGCACCAGAAAAAGCACCCGTCCCCCTTTGCCCACCATCCGCTCAGCAATTTTCAAAGCCGTAAAGGTTTTGCCCGTGCCACAGGCCATGATCAGCTTGCCGCGATCGGCGGTTTGCAATCCTGCGATCACATTGTCAACGGCTATTTGCTGGTGGGGACGCAATTCCTTGCGGGGAAGGCGTTTGAGAGAATAGCTTCCCTTGGCATCTTGGAGCCGCTGGCTACCTGTGGGTATGGTGTCGCTAGAAAACTGCTCCCAATCAATGGGGCTATTGGCGAGGTCGTGTACCGTGAGGCGATGGACGGGGACTTTTTGATTGTCAAGAGTTTTGTTCAGATTCTCTGACCAGCGATCGATGGTAGAGACCAAGAGCCGATGACTAAATTCCGCCTTGCCCGAGGCTGCCAAAAAGGAATCCACATCACTTTTGCTGAGAGTATGCTCAGGATGGTAAAACTTGCACTGAATCGCCCAAAGCTCGCCACTGATCCGTTCTTTGGCCACCAAGTCAATGCCAATGTCGCCACTATTGCCCCGCTGCGGATACTCCCACCACAGCCACACATCGCTAAATAAATCCTGATAGTAAGGGTCAGTGCGAAAGTAAGCCTGCATCAACCGCTCAAAGCGATCGCCCAAGTGCCGTTTTGACTCTGCTGCTGCTCGAAACTCCGCCAAAATATCATTGATCGTAGCCATGAGACTTGTTGCACTGCTAATTTTTTCTATAATACAGCCCTTTTCTCAAACAGGCGATCATCTCGCCCTAGGGGCTTTCAAGGTTTGAGGCCTCTTGCCTTCAAGAATTGCAGGAGGTCACTCCTTTGAATGTGATTGAGCACGACTTCAGTGCGTTGAAGCGAGCGCGGATGTATGCAGGATCAAACAATTCTATTGATGAAGTGATTCGCAATTATTGTGCCGAATAGCGTCTCATTCTTTATTGGAATAGATATAATTCTAACGACGACCCAATTCACCCATGCCTAGTGATTAGACTATAAAGCATCAGGTGGCTTGAGGACAGTTTCATGGTGCAAGATGGGTTACGCTACTGGTCGCTGGGTATTGTCCTTCTTTTAGGGGTGGCTCTTGAACCGGTTAGAGCAGCAGAGATGTCCCTACCCCAAACGGGTGTAGCAGAGGAGGAGTTGATTGCTCTCATAAAAGAAGACCCCTTTGCCCAAGCTCGCCTGCCGCAATCTGAAGGCTCTGCTGTCGATCTATTGCCGCTGCCACCCCAGCCCTCCGCAGAAGTCGTTCCGCCTGTAGAATCCCCTGCCCCCCTACCCACGAGCACTGAGATCAAGGGTGATTCAGCAGCCCCCTCTGTGGAACCTGCACTAAGAACAACTGACAATTCGCCAGAGGCTCCAACAACAGTGGAACTGACAGCAGAGCAAGCCGCACAGGAGGCGCGTTTAGCACTTCTACGGGAGGGCGATCGCCACTGGCAATTGGGAGATACCGTCACAGCCCAAACCTATTACCAAAAGGCCAAGGCTGACCTAGATTTGCCACCGCCCCGTGTCACCCCCCCTGCCGTACTGGAAATTAGTCAACTGCCCCCCGCTGCCCAAGTCTATTGGCGAGAAGTTCAAGGGGGTTCCCAACTCTACAGTGCCCAAGCCGTGCCCCTGCGGCTGTTGGTGGAGCAATTCCCAGAGTTTATCCCCGGCCAAGTGCGCTTTGCTGAGTTTCTAGCGCAGCAGGGTTCCCTCAAAGAGGCCTATGCCCATCTCGAAAAAGCCGCCAGCCTCTATCCTGATCAACCCGATATTCAACGTAGCCTCGTCACCCTCTACGATCGCCAGCAACAGTGGCTAGAAGCCGCCCTTGCCGCCCAACGTTTTGCCCTACTGAATCCTGACCACCCCGCCACACCCGAATTTCAGCAACTAGCCGCAGAGCGAATGCAACGGTTCCGTCGTCGCCTTCAGGGACAACTGCGCGAAGGCATGATTGTCGGCGCCCTCACTGGACTGGTGGGTGTGGCACTCACGGGCAATCCCTTACTATCCTTGGACTCAATTCAAATGATGGCCTTGATGATGCAGGGAGAATCTGCCCTAGGCCGTTCAGCAGCACAGCAAATTAGCCGCCAAGTCAAGCTCCTTGAGGATCCTGAGGTTCAAGCCTATGTCAATGAAGTGGGGCAACGCCTCGCCAAAGTGGCCGGTCGCAATGAGTTTGAGTATGAGTTTTTTGTGATAAAAGATAATGATCTCAATGCCTTTGCCCTGCCAGGAGGCAAGATTTTTATCAATTCCGGTGCAATTCTCAAAGCCAATACCGAGGCAGAACTTGCTGGCTTACTGGCTCACGAAATTGCCCACGCGGTGCTCTCCCACGGTTTTCGCTTGGTCACCCAAGGCACGGCCACTGCCAACTTGACGCGGTTATTACCTGCTGGTGGCTATGTGACAGGGATTCTCGTGACTAGCTATAGTCGAGAAATGGAGCGAGAGGCGGATATTTTGGGCACACGGATTCTGGCGAGGGCAGGCTATGCCGCTGATGGCCTACTGAACCTCATGCACACCCTCAAGAAGGAATACCGTCATCAGGAGCCACCGTTACCATGGTTTTCTACCCACCCACCGACCAATGAGCGCATTCGCTATATCCGTGGTTTGATGCGCGATCGCGGGTACACCCCCTTTGCCTTTGAGGGGGTCGAACGCCATCAACAAATTCAAGCGCGCTTGCGTACCCTTGTGGATCCCCCCAATCCCAAAAAGTCCAAACGGGAAACTGCCAAGACGCCGCAATAGCTGAGTCCGCTTTGAATGTTCTGAATGTCTCGACATTGCTTTCAAAACCTTGAGTACGAACCCGCATTTCTCTCCCTAGGGGAAGAGTACTGGGACGAGGTACAGGCGGCAACCTTTCCGCAGCATATTCTGCGTTTTCGCAATGATGCCCTCTTACCCCTGATGGGTCTGAATCCCGCCAAGGTAACTGATGCTGACTTTATTGCGGCCTTTGGCCAGTTTCAGGGGCGTGAACCTTTTTTAGCAATGCGTTACCACGGCTACCAATTTGGGGAATACAATGCTCGCTTGGGGGATGGCCGAGGGTTTCTCTATGGTCAGTTTCGCGGTGTGGATGGTCAACTGTATGACCTTGGCACGAAAGGATCTGGCACCACACCCTATTCGCGGGGGGGAGATGGTCGCCTGACACTCAAAGGCGGTGTCCGTGAGGTTTTGGCCAGTGAACTGCTGCATCGCTTGGGGGTGAGCACCTTTCGCAGTCTCAGCTTGGTGGAAACGGGAGAATCCCTCTGGCGAGGGGATGAGCCATCGCCGACGCGATCGAGTGTCTTAGTGCGCCTTGGCCGTTCCCATATTCGCTTTGGTACCTTTGAGCGGCTCCACTATCTGCGGCGACCGGACTTGATTCGACGGTTGCTCGACCACGTCATTGACTACTACTACCCCCACTTGCTAGAGATCCCAAACCCCAAGGAACGGGATTGTGCCTTTTATCGTGAGCTAGTGGCACGCACAGCGGATCTGGCGGCGCAGTGGTTGGTGGCGGGGTTTTGCCACGGTGTTTTGAACACCGATAATATGGCCATTACGGGCGAGAGCTTCGACTATGGTCCCTATGTCTTTTTGGAGCACTATGATTTGGGGTTTACAGCCGCCTACTTTGACTACTATGGCCGCTACGCCTACGGCAATCAACCAGCAATTTGTGCTTGGAATTTGGAGAAGCTGCAAATCCCTCTGTCTTCAGTAATGCCCCTTGAGGAAATGCAAGCTGCCCTAAAGACCTTTGGCGATCGCTGCCAAACCACCTACTTGAAACTCATGCTCAAGCGCCTCGGTTGGGCAGATCTTCCTCTAGAAATTGGCCGTCCCTTAGTGGCAGAGACCCAAGCTTTTCTCAGCCGCAGCACCATCAGTTATCCCCAATTCTTTGTCAGCCTGCGGCAAGAATTCTCCCCTGAGTGGGCTGTAGATCCCAGTCATATCTTTCGTAACAGCTCAACCCTCACGCCAGCAGATCAGAAATTGCTAGAGGCTTGGAAAAGAACCTATTTTGAGCTACTTCAGCAAGCCACGCCGTTACAACAAGCCGCACTTCCCCAAACCCTAGCGGCTGCCAATCCCCTTTTTATCCTGACTCGTCCGCAGATTGAACACATTTGGCAGGCCATTGATCAGGCGGATGATTGGTCACGATTTACTACAGCCCTTGAGTTGATGCAGGCATGAAGCGACTCCTTTGCCTGAGTAATGGCCACGGTGAGGACGCGATCGCCAGCTCGATTTTGCAGGCCTTGCGGCAGCGGTGCCCACACTTAGACCTAATGGCGTTGCCCTTGGTGGGCTTAGGGTCTGCCTATACGCGGCTGGGAATTCCTGTATTGCAGCCCGGAAAAATACTCCCCTCTGGGGGCTTTATCTACATGGATCTGCGACAGCTATGGCGGGATCTTAGAGCAGGGCTGCTGGGACTGTTGGGGGCGCAGGTTCGTGCTATTCAGCGTTGGCAGCGATTCTCAGTAGGGCATCTCTTAGCGGTGGGGGATATTGTGCCTCTACTGCTGGCCTATGGCACAGGGGGAACCTATAGTTTTATCGGCACTGCTAAGTCTGACTATTACCTATATGACCCGACGGGGCGTCCCTATCGTTGGGGCATGGGCTGGGCGGGGAGTGACTACCTGCCTTGGGAACGATGGTTGTGGCGATCGCCCCGCTGTCGAGGCATTTTTGTCCGCGATCAGTTAACCGCCAGCAGCCTGCAGAAGCTGGGCTATGCCGTCTCCTACTGTGGCAATCCCATGATGGACTTAGTGATGCCACCCCCTGAGCAATCGCCTTTTACGACTAGAACCATTGTGCTACTGCCGGGGTCTCGTGCCCCTGAGGCCTACCGCAATTGGCAGCAGATCCTACGGGTACTGGCGCCCTATGCCGATCAGCCGCTGACCTGTCTTGCCGCTGTCAGTCCCAGCCTTGATTTACGGATGCTTGAGCAAAGCCTTGAGGGTTGGCAACCCATCGCCAGTGCATTACCCCAGACCAGCGCATGGCAGTTGGGTCAGCAACAACTGATTTTAAGTTCACATCACTTTCGTGAATTTCTGCATTGGGCCGAAGGGGGCATTGCCCTCGCCGGCACAGCCACAGAGCAGTGTGTGGGCTTAGGGAAACCCGTGATCACCTTTGCGGGTGCAGGCCCCCAGTTTACCCGTGAGTTTGCTAGTCGCCAAAAACGCCTTCTCGGAGACTCGATTTTCCTACTCGATGATCCTCAAGGAGCCATCCCGACCCTTTGGCAGATTTGGGAAGATGCGACTTTACTTGCGCGAATTGCCGCCAATGGCAAAGAACGCATGGGCGACCCCGGAGCGAGCGATCGCATTGCTGAGCAACTGTTAAAAATACTCGGCAATTGAGTCCTGCTAAAAAAAAGACCCCCATCCGTAGATGGGAGCCAAGAAGGATTGAGTTTAGTTAGATGAAGTCAGTGACTCTAATCAAGGCTCGGCATCGAGAGTACGGGTTCAGACTCACGGTCAATCCCCTTCTCGAAACCAGCCGCCGCGGCACGGGCACGACCCGCATGCCACAGGTGACCCACTAGGAAGAAGAAGGCCAAGACAAAGTGGGACGTAGCCAGCCAAGAGCGGGGTGACACGAAGTTCACCGAGTTGATTTCCGTGGCCACACCACCCACGGAGTTCAAAGAACCCAGAGGTGCATGGGTCATGTACTCAGCGGCACGACGCTCTTGCCAAGGCTGAATGTCATTTTTGATCTTGTTGAGGTCAAGACCATTGGGACCGCGCAACGGCTCCAACCAAGGACCACGGAAATCCCAGAAGCGCATTGTTTCACCACCGAAGATGATTTCACCCGTGGGAGAGCGCATCAGGTATTTACCAAGACCGGTGGGGCCTTGAGCCGAACCGACGTTCGCACCCAATTTTTGGTCACGGATCAAGAAGGTCATTGCCTGAGCCTGAGAGGCCTCTGGACCCGTAGGACCATAGAATTCACTGGGATAGACCGTGTTGTTGAACCAGACAAAGCAGGTGGCAATGAAGCCCATCATGGACAGGGCGCCCAAGCTATAGGACAGATAGGCTTCCCCAGACCAGATAAAGGCACGGCGTGCCCAACCAAAGGGCGTCGTCAGAATGTGCCAGATACCACCAGCAATGCAGATCAAACCGATCCAAATGTGACCACCGACAACGTCCTCAAGATTGTTGACGCTGACGATCCAGCCCTCACCGCCAAAGGGAGACTTCAGCAGGTAGCCAAAGATCACCGTGGGGTCAAGGGTGGGGTTGGTAATGACGCGGACATCGCCACCGCCGGGTGCCCAAGTGTCATAGAGGCCACCAAAGAACATGGCTTTGGCCACCAACAGCAGGGCACCAATACCGAGGACGATCAGGTGGAAACCGAGGATCGTCGTCATTTTGTTTTTATCTTTCCAGTCGTAGCCAAAGAAGGAGGAGTATTCCTCAAGGGTTTCAGGGCCACGAATGGCATGGTAAACCCCACCAAAGCCGAGAACAGCAGAGGAAATCAGGTGCACCACCCCGACCACAAAGAAGGGGAAGGTGTCCACGACTTCACCCCCAGGGCCAACGCCCCAACCAAGGGTGGCAATGTGGGGAATGAGAATCAGCCCTTGCTCGTACATTGGCTTCTCAGGAATGAAGTGAGCCAACTCGAACAGGGTCATGGCACCGGCCCAGAAAACGATCAGGCCAGCGTGGGCGACGTGAGCACCCAAGAGTTTGCCGGAGAGATTAATCAGACGAGCATTACCGGCCCACCACGCGAAACCGGAGGATTCTTGGTCGCGATTGGTGGCAAAAATCGAGTTACTAGAGAGCGTTACCACGGGGGAGTACCTCTTCTGGGAAGACAAAGTTTTCATGGGGTTGGTCTTGGGGCGCCATCCAAGCGCGGATGCCCTCGTTCAAGAGCAGGTTCTTCGTGTAGAACGTCTCAAACTCAGGGTCTTCCGCGGCCCGAATCTCCTGGGAAATAAAGTCGTAAGACCGCAGGTTCAACGCCAGACCCACCACGCCAATCGCACTCATCCACAGCCCCGTTACGGGCACAAACAACATGAAAAAGTGCAACCAGCGCTTGTTCGAGAAGGCAATCCCAAAAATTTGGCTCCAGAACCGGTTCGCCGTCACCATCGAGTAGGTCTCTTCCGATTGGGTGGGGCTAAAGGCACGGAAAGTGCTGGCGCCTTCGCCATCTTGGAAGAGGGTGTTCTCCACTGTGGCACCGTGGATGGCACACAACAGGGCACCGCCGAGCACACCGGCCACCCCCATCATGTGGAAGGGGTTCAAAGTCCAGTTGTGGAACCCTTGGAAGAACAGCAGGAAGCGGAAGATGGCAGCCACCCCAAAGCTGGGGGCAAAGAACCAACTGGATTGCCCCAGGGGATAGATCAAAAAGACGCTGACAAAGACGGCAATGGGGGCACTGAAGGCAATGGCGTTGTAGGGACGGATGCCCACCAAGCGAGCAATTTCAAATTGCCGCAGCATGAAGCCAATGAGGCCAAAGGCGCCGTGGAGGGCGATAAAGGTCCACAGACCACCGAGTTGGCACCAGCGGGTGAAGTCCCCTTGGGCTTCGGGACCCCAAAGGAGAAGAAGGGAGTGCCCCATGCTGTTGGCGGGGGTGGAAACGGCAACGGTGAGGAAGTTGCAGCCTTCGAGGTAGCTGGAGGCGAGGCCGTGGGTGTACCAAGAGGTCACAAAGGTGGTACCGGTCAGCCAGCCCCCGAGGGCAAGGTAGGCGCAGGGAAACAGCAGGATGCCTGACCAGCCGACAAAGACAAATCTGTCACGCTTGAGCCAGTCGTCGAGGATGTCAAACCATCCCCGTTCTGCTGGCGCTCGTCCAATTGCGATCGTCATGGAATTAAATCCTCTTGCAGATATAGATGCCAGATTTAGAACCTTACAGTTGCTGGTAGGGCGTGATCGGCTCTCTAAAACTTAGGAGCGATCGCTCCAGCATCCTGTTAATTTGGCTTCATAAATAAGAAACCCATCCCTCGCTAACGCTTGAGCTAGTAGGTGGTTTTACCTAGTTGCTGTTGGCGTTCACCAAGGGTAGGTTAAGCTTCCCATCAGCATTTGCTGCGGGAGAACTATATTAACGTGATAGCGGAATTCTTACGAAATATCAAGGTGATTGTTGCCTAGTTTCTCAGCTTTCTCATTTTTGAGCAGGGGTGGCAATCTAGCAAGAGAGCAGGAAATTCAGTCCTCAACTTGCAGAGAACGTCAGCAAGAAATGTTAACTTTTGTAACACTACTGCCAGCGGTTGCTGCCATAAAAGTCTTGAGCGATCGCCCGCCAACCAGAAACAGAGGGATAGCTGTCTTGATAAGATAGGAGAGTTGCAGGATAGTCTTTGCCAACAACCGAGAAAAGGAGGCCCGCCATGGCGACCGAACGACGGGTGGCACGGGTAGCAGAATTAATCAAACGGGAAGTAAGCCAGTTGTTAATGTATGAAATCCGCGATGAGCGCGTGGGGGCGGGCATGGTCAGTGTCACCGATGTGGAAGTTTCCGGTGATTTGCAGCACGCCAAGATCTTCGTCAGTATCTACAGCACCGACGAGGTACGCCGCTCAACGATGGCTGGATTGAAGGCGGCTTCAGGCTTTGTGCGACGGGAATTGGGGCAACGCATTCGCCTGCGGCGGACACCGGAGGTCGTCTTTATTGAGGATCGATCGCTGGAACGGGGCAGTCGCGTTCTTTCGCTACTCAATCAAATTGGGCAACAGCAGAGTGCTGCAGAGACTCCTGAAACAGAGTCTTAGGTGCGGCTTGGTCTTGCGGGAACCGATGCAGTAAGGTAGTGCCTCGGCGGTAGGGAGGAACTTTTGCTGCGCTGGGGAGGTGCCAGTAGGGTTTTCAGGATCACAAAGGCCGCAATGCCAATTAAGAAGTAACCAAAGCCCTGCTGCAGTCGCTTGGCAGAAATGCGGTGACTGAGATAGCTACCGATAACAGAACCACCCGCAGAGGCTAAGGTGAGCGTCAGGGTCAAGCGTGGATCCAAACTCACTGTGCCCAGATAGCCCCAAACCGCAGCCACGGAATTGGCGGCAATAATCAACAGGGAGGTGCCGATCGCCTGCCGCATTGGAATTTTGCCCAATAAAACAAGGGCAGGCACAATGGCAAATCCCCCACCCACTCCCACCAACCCCGTCAGAATACCCACACCAATGCCTTCGGTGGGTAGCCACAGCCAACAGTACTTACAGACTGGGGGGGCATAAAGCTGGCTTTCAAGAGAACTTTCCGGCGGGGTGAGTTCAGGGGCAGGGGGACGCTGTTGCCGCCGAATCATTAAAATAGCCGCCACCATCATGGCAACGGCAAAGAGTAAGAGTTGCACCGTATCGGTAATCCAAGGCAAGGCTGCCAGTCGCGCCCCGAGATAGGCACCCATCATGGTTGCGGAACCAAAAATCAGTGCTAGACGCAAATTAACGTAGCCGCGCCGCCACTGGGGAATCACTGCCAGTAAACTGACGCTGCCGACAATCACAAGCGTCATCGGGATCGCGACCTTGGTTTCAATGCCCATGACATAGACCAGCACTGGCAGGGCAAGGACAGAACCGCCGCCCCCCAATAGACCCAGACTCAAGCCGATGGCGATCGCCAGACCATGCCCTATCCAGTAGCTCAGCATGGGTTACAGCCCTTTTCACTAAGATTTATCACGCTCACCACTTTGCAAGCTAGGGTAGGAGAGGATCTCATCTCTCTGTTTTTCATGCTTCAGAAAAGGGCTGTTATTTCACCTGTGGGCGATTGAAGGGCAGCAGCGCCAACAGCCGCGCCAGGGTACAGACTCCTGTGACACCGGCAAAGACCAAGCCAGCACCGACAAAACCTGCTAGGAAGAAGAACCCCGGATGAACGGCAAAGCCGAGAATCACCCCGCTGAGAATCAGACTGCCGGCAACAATTTGCACCTGCCGCATCAGACTAATGGGGGCGCGGACGGCACCCTTGACCGGGTAACCCCCCTGTTGCCAGCGTTGAATGCCCCCTTCAAGGTTTTTCAGGTTTGCGAACCCCCGCTGGGCAAGGATTTCGCAGGCCATGCGCGATCGCCGGCCAGATTCACAGTAGAGCACCACCGGGGTGTCAGAATTACAGGGGGGTTCAAGTTCCTTCACATTGGCCAAAGGACAGAGCAGCGCTCCCGGAATGTGGGCATTGTTGTATTCGCTTGGCTCCCGCACATCAATGAGCAGTACCTGCTGGCGTTGCAGGGCATCGTGCAGTTCAGCCGCAGAAATGAGGGGAGACTCAGTCGTTGTTGTGGTCATAGTCGTTGGTTCTCCAGTGGTTACTCAGGGTTGGCTAGACAGGGGCGATCAGGGGTCAAAGGACTAGACGGCAGCGGCAACCATGCCACACTGTTGGTTAGCGGGCACCGCTTCCATAATTTTCTTAGGATCCGGCAGGTTCAGGTTGGCCATGAACTCAATGAACTGCTGGCGATCGCGACCGACAAAGCGGGGATTAAAGCGTTTTTCTTCACCAATGGTGGAAACGGTGTGACCGCGATAGTCATGGCCGGGATAGACCAATGTGGTATCCGGTAGTGTAAAGAGCCGCTGTGTTACCGCATCGTACATTGCGCCTGCATCGCCACTTTGGAAATCAGTGCGGCCACAGCCACGGATAAAGAGGGAATCCCCTGTCAATAGGTGGGTGCCATTCACGAGGAAGGCCATGTGGCTATCGGTGTGCCCCAAGGTGGCGATCGCCTGAATCGGAATGCTACCGACGTGAATCACTTCACCGTCTTTAATATAGCCATCGGCGCAGTCCACATGGGCATTTTCGGGCACAAGGGTTTTGCAGCCTGTGCGTTCGCGGACTTTGCCCGCCCCGGTAATGTGGTCGGCGTGGACATGGGTTTCGAGGCAGTAGCGCAGTTTCAACCCCAATTGCTCAATTAACTGCACATCCCGATCCACCTGTTCAAGGACGCTATCCACCAAGGCGGCCTCACCCGTGGCTTCATCGGCAATCAGGTAAGAATAGGTCCAAGTGTCGTAGTCAAAGAGTTGGCGAAATAGCATAGCGGACTCCTTTATGGGGTAAAGCGTGAGGGGACTCATTCAGCCTGAAAGCTAGACTTAAAACGGTTACTACTTCAGCTTAGTGATCCTAAATATAATTTTATAACTATTCAGTAAAGAAATGTCAAATCCCCCCTGCCCCCATTTTTCCAAAGGAGAGCCAATTTAGGATAAAAGAAGGCAGTTTCAGAGCACTGGGGATGTCCACACTACAGCAAATTACCCCTTGGCAGCGGGTCACAGAGGAGCTAACAGCCATTGTCGGCAAGGGGAGCGTCATCAGTGATGCAGCAGAAGCCCTTGTGTATGAGTGCGATGGGCTATCCATGTATCGGCAACGACCCAAACTGGTCGTGCTACCGCAAACCACTGCCCAAGTCTCTGCCATCCTCAAGGTGTGCGATCGCTATCGGATTCCCTTTGTTGCCCGTGGCTCAGGGACGGGGCTATCGGGGGGAGCCTTACCCCACACCGAGGGGATTCTCATCGTCACTTCTCGCATGAACCAGATTTTAGACATTGATCTGGCCAATCAGCAGGTGGTGGTGCAGCCGGGGGTGATTAATGCGTGGGTCACTCAAGCGGTAGCCGATCAGGGGTTTTACTATGCCCCCGATCCCTCCAGTCAAATTATTTGCTCCATTGGCGGCAATGTCGCCGAGAACTCCGGCGGTGTCCATTGCCTGAAGTATGGCGTGACCACGAATCATGTGCTGGGACTGACGGTGGTGTTGCCCAATGGTGAGATT
The DNA here is from genome assembly GCF_031586415.1 of Thermosynechococcus sp. QKsg1. NCBI lineage: Bacteria > Bacillati > Cyanobacteriota > Cyanophyceae > Acaryochloridales > Thermosynechococcaceae > Thermosynechococcus > Thermosynechococcus sp. QKsg1. The sequence goes on along the minus strand of NZ_CP134200.1, from coordinate 1,748,242 downwards.
GTTGAACTGGGGGGTGCGGCGCCAGAAATGCCCGGCTATGATCTTATGGGGGTTTTTGTCGGGTCTGAGGGCACTCTCGGGATTGCCACGGAAATTCGGCTGCGCATTCTCAAACAGGCGGAGGCAATCGCTGTGCTATTGGCGGACTTCACCACCATTGAAGCGGCCGGGGAAACAGTTTCCGCCATTATCCGTGCCGGTATCATTCCCGCTGGCATGGAAATTATGGACAACCTGAGTATCAATGCCGTTGAGGACGTGGTGGCCACCAATTGCTACCCCCGCGATGCCGGCGCGGTCTTGCTGGTGGAAGTCGATGGCTTGGAGTCAGAAGTACCGATTTTGCAGGAGCGAGTCACACGTATTTGCTATGAACAGGGGGCACGCCATGTAACCGTTGCTACAGAAGCTGAAGATCGCCTCCGCCTTTGGAAAGGGCGCAAAGCGGCTTTTGCGGCTGCTGGTCGTCTCAGTCCCAATTATTTTGTCCAAGATGGGGTGATTCCCCGCAGTCAACTGGCCACCGTCCTCAGGGAAATTGAACAACTGAGTCAGCGCAGTGGCTATCGCATTGCCAATGTCTTCCATGCTGGGGATGGCAATCTGCATCCCTTGATTCTCTACGATCAGGCAGTACCGGGCGCGCTTGCGGAGGTGGAGGCCTTGGGGGGGGAAATTCTCAAGCTCTGTGTGCGCTTGGGGGGCAGTATTTCTGGGGAACATGGCATTGGTAGTGATAAGGCCTGTTTCATGGGTGAGATGTTTAGCCCAGCAGATTTAGAAACGATGCAGCAGGTGCGCTGCGCCTTTGATCCCAAACGTCTGGCCAACCCTGAAAAAGTGTTTCCGACACCGCGAACCTGTGGGGAAGCGGCTCATCAACTCAAAGACTTTCCCAACATTGAGGCATTTTAATGAGTGCAAAAATCCCAGTCACGATTATTACCGGCTTTCTTGGCAGTGGTAAGACGACCCTGATTCGGCAGTTGCTTCAGAAGGCAGCGGGCAGGCGCATTGCTGTGATTGTGAATGAGTTTGGCGATGTCGGTATTGATGGCGAGTTGTTGCAGTCCTGTTGCGATCGCACAGCGGGCATTTGGGAACTCACCAACGGCTGTCTGTGTTGCACAGTGCAGGAGGAATTTTTGCCAACGATGCAGACCCTCTTGGCACGGCGGCAGGAGATTGATCACATTGTGATTGAAACCTCTGGACTCGCCTTACCCAAGCCGCTCGTGATGGCTTTTCGTTGGCCGGAGGTGCGCCATGCGGCAACCGTTGATGGGGTGGTGACAGTGGTGGATGGCGTTGCCTTAGCAGCTGGTCAAGTGAGTGCTGATCTGGAGGCGCTCTTTGCCCAAAAGGCCGCTGATCCTAGCTTGGAGCATGAGGACACCCCCCTTGAGGAACTCTTTAATGATCAACTGGCCTGTGCCGACTTGGTCATCCTCAGCAAGGCGGATCAACTGACTCCCGATCAGGCAGAGCTGCTCATCGCTGAACTGCGCACTCAATTGCCCCCACGGATTAAGCTGCTGGCGGCTCACCAAGGACAGGTGCCGGCGGATCTGCTGCTGGGATTTAATGCAGCGGTGGAGGAGAATTTGGGGCAGCGACCCAGCCATCATGACTTTGAGGAGGAGCATGACCACGACGCGGAGATTCAAGCGGTTTGTTTAGAGCTGGGGGCTTGGGATCTGCAACGCCTACGTCAATCCCTCGAGCGATTGCTGCAAGTACCTGACATTTACCGCGTTAAGGGCTTTGCGGCCATTGAGGGCAAGCCGATGCGTCTGGTGGTGCAAGGGGTGGGTCAACGGTTAGACTTGTTTTACGATCGCCCGTGGCAAGCGGCAGAGTCACGCCAAACTCGTGTGGTGGTGATTGGTCGTCAGTTGGATCCACAGGAGTTGCTGTCCCATTTTGGCTAGGAGGCTATGGCCAGCCTTGAGGATGTCATTGACCGCCAACTGCGCCAACTGTTGGGCAGCAAGGCCACTTGGTTCATTGATATCGGCGATCGCCACCTCAGCATCTGGGTTGAATCGACAACTTTAGAGCCAAGAGATTTAGATCGCCTATCTAGGTGGGGCAAGACCCTTTGGCAGCAGTGGCAACGGGGTAGTGTTCTTATTTTTGCTGCTGAGCCTCGTCAACCGTTTCCCTACTGGTGGACATCCTGGTCTGTTGCCTCAGCCACACCGCAGGCCACTCAAATAGGCGAAACGACTGCGGGCGATCGCTTTATTATCTGCGGCCTTGGCAGTTTGGGGCAATTTTGTATCCAAAGTCTGCGCCGCTTTGCAGGTGAGCATTTGACCCTAGAGATTCGTGCCATTGAACGCCACGCCAACATTGAGTGGGAAATTCCGCAGTTGACGGAGTTGCTCAGTGAACCTGTGATCATCGGTGATTGCCGGCAAGAGGCGGTTCTGAAAGCGGCTGGGATTGATCGCTGTCGTACCTTATTAGCAGTTACGAGTGATGAGGCCACCAATATTGCCACGGCGATTGTGGCTCGGCGCTTAAATCCCGATGTCCATCTTGTGGTGCGCTCTAGTCGCGATAATCTCAACGCCCTTCTAGAGAAAAAACTGGGGAGCTTTGTGGCGCTCAATCCCACGGAACTACCAGCTCCTGCCTTCGCCCTTGCAGCCCTTGAGGAAAATATCCTTGCTGCGTTTACGATTGAGGGTCAGCAGTTTCGGGTGTTGCAACAAACGATTACCGCTGAGAGTCCCCTCGTGGGTACGCCTGCCCACCGCTGGCAGCGCCGTCACCAACGCCTGATTAGTATTCGCGCCTGCCATTCCCAATCCTCAATCTTCCAGCCGACTCGTCCCCACCGCCTTTTTAACCATTGGCCACCGGATTTACTCTTTGAGGTGGGCGATCGCCCGATTTGGATTGAACGGGTAGAAGTGGTGAAATCCTTGCCCATCCCTGACCCCAATCCCATCCAGCGCCTCATTCAGCAGGTGCGCCAACTGCCTGAGCAGGTAGAACAATTCTGGCAGTGGATCCATGGCGATCGCTCTCGTGAGTTGATCTTCAATGGCCTTTGGATGGGCAGTGGTCTGTGGCTTGTGACCGCGATCCTGCTGCGCTACAACGTCCCCGAACTCACATGGCAAAAGGCCTTTGCTGCCGGCTTTATTCTCCTTTTGGGGGGCTTTGGCGATGTCTTTGGCGGGCTAGAAAACGATCCGATTCCCCCTTGGCTGCTGGTGGTCTGTATTTTGGTGGCGATCGTTAGTCTCCTCTTTATTGTCGGTGTCTTGGGACTTTTGGCGGAAAAGCTGCTGCAAGCGCGGTTTGACTTTCTCAAGAAACGTCCCCCCCTGCCCACGGCGGATCACGTGATTGTTGTTGGCTTAGATCGCATTGGTCAACAGGTGGTGCAAATCCTACGTGCCTTCCGTCAACCCCTCGTGCTACTGGTGGACAACCCAGAGCAAACTCAGCTTTTTGAAGACCTGCCCATGCTCCTTGGCAACATTCCAGAAAAGCTCCCCCAATCCCATTTGGAGACCGCCAAAAGTGTGGTTCTCACCACTGCTGATGAAATGTTGAATCTAGAGGCAGCCCTAATTGCCCGCCAAGCCACGGAGCAGCGGGAATCCCCCATTGGGTTGGTCATTGGCATCTATGATCCCAGCCTTACTAATGATCTGCGGGATCTCCTACCCCGTGCCCGCCCCCTCTGTGCCTATGCCCTTGCTGCTGAGGCCTTTGCCGGTGCCGCCTTTGGCGAAACAATGTTGGGTCTGTTTCAAATTGATCAGCAGACGGTACTGATTGCCGATTACACCGTTACTGCCGGCGACACCCTTGAGGGCAAGTTGATTGGCGAGGTGGCCTATGGTTATGCAGTCATCCCCATTTTCTACAATCGCCATGAGCAGTTCCTCGGCGGTGAGATCAGTCATCAGTTTTTGCCCAGTGATACGCTGCAACTCACGGCGGGCGATCGCCTGATTGTTTTAGCAACCATTGATGGCCTACGGCGCATTGAACAGGGCAAAATGGCGCCCCGCCGTCTCTGGCGGCTTTGGGTCGGTCATCCTCGCAACGCGGAAGCTGCCCTAGAAATTGGCAATCTGATCACCAAGATTACGGGTCTGCCCCTGCCGCGATCGCGCACCTTTATCCAGCAACTGCCTGCGACATTGACCCTCGCACTTTACGAACCCCAAGCCTTTCGCCTCGGTCAACAACTGCAAGCCCTAGCCCCTGTGCGCCTCTTTCCTTTGGTGGCTCAGGAAACCGCGTAGGTGAAAATCGGCCTCACCTATCGCTCTACATTATCGAACAGATCGAATAAATTGCGAATAAATTGATTTTGGCATTATGACACAGAGTGCTAGTCTGATTATTTAGAACGATAAATGTTCTATCTAAATAATAGGGGTCGGAGTTTTGCGCTCCACGTTTAGGTTCTAGTTCCTGATGTTGAGAGGGGATGATTGTTGCCCTTAGCTTTTGTAGTATCTTTGGGAATTCTAGCCCTCAGGCTAAGATATTGATTAGCAATCGTCAATTAATCTAAGTTGTTCCCATGAGTGGTAACCGTGAGCACCATCTACTCAACATTGAGGATGAAACGGGTAAGCGCACGATCCCTTTAGATGCGGCAACCTACTCCATTGGCCGCGATGTCACCAATGCGATCGTGATTCATGGTCATACGGTTTCACGGCAACACGCCCTGCTGCTGCGGATTCCCTCACCAAATGGCTATCGCTATCGCGTCGTGGATGGGAATGCCGATGGTAAGCCCAGTGCCAACGGTATCCTAGTGAATGGCCAGCGGGTGCAAAGCCATGAGCTAAAAGATGGAGATGAAATTAACTTTGGCGGATCCGTTAAGGCGCACTATGCCACTGTGTCCATGGGCGAGGCGGAGTTTATTAAGTATTTGAAGAGCGTCAACTATCACAGCATTAAGGCCGTGCCCATGACCTCAACGATTACCCAAGCTGAGGAAGGTGCAGAAGAAGAAACGGAATTTAATGCCACGCCCCCATCGCTGCCAGCCAATGCTACCCCAGAGTCAGCACCCGCCCCTAAATCCTCTCCCCCTTGGTTACTGATTGTTGGCGGCATCGTCATTGTCCTTTTGATCACGGGAATTGGCGTTGTGACCATGAACCGACCACCTGCCCCCCAACCAGAGCCCCCCACGCAAACCCAGTGATGGCCTATTCCCAAAACTTAGCTGCTGCCTTGCACTCAATGTGGCAACCCCAACCCACAGCAGACGGCTCTTTTACGTTTTATTCTCCAGAGTTTGGCGAAACGTTCCATAGTCTTGGGGGAGCGCGTCAGGAAGCCTTTGAAAAGTTCGCGATCGCCACCGATCTGCCCCGCAAAGCCCAAGCGTCTCATCTGCGCCTTTTGGACATCTGCTATGGTTTGGGCTACAACACAGCCGCTGCGTTAGAGGTTATTTGGCAGCACAATCCCACCTGTCAGGTCACCGTCATCGGTCTAGAACTGGATCTGGGCGTTCCCCAAGCAGCTTTAGCGGTCATGCCCCCTTGGCCAGCATCGGTTCAAGGGATTCTTGAGGGACTCGCTCAGCAACAGCAGGTGACCACCCCCTCCTGTGAGGCACGGCTTTTAATTGGTGATGCCCGCCAAACCATTCAAGACCTTGTTCGCCAAGGATTCCAAGCAGATGCGATTTTTCTTGATCCCTTTTCACCGCAGCGCTGTCCGCAACTCTGGACGGTAGAATTTTTGCGTCTAGTGGCTCAGTGTTTGGCGCCTGCGGGGCATTTGGCCACCTATTGTCGTGCTGCTGCCGTTCGTGCCGCTTTGCAGGCGGCGGGTTTACACCTTGGGACGCTGCCGATTGTTGCCCCCCAGCACAGCCATGAATGGGCACAGGGAACCGTGGCTCGCTGGCAAGCCGATCAGCTTATTCCCCTGTCGCTGATGGAGCAGGAACATTTGCAAACCCGCGCGGGTATTCCCTACCGCGATCCGCACCTGCGGGATAGTGCGGAGATGATTCGATCGCGCCGCCAAGCGGAGCAACAAACCGCTAACCGTGAATCCACCAGTCGTTGGCGACACCGCTGGGGCATTACTTAGACCGGGTATAGGCCACCTTGAGACTCCACAGCAGCAACCCCAAGGTCATCACAGAAATCAGCGCCCCCCACAGCCAATAGGGGAGCCAGAGGTACTGTTGGAGAAGCCCTGTATCGGAAAGCTGCCCCCCCGGCATGGCATAGGTAAAGAGGTAGTCCACCTGCTGAAATGTGCTAATACAGGCCTGCACCCCAAGGAATTGAATCGAAATGCCCTTGAGCCAGCGATTGCCGCGATAGGCCACCAGCAGAATGGCAATCCCCACCAACGTCATGAAGACAATGCCAAAGAGCGATCGCACCCACAGCAGCACTGAGGCGAGAATCATTATTCCTAGGGCTTTGAGGCAAATATCTGTGGCGCGATGAGAGCGGCTCGACAAAATAAAGACACTGCCAGCGATCGCCGGTCCTAGAGGTCCGCCAATGGCGACTAAGCCATGTCCCAAATTGCCCAGCAGCACCTCGCCCCCATAGCGCGCAAATCCTGAACCACTGGGATAGATGACTAATTCGCGAAAGTAGCCCCCCAACAGAATCGCCGTCAGGCCATGCCCCATCTCGTGGAACCATGTGGCCAAGATTGTAAAGGGATACAGCAGATAGTTCCCCAAGGGAATCTGCCAAAGAAGAATCGTGACAAGGGCGGCGATCGCTAGCAGCAGTGCCGAACGGGGTTTCTCATGGTCTGAAATATCCAGCGGGGTAGATTTGGAGTCTGGACGAAAGCCAAACATACGCCCCCCAGCATTGATTACCGCTTCGGTGCCAAAAACATGATCATATTGCGCCCCTCTTGCTTTGGTGCCTGCTGCACTTCGGCCACCGCTTGCAGGTCATTGGCCATGCGGTTGAGGAGTTCTTCTGCCAAATGGGAGTGTTGAATTTCCCGCCCTCGGAAGGTCACAGTGGCCTTCACCTTGTCTCCAGCCTTAAGGAAACGCTCGGCGCGGTTGATGCAAACGTTGTAATCGTGTTCTTCGATTTTGTAGCGCATCTTCACCTCTTTGACATCGGAGGTGTGCTGCTTTTTGCGGGCTTCCCGCGCCTTCTTTTCCTGCTCAAAGCGAAACTTGCCGTAGTCAATAATTTTGCAAACGGGTGGATCTGCCTTGTCACTGACGAGAACAAGATCAAGTTCCTTTTCACGGGCGATCGCGATCGCCTCTTGGGACGACATAATCCCCAATTGGGAACCATCACTATCCACCACCCGCACCCGAGGAAAACGGATGCGCTCATTAATCATGGGTTGTTCTTGCTGTGTTTTCTTGGTAAGAGCCACTGGTACCTGTACTGTCGTTGATAAAGGTTGGCGCAAGGACTGTCCTAGCCTCTAAGGTGAGCCAGCAATGACCCCCTGCCCCTTGCTCTACATCTTAGCGGAGGAGTGCCAATAGGAGCTATTCTCTATTTCGCCTAGATACACAGAAACTAATTATCAAAGCAGCACTCGCCATAGGCGCCCCTAGGCTAGACTGAGGATATTTATTGCCCACTCTGGGTGACATTTAAGGTCTGAGGTATGGTGCAACGGCAACTGTTCACGTCAGCTCTCCTAGGCAGTCTTTGCTTCCTCGCTACCGCCTGTGGCCAACCAAAGGCAACGGCTCCCCCACCAGCGGCACGGGTGAAACTTGCGGCGGTTCAAACGGAAACCCTTTCGCAAACCGCTGTTTACAATGCCTCTTTGCAATCCCGTGAGTCGATCACGCTACAACCCCAAGTTTCCGGTCGAATTGCGCAAATCAATGTTCAAAACGGCCAGTTTGTCACTCAAGGTCAGCCCCTCCTTCTCATTGACCCCTCAGAACAGCAAGCCGTTGTGGCCAGCAACTTAGCTGCGATTCAATCCGCCCAAGCCAATGTAGAGAATGCCCGCTCGATCCTCCGCGCCCTTGAAGCCCAGCGCCGCTCCAATCTGGCCACCGTAGAGTTCAATCGGATTCAAGCGGAACGCTATACAGCACTCTTTGAAGAAGGGGCTGTTTCCAAAGAACAAGCGCAATCCTTCATCACCAGCTTTCGCACTGCCCAAGCAGCACTCCAACAAACCGAGGGGGATATTCGTGCCCAACAGGCTACCATTGCCCAGTTAGAAAAAGTCCTCTTGGCTGCCCAAGCCAATGCCCAGCAGCAGGCCGTTGTCCTGAATTGGTTTCAGGTGCGTGCTCCCTTTAGTGGTGTTGTCGGCAATATTCCCCCCAAAGTGGGCGATTTTGTAACGCCCCAAACCGACCTCCTCACCCTGACCTCAAATCAACCCCTAGAAGTCTATATCCAAGTGCCCATTGAGCAAATCCCCCGCATTCGGATGGGGACGCCAGTGGAATTAATAGACATGAATGGCAATGTCGTCGGTACGAGTTCCGTCTTTTTCATTGCCCCCAATACCACAAACAATACCCAAACCATTTTAGTGAAAGCGCTCTACGACAATACGCGGAATAATCTCCGTGCCGATCAACAAATTCAAGCCCGCATTATTCTCGATCAGCAACCGGGGATTTTGGTGCCGACCACGGCTGTCTCCAATCTTGCCGGCCAAAACTTTGTCTTTGTTGCCGAAAAAGACGCCGAGGGCAAAATGATTGCCAAACAAAAGCCCATTCAAGTAGGGGCAATCCAAGGAAATAGATATCAAGTTTTTGAAGGCCTCAAACCGGGAGAGCAAATTGTTGTCTCGGGAATTCAGCGCCTGCGCGATGGTGTGCCCATTACTCCTGAGTCTTAAAAGAGCATGATTAGCGATTTTTTTATTAAGCGCCCGGTTTTTGCCACGGTTTGTTCTCTGCTGATTATTCTGGTGGGGACGATCGCGCTGCCAACGCTGCCCATTGAGTATTACCCTAACGTTACACCGCCAACAATTCAGGTGTCTGCTAACTATGCAGGTGCCAACGCTGAAACCGTTGAAACGAATGTCACCACGATCTTAGAAACGCAAATTAATGGCGTGGAGGGGATGGATTACATTGACTCCAGCAGTAACAGCTTTGGCAACAGCAATATCACGATCACCTTCACTGAGGGCTATGACGAAAATATTGCTGCTGTTGATGTCAATAACTTAGTGGCATCAGTCACCTCCCAACTGCCACCAGAGGTCATCAACACTGGGGTAAATGTCAGGAAATCCACAAATCAGATTGTTTTGGCCTTAGCCCTATACCCAGAGGAGGGATACAACTACGACGCCACATTCATTAGTAACTACGCGACCCTCTACGTGGTGCAACCCCTGCAACGTCTGAAGGGGGTAGGGCAGGTTCAGGTCTTTGGTCAACGCACCTATGCCATGCGGATTTGGCTTGATCCCAATCGCTTAGCCAGTCGCGGTCTGACGGCTCAGGATGTGGTGCGTGCCCTCTCCGATCAAAATGTCCAAGTGGGAGCCGGGATTATTGGTGCCCCCCCAGCACCAGAGGGACAGGAGTTTCAAATTTCCATTCAAGCCCAAAGTCGCTTGGCCTCAGAAGAAGAGTTTGCCGACATTATTATTCAGCGCGGCGACGATGGTTCTGTGATTCGCATTCGCGATGTCGGTCGCACCGAGCTAGGAGCACAAAACTACAACACCAACTTTCAGTTTGATGGCCGTGACGCCGTTGGGATTGGTATCTATCAACTCAGTGGTGCCAATGCCCTCGACATTGCCCGCGCTGTCGAAGCGGAGATGGCTGTTTTAGCTGAGAAATTTCCCCCCGGTCTGAAGTGGAGCGTGGGATTTAGCACCACGGATGCGGTACAGGAATCAATCAAAGAGGTGGTCATTACACTCATTGTGGCCATCATCCTTGTCATTGCCGTGATCTTTTTGTTCTTGCAGGATTGGCGTGCCACGATCATTCCCTCGATCACGATTCCCGTTTCCTTGGTGGGCACCTTTGCCTTTATGAAGGCTTTTGACTTCTCAATCAATAGCTTAACCATGTTTGGTCTGGTGCTGGCCACGGGGCTGGTGGTGGATGATGCCATTGTGGTCGTGGAAAATGTCACTCGCCTGATGGAAGACGAGGGCATGACCCCCCAAGAAGCTGCCAGTCGCTCGATGGAGGAAGTGACAGGGGCACTGATTGCCACCTCGTTGGTGATGATGGCGGTCTTTATCCCTGTGGCCTTTTTTCCGGGGGTCACTGGGCGGCTCTATCAGCAGTTTGCTTTGACGATTGTTTTTGCGATCGCCCTTTCTACGTTTAATGCTTTAACCCTCTCTCCCCCTTTGTGCGCCCTGCTCCTGCGGCGGGAACGCCCCCCGATGGCGAACTTTATTTTGTTTCGCTGGATTAACCGCTTTCTCGATACAATGCGACGGGGCTATGAACGCAACCTGACTGTGGTCGTGCGCCTAAAATACTGGGTGCTGGCAGGCTTTGTGGCACTGCTGGGGGTGACCTACGGGCTGTTTCAGATTGTTCCCGGTGGCTTTGTCCCCCAAGAGGATCAAGGTTATTTTGTTACCCTTGTGCAATCGCCTCAGGGGGTGTCCCTCGAATACACGAGCAATATTGTCTTCAAAGCAGCGGACGCGATCGCCCAAAATCCAGCGGTCGAACATACCTTTGCCATTGGCGGTTTTAGCTTCTTCGGCACAGGTTCAGACAAGGGGATTATCTTTACGAGTCTCAAGCCTTGGTCACAACGGCCAACCCTTGATCAGTTGCTGCCCCAGTTTCAGAAGGCCGTCGTGGGTGAACTCGGAGCAGTGGTGTTTGCATCCAATGTGCCGACCATTAACCTTGGTGGCAGCGGCCTTGGCGGCTTTGATATGCAGGTGATGGATCAGCAGGGTCTCGGCCTTGAAGCCCTTGCGAGTTCAGTGAACGAGCTAATCCTCAAAGCCAATGCAACCCCCGGCCTTGTGTCAGTGAATACCCCCTTTGCCATTAATGCCCCCCAGTTAAATGTAACGGTCGATCGCACCCGCGCCCTTGCCTTGGGGATTCCCCTCAAGGACATTTTTAATGCCATGCAGATTTACTTGGGGTCGTTATACGTTAACCAATTTACGATTTTTGCCCGCAGTTACCAAGTGATTGTGCAGGCGGATAAGCAGTTTCGCTCGAATCCCGATGACATCAACCGCATCTATGTACGCTCGGAGCAAAATGCGCTCATTCCCCTCAGTAATCTCGTCACGATTGAACAGGTCTCGGCACCGCCGATTATTTATCACCATAACTTGTTCCGTTCGGCGGAGGTGACTGGTCAAAATGTGCCACCCCTCAGTGATAGTCAAGCGATGATGACAATGGCATCCTTGGCTCAGGAGGTTCTCCCCAATGGCATCGGCTATAGCTGGACGGGGTTATCCCTAGAGTCCACCCGCTCCGCAGGCCAAGCACCGTTGATTTTTGGCCTTGGTCTCGTGTTTGTATTCCTCGTGCTCTCGGCGCAGTACGAAAGCTATATTGACCCCTTGATCATTATCCTTTCGGTGCCTTTGGCGATCATGGGCGCTTTGTTGGCACAGTGGTTGCGGGGGCTGAGTAATGATGTATTTTGCCAAATTGGTTTGGTGATGCTGATTGGCCTCGCCAGTAAGAATGCGATTTTGATTGTGGAGTTTGCCAACCAAATTCGCGAAAGCAAGGGCACGTCCATTGTCAAGTCGGTGATCAATGCCGCCGAGGAACGGCTGCGCCCCATTTTGATGACGGCCATCTCCTTTATTCTGGGCATTTTCCCGCTGGTCATTGCTACGGGTGCTGGGGCAAAATCCCGTCACTCCTTGGGAACAAGTGTCACAGGTGGCATGCTTGCAGCCACATTTCTCAGTTTCTTTGTGGTGCCGATCATTTACATCCTCATTAAGGAACTAGTGGCGCGGCTGACCAAGGAGAAGCTTGAGGAAGCAACCCCAACGGAGTCTTAACTTACTTTACAATTCGCAAAACTCTTGTATCGTGGGGAATGATCCTTTGGCTCGTTCGTGATCATGCCCAAACAACTGGATTTGCTGACCTCTGGACAGGTGATCCCAACACCACTGCACAGTGAAATGCAACGCTCCTATCTGGAGTACGCCATGAGTGTGATTGTGGGGCGGGCACTACCAGATGTGCGGGATGGGCTAAAACCAGTGCATCGGCGGATTCTCTATGCCATGTATGAGTTGGGGTTGACGCCCGATCGCCCCTTTCGCAAGTGTGCACGGGTGGTGGGGGATGTGCTGGGGAAATATCACCCCCATGGGGATCAAGCGGTCTATGAGGCACTGGTGCGCTTGGTGCAGCCCTTTAGCAGTCGCTATCCCCTCTTGGCAGGGCATGGCAATTTTGGCTCCATTGATGATGATCCTGCGGCGGCAATGCGCTATACGGAAACGCGCTTGGCAGCGATCGCCCACCGCACGCTACTGGAGAATATCAGCGACGCCATTGTGGATTTTGTCCCCAACTTTGACAGTTCCCAAGAGGAGCCCTTGGTGCTGCCGGCGCAACTGCCAATTTTGCTGTTGAATGGCGCAACGGGAATTGCTGTGGGCATGGCCACAAACATTCCACCCCACAATCTGGGGGAAGTGGTGGATGCTCTGATTGCGCTTATTGACCGTCCCCATCTCTGCCTAGAAGAACTGCTCACCCACCTGCCGGGACCGGACTTTCCCACGGGGGGTGTGATTGTGGATGGGGCAGCATTGCTGCGCGCCTACGCCACGGGTCGAGGGACGATCACCCTGCGGGGGGTGGCCACCCTTGAGGATATTCAGCCCGGACGCGGCCGCCACCGTCGCCAAGCCATTGTGGTGACAGAGCTACCCTATCAGGTGAATAAGGCGGCATGGATTGAGAAGGTGGCGGATTTGGTGAATCAAGGTCGCCTTGAGGGCATTGCCGATCTGCGGGACGAAAGCGATCGCGAGGGGCTGCGGGTGGTCATTGAACTGAAGCGGGATGCCTCAGCGGCACAACTCTTGGAGCAACTCTACCGCCTAACCGCACTACAAGTGACCTATGGCATCAACTTGATGGCACTGGTGGGCAATCAACCCCGCCAACTCTCCCTCAAGGAGATTCTCAGTGAGTTTCTTCAATTTCGCGAGCAGACCCTGCTACGGCAATATCGCCATGATCTCGAAACGGCTCAAGCCCGCCAGCATGTGGTGACGGGACTCTTAATCGGCCTCAATGCCGTGGATCAGGTGATTGAGATTTTGCGATCGGCAGCGGATGGCAGTACTGCCCAGCGGGAATTGATGACCCGCTTGGGTTTGAGCGATCGCCAAGCCAGTGCCCTGATTGCCATGCCCCTACGCCGCCTCACCCAACAGGAGCGCCAAGACCTGGAACGGGAACAGGCGGAGCTACAAGCGCGGATTGCCCAGTTGGAAACCCTGATTAGCCAGCGTCCTGAGCGCCTCAAGGCACTGAAGAAAGAATTGCGGCAGTTAAAGAAAGCCTTTGCCGATCCCCGCCGCACTCAAATCCTCACGGCAGCGCCGCCGCTCCCCACCCCCGTGGAGACCAATGATTGTGACGATACGCCCCTCTGGGTCGAAGTGAACCATCGCGGTTACGGGCGCTGTCTGTCCCAGCGCAGTCGGGGGAGTCTCCAATTGCAAACGTGGCTACCGTGGTCAGAGCCATTGCCTTTGGCCTTCTCGGTACAGGCTAGGGATCGCCTGTGGGTGTTTACGGAAAGTGGCAAGGTCTATCCGCTGCCCTTAGAGCGATTACCCGTTAGCAGCCGCCGTGAGAGCGATCGCGGTCAACCCCTACTGACTCTCTTGCCGGAGTCGGCGCAAGGGGAAACCCTCCTGACGGTCTTGCCCAGTCAAGCCCCAGCAGAGAAGCTGATTTTGCTGACGCGCCAAGGCCGCATTAAGGTCATTCCAATCTCAGATCTGCAAGACCTGAGCGGGCGCGGTCTGCAACTGATGAAACTCAAGGCGGGGGATGCCCTCGGTTGGGTACTGCCTGCAGATACGGATCACTTAGTGTTGGCCACCTCGCGGGGGCGGGTCTTTCACTTTTTCATCCCCGACATTCCTGCTTTAGGGCGGCTGAATCAAGGTCAAGCGGCGGTGCGCCTCAGTGGGCAAGAAACCTTGGTGGGGGCGATCGCCCTGTCGGAACCGGAGAATGTGATCCTCATTACTGCTTCAGGCCTTGGTAAACAAGTGCCGCTGCCCCTAATGGAAGTTGTGCCCCTTGGTCATTTAGGCCAGTTGGCGATGCCCCTGCGGCAAAAAGCGGATCGCTTGGCGGGCATTGGCCGTGGCGGTAGCCCCCTGGCACTGGTGACGAACCAAGAGCGAGCCTGGATCACCAACGGCGAAGAGATCCCCATCCTCAATAAAGAGGCGGTGGGGGTGGCGATCGCTCCCCTTGATCCGCAGGAACAGATTCAGGCGGTGGTGCCGTTGGTCTGATCAGTTCAAGCCACTGACCACAGACCCGCAGGTGGTACCCCCCCGGCAGCGTTGAGGTTTGGCTGCCATTACCTGCCGTGATCAGAGGACGCACCGCTTCAATTAGGCTGAAATCAATGCCCCGTTTCAGGTGCTGACGCAAAAATCGCTGGATCAAGCGGCGTTGCAGCGCAAGGGGCAATTCCCGTAGGCGCAGCCGCTCCAAGGCAGGGGGATGCTCGCGGATCACGGTGGGGGCAAGACGCTCCACCTCAGCCTCGAAATAGGCGCGATCGCTAGCCAGCAGTTCAGCGGTTTGGGCAAGCACCTCTTCCACATTCGGATTAAAGTGCGCTTGCAGATAGGGAATTAACTCCAAACGCAGCCGATTGCGGCGATAGTTGAGATGGTGGTTCGTTGCATCCTGCCAGACGGGTAACCCGTAGGTTTGGCAAAAGGCAGCCGTTTCCGCTCGCGTCATCCCTAGGAGTGGACGTACTAACTGAATCGCACCCAAAGCACGGCTAGGTAAGAGGGTGGCTAGGCCATCGGGGCTGGTGCCGCGCAGTAGATGTAGTAGGAGACTTTCGGCGCGATCGCTCTGGGTGTGGGCGGTCACCACATGGGTACAATTCAGAGCCTTGGCCACGGTCTCAAAGACTTGGTAACGCCATGAACGGGCTGCAGCCTCAGTTTTCGGCAGCGGCGGCGCACTCACCACCTCACAGGGCAGGTGCCATTGCTGCGCTAGCGCTTGGACAAAATTTGCATTGGCAGCGCTATCTGCCCGCCAGCGGTGATCACAGTGAACAGCCACCAAAAACCACTGCCAGTGGAGCTGTAGATCCAGTAGCAGGCGCGTTAAACAAACGGAGTCTTGACCCCCCGACAGAGCAATGAGGATGCGTGACCCCACAGGGAGCCATTGTTGGGTTTTTAAGGTGGTATGCAGGCGGGCGTGGTAGATGCCCCACACTTGCAATAACCGACTAGAAGAACCAACCGTAGGAGTGTAGGCCTTTCCCCAGTAGGTTCACCCCTAAGTAGCAGACCCAGACCACCCCAAAACCAACGGTAGCGAGAATCGCGGGCTTGCGTCCCTGCCAATCGCGGGTCATGCGGGCATGGAGATAAGCTGCATACACCAGCCAGACAATCAGTGCCCAAGTTTCTTTGGGATCCCAACTCCAAGGGGCACCCCAAGCCTCATTTGCCCATACTGCCCCAGAGATAATGCCGATGGTTAGCAGTGGGAAGCCAAGACCAATCATGCGGTAGCTCAAGTTATCGAGGGTCTCAGCTAAGGTGAGGCGTTGCAAACTCAATTGCAGGGTGGGTTGGGTCAGTACCGTGGTGCCGCCGCCCCCAGTCGAGGGTTCTAAGGAAGGTTCTGGCGTGCGACTGCGGAAGCTGCCTGTGCCCACGGAGCTGCCCTTAAGGCTGACGGGTTTGCCCCATGTGACCACTAGGAAGGCGATCGCCAGCAGTGACCCCACCATCAAGGTGGCATAGCTGAGCATCATCACACTGACGTGCATCATTAACCAGTTGGACTTCAGGGCAGGCACCAGAGGCGCTGACTGTTGCATTTCCGGGGGGAGCGAGAGAGCCGCAAAAGCCGTAATTCCCATGGCAACGGGTGCAGTAACAACCCCCACAAGGCGCTGGCCACTGATGGACTCGGCGACAAAGTGCATGGCTGTCAAACCCCAGCACAGGAAAAAGAGGGATTCATAGAGATTGCTGATGGGAAAGTAGCCCCCCTCAATCCAACGCGCCGCCAGCAGGCCCGTAATACAGAGATTGGCGATCGCCATCCCCGTGCGACCCGCAGCCGTGAGAACAGGCCATTGGGGAAACGCTGCCCCACACCAGTAGAGCAACATCGTGATCAAAAGCACCGCAAAGGCACTGTTATCGAGCCAACCTTCTAGGGTTAATAAATCCATAGCTTTTTATTTTGCCAGCCTGCTACTCTTTTGTATTGTACTGTCCGAACCGTGCTTTTCTGGGATAGTGGCGCATCTCCCATTCTTGTGAAAAGGGCTGTACCACAATTTCAGCCTGAATCCCTATAATCAGGGGTGAAGAATCATCATGTTCTATTGTGCTGCTGCTGGAGCGAGAACCCCATGAACGAGCTACGGGCTGCGCTGGAATTGGCGACGGAGGAGGAGTTGCAAGACCTAACCGAAATTTTGTTTCGTCGTCGACTCAATCCCTTGGACTATCTCACAACGCCGGATCCCATTGCCGTCCAAGCTCAGGATCGCCAAGCATGGCTGGATGATATTGAGGAGCGGTTTCGCTTTTTGGCGGCAGATGGTCTGACGGTGCTCAAGGGCAAAGCACAGCAAATCAGCTATCGGCAAACGTTGATGCGGGTCTGTCGCTATCTGAAAATTAAGTTTTCCCCCAGTTGGACAGTCCCCGAACTGGAAATGGAAATCTTCTTGAATGTGTTGCAGCGGATGTGGAAAAAGCTGGGGGATGAGGATCGCAAGGTCTTGGCCGCCCAAATCCAAGATAGCTTGCCCGAACTGCGCAACGGCCACCCGATTTCCATGGAAACTGTACGCCTGATCCTAGAGGGAGGCGCAGCGATCGCCATCAGTTCTGTTGTCCGCTCCATGGTGGTGCAGCAGGTGGCTCGTCAATTTGCCATTCACTTTGCTGGGTACAAGCTCTCCATCACTCCCTTGGTGTCTCGGGGCGCTGCCGTGGGAGCCGCTAAATTTGCCCTCGGTCGCAGCGTCTTAGCCTTTGCCAGTACAGCTTTGTGGGTGTGGTTTATTGCCGACTTGGGTTGGCGTGCCATTTCCACCAACTATGCGCGCATTATTCCCACCATTTTCGCGATCGCCCAAATTCGCCTCCTACGCGGTGAGCAGGCATCCCAGTGGGCAATGGCCTAGAGTGTGATCACCCGCTCTTTGTCCAGGGTGAGCAGTTGCCGCAGTTGATCGAGATTGAGTTCGGTTAACCACTGTTCGCCACTGCCCACAATCATGTCCGCAAGCGCTTTTTTCTGCTCAATTTGCTCGTGGATCTTTTCTTCAAGGGTACCCGTGCAGACAAATTTGTGGATTTGGACAGTGCGGGCTTGGCCAATGCGGAAGGCGCGATCGCTGGCCTGATTTTCAACGGCAGGGTTCCACCAGCGATCGTAGTGAAAGACATGATTGGCACGGGTGAGATTTAAGCCCACGCCCCCCGCTTTTAAGGAAAGAATAAAGACCGTGGGTGCCTCAGGATCGTGCTGAAAGCGTTCCACCATGAGTTCTCGCTGGGCTTTGGGGGTGCGTCCCGACAGGAAAAAGACCTCCATCTGTAGCGCCTTTTCGAGATAGGTTTTCAGGTGGGTGCCAAATTCGGCAAATTGGGTAAAGACAAGGGCGCGATCGCCCACTTCCTGAAGCTCTTGCAGCATTTCTATGAGGCGTTGCAATTTACCCGAGCGATCGGGGGCATAGTCTTCCTGCTTGAGATACTGCGCCGGGTGGTTACAGATTTGCTTCAGCTTGGTGAGGGTGGCTAAGATATTCCCCCGCCGCTGGATACCTTCACTATTTTCAATGGCAGCAAGGGAGTCTGCCACCACCGCACTGTAAAGCTGCATCTGCTCTAGGGTGAGGCCACAATAGACCAGCATCTCCTGTTTTTCGGGCAGGTCTTGGATAATGCTGCGGTCAGTTTTGAGCCGCCGTAGAATGAAGGGCTGAACGTAGGTGCGCAGGGCGTTGAGGGAGGTAGTGTCACCATAGCGTTCAATGGGTCGCACATAGCGGTGCTGAAAGTAGGTGCGATTGCCCAAGTACCCCGGATGCAGAAAGTCCATAATCGACCAGAGTTCAAGGAGACGATTCTCTAGGGGGGTTCCCGTCAGGGCAATGCGAAACTGGGCGGAGAGTTCCCGTGCCGCTTGGGACTGCTGGGTGTTGGCATTCTTGATGTTTTGGGCTTCATCGAGGACCAGATGCTGCCATGACACCTGTTGCAAGGTGGTGCGATCGCGCTGGAGAAGGGCATAACTGGTGAGAATCAGATCGTGAGTTTCGACTTTTTTCAGAAATGCCTTGCCCTTGGGGCGATCGCTGCCGTGGTGGACGTAGGCACGCAATGTCGGTGCAAATTTTTGGCACTCCCGTAGCCAGTTGCCCAGTACCGAGGTGGGACAGATCAACAGTGTCGGTCGGTAGGCACGTCCTGCTTCCTTGAGATGGAGCAAAAAGGCCAACAGTTGAATCGTTTTCCCTAAGCCCATATCATCGGCCAAGCAAGCCCCCAACCGCCAGCGTTCCAAGAAACTCAACCACGCCACCCCTCGCGCTTGGTAGGGACGCAGTTCACCACAAAATTCCTGCGGTGTCGGCACTGGATCAAGGGTTTGTTTACCCGTGAGGCCATCGAGTAGTGCCTGAAGAGCATCATTGGCGTCTAGGCCGAGAATGGGTAACTTGGCCACCGTCACCGTATCCCCGGTGGCAATGCGCAGCGTATCGGCAAGGGAGAGCTGGGTCTTTTGGGGAGACTGGAGAAACTCTTGAGCGGCCTTGACCTCTTGGGGACGCAGCAGCACCCACTCACCATTGAGATAAACAAGGGGACTCTCTTGGCGGCGCAGTTGATCAAAATCTGCTTCCGAGAGGGGATGCTGCCCCAACTGTAATTGCCACTGAAACTGCATCAAGCTCTCAATACTCAAGCCGCTGGTGGCGGTGGGCGGCAATGAAGCAATCATCCTCAGACCCAAGCGATGCTGGGCGCTATTGCGGCGCAAACTCGGCGGCAGAATAATCGCAACCCCCTGCTGCTCAAGGAGCGGAATGGCACTTTGCAAGAAGGCATAAACTTCCGTGGTTTGCAGCGTCAGACCCACAGGGGAGGGTTCTTGGAGACTGCGATCGAGGGGACGATAAATGCGTGAGGCCAAACCCAGTCCCCGCAGCAGGGTTTCTTGGGGCTGCCAGAGCACTTGTCCGTGATAGAGGAGGGACTCTTGCGTACATTGCCAAATCTCTGCCGCCGCCAGCATCGTTTCCGTTTCGCCCTCCGTTTGTAGGCCAAAGGCCAAGTACCAGTCACCATCAGCGGTGGCCGGGGGAACCAGTTGCAGTGCCAAGCGCCATTGGGGGCGCAGATCCAACTGCTCGCGGTAGGGTTCTTGCCAACGCTGGAGCCGTTCCACAAAAGAAGGCGGCAGTTCCGTTGCTTGCCCTGTTTTGAGGAAAGTCAGCCAGTGGCTGTGGGCTTTGGCTAAGCCCACTTTGGGCAGCTCTAGGGAGGCGAGGACAGCGTGGAGATAGCCCTGCAACGTGTGGTGTAAAAAATCCGCCAATAGATCGGTGGCATGGGGCGGAAACCGCAGCGCCGTGGCATCCCCTTGGTAACAACGACACAGATGCGGCATCCGTTGGCTAAATTGGCGAAAGCGATCGCGATCGCCCCCGTGGGTGAGCAGAATCCGCCACCCTTCAGCCGTAGGCAAGTATTGGCCGCGCACAATTAAATCCAGTAACCAGCGACTAACGTGCAGCCAATAGCGCAGATCATCGCCAATAGCAGCGCTTTCGCGACCCTGAAGACCCAGTTGATGTAGTTGCTCTAAAACCCCTGAGGCAGGAATCGCCCAACCCGGCACCTGCCAGAGAAACAGCGGTTCGCCGTTGACTTCCGCTAGGGGAGGCGGTAACAGGTGATGCTCCTGAATCTGTGCGGGCAAAGCAGCATAGGCAACACTCGGATCGGCATTGACAAGCGGAGGGGTCTTCAGTTGGGTGGCATAGGGATAAACAGGCACAGCAGTCGGAACCCAAGGCGTGATTGCCTGAGTGAGCGATCGCCATTCTTCTGCCCAAAGAAAAAACTGTGGCGTCGGCGTTGCCAGCCACGTCCCACGGAAAACAGCCATGCCAATATTTTAGTGGGCTTTCAGGAGGGATGCGAGGGCTTCAGCAGGCATGGGTCGGGCAAAGAGATACCCTTGACCATAATCACACCCCAGTCGCTGCAGGATGTGCAGTTGCTCGTGGGTTTCAATCCCTTCGGCAATGACGCGGTAGCCCAACTCCTGAGCAAGGACTAAAATCATCTTGGTAATTTTGAGGTTGCGTTGGTTGTTTTCCAATTGCTGGACAAAGGCGCGATCCACCTTTAGATGGTGAATCGGTAGGCTGTGGAGATAGCTCAGGCAGGAATAGCCCGTTCCAAAATCGTCAATACTAATTTCAATATGGTGCTCCCGCAGTGATTCTAGGAGACGCAGCATTTCACTGCCCAACTCAAGGGCGATGCTTTCGGTGAGTTCTAGAACCAACTGTCCTCTGCCCAGGGGATACTGTTGCTGAACGCGGCTAAGGTGGTGGCGGAAACTGGGATGCTTCAGGGTCTTGGCCGAGACATTCACACTCAGGATCGCGTTGGCTGCTACTTGGGACTGCTGTTGCCACAACCAAAACTGTCGACAAGCCTGCTCCAGAACCCACTTGTCAAGGTCAACAATCAGCCCCGTATCCTCAGCAATTGAAATGAAAGCACCCGGCAGAATCAGTCCCCGTTCAGGATGTTGCCAACGCACCAAGGCTTCCATGCCCACCAGTTGTTGATCCGCCAAATTAAAAAAGGGCTGATAAAACAGCTGCAGTTCTCCATGGCTGAGGGCATGGCGCAGATCGTGTTCAAGGTGGAGGCGCTCTAGCACCTGTTCGTACATCTGGGCATTAAAGATGGCGTAGCGTCTTGTGGGATGAGCCTTGGCTTGATACAGGGCAATATCGGCATCCCTGAGGACAGCAAAAGCCGTTTCATAGTCGTTTTGGGCAAAGACCACACCAATACTACTGCTGAGGAAAATTTGCCGCTCCTCTACGACCAAGGGTTCTTGGAGGCAACGGGTAATTTGCTCGCAAAGGGCAATGGCACTCTCCAAGTGAGGTAAAGCGGTTGCCAAAATCACAAACTCATCTCCGCCGAGGCGAGCCACAATATGCCTATTTTCGATGAGACGCCGCAGCAAAGTGGCAAAGGCAATGAGCAGGCGATCGCCCACTGCATGGCCGAGGCTGTCATTGATCACCTTAAAGCGATCCACATCCAAAAACAGCACCGCATAGTGAAGCTCAGGATTGCTTTGAGCTGCGGCAATTGTGGCTGCCAACTGCTCCATGAAGTAGAGGCGGTTGGGCAACCCTGTCAGGGGATCGTGATAGGCCTCATGCTCTAGCTGCAATTGCACCTGTACCCGACTGGTGACATCGCGGGAACTGGTCTGCAACTGTTGCAATTGTCCCTGACTGTCGTAGCGGGGCTTGAAGAGGGTTTCTAGCCAGAGCAACTCCCGATTCGCTGTCCAAGCTCGATGGGTGATGGGCCAAAACCGCTGCTGCTGAATCATCTGTTGCAGTTCCTGCTTGACCCGCGATCGCTCTTGGGGATGGCACAATTGCGTAAAATGCTGACTAATGAGCCTCCCAGAAGACCAACCCAAGAGGGTTTCATAGGAGGGACTAACATACAAACACCGACCCTCGCGATCTAAAAGGCACACAATATCGGTCATGTTTTCCGCCAGCAGTCGATAGCGTTCTTCGCTTTCGCGCAGCGCCAGTTCAGCAGCTTTGCGTTCGGTAATATCAATATGGGTACCCACCACCTTACAGGGGCGACCCTGGGCATCCCGAATTAACACGGCATTGCTGTGGAACCAGCGGTAGCTACCATCCCGGTGGCGCAGGCGAAAATCAATGTCATAGTCCGCTTCACCGCGCAGAAATTGCTCGTAGGCCGCAAGGGCGCGATCGCGATCCTCGGGGTGCAGTCGCTCCTGCCAATCTGCACAACTGAACGCTTCAGCCGTAGGTAGGTCGCCCAGCTGTGCCCTGTGGGTCGGCGAAACAAGCATGGTTCCTGTAGAGAGGTCATGAAAATAAAAGCCAATCTTGGAAGCACGGATAGCCACCTCTAACTGGGCCTGCTGCTCCTTGAGGCGCTCTTCGGCCAAATGGCGCTCAGTGACATCCAACATCACGGTGTACCAGACCACGACCCCATTAGCCGCCAGTGTGGGCTGTCCGGCACCCTCTAGCCAGCGCACTTCACCGCTGGTGGGATGAATAATGCGCCATTGCCAAAACCATGGCGTCAAATTTGCCGCAGAACAGAGAACCGATTGCCATGTGGCTTCCCGATCCTCTGGATGCACCAGCTGCCACAAACTTTCACCATCCTCAGCGGCCACCGCCGCGGGGATGCCCCAAAGACGTTCGCACATTGGATTCAGATAAAATACCCGATTGCGACCATCGGGGTACTGTTCATAGCGAAACAGGGCACCAGGGAGGTGAAGAGCCGTCAAGCGAAACCGTTCTTCACTCTTGCGCAATGCCGCAGCCAGACGGGAACGTTTAGCCAGTTCTTTGCGGGCTTGGGCGTATAGATTGGCTTGGTAAACCGCCACCTCCAGTTGGGTGGCAATGGTACGCATAAAATTGATTTCCACTTCTGACCACGTATGGGTTTGGTGCGGCATAAACAAACTCAGGCTGCCCCAAGGGCGCTCTTTAACAATCAAAGGCACCAGTAACCATGCCCCCGGCAATTGTTCCGCAAGGGCTCGATTCACTGCATCGGTCAGTTGGCAGGTGTCGGCGATGGCAACCACTTCTCCTGCCTTCAGCCGTGTGGCCAAGGGATTGTCCTGATCTGGGATTTCAAAGCCCAGAAACTGGGGGGTATTGGGATCGCTGTGATATTCGGCAACCGGCTGCCACACCTGCCTTTCCGGAAGGTAGCGAACCACACAGGCATCCCATCCCAGCCCTATTTCCACAATTTCCCGCACAGCGGTGCCAAAGATGGTTTCAAGGTCAAGGGAATTGCGCAGGGCTTGGATGACCCGATTGAGAGCCTGCTCACGCAGTAATTGATTTTTGAGCGCAGTAACATCTCGGCCGACGGATTGAATCCCACTGAGGGAACCATCAGCCGTAAAAACCCCTGAATTCAGCCACTGGATCCAGCGACTCCCTTTTTGGGGATGAGGTAGGCAACTTTCGCAGGTAAATAGGGGCGCAGTGGGCGTAAGCTGCATCACCTGTGCTTGGAAACAGACGGCATCTTCACAGCAGACCAACTCCCCTAAGGGGCGACCAATGACTTCAGCAGCAGAACAGTTAAAGAAGCGGCAGAAGGCCTCATTGGCAAATAGGATGGTGGTATCTGGGTGCAGGAATAAAAGAAAATCACCTTGGTCTTGGAAGATGCCGGAGTCACACTGCCCAGAATCGGGCTGCTGCTGACGAGAACAGGCAAGCCCTTGGGGCTGTGTTTCCTGAGGTTGGCGCCCAGTAATGTCCTGAAACGTGAGCACAATACACTGCAGATTGCTGCTGGGATCAAAAATGGGGCGGGCTTGGATTGCTAGGGTTAATCGCCGATCGCTCAACAGCAGATCTACGCCCACAGAACAGGGTTCTAAACGCTGGCGGATTTGCCTATTGGGCAACTCCTCCTTGGGGTAGGGGCGATCGCTACCGCAGTAATAAACCTGCAGATTTGCCCAAATGTCGGCTGCCGCCACTTGGGGATCCGTCACCGCCAAGAGCCTTCGGCCAAAGGGGTTAATGTAGCAAATTTCCCCCGCAGGATCAGCAAGAGCCACAGCAATCGGTAACGCCTCTAGGATTGCTGTTAGGTAGGGCTCCCCATCACTTTCCCCCATTCCACCTAATAGGTCGATCATTGGAGCTGCACCGCCACTGGCATTGGGGGTGGCAGGCCTTAGGAAAGTGGGGAACAAACTATCCATAGGATTAATCGTAGGAAGTTACTGGGGCTCCTGACTAAAGCTAACCGCAGCAGCTTTCTGATTACATATTCGTAATAATTACGATGGTACTTGCTATTATTTTTTTTTGACATATAACTGATTTATAACTGATTTTCTTAAGAAGTATAAAGTAATTTCCTATTCTCCTTCCTTGGTTTTGAGTGTGGCTTCCTGCTGAGCCAGCCAGCGCGCATACAGATCTGGGCGGCGTTGGTGAGTGCGTTCAATTTGCTGTGCCCGCCGCCAAGCCGCAATTTCCCCATGGTGACCAGAAAGTAAGACCGGCGGTACCGTCCACCCCCGAAACTCTGCGGGTCGAGTGTAGTGGGGATAGTCCAATAGACCGTCCTCAAAACTGTCTTGATGCAGGGAAGCCGCTTTGCCCACCGTGCCGGGCAGCAGTCGCAGCACACCATTGAGAATCACCAGAGCTGGAATTTCCCCACAAGTGAGAACAAAGTCGCCAATGGAGATCTCTTGGGTCACCAAATGCTCGACGACCCGCTCATCCACGCCCTCATAGTGACCACAGAGAATCACCAGTTGATCTCGCTCCTGCGACCAATGCCAGAGGTGCTGTTGGGTCAGGGGTTGCCCTTGGGGGGTGACATAGATCACTTCACGGCGGGGCAAGGAGGGCAGCGATTCCACCGCCGCAAAGAGGGGTTCAGGCTTCATCACCATGCCCACACCCCCCCCGTAGGGTTCATCATCCACCCGCTGGTGCTTATCAGTACTAAAGTCACGCGGATTGGTCAGGACGACCTCGGCAATCCCCCGTGCCAAGGCTTTGGCCATTAAGCCACTGCTGAGGGGGGAGGCAAAGAACTCTGGAAAGAGGGTAATAATATCGAAACGCATCACTGGGGACGGCACGACAGGGAACCATAGTAGGCAAGGGCGCGCAATTGGCTGAGGGCACACAGTTGCTCTTGTTTCCACACCTGCTGGGTTTCTGGTGCTGGGGGAGGTGACTGAATGCCAAAGAGTTGATTGATCAAAGGGGAGCGATCGCGCCGAAAACGTACGACCGCATACTCTCCTTCCTTGAGCTTGGCAGCACTAGCAAGGGCACTGAGGGTGTCTGGACGGCTGCGGGTGCCATCAATGAGGCGATAGCGCTGCGCCTGCTCGTTACTGAAAATCATCGCACCCATTTCGTTGCGAATAACGCTGGGATCAATGCCCCGTGCCTGCGCCACATGATTAATAAACTTGCTGTACTCCTGTTCAAGGCCGGCTTGGAAGACCTCAATTTCTTGGGGGGTGAGGCGACGGAAGGGATTGCCAATATCTTTGCTACGACCGGCGCTCAGTGTCCGTTCTTCAATACTGTTGGCAGTAACGCCTCCCATCAATAGGCCATTATCGAGACTGGTGGGGCGATCGTAGTAGAAAACACTAGGGCCGAGAATGCCAATACTGCCAATCATGCTGCCGTGATCAGCGTAGATCCGATCCGCTGTCACCATAGCCCAAACGCCACCGGAGGCAGAAATGCCCTCAATAAAGGCATAGACCGGTTTTTGGGTGGCTGCGCGGTAGCTCCTAATACCTTCGGCGATCGCCTGGGAGCCAAAGATCGTGCCGCCGGGAGTGCTGATATTAACAAAGACGGCCTTAATCGTTTCGTCCTTAGCGGCCTCTGCCAACTGCTGCTGCACTTCATAGCCGTAGGTGACACCGACAAGGGGCGCAAAGAAGCTATCTTCTTCGTTTTGCGGGCTACCGAAAATTGGCCCAGTAATGTCAATTCTGAGAATGCGATCGCGACTGCTCTCCTTGCCGCTGACGTGCTCGTAGGGACTGGTTTCACTAGCAGGTGCCAACAAGACTCCGAGGAGGGCAAAGAAGATCGTGGCACTGAAGCCCACCACCCCCAACGTGAAAAAAAACGTCAGCGTGCCAAAAAAGATCACACCACAGCGGTGAAACACACTGGGCCAAAAGGGGGGAAGGGAGCGCGTCATAGAGGAGGAAAGGGTTTAGTATGATCTGAAAAGTTTTCAGTTAAATGTTTTACTTATTTTAGCCGCCACTTGCGGTTTTCTTCTGTTTTTGCCCCTCACAAGCCACCCTTGCCGTGTTGACCTGTCACGATCCTTTTGCGAGGTAGATTCTCTCTACTAATGAAACCCTCGATGACCGCTGAGCAGTATCTCAATCACCCCACCTTTGGCTTGCTTTATGGGGTGTGCCCTATTGATGAGCATCGGCAACTCTTTACAACGTTGTATGCCCAGCGGCTTTTCTTTATCGTCAACCAGCGGCCGACGGGGATGGCGTTTGAATCGATTAGTCGAACTGATGCGCGCATGCTCATTGAACAGCGGTTGCGATCGCTGCGCCGTCTTGGCAAAACTGCTGAATACCAAGCCCTACAAGCGATTCATCGCCAAGCCTTCATGTAACCCGATCCAGATTTCGCTAGACTGAGGCTAGGTTTTGGGGAGCAAGGATGAGCTACGACTATGACCTATTTGTGATTGGTGCCGGCTCCGGTGGCTTGGCGGCCTCAAAGCGGGCAGCTTCCTACGGCGCTAGGGTGGCCATTGCCGAAGGGGATAAAGTTGGCGGTACCTGTGTGATTCGGGGGTGTGTCCCTAAAAAGCTCATGGTCTATGGCTCCAAGTTTAGCCACCTCTTTGAAGACGCTGTCGGCTATGGCTGGCGCCCCGTTGAAGCCAAGTTGAACTGGGAGCGACTGATTCAAGCAGTGAACCAAGAGGTAAATCGTCTCAGCCAACTGCACATTAGCTACCTTGCCAAAGCCGGGGTCGAACTGCTGCCCTTTTTTGCCCGCTTTGCTGACCCCCACACCCTAGAACTCGTGGATCGCCAAGGACAGGTACAGCAGCGAGTGACAGCGGCGAAAATCTTGATTGCCGTCGGGGGGGAAGCGATTAAGCCCAATGTGCCGGGCATTGAACACAGCATTACCTCGCGGGAGATGTTTTTGTTGCCCAAGCAGCCAAAGCGCATGGCTATCCTTGGGGGCGGCTACATCAGTGTTGAGTTTGCCGGCATTATGCAGGGACTCGGCACGGAAGTCATTCACTTTCTGCGGGGCGATCGCCCCCTGCGCGGCTTTGATCAAGACATTCAAGATGGTGTCTATGAGGGGATGCTTCGCCACGGCATTGATGTCCGTCCCCAGTGCCACATTACAGGCTTGAAGCTCACCAAGAAGGGCAATATCCGCATTCGCTACGAACAGCAGGGGCAAGCCTGTGAAACTAAAGTTGATACGGTGCTGTGTGCCGTGGGGCGTGCGCCCAACTTGCAGGGGCTGGGTCTTGATCAGGCGGGGGTGCATCTTACGGCCAATAGTCAAGGGATTGTCGCCATTGCTGTGGATGAATACTACCGCACCAATCAAGAACACATTTTTGCTGTGGGGGACTGCACTAACCGCGTCAACCTCACTCCCGTAGCCATTGCCGAAGGACGCGCCTTTGCTGATACGCAATTTGGTAATCTACCGCGCACCCTCAGCTATGAGAATATTCCCTCGGCGGTGTTTTCCCAGCCGGAGGCGGCTTCGGTGGGGCTGTCTGAGGCGCAGGCCAAGGCGAAATTGGGGGAAGAGAATGTGAGAATCTACCGTGCGGCCTTTCGCCCGATGTACCACAGTCTCACGGGTCGAGATGAAAAGGTGATCGTCAAATTGGTGGTGGAGAAAAATACGGAGTGGGTGCTCGGTGCCCACATGGTGGGGGATCATGCGGCTGAGATTATTCAAGGGATCGCGATCGCCCTCAAAATGGGCGCCACCAAGAAGGACTTTGATGCCACGATGGCCATTCATCCCTCGACGGCGGAGGAGTTTGTCACCCTGCGTTAGCAGCGACTTGAACCGGACTGTGGAGCAGCTCTAGGGCCGCCAGATATTGGGGATCTGCTGCTGTACCCATGGCCACCAGACTCTCGGGAGCATCGAGAACCCGCCAATCTGGCTCAATCCCCACTTTGTTGATGTTGTGGTGATTAGGGGTTTCGTAGTGGGCAATGGTAACCGCAAGGCCAGAGCCATCACTGAGGTTAAAGAGGGACTGAATCGAGCCTTTGCCAAAGGTGCGATCGCCCACCAGTCGAGCACGGCCATGATCTTGCAGGGCAGCGGCTAAAATCTCACTGGCACTGGCGGTTCCGCCATTCACGAGGACGACGAGCGGGTCATGGGTGAGGGCACCGCCATTGGCATTGAGGCTATCAATGATCCCTTGGCGATCGACGGTATAGACAATGACCCCCGAATCCAACCACAGTTGAGCAATTTCCACCCCCGCCTGCAACAGTCCCCCCGGATTATTGCGCAGATCAAGAATGTACTCCTCCACTCCCTGCTGCTCTAGCATTTGAATGGCTTTGCGCATCTCTGTGACCGCCATAGCGCTAAATTGACCAAGGCGAATATAGCCAACGGTGTGCCCCTGCACTTGGCGAACCTCAGCCATGACCGGATTAATCTCAATGTGTCCCCGTTTCAGGGTGATTTCTTGAGGGGTGGCACTGCCCCGTTGTAACAACAGATGCACAGCAGAACCGGCGGCTCCCCGCATTCTTTCGGCGGCTTCATCAAGGCTGAGCTGGGTGGTGGAGACGCCATCAATGGCAAGAATGCGATCGCGGGGTTGAATCCCCGCTTCAGCAGCAGGGGAGCCATCAATCGGGGCAATGACTTCGAGGATACCGGTTTCAGGGTCAGTGCTAATTTGCAAGCCGACACCAGTGAGTTCCCCAGCCGTGGTGGTTTGCAGGCTACGAAATTGGGCGGGGCGCAGCAGCCGTGTAAAGGGATCCTCTAAACTCGCCAACATGGCTTGAATGGCCTCATAGGTCGCCTCGCGATTGGGTAGGGGACGTTTCAGCGCCTTTTCGCGCACCAGCCACCAGTTTTGGCCATTAAAAGAGGGATCCACGTAGGCTTGGTTGACAATGCGCCATGCCTCATTAAAGAGTTTTTGTTCCTCCGTTAGGGCGATCGCCGAGTCAGTGGGGAAAATGCCCCAGACTCCCACCAAGACCACTAAACAACAAATGAGACGTTGCAGCCAACGAACCCCCATTCCTTCACCTGCTGATTGCTTCTTTTTCCTAAGCTAGCACTAGAAAAATGTTTCGGAAGACACCGTTATGCCTTGAGAACCACCTTAGGATGCAGGCGATCGCCCCCACTCACTCCGATCCCCACACAGGTAGTGGCAAAGGTGACGCCCACGAAACTCTCCGCCGGCGGTAGCCCCTCACCAATCACGGTGCGGCCATGATACCAGTCGTTGAGTTGTACTGCATTGAGTTCAAGCCACGGTAGATGTGAGAGAACCGCTTGGGGCGGGCGCAGTGGTAAATGCTCTGGCGAAATGCTTTCTAGGGAATGGCTCTCCTCAATCCTCAGGCCACCACTTTCAATCCGTTGCAGGGCTGCCAGCGTTCCCCCTACCCCCAGTGCCGCCCCCAAATCGCGGGCAAGAGCGCGAATATAGGTGCCACCGCCACAGGTAATGCGCAGGGTCAATTCTGGGTAGCATCCTGCTTGCCAATCTAAGACATCAATGCTGTACACCTCAACGATCCGCGGCGGCACGCTCACGGCTTCACCCGCACGGGCACGGGCATAGAGCCGCTGACCATCCACTTGAATCGCACTATAGGCGGGGGGATATTGCTCAATCTCGCCAATGAATTGGGGAAGCTGTTCCTCAATGGCCTCAAGGGTGAGGTAACTGGCAGATTGTTCTTGGCAAATGTCACCCGTAATGTCATCCGTGGTTGTGGTGATGCCAAAGCGCACCGTGCCAATATAGGCCTTGCGATCGCTTAAATAGGGTAGGAGTCGCGTCGCTGCACCAAGGGCGATCGGCAGTACCCCTGTAGCCATCGGATCCAAGGTGCCCCCATGACCGATGCGTTTGAGCCGCAGCCGCTTTCGCAGTTCGTTAATGCAGTCGTGGGAAGTGCAGCCAGCAGGTTTATTCAGATTCAAAAAACCAAACATCAAGGCGTTGCCGTCAAGGGTAAGCCACTCACAAAGCGTTGCAGGGCAGCGATCGCTCGGTTGTAGTCAATGGTAGAACTCAACAGATTGCTCTGGGCTTGAATCAGAGCCGTTTCTGCATTGCTCACCTCCGCTTGGGTGCCAATCCCTGCTTGGAAGCGCAGACGGGCAAGGCGCAGTCCCTCCGTGGCTTGGCGCACCGCCACTTCATTGGTGCGGATATTTTCTTGGCTGGATTTGAGCGTGTAGTAGGCCTGCTCCACTTGGAAACGAATCAAATTCCGAAAGGCCGCATACTGAGCTTCAGCGATCGCGGCAGCGCTTTCCTGCTGGGCAGCACTGGCACGGGAGACCCCGCCATCAAAGAGGGTCAGGTTCATTTGACCCCCAACGGTATATCCCCAACGGGGTGCCCTCCCATCTGTGAGGCTATCAAGGGTGTTAAAACTTCCGCCGGCCACCAACTGCGGTCCTAGATTCCCCAAGGCCACCCGGCGCTGCTGCAGTGCTGCATTCCGTTGGGTCAGTTGTTGTTCCAGTTCCACGCGATTGCGAAAGGCGAGGGCAATGCTCTCCTCAAGGGAGAGTTTCCATTCCCCAACTACCCGAATGGGGTCAGCGGCGCGCACATTCACCTTGTCATTGAGACTGAGCAGCTGTGCCAGTTGGCGTTGAGCGGTTTGCAGTTGGCTTTGGGCTTGCACGAGTTGCTGTTGGTTATTGGCCAGTTGCACCTGTGCTGTGAGGACATCAAATTGCGTGCCTAAGCCAGCCCGTTCGCGGGCGATCGCATCCCGTAAGCTGATTTGGGAGTTTTGTACCGCTGCTTCGCCAATGCGCACCAGCGCCTCCGCCTGTTGAATGTTGTAGTAGGCATTGGTGACATCCTGCCGCAGTTGTTCAAATTCTCGCTGCAGATCCAGTTCGGCATTGCGCACCTGTTCCTGTGCTGCTTTGATACTGCCATCCCGTTGGCCAGAGGTGAAAATGTTGTAGCCCAGTTGCACCGTGCTGGTCCAAGTATTGCTGGTGGGGTTGGTTCGCAAGGGGGGTGGTAGTTGGGCATTTTGCAGCCGAATCGCTGCTGAATCTGTGCGACTAATCCCCAATTGCAAGGAGATGCTGGGATAGAGAGCCGCCGCCGCTTGGCGCAGAACGGCCCGACTTTGTTGCAGTTGTGCCTCAAGGATTTGCAGTTGGCGGTTATTCCGCCGCGCCAGTTCAATCGCTTCGTTGAGGGTAATGGGGCGATCCAAATCAATTTTTACTTGATCGGGACGACTGGGGAGATGGAGGGGATCGGGATTGGGATTGAAGGGCAGGAGATCGGTGGCCGTAGGGTTGGGTTGGGCGATCGCCCCCCCGCTCATGGTGATCAAGACCCCCACAAGGCTCCCCAGCAGCAGACTGCTTTGTTGGCAGATGGATTGTTGACCCATGCTCACTCCCGACACCGTTACAACTACGGATTCTCGCTACCACATAAGACTATAACAGTCCTTTCTCAAGGAATCGTTGCCAAAAAGGCGGTACACTGACACTCAACTGGTTCCAATTCTGCAAAATTCAAGGCTTGATCCAGCGCTGTGGCAACCATTTTACGCACTTGGAGCTATCAATATCCGTGGCTCTACGACACCATTAGTGACCTCGCAGCAATAACGGTGGGGGGGAGCGATCGCCTGCATCGGTTGGCTTGGCAAGATTTGGACTTACCCCGCAGTGTCGTGGTTTTAGATCTCTGCTGTGCCCATGGCGTTGTCACTCAAGCCTTAACTCAAGCCTTTGATCAGGTCACTGGTTTAGATGCTTCCCCGAAGGCGATCGCCCGTGCTCGGCAGCGCGTGCCCCAAGCCACCTATGTGGAAGCCTTTGCGGAGAAGATGCCCTTTGCCGATGCCACCTTTGATCTGGTACACACCAGCATGGCGCTGCATGAAATGACTGCGGAACAACTGTGTGCCATTGTGGCGGAAGTGTGGCGGGTTCTCAAGCCCGGTGGCTGGTTTGCCCTGATTGATTTTCATCGTCCCCAAGTGCCTCTCTTTTGGCCGGGGATGGCTCTCTTTTTCTGGCTCTTTGAAACGGAAACCGCTTGGCAACTGCTGCAAACGGACTTAGCTGAGCAGCTACGGTTACAGGGCTTCACTGTCGAGCGGCAGACCTACCACCTCGGGCGCAGCTTGCAGGTTCTCCATGCCCGCAAACCCTGCCCAAAGAATTAAGATATATGAACGATTTACAACACGAGTGCGATAGCGATGGTAAGTTCACTGCCCCAACTGGAGATCAACTTAGAGACCAATGCCGAATTTGTCGCGCGGCACATTGGCATTACGCCCACCGATCTGCCCAAAATGTTGAGCCTGTTGGGGTATGACAGTCTTAATGATCTGATCAATGCCGTTATTCCCCCGGAAATTCGCTTGCAACGCCCTCTCGCTCTGGGTGAAGGTCTCAGTGAAACAGCAGCCCTGCAAAAATTACGCACCCTTACCCAGCAAAACCAAGTTTGGCGCAGCTACATCGGCATGGGCTATTACAACTGCATTACGCCGGCGGTGATTCAACGCAACATTCTGGAAAACCCCGGCTGGTACACCCAGTACACCCCTTACCAAGCGGAAATTGCCCAAGGACGCCTCGAAGCCCTCCTCAACTTTCAAACCCTTGTCAGCGATCTAACGGGCTTGCCCATTGCCAATGCCTCTCTCCTTGATGAGGCGACGGCTGCCGCCGAAGCCATGACGCTGAGCTTGAATGCCTGCCGTCAAAAGGGAGCCAACCGCTTCTTGGTGGCGCAGGATTGCCATCCCCAAACCCTAGCAGTTCTGCGCACCCGTGCCCTGCCCCTTGGCATTGAGATTGTGCCCATTGACCCGATCGCCAGTGAATTGCCTTGGAACAACGCCTTTGGTCTGCTCTTGCAATATCCCGCCAGCGATGGTGCGGTGCGATCGCCCGAAGCCCTGATTGCCGCTGCCCATAAACGGGGACTCTTGGTGACGGTAGCCACCGATTTGCTAGCCTTGACACTGCTGACACCGCCGGGAGAATTGGGGGCGGATATTGCCGTCGGCAGCTCTCAGCGTTTTGGTGTGCCCTTGGGCTATGGGGGGCCCCATGCCGCCTTCTTTGCCACCCGTGAAGAATTTAAGCGACAATTACCCGGACGACTAGTGGGGGTTTCCCACGATGCCTTGGGTCAAAAAGCATTGCGCCTTGCCCTGCAAACCCGTGAGCAGCATATCCGCCGCGAAAAGGCCACCAGTAACATCTGCACTGCCCAAGTTCTCCTCGCAGTTGTTGCCAGTATGTACGCCGTCTATCATGGAGCCGCGGGGCTGCGGCAAATCGCTGAGCGCATCCATCAACGGGCAGTGACCCTAGCAGCAGGCTTAGCAGCAGCGGGCTATCCACTCTACCATTCTGAGTTTTTTGACACCCTACGCATTGGCTTGGGGAACCTGCCAGTACAGGTGCTCAAGGAGCGGGCAGCAGCGGCGCAAATCAACCTGCGTTACTTTGACGATGGCAGTGTCGGCATCAGTTTGGATGAGACCACCACCGAAAAAGATGGGGCGGATTTACTGGCGCTCTTTGGCACAAGTCCTGTGGCAGTTGCCGCGGGCGATCGCCTGCCGCCAACCCTGAAACGCCAATCTGCTTACCTGCAGCACCCCGTCTTTCAGGACTACCACAGCGAACACGCCCTGCTGCGCTACATTCACCGCCTTCAGGCCAAGGATCTCTCCCTCACCACCTCGATGATTCCCCTTGGCTCCTGCACCATGAAGCTCAATGCCACTGCGGAAATGCTGCCCATCAGTTGGCCAGAATTCAATCAACTGCATCCCTTTGCCCCGGCTGAGCAAGCCCAAGGCTATCAGCAGCTGTTCCGTGAGCTAGAGGCAATGCTGGCAGAAATTACCGGCTTTGATGCCATTTCCCTACAACCCAATGCCGGTTCCCAAGGGGAATATGCCGGACTCTTGGTGATTCGCCAATACCACCACAGCCGCGGCGAAAGCCAGCGCAATGTGTGTTTGATTCCCACCTCTGCCCATGGCACCAACCCTGCCAGTGCGGTCATGGCTGGCATGCAGGTGGTGGCAGTCAATTGCGATGCCCAGGGCAATATTGATGTGGCGGATCTGGCGGCCAAGGCGGAAACCTATAGCGATCGCCTAGGGGCCTTGATGATCACCTATCCCTCGACCCACGGCGTCTTTGAAACGGGAATTCGCCAAATTTGTGAGATCATCCATCGCTACGGCGGTCAAGTCTATATGGATGGTGCCAATATGAATGCCCAAGTGGGGCTGTGCCGTCCGGCGGACTTTGGTGCCGATGTCTGCCATCTCAACCTCCACAAAACCTTTTGTATTCCCCACGGCGGCGGTGGGCCGGGGGTGGGACCCATCGGGGTCAAGGCGCATTTAGCCCCCTTCTTGCCAACCACACAGCTGATTCCCCAAGGATCGGAAATTGGCCCGGTGACTGCCGCCCCTTGGGGCAGTGCCAGTATTTTGCCGATTTCGTGGATGTACATTACCCTGATGGGGGGGGTGGGGTTGACACGCGCCACCGCAATTGCCATCCTCAATGCTAACTACATTGCCAAACGCCTTGAACCCTACTACCCGGTTCTCTACAAAGGTGCCCACGGTTTGGTGGCCCACGAGTGCATTCTTGATCTGCGTCCGCTGAAAAAATCCGCGGGAATTGAGGTGGAAGATATTGCCAAGCGGCTGATGGACTATGGCTTCCATGCCCCCACCATTTCTTGGCCGGTGCCGGGCACGCTGATGATTGAACCCACTGAAAGTGAAACCAAGGCGGAATTGGATCGCTTTTGTGAGGCGATGATTGCCATTCGCGCCGAAATTGCTGAAATTGAGGCCGGCGTCAGCGATCGCCAGCAAAATCCCCTGAAAAATGCCCCCCATCCCGCCCTGATGCTGGCCACAGAGCCATGGCCTTACCCCTATTCACGGCAAGTGGCCGCCTACCCCGCCCCTTGGCTGCGGGAGTACAAATTCTGGCCAGCGGTAGCCCGCATTGACAATGCCTATGGCGATCGCCACCTCGTGTGTAGCTGCTCAATGCCCATGACCCCGCCAGACTCTTAAGCAAAGCTGAAATTTTTGCAGCGGTTCGCCATTCTCCTTGTCACCGCTCAAAGGGGGTTGCTAAAAGTAAGGCAGATCAACCCCTAGGGTGGTGTTATGACCTTGGCTAGTCTCGATACCGTTGTTCTCTCCCGTTGGCAATTTGCCCTCACAGCCATTTTCCATATGCTCTGGCCCGTCCTCACCACGGGGATGAGCATTTATCTCGTGGTCATTGAGGGACTGTGGCTAAAAACCAAAAACCTGACCTACTATCACCATGCTCGCTTTTGGTCAAAGCTGTATATCCTCAACTTCGGGATTGGCGTGGCTTCCGGGTTACCCATGGCCTTTCAATTTGGCCTCAACTGGGCACCCTTCTCAGAAGCAGTGGGGGATTTCTTCGGTACCGTCTTGGGGTTTGAGGGCACCATGGCCTTCATGCTGGAAGCCAGCTTCTTGGGCATTATGATTTTTGGCTGGCAACGGGTACCGCCAGTGATGCATTGGATTTCGACCATCTGTGTCGCCTTTGGTGCCAATCTCTCCACCTTCTGGATTCTCTCGGCCAACTCATGGCTGCAAACCCCTGCGGGGGGCGTCTTTGTCGAGGGTAAGTTCCGCGTTCAAGACTACTTCCAAGCCATTGCCAACCCCTTCATGGTCAAGAGTTTTTTCCACATGTTCTTTGCCACCCTAGAAACCTCGCTGTTTGTTATTGGCGGCATTAGTGCTTGGTATCTACTGCAAAATCGCCTGCCCAATTTCTTCACGAAATCCCTGAAGGTGGTTTTGGTGATGGCCTTGGTGATTGCCCCCCTACAGGTGTTTGTCGGTCACCTCAGTGCTGAGCAGGTCTATCACTACCAACCCGCCAAATTAGCCGCCATGGAAGCCCTGTGGGAAACGGTACCAGCGGGTACACCTGCGGACTGGAGTGTGATTGCCTTACCCAATGAGGCCGCCCAAGCAAATAGCTTGGAAGTGAAAATTCCCGGCCTGCTGAGCTACCTACTGGAGTTGAAACCGCAGTTAGACACACCGATCTTGGGCTTGAAGGAGTGGAACGCTAGCGATCGCCCCCATTTGATTGGCCTGATTTACTATTCCTTTCGCCTGATGGTGGCCATTGGTCTGTACCTCGCGGCTCTCGTGATCCTCACTGTTTTTGTCTGGTGGCGCACTGGCCTCGAGGGCGATCGCCTGCGCAATTACCAGTGGCTCTGGTGGGGCTGGATCTTTGCAGGACCCTTGGGATACCTTGCCGTCGAAGCCGGTTGGATTGTCCGCTGTGTCGGGCGTCAACCGTGGATTGTCTATGGCCAGTTGCGGACAGCAGAAGCGGCCTCCAATTTACCGCCCCAAGTGGTGCTTTTTTCCCTTAGTGGCTTGGTTGCCCTGTACACCATTTTCTTCTTTGCGGCTCTTTTCTTTGGCAGTCGCATCATCCAAAAAGGCCCCAATGTTGCCTTGCCGGTGCCGGGGCTGCACAATGCTGAACAACTGGAAATCCGCATCAAACTAGCAGAGCACCAACCGGATCGCCGTCCCCTAGAAACTCAACAATAAGGGAGTACACCATGGAACCGAATCCCCTTGCACCCTTGGAGCACTTTTTGCCGCAGGTATGGTTTTTTATCCTAGGGTTGTTCCTCTTTCTCTACATTCTCCTAGATGGTTTTGACCTAGGCATTGGCATTCTCTCCCTCACCAGTAGCGATGAACGGCGCCGCAATATCCTCATGACCAGCCTTGGCAATGTTTGGGATGCCAATGAGACGTGGTTGGTGCTGATGGGTGGGTCGCTCTTTGGTGCTTTTCCCTTGGCCTATGCCACCATCCTCAATGCCCTTTACCTACCCGCAGTGATTATGGTGGTGGGGCTAATTTTGCGGGCAGTGTCCTTTGAGTTTCGCGAGAATGCCAATAATAAACGGGTGTGGAACCTTGCCTTTGGCATTGGCAGTTTTTTGGCTGCCTTGGGGCAGGGCTTTGCGGTGGGCACTGTTTTTGAGGGCATCAAAGTAGATGCTGCGGGTCACTTTGCGGGCGGCATGTGGGATTGGCTGACGTGGCACTCGGTGTTGGTGGCACTGACGCTGATTCAGGGCTATGTGCTGATTGGGTCAACCTATCTGATTTACAAAACCACAGGTGAGTTGCAGCAAACCCACTACCGCACGGCCACGATTGCAGCTTGGACAACGTTTATCGGTGCTGTGTTGATTACCATTAGCGCCCCCATTTTCCATGAGCACCTGCGTGCCCAACTGTTTCAGCCACCGTTATTCTACATTTTTGCCGCGATTCCCATTTTGGGGGTGTTGCTGATTTTTCTATTGCTGCGTAGTTTACAAAAGCGTGAAGAAGTCATGCCCTTGGTGTGGACGTTTTTACTGTTTCTCCTGTCATTTATTGGCTTGGGCTTTGTGATTTTTCCGAACATCATTCCCCCCAGCGTCACCATATACGAAGCTTCAGCCTCTCCCAGTGCCCAAGTCTTTATGCTGATTTTCGTCGCTTTCTTAATCCCGATTATGCTGGCTTATAACCTCTATAATTACCTCGTCTTTCGTGGCAAAGTTGTGGCCTAGGTATAGAAGGAATTCAGGCCTAAAACACCCTAGCCGAGGAGGCAAAACAAGGCACAATAGCAACAGATAGCCTTTTTCTCTCGCTTGAGGACGCATCAACAGAATTAGCGGCAAGCTGAGCGGCTTTCAATGGTTGTGAAAAGGCTGTTAACTTCCTTTGCTGCTCATTTCCGTCCATGTCCTGTTGGCAAGTTGACCTTTACCGTCGGCCTTTGCGTACCCCCAGTGGCCTTGATCTGTGGGAACTCGTGATTTGTGACCCTGAGGAAAATTTTTACTACACGGCTTTTTGCCCAGAACCCCTCGTGAGCAGTTCATGGCTGGCCACAGAGTTCAAAAGTTGCGGGCAGCCCCTACCGCAGCGGGTACAGGTTTTTCGTCCCCAGAGTTTAGGCCTCGTGGAAGTGGTTTGCCAAGAACTCAACCTTCCCCTCGAAGCCACCCGCCGCACCCCGGCTCTAAAGCACTACCTGTGCCAACGTGCTCAGGCGTATCCCAGTCTAAAAACCTACACCGGTGAAGCCTACGATCCATTGGCCATTGAGCAGCCGCCGCCATTGCCCCTGCCCGAGGATATTTGGGGAGATTCTTGGCAGTTTGCAGCAATTACTCCCCCCGACTTGGCACAACTGATGCAATATCCGCTGCGGATTCTGGCCTTTGAAATGGCAATGTTGCCAGAGGCTTTGGGCTTGGCTCCCGATACGTTGATTCCGGGAATTATTCTCTATGGCGGTCGCAAGTCCCTGAAGCTGGCGCGGTGGTTCCAAGAGCAACTGCCCTATCGCTTAGAGTTTGTGCCGGGGCGACCCTGTGGGGTGGTGTTGCACAGCGGCTTGCGCGATCGCTGGGTCTTTTTGACGTTTGACAATGCTGAGATTTCCCAAGCGGGAGAACTCTTTCGCGATCGCCTGCGCGCCACTCAGGGTCTGCACTTTCTCCTCATCCAACCGACTCCCAATGACACCACCTACACGGCTCTCTGGCTGCTCCAACCCCTTGAATAGCCTAAGGTTTGAGCCGTCCCTGTTCTAAGCTTTCCTGCAGGGCACGGGTTTCATCCAAAACCGTTTCAATGCCTTCAAGGTGGGTCTGCCGCACAAAATTAATTTTGATTTCCTCTAGCCACACCACCAGCAGATCTTGAATCACCTTGCCCACCTGTTCCTCTTGGAGTTCGGCGCTGAGGGTTTGGCCAAATTTTTGCGCCAGTTGACTCACCAGTAATGCCCCTTCGCGGGGTGGATTGCCTTGGTTTTTGCTCGCTTGCTCCAATAGCAGAAAGAGGCGATCGCTAATCTCCTTGGCAAGGGATTGGTGCCAGTGGCGGGGTAAGGCCTCAAGGGATGGAATTTCCAATAACCGCCGATAGGGGGGCGCTTGCCGCAGCACTTGATCGACACTGTAGGCCACTAAGCCTTCCACTTCTGGTCGCAGTTGGGGGATCACGCGGTAAATCACCACCTGCCCAACCAAGGCTGCCAGTTCCCCCAGTTCATCAATGTCATTGAGCGTCTTGCTCCCTTGGCCGCCAGAGACACGCGGTAGCCAGCGACTCAATTGGCCGCGACGGATTGCTTTTTGCAGTTGGGTGAGGACTTGCAGGACAACCACTTCCGAAATATCGGTGGCGATCGCTGCCACTAAGCCCTGAGAGGCCTGCCGTTCAAGACTATCAAGGCAAATAATATCCGCTTGATCAAGGCGAATCGTGACCGGGATAATCCGTAGCCACGCCCAAGTGGGTGCCAGCCACCAAAAGGGGAAAAAGAGCAGCACATCGTACCAGCGCCAGAACATAGCATCCCGCCAGCGGGCACCGCGATATTGGCGACTCAGCCAAAACGTGCGTCCCAAGAATTCCACAAAGAAGAGGAGATTAAAGGGAATATCAATGGCATCAAAGTGGTCAATAAAATCCCCATCTTCACCGTAGCGGCGCCAATAATTGGTAGCCATCAGGGGAATGATCTGCGCCTCAAACCAAGCAAGGTTGGTCTGCCAGTCCCGCTCATTGATGTACTCGTCACTCCAAAAACGCTCAAAGGACTGTTTAGAGGAGGCATTGCGATCGCCAAAGACCCGCAGCCGCATCAGGTTCTTGATCCGCTCAAGGGTGCCAGTCTTATTGGCAAGGGCAAAGGGGTTAGTATCCACCATGGTTTTGCTCTGCTTGCGCAACTCAGCCAAGAGTGCTTGAGTAGCTGGCGCATCGACCCCTTCAGCGGCAATGGTTTGCCGGAGTTGGTTGACCGTGTTGATGTACTGCTGGGTTGCCCGGTGGGGTTCGATTCCCTTAATGGGGTCATAGAGAGGGGTAATCGGCAAAGGCTGGGGCAGATAAATCACCCGCTGAATCAGGGGAATGCGGACTTTTCCCAAAAGCCAGAAGTCCCGTAGGGGAATATAGGTGAGATCAAAGAGCACCAACAGAAAATTGGCGCTGGCAATGGCCACCATGATCCGCTCATAGGTTCGATTCAATG
Organism: Thermosynechococcus sp. QKsg1; assembly: GCF_031586415.1. Classification (NCBI taxonomy): domain Bacteria; kingdom Bacillati; phylum Cyanobacteriota; class Cyanophyceae; order Acaryochloridales; family Thermosynechococcaceae; genus Thermosynechococcus; species Thermosynechococcus sp. QKsg1. The sequence goes on along the minus strand of NZ_CP134200.1, from coordinate 1,707,776 downwards.
GTTTATCAAACATCTGGCTCCCCTAGCGCAAGCGGACATAGCCGGCTTTTTCAATTGTGGCTTGACCCTGATCCGTTAATAACAGGGCTGCATAGGCACGACCGGCTTGGGCATCCGGGCTATTGTCATCCTTGGCAATGACAAACAGGCGACGGGTAATGGGGTAACTGCCCTCCTGAAAGGCACGATAGTTCAATGTATTCCGCCGCTGTGGACATTGGGCAGAATCCACATAGGGTTCCTGATAGGGAGGAACGTACTGATTGGGCTGCCGCCCCAAAGGCAAGGGTCGCACACTGCACTGACCAACAATTTCCGGTGCCGAGGCATAGTAAATGCCGCCGGAGGTTGCCCCCACCCGCCGTAGGGCATCTGTGGTATCCCGCACCATCACCACCTTGGGACTGAATGGCTGGTTCCCCAAGACATCTTGGACGAAAAACTCTACCGTTCCGCCATCTTCCAGCCGCCGTGAAAAGGGAGTAATGGCTAGATTCGGACCGCCCACTTGGCTCCAGTTCGTCAGTTTGCCCGTGTAAATATCAACCACTTGTTGCACAGTGAGACCGGGAATCTGGAGGTTGGGATTGACAGCGATCGCGATGCCATCGATCGCCACCGGTAGTTCCAGCAATTTTATCCCTTGGCTCTGCGCCTGCTGCCGCTCCTGCTCATTGAGGGGGCGGGAAGACTGGGCAAAGGCCAGTTGATTATTCATTAACATGCGAATGCCACTGCCCGATCCGGGGGTGCCGGTGGGGGGATTGGTGTAGCGCAGGCGAAAATTGGGCCAAGCTAACTGAATCAGGGGATCGACATCGCGGCGAATCGGTGCCCACGTCGTACTGCCCCCGTATTGAAACGTACCACTGGGAACATTGCTGACATCGCTGAAATTCGCAGCCGCCATCTCTGGCGTACTCTGGGGTACCCCCAAGTTTTCAGTCACCTGTTCAAGGGGATTTTGATTGCCCAGTAACCGAATCACGAGCACCGCCCCCACCCCCAATAGACCACAGGTGAGGACAAGAGACACCAGCAAAGGCAGCAGGTTGCTATTGCGAGACATGGCAGAACCAGTCAAAACTCTGCCCCTAGCCTAGCTCAAGGTTGTCCCCGCACGGATCTTTTTTTGGCCAATGTTTAGGTTTAGATGCCGTGGTGCACGGTTTTTACCCACTTGAGACGCTTGGCGCGTACGGCCATACGCAGTGTTGTTGTACTCACCACAGGCAACCAATGGAGCATGTAGAGGGTACCCCGCAAACTCTGCCAAAATAGTTGCCAAATCCCCAGCGACTGCGTTTGAGGAATCCCTCGCAGCATCCCCACCATTGAAAGCGTAAAGCTCAGTGTCGTCAGGGGTACTAGCATCGGGCTGCGGTGACGCAGTAGAGCCATCAGCAGGTCGGGAATTGTGGCCGTGGGAATGGCGTATTTGATCAAAAACCAGCAGAGCACATCCCAGCTTTTTTGCCAGCCAAGGCGATTGCGCAGCAAGGGTTGCCAGTAGTCGAGATAGCTTTGGTAGCCGCCCTCGCCCCAGCGATTGCGTTGGTGCCACAGTGCCACGAGTGTGGTCACGCCTTCTTCCTGTACCGCTGGATTCATCAGCACGTCAATCTGCCAACCGTGGAGATGCAGCTTCAGACTGAGATCCAGATCGTCAGTAATGGTTTCTTCATTCCAGCCACCACAGCGCTCTAGAGCTTGCCGCCGCACAAATTGGCCATTGCCCCGCAGTTCGCCCATACCGCCACAGGCCACCCGCTGCTGTTGATAGTAGGCATCGAGGATCATTTCTGCCGCTTGGCCTTGGGTCAGCAAATTGATGTCGGCATTACTAATTGCTTTGCGCACTTGCACCGCGCCAACACTGGCCACCTGAAAGCGGTTGACCACCTGTTGCAGTAGATCTTGGGGTACGGTGGCATCGGCATCAAAGACGCCAATAATTTCTCCCCGTGTCAAGGGCAGGACTTGATTGAGGGCACCGGACTTACCCCCGCCCGCCCCCGGCAGCCGCCGCAGCACTTTGAGGTGAGGATATTGCTTTTGTAGTTCACTCAAAATATCGGGGGTGCGATCGCTACTGTTGTCATCAATAATCCACACCTCGTAGTGGGGATAATCCAAGCGGCAAAGGTTTTTGACGAGGCGACCAATCACCGCCTCTTCATTTTTCGCCGCTACCACCAAAGACACCATTGGCTGCACACTTTCTGTGGCCTCTAATGCAGGTAGCGTTTGCGGCTTAGCTCGCCAGTAGCGCAGTGTTTGCAAGCTCATGAGCAGCGTTAGGGCATAGATCAGCCAAATGCCACCCACAATCAGATGCAGGGCGATCGTGCTCCCCCAAATCAGAGAGAGCGCTAGGAAAGCCTTGCGACGGCGACCCTCAGAACGCGGTTGTAATGGAGGACTCTCTGGGGCATCAACCCACTCCGACAGGAGTTCGTCGAGGGGATCGGCTTCGTTGTAGAAACTGTTTTCGGGCCAGGAATTCTCCGGCATAGGTCACCTGATTGAGAAACCAGTACTTATCCACTCCCTTAAAGAAGCTGGGAATGAGATAACACCACACTGTGCAGCCTTCGCAGACGGAGAGTCGGCCTTGGGAGCGGCGATACTCCTCTACCACCTCGGAGGACTTGTACAGCTCGTACAGGCGACCATTGATGGGGACTCCCTTCTGCGCAAAGTGGTAGCACGGTAGCAGCAACTCATCATTGGGGGAAATGGCAATGACTGCATCCACCGCCTTGCAACGGGGATTTTGGGTATTGTTTCCCCCCGCACGGATGAGGGCTAATGCTGCCTTATTGTAACCAACATTGTTATACTTCTTCGCATTTTGTTCAATGTGGTCGGCAATTTCAGGGGTGGGGTTCTTCTTGTCGTTGTAGTTTTCATGGGCGGTAAAAGCGGGATTCAACCAAACCCGTACCCCTAGACTTTGGGCAAATTCGGCCACCTCACCAATCCGTTCATAATTTTGGGCAGTGACGGTGTGATTCAGCACTGGATATTCACCAAGCTCAAGGGCAATTTTGACGGACTCCACCAACGTGTCAAAAATTTTCACGCCCCGCGACTGATCATGGGTGGCCGCATCAGGCCCATCGAGGGAGAAGTTCAAGAAATCCACCAAGCCCTGAATTTCCCTAGCACGGCGGGGATAGAGAATCGTATTTGTCGTCATGCTAGTCATGAAGCCGAGACGCTTGGCTTCCCGGTAGATGGCTGGGGCATCGGCACGCAGCAGCGGTTCACCCCCCGTAAAGTCCACATATTTGACCCCCAAACGTTTCAAATCGCGCAGATTGGTTTGGATGGCGCTAAAATCAGCTTCTTTGCCCGGTTCCAGTGCCCAAATGTCGCAAAAGTGGCAGCGGGCGTTACAGCGGTAGGTCAGGTAGTAGTTAGCAACCAGTGGACGCATTGAGTCTCTTCCTTAACGAATTCAAGCAAGGCCAAGATGAATAAAGCAGTCAATGAGTTTATGCAAGCAATTGAAAAATTTCTAGACAAAACTTCATCAGAGTTTGAGTTGCTGAACAGTTTAGCACTCTGCTGAGCTGAGGAATGGAGATCTATCCCTGAAGCGGCTGCAAGTTTAGCAATGCTTATTATTGATAAAGATTTTTTATATTAAAAGCGTATTACTATTTGCCTAGATTATCTTTACCGTGAGGGTATGCGCAATTGTGAGGATAGCCCCATGAATCAACGCCTTGCCCAACGCACGCCTACTTCTTTAACGACCAAAATCCGTCAGTGGCTAATGACTTATCCGATCACAACGCCAGCGATCGCCCACCGCATTTGCCGCCTTATTCCAGCCCAATGTCCCTTTGTCCGCACCCTCTCCCTCTTTGGTCGGCCAGTCATCAGCATTCCCCCTCTGTGTAAACTCAATCCCTTTTATGAAGAAGTCGTGATGCTGCGGTTTCGTGCCCTCACCGACCTCAGCGATGTCTGCCAAGAGGACATCAGCCAATACGTCTAGGCAGCGAGGAACTTGCAGTTGCTATACGATTAAAATGTATAGCTTTGTATCCATGGTGCCCGTCGCATGCTGAAAGCCCTATTTGGCGATCCCAATCAGCGCAAGGTTAAAAAGTATCAACCCCTTGTGGTCGAGATCAACCTGCTGGAGGAGCAAATTCAGCCCCTAAGCGATAGTGAGCTACAGGCGAAAACGGCTGAGTTTCGGCAGCGACTCGACAATGGCGAGACCCTCGATGATTTACTGCCCGAGGCTTTTGCCGTGGTGCGCGAAGCTTCACGACGGGTACTGGGGATGCGCCACTTTGATGTCCAGCTCATCGGTGGCATGATTCTCCACGATGGCCAGATTGCCGAAATGAAAACGGGGGAAGGAAAAACCCTCGTGGCCACGCTGCCGGCCTACCTGAATGCCCTGACGGGGAAAGGGGTGCACATTGTTACGGTCAACGACTATCTGGCACGGCGGGATGCGGAATGGATGGGACAGGTGCATCGCTTTTTGGGTCTGACGGTCGGGCTGATTCAGCAGCACATGGCTCCCCAAGAGCGGCAGAAAAGCTATGCCTGCGATATCACCTATGCCACCAACAGCGAAATTGGCTTTGACTACCTGCGGGACAATATGGCTACGTCCATGGCTGAGGTGGTGCAGCGTCCCTTCAACTACTGCATCATTGACGAGGTGGATTCGGTACTGATTGACGAAGCCCGCACGCCCCTGATTATTTCAGGTCAAGTGGAGCGTCCCACCGAGAAGTACCTCAAGGCGGCTGAAGTTGCCCGCCTCCTGAAAAAGGACGAGCACTACGAGGTGGATGAAAAGGCTCGTAATGTCCTCATGACCGATGAGGGGTTTATCGAAGCTGAAAAACTATTGGGGGTAAGCGATCTCTATGACCCCCAAGACCCTTGGGCACACTATATCTTTAATGCCATCAAGGCCAAGGAACTCTTTCAGCGGGATGTGAACTACATCGTCCGCAATGGTGAAGTGGTGATTGTAGATGAATTCACGGGACGAGTCATGGTGGGTCGCCGCTGGAGTGATGGCCTGCATCAGGCGATCGAAGCCAAAGAAGGCCTCGACATTCAAAATGAGTCCCAAACCCTCGCCACAATTACCTACCAAAATCTCTTTTTGCTCTATCCCAAGTTGGCGGGGATGACGGGGACAGCCAAGACCGAAGAGGCAGAATTCGAGAAAATCTACAAGCTAGAAGTGACGGTGGTGCCCACCAATCGCCCCAGTCAGCGGCGGGACTTTCCCGATGTGGTCTATAAAACCGAGCGGGGTAAATGGCTGGCCGTGGCCTCTGAATGTGCCGAGATTCACGCTACGGGTCGCCCCGTGCTCGTGGGTACCACCAGTGTTGAAAAGTCGGAGCTACTGTCGCAACTGCTGCGGGAGTTGGAAATTCCCCATAACCTGCTGAATGCCAAACCTGAAAATGTGGAGCGAGAGTCGGAGATCATTGCCCAAGCCGGCCGCAAGGGCGCAGTGACGATCTCAACCAACATGGCAGGCCGAGGCACCGACATTATCCTAGGGGGGAATGCCGACTATATGGCACGCCTCAAGGTGCGGGAATACTTTATGCCTCGCATTGTCATGCCCCCCAGTGACGACCCGATGATGCTATTGGGGCTGAAAATGGATCGCGGCGGTGGCCAAGGCTTTAGTCAGGCGGCGCAGAAAAACTGGAAAGCCTCACCGGGACTCTTCCCCTGCGAAATTAGTCAGGATGCGGAAAAGCTGCTGCGCCATGCGGTGGATGTGGCGGTCAAGACCTATGGTGAGCGCAGTCTGCCGGAGTTGCAGGCGGAGGATATGCTGGCGATCGCCTCGGAGAAAGCACCGACCCAAGACCCTGTGATTCAAGCCCTGCGGGATGCCTTTAACCGTATCCGGGAAGAATATGAGGTGGTCACCAAGAAAGAACATGAAGAAGTGGTGGCTCTCGGTGGTTTGCACGTGATTGGGACAGAACGCCATGAATCGCGGCGGATTGATAACCAGTTGCGGGGACGGGCAGGACGCCAAGGCGACCCCGGATCCACGCGCTTTTTCCTGAGCTTGGAGGATAACCTGCTGCGCATCTTCGGGGGCGATCGCGTCGCCAGTATCATGAATGCCCTGCGCGTTGACGAGGATATGCCCATTGAGTCGGGACTCCTTACCCGCAGCTTGGAAAATGCCCAGCGCAAGGTGGAAACCTACTACTATGACATCCGTAAGCAGGTCTTTGAATACGACGAGGTGATGAATAACCAGCGGCGTGCCATCTATGCTGAGCGGCGGCGAGTGCTGGAAGGGGAAGACCTCAAGGATCGGGTGCTGGAGTACGCCGAAAAAACCATGGACGACATCATTGCCGCCTATGTCAATCCCGATCTGCCGCCAGAGGAATGGGATTTAGAGGGCTTGGTGGCCAAAGTACAGGAATTTGTCTATTTGCTGTCGGATCTACGCCCTGAGCATCTGGCTCATCTCAGCGTACCGGAGATGCAGGCCTTTTTGCATGAGCAAGTGCGCACCGCCTACGAGCAAAAAGAAGCAGAAATTGAGCGCATTCAAACGGGTCTGATGCGACAAGCGGAGCGGTTCTTTATCCTACAACAGATTGACCTGCTGTGGCGGGAGCACCTACAACAAATGGATGCCCTGCGCGAGTCGGTCGGCCTACGGGGCTATGGCCAAGAGGATCCCTTGGTGGAGTACAAACGGGAGGGCTACGAATTGTTCTTGGACATGATGGTGATGATTCGCCGCAATGTCGTGTATTCTCTCTTCCAGTTCCAGCCCCAAGTGGCACCGGCATCCTCGTCCTCAGATCAGGCCTAGCTTCGTTTTCTCAGATCACCGTCTTTGGCTTGGAGCAATCTTTAACGCTGCGGGGTCAACTATACTGACGTAGTTTCAGTATGGATGTGCAGGGTTAAGTGTGGTTTCAAGGTCTGTTTGTTTAGTTTTTGGGAGTGCAATTGCTGTCGCGATCGCTCCCTCAACAATGGCAATGGCGCAGGTTATCGCCGGCGATCGCCTGAACTTAAATGGCCGCGACTATGCAGTGGCTTGGCAGCAGTGGCGCGATGACCAAAATCAACTGCGCATAGGGATTAGCGATGGTGGCCTTGCCAATCGCTTCGGGGTGCTCCTTGGGGATACTACAGACCCGTTTCAGCAACCAGTGGCTTGGTTTCAGCCGCAATTTAGCCCCTTGGCGGTGCGCTTTAGCCCCAACGGCATGTATCGCTACTTGGACATTACACCGTGGATTGAGCAATATCAGTGGCAGGTGCAACCCCAAGGCAATACGCTCCAGATCAGTACCCCCCCGGCACGGATTCTCAGTTGGCGGCAGGGACGACAACCTTGGGGCGATCGCTGGGTCTTTGAATTGGATCGCCCTACCCCTTGGCAAGTGAATCGGCTCACCTTTAGTCGTACTGGTCTCGCTCCCCGCGATCTTAGCCTGACGATTGAGGCGACGGGACAGTTGGCCACGATTCCCAATGTCAAAATTACAGCTACCCCCAATCGCACAGTCTTGGAAACACAAATTCCTAGCACAACTCGCCCAGTGGCCTCAATGCTGCTCAATCCACCGCGTCTGGTGATTGATTTTCGCAGTGATGCGCCCCCCCCGCGTACGATTCAATGGGCACCGGGGCTACGTTGGCAACAGCAAACCGTTACCCTCGGCAGTCGTCAGTTTCCTGTGGATCTGCTGATCATTAACCCTCAGCAGCCGGGGCTGCGTCTGCGTCCCCTCGGCATGACCCCCACAACCTTGGTGGGCTTAGCAACGGTGCCCGAACTGGCTCAACGCTGGCAAGCCGCAGCCGCCATTAATGCTGGATTCTTTAATCGCGATCGCCAAGCTCCCTTGGGGGCCATTCGCAGTGAGGGCAACTGGCTCTCAGGTCCGATTCTCAATCGCGGTGCCATTGGCTGGGACGATCGCGGCCAGATGGTTGTCGGTCGCCTTAGTTTGCAGCAGCGGGTGAGGACGCCGGACGGTACGGTGCCCATTGTCACGTTCAATTCTGGCTATGTCCAAGCCGGTCTTGCCCTTTATACCCCCAGTTGGGGCGCGAGCTACCAAGGGAAAACGGGCAGCGAAGTGGTGATTACGGTGCGCAATCAGCAGGTGGTGGGGCAGCAACCGATCAATAACAATCAAGCGATTCCTATTCCTGCAGATGGCTTTCTACTGGTGGCGCGTAACTTTAATTCCGCCTTGGCAAACTTCCCACCGGGAGTTTCCGTGCAACTGGAAACCACGGCTGTGCCCGCTGTTTTTAATAGCATTCCCAATATTGTTGGTGCAGGTCCCCTACTGGTGGATCAGGGGCGAGTGGTCTTGAATGCGGCACTGGAGCAATTTGGAGCGGGTTTAGATGCGCAGGCAGCCCCCCGCAGTGCCATGGGCAATCGCAATGATGGCAGCATTGTCTGGGTCACCACCCACAACCGTGTTGGGGGTATGGGGCCAACCCTCGCCGAATGGGCACAAATTGTCCGCCAGTTGGGCTTGATCAATGCCGTCAATCTGGATGGTGGCAGTTCCACGGCTCTCTACATTGGTGGGGTCTTGGTGGATCGCCATTCGGTGACAACGACGCGGGTGAACAACGCCATTGGTGTCTTTTGGCAGCCAACCCCCTAGAGATAGGCCAAGGGATCGCTGGGTTCACCGTTCAGGCGCACTTCAAAGTGGAGGTGGGGGCCTGTTGAGAGTCCCGTCGAGCCAACCTCAGCAATGGGCTGTCCCTGCTGCACAAATTCACCTTCCCGTACGAGCAATCGCTGGGCATGGGCATAGAGGGTTGTCATGCCGCCGCCATGATCCAGAATCACAGTTTGGCCGTAGCCCCCTGACCAACCGGCAAAGATCACGGTGCCCGCTTCAGCAGCAAAGATGAGGGTGCCAAAATCAGCACCAAAGTCCACACCAGCATGAAATCGCCGTGTGCCTAAAATTGGGTGAATCCGCCACCCAAAGGGACTGGTCAGCGGTGCTTGAATGGGGTAGGCAAGACGACCACTGCGGGGAAGGGGTGGGGCGCCCCTAGGGACATAACCGAGGCGTTGGTTAATGAGCTGCTGAATGGCGGCACTATCACGGGCGAGTTGGGCTTCAATGGAGGCAAGGGCTTGGCGATCGCTCCGTAGGCGAGCAATGAGTTGCCGTTGGTTTGCAGCTTCGCGCTCATAGATGGCCTGTTGCTGTTGCAGTTGTTGGCGTAGGGCTTGAATGAAGCGCTGTTGCACTTGAATTTGTCGCTCCTGCTGCTGAAGTCGCTCGCGATCGCGAACCAAGGCGGCCAAGTGCTGGCGATCGCGCTCATAGACTTGACGCAGACGCCCCTGCTGCTCAAACCAGTCATTGAGCGTTTCCGCTTCAAAGATCATTGCCCACTGGGGAATCTCACGGTAGCGTTGGAGCCGCCGCAGGCGATCGCTAATCACGGCCACACTGGCTTCGTAGCGCTGGCTGAGGGTTTGTTGCTGTTCCTTGAGGTCTTTGAGCAGTTTTTCCGCTGCTTGCAGGCGATCGCTGGCCGCCATTAATTGCTGCGTTGTCGTATCCACATTGGTTTCCAAACTCTCAAGGCGATCGCTCGCCGCTGCCTCAAGGCGTTCGAGTTGTTGACGCTGCTGACCCACCGCCTGCTGGTGCTGCTGATGTTGTTGGATCACCCGCTGCCAATACGCCAAGTTTTGGGAGGGCGCCGTTGCCCAAGCCGCCAAAGTCACGCCTAGCATCACTAGCAGCCCAAGGCAAAGGTATAGCCCGTCGCGGTATTGCTTTGGCATTGACCTTCCCCAACACCACCCTACAAAAATACCTTCAAAAATTACGCTGCCGTGAGTCGCATTATCCAACCTTTGCTGCCTGCTGCAGAAAGCGAATCGCCCACTGCGGATTGCCGCCCCAATGGAGATGGAGATAACTGGCGTGGAGTTGAGAACTGCCCCAGCCCTCGGCTTGACCGTCCAATTGCCACAGCGGCGTTGGCGGCGACACACTCAAACAGGAATAGTGAAATTCATGGCCTTGAACCCTCTCTCCTGCCCGCAGACACACCGTTGTTTGCAAAGCCGTGGCTTGGCGATAGCCGAGGGTGAGTTTTCTACCCATGTGGGCAACCGTCGGCAAGTATCCCACCAAAGGATAGTAGTGTCCCTCGCAGGTTTGGATGCCTTGGCTGAGGTACATGAGGCCACCACACTCGGCATAGAGGGCTAAGCCCCCTTCAATGGCCTGCCGCAGTGATTCAAGGAACGAGTGATTCGCCGCTAGCTCTGGGGCAAACACCTCTGGAAAGCCACCCCCTAGGATCAACCCCTGTAGACCGGTGGGCAAGTGGGCATCCCGCAGGGGTGAGACCGGAATTAACGTTGCCCCTAAAGCGTGGAGCAGATCAAGGGTGTCAGCGTAGTAAAACTGAAAGGCGGCATCTTGGGCAATGCCAAGGGTGACTGGAGTCAGGGGGGAAACGCTAAAAGGGGGGGCTGCGGGGGTGGGGGCTGGGGCAAGGAGTGGCGTGAGGCGCTCCCAGTCAAAATAGGTGTTTCCTAAATGGGCAAGGCGATCGCCGAGGTGCTGAAATTCCCCTGATTCGTGGGGCGGCACTAAGCCGAGGTGGCGACTGGGGAGTGCCAAGGCCTGATCGCGATAGATGATGCCGAGAATGGGCACCCCAAGGGGGGCAAGGGCAGCTTCTAACATTTGCCGATGGCGATCGCTGGCCACGCGATTTAAGACCACGCCGGCAATCTGGAGGGAGGGATCATAGTGGCAAAAGCCATAGACCAAGGCCGCCACCGAAGCTGCCTGTTTTTGCACATCCACAACCAGTAGGATGGGAGCCTGCAAGAGTTGGGCAATGTGTGCCGTACTGCCCTCATGGCTGCCCCCTCGACCATCAAACAGCCCCATCACCCCCTCAATGAGCACTGCATCCATACCCTGACTGTAATAGCCCACACAGGCGCGGACATAGTCAGCACTGGTCAACACCACGTCAAGGTTACGGCAAGGGCGGCCACTGATGGCGCTGTGAAACAGGGGATCAATGTAGTCAGGCCCCACCTTAAATGTTTGGACGCGCTGCCCCCGTGCCGTTAAGGCTGCATTCAAGGCCAAAGCAACCGTTGTTTTGCCGACACCACTGCGATCGCCCGCTATCACCAATGCCATCGTTAATCCCGTTCCCCAAGAAAAATCAATCTATGGCCACAATCCATCGCAATGCCTGCATTTCAGGGAGATTCCCTGCCCCAGCCGCCGTGAGAGCGCCCCCCACCCCTGTAAGATAGGAGACTAAGCGTGCAGTCAACAGTTGGGTCAGGGTCTATGACAGCGGTAACTTCGGTGCCCAGTTTCTGTGAAGGAATCCAGTATTTCGGCGACGATTGGCCAGATTGGCAACGGTATGGTCAAAGCCCCCTCCTCAATGACCAACAGAGCACCCTCACAGACTTAGACACCCCTGCGGCTGCCTATCAAACGCTCCTCTATGCCGACGCCCTGCGCTATCTAATTTTACAGATGACCGGCAGTAAAGCCTCAGGTCACCCCGGTGGTTTTGCCAGCCAAGCGGAAGCTTATGCCGCCCTAGTAATGCTGGGGCACAAGAACATCATCACCGAAGTAGGGCACCACGCCCCCGGCTTTTATGCCGCCCTGTTCTTGGATCGCTCCCTAGAAAAAATGGGTATTTATACGGTTCAAGACCTGCGCGATCGCTTCCGCGAAAAACATGGCCTCCTTGGCCACCTCTCTGGCTATATTCCGGGGGTTCTGGCCCCCGCTGGTCCCCTCGGACAGGGGCAGCACTTTGCCATGGCCGCCGCTTGGTTGCACCGCCAAACCCTCTTTCCCTTCACCTTGGGGGATGGTGGCCTAGGGGAACCCTATGTGATGAGCAGTATGGCCCACTTCCACACCGCTTTTCCTGAGGTGACCAACTTCCTGCCCATCCTCGTGTGGAACGGCTTTAGCCAAGAGCACCACAGTATGGTCTCCCGCAAAACCAATCCCGAAATGATGGCCTACTGGCACGGCAATGGCTTCCAAGAGGTGGTGCTGGTGGATGCCAAGGACTTTGACGACAGCGACCAAGAAGGGGATTACGTTGATAGCACGCTCTTTTCCTTTGGTCAGCGATTGGCCTTCATGCAGGCGGTGCTCAAGGGGGTACAGGAGGCGGCGCGATCGGCCCTCTCCGGCAAGTTAACGGTTTTTATCCTCAAACAACTGAAGGGCGCTGGCGTTCATGCCAAAGGGGCAAAATCCCACAATCTCTACGCCCAGCACACCCTCGACAACCCTGATATTGTCAATGCCCTGAAGGCCCGTGCCCTTTCCCCCGCTGCTTGGGAACTGGTGCGCCAAAACTGTGTTGCTGCGGCCGGTGGGCCAGCGGCGGAGGTGGTGGTTACTGAGCAGGTCTTAGATTTACCGCCCCTTGGGGAGGTTGCCCTTGAGGCCTATGCCTTGGGTGAAAACAAAGTAGCCACAACGGCGATGGGGCGCATGGTGGCAGAAGTGGGACAGCGCGATCGCCGCTATCTGGTCACGAATGCCGATGGCAATGAGGCCTCTGGCATTGGCAACATCAACCAAGCCCTGAAGATCATTCACCCGACCACGGATCCCCTCTACAACCAAGTGCCCAATGGCCAAGTCTATGAACCCCTGAGCGAAGATGCCTGTGCGGGTCTGGCGGCAGGGCTGTGCTTGATGGGGAGCCGCAGCCTTTGGTGCTCCTACGAATCCTTTGCCATTAACGGCCTTCCCATTTGGCAAACGGTTACCCAAGCCATGGCTGAACTCCGTCGTCCCACACCCGCCACAGTGACCCTTTATACTGCGGGTGCCCTTGAGCAGGGGCGCAATGGCTGGACGCACCAACGCCCGGAAATTGAAGCCTACTACGCTGCCCTATTGCGCAATGGCAATGTCTTTGTCCTCTTTCCGCCGGATGCCAACAGCATTCAAGTGTGCTATCGCTGGGCACTCACAGCACAAAACAAGGGAATTGCCATCTTTGCCAGTAAAACACCCCTACCGGTGCGCACCACCTTTGCCCAAACCGAACAGGCCCTTGATGACGGTGCAGTAACCCTCTACGAGTCTGCCGCTGGTCGTGCCACATTAGTACTGGCGGTGCTGGGGGACATGATTTTGCAACCCGTGTATAATGCCCTGCCCCAGTTGGAGCAGCTTGGCTATCGGGTGCGGATTGTCTCGGTGATCAATCCCCGGCGACTGTACCGCCCCACGGATGTTGCTTGGCAAACCTGTGCTGAACCCGATGGTGGTTTTGCCGATGAGGCCACCTTCCAACGACTTTTTGGTGGTGATGCCCTTTTGGGAGTCACGGGCGGCCCTGCGGCACTGTTGGAGCCAATTCTTTTGCGTGCCACCTGTCCCCGCGATGTGTTGGCTTGGCAACGGGGAGAAACGACGGCTAGCCCCGCCGAACTCATGGCCTACAATGGCCTCACCCCCGAAGCGATTTGCGATCGCGCCCGTTCACTCCTGAAGTAAGTGCCCATGACTGCCGCCCATCAAAAAGCCCGTGCCCTCAAGCCCGGTAGCCCCCGCCCCGCCAAGGCGCTGTGCAGTGAGTGTGGTCTCTGCGACACCTACTATATCCACTACGTCAAGGAGGCCTGCGCCTTCCTCAATCAGCAGTTTGAGACTCTCGAGCAGCAAAGTCATGGCCGTGCCCGTGATCTTGACAATTGGGACGAGTGCTACTTTGGCGTTCACCAGCAGATGATAGCGGCTCGCAAAACCGAACCCATTGCGGGGGCGCAGTGGACGGGCATCGTCAGCAGTATTGCCATTGCCATGTTGGAGTCGGGACGGGTCGAGGGCGTTGTCTGCGTTCAAAATAGCGAAAGCGATCGCTTTACCCCCAAGCCCGTGATTGCCCGCACTCGTGAAGAGATTCTGGCCGCTCGCGTCAATAAACCGACCCTGTCTCCCAATCTATCGGTTCTCGAGCAGGTGGAGCAATGCGGCCTCAAACGCCTGTTGGTGATTGGGGTTGGCTGTCAAATTCAGGCGCTGCGAGCGGTACAGGACAAACTGGGTCTTGAAAAGCTCTACGTCCTGGGCACTCCCTGCGTGGACAATGTCACCCGTGCGGGTCTGCAAAAATTCCTTAAAACCACCAGCCGATCGCCCGAAACCGTGATTTACTACGAATTCATGCAGGACTTTCGGGTGCATTTCAAGCACAGCGACGGCTCCACAGAGACGGTGCCCTTCTTTGGCCTCAAAACGAATCAACTCAAGGATGTCTTTGCCCCCTCGTGTATGAGTTGCTTTGACTACGTGAATGGCCTTGCCGATCTGGTCGTGGGCTACATGGGCGCCCCCTTTGGTTGGCAGTGGCTGGTGGTGCGCAATGAGCTTGGCCAAGAAATGCTTGACCTCGTGCGCGATCAATTGGAAACGCAGCCCGTTACGAGTGCCGGCGATCGCCACGCTGCCGTGCAACAAAGCATTCCTGCCTACGATAAAGGCGTCACGCTCCCCATGTGGGCGGCGAAACTAGTCGGCCTAGTAATTGAGCGCATTGGTCCCAAAGGGCTTGAATATGCCCGCTTTTCCATTGACTCCCACTTCACCCGCAACTATCTCTATGTGCGGCGCAACTATCCCCAAAAACTGGCTGCTCACGTGCCCCCCTTTGCCAAAAAAATTGTTGATCAGTATCAACTCCCTGCTCAATAATCGCGACAAAAAAAGCCCCCCTGTGGGGAGCGATATTTGGACTTATCACTAGAGAGGTTTAGGAGCGACCTGTTTAGGCTTCAATGCTTGGGGCAATCATCGCCACAGGAGCCGATTCACCGCTTGCCAAGTCGAGGGGGAAGTTGTGGGCATTGCGTTCGTGCATCACCTCAATACCAATGTTGGCGCGGTTGATGATGTCGGCCCAAGTATTGATGACATTCCCTTGCGCATCCACAACGGAGTGGTTGAAGTTGAAGCCATTGAGGTTAAAGGCCATCGTGCTAATGCCAAGGGCAGCAAACCAGATACCCACCACTGGCCAAGCGGCGAGGAAGAAGTGCAGCGAGCGGCTGTTGTTGAAACTGGCGTATTGGAAGATCAGGCGCCCAAAGTAACCGTGAGCCGCCACGATGTTGTAGGTTTCTTCCTCTTGACCGAACTTGTAGCCGTAGTTGGTGGACTCGGTTTCTGTAGTTTCACGGATCAGGCTGGAGGTTACCAGCGAACCGTGCATGGCAGAGAAGAGGGCACCGCCAAAGACGCCAGCCACACCCAGCATGTGGAAGGGATGCATCAGGATATTGTGCTCCGCTTGGAACACAATCATAAAATTGAACGTACCAGAAACCCCCAGCATCAAGCCATCAGAAAAGCTACCTTGACCAATGGGGTAGATCAACAGCACGGCAGTGGCGGCGGAAACGGGCGCAGAGTAAGCGACCGGAATCCAAGGGCGCATGCCAAGACGGTAGCTGAGTTCCCATTGGCGACCCATGTAGGCAAAGATACCGATAAGGAAGTGGAAAATAATCAGTTGGTAAGGGCCGCCATTGTAGAGCCACTCATCCAGAGAAGCAGCATCCCAAATGGGGTAGAGGTGCAAGCCAATGGCATTAGAGGAGGGTACCACTGAGGCTGTAATGAGGTTGTTGCCATAGAGCAAGGAGCCAGAGACAGGCTCACGGATGCCATCAATATCCACGGGGGGCGCCGCAATAAAGGCAATGACAAAGCAAATCGTTGCGGCAAGGAGCGTCGGGATCATGATTACCCCAAACCAGCCAATATAAAGGCGGTTTTCGGTGCTGGTAATCCAATCGCAAAAACGCTCCCACAGATTCGCTGTCTGACGACGTTGCAGAACTGTAGTCATAGTCGTTATGAATCCATGAATAACAACAGAACTTAAGCAGCAGCAATGAACGCTGCAAGCTCTTATTTATTGATTATATGGTTATATTTCTGAACAGCAAGAGGTTTGAGGTCAACTTTTACAGAATCAAAAAACCTTTATCTATCCATTGACTTTTATCAATCTTTTAGATTGACGTTGGGCGGGTAGCAGCGTCTCTGAGACTTGGTTTTTTACCGTGTTGAGCGTGTTAATGCCTGTGGGCTATAACGCAATAAAAAACCGCCCCTAGTGCAGGAGCGGCTGTGTCAAAGTTCAGCAGATGAGCGTTACTTAGCCGTTGATGCTGGGAGCAATCATGGCCACAGGAGCAGACTCAGCGCTGGCCAAGTCGAGGGGGAAGTTGTGAGCATTGCGCTCGTGCATCACTTCCATACCCAAGTTGGCACGGTTGATGATGTCAGCCCAAGTGTTGATCACGTTGCCCTTGGCATCAATGACCGAGTGGTTGAAGTTAAACCCGTTGAGGTTGAAGGCCATCGTGCTGATACCCAGAGCGGTGAACCAAACCCCGACCACAGGCCAAGCGGCGAGGAAGAAGTGCAGCGCACGGCTGTTGTTGAAGCTGGCGTATTGGAAGATCAAGCGACCAAAGTAACCGTGGGCAGCCACGATGTTGTAGGTTTCTTCCTCTTGACCAAACTTGTAGCCGTAGTTGGTGGATTCCGTTTCGGTGGTTTCACGGATCAGGCTGGAGGTCACCAGCGAACCGTGCATGGCGGAGAACAGAGCACCACCAAAGACACCGGCCACACCCAGTTGGTGGAAGGGGTGCATCAGGATGTTGTGCTCAGCTTGGAACACAATCATGAAGTTGAAGGTACCAGAGATACCCAGGGGCATCCCGTCAGAGAAGCTGCCTTGACCAATGGGGTAGATCAAGAAGACCGCAAAGGCAGAGGCCAAGGGGGCAGAGTAGGCCACGCAGATCCAAGGCCGCATGCCAAGACGGTAGCTGAGTTCCCACTGGCGACCCATGTAGCAGGAGGCACCCAACAGGAAGTGGAAGACAATCAACTGGTAGGGGCCACCATTGTAGAGCCACTCATCAAGGGAAGCAGCTTCCCAAATGGGGTAGAAGTGCAAGCCAATGGCGTTGCTGGTGGGCACCACTGCACCGGTGATGATGTTGTTGCCATAGAGCAAGGAGCCAGAAACAGGCTCACGAATGCCATCGATGTCCACAGGGGGAGCAGCGATGAAAGCAATCACAAAGCAAATGGTTGCGGCCAGCAGGGTGGGGATCATAATCACACCGAACCAGCCCACATAGAGGCGGTTATCGGTGCTGGTCACCCAGTTACAAAACCGCTCCCACAAATTCGCGCTTTCGCGACGTTGGAGAGTTGTGGTCATAGTCGTGATAAGTCCAAATATATTTCCAGTTACAAACCCTTGAAAACAGTTATAAACTGCAAGGGCTTAAGCATTAACTTAATATTTGCCCCAAGGGATCGGGGAGAGGCCTAAATTATTGTTAGTAAAGCTAAATAAGTAGTTGTATTTATTTATTTTTCTTAATGATTTTATTTCCATTGATTGCGAGCGATCGCCCCCCCCTGAGGACAAGCTCAAGGGTTAAGATGTTTTAAGCAACCGTGTTTAGGGCAGAGCCTTCCCATGCGCGTAATTTTAATGACTGGCAAAGGTGGTGTTGGTAAAACCTCAGTGGCGGCAGCAACGGGGTTACGCTGTGCTGAGTTGGGGTACAAAACGCTGGTGCTGAGCACCGATCCTGCCCACTCCCTTGCCGATAGTTTTGACCTCGAATTGGGGCATGTGCCTGTGCCTGTGGCCAAAAATCTCTGGGGAGCCGAACTGGACGCCCTCATGGAACTAGAGGACAATTGGGGCGCTGTCAAACGCTACATTACCCAAGTCTTGCAAGCACGCGGGCTAGAGGGCGTTCAAGCCGAGGAACTGGCAATTTTGCCGGGAATGGATGAAATTTTTGCCCTTGTGCGCATGAAACGCCACTATGACGAAGGCCAATACGATGTCTTAATTATTGACTCTGCCCCCACAGGCACAGCACTGCGGCTGTTGAGCCTACCCGAGGTGAGCGGCTGGTATATGCGTCGTTTCTATAAGCCTTTGCAGCGGATGTCTGTGGCCTTGCGACCGATTGTGGAGCCAATTTTCAAGCCCTTGGTGGGGTTCTCTTTGCCCGATCAAGAGGTGATGGATGCGCCCTATGAATTCTATGAGCAGATTGAAGCCCTTGAAAAAGTCCTCACCGACAACACCCAAACCTCAGTGCGCTTGGTCACCAATCCAGAAAAGATGGTCATTAAGGAGTCGCTGCGCGCCCATGCCTATCTCAGCCTCTATAACGTGGCCACCGACTTAGTCATTGCAAACCGTATTCTGCCGAACACGGTACAGGATCCCTTCTTTGCCCGCTGGAAAGAAATGCAGCAGCAATACCGTCAAGAAATTCACGACAATTTCCGCCCGCTACCGGTGAAGGAAGTGCCCCTGTTTGCTGAGGAACTCTGTGGTTTAGCGGCACTGCACCGCCTGAAGGAGACCCTCTACGCTGATGAAGATCCAGCTCAGGTCTATTACCAAGAGCAAACGATTCGGGTGGTGCCCAGTGATGGCCAGTACAGCCTTGAACTCTATCTACCGGGGGTACCCAAGGAAAAAATTGAACTGAACAAGACGGCAGATGAGTTGAATATCCGCATTGGTAACCATCGTCGTAATATGGTGCTCCCCCAAGGATTAGCAGCACTGCAACCGGTGGGCGCGAAAATGGAGGCGGACTACCTGAAAATCCGCTTTGCTAGTGCCACCAGTGGCTAAATCGGCTAATCAATGACTGATGAGACTTGCCACTGTGACAACAACTGGGCTGGCGATCGCCACCACCAATCTGACTAAAGTTTATCGTTCTGGCCATCACGAGACCCCTGTTCTTCAGGGCATTAACCTGCAAATCCAGCACGGTCATATCCATCTGCTAATGGGACCTTCGGGTTCGGGGAAAACCACCCTGCTCTCGATTTTGGCCGGCATTCTTGCCCCCACCAGTGGCCAAGTGGTTGTCTTAGGCCAAGAGATTACGCAACTGTCCAAGGCTGCACTGGCAAAATTTCGGCTGCAAAATATTGGCTTTGTCTTTCAGAGTTTTAATCTTTTCCCCGCCTTGACCGCACTGGAAAATGTTGAAATTGCCCTCAATCTTAAGGGCATTAAAGGTAAAAAAGCGAAGGAACAGGCAGCAGCGCTTCTCAAGGCCGTTGGCTTGGGCGATCGCCTTAACTTTGTGCCCGCAAATCTTTCTGGGGGTCAGAAACAGCGGGTGGCCATTGCCCGTGCCCTAGCGGGTGAGCCGCAGATTATTTTTGCCGATGAACCGACGGCTTCCCTAGATTCCCAAAATGGCCAACAGGTGATCAAAATTCTCTACGAGCTAGCAAAGCAAAAAGGCTGCACAGTGTTGATTGTTACCCATGATCCACGGATTACAGCCATTGCCGATCGCCTCACCAAAATCGAAGATGGCAAAATCAGCGACGGTTAAGCCTGTTCCCGTTGTCCCCAGCGTTCCCAAAGGAGTTGCAGCGTCAGCGCCACGAGACCCACGGCAATAATGCTAAAGACCCCCGTTGCGAGGGTACACAAGCCCACCACAAGGGTGCGCACGGCCACGGCCAAGCTATAAACCAGTTGATTGTGGTAGCTCACTGCGTGAGTGGCAAAGACGTAGGCGATCGCCCCTGTTAGCCGATAAAGGAGAATCCCAAGCGTGCCAGCAATGAGCGCACCGCTTAAACAGCGTAATGGGTTAGTTTTTGGGGAAAGAAGGGTCATGGATGGTACTCACCTTTGTGAGCCGATGATTCCAGAATACGGTAGCCAATGTCACGACGATAGTAGCAGTCGGCAAATTCAATGGCGCTGACACCCGCATAGGCCTTGGCTTGAGCCGTGGCAAAATCAGGAGCCAAAGCGGTAATGTTCAATACCCGACCGCCATTGGTGTACCATTGCCCCTCTTGCCAGCGCGTTCCAGCATGGAAAACGAGAACCCCTTGGGCGATCGCTGCGGGAATACCCTGAATCACATCCCCCTTGCGGTAACTCCCCGGATAGCCCCCCGCCGCCATCACGACGGATAGAGCTACCTCATTGCGCCATTGCAACGCTCCCAAACTGGCTAAGCGTCCCTCGACACAGGCCAAGAGCACCTCAATCAGAGGGGTTTCCAAGAGGGGGAGGACGACTTGGGTTTCAGGATCACCAAAGCGACAGTTAAATTCTACCACGTAGGGATCCCCTGCGGACGTCACCATCAGACCGGCATAGAGCACCCCACAATAGTGGATTCCCCGATCCTGCAACGCCCCAAGGGCAGGTTCAAGAATCGTCTGTTGAATTCGTTGCATTAACTCTGGTGTCACCCAAGGGACAGGGGCATAGACCCCCATTCCTCCAGTATTTGGACCTGTGTCCCCTTCGCCAATGCGCTTATGATCTTGGGCGGGCAGCAGCGGCAGAATGGTTTTGCCATCGGTAACGGCGAGTACGGAGACCTCTTGCCCCTCTAGTACTGATTCAATGACCACCTGTTGACCAGCGGCGCCAAATTCACCCCCAAAAATCCGCTCGAGGGCAGCGATCGCCTCCCCTTCGGTGGCCGCTACCGTCACTCCTTTACCTGCCGCTAAACCATCGGCCTTAATGACAATGGGTGCCCCTTGGGCTTGAACATAACGAGAGGCCGCCTCATAAGTGTCAAACACTGCTGCTTTGGCCGTAGGAATCTGAGCCGCCTCCATGAGCGCCTTTGCCCAAGCTTTACTGGCTTCAATTTGTGCCCCTGCTTGGCTAGGGCCAAAGACAGGAATCTTTAGCGCCTGTAGGCGATCGCTTAAGCCGGCGGCAAGGGGAACCTCTGGCCCGACAACCACTAAATCAACGTTATTCTCTTTGGCAAATTCACCAATACCCGTGAGGTCGGTGGCTTCAATGGCCACATTCTCACACCGCTCCAAGCAGGCTGTGCCCCCATTACCGGGGAGACAATAGACCTGTGTCACGCGAGGAGAATCGAGTAATTTCCAAGCGATCGCGTGCTCTCGACCACCACTGCCAACGACAACGACCTTCACAGATGCACTCCAAAAAGATAAGCCATATTTTGAAATCAATCTTCAGGAGACTATCAAGTTTATCAGTCAATAGGCAACGTTCTCTCCAAAGGTAAAATGATTGGCTTATTCCTTTGCAGAAGTATTGAACAACAGTTTGAAGAGGTAGGAAAAAGAGAAGAAATATTGTATTCTTCCCTTAAAAGATTAAAAAACAGTCAATTTACTATGGCATCTTTTGGAGCTATTGTCAAGTCTATTCTCAGGCGCCTCAGCCCTTGCGACTATCCCGTCCTGAACTCACAACTGCTCTTCAAAATCTGGCTGACGTACATTTTGGACGCCAGCTTAAACAGTATGAGAGCCTTGTTTTATCGGCTCAATCAGTCAGGAATAACAGCCGTTTTCACAAGGATGACGAGAAACAGTAGTCTGGCTATGGCGTAAAGTTACGTCCTATCAAGATATTGACCCGAATAGGAAACGGCTGTTCAGGTAGATATAGCTATTTCGAAAGGGAGTGAGATATTTTCAAGAGGGATAGGCTATACTCAAAGCGTCATGAATGTTACTCAAGAACATGAGCTATAGCTTGGACTGACGAGAGCGGGTTGTCTCCTACATCAAGCAAGGTGGCAAAATCAGTGAAGCGACTCAAATCTTTCAGGTCAGTCGCGCCACCATCCATCGCTGGCTGAAGCGAGAGGACTTAGCGCCCACGGTTGTCCCCCGTCGTCCTTGGAAACTGGATTGGGCGGCCTTAGCAGCGGATGTTGCTACCCATCCCGATGACCGTTTAATCGACCGTGCCCAGCGATCGAGTGGAGTCTGAGTATGGGTGGTCAGCGCGAGGCCAACGAATTGATGGAGAGTGAGTGGGGAGGCGTCAGAAAAGAGAGAGTTGAGTCGCAGGACGGTATAGATACCAGAAAGACTTCATCGCCCCAATGCTGTTTTCAGGATATTTGAATGCGTTATGTGAGTTGGTTGAGTCAGTACTGTTTGCCGGCGTTAAAGAGACCGTCGTTGTTGATGATGGATAATGCACCGATTCATCCCCAAGGGGCGATTCAGGCAGTGGTGAAAGCGGCGGGTCACGCGGTGTTATTTTTACCGAAATACTCTCCTGATTTGAATGTGATTGAGCACGACTTCAGTGTGTTGAAGCGAGCGCGGATGTATGCAGGGTCAAACAGTTCGATTGATGAGGTGATTCGCAAGTATTGTGCTGGATAATGTCTCATTCTTTATTGGAATAGCTATATCCTGAATCTCACCGGGCGTCTTCGCTACTTCCGCGCGCCATCGCCCGAAGCCGCCGTGCGCGTTCACAGCTTCGCACCACTCTGCAAGATACTGACGCTTCACCTTGTCCTGCTCCGTATCCTGACCCTTTGTTTCTAGAATCAGATGATCACCGTTCTTCAGCCGCACCAGGAAATCAGGCCGATACTTGCGCACCACACCACGATAAACGTAGAGCACTTCGAAGCCTAGGTGGTCATTCTTGACCCAGGCAGCCACCGCGTCACTGCTGTCGAGCGCGAAGGCGTCGGACGCTTCCCATGTGCTGTCGTAGACGCAGACGTTGATATGGGATTTCTCCGTGCGCTCGCAGGGCTTGCCCGTGTACCAAGTGCGCATCTCGCCTGTGGAACGGATGGGATAATCGCGGTCGAAGACCGGCTCCAGCCGCCCGGTGGTTTCCTGCCGCACCGCCTCCCATATATGCTGCACCACCCGCGACAGGTTCAGCGTGATGATCAGCCGTCGGCGCAATTCGTCCTGCTCGAAAACAAGCGGCGAGATCACAATCCGGTCGGAGCGGATGAACTGCTCGACGATACGCACGAGCTGAGCCAACAACACCTCGCGGCTGCCCCGCCAAGTGCGCTTCATCTGGTCGAACACGTCCCGCGCGGTCTCGAAAATGATGCGTTGGGTGCGGAATTTCCCCGCCAGCCGCTCCAACTTGATGCGGTTGATCCGGGTGACGTCTGGCTTGCCTTCGAGGATCGGCGCCAGCTCGGCGACCTTCGCTGTCTGCGCCGCGTCCAGTTCCAATGGTCGCACCTTCGACCAGTCCAAGGTCAGCGTCGGTTGAAAGACGCGCTCGATGCGCACCACATTCGGCCAGCGGATCTCGAGCTGTGCCTTGGTCGGGTCTGGCTCAACGGCGGTCTTGGGCGTGGGCGGCGGTGGCGGGTCGTTCTCGCCGCCTTCGTGGGGCAAGAAGGTGAAGGGCACGCCGAAGATGTTGACGTATTCCGGCTCGAACAGCCCCGTTTCCGGGTTGACTTCGTACGAAGTGCGCCGCAAGCCGCGACCGACCACCTGCTCGCACAGCAGCTGCGACGTGAACGCCCGCAGTCCCATGATGTGCGTCACCGTCTTGGCATCCCAGCCCTCGGAGAGCATGCCGACGGAGATGACGTTTTGGATTCTCTCGCCCGGCTGTCCCACCTTGCCCACCGTGTCCACCATCTGGCGCAAGCGCTCGGCCTGCTCTGCCTTGCTCAGCCTGCGCTCAATGGGGGCGTTATCCGAATCCGTCTCGTCTTCCTCGGTCTCCCTCTCCCCCTGAGAGAGGGCCGGGGCGAGGGCTTCTTCTTGCTTCTCCGCCTCATCGAGCACCTTCGAGTCGATATGCAGGATGCGCTCTGGGTCGCACAGTTCGTCGATGTGGATGCGCCGCGAATCGAAGGCGTGCTTCACGCGCGCCGCGGTCTCGGTGCGGTTGCAGACGGTGATCATCACCGGCGGCGTGGACAGCCCGGCCGCCTTCCATGCCTTCCACGTCTCGCGCCAATCGTAGCCTAAAAGGTAGTAGGCGTTCAGCACTAGGTCGGGCAGCGGTTCGTGTGGTTCGGCGCGGCGGTTCAGGTCGTCTTTCACGTCCGGGTCGTTGTAAATGTGATAGAGGCGCGACTTGTAAGTTTTGGCATCGGGGACGGCATCGTCGCGCACCACCACGCGCGGGGTCTTGACTAGGCCAGACTCGATGGCGTCATTCAAGCCGAAGTCGCTAACGATCCAGTCGAAGAGCGCCTCTTCGCTGCTCTTTTTGCCCGAAGGCGTGAAGGGAGTAGCGGAAAAATCATAGCACCTGAGGATGCCCCGCGAGCGGTGCAGGCGATCCAGCCCGCCGATCCACACCGTGGCCTCCGCGGCGCTATCCTTGAGATCCCGCTGCCGCAAATACTTTCCTTCCGCCTCCCAGTTCACACGCCAGGCGTGGTGCGCCTCGTCGTTGATGACCAGAAGGTTGCGCGCATTGGCCATCTCGCCCAGCACCTCGCGCGTGTAGGCCTCGTCGCTTTTGACCCCGCGTTTGTCCACAGACTTGCGTTTCTTGATCTGTTCTTCGCTCTCCCAGGCGAGGGCGTGCCAGTTGCGCACCAGCACTTTGCCCTGGCGCAATTTCTCGAGCAAGGACGAGGGCACTATGTCGAAGGCTTCGTAGTAATTGCCGTCCGCGGCGGGGTAAAGCACTTCCAGACGCTTTTTGACCGTCAGCCCCGGGGCGATGACCAGCACGTTTTTGGAGAAACGGGCATCCTGCGGGTTGGCCACCTTGTTCAGGACCTGCCAGGCGATGACCAAGGCCATGACGATGGTCTTGCCCGAACCGGTGGCCATCTTGCAGCATTGGCGGATGAACTCGCCGCCGTCGCCGGGGATTTCGATGCCGGTGCGCTCAGCGGGGGCGGCCTCGGTCAGCCAGATGAGCGTCTCCACCGCCTCCAGCTGGCAGAAGAAGAAGCGCCGCCGGTCAAAGTTTTCGGGGTCGGTCCAATGTTCCAGCAGCCGTCTAGTGATGCTGGTAACGCCCGGATAGCGCGCCTCCCGCCAGCATTTCACGCGCGGTCGGATCTGGTTGACCAGCGGAATCTCGACGAAGATGCCCGGGTCATCGAAGGCTTTTGAGTCGGGCGTCGCCACCACGTACCCCGCCGGACGACGGCCTTCCACCAATTCGAAAGTGCGCGTCTCGCGGTCGTAACGCCAGTGCCGCTGCGGCTCCTCGTAGGGCGAGTTGATGATCAGGCGGTCAATGGTGGTGCTGGGCATCAATTTTCCTCTCTATTTTCATTCTTAGTTAGCAAACTCCATGATCTTATTGCAAAGCTTCTCGAGAGAATCCGATTTCTTGCCAGCATCCCAAGCTATCTGGAGTCTCGATGCAATGTGCAACGCGTTCTTCTGTAGATTCCCGGCAGACCCGTATTTAGCATCTGCCTCAGATCGAAACTCATCCCAGTTCTCTTTTCCAATCTCTTGCTCAACCACCTGCCCGATGTCTGAGGACCACATGACTACAGCGGCTCCCCAGAACGTACTGGTCGGGAACGGCTCAGGATCAGATACACCGCATAACTTGAGGATT
Source organism: Thermosynechococcus sp. QKsg1 (assembly GCF_031586415.1). Taxonomy (NCBI): domain Bacteria; kingdom Bacillati; phylum Cyanobacteriota; class Cyanophyceae; order Acaryochloridales; family Thermosynechococcaceae; genus Thermosynechococcus; species Thermosynechococcus sp. QKsg1. The sequence continues at coordinate 1,682,324 of NZ_CP134200.1, read as the reverse complement.
GCGCTGTTGTCTCTGCGGTGTTGCTCCCTGCTTCCGTTTTTGTCCGGCTTGTCGCCGTCCGAATCCAGTACCGCGAGAGTCGGGATCTGCAGGCACCTGGCTACCGCGAGAGGTTGAAGCATCCGACTTTTTCCACCGGTGGGGACAATGTGACAGCCGAGTCGTCTGAACTCATCCCACCGGTTGAGCAAGTGAAGGTAGGTGGTCAAATATGCAGTATCCTCTAGCCCCTCGACGAATACGATCCTAGACGCGAAGAATATTTCGCTGAGCTCAGGCTGGAGTGCTTGATGGATCTTTGCCAACTGCTCGCTCGGTTCGACAGGTTGCTGGCCTTTCACAGCCGCAATTTGATTTGCCACCTCTTGATGGGTGGTCCTAGTAATAGACGAAGCACCATTGACCTTGCGGACCATCCGGACACTCTCGAATCTCTCACCTGATATGAAGTATGGACTGTGGGTTGTAACCAAGATTTGAGAGTTCTGTTCGCTCAGCTTCACGAGCACGTTATAAAGATGCCTTGCTTGTGGGGGATGCTGATAGAGCTCCGGCTCCTCACAGGCGAGAATCAGCCGTGGATCTGCGTCGTCTCTGCCAGAGAGTTCTTGGAGCAGTGCGAGAATAAACGAACGTTGAAGCCCGTGCCCGAAACGTGTAAGATCCCCTTCAAACCCTGCCTCACCGAGAATGGCCTGAGCAAAAGGCTCATCAACACGTACCGCCTTTTCGGGGTCCTGGTACCATTGCACTCGAAGCGTTGCGTCTTGATGCGCCCACTGCACAAGCCGATTTCGCAGAGCTGTAGATATTTCGGTTAGCTGTGCCTGACTATCGGCAAGGAGTTGTCTGTACTTCTCCTGCATTTCCTTGCGGATGGGATCAAATGACTCCTTGAGGTTGACTTTGGACCGAACCGTGCGGCTCAAAAGCTTCCCTAGGGCTGTGTCCTTAGACTCTTTCTGCTCGCTAGCCGCTTCCTTCACTGCGGGCACGTACACCCACTGGATGTATTTCTCGAGAAGGTTTTTACCCTTTGATACACCATAGAACTCGTCCGCACTAGGGAGTTCTTCGCACAATTCCGGGTGCTTTTCTTCATACTCACGAAGTGCTTGGACCATTGCATCCTTTGTGCCAGGATGCGGAAGATCAGGGTACTTCTCTCGCACCCTGGTGTATATATCCCTCAGCTCAGCAACCCTTTTCCCAGCTTTTTCGGCTTCAAAAAACAGCGCGAAATCCTTGATAACCATCCGGCGACCGTACTGCTTTACTTCGGCTGTGTTTGCAACAGGATCAAATTGTGCCTCAACTGAGACAACCAATTGATCATGGCGCACATAATGCTGGAGTTCATTCTTAGCTTCCTCTGAGAAGTCTGTAAAAGTGATCGTTATCTCGATAGGATCCGTTGTGTTTTTGGCATGGAAATCCTCCTCACTGAGCGAACGCGTGTTGAGACCGGGTATCCCTGATTCACCAAAGAAGACGTTGAGGGCATGCAGGACACTTGACTTCCCTGAGCCGTTGGCTCCAACGAAGCACGTGTAGTCATCAAGTTCGATAGTCTGTTCCTTTATCGAGCGGAAGTTTCGAATGCGGACGGATTTGATCTTCATGTGTCAATCTCCATAATCTTCAAACTCTCGATCGGCTGGCCGATGAGCCAGAACGATTCGTTGCTGGCGCGCTTTTTCTTGAGGTCGTCGGTGAGCAGATCGGCGTTCATCTGCACCTTCAGAAACTGCATACCCGCGAGTTTCGGCTTCATCTCGTCAATATCCTTGGCGGCTTCCGGGTCGAACTGGAAGGCGGCGAAGACCAGCAGTTTCGGCTTAGGGACAAGCTGCTGGGCTTCTTCCCATGCCCGTTGCACTTGGCGCTGTTCCAGCGGCGCGTGTTCAGGGCCGAAGGAGACCACCACGCGCATCGGGCTGTCGGCCGGGCCGGGCTCGCGCACCGAATCGGCACCTTCGTCGCTGGGGCGCGTCTCGCCGTCGGCGTGCAAAAAGCGGCAGCCGGGCAGCGGCTCTAGGCGCGCGAAGCGGATGTACTGCCCCGCCTTGCCGCGGATGCCGGCGCGCAGCAGTTCGTCGCGCCATTCGGCTTGGCGCAGCGTCTCGCCCGAGCGGGCGATGGATGTGTCGGCTGGTTGGGATCTGGCTTCGAGAATCTCCTCCGGCGACTTGACCGCCGGCGCGGGCACGGCCTCCACCGTGAACGGGCCAGTGACGCGCACCTTCTTGCGGTCCACCAAGGGCTGGTCGTAAAGGGTTTCCTGCGGCACGTGGCGGGCGATCGCCTCATTCATGGCCTTTTGCATCGCGCGGCGGGCGGCATAGAAGGCGTCAAAAGGCTTGCGAGCCGCTTCCGGCCAGTCGGCAGGGAACGCGAAGGGCACTTCCCATTCCATAAGCTCGCTGACCTTCACTACCTGACCCGAAGGCATGGTGAAGGTGTCGTCCTCCGGCGCGGCAAAATCCACGAATTGCCCGGCGCCACCCCCTTGCGTGACCTTGAAACGGGGATAGCCCTCACCCCCGGCCCACCTGCCCCCGTCAGGGGGTCTCCCAGCGGGAGAGGGGAGACGGAGCGCGGCGTTGAGGTCTGCCAGCGCCTGTTCGATGGCCGGGTGCATGCGGGCGTAGATGCCGTCGATCTCTGGGTTGTTGGCGATGGACTTGAGTGTCACATGCGGCACGGTCTTGTACTTGAAGCCGCTGCCCACCCCCTCTTCGGGATGCGCCAGCTCGTAGTAGTCGAAGACCGCGGTCATCAGGCGCTGGCGGGCGAGGGTGAGCGCCACGCGCGACGTGTCGCAGGTGATCCAGCGCCGGCCCCACTGCTCGGCCACATAGGCCGTCGTGCCGCTGCCGCAGTTGTGTACGGCGCAGACTTCCGTTATAAACGAGTGAGCGTCCTCTACTTCTAAATCGTAAACCTCTTCCTCGGACAAGTCTCTAACCACCTCCACAAGGCGCACGGGAACGCGGTCGGGACCGTGGAACAGAATGTCTCCCTCTTGTATCTGCTCTGCCTCCATCCACTGGGCATACTCTGGCGAAAGTTGCTCTTTACACGCCTGTCCAATAGCAGTGCAAACCCCTTCGAGATTATGCTCTACTTCTGCGGCGGGAACACGCAGCACTTTTAGATTCAGCGCGTGCATGAACTCATCGCGAACACGGTCATGTTCCATGGCGGCCGGAGTGCCATGAGCCATGGCGCCGTCCACTTCTACCACTAAGGCAGCTTCACGGCAATAGAAATCGGCGATATAGGGGCCAATAGGGTGCTGACGTCTGAAGGTAAAGCCCAACCCATTGCCTCGCAAGACTTTCCAAAGTTTCCGTTCAGGCGGAGTCATTTCCTTGCGGAGTATTTTGCTTCTGCCGCGCAGCGCTTTGGGAATACCTGACCAGTCGGAATGTCCACCCAGGCTGTGCGGTCGTCTGTGGGCCAACACCCTGTGATCGGGCGTAAGCCATAGGGTTTGCCCGCTAAGGTCGTGCCGGATGCCGATCATCACGCCGCGATACATTCGCCGTATCGTGCGCACGACGCGATGGGGCAAGCCGTCATGCGCCAGCAGGTAGTCGCCGGGGTGGATGTCTTCGATGGCGATGAGGGTAGCCCCCCTGTCATCCCCCCGCACGCGGGGGGATAGGGCTTCTCCCTCCCCACGTGTGGGGAGGGCCGGGGAGGAGCCGCAAACCCACACCCTCGTCCCCTTCCGCACACAGGTCGGGTCGAACACCAGGTCGCCAAGGTCGGTGGTCAGCGGCAGTATCATTCCAAAGGTTGTCAATCTGCTGGAGAGGAAAATCATCAAAGCATTGCTTGTATCTTGGAATGTTGCCGGTGTCGTATAGTCTGCAAGCGGTAATAAGGCGTTGCATTCCCTCCCTATGTGTGCGCCAGCTTTTCCTCTGTGCCGATATGATCCTTCCTGAGAACTCAAAGTCATAGGTGCAAGACTCGGTGTAACCAGAAGACTTGAGGTCACCCAAAGCCAGCCTCTTTGATCCTTCAATTTGGTCAAGCTCGGTTGACAATGCACGAATTGGTTTTACCTCTCCACTCGGCAACTCTACGAATCCAAACCAGGATTCATCAAGACTCTTCTCCGTGTAAAGCTGCCTATATTTCACGCCCTCCCTGTTTTTCGCATACCAAATTAATGATATCGTGAACTCTCGGTAATTCTCCAAACCCAAGAGGCGATGTTTTGCGGAAAGATATTTGTCTTACAAAATTCCCCGCCCCGAACACCTCATCCATCAAACAGCGCACGCGGTGCACGTTCTCATCTGAGATCTGCATGAAGATGCTGCCGCTCTCGGTGAGCAGTTCCCGCGCCAGAAGCAGCCGGTCGCGAAGATACGTGAGGTAGGAGTGGATGCCCAGCTCCCAAGTATCGCGGAAGGCGCGGATCTGCTCCGGCTCGCTAGTTAAGTCCTCGTCCTTGCCGTCCTTCACGTCGCGCTTGTTGACGAAGGGCTGGAAGTTGGAGCCGTACTTGATGCCGTAGGGCGGGTCAATGTAGATCATCTGCACCTTGCCGGCCATGCCCTCCTTTTCCAGCAGCGAGTTCATCACCAGCAGCGAATCGCCGGCGATCAGGCGGTTGCTCCAGTCGTGCTTGTGTTGGTAGAACTCGACGACCTTGTGCAAGGGTTCTTGGCGCTCGACCTCGAACAACCCCAGTTGCACCGGTTCCTGTTGCCCATTTTTCTTGCGCACCGCCTCGATAATTGTGCGCGGGTCAATGCGCTCGTGGACGTGCAGGGAGACGGTGGGAACTTCAAACGAGGTATGCTCGGCTTTGCCCGCCCAGACCAGTTGCGGGTCGAGGTGCGGGTCGTAGGCGTAGCGCTTTTTCTGCTGTCCGGTGTCGGGGTCGGTTTCGGGCGTGACCAGCCCAACGGGCGGGTTGTTGACGCGCGCTTTGTCCCGATACTCGTAGGGTGCGATCGGACGCTTGGTCTCGGTCTTCTTTTTTCGGGCCATCAAGTCCTGTCTGCAGATTGGTGGTTTTGAAAGCTAAACAGTAATTAAACTGCAATAGTAGATACGTATGCAAGGACTTAATTTGTAAAGATAAACAGCATAGAGACCCCATACTTAACCTGCTATCTAAGCAAAATACCCAAACAGAACAATGGCCTGAGTATCGAAAGTGAGTGCGCTTTTACCTGCATTTCTGCAACAAGTATGGGTCGGATTCTGGCAGCCTGCACTAGCTTCCAAGAGACAGACGGTGAAATAACAGGCCGAAGCCCAGCAGTCGATTGGTTATTACAGACCCCTCCTCTCGCCATTTAGTCAACCAAGGGGAAAAGCCCACTCCGAAACCATGGAATCTGTCACTGCTGATGAGAAATCAGGTGCTCCCATTACGGAAGTAATACCAATTAAACTATCTTTCAACGTTTCTGCGATGAAAGTTAATCAGGAAACAGTTTTTGCAAAGCCTCCTCTAGGGTAGGTGCCATCACAATCCGCTGGTTATCCATAACAATGACCCGTGCCAAGGTGGGCAGTTGATTTTGATCGGCTTCGAGGTAAATGGGTTCGACGTAGAGGAGCGATCGCTCGATGGGGATAATCAGAAGATTTCCCTGCACCGATCTTGACCCTTGGCGATTCCAGAGGGAAATTTGCTGTGAAATCATTGGGTCTTGATTGATCCGCGCCTCCATTTGTTCAGGGCCAAAGACCAGTTCTTGCTTGGGAAAGACGTACAGCAGGAGCTTGCCATAGTTTTGACCATCGGAGCGAGCCGCTAGCCAACCAATGAGGTTGGGACGATTCACGGGCGTAAAGGGAACAAGCAGAATAAACTCCTCAGTGTAGCCAATGGGCAGCTTGGTAATGAGATAGTAAGGGGCAACGGCTTGGGGTTTTTCGCGGTAAATCTCCTTGGGAATTTGCCAGAGGTCTTCGCGGTTGTAAAAGACCACGGGATCCGTCATGTGGTATTTCAGGAGTTGTTCCGACTGCACCTGCATCAAATCAATGGGATAGCGAATGTGGCGGTAGAGGCGGTGGGGCATGGCACTCAGGGGATGAAAGAGGGTTGGAAAAACCCGCTGCCACGTGCGAATTATGACATCGTCGGGTTCCACCACATAAAACGTGACATCGCCGTTATAGGCATCCACCACCACTTTGACAGAGTTGCGAATGTAGTTAAAGGAGTGCTCGCCGGGATCGCCATAGGGATAGTAGCGACTGACGGTATAGGCATCAATAATCCAGTAGAGATAGCTCACCCCTGTGGCGCTAGGACTGGCGGCAATGTCCTGTTCAGAGCGTGGATCGGCGACCACAAGGTAGGGTTCACTGTCAAAACGTAAAAAGGGGGCGATCGCCCGCACCCGCTCTTGAATTAAGCGACGAAAAAGTACCCGTGAGTCCGGTCGTAAATTGGGGGTCAACAGCAGTTGCCAGTCACCAAAATAGACACCGTAGACCAAGCGCCGCCACCAACTGGCAATGGGAACCCCCCCCGTACCGTCGTAGTGGTTATAGACATTTTCAGCGCCACGGGGAAAATCCAGCTCTGGAACCGCCGAAGGGGCAAAGACATAGGTATGGGTGAGTTCACCGTAGTAGATCCGGGGGTAGAAAAAGGGAATGCTTTCACGGATTTGCGGCGGATCGACCAGTAGCTCACCCGTATCGCCAATATCGCGGACAAAGTATTTGGGCAGACCATTGGCCTCGGCGGTATTCACGGGACTCATGGTGAAGCCATAGCCGTGGGTAAAGACCAAGTGTTCGTTAATCCAAGTACGGGCAAAGCGCTGAACCGCACTGTAGTCCACTTCGCGAGCGGCAATGAGGACTTGGCGAATTTCTGATTGGTCTTGCTCAGGGGATAGTTTGAGATAGTAGCGATCCAAAAAGGCCGCTGGAAACCGATAGTAGGAGCGCAGTTGTTGCAGTTGCCGGTTCGTTTCTAAAAGGGGGCGGGTATCCCAAAGGCGGATATTGCGGGTGGTGGCGGCGTTGGCAGCAATGATCTCAGCGTTGAGGTTATTTTCCGGCTGAAAGGGTTCGACCCGCATTTTTTCAAGGTTAAAGCCTTCGCGGGTGTGGGTAATGGTGCGTTGAATGTAGGGGAGTTCCCGTTGCAGTTGATTGGGTTGAACAATGGCCGCTTCAATGGCTGTGGGCAGGAGCCAATCGGCAATCAGGATGACCACTAAATAGCCCAATGTAAAGCCAAAGAGGCCGGGGGCGATCGGTCCTAGCCGCCGCTGCCCTTCACCGCCCCGTCGAATCGCTGACCAAGCCAGTAAACAGGCGACGCCAAAGGCCGAGGCTGAAAGCCAACCATAGAGGGGTAAGCGTACAGTGACGTCGGTATAGCCGGCGCCAAAGGCAGCCCCATTGGTCGAATAAAGAAGTTTATAGCGTTCTAGCCAGAAGCTAAAGGCCACTGTGGCAAAGACAAAGGCACTTAAGCCCTGTAAATGCCGCCGTTGCGATCGCACGAAGCCGAGGAATTTGCCATGACTGAGACTTTCATTGGCAAGGAGATAACCCAAGGCCGTTCCCCCTAAGCCGACAACACTGAGGTTCACCAGCCATAGGCGCAACAGTTCCCACAGGGGGATTTCAAACAGGTAAAAGCTAATGGAATGGCGAAATAGCGGTTCCGTATGGGGATCACTGGCGGCAAACAGTCCCTTGAGCACCACCGGCCAGCTCAGGCAGGCGATCGCCCCCATGGCAACGCTCAAGAGAATTGCAACCCCCTGAAAGAGGCGCAGGGGCAACCACAACCCCAGTAGCAATGCCGCCAAACTCGGCACCAGTAGCCAAGGATTCTGCACCACTAGCAGTGATAGCTCTGCCACCCGCCAGACACTCAATTGCGGCAGCAGAGGGCTGTTAAAGGTGATTTCTGAACGCTGTTGCCACAGTTGCAGCGCGATCGCCCCAATGTGGTAAGTAGCAACAATTAGCAACCAAATGAGACCACTGGCACACAACAAAAGCCGCCACAGCCCCAGCCCCCGATAGGTACTCTGGGCGGTCAGGATGGGATCGAGGGTCACGGTGCGTTGCCGCAGGAGCCAGTGTTGCTGCCAGCCATAGAACAGTGCCGATGCCCCCGCAACCGCCAGAAACAGTAAAGCTTGGACACTCCAGCGCTGCCAGACCACCGCCAAATAGCCCAGTTGATCAAACCAGAGGCTTTCGGCAATGAAGCGGCACAGCCCCACCCCAAGGGCGATCGCTAGAACCAGACCACCCAGCCAGCGCAGCCAGCGGGGCATCAACTGTACAAGAGGGAGTGACGGCATCAACCTCGAAAAATCGTTAAAACTACGGTACAGTGCAGCTAGATGCTTTCCTAAGGCCAGTTTAGCGATTTAGCCATGTTCTTGCGCTCACTACTTGTTGCCCTTTTGAGTTTGATTCTGTTTCTGAGCCCATCAGTTCCCATTTGGGCTCTCGGGGGTGAATTGCCGCCCCTCAATGCCCCAGCACCCGACTTTTCTCTTCCCAGCAGTGTCGATGGCCAGCCCATTTCCCTGAAGGATTATCGCGGCAAGTGGGTGGTGCTGTACTTTTACCCCAAGGACTTTACCTCTGGCTGTACCCTAGAAGCCCGACGCTTTCAACGGGATATTGAGCAATTCCATGCCCACAATGCTGAAGTCATTGGCGTCAGTGCCGACTCCGTGGACTCCCACGAAGATTTCTGTGACAGTGAAGGCTTGACCTTTCCCCTCCTCTCTGACCCCGATGGCCAAGTCAGCAAGGCCTATGGCTCGTGGTTGGGGTTTGTCTCGCTGCGCCACAGCTTCATCATTGATCCTGAGGGGATATTGCGCGAGCGGTTTGTCAAAGTGAATCCCGCGATCCACAGTCAGGAAGTACTGGCTCGCCTAGAGGAACTGCAACAGCAAGTTTAGGCCTCTATTGCTGTGGCGGGGGTTCAGGGGTTGCTGGAGATTCATTTTGCACCTGCTGCGCTGCCTGCTGAATGGCATCTTTATATTTGGCGGGTGCAAGTTCCACGGCTTTGGCATACAGAGGCGCAGCTTCTGTCTTTTTCCCCTGTTCCGTCAGTGCCATCGCTTGGGCAAGCACCGGGCGAAAATCGTTGGGGTTTTCTTTGCCCAGATTTTGGAAGAGGGTCAGCGCCTCATCGTAGCGTTTTTGCGCCATATAGACATCGCCAAGGAGAAGTTGTACCGCCGTGACATCGACGCTCCCTGGTTGGACTTTGTTGGCTTGCTCTGCCCCTTGGAGGGTCTCTTCAATCAAACCAATAGCCGCTTGGGGACGATTTTCCTTGAGGTAGAGATCCACAAGCCCCCGCAGGGCATTGAGGTTCCCCGGAGATTTAGCAAGAACCCCCTGAAAGGTTTGGGCAGCCCCCTCGCGATCGCCCGTTTGTTGTTGTGCTTGCCCGAGGAGAATAGCATAGTCTGTTTGTCCGGGTCGCTGCACCGCCAACCGCCGCAAGGGGTCAATGACGCTAGCAATTTCTCCTTTGCCCAGTTGAATCAGTTGCAACCGAGCCAGCACCAAGCCTTCCAGTGCCGTGGCATTGTTGGGTTCACGCTCCAGCACCAGTTGATAGCCCTTTTCTTGGGCTTGCAGTTCTGCAACTTTATCCCCAGCGGGGGGACTGGCCACAGGGCTAGGGGTAGCTTGGGGTGACGTAAAGGCACTGGTGAGTAGGGGCATGACAGAAATGGCGATGAAGGGAATCATCCCCAACACCAACACTAAAAGAGTGATCCATTTCTTGCGCATTCTGCCTCCTGCCCAACGTTTGCCTTGCCAGTACGATTCTAGCCTAGGGGGTAGGGCAATCATTGCCAATTTTTGCGTGGCTTCCCCTTGCTAAAATTTGAAGGATTCCTCGGAGAGCTGCCATGAGCGAACTAACGCCAGAAACGATTAATTGTGCAGAGGCCTGTGTCAATGGCTGTGTCCTTGGCGATCGCTGTCCCAACCGTGAGTACATTGCTGCCGCCACCAAGTTTATGAATGATACGCCCCTCGATCAAATTCTGCAAATTGCAGCGGATAGCTATCCCAAACGTCTTTTGGCCGCGATTGAGCGCGATCGCCAGCGAGCGGCGAACTCACCTCAAGAATAGCTATTTCCAGATGCTGTGATCATGTCTCGTCTGCGGGCATTGCAGGGGTACCTGCTCCTGCGGCTTTTACTGGCGCCGCTGATGCTGTGGACGATTGTCACCGTCGTCTTTTTGCTGCTGCGAGCCACGCCGGGGGATCCCGTGGATGCGATTTTAGGTCCCCGTGCTCCGGCGGCTGTCAAAGAGGCCTTGCGAGAACAATTGGGCTTGGCTCAACCCCTGTGGCAGCAATACTTGACTTACTTAGGGCAACTCCTGCGATTTGATCTGGGAACCTCCCTCACCAGTCAAGGGGAAGCCGTCACGAGTATCATTGCTCAGCATTTTCCTGCAACGGCAGAATTAGGCCTTGCGAGTCTGGCGATCGCCTTTGGTTTAGGGGTGCTCATTGGCAGTCTGGCTGCGGTCAAATCTGGCACTGCTTGGGATATCGGAGGGCGTCTCTTTGGCATCATCACCTATGCTTTGCCCCTCTTTTGGCTGGGGATGCTCTTGCAACTGCTCTTTGCGGTGAATCTGCGTTGGCTTCCCTTGGGTACCCGCTACCCAATCACGGAAACACCCCCCCAAGGTCCCACAGGGCTGTATCTGCTGGATGCGCTCCTGAATGGCAATCTCCACCAACTGGGAACTGCTTTTAGTTACTTGCTCCTGCCTGCATTGACGCTGGCGATCGTCCTCAGTGGTATCTTTGAGCGCATTGTGCGGGTGAATCTCAAGCAAACCCTAGTGGCCGATTATGTGGAAGCCGCCCGTGCCCGTGGTATCCCTGAGCATCGGATTCTCATTCACCATGCCCTCAAGAATGCCCTGATTCCGGTGATCACGGTTTTGGGGCTGACCCTTGCGAGCCTCTTGGGGGGAGCCGTGTTGACAGAGGTGACGTTTTCTTGGCCGGGGTTGGGTCAGCGACTCTACGAGGCGATCGCGCTGCGGGACTATCCAACCGTACAGGGCATTGTGGTTTTCTTTGCCGTGATTGTGGTCGCCGCCAGTATTCTCGTTGACTTGCTCAATGCTTGGATTGACCCCCGCATCCACTACTAATTTTTTGGCACCTGCCGATAAAATAAAGAACAAGCAAGTAATAAAACTTAACATTAGGAGGTTATCCCCCATGGCTTTAGCCGTTGGTACACCCGCCCCCGCCTTTACTGCCAAGGACACCCACGGCAATACGGTGTCCCTCAGCGACTTTGCGGGCAAAACTGTGGTGCTCTACTTCTACCCTAAGGATGACACCCCCGGCTGCACCAAAGAGGCCTGTAGCTTCCGTGACAACTATGCTGCCTATCAGGGCAAAGATATTGTCGTTTTGGGGGTGAGTACCGACGACGAAACCTCACACCAAAAGTTTACCGAGAAATTCAATCTCCCCTTCCCCCTCTTGGCCGATGTGGATAAATCCATTATTAAAGCCTACGATGTGGACGGCGGCGGCTACGCCAAGCGAGTTACCTATGTCATTGACGGCAATGGCATCATTACCCATGTCTATACCAGCGTCAAAACCGATACCCACGCCACCGACATTTTGGCGGATCTCGGCTTATAGGTGACTCTAAAAAGTCATCATTGGGTCAGGCGGCTGGAGAGGTTCTAGCTGCCTTTTTGTTGATTGAACGGAGAGAGAGGGATTCGAACCCTCGGTGACATCACTGCCACACTCGATTTCAAGTCGAGCGCATTCGACCACTCTGCCATCTCTCCCAGCATCCTATATTGTAACCTCAGCTAGGATAAGGTAGAGCCACAAGAAGTCGCTGCCGGAAATACTCCCATGAGTTTTAGTCCAGAGTACCTAATGACAACAGAAGCCTTAGCCCATAACCAGAAAAGAATGGACGGCTATTTTGGTGATTTTTTTGGCCTGATGCGGAAAGCACTCGTTGCTGGTGGTTCAGAACTGGGGTTGGGGATGACACTTTTTTTCTCTGGCGGTGAGTATTCGTGCTACTCGCATCATTGAAATTGGCCGCTTTAAGGGATTTTCAACTCTCTGTCTAGCAAGTGCCCTACGATTCATTGATATTGGCTGGCAAGAACCACAACAACATAAGCAGCGACCTGACATCAATTACAACGAATTTGAAGCGCCGAAAAAACGACAACTGCTTTCAATTGATCCATTTCCAACCAAGGAAGCTGAGGAATTAATTCTTGAAGCAAATCTTGAAAACTATGTTGAATTTATTAATACCCGCTCAGATGAAGTCACGATTGACGGTTTAGTTGATCTCATTTTCATTGATGGTGATCACAGTTATGAAGGGTGCAAAGCGGATGTCTTCAATTATGTACCGTGGTATTTACGACCGGGGGGATACTTTATTTTACACGACTACTATGGCTGGTATGATGCCGCAGGGAATAATAACTCACCCGTTAAGCAGGTCATTGATGAATTGATTGCAGAGGAACTATTTGAGCATATCTTAATTGATACTGGCTATCAATCTTTTACCGTTTTTAGAAACTCCAATCCTTAGTAGACCACTTTCCTTAGCTTCTATGAGTCAACCCTAACTCTCAGATAGATATTCGTTAATGTTCAGTTCATCACTAACATTGATATTGGGGTTTTCCTCATCGGGATAGAATACAATTTCTAATCGTACTCTACCCTTATGCCAACCCGTCTTATCGAGCATCATAACTCTTGCTGAGCAACCTCTAACTAATGGTGGAATCAATCTAGCATCATTAAAAATAAGATTTAGAAATTCTTCTGGATAAGTAATATCAGTATTACGCTGTTTGTAAATAATCCTTGAGTTATCATCTTCATTCGGGATAAAACGAATGACCTCTTCGCGATCAAGAACATGGCAGTTTGTATTCATAAGTGCTGGTACAGATTTTATTGAGTCTTTCACTTAGTATAGCCTAATCCTTGTCAAAATTAGGTTTCCTGCCTCGCTGATGGCAACAATTTGGCGATCGCGCCCAAACAAGGCACATCCCACCTGTAATGACCGTCTGATGGAAGCAGCACAATGGGCATGGATATAGGTAATGGCGCGCTCATTAATGCGGTTGGCAATGTGGCTGAGAATCTCAGGTAAGGCTTGGGGAGCCATTGTTGCTAAAAATTTGAGGGCAGCCTCAACCGTTGGTGCTTGCCACACCTGATGCAGAATCTCTGGGTCTAAGCCTGCAAGGGCACAAAAGGCGGTGAGAATTTCCTGGCGAGCATCCGCAAGGTGGTGATCCGTTTCGCTGTCATGGAGCAGGCGATCGCGCAACAGGTCATGGGCTTGATCAAGGTTGACGTGCCTAAGGCTGGCAATTTGACTCACCGCAGCGTAGCGGACACGGGAATTTTCATCTTGGCTGAGGGGTTGAATGAGCCGAAAGGCATCGTTGGGGTCAAGGCTACGCAGTTGATTGATGCCCCGCAGGCGATCGCCCTGCAAGGCAAATTTAACCAGTTGACAAGGCTATGATTTTCCTGATAGTCTAAAAATCGCTCAAAAATTGGGACTGTAGTTCAATCGGTTAGAGCACCGCCCTGTCACGGCGGAAGTTGCGGGTTCGAGCCCCGTCAGTCCCGTTAGTTTTTAATCAGAAAGTTATCGTTGGGCTTGGCTACCATACATGGCCTGTAGAACCACGGCAGGGTTGACCAATTGCCCTCGGTGGCGGAGCGTCCAGTGAAGGTGAGGTCCGGTGGTGCGGCCTGTCATGCCCACGCGACCAATACGTGCCCCCGTGGGTACCCGCTGCCCCTCTAGGATGAAAAGGCCACCGGCGCGATCGACCATGGCTCGGCCTTGGGGGGTCTGCTCAACCCGCCCCATCATGTGGCAGTAAACGTGTTCCCAAGCCCCCGATTGAATTCGTACCAGTGTGCCACAGGCGGTGTGATCGGAAACTTCAATCACCTGCCCAACCCACCAATTACGGATATAGCTCCCTTGAGGAGCGGCAAAATCAAGGCCATTGTGAAATTCGGTCGTGGGTTCCCCTGTGGGCGATCGCCGGTAGCCAAAGGGAGAGGTATAGCCTTGGAAATTTTCCACAGGAAAGGAAGCATCGCTCCAGCGGAGTGTCCCTGCACCAGTATTTTGGGAGGGTTGACTGAGTTGGGGAATTGCAACCGTGCTACCCAAGGCGATCGCCAGTGCTACACTGATTCGCTGCCAATGCATATCAAACTCCTCACATCTCTTTTGGCCTACGGCCTTAGACCGTTATTGATGCACACCGTTCCCCATTGTAGGGACGTAGGATATTTTCAGGTGATGGGAAAATCAAAATGGCTACTCACAAACCCCAGCAATCGGCTGAAGTGACTCAATCAACCCTGCGCGATCGCCTGCGAGCCGAGGCAGCCGCTCCCTATCGGGGACTACGGCGCGTTTTCTATGCCGTTTTTGCCGCTTCCGGCCTCATGGGTGCCTTTATCCTTGGCCTGAAGGGATTGGCGGGCACTGCTGGTAACGATTTGGTGTGGAATCTGGCATTACAAATCGGAGTGGTTGCCCTGATGGTTGCCCTCTGGCGCTGGGATCGCGGCTAAACTGCTTGAGCGAGCAAAAAGCGATCGTGGCCACTGATATCCCGAAGAATTTCCACTCGTTCATAGGCTTGGGTGGCCATTGCTAGCGCCGCCACAGCTTCCCCTTGGGTTGCCATCAATTCGATAAAGAGCCAGCCTTGGGGCTGAAGATACTCTGGCGCCGTCTCAACAATCTGACGAATCGCCTGCAAGCCATCCGCACCACCATCGAGGGCAAGGGGGGGTTCATGGTACTGCACCTCAGGTTGGAGAGTGGCCACTAGGCTGGTGGGAATATAGGGAGGATTACTGACGATGCCCTGCACCTGCCCTTGCAGATGGGTAAGGGGGGCAAACCAACTGCCAACATAGCAGCGCACGCGATCGCCCAAAGCGTACTTTTGAATATTGACTTGCGCGACCTCTAGGGCCTCAGGGCTACAATCTACAGCATGCACCAGCGCCGCCGCAAATAACCGCGCCAACCCAATAGCGATCGCCCCACTTCCCGTACCCAAATCCAGCCAATGCCCCTGTTGTTGCCAAGGGGGTACCGTTACTGCCACCACTTCTAGGAGTTCCTCTGTTTCTGGCCGAGGAATCAACACACTGGGGGTGACAACTAATTCCAGATCGTGCCAGTGAACCGTACCAATGAGATATTGCAGGGGAATCCGCTCCTGCCAGCGGCGTTGCCAACGCTCTTGGAGTTCTGCAAGGGGCAGTTTTAGAGGAATCTCGGGCGGAAATCGGCGCAGGGTGATGTCAAGGGGACTCAACTGTGTGAAGGCACTGAGAAATTGTTTTAACTCCCGTAGGCCACTCTCGCGCTCAGGGGCTGGAATGATCGCCTGTGCCCAGTGCCACCATGCTTGGAGTGCCTCGCTACTCACGAATATATCTTGACCCTTGTTTTCTGAGGATACTCGTATCAAAATAGCCCTAGAATTTCTAACTGTGCCTTATCCACTGTGGCAGATTTTCAGGAACAGCTTCAACGTCTGCAAGAGCAACTGCAACGGGCGCAGGCGCGAGCAAATGAACTGCCGTCACTGGTTCCTGAACCGCCCCCACCGCCTGTAGATCCCGAAGCCCCGGAATGGGCGGATGAACGGGCACGGATTGAGGCCCGCGTGCGCAGTGAAACCTCTGTTGCCGAACTTCAGGCACAACTGATTGAAGCCCTCTTGGACAATGAACGGCTACGGCGTGCCCTAGAGGAGGAACGGCAAAATCATGCCCGTACCCGTGAGGGACTCATTACCGCCTTGGGGGATGCTTTGGATACCCTCAAACAGCGGCGGCGATCGCCGAAACCCCCCTAGGGACTAGGCCACAGTGCTACGCTTAAGCCCACCAGCACCAGACTGCCCCCCGTCATCACTGCCGTTGTCGGCACCTCACCAAACAGCAGCAGGGCAAAGAGACTCGCAGCAATCGGTTCTACCAACACCAGAAGGGTTACCCATGTAGGGGAAAGCCAACGCACCCCCCAATTGAGACTGGTGTGCCCCACCAACTGGGGGATCAAAGCCAGCAGGAGAATAGCGCCATAGAGCTTTAGCGGCCAACCCGTGTAGGCAAAGCCAAGGAGGGGCGGCAAGGGGAGGAGCACCACAGCAGCAGTGGCATAGGCAACAAGGGCGTAGTGGTGAATCGCCAGACCCGCCTTTTGAGCCGCTTGACCACAAATAAAGTAGGCACTGACCGCCCACGCCGCCGCGATCGCCAGCGCATTTCCGAGTAGGGGGTTCCTTGCCACAGCACTGGTCGGTTCTGCCGTTCCAATCAGGGCACTGCCACCAAGGGCGATCGCCATGCCCACCCAAGCACGGGGTTGAAGGGTTTGTCGCTGCCAAAGGTACCCGACGAGCGCCGACCAGATGGGCGTTGTGGTCACCAATGTGGTTGAGGCTGCCACCGAGGTGTAGTTCAGTGACGTAAACCAGAGACTAAAGTGCGCCGCAAGGGCAACCCCAGCCGCCAGTGCCCAACGCAGATTTTGGCGAGTCAGGTCTAGCCACGGCCACGTGTAAAATTGCGGGATCAAAAAGAGAGCAGCCAAACTGAGGCGACCACTGGCCAAGAAAATGCTCAACCCCACGGTCATGCCTAGGGAATCGGTGGCTAAACCAGCAACCCCCCAGCGCACCAGCACAGCAGCTGTAGAAACCGCCAACACGCCCACGCCGAGGACAAGGGCAATTTGCCAATGGGGCGGTCTATTTACCGACATCGGGAATGACGACGGGAGCCTCACCATCTAAACCAAAGGCCGTATGCACCGCCCGCAGCGCCCGCACCCCCTCGGATTCTGCCACCACACAACTCACGCGAATTTCCGAGGTGGCAATCATTTGAATGTTGATGTTCTCACGGGCGAGGGCCGCAAACATTTGGGCAGCAATCCCCGGCCGGTGGATCATCCCCACACCGACAATACTGACTTTGGCGATCGCTGTATCTATGAGGATGTCGCCGTAGCCCAATTGGCTCTGAACCCCCCTGAGCAGTTCCGTGGCTCGCTCGGCATCGGCAGAGGCCACCGTAAAGGCAATATCGCGGGTGATCACCCCCCCTAGGGAGCGCGATCGCTGAGATTGGATAATCATATCCACGCTAATGGCGGCATCCGCAAGGGTCTGGAAAATTGCCGCCGCCATACCGGGGCGATCGGGCACATCGCGAATCGCAATCCGCGCCTGCTTGGGATCAAGGGCAACGCCCCGCACCGGTGGGGCATCGGGGGTTTCCTGGGGGACAGTGGTGGCGGCTTCCACATCAAAGGTTTGGGAGAGAACAGCGATCGCTCGACCTGCATCCGCTGCCGCCACTGTACAACTGACATTCACTTCAGAGGTGGAAATCATTTGTAGGTTAATGCCCGCTGCCGCCAAGGCCGAAAACATCTGAGCGGCTACTCCCGGTCGGCCAATCATCCCTGCACCGGTGATACTCACCTTGGCAATGTCGGCATCCACGAGCACATCCGTCTCTTCAACCCGTGGATTCAAGCGGGGATAAAAGGCCACAGCAACAGCCTCGGCTTGTTTAAGAACGCGCTTTTGCACGGTGAAGGCAATATCGTTCGTTTGCCCTTCGTGAATGGATTGGATAATCAAATCCACATCAAGGTTTTGCCGTGCCAGTTCGCCAAAAAGCTGTGCCGCAACGCCGGGGCGATCGGCCACCCGCAGTAGTGCCACCTTCGCCTGATCCGTATCCAGCGCCACCCCATCCACAGGTTTGCCCAGTTCAAGATTTTCCACGGGACGCGGCGGCCGCGATGGTGCAATGACACGGGTACCGGGATCATCCGTCCAACTGGAGCGCACCACCAAATCCACGCCATAGTTGCGGGCAATCTCCACGGCGCGGGGGTGCAAGACCTTTGCCCCTAGGCTCGCCAACTCCAGCATTTCATCGCAGGTAATCTCGCTCATGAGTTGGGCATTGGGCACCAGTCGCGGATCCGTGGTCAAAATGCCGGGGACATCGGTGTAAATTTCGCAGCAATCCGCCCGCAGCGCCGCCGCCAAGGCCACAGCCGAGGTATCCGAGCCACCCCGCCCAAGGGTGGTGACTTCAAAATCCGCATCGGCAGTAATTCCCTGAAAGCCGGCCACAACCACCACTTGTCCTTCTTTGAGGTGCCGTTCGAGGCGCTGGGTCTCAATGTGGAGAATGCGGGCACGGGTGTGGGCCGGTTCAGTGACAATGCCCACTTGGGCACCGGTGAGGGAGATGGCGGGTTCCCCCAAGGCATGGAGCGCCATCGTCAATAGGGCGATCGAGACCTGCTCCCCCGTGGAAAGCAGCATATCCATTTCCCGCTGACTGGGGCGATCGCTAATGGCATAGGCCAGTTGCACCAAGCTATCCGTAGTTTTGCCCATGGCCGAGACCACCACCACTACCTGATGTCCCGCTGCCACAGTTGCCTTGACCCTGCGGGCTACCGCTTGAATGCGCTCGACACTACCGACGGACGTGCCGCCATACTTTTGTACAATCAGTCCCATGGGCGTTCTAAAGAGAATGCTGTCCTATTTTATATTTAGGGCGGTGATTCTTGGCTGTGGCTGACCCAAGGCGCTAGGGAACTAAAAAATCGCTGTTAAACTGGAAATTAGAACTGAATTTCGGAAACGGGTGCCGATGAAATACGCTCAACGCCTTTCCCAACGGCTGAGTCAACTGGCTTTGGTCGTGGGTCTCTCGTTAGCTCCCACTCACATTGGTTTAGCGCAATCGAGCAATAACAACACCGTTTCCTACAGTCAATTCCTCAATGCCCTCAAGGCGGGTGAAGTCAGCTCCGTCGAACTCTATCAGGAACAGGGGCTAGCCAAGTTTCGCCGTAAAGATCAACCCGGACAATCTCCCCCCCAAGAGGTACGGCTCTTTGATCGCAATCCTGAACTCGTAGAACTGCTGCGCCAAGTGAGTACCCGCTATGACACGACGGTGCGGGTGGTGCCCTCTAGCAGTGATGGGGCAGTGGTTGGCGTCATTTCTAACTTGATGCTGGGCTTCTTTCTGCTGATTTTATTCCTGATGATTTTGCGGCGGGCAAGTAATGCCCCCGGCGGCCCTGGGCAGATTCTCAACTTTGGCAAATCCCGCGCCCGCTTTCAAATGGAGGCACAAACGGGGGTGACCTTTGGCGATGTGGCCGGGATTGAAGAGGCCAAAGAAGAGCTGCAGGAAGTCGTGACCTTTCTCAAGAATTCAGAGAAATTTACCTCCATTGGTGCCCGTATTCCCAAGGGGGTGCTGCTAGTTGGGCCACCAGGAACCGGAAAAACGCTTCTTGCCAAGGCGATCGCCGGTGAAGCCGGGGTTCCCTTCTTTTCCATTTCTGGTTCTGAATTTGTGGAAATGTTTGTGGGCGTCGGTGCCTCCCGTGTGCGGGATCTCTTCAGAAAGGCCAAAGAAAACGCCCCTTGTCTGGTGTTTATTGATGAAATTGATGCCGTCGGTCGCCAACGGGGTGCCGGCATTGGCGGTGGCAATGATGAGCGCGAGCAAACCCTCAATCAACTCCTGACGGAAATGGATGGCTTTGAGGGGAATACGGGCATTATTGTCATTGCGGCAACGAACCGCCCCGATGTTTTGGATGCTGCCCTACTGCGTCCGGGTCGCTTTGACCGCCAAATTACCGTTGATTTGCCCAGCTACAAGGGACGCCTGCAAATTCTCCAAGTCCATGCGCGGCACAAGAAAATTGCTCCCGAGGTGTCCCTAGAGGCGATCGCCCGCCGTACCCCCGGCTTTTCGGGTGCCGAACTGGCCAACCTCCTCAATGAAGCCGCAATTCTCACTGCTCGGCGTCGCAAACCGGCCATTACCAATGCCGAAATTGACGATGCCATTGATCGCGTGACGATTGGCATGACGCTCACTCCCCTCCTCGACAGCAAGAAAAAGTGGCTGATTGCCTACCACGAAGTGGGTCATGCTCTACTGATGACGCTTTTGAAACATGCGGATCCCCTCAATAAAGTGACCATTATTCCCCGGTCTGGGGGCGTTGGCGGCTTTGCCCAGCAGATCTTTGATGAAGAGCGGGTGGATAGTGGCCTCTATACCCGTGCATGGCTCCTCGATGAGATCACCATTCTATTGGGGGGGCGCGCTGCCGAAGTGGAAATCTTTGGCGATGCTGAAGTCACCGTGGGTGCCAGTAGCGACTTGCGAGCAGTGGCCAATCTGGCGCGGGAAATGGTAACCCGTTACGGCATGTCGGATTTGGGACACTTAGCCCTTGAAACGCCGGGCAACGAGGTCTTTCTGGGTCGAGATCTCATGCCGCGCGCTGAATATTCTGAAGCTGTGGCCGTGCAAATTGACCACCAAGTGCGCGAGATTGTTATGCACTGCTACGAGATTGCCCGCAAACTGATCCGCGAGCATCGGGTGGCCATTGATAAGCTGGTGGAGCTGCTCCTTGAGAAGGAAACCATTGACGGTGATGAGTTCCGTGCCTTGGTGCGCCAATATACTACCCTACCTGTCAAAGAACCCACTTGGAAGGCGACAGCGACACCAGTATCCTTTCGTCAGGGTGCCCAGCCGTCCTAGGCAAGGAGGCAACGGTGAGCCACGAGCGGCAGGCGGTTCGCCACCTGTTAGTCCTCGAAGACAGTGAGGGGCGGCGACCCATTTTGCTAGAGGCGGCAACCTATTCCATTGGCCGTGATCCAACGAATTCGATTGTGCTTCACTCCAAGATGGTGTCACGGCAGCACGCGATTTTGTTACGGGTGACTAGTCCTGAAACCAATAGCCATCTTTTTCGCCTCATTGATGGTGATTTGCAGGGCAAGCGCAGTACGAATGGCACTTTGGTTAATGGCCAGCGGATTGTTGCCCATGATTTGCGTAGCGGCGACATGATTGTGTTTGGCGGCGATGTGCGTGCCCGCTACTTGACCTTGACCAACATGACGGATACGGAGTTTCAGGATTTTTGCCGCAGTACTGATGTCTTAGGATTTCTTTCCAAAAGCACCAATCCCTTTGCAACGCTTGTCCCCCTCAGTGACGGCAATATCGAGAATTTTAGTGAAGCGGCCTTAGTGCGCTTGGCCTCCTATCCGGAGCTGACGCCCAACCCAATTTTGGAAGTGGATTTAGAGGGGAGGGTGACGTATCTCAATCCAGCGGCAGTGATGCAGTTTCGGGATCTACAGCAACAGAAGTTGACTCATCCTCTATTGCTGGGATTGCCGGAACTCGCACGCTACATGAAGCAAACCCAAGAAAAAGTGCATATGCGGGAGGTGGAGTACCAAGGGCGCATCTACGAGCAATCCATTCACTACATCTATGAAAGTGAGCTGATCCGCAGCTATGTCATGGATGTCACCGATCGCAAGCGAGCCGAGGAACAACTGCGCAACCAAGCCCGCCGTGAGGCCATCATTAACCGCATCATTCAAGCCATGCGCACCACCATGGTGGCAGCGGAAGTCCTGCAAATTACCGCTGATTTACTCCTAGAAGCCTTGGGATCGACCCTCTGCCTGATTACGCAAACCCATGCGCCCAATAGCCCTACCTATGCCAGCCGTCCTCAATTTGTCAGCTTACCCAACCACTTGATTGCGCTGAACCAGCAGGCGATCGCCCTCTTTGAACCCGCCCTCAGCAACGGTGAGCAGGTGGTCTTGGCGGCGAGTTGTACGGATTTACCGCAGCCGCTGCAAACGGATCTCAGAACCTTCAACGTCAACGCTTTGGTGATCACCCCGCTGATTTACCTCGGCCAACTCCTCGGGCAAATTACGCTCCTCGATTGGGAGTGGGAACCCAGTGAGGCAACGTCCGTTTTGGCGAGCGATCGCCAGCTTTGGCAACAAACTCTGCCCAAGTCTTGGACACCTGAAGATTTAAGCCTCGTCAAAACCATTGCCGATCAGTGTGCCCTCGCCATTCACCAAGCGCAGCTTTACCAACAGGTGCAAGAACTCAATGCGGATTTGGAGCGACAAGTGCGCGCCCGTACTGCCGAACTGGAACAGAAAATGCAGGAGCTAGAGCGGCTCAATGCCATTAAGGATGATTTCTTGAGCACCGTTTCCCACGAGTTACGTACCCCCATGGCCAATATGAAAATGGCCATCTATATGCTGAAGCAATTTGCCACCGACGATCGCCAGAAACGCTACCTCGACATTCTCGCCAATGAGTGCAACCGCGAAACGGAATTGATCAATGATTTGCTGGATCTGCAACGCCTAGAGGCAGGGCGCAGCCAGATTCAACAGGAGGTGATTGATCTCGACAGTTGGCTGCCCTCGGTGCTCGAACCCTTCCGCAACCGCATGCAACAGCGGCAGCAATCCCTTGAGATTTTGCGCCCCGCCACGTTGCCGCCCCTCCTCTCCAACCGCCATGCCTTAGCCCGCATTTTGGCAGAGTTACTCAACAATGCCTGTAAGTACAGCCCTGCTGGCGCACAGATTGTTGTCCGTTTTGATCCAATCGGGGGCGATCGCCTGCAAATTCAAGTGAGTAATCCCTCAGAGATTCCTAGTGAGGAGCTACCGCGCATCTTTGAAAAGTTTTATCGCATTCCCAATGCCGATCCGTGGCAACAGGGGGGAACAGGTTTAGGCCTTGCCCTCACCCAAAAACTCGTGGAGCAATTGCAGGGTGAAATTAGCGCCGACAGTGAAGCGGGCATTACCACCTTTACCCTCAGCCTACCCACTGCATCAGGTGATCCCGCTGCCTGATAAAATAGGGTGCTAACGTTCTTAGGGTGCCATGACCCTTTCGCGAGTCGCTTTAAGTAGCCTACAGCAAGACCTTGAACAGTTAATTCGTCGCTTGGATAGTGTGCCCCACGGCGACGTGATTTACCAAGCCCTGCAACTTTTTCTGGATATTGCCGATGAGGAACTGGAACGACTAGATTGGAAGATTCTGCGTTCCTGCCTGCGGGACATGCACCAAGCCCTGCGGGTCTTTGCCCCCTATCGCCATACCCGCAAAATTTCGATCTTTGGCTCCGCCCGCACCCCCTCCACCGCGCCAGTCTATGAAATGGCGGTGCGCTTTGCTCAAGCGGCGAGTGCCACGGGGTTTATGATTATCACCGGTGCCGGGGGTGGCATCATGGAGGCTGGCAACAAAGGGGCAGGCCCCAATAAGTCCTTTGGCCTGAACATTGAACTCCCCTTTGAGCAGGGTGCCAATCCCTACATTGAAGGGGATCCGCGTCTGATTCACTTTAAGTACTTCTTTACGCGCAAGCTCTTTTTGCTCAAGGAAACCGATGCCATTGCCGTCTTCCCCGGTGGCTTTGGCACCCAAGATGAAGCCTTTGAATGCTTGACCCTCTGCCAAACGGGCAAAGCCCCCCCTAAGCCCTTGGTCTTGATGGACATTGCCGGTGGTACCTACTGGCAACATTGGGATCGGTTTATTCGTGAAGAACTGGCAGCCAAGGGACTGATTAACGGTGAAGATCAGGAACTCTACCGCATCTGCACCAGTGTTGAGGAAGGTTTAGCCTATCTGAGTGGCTTTTATCGTGTCTATCACTCTAGCCGCTATGTGGGCGATCGCTTGGTGCTGCGGTTGAACCAAGACATTAGTGATGCCGCCTTGGCAGAACTCAATCGCGATTTTCAAGACATCCTCGTGTCGGGGCAGATTGAACGCACTGAACCGTTGCCTCGGGAAGTGGAAGACGAGCAACCCATTAACCGCCCTGCCTTGACCCACACGCTCCACCTGCCGCGATTGATCCTGCACTTTAACCAGCGGGACTACAGCCGTCTTTACCAACTCATCTATCGCCTCAATGGCTTTGCCACGGCGGAAACTGTGTACCATCCCGAACGCAAATAGGCGATCGCCATTCGATTAGCTTGCAGTTTTTGATCACTCTAGATAAGCACACGCCCATGATCGAACGCTATACCCTTGCCCCAATGGGGAACCTCTGGACGGATGCCTACAAATTCAAAACATGGCTCGATGTTGAGATTGCGGTCTGCGAAGCCCAAGCCGAACTGGGACATATTCCTGCTGACGCCGTCGCTGAAATCAAAGCCAAGGCCAAGTTTGACCCCCAACGGGTGCTGGAAATTGAGGCAGAGGTAAAGCACGATGTCATTGCCTTCCTCACCAATGTCAACGAAAATGTTGGCGATGCCGGACGCTATATTCACCTTGGCTTGACCAGTTCCGATGTCCTCGACACCGGTTTAGCCCTGCAATTGGTGGCCAGTCTCAGCCTGATCCAAGAGCAGTTGGAGCAGCTCATTCAGGCAGTGCGCCACCGTGCCCAAGAACATCGCTATACGGTGATGGTGGGACGCAGCCATGGGATTCACGCCGAGCCAATTACGTTTGGTTTTAAGCTAGCTGGCTGGTTGGCGGAATTGCTGCGCCATCGCGATCGCCTGTGCCAATTGCAGCGCACCGTGGCCGTAGGCAAAATTTCGGGGGCAGTGGGCACCTATGCCAATGTGGATCCGCGTGTAGAGGCGATCGCCTGCCAAAAACTCGGTCTCCAACCCGATACCGCTTCAACACAGGTGATTTCCCGCGATCGCCATGCCGACTATGCCCAAACCCTTGCCCTCTTGGGAGCCAGTCTCGAGCGCTTTGCTGTTGAGATTCGCAATCTTCAGCGCACCGATGTCCTTGAAGTCGAGGAATTCTTCTCAAAGGGACAAAAAGGCTCCTCTGCTATGCCCCATAAACGCAATCCCATTCGTTCCGAACGACTGACCGGTCTAGCGCGGGTGCTGCGGGGGAATGCCTTGGCTGCCCTTGAAAATGTTGCCCTCTGGCATGAGCGGGATATTTCCCACAGTGCGGTGGAACGGGTGATTTTGCCCGATAGCTCAATTCTCAGCCACTTTATGCTGGTGGAAATGACTGACTTGGTGCAGACGCTACAGATCTATCCCGAAAATATGCGCCGCAATATGAACTGCTACGGCGGTGTCATCTTTAGTCAGCGGGTGCTCTTGGCGCTGGTGGAGAAGGGGCTGAGTCGCGAAGCCGCCTATGCCTTGGTGCAAAAACACGCCCATGCTGCTTGGAATCAACCCAATGGCGATTTTGCAGCCAACCTCAAAGGGGATCCAGAGATTCAGCGCTACCTGACACCAGAAGAACTCGAGGCCTGCTTTAACCCTGAACATCACCTCAAGCACCTCGAGGAAATTTACCAGCGGTTGGGAATTTAGACCGCATTGAGGTAGGCTTCGAGGTCGCTAATCCGAAAGAGCGATCGCAGGGGTATTCCTTGAGCGGCAAAGGCAGCTTCCCCGCCCGCTTGGCGATCGACAATGGCCAGAACCTCATTGACCACATAGCCTGCCTCTTGGAGCCGCAGCACCGCCTTGAGGGCAGACCCCCCCGTCGTGATCACATCCTCAAGCACCGTGACCACCGCCCCTTGGGGCAAGGGGGGACCTTCAATAAAGCTCATCGTGCCGTGGCCTTTGGCTTCCTTGCGCACAATCAGCGCTGCCCGATCCTGCCCCTGCACATTGGAGAGCACGC
The DNA here is from genome assembly GCF_031586415.1 of Thermosynechococcus sp. QKsg1. Lineage (NCBI taxonomy): Bacteria > Bacillati > Cyanobacteriota > Cyanophyceae > Acaryochloridales > Thermosynechococcaceae > Thermosynechococcus > Thermosynechococcus sp. QKsg1. The sequence continues at coordinate 1,656,650 of NZ_CP134200.1, read as the reverse complement.
TCACTGCCACCACCAAGGGATCTGCCCCAAGGGTGAGACCCGCCACCGCCACCGCTTCAGGGGCTAACTGCGCCAAGAAGAGCCGCCCCACAAGGTAAGCGCCCCGCGCTGATAGGGTCACGGGTTTGCAGTTGATGTAGTAGTGGCTTTTTTGGCCAGAGGAAAGGATAAACTCGCCGGCACGGTAGGCATCGCGGCACAGAAGCGCCAAGAGTTCCTGACGCAGGTCAGCAAGGGAATCGTGCATAGGGTTCTCCACAGTTAGGGGGTTGAGCCAGCGGGCACGCGAAACCAATGGGTGGTGCCGTCCTTTTGATCCACGAGTTTGACCCCTTGAGCCAAAAGGAGATCCCGCAGGCGATCGCTCTCCGCATAGTTCTTGGCTTGGCGGGCAGCGGTGCGAGCGGCAATCAGGTTTTGAATCTCCTCATCGGTGAGTCCCATCGTTGGCGAAGGTTTTGGCGCCTCTTTGGCCTCTAGACCCAAGACCTGAGCAAGGGCAACCAAGGTGTGCCAATCGCGACTCACCTCAGCGGGCGATCGCCCCCAGTTTCCCCCGTGGAGATAGCGATGCTGCTCACGATTCAGGATTTTGGCCAGTTCAAAGATGACCGCTAGAGCTGCTGCGGTGTTCAAGTCCTCATCCATGGCCTGACAGAAGGCTTGGGTACTGGGGTGAGCTTTTACCGCCTCTGGATCAATGACGGGCAGGGAGAGCTGCCGATTGAGCTGTAGTGCCTCCTGCAGGGTTTGCCAGCCCTTGGCAGCGGCGGTCAGTGCCTCTGGCGTGAAGTCCAAGGGTTTGCGGTACTGGGCTTGTAGAACCAACAGGCGTAGAGCCATAGGATGTACTCCCTGAGCCAAGAGGTCACGAATCGTCGTGAAGTTGCCCAAGGACTTGGACATTTTTGCGGCGTTTACGGTTACAAAGCCGTTGTGGAGCCAAAATCGCGCTAAGGGCTGCTGGGTCACTGCCTCCGATTGGGCAATTTCGTTCTCATGGTGGGGAAAAATCAAATCCATACCGCCGCAGTGGATATCCACCGTTGCGCCAAAGGCCTGCCGCACCATCGCCGAGCATTCAATATGCCAGCCGGGGCGCCCTTTTCCCCAGGGGGCTTCCCATGGCTCATAAACAGCCATTTCCTCCCGCTTTGCGGCTTTCCAGAGGGCAAAATCAAGGGGATGGCGTTTGCGCTGCTCCTCCTCTTCCTCAATGCGGCCACTGGCACCGGCCATGAGTTGCTCAAGCTGTCGCCCAGAGAGCTTGCCATAGCTGGGAAATTGTGCCACGGCATAGTAAACATCCCCGCCGGCCACATAGGCATAGCCGCGATCCAGTAGCCCTTGAATGAGGTGAATAATTTCTGGAATCACCTCTGTCGCGCGGGGATAAGCAGTGGCAGGTAGGATATTCAAGGCCGCCATGTCCTCGTGGTAGGCGGCAATGTAGCGATCGCTCACTGTGGCCATTGTCTCGCCGTTCTCATGGGCACGGCGCAAAATCTTGTCATCAATATCGGTAAAATTTTGCACATAGTGGACGTGGTAGCCCAAAAACATCAGATAGCGGCGCAGCACATCCCAAGCCACGTAGGAACGGGCATGCCCCAAGTGGCAGTAGTCATACACCGTAACCCCGCAGGCATAAATCGTCACCCGCTCTGGGTGCAGGGGCGAGAAGGGTTCAAGGCGGCGAGACAGTGTGTTGTACAGATGTAAGGGCACAGAAACACCCCGCAAGGATCAACAGTTGCAGCAACAAATCGCTCTTTGATAGGATATAGGATACCAAATTGATCATTATCGAGGACAAACACACCCCCATGGCCAAAAAAAGCATGATCGAACGGGAAAAAAAGCGGCAACGGCTTGTTGCTAAATACGCCAGCAAACGCCAAGAACTCAAGGCTCAACTGGCCAGCGCCGAAACCCAAGAAGAGATCATGAGCATCCATCGTCAACTGCAACGGTTGCCCCGCAATAGTGCCCCTTCGCGGCTGCGGAATCGCTGCTGGTTGACGGGTCGTCCTCGTGGTTACTATCGCGATTTTGGCCTCTGCCGCAATGCCCTGCGGGAAATGGCCCACCAAGGGCTACTGCCGGGGGTCGTCAAGTCCAGTTGGTAAATTACCTCTGCTACCCTAGAGCTAATAGGGTTGAGGCACAACCATGGCAGAGCGACTCTCCGCAGCCGATATTGAGGCACAACTAGCAAACCTAGCGGGCTGGAAATTGGCGGGCGATCGCCTTGAGCAAACGTTTGTTTTCAAGGATTTTCTTGGCTCCATTGCCTTTGTCAATCGTCTGGTGGATCCCGCTGAGGCGGCCGGACATCACCCTGATTTATCCATTTCTTGGAATCGGGTGACGGTCTGCCTTACGACGCATGATGCCGGCGGCATTACCCAAAAGGACATTGATCTGGCCAAGGTGATCTCCGATCTGGCCGCGGCATAACTTTCGTCAGCATTTGCCAATATTTAAGGATTGGGCGAAAAAGACAGAACTACGATAGGGAGTAGTGCCCGCGATCGCCTATCCTATGAATACCGCCGAATTACTCGTGAAATGTCTTGAAAATGAAGGCGTAGAATACATTTTTGGTCTGCCGGGGGAAGAAAATCTTGATGTCCTGCAAGCGCTGCGTCGCTCCCCCATTCAATTTATCACCACCCGCCATGAACAAGGGGCGGCCTTTATGGCCGATGTCTATGGTCGTCTCACCGGTAAAGCGGGGGTGTGTCTCTCTACCCTTGGCCCCGGTGCCACGAACTTAATGACGGGGGTTGCCGATGCCAACCTCGATGGCGCTCCTCTTGTGGCCATTACAGGGCAGGTAGGCACCGATCGCATGCACATCGAGTCCCACCAATATCTGGACTTGGTGGCCATGTTTAGCCCGGTAACCAAATGGAATGCCCAGATTGTCCGCCCCAGCATTACGCCAGAAATTGTCCGCAAGGCCTTTAAGATTGCCCAGAATGAAAAGCCAGGGGCGGTTCACATTGATGTGCCCGAAAACATTGCCGCCATGGAAGCTGAGGGCTATCCCCTCAAGCCTAGCCCGCCCGAAAAAACCTATGCCTCGTTCCAGAGCATTCTCAAGGCCGCTGAACTGATCAATGCTGCTGAGAACCCCCTGATCTTAGTGGGGAATGGCGCTATTCGTGCCCACGCTGCCGCTGCCCTCACCCATTTTGCCGAAAAGCTGAATATCCCCGTGGCCAATACCTTTATGGGTAAAGGGGTCATTCCCTATCAGCACTCCCTTGCCCTGTGGACGGTGGGACTCCAGCAGCGGGATTACATTAGCTGCGGCTTTGATCATGCTGACTTAGTGATTGCCGTTGGCTATGACTTGATTGAGTATTCCCCGAAAAGCTGGAACCCCGATGGCCGCTTGCCCATTATCCATATTGCGGCCACCCATGCAGAAATTGACAGCAGCTACATCCCTGTTGTTGAGGTCGTGGGGGATATTTCTGACTCCCTCTATGAAATTCTCAAGCGAGCCGATCGCCAAGATAAACCCACCCCCTATGCCGTCCAACTGCGCCAAGACATTGTGGCGGACTATTGCCAATATGCCCAAGATGAGGGTTTTCCTGTCAAACCGCAAAAGCTTATCTATGACCTGCGCCAAGTGATGGGACCAGAGGACATTGTTATTTCTGATGTGGGTGCTCACAAGATGTGGATTGCCCGTCACTACCATTGCGATCGCCCCAATACCTGCTTGATTTCCAATGGCTTTGCCGCAATGGGGATTGCGGTACCGGGAGCAATAGCGGCGAAATTGGTCTATCCGCAGCGGCATGTGGTGGCAGTCACCGGCGATGGCGGCTTCATGATGAATTGCCAAGAACTGGAAACCGCCCTGCGCATAGGAACCAACTTTACAACCATCATCTTTAATGATGGCGGCTATGGCCTGATTGAGTGGAAGCAGCAGCGTTACTTTGGCGAATCCGCCTATGTCCGCTTTGGCAACCCCGACTTTGTTAAATTGGCCGCAAGCATGGGACTCAAGGGGTATCGCATTGAAGCCACCGCTGACTTTATCCCAACCTTAAAAACCGCCTTGGCACAGGATGTCCCCACCATCATTGATGTCCCTGTGGACTACAGAGAGAATCTGCGCTTTAACCAACGCCTTGGGGAGCTAAGCTGCGACACTTAGGCCACGTGTTCCACCCGCATCCAAGGAGCATAGGGGTTGATAAAGCCCGTCACTGTGATCCGTTGCCCATTTCTATAGGTTTGCAGGCGATCGTTCACAGTGGGGTGCAGTGTCACCAAAGGCCAAGACTGTTGCTCAGTGCGCAGTTGATAGGCTTGCTCCCCCAGTTTGGCAAACTCGCCCGTGACAGTTTGCATTCTTGGGCTCATGGTCATCGGCGTGGGCTGGGCGATCGCCACTTCTGGGGGTAGGGGGACTGTGGGATCAAAGGTGTTTAATGTCTGGAGTTGCCAAGCTTCCCATTCGGGATGTTGCGGCGGCAGGTTAAAGAAGGGAAAGATTGCCTGTCGGCACTCCTGAATCAGGGGCTTCAGATCAAGGGTGCCCACCAGTTGATGCAGCGATTTCCCTTGGCGAATGGCTGTGGCGGCTAACCACCCTGCCCCCTGCCCAATGCCCATCACCAGCGGTTGCAAGCGGGTGGCACCATTGGCAATATGGGTCACCGAGATATTTTTCTCTGCCACTAGAAAGCCCTCTACCGTCTGGGGAATCAACGACGTATAGGCAATCACGAAGGGCGTTCCCGTCCAACGACCGCCCCAACGGATGGACTTAGGCATCAGGGGGAGTTCCATCCCCGGATAGTGGTGATCGTTCGGATAGTTGCCGATGGCAATGCCAGTGTAGTGACCTTGGGCATCAACGGGCGGTGGCGCACTGGGGAGAATATCCTGCTCGTGAATTGTGGTGACACCCATCAGGCGACGACTTTCGCGGTAATAGGGATGGAGGGCATAGGCTCCCCCCCCTAGCTGTCTGGGGAATTGGGGAAAGGTATCCTCCGCTAAAGCATAGCGGCGACCCAACTGTTGCTGCACATAACGGGCAAAATCTTGGGCGTGCCAGCGCGCCTCTTGGCAAAAGGCCTGTCGCTCTTGGGCAGAGCCAATCAGCCGTTCCAGACCCACGCCATAGTCATTCCCCTGCTGCGGCCAGTTGAGCATAAAGCGGTTTCCCGGCAGGCGGCCATAGTTGAGAAAGTGCAGCGGGTCATAGCCTGCCCAAGCACCGTTAAACTTGTGCTCATCCCAAAGGGGGGAAGGGGGAATTTCTGGGGCAGTGGCACCCTCACCATAGTCCTGTAGAACCACAATCCATGTGGGGGCTTGAACGGAATAGGTTTGAGTCAAGGCTGTGGGGGCTGACGGTGCGGAGGGTTCTTGGGTGTCTGCCTGCCACTCCCAGCCCCAGCGATGAGGAATTTCCCCCAAGGCAAGGAGATCGCCGAGTTCTGTGGCGTCAATGGTGATTTGGGCATGGAGGGTGAGGGTGGTCAATTCCACCCCGAGGATGCGATTGCCTTGGCGCAAAACCGCTTGGGGAACTTCACCAACAAGCCACGTCAGGTTGGGGGTTGCCTTGACCCACTCGGCAAAAAGATCAGCGGCGACCTTTGGCTCAAAGGTAAAGAAACTCACCCAAGCATGATCTAACCCCCCCGGCTGTCGCTGGGCGATCGCCCGCAGAAACTCGCCCCACAGCCCGGTTTGCCACGCCATGAGTTCATTGCCATCGGGAGCCGCCACCCCAGCACTCGTGAGCATGCCCCCTAGCCAAGGGGTTTCACTGACCAGCACCGTTTGTGCTCCCATGCGAGCCGCCGTTAAGGCAGCAGCTACCCCCCCTGTGCCACCACCCACAACGAGTACCTCGGTGCGCAGGGTTTGCCTCACTGTTGCGGTTCCTTGGGATCGGTAATCAACCCCCAACGATCGGGGGGCCAAAAGCGAATCGCCGCACGACCAATAATGTAATTGCGCGGTACCACTCCCCAGCAGCGACCATCAAAGCTGTTATTGCGGTTATCCCCCAAGACCAAGTAACTGTTGGCAGGAATCACCTGCGGTTGAGCCAGATAGGGCTGAATACCGGCACAGGTATCGACGGAGGTCAATGTCGAGGGAGCTAGATAGGGTTCGGGTAGGGGTTGATTGTTGATATAGACGCGCCCTTGGCGGAGTTCCACGCGATCCCCAGGCAAGCCCACCACCCGCTTGATAAAGGCATCACGAAAGCCTGCCTGCTGCAAGGCCGGAGTTGGATTGAAAACAATAATGTCGCCGCGATGGGGAGCATGGAAATAGTAGCTGATCTTTTCAATAATCAGGCGATCGTTAATCAGCAGGGTTTCTTCCATCGAGCCGGTGGGAATATAGCGCGCTTCTGCTACAAAGGTACGAATACCAAAAGCCAAGAGAGCAGCCAGACCCAAGGTTTTGGCCATCTCCAGCCACCAGGGTTCTGTCGTCTTTTCGGCCTTGGCTCTCATGGATTCAGGGGTAGAAGCATTTGTGGGTGGCAGTTTGCCATCGGCCATAGAAAGGAACTCCGCAAACAGTAAATCAACCCTGTACTCCACCATACCCCATCACCAAGGTAACAGCGCCCCGATGGCCAGAATCCAACAATTTTGAGAATCCAGTTAGAAGCGACAGGGTATTTACAGGCCTCAAGAAAGGTGCTAGCCTTTTGTCGGAAATTTCACGTCATCTTAGTATTGAAATCAAAAGTCCAATGGCTATCGATCCAACCGCCTTCATGGCAACTATGACTCGCCGTGTGCAGTTGACGGAAGAAGACAAATCGGTGCTTGCCCAAGCAGCACCTTGGGGTAAGGAAGTTGCCCCCGCCATGGCAGATGTCTTTTATGATTACCTTGGCAAAGATGAAGAGATGAATGCCATTCTCAACGCTACCGAAGGGCGAGTTCATCGCCTCAAACAAACGTTTGTGGAATGGTTTTACGAGATGTTTACTGGCATGGATCAGTGGGGAAAAAGCTACGCTGAACGCCGTTGGAGAATTGGACTTATCCATGTCAAGGTTGGGATTGGACCCCAGCATGTTGTACCAGCCATGGCAGTTGTAGTCAACGCTCTACGGCAAAAACTGCGCCAAGATAATCAATCGGAGGCTCTTGGGGATGCCTTAAGCAAAATTTGCATGATTGACCTTGCCTTTATTGAGCAGGCCTACTTTGAAGTCTCTTCCCAAGCAGTTCTTCAAGAGACCGGATGGACACAAGCGCTCTTTCAACGTTTAATTGCTCAAGGGGCAACCGCGATGTAGCAATTCTCTTCTTTATCTTCATTGGTATCTATTTGCTCTTGCCATCATTTATTCGATTTATTTTGGGCTAGGGGGTAAAATGGCCATTAACGCCGTCAAAATTGAAGCAATTCTGCAAAATTTTGTAGCCACTGCCAGCAATGTTCAAGGGGCAGCTCTGGTTTCTCCGGATGGCCTGACGCTTGCCGCTGTCTTGCCTAGCGGCATGGATGAAGAGCGTGTTGCCGCCATGTCAGCAGCCATGCTCTCCTTAGGTGAGCGGATTGGGCGGGAACTGAGTCGAGGACAAATTGAGCGAATTTTGGTGGAAGGCAACAGTGGCTATGGCATCCTGACTAGCTGCACCGAAGATGCAGTTTTACTGGTTCTTGCCGATGCTTCAGCCAAGCTGGGGATTATCAATCTTGAGATTAAGAACGTTATTGCCGATTTGCAACAACAACTCGTTAGTGTGAGTCCAACTGTTAGTCTCTAGCCTGAGGTCACTACCCAATGGAAATTATGCGAATCGTAGTGACCGGTGCAGTAGGCGCTGGCAAATCTACATTTATTCGCAAAATTAGCGAAATTGAGGCTGTAGACACAGATCGCAAAGCTAGTGATCATGTTGCTGATCTGAAGCCAACAACAACAGTAGCGATGGATTTTGGGCGCTTACAGTTTAGTGCTGATAAGGCACTTCATCTCTACGGTACTCCTGGCCAAGAGCGCTTTGATTTCATGTGGGACATTCTTATTCGCAAAGCCCACGCTTTCATTTTGCTAGTGAGTTCCCATCGTCCCCAAGACTTTCGGATGGCTCGGCGCATCGCTGCTTTCATGCGCCACCGCACTCAGATACCCATGGTCATCGGCTGCAGTCATGCTGATCATCCTGACGCTTGGCCGGTGGAAGAAATTGGGGTTGCCCTTGGCTATTTAGATCCCCAAAGACGACCACCAATGATATCTGTGAATAGCTTGGATCGTTTTTCGGTTGCCACAGCGTTGACAACAGTTATTCAAGAATATGTCCGATTCCAAGCTAGACCAATCACTCCTCCGGATGCCACCGCTACAGTCAAAAGACAACAACTTGAGTGATTGAATTCAAGAGGAGATTCCCATGAAAATTAGCGGTTACTTTTCAGAATTTTCGCTAGGAGAGGTTTTTCGGTTGTTGGAACAAGGGCAGCGTACAGGATGCCTCTCCATAAAGTTGATCAATATGCCAAACATTTTAACCGTGCTACCGCAATCGCAAGAGTACTACCTCTTTTTTCGTTATGGAAACGTGGTAGCAGCAACCACTACACTCAACCAACAAGGTTTGTGGCAATTGATTGAGCAGCGGAAATTATTACACCCTTTGACCATTCAACGAGTGATGGACCGATATTCTCAAAATGTACCCTTGGGGATTTTCCTAAAATCCCAAGGAATCTTGGACACACAGCAACTTAGTTTACTATTCAGGCATCAAGTGCTGACGCCTGTTCCTTACCTGTTTAGCCTTGAAGAAGGCTATTTCGAGTTTGATGGCCGTCATCCCCTGCCGTTTTCTGAAATGACCGGTCTGAGTGCTTCACCCCAAGCGATTACCCTAGCAGGTCTGCGTTTATTACGCGACTGGACATCCTTGATGGATAAATTGCCCTCGGAGAGCTCGACGATTGTCGCTTTAGTTCATGAGCCACCCTCTGTGCAGTTAAGCGCAAAGGAGTGGCAGGTATGGGAGCAAATTGATGGCACAACAACAATTCAAGAGATTGCTAACACGCTAGGCTTGCACATCTTAGAGATTCAAAAAATCTGTTTTTGTTTTATAGTGATGGGCTTAGTAGAAGAAATCATTAGCATTTCTCCTCCGCCAGCAACTACCTTTCCTAAGCAGATTGACCTAGGCTTGTCCAATAGGGAAAGTGATAATAGGGCTGGCGCCGAATTGAGTTATTCCTTCCTTAATGGAATTGTTAGCTTTTTGAGAAACAAAGCAAAAGATAATTAAGTGTTCCCTTTCATGACATCCTTCCGATGCTTACCTAAAGTTGTGGAGCATAGGCTTACCGACTAAGAATTGCTTGGTAAGCGTCTATTGGTCAAGAATCGCAGCCATCATTTGCTCTGCTTGAGTTCCATAACTGCCGCCAAAGAGATTGAAGTGATTGAGGATGTGGTACAGGTTGTAGATGGTTTTCCGTTGCCCATAGCCAGCCGCTAAGGGATAGGTGGCGTTGTAGCCCTCATAAAAGGCCGCTGGAAAGCCACCAAAGAGTTCACTCATGGCCAAGTCCACCTCGCGATCGCCATAGTAACTGGCGGGGTCGAAAATGACGGGTTCCCCCGTACGACAAAAGGCAGCATTTCCCGACCAGAGATCGCCGTGCACTAGGGTAGGGGTTGGCTCATGGTTCAGGAGTTCTGGAATGGCTGCTAGGAGCTTCTCCGCCTTGGGAAAGTGTCCACCCCGACGGCGAGCCAACTCCAGCTGATAGCGCAGGCGAGCATCGCGGAAAAACTCCCCCCAGTTGTCTGACCAAGGGTTGATTTGAGGAGTGGCACCAATGGTGTTGTTTTCGCACCAGCCATAGCGATCGCCAGTGCCCTTGAGGTGCAACTGTGCCAGCTCTACCCCCATTTGCCACCAATCTCCGGCACTGGTGAGGGGCAAGTATTCCAACACTAAAAAACTCGCGTCCTCAACCACTCCCCATAGCAGGGGAAGGGGAACGCGAATCGCTTGAACCTTGGCGATCGCCCGCAGGGCATTGGCTTCGGCAGCAAACATGGACTGCCGTTCAGGGCGATTGAATTTAACAAAGAGGGTTTGCTCAGGATGTTGCCACACATAGGTGGTGTTGATACTGCCGCCCCCTACCGCAAGGGCTTTACCCTCATGGAGCCGCTGACCCGTCGCTGCGGCAAATTGATCCCACAACTGTTGCCAGCGACCCACACCCTCAACCCTTAGTCGTCGTAAATGCGGCACTCAGCAGCATCAGGGTTGTCATCACAGTACTGCTGAAAGGAGGTTTTGTGATCTTGCTGCTCAGCGCGTTGGTGGGCAGCTTCCGCTTGCAGTTCCTCAAGGGCATCCCAAGCGGCGGCACACTGTCCAGAGGTTGCCCCTTCGGTATCACAGATTTTGTGGGCTTCCTCGCGGGCTTGTTCAATTTGTTTCTCGAGATTACTCATAGAGCCTTTATTGAATCACCGTATTCAGTTTATGCAATCTGCCCAAGGGCAGGAATGCCGTTACTCCACTCTAGCAATGAATGCCCTGAACTGCCAGTTGGAGACGGTGCATCCCCACCCCTCACCCCTAGAGGGTACTGTCGGCAACGGTTGCTTCACTGACTAGGCTGGGGGCGGATTGGGTCAGTTGGGCATAGAGGGGCAGATGGTGCTGCGCTACCGCCGGCAGAGCCGCATGGACATGGCTAGCGATCGCTGTCGTGGTCACATCGTAGGTTTGGGTGGCTAGCTTGGGATACATCCCCACAGCAATAATCGGCACCAACAGGGACAGGGCAATGAAGGTTTCACGGGGATTGATGTCCAACAGCAGTTTGTCAAACATATCGCCCGCTTGTTTGCCCGTAAAGACACGGCGCACCATCGAGAGCAGATAGACGGGCGTAATAATCACCCCAACAGCGGCAAGGAAAATCACTCCCACTTTGAAACTCGTGGAGTAGGCATCACTATTGGTCAAGCCCAAAAAGACAGTGAGTTCACTGACAAAACCACTCATACCGGGCAGCGCCAGCGAGGCCATAGAGGCAGCGGTAAACAGGGCAAAGGTTTTCGGCATGGATTGGGCAATACCGCTCATTTTTTCCATGGCCAATGTGTGGGTGCGATCGTAGGTCACCCCGGCCAAGAAGAAGAGAACAGCCGCAATCAAACCGTGGGAAAGCATTTGCAGCATCGCCCCATTGAGACCAATGCCATTGAGGGCACCAATGCCCAGCAGCACAAAGCCCATGTGGGAAATCGAGGAGTAGGCCAGCCGCCGCTTCAGGTTTTCTTGGCCAAAAGCAGTCAGGGCACCATAGACAATATTCACGACCCCAAGGGCAATCAGCAGCGGCGCAAAGTAGATGTGGGCATCCGGCAACATTTGCAGGTTGAAGCGAATCAGGCCATAGCCCCCCATTTTCAAGAGCACGCCTGCCAGCACCATTGACACGGGCGCCGAGGCTTCACCATGGGCATCGGGTAACCAAGTGTGTAGCGGGAAAATCGGCAGCTTGACACCAAAGGCAATCAGGAAACCACCATAGGCCAGCAGTTCCAGCGCCAAGGGATAGTCCTTGAGACCCAAGGCCGCCATGCTGAGCGTAAAGTCACCCCCATAGAAGGCCATCCCTAGGCCAGCAATGAGGATAAAGAGGGAACCAACGGCAGTGTAGAGGATGAATTTTGTAGCGGCGTATTGGCGTTTGGCTCCCCCCCAGATGGAAATGAGTAGATAGACGGGCACCAGTTCCAATTCCCAAATCAGGAAGAAGAGGATGAGGTCTTGGGCGGCAAAGACGCCAATTTGGGCACTGTAGAGCGCCAGCATCAAGAAATAAAATAAACGCGGCTTCTGCTTTACTTGCCAAGCCGCAAAGATTGCCACTGTGTTGACCAGACCCGTCAGCAAAATCAGGGGGACGGCAAGGCCATCAACCGCTAGGGACCAGTTCAGGCCGATTTGCGGCAGCCAAGGCACGGTTTCCACCATTTGGATCTGGGCGGATTGGGCATCGTAGTGCTGCCAGAAAACCATTGCCGAGAGGCCAAGTTCGAGGAGTGCGATCGCTAGGGCATACCAGCGGACTGTCTTCCCCTCACGGTCGGGCAACACGGGAATGAAAAAGGCTGCCCCTAAAGGCAGCAGTGTTAGTACAGTCAGCCAAGGAAATTGGACATTCATCAGACAACCCCCCAAGGGACGAGTCCAGTAATTCGTTCAAGTGTCTGAATAAGAATATATACCTATTTACCAAATATTGCAAATTGTTAAGTATTTTTCTAAATTATAAAGTTTGTGACACTGATATTGACAAAAATCTATTCTATAGAGAATTGATATTGATCTGAATAAAGTTAAGATGGGGGTTGACGGGCTTAAGGGTCCTCACCGTTGGTTGCGGCGGTGCAGTTCTATAGCAACAGGCAAGGTGTAACGGCAAAGCAGAATGTTACAGTTTGTTCTAAATACCTTTGTTCTAAATACCAAGGTGTCTGGGGGTGGGGTCTCATGATTTTCTTAGAAGCCAGTGTTTTTGTCACTATCCTCGTCGGGTTTCTAGCAACGATCGTCAAGAAAAACCTGCTAATGAAGATTGTGACGATGGATGTCATGAGCACCGGCGTAGTGGCTTTGTTTGTGGTCATTGCCACCCACAGTGGTCTGGTCACGCCCATTGCCCGTGGCGGAGCCTTTGATGCTGCCTATGCCGACCCCGTACCCCAAGCCGTGATTTTAACCGCAATCGTGATTGGCCTTTCGATTCAAACCCTGATGCTGGTGGCGGCAATGAAGCTAGCGCGGGATAACCCGACTTTAGAAACCCCAGAAATTGATCAAAAGTATCTGTAGGAAGTGGCAATGACGGCGCTGGCGATCGCTTGGATTTTGTTGCCTTTTGTGGCCGGCTTAACCCTTTATCTGCTGCCCCCCTTAGCGCGGGGTCTGACCCTAGCGATCGCCCTTGTTTCCCTCTGTGTCGGCTTAGGCATCACCATTAACCAAGTCAACACTGCGTTTGTCCTACTCGATAGCTTTGGCATTTCCCTGAGCATTGACTCCCTCAGTGGCTACTTTATTGTCACCAATGCCCTCGTCATTTTGGCAGCACTGTTACATACGTGGCAGGAGGGTTATAAAGCGTTCTTCTATGTGCTGCTGTGTCTGCTCCACGGCTGTGCCAACACCGTCTTTATTTCAGCGGATTTCCTCAGTCTCTACGTCAATATTGAGGTGCTGGGGATTGTTGTCTTTTTGTTAATTGCCTATCCCCGTAGCGATCGCCCCCTCTGGATTGGCCTACGCTACCTGATGGTGAGCAACGTGGCCATGCTCTTTTATCTAATGGGGGTGGCGCTCGTCTATCAGACAAACCATACCTTTGCCTTTAGTGCCCTGATGCAGGCACCGCCAGAGGCTGTGGCGCTGATTTTGATGGCATTGTTGGCCAAGGGCGCCATTTTCATTAGTGGGCTTTGGTTGCCCCAAACTAACGTCGTTGCTGCTCCCATTGTTGCTGCTCTCCTAGCCGGCATTGTCGAAAATGCTGGGGTGTTTAGCCTTGCTCGCGTCAGTCTGCTCTATAGCACCATTGCCGATATTGTGCGGCTGTTTGCCCTCGCCTCAATCTTTTTTGGCTTAATATTTGCCTTGGTGGCCGATGATGTACGACGGATGCTCAGCTTTAGTACCCTTGGCCAATTGGGATGGGTAATCATTGCCCCACCGGCAGCGGGTTTGTATGCCCTGATGCACGGCTTAGCCAAGGCCAGCCTTTTTTTGAGTGTGGGGGAACTGCGCCACTATCGTCTTAGTGAATTGCGCCAAGAGGGTCTGCCGCGCCCAGTGGCGATCGCCCTGATTATTGCCGGTTATGGCATTGTCGGTGTGCCCCTCCTTGCTGGATTTCCCGCTAAGGCTTTGACCCTAAGTTACCTTGACCCGTGGCAGCAGGGACTGCTCTATGGTGCTGGCTTTTTAACCGCCACAATTTACAGCAAATTCCTCTTTTTGCCTCGCTATCCTAGCAAGACCCCTATGGGCTATAGTGCCGCCACAATGGTGCTCTTGGGTGGGCTATTTCTGGCCAATGCCGGCTACATGGAAGCCTACAGTAGTGGCATGAGTTTGTTACGCGCCTTTTTGCCGCCCTTGGTGGGGTGTGGCCTAGTGGCTTTGGGGGTCTCCCGCTGGGAATCGCCATGGCGAGGGGCTTGGGAACGTCTAGAACATCTTCTAGGGGTGATGCTGTTACTCTTACTTGGCTTGGTGGGGTTAGCGCTATGAATTATTTGAACTTTGCCCTGCGCCTAACGATTTGGCTGCTGCTGACGGCGGACTTTGGCTTGGTCAATCTGGCGATTGGGATTTTGGTTTCGCTCCTGCTGCCCCAAGGGCGAGGGGGTATGGCAACACTGCGGCAGTGGCTGAGTACCCTAGGAAAAGTGGCGATGGCTGTTCCCCGTGCCTATATTGAAGCCATTGAAATGATGGTGCGTCCCCATCGTCATGAAGCGATCGTCCGTGAACCCGTTGATCCTACCCGTGCCCCCGGTCTGATTTTTCTAGATATTTTTACGATTACCTTCACCCCCAAGACGATCGTGCTGCACTACGACGAGGAGGGCTGGTTTGAAGTGCATCAACTAGTGGAGCGCAGACCCGAAAAATGACGGCCTTTTTAGTCATCATGCTGCTGATTCTGGGCATTCCCCTCTATGCTGCTTGGAAGGGGGAGCACATCTGGTCGAAGATGTTGGCCTTTGCCAGTATTGCCACAAAGGCAGCCATTATGATCTTGCTGGTGTCGGTGCAGCGGGATGATTGGATGATTGGCATTGTGGGGGTGATCATCCTTAGTGTGGGCAATGGTGCCCTGATGCTCTTGGCGCAGATTCTGCGGCGACTACGGGATGTCGCCAATCTTTAGGGAGGGGGTCAGTGATTTTACAGTGGATCAGTTATGCCTGTATTAGTTTTGGTCTCTTTCTTTGGCTGTGGGGAACATGGCCGCTGGTGGGTCGGCGATCGCCCCTCTATAAACTGCATTTTTTGTCAGTCTCCGATACCTTAGGTTCGATGGCAATCATGATCGGCGTCTTGCTGCGCATTCCCCGCGAATGGCCACTTCTGGTCTTGGCGTTGATCTCCCTCGCCCTCTGGAACACCATTCTGGGCTATGTTTTGGCCTACTGCTCCCAAGGGGAGGACACTGATGGATAGCTGGTTCATTGCTGTCACTGCACTCTTGCCTCTAACAGCTCTGATGCTGGTGTTTCAGGAGAATCCCTACCACGCCCTTGTCATTCGCGGCATTATTGGTGCGGTGGCGGCTCTCCTCTATGCCATTCTCGGCGCTGCTGATGTGGCACTGACCGAAGCCCTTGTGGGAACAATGCTCTCAATTATGCTCTACGCCGTTGCAGTACGCTCTTCCTTGGTGCTGCGATTGGGCATCTTAGCTTCGGCACTCTCCACCGATAGCTTGGATCATTTACTGGCAGCCATTCGTGAAGCCGTTGCTCCCTATCATTTGCGTGTTGAATTAATTATTTATCCCACCTTTGAGCAACTTAAAATAGCGCTCCGCGATCGCGAGATTCATGCCCTATGTGCTGAAGAAACCACTCAATTATTAACGATGACCCGTGTAGCACGCCTTTACACCATCCTCAAGCCCCACCTCACCAGTCTCACAGAACTCGTGTATTACCCCTTGCCCAGTGAAGAGGAGTCAGCGACATGATTTGGCTCTATGGCATTGCGGCAGTGCTGCTGCTGGTGAAAATGCTGATGATCCCCACCCTACCTGCGGTACCAACGCTTCCCATTGTCGAAACCCTTGTTAACCAGAGTGGCATTCCCAATGCCGTTACGGCTGTGATTTTGCGCAATCGCCTGTACGACACCATTTTTGAAGTGGTGGTATTCACTCTTGCCATCATGGGGGCACAGTATCTACTCAGCAATGAAAAACCCCTTGGCCACGTTAGCCGCTTTAATGATCAGCCCTCGATTGTTTTGGCAAGATTTGGCGCCACCATTTGCTCCCTTGTGTGTATTGAGTTGGCCTTGCGGGGGCACCTGAGTGCGGGGGGTGGATTTGCGGCTGGCGTTGCTGGCGGGACGGCGATCGGGCTTGTGGCCATTACCTCAGCTCCAGAATGGCTAGAGAGCATCTATCGTCGCTTCCATGCCGCCACATGGGAAAAAATCTCCGTGATTGTTTTCATTCTCTGCGGTGCCAGCCTGTTGATGGGGGTGGCCTTGCCGGCGGGTCAGTTTGGCACCCTCCTCAGTGGTGGCTGGATTCCTTGGCTGAATATCCTCATTGCGCTGAAAGTGGCCTTGGGGTCGTGGGCGGCAGTGCTGACATTTATTCGCTATCGCGGCCTGCTTTAATCCATGCTCCCGTGATATATTCCCTAGCCCATGCGCCGCGACTCCCTCTTTTACCAACTGTTTGCTCAACTGCCTCAGACGCTCTTTGAGCTGCTCGGAATTGACTATCCTAGAGGCTACCGCTTTGACTTCGTTGAACTCAAGCCAACCGCCTTCCGCATTGACGGTGTCTTTGTCCCCCCTGATCCCTCAGGAGTGGTCTATTTTTGTGAAGTCCAGTTTCAAAGAGATAATACCTTCTACGAACGCTTCTTTGCTGAAATCTTTCTCTATTTGCGTCTGTATCGCCAGACCTTCTCTGATGGGCAAGCCGTGGTCATTTATCCCAATCGATTACTTGCGCAGCGGAGTCAGACAGAAACAGACCTGAAGCAGCAAGCCATAATAGAGTTAATCATAACAACTGTCCTGTACAAGTTCACCACACTAAGTCGCGAGGAGGTGCTGATGAGGTGATTCACAATTATTGTACTGGATAATATCTCATTCTTGATTAAAATGGCTATACTGGTGTTTGACGAGAGTGACAAAGTTGCGCAGTAGTTGCAGGCCGATCTTGCCCGACTTTTCGGGGTGAAATTGACAGGCAAAGATATTGTTGCGGGCGATCGCGGCTGTGACAGTTTGCTGACCATGACGGACGGTGGCGGCCACAAGCTCTGGATCATCAGGGGCGACAAAGTAGGAGTGGACAAAATACACCCAAGGGGTTGGCGGTAAATTCTGCCAGAGGGGACAGGCGGGTTGCGTTAGGGTGAGTTGGTTCCAGCCGATGTGGGGGATTGTGAGGCCGGGTTCAGACTGAAAGCGTTTGACTTTCCCCGCAAAAATACCAAGGCCGGGTTCTCTGCCTTCTTCGCTGCACTCAAACAAGACTTGCAGACCCAGACAAATCCCCAAAAAGGGCATCCCCTGCTGAATCACCCGCTGAATGACAGGCACCAGTTCCCGCTCGTGGAGATGGGTCATGGCGGGGTCAAAGGCACCGACACCGGGGAGAACCACGGCATCCGCAGCACAAATGTCACTGGCGCGATCGCTCACTAAGGGCGTTGCCCCCACGACATCAAGGGCTTTACTCACGGAATGCA
Source organism: Thermosynechococcus sp. QKsg1 (assembly GCF_031586415.1). NCBI lineage: Bacteria > Bacillati > Cyanobacteriota > Cyanophyceae > Acaryochloridales > Thermosynechococcaceae > Thermosynechococcus > Thermosynechococcus sp. QKsg1. Next base: position 1,639,123 of record NZ_CP134200.1, on the reverse strand, counting down.
GATTGCCCATATCGTAGTCAATGATGGCGATCGCTGGTCCGCTCACAGGAGACTTCCCCAAAAGTAACCCTACTTATTCTACAGGGGTGTTCATCACCGCCTGCCTTGCATCCCGCACAATACGAATTCCTCCCCAGAGCACAAGGCTGGCGATGCCAAAACCCACAATCAAATCAGGATAAGGGGATCGAAAGAGGGCGACCAGCCCGCCGGCGATAATTACGCTGACATTGGCAATCACGTCATTTTGGGTAAAAATCCAACTGGCGCGCATGTGCACCTCCCCTTGCCGATGTTTGGCAATCAAGTAAAGGCAGTAGCCATTGGCCACCAGTCCAAGGAGAGCGATCGCCATCATCCAATCTGCCTCTGGGGCACTACCGCTGACAAAGCGACGGATCACATCTCCCAAAATTAAAACTGCAAGGGTCATCTGAAAAAGACCACTCAGACCTGCCGCACGGGTTTTGTGCCTTGGAGAACGCCCCACGGCATAGAGGGAGAGGCCATAGACGAGAGCATCGGCAAGCATATCAAGAGAATCAGCAATCAGCGCTGTGGAATGAGCAAGGATGCCAGTAATCACCTCCATAAAAAACATGAGCACGTTGATCAGCAGCACAATGCGCAGGGTTTTGCGCTCCGCCGCATTTCTTGCTTCGATGTGGCAACCACAATCGGACATGGGCTATTCCCAAACGTATCTAAATATCATGGCTGAAGTAGCTATAGGATTGCCAGACCTCGGATAGCACAATTGTTTAGCTAGTCAATGAAGATGTGACTTGCCATACAACGGTCAGAGTTATTCTTTTAAATTAAACTGTCACAATTATTGACACAAAGTGGCTTTAACTAGCAGCTACAGCTACTTAGGGTACTAACCGGTATTCGATAATACAACAATAACATTGGCACTTTGATTGACAAGTAGGTCTGATTGTCACTTGATACGTTAATTTTTGTTGCAAGATTCAATATTTCTGCCTCAAATCAGATCATTTGACCATAGAATTTTTCTAGAACATCTTTTTCAAGCGTTAAGACTGTATGACTCAGTAACACCAAGCTCTATACTGGTTAACTTTTGGGGCTATGCAGAGGTAGACTATAATGTTGAACGTGTTGAAAAAATGTTGTAGGGGTTTCTCGACCTAAATCAATCCGTGGCTACAGCCTAATTTATTCTGGTCAAGATTTACCAAAAGGTAGTCGATCAGGTCAGCCGTTTAGAGATTATTCAAATCCATCTTCTAAGGTTTCTCATCATCAATGCCTACATTTCTTAAGTAAAGAGTAAAGCAAGAAAAACATACCAATACGAATGAAAGAACTATTGGTCTCATGCCAGAAGTGTTGAAAGATAGTTTGAGAGGCTAGAAAAAAGGGAAGAAATGTCATATTCTTCCCTTAAAAGAAGAAGAAAAAATCAATTTACTATGGCATCTTTTGCAACTCTTGTCAAGTCCATTCTCAATCGGCTCAGCCCCTGTGACTACCCCGTGCTGAACTCTCAATTGTTCTTCAAAATCTGGTTGACCTACGTTCTCGACCAAGGGTTAACCAGTATGAGAGCCTTATTTTATCGCTTGAATCATGCAGGGATTACAGTGGATATGTCAACGTTTTCCAAAGCCAACAAAACTCGGACAACCCGCTTATTTGAGGGGATTTACACTCAACTGATGTCTCAAGCTCAAAAGAGACATCGTACTTCAAGCATGACGCTGTTTCCTATCGATTCAACCATCATTACCCTGACCAGTAAACTCTTTTGGTTCTATAAATATCATCAAGTGAAGTTACTTACGGGATTTGATTTAACAGAGAACATCATGGGTAAAGCGGTGATTTCTTTTGGGGAGAGACATGACCTGAGCTTTCAAGAGGAGATTCTAGAAATGATCCCTGAGAACGCTGTTGTAATCATGGATAGAGGGTTTGCGAGCTGGCAATTTTTAGAGCGACTGAGTGAGAGGAAGTGCTCATTTGTTGTACGTATCAAGAATAACATGAGAATGAAGCTCAATCATGAGAGATATCGCGTGGTTCAATTTTTTGACGAGAATCAAACGGAGTTTCGTATAGCGACAAAAGTCTCCTTACAAGCCCTCCACTGAGTCGGCATAACTATAGAGTTCAATCCCTAGCGCCTCAGCCACCGGTCGTGCGCGTGGATCAACCATTGGCGAAATCACAATTTTGCGGTCAATTTGGCGCTGGTGATGCCGCGCATAGAAATTCACCTTACGGTCAAAGATATACATCCCTGCCTTATCAATAGAAGATTTGATTTCACAGGCAATGGTTAAGCCATTTTTGATAATCAAGTCTAGCTCCACCTGATCAGGGCGACCAAAGACTTCACCCTCATGGTCGTAGAGGGTTAAGTTCAAAACCTCAACCCCAAAGGATTCCGTCAAAATGCCCGCGAGGGCGTTGCGAAAGCTGGTTTCTGAAGCAATTCCCCAGCGAGCACCAAGGGCTCCAATTGTACTGTCAAAGCGCTTGTCAAGACGCCGAATCTCTGCAAGTTGCTCATGCCACCTGCGATCCTGTTCTTCCCAACGCTTGGCCTGTTCTTGCCAGCGGCGGTCCTGTTCTTCCCAGCGCTTGGCCTGCTCTTGCCACCTGCGATCCTGTTCTTCCCAGCGCTTGGCCTGCTCTTGCCAGCGGCAGTCCTGTTCTTCCCAGCGCTTGGCCTGCTCTTGCCACCTGCGATCCTGTTCTTCCCAACGCCGGACCTGTTCTTGCCACTTGCGGTCTTGTTCCTGCCAACGGCGTGACTGTTCCTCGCGATCGCGCTGTAGTTCGCTGAGGATACGGTCAAACTTGATATCTGCCTCACGGCGAGGCAGAGAAACGTCCAAGACCATGCGCAGGATCAAATCTCTCAAGCTGGGATCTTGAGCCACAAGCTGCGGTAGCTCACGCTGAATGAGCGCAATAATTTCCTCTCGCTCCATTAAAATTAGCTACTCTGAAACCTGTAACCCTATTCTAAAGATTTTCGAGTTCGAGGTCATTGCCCTGCTGCCCTTAAAGGAGTCTGAGGAACTGGATCTAGCTGAAAAATGGTAGGGGTAAACTGTTTATTTACACATCTTAAAGGAGGAGCGTGACCGGTAAATTTAGGTCAGTTTTAATGATAGTAGCCAGCGAAGGAAAACCCGCATGGAATCTTCAAAAGAACATCAAACTATACCATTCTTCAGTCTACTCTCCATTTGCAACTGGAACTCAGTCGTCGCTGCTCGATAGTGCATTGGAGCTTTGATTGGCAGCCAGAGCTACTGGTTACTTAAAATGTTAAGTTTTATTGTAGGATTCAACACTTCTGGTAAATTAGCTAATAATAATAAGTAATATTAGAACCTCTTAGCCTGCCGCATCACTTATGGCAAAGCTTGAAGACCTGACCCACGGTACAGCAGTCAAAGGCCTTCTTCCGAATCAAATTGTCACAGTGATTGACGCAACGTGGTATGGAAGTGACGTCGTTGAATTGACTTATAAAGATTTCAATGGACAGCCTCACACAGAACTGCTGTTTCGCGATCGCGAGCCAGCCCTAGAGATTGTTAGTGCAGCTCGCCGCTGGAGTTTTGACGGGGACGGGGCATTATTGCGGTTAGTGTCTGAAGCTCATCGCATTCGACTAGCACACTTATTTGATCCGTTGCTAGCGGTGCATACCTCATTGGTAGAACCTTTACCCCATCAAATTACAGCGGTGTACGGCCAGATGCTGCCGCGTCAACCGTTGCGGTTTCTCCTAGCGGATGATCCGGGGGCAGGCAAAACCATTATGGCAGGGTTGCTGATTCGAGAATTGCTGATGCGGGGGGATTTACAGCGATGCCTGATTGTTTGCCCCGGCAGTTTGACAATACAATGGCAGGAGGAGTTGTCCCAAAAGTTTCACCTGCCCTTTGAGATACTCACCAATGACCGCATCGAAGCGGCGCGTACCGGGAATGTCTTTACAGAAATCCCCCTGCTGATTGCTCGCTTGGACAAGCTCAGCCGCGATGAAAATCTGCAACTCAAGCTCAAACAAAGCGATTGGGACTTAATTGTTGTTGATGAAGCGCATAAACTTTCTGCCTCCTTCTTTAGCGACGAGGTTAAAGAAACCAAGCGTTATAGGTTAGGTAAGCTACTATCTACCCTAGCGCGTCATTTTTTGCTGATGACGGCAACACCCCATAATGGCCGAGAAGAAGATTTTCAGTTATTTCTGGCACTCCTAGATGGCGATCGCTTTGAAGGAAGATTTCGCGACGGTGTACACACTTGTGATGCTTCCGATTTAATGCGGCGAGTCGTCAAGGAAGATTTAGTCAAATTTGATGGCAAGCCCTTATTTCCAGAACGCTTAGCACACACCGTAAAGTATCTTCTGTCTGATCTGGAAGCAAAGCTTTACCAGCAAGTGACGGATTACGTCAGGACAGAATTCAACCGCGCAGACGCCTTAGGGAGCGATCGCCGTAAAGGAACTGTGGGTTTTGCCTTGACGATTTTGCAACGCCGCCTTGCCTCCTCACCCCAAGCAATTTACGAATCCCTGCGTCGCCGGCGGGAAAGACTAGAGACACGACTGCGGGAAGAAAAACTTCGTCGACGAGCAGACAGAACAAGGAACTCTTCTCAGCCCTTTTTCCCTGATTCTCTGAGTTGGTCAAATGATTTAGATAAGGAACTGCAGGATTTACCTGCCGAAGAACGGGAACAATGGGAAGAAGAACTCGTTGATCAAGCAACCGCTGCTCAAACCATCACTGAACTGGAGGCAGAAATTCAGCAACTGCGTCAACTAGAAGAACTGGCATTACAGGTATGGCGCAGTGGTCAAGACCGCAAGTGGGAGGAATTATCCAAACTCCTACAAAACCAGAAGGAAATGTTTGATGCGGGTGGTCATCGGCGCAAGTTAGTCATTTTTACTGAGCATCGGGACACATTGAACTATCTAGTTGACAAAATCAGCAATTTGTTGGGTTCTAAGGAAGCTGTCGTTGCCATTCACGGCGCCATGGGTCGCGAAGAACGTAAAAAAGCTGAAGAAGCCTTTAAGCAGGATGTAGCAGTACAGATTTTGGTTGCGACCGATGCGGCCGGAGAAGGGATTAACCTACAGCGGGCACATTTGATGATCAACTATGACTTGCCTTGGAACCCTAATCGCTTGGAGCAACGGTTCGGGCGTATCCACCGCATTGGTCAAACCGAAGTGTGTCATTTGTGGAATTTGGTTGCTGAGGAGACTCGTGAAGGGGATGTGTATTTAGCCCTACTGAAAAAGCTAGAAATTCAGCACCAAGCACTAGGGGGCAAGGTTTTTGATGTTTTGGGCAAGGCGATCGCCGGTAAAGAGTTGCAGGAGTTAATGATCGAGGCCATTCGCTACGGCGAGAAGCCACAGGTGAGGGCGAAATTAGAAAGGATTATTGACAATCGCTTGGATATTAACCAGCTACGAAAACTGCTAGAGGAACGGGCACTAGCTCGTGATTGCATGGACATCAGTCAAGTCCAACAGATTCGCCAAGAAATGGAACGGGCTGAAGCTCGCAAACTGCAACCTCACTATATTGCTGCTTTTTTCCTAGAGGCATTTCGGCGCCTAGGGGGTAGCATTCGCCAGCGCGAACCAAATCGCTATGAGATTACCCATGTGCCAGCGCTCATTCGCGATCGCGACCGTCTCATTGGCATGGGTGCAGCGATTCCAAAACGGTATGAGAGGGTTTGCTTTGAAAAAAGCTTGATGAGTGTTTGCGGTAAACCCTTGGCAGAATTGATTTCCCCTAGTCACCCTTTACTGAGTGCCACTATTGACTTGATTCTGGAACAGCACCGGCATATTTTGCGCCAAGGGGCAATTCTGGTGGACGAAAATGATCCCAGTGAAGAGATCAGAGTTTTAGTCTATTTAGAACATGCCATCCAAGATGGCCGCATTGGGCAAGATGGTCAACGACGAGTCGTCTCGCGGCGGATGCAGTATGTGGAGATGCAGGTCAGAAGAAGTGAGGATATAGAGGATATAGAAGAGGGAAGAAGTGAGCAACAAAGCCTCCATTTATCTCTCTCTCCTCGAAACGCAGGTTATGCACCTTACCTTGACTATCGCCCCTTGGCTGAAACGGAAAAACCTCTATTAGCGCCGCTGCTGGCTCAACTGCCCACTGGCGACGAGATTGAAAAGACTGCGACGAGCTATGCTGCTTGCTATCTTGTGCCTGAGCATCTCCAGGAGATCCGCCAACAAAAGGAAAAACTGATTGACAAGACGATCAGAGCAGTCAAAGATCGCCTCACCAAAGAGATTAACTACTGGGATCATCGGGCGGCAGAGTTGCGTTTACAGGAGCAAGCAGGCAAAACCAATGCCAAGCTCAACTCTGTCAAAGCCCAACAACGAGCCGACGAGTTGTCTGCACGTCTGCAAAAGCGTCTAGCAGAGTTGGATCAGGAACGCCGATTATCCCCCCTGCCACCTGTGGTTGTGGCTGCGGTGCTAGTGGTGCCCATTGGGCTGTTGCAGCGGTTAGAGGGAAAACGAGAATCGACAGCCGCTATCTTTGCTAAGGAAACTAGGCGGGTAGAGCGAGCGGCAATTGCAGCCGTCATAGCGATGGAGCGATCGCTGGGGTATGAACCGCGAGATGTGAGTGATCAGAAGTGCGGCTATGACATTGAATCCGTGGTACCGGACACGGGGCAGTTACGGTTTATCGAAGTCAAAGGTCGGGTTGAAGGCGCTGAAACAGTTACTGTTACTAAAAACGAAATTCTGACGGCGCTGAACAAGCCCAATAGCTACATTTTGGCATTGGTGCAGGTGCCAGTGAGCCGTAATTTCCCTGAAGGAGATGCTTTTGCCCTACGTGAAGCGAGCGGAGAGTATCAAGTTGCGGAGAAAAACTGTGTGGTGCGCTATGTTCGTCAGCCCTTTCAACGAGAACCAGATTTTGCCGCTAGTAGCGTCAACTACAATTGGAAGGAACTATGGAATCAAGGCAGTGAGCCAAGGTGAGGTATGGTTATGATGATTATTACCTGAAATAGCTTAAAATGTTGGCAAGAAACAAGGTTCTCAAGGCATTGCGCCAGTGGGTACGAGAACAAGTAACAGTGTCTTGAACTCAAACCATCAAATATTAAGATAATTTGCAAGTGATGACCTACCGCAAAAAACTCATTGAAGTTGCCCTGCCCCTAGAAGCCATCAACCTCGAATCGGCCCGTGAAAAATCCATCCGCCATGGCCATCCTTCCACGCTGCATTTGTGGTGGTCACGTAAACCAACTGCGACGGCTAGAGCGGTATTATGGGCGACCTTGGTGGATGATCCTTCGAGTTGGCCAGACAAGTTCCCCACCGAAGAGGAGCAACAGCGGGAACGGCAGCGCTTGTTTGATATTTTGGCTCGGATTGAGGTGGTGCGGGATCGGAAAGGCAAGGAAAAACAGGTGGTGCGGGGCTTGGTGTCTTGGGATGATGTCAATGATCCGAACTCTAGGGTGCTAGAGGCAGCGCAGCGCGAGATTGCCCGCTGCTTGGCGTGGGATAGAGGGGAAGAGCCACCAACCGATCCCAAAGCGGTGCGGGAATACATTGCCCAGTATGCGCCACCAGTGTATGACCCCTTTGCCGGTGGCGGGTCGATTCCCTTGGAGGCGCAGCGGTTGGGGCTGGAAGCCCATGCCAGTGATTTGAATCCCGTAGCGGTGTTGATCAATAAGGCATTGATTGAGATTCCGCCGAAGTTCAAGGATCAAGCGCCGGTGAATCCGGTGGATTGCCCTCACCCCCCAACCGCCTCTGCCAGAGGGCAAGGAGGAGGAAGGACAGGCTTAAATCGCTGGTATGGAGCACAGGGACTCGCGGCGGATGTGCGCTATTACGGAGAATGGATGCGAGATGAGGCGTTTAAGCGGATTGGGCATCTGTACCCGCAGGTTGCCCTCACCCCCCAACCCCCTCTCCCAGAGGGCGAGGAGGAGCTAGAGAAGTGGGAAATTTCTGTTCTGCCTCACCCCCCAACCCCCTCACCCCCCAGCCCCCTCTCCCCAAAAGAGCGAGTGGGAGAATCAGAACCCTCTCCCTCTGGGAAAGGGCAGGGTGAGGGAAAAGCAACGGTGATTGCGTGGCTATGGGCAAGAACCGTCAAATGCCGGAACCCGGCTTGTGGCTGCCAGATGCCGTTGGTAAATAAATTTTCGCTTTCGACCAAGAAGGGGAAAGAGGCTTGGGTGGAGCCGGTAATTGATCACCCTCATCCCCTAGCCCCTTCTCCCATCAAGGGTGAGGGGACTCAAATCCGGTTTGTGGTGAAGTCGGGCAAAGGCAAAGCCCCAGAGGGAACGGTAGACCGCAAAGGGGCACGCTGCATCGCCTGCGGAACGCCCGTACCGTTGGAGTATGTGCGATCGGAGGGCAGAGCCGGACGCATGGGACAGCAGTTGATGGCCATTGTTGCCGAGGGACAAAATGGACGGGTTTATCTCGCACCCACCCCAGAACAAGAAGCCATTGCTAATTCGGCCCAACCCACTTGGAAACCGGATGCTGATTTACCGCACAATCCAAGGGATTTTAAGACTCCGAACTATGGAATGAAGAAAATTTCCGATCTCTTCACCCCGCGTCAACTGGTGGCGCTGACCACCTTCAGCGATTTGGTGGGGGAAGCACGGGAAAAGGCGACTCAGGATGCCATTGCCGCTGGGCTACCGGATGATGATGTGCCGTTGCATGAGGGCGGAACCGGCGCAAGGGCTTATGGAGAGGCGATCGCAGTTTATTTGGCGTTTGCTACAGATAAAGCAAGTGATTACTGGTCTGGGCTTTGTAGTTGGAATTCTTCAGGAGAGAAAATGGGACATACATTTGGTCGCCAAGCAATCCCGATGGTCTGGGATTATGCCGAGTGCTGTCCTTTCAGTGAATCAACTGGTAATTGGATGGCCTGCATTGATTGGGTTTGGAAAGTAGTTGAAAAAGCCTCTCCAGCTTCTCAATCACAAGCCATCCAACACGACGCGATCGCCCCTCATCCCCACGACACCACCCCCAAAATCATTTCCACCGATCCACCCTATTACGACAACATTGGGTATGCAGATTTGTCAGATTTCTTTTATGTGTGGTTACGGCGTTCTCTTCAGCTTATATACCCAAATCTCTTTGGTACATTATTAACCCCTAAAGCCCAAGAATTGGTTGCGGATAAATTCCGTCATGGCACCAAACAAAAAGCAAAGGAATTTTTTGAAGAAGGACTCGGCAAAACCTTTGAGCGTCTCAATAAAGTTGTTCACTCAGACTATCCGCTAACGGTTTACTACGCCTTCAAGCAAGAAGAAGACCCCTCACCCCCCGACTCCCTCTCCCAAAATGGGCGTTCGCGAAGCGTTTCTGAAAGAAATGGGGGGGAAGAAGATATCGACACCGCTCTAATTCCCCTCTCTCACTCTAGGAGAGGGGCTAGGGGTGAGGGCAGCAGAGCTTCAACCGGTTGGGAAACCATGCTGGAAGGCTTAATCAAAGCTAACTTTAGTATCGGTGGCACTTGGCCAATGCGAACCGAACTGAGTAACCGCATGGTTGCATCTGGCACTAACGCCCTCGCCTCCTCGATCGTTCTCGTCTGCCGTCCCCGCCCCATCGATGCGCCCAAAATCACCCGTCGCCAGTTCCTCACCGAACTCAAACGCGAACTCCCCAGAGCCCTCAACACCCTGCAACAGGGCAATATCGCCCCCGTAGACTTTGCCCAAGCCAGCATTGGCCCCGGCATGGCTGTCTTCTCCCGATATGCCGCTGTTCTGGAAAACGATGGCACTCCCATGCGTGTGCGCACTGCCCTGGAACTGATCAACCAAACCCTCGACGAATACCTCACCGAGCAAGAGGGCGAATTCGACAGCGACACCCGCTGGGCCCTCACCTGGTTCGAGCAACACGAATTCAATGAAGGGCCGTACGGCGATGCCGAAACCCTCAGCAAAGCCAAAAATACCACTGTCCAAGGCATGGTCAATGGGGGCATCCTCGAAGCCAAGGGCGGCAAAGTGCGTTTGTTGACAAGAGAGGAAATCGCAGAGAGGAACGGGAAACGCGAAAAGAGAAAGGAGAAAAGAGAAGAGAGGAATGAACCGTCCACCTCACTCCTCACTTCTCCCCTATGGTTGATCACCCAACTGCTGATCCATGCTTTGGATAAACAAGGGGAAACCGGCGCTGCCGAACTCCTCGCTCAACTGGGCGATCGCGCCATTTTTGCCCGCGATTTGGCCTATCGGTTGTATAGCCTGTGCGATCGCAAGGGGTGGAGCCAAGAGGCTCTCGCTTACAACAGCCTTGTGAGTTCTTGGCCAGAAATGACCCGCCTAGCTGCCACGATGCAAGCATCTACGCAGATTAACCTACAATTTTAGGCCTATTGTAGGCGTAATAAACTGCACACCAGCTCCTTAATGATTAAATGATTAATGATTAAAGTAGCCCCATGATTGCCCTGAACCTACGCCCCACCCTTCAACTCACCGACGACCTTACTTTTCTCCAAGCCAAAATGCAGGAGTATATAGATAATGGTGCTCATGGTGCTCAGCTGGGTTGGTTAATTGCTCCCGAAACCCGACAAGTTTATTGCTATCAACCCCAACAAGCCGTAGAAGTTTTAGAACATCCATCTTGCCTTCCAGGAAAACCTCTGTTACCCCACTTCGTGATGGATTTAACCCTGATTTGGGATTAGCTATCATAGTCTTACAGCTTTTGCTTGATCAGCCCTCTTGCCATAATCACACGATGAGCATTAGTAACTACGAACGAGTGGGACGCTCCCTAAATTTGCTTCTCGATGGGCTTTACCCCTTTGTGGAACGGGAAATGAAAGCCAGCTATGGCGATCGCTGGTTGCAAGAGGCTGCTCAATGCCTACCTGAGTATAACCAATACAACAATCCTGCAGAGGTCCTGCAGCAAGATGTATCTGCCCTGCTGATCGTCATTTGGGAACGGTGGAATGAAGTCTTCAAAACGATCTTAGGAAGGGCAGAGCGGACACTGGTCAGTGAGTTACGCGAAACCCGTAACAAGTGGGCACATACCAACACTTTTTCGACCGATGATGCCTACCGCGCCCTCGATAGCGTCAACCGCCTGCTCAGCGCTATTTCCGCTCCTCAAGCTGCCGAAGTTGACAAACAAAAGCAAGAATTATTGCGCATTCGCTTTGAGGAGCAAGCCCGCAATATCACCCGCCGCACCACCACCACACCGACGGAAGGGCAACCTATGGCCGGACTCAAGCCTTGGCGGGAAATTGCTACCCCCCATCCTGATGTTGCCTCCGGTCGCTTTCAACAAGCAGAATTTGCTGCCGACCTCTGGCAGGTCTATCTGGATGAAGGCTCTGACGAGTACCGCAATCCCAGCGAATTTTATCGCCGCACCTACATCACCGAAGGACTGAAACAACTGCTGGCCAACGCTCTACGACGGCTCAGCGGTCAGGGCGGCGATCCGGTGATTGAGCTGCAAACCAACTTTGGCGGTGGCAAAACCCACGCCATGCTGGCTCTATACCATCTGTGTCATGCAAGATCAAGTGTTGACTTGCCGGGGATGGAGCCGATCTTCCAAGAAGTAGGGCTGACGACACCGCCTCAAAATGTCAGCGTGGCAGTTTTAGTGGGCAATAAACTTCAGCCCAGCGGCATTGTCCCCTATAGACCTGAACACCAGCGCCAAAATCGCCCTTTGATTAAAACCCTTTGGGGCGAGCTGGCTTGGCAATTGGGTGGAGCCGAGGGCTATGAACTGGTGCGGCAAGCCGATGAAACCTCCACCAATCCGGGTGATGCTCTCAAGGTGCTGTTCAATCGCTTTTCCCCCTGTCTGATTTTGATTGATGAATGGGTGTCCTATGCGCGGCAACTGCATGAGCACAGTGATCTGGCCGGGGGGAGCTTTGATACCCAGTTTACCTTTGCCCAAACGCTGAGTGAATCGGCTAAGAATGCCAAAGATACCCTCCTAGTGGTCAGTATCCCCTCTTCAGATATTGAGATTGGGGGCGATCGCGGGAAAGAAGCCCTAGAGAGACTGAAAAATGCCATTGGTCGGGTGGAATCTCCTTGGCGGCCGGCAAGTGCCGAAGAAAGCTTTGAAATTGTCCGCCGCCGTCTGTTTCAGCCCATCACTGACCCCAATTTGTTTGTGCAGCGGGATGCGGTTGTCAAAGCCTTTATGGACATGTACCGCAACCAAAGCCAAGAGTTTCCTAGCGAGTGCAAAGAACCTGACTACGAGCGTCGCCTAAAAGCGGCCTACCCGATTCATCCGGAACTGTTTGACCGCTTGTATGCCGACTGGTCCACGCTCGATAAATTTCAACGCACCCGCGGCGTACTCCGCCTAATGGCCAAGGTGATTCATTGCCTGTGGGCACGAGAAGACCGCAGTTTGATGATCCTGCCTGCCCATGTGCCAATGGATGATCAGCAGGTTCAGGCGGAACTGACTCGCTATCTTGAAGACAATTGGCTACCTGTCATTGACAAAGATGTGGATGGTGCCAATTCCCTACCATTGACCCTCGATCGCCAAAACTCCAACCTAGGGCGCTACTCCGCCTGCCGCCGTGTTGCTCGCACCATCTACATGGGATCTGCCCCCACCCTGCGTGCTGCCAACCGAGGCATTGACGATCGCCGCATTAAGCTGGGCTGTGTGCAACCCGGTGAAACTCCTGCTACCTTTGGCGATGCCTTACGCTATTTGACGGATCGTGCCACCTACCTCTACGTGGACGAAAGCAAACGCTACTGGATTTCCACACAACCTAACGTTAACCGCACTGCCCAAGAACGGGCAGAACAAATCCTCAGCGATCGCGACCCCGTTTGGGCAGAGGTCATCCGACGGCTCAAAAGCAATCAAAATCGCGGCGAATTCAGCGCCGTCCATGTTGCTCCCGACTCCACGGCGGATATTCCCGACGACTGTACTCAAGGGGTTCGGCTGGTGGTTCTGCATCCCCAACATGCCCACAGCAAAGGCAATCCTGACAGCCCTGCCCGCCAATGGGTGGAAGATGCCCTCAACCACAGGGGGAACAGTCGCCGTTACTACAAGAATACCCTGCTTTTTTTGGCAGCCGATAAAACCAAACTGGAAAACTTAGAACGCAACACTGCCCAATACCTAGCGTGGAAGGGAATCGTCGATGAAAAGGAAATTCTCAACTTAGATACCTTCCAGACCAAACAGGCAGAGACGAAGCTGAAACAGTTTGATAACGATGTTACGACTCTCCTCAACGAGACCTATCAGTGGCTTCTCGTGCCTCAACAACCTGATCCCCAGGGCAAAATTGAGTGGAGAGAAACCCGACTACAAGGGCAGACTTCCCCCATTGTGCAAGCCAGCGACAAAGCCGTGCATGAAGGGGATCTATTACCGAATTACTCCGCCACTAATCTGCGACTTGAAGCACTTGATAAATATCTCTGGCGGCAAAGCGACCACATTGATCTCAAACACACATGGGAATGTTTGACACGGTATCTCTATCTGCCGCGTTTGAAAAATCAAGAGGTTTTGTTAGAAGCAGTGCGCAGCGGTGTGGCCTCAACGGTGTGGGCAGATAACTTTGCCTATGCTGAAGGCGTTGATGACAAGACAGGCAAGTATCTCGGTCTGCAAGTGGGAACAGGCATTAACCCTAGCATTAGTCCCCAAAGTCTGCTAGTAAAGCCAGAAGTTGCTCAAGAACAGCTCAATAGAGAGAGGAGAGAGAATCCAGAAGAGAGAAAAGAGACTGCAGATGGTAGCTCAGTTTCCTTCACGCCTCACGCCGCACCGCTCACTCCGCCATCCTCTACCCCTATCCTGCGCAGATTTTATGGCAATGTGGAGCTTGATCCAGTGCGGCTGAACCGAGATGTGGCTACGATCGCCAGCGAAGTGATTCAACACCTGACTGTATTGGATGGTGCAACCGTTAAAGTTACCCTAGAAATCGAAGCTGAGATTCCTAGGGGGGTTCCAGAGGAGGTTGTGCGTACCGTCATGGAGAATTGCAAAACACTCAAATTTAAGAATCAATCCTTTGAGCAGAGTTAACAGGGAAGCGCTCTGGAGGCAAGGTAGGGTTTAACGGCTGCAACTGTCGCTCCTTCTGCAATGATGCAATGATGAGAGATGGGTTCTCCCCCTCGGTATGACGAATCATGACAATTGCAACTCGCCTAGAATACGACTCCCTCGGCGCCATTGAGGTACCAGCGGACTGTTACTGGGGTGCCCAGACGGCGCGCTCCCTAAAGTATTTTCCCATCAGTCACGAGCGCATGCCCCTCGAGGTTATTCATGCCATGGCACGGCTAAAGAAGGCGGCCGCGATCGCCAACCGCGATTTCGGGGTTTTAGCTGCCGATAAAGCGGCATGGATTATTCAAGCGGCTGATGAAGTCATTGAAGGGCGCTGGGATGATCAGTTTCCCCTCTCGATTTGGCAGACGGGCAGTGGTACCCAAACCAATATGAATGTAAATGAGGTGATTGCTAACCGTGCCATTGAACTGGCGGGGGGGGTTAAAGGGAGCAAAACGCCAATTCATCCCAACGATCATGTCAACTGTAGCCAGTCTTCTAATGACACCTTTCCGGCGGCGATGCATATTGCCACAGTGATTGAGCTGCAGGAGCGACTGCTGCCGATGTTGCGGCACTTACTGGCCGTATTGCAGGAAAAGGTCACCGCTTTTGCCGACATTATTAAAATTGGGCGCACCCACTTAATGGATGCCGTGCCTCTCACCCTTGGCCAAGAATTCTCGGGCTATGCCAGTCAAATTGCTGCCTGTCAAGGCCATATTGAGTACGCACTCCAGCATCTGTATCCCCTTGCCATTGGCGGTACGGCCGTGGGGACGGGTTTGAATGCCCCCGCCGGCTTTGGCGATCGCGTGGCAGCGGAACTGGCAGAGATGACGGGGTATCCCTTTTGCAAAGCAGAGAATCCCTTTGCCGCTTTGGCCGCCCATGATCCCTTAGTGATGCTCAGTGGTGCCCTGAAAACATTGGCCGCAGCGATGATGAAAATGGCCAATGATATTCGTTGGTTGGCTTCAGGCCCCCGTTGTGGTCTAGGAGAACTGATCTTACCTGCTAATGAGCCGGGGTCGTCGATTATGCCCGGCAAGGTGAATCCCACCCAATGTGAAGCCCTGACGATGGTCTGTGTGCAGGTGATGGGCAACGACGCCGCAGTGGGCATCGCCGGCAGTCAAGGGAATTTTGAACTCAATGTTTATAAGCCCCTGATCATTCACAATGTGCTGCGCTCCATTGAACTGCTGAGTGATGCCGGGGAAGCCTTTACCCAGTTTTGTCTAGCGGGCATTGAACCCAATCGGGAGCAAATTCAGCGCCATTTGCAGCGATCGCTCATGTTGGTAACGGCCTTGAACCCCCACATTGGCTACGACAAGGCAGCAGCCGTCGCAAAAAAGGCCTACAGCGAAGGTAAAACCCTGAAGGAAGCGGCGGTGGAATTGGGGTATCTCACGGCTGAGGAATTTGATCAGTGGGTGCGGCCAGAGTTGATGCTGGGTGAAAAGGGCACTAATTGACCCCGCAGGGAGTGCTGCCAAAAGGGCGTATTGCGAGCGCGCGATCGCAGGCTTTGGTGCGTCACTGTCCAAGTCACGTTTGGATCAAAAAGCACAAAGTGGCGACTGTTCAGTTCGAGGCGGGGTGGCTCAATGCTCAAAATCCGCGCCGGTGCCGTACTGAGGGCGTGCCAGAGGTCAAGGGCGCTCAAGGTATTATTCACTACTAGTTCCTGCCAGAGGGCGGGTAGGGCTAATTCGAGACCAATGGCACCGGGGAGTGCCTCGGCAAAGGAAACCATTTTTTCTTCATAGAGCAAGGGGGTGTGGTCAATGGCGATCGCTTCAATAGCCCCCGTTTTGAGTCCTTCGATCAAGGCTTGGCGATCGCTGGCCGTTCCTAGGGGCGGGTCAAGGCGCAGATGCGGATCGTAACTGGCTAGATCCTCAACCGTAAAGAGCAAATGTAACCACGACACACTGGCACTGACCTGTTCAGGTTTGTCCTTAGCGAGAATCTCGACACTGCGAGCGGTTGACAGGCGCATGAGGTGAATAGAGGTTGAGACGGTGCGTGCCAATTCCAAAATCGCCAATAGGGGAATGGTTTCACAGCAGACCAGTTGCTCCACCAATCCGAGACGAGTGGCTACCCCACTTTGCCGCGCCACCCCATTGGCGGCCAAGGCCGGATCAAAAGGCCAAAGGGCAACGGGTTTTCCTAGGGGCTGGACATAGGTGAGTGCCCGCTGCACCAAAGGCCAATGGGTCAACCCCCGATCATCACAAAAGCCAACTACCCCACTGGCGGCTAGTTCCGCTAAATCGGTTAAAGCCGTCCCTTGGCATCCTTGGGTGAGTGCGCCCCAAACCCGTACCTGTGACCAAGCGGTGGTTGGTATCTCCTGTTGCAGCGCTTGCCAAACAGCAGGATGGTCAATCACGGGGTTTGTAGTCGGTAAGAGGGTTAAATGCTGAACCCCACCGGCAGCGGCAGCGGCCAAGAGTGTCTCAAGGGTTTCTCGCGCCTCATAACCGGGTTGACCACTGTGGCTGTAGAGATCCACCAAGGGGGGTGCCAGCACCCAAGCTGAAGCATCAATCACTTCTGTATCAGGGGGTACCTCTTGGGGGGCGATCGCCACCAATTGATCCGCCGCCAGCAGCACATCGGCGCGTTGATCTTGGCGGTTGACCGGATCCAGCAGCCGCACCTGTTGCAACAGTCGCCACACCATGGCTTACAAGGCTCCCGCCGCCGTCCGATCCAGCACGCCCCCCAAATGGGTGGTGATATTCACTGCCTGCAATCGCGGCAGACCGCCCTTGATGGGATAGTCAATTACCGTGACGCTGCCATTGCCCTGCTTAAAGAGCCAGAAGTTTTCAATGCCTAGGCCAACAATGTGGCAGAGCAAGACCTTATTAGTGGCATCATGAGCCACAACCAAAACATTGTGGGGGGTGGGAGCATTGGTTTTCCAGCGCTTCAGCCACTCTTCCCATGCCTTAACCACGCGATCGCGCACCTGTTCGAGGTTTTCCCCATTGGGCATTTGCACCAGGGCCGGGGTTGTGCGCCAGCGTTCCAGTTCCCCCGGATAGGCCGCCGCCACCTCCGGTTCAAACTTGCCCTCCCAATCCCCGTGGCTAATCTCGGCAAGGGCTGGTTCTAGCGCTAGCTCGACATCAGGGTGGTACTGCAAAATCGCCAAGGCCGTATCCTTGGGCCGCCGTAGGGGACTACTCAAGGCATGGTGAAAGGGCACCGCCTTGAGGAACTCGGCCACCGCCGCCGCTTGGGCACGGCCATTTTCATTCAGGGGCACATCAATTTGCCCTTGGAAGCGTCCCTCGCGATTCCAGTCGGTTTCACCATGGCGCACCAAAAAGATGCGCAGCGTTTGCTCCTTGAAACGGGGTTGCGGAAAGGGATCATTAAGATGGCTCGTGAGATTGAGGGCTTCTAGTTGTGCGGGTTGTCGCAAGCCGTTGCTGAAATTGAGGACACTAATGCCGCCATTGGCCTGCTGCAGCCGCAAATAGCCCTTGACCCCCAAGCCGAGACCCGTGCAAATCAGGGCACGATTCATACCGCTGTGGCCGACAATGACAATGGTTTCATTTTCGTGAGCCGTCAGCAGCGCTTCCAAAACCATGCCCGCGCGATCGTAGAGATCCAATAGCGGAAAAAACTCCTTGGTTTGGCCACTCTCCGTGGTGATTTTCATCATCAAGGTTTCTGGGGCTTCCTGCCAGCGGCGATAGTCCTCGGGAAACCGTGCCTTCACTTCGGCAAAGGGCAGATCTTCCCAAGCGGGCAGCGCAATCTCTTTGAGTAAATCAAGGGAATGGGGTGGCTTGAGTTGCGGGTCTTGGAGCTGAGCATGGATGCCCTCTGCGGTTTCCGTTGCCCGTTTCAGGGGACTGGTGTAAATCTTGCGGATGGGAATGCCCCGTAGAGCGAGACCCACTTGGGCTGCCATCCAATGACCGCGTTCCGTGAGCGAAGAGGCATCACTGTGACCTTGCACCCGCTCCTGGACATTAAACGTGCTTTCACCGTGGCGGACAATAATGACTCGGGTACTCAGAGGTTTCTCCTTAGCGATTGACAGACAACAAGCTTGGCCGTCCCACCGTGCCATAAAGACTGTACCAGAAACCGTGGCTTCAAGAGCGAAAGATTCAGGAATCGGCAGGCATCATCTCTTGAGCATCACATAAAAATCAAAAAACCGACCGCAGGGGCGATCGGCAAGTATTAAAGACCTATTCGCTGATGGATCAGAGGCTACTTCTTGGTGATCCGAGGAGGCTCACGGAAGAAGATGGCAAAGAAGAACAGCGCGATAATGCAGGCAAAGATGAAAACGTAGGTGATGGTTTCCATAGTAGTCCCCTAGGAATGACTAGACAGCTTCTTTGCGACGAGTGGTGACATCGCCCACTTTTTGGTAGAAGCCCCATTCCACTTGCTCCGGCGACAGTTCGGGATCAATCCCAGAGAAGACATCGCGGAACAGCGTGCGGGCACCATGCCAAATGTGACCAAAGAAGAAGAGCAAGGCAAACACCGCATGGCCGAAGGTAAACCAGCCACGGGGACTGGTGCGGAAAATCCCGTCGGAGTTGAGGGTTTCCTTATCGAATTCAAAGATCTCACCGAAGATAGCTTTACGGGCATAGCTCTTAACGGTGGGTGGATCGGTGAAGGTTTGGCCGTTCAATTCACCACCGTAGAAGCTGACGGTCACGCCTTGTTGCTCAAAGCTATACTTCGACTCGGCACGACGGAAGGGAATGTCGGCTTTGACAACGCCATTCTTATCGGTGAGGATGACGGGGAAGCTTTCAAAGAAGGCAGGCATGCGACGGACAAAGAGTTCTTCACCCTCTTTGTTGCGGAAGACGGCATGGCCTTTCCAAGCTTGGGCAATGCCATCCCCTTTGTTCATCGGGCCCGTACGGAAGAGACCACCTTTGGCGGGGTTGTTGCCAATGTAATCGTAGAAGGCCAGTTTCTCTGGAATGGCTGACCAAGCCTCTTCAAGGGTGGCGCCACTGGCGAGGGAGGCCTGCACGCGGCGGTTAATTTCCTGTTGGAAGTAGCCACTGTCCCACTGATAGCGCGTCGGCCCAAAGAGTTCAATGGGCGTGGTGGCACTGCCATACCACATCGTGCCGGCAACGACAAAGGCAGCAAAGAAGACGGCAGCAATACTGCTGGAGAGTACCGTCTCAATATTCCCCATGCGCAGAGCTTTGTAAAGTCGTTGGGGTGGACGTACCAGCAGGTGGAATAAACCAGCAATAATACCGACAATGCCTGCGGCGATATGGTGAGCAACCACACCACCGGGGTTGTAGGGATTAAAGCCATCGGGTCCCCATTCGGGTGCCACAGGCTGGACACTACCCGTCAAGCCATAGGGGTCAGAGACCCACATCCCAGGACCAAAGAGACCCGTCAGGTGAAAAGCACCAAAGCTAAAGCAGAGTAAACCGGCAAGGAACAGGTGAATGCCAAACATTTTCGGCAAGTCGAGGGCAGGCTCACCGGTGCGAGGATCGCGGAAGAGTTCCAAATCCCAATAGACCCAGTGCCAGCAGGCCGCCAAGAACAACAGACCTGACAGGACGATGTGAGCGAGGGCAACCCCCTCAAAGCTCCAAAAACCAGGGTCAATCCCTGTTTCGCCAGTAATACTCCAACCGCTCCAAGACCCCGTGACCCCCAACCGTGCCATGAAGGGCAAGACAAACATTCCCTGCCGCCACATTGGGTTGAGAACGGGATCACTGGGATCAAAAATAGCTAGCTCATAAAGAGCCATCGACCCTGCCCAACCGGCGACCAATGCCGTGTGCATCAGGTGGGCCGCAATCAACCGCCCTGGATCATTGATCAGGACAGTGTGGACTCGGTACCAAGGTAGTCCCATTGACTACGCTCCTCCTATACAAAAATTTAGCGTTTGCATGAACAAATTTTATTAAGCAGCCGGATCACGGTCATAACCGCTTCCCTACTAAGAGTTTAACGGCCAATTTACCCGTAACTTCAGCTACGGTTGGGCAGTTTTTCTGCCAAAATGAGAATGTATTAAGAATGGTAACTAGCGTAGGTTCCTATGGCAAGCAAAGCTGAATTTGTGGCCACAAATATTAAGTTTGTTAACGAAAACAAAGAAATTATTGCTGCCAACGGCGCGAATCTGCGCTTAAAAGCAATGGAAGCGGGGGTTGACCTCTACACCCTCAAGGGCAAGTTCTTGAATTGTGGGGGCTACGGCCAGTGTGGCACCTGTATTGTTGAGATCGTCGAGGGTATGGAAAACCTTTCCCCCCGCACACCAGTGGAAGAACGCAAGCTCCGCCGTAAGCCAGAGAATTATCGCTTGGCTTGCCAAACTCTTGTCTATGGACCTGTGTGTGTGAAGACAAAGCCGAAGGGCTAGATCATTAGACAGCCCTTTTCAGAGCCTGTAGGGCACTGCCGGCCTGCTCTAGCCACTTGAGTAACTGGGAATCATCAATG
The DNA here is from genome assembly GCF_031586415.1 of Thermosynechococcus sp. QKsg1. Classification (NCBI taxonomy): domain Bacteria; kingdom Bacillati; phylum Cyanobacteriota; class Cyanophyceae; order Acaryochloridales; family Thermosynechococcaceae; genus Thermosynechococcus; species Thermosynechococcus sp. QKsg1. The sequence continues at coordinate 1,618,443 of NZ_CP134200.1, read as the reverse complement.
CTGTGGGGAATACTGAGGAGGTCTTGCAGGTGTTGCGGCGATCGCCCCGTTGTGGTCTGCCATGCCTGAATGAGTTCTGAATCCCTAGGCAGATGGTGAGGATTGGCGGCAAGGCCGAGTTGGTTGGCTAAATCATAGCGAAAGCGATCTTGCAGCTGTTCTAGGACAAAGTGCCGCTGCTGTGCCCGCTCAAGAACGCCTGCGAGGGCTGCAATGTAGGCGGCACTATTACTGGCCACAGGTTCTTTTTCCAATAGGGGTGGGCCAAAACGTTGACTTTGCTGCCATAGCAAAAAGAGGAGCAAGAGGCTGAATTGCACCCCCACAGCCAACCAAGGGGTACGACTGAAGTAGTCGAAGAGGGTTTCAGGCACCGTCTCCCTGACCACATCCTCTGGAGTGCGTTGGCGGTAGCCGTGGAGCCATTCATCAAAGTATATCGTTGCCCCTGGTTCGGCCACCTCCTGCAAGAGCTGAGCCACAACCGCAAAGTTGGCAAGGGCCGTTTCGCCGCCATAGACATTGGCCACCAACCAAGGATAGACGCCAAGGATACGCTGTTCATGGTTATGGGGACTATTAGAGCGTCTGAGATAGACAATCAAACCGTGATCATCCTTGAGGAGAGAGCGATCGCCCTGCTGGAAAGGAACGCGGCGGCGGGTTTCAATCAAGACCTTGCCCTGGGGCGTCGAGAGCCGTGCCGCAAAGGGGGCTGCGGTGGGTTCCCCATGCCAGTAAAAGCGCACCAGCGTATTGCCCTGGGCCAGCCACTCCACAAGGGATGGTGGCCAGCTCATGGGACGACCACTAATTTGAATGAAAACGTGCCCTTGACCCTTGAGGTAGTTATAGTCCCGCTGCCAACGCGCCACTTGGAACCCCTGCTGTTGTAGATACGCATAAAATTTCTGCGTGCCCCAAGGGGAGGCATCAAAGGAGGAGCCAGCGCGGCTACTGGGCGCCACCGCCAGAATCAGGAGGCCGACCACCAGCAGCACAAGGACAGCGCAGCCGAGGAAAAACCACTGGCGACGGTTGATCGTGATCATTGCTGGCGCTCCCGCAGGAAGGGGGCCACCTCAAAATAGGCGGCTTGACAGGTGGCTAGGGTTTGGGCATCCACCGCCTCGGCGCCATAGTAACTGCGACTGTGAACTTGAAAGAGGTGCTGAATACTCCGCCGCACGGCTGGCGATCGCTCCCCCAGTTGAAAGAGTCGCTCCAATTCCCGTAGATAGTCGCCATTGGTGCAGTGGGGCTGTAGCCGTAGCCAGCCCGCCTCCTGCAACCGATAGAGCAAGGCCATGTAGAGAGCACGACAAGCACCCCCATAATCCCCCGCCAATTGCAGGTCTTGAGCAAGTTCCAGCCACTCGCGCACAGGCCGCGGTCGCTCCTCAAGGGTAGAAACCAGTGTTGCTGAGGAGGATCGCGATCGCCGCTGCCACCATCGCCACAGGCTGCGCCCTAGGAAATAGAGGGCGAGTCCAAGGCCAACGAGCAAGACCCCTTGAAAGAACCAGCGTAGCCATGCCTCTAAGGAGGGGGAGTCCTGCCAAAATGGCTCCGTTTGCTGGCGAAAGAGTTGGCGAAAGCTGTACTCAAGGGCTTCACCCAATTGTCGCCACTGGCGATCGCCCTGCCAGCGCAGATCATCAAAAAGGCTCACCGCCGCTAGCCCAGATTACGCCTCCAATTGTCGCACAAAGAGCACGGGGCACTCAGCATAGACCCGCACATAGTCTGAAAGGGAGGTGCCCAAGAGGCGATCTAAATCGGGCAAACTGCGGGCGATGGACGGACGCCGATCCGGGGAACCCAGAACGAGGAGATCGGCATTGGTATCAGCAGCAATGCGGCAGATTTCTTCACCGGGCTTACCGGTGGTCAGGACACACTGGTATTCCACACCCCGCTGCTTGGCCACCGTTGAGGCTTCCGAGAGAATCGGATCTTTTTCAGCAGCCGTGCTGGGGGTATCAGCATGACCCTTGAGGTCGGGATTGACGTGGGCAAGAATCAATTTACCGCCCTTGACCCCCTCCATCAGGCGTACGGCTAAGTCCAAGGAGGCCTTGGCTGCGGCGGAATTATTGAGCGCTACCATGATGCGGTTGATTTTCTTCACAAAGAGGTCATCGCGCACCAGCAACATCGGTCGGGAAGACAGTTGAAACACATACTGGCTGACGGAGTTTTCGAGAATGGATTGCAGGCGCTTGAGTCCCCGCGATCCCATGATGATTAAGTCGGCATTGATTTCATCGGCCACGTGCAACACGGTATCTTTGGGATCCCCCTCCCGCAGCATGGTATTGACACTAATCACTGGGTCAAGATGCAGTCGAGCAACGGCTTCCGCTAGGAGTTTGGCACCCGCTTGACGTTGTTCGGCCATCTCCTCGGCAGTAATTTTCGGTGGAATCACGTGCAAAACAGTGACGGCAGCCCGTTGAATCGCTGGCAACTCCATCAGCGACTTGAGCATTTGTTCGGATTGTCCAGTTCCTGAGTCTGCCAATAGAATATTTTCAATCATAAATCTTAAACTCCCAACATCTGGTGAGCATCAGGGCACGGATGGCCACTACAGCCCTTTTCCCAAGGATGGCACACGCTGAAAACAGTCAAAACTGCTGGAGGATAGGATGCTCTCCTCATTCGTACACGCCACATCTCAAGAAAAGGGCTGTATGACGATCTTAGGTCTGGGGTAGGGGCTTCTTGGTGGAATGCTACAAATCTTAGGCATTGGCTAGGGGGCGCCCTTGGGAGTGCTTTTGATACACTAAGCAAGAGACCGTTCAAGGAAGCCCTATGCCGCGATCACAACGGAACGACAATTTTATTGACAAAACCTTTACGGTCATGGCTGACCTCATTCTCAAGGTCTTGCCCACCAGTTCGCAGTCAAAAACCGCCTTTGCCTATTATCGCGATGGCATGTCTGCCCAAGCGGACGGGGAATATGCCGAGGCACTGGAGAACTACCAAGCAGCCCTAGAACTAGAGGAAGACCCCAACGATCGCAGCTACATTCTCTACAACATTGGCCTGATCCACGCCAGTAACGGCGATCATGAAAAAGCCCTAGAGTATTATCACCAAGCCCTTGAACTCAATCCCCGCATGCCCCAAGCCCTTAATAATATCGCGGTGATCTACCACTACTTGGGCACACAGGCAGAGGAGCAACAGCGTTCCGAGGAGGCTGAACAACTCTTCGATCGCGCCGCAGACTACTGGAAACGGGCGATTCAACTGGCGCCCAATAACTATATCGAGGCGCAAAACTGGCTGAAGACCACGGGTCGCTCCAGGATGGATGTTTATTTCTAAGGGAGTACACATGGCAACAAAAGTCATTACCGCAGAGGATGTGCGCAAGGTGGCTCACTTGGCTCGCCTCGCCCTTGAGGAAAGCGAGATTGAAGCCCTGACCCAGCAACTAGATAGCATCCTTGACTATGTGAACCAATTGAGTGAACTGGATGTCACGGATATTCCACCGACGACCCGTGCGATTGAAGTCAGTAATGTAACCCGTCCCGATGTGTTGGAGCCTTGGCCAAATCGCGAGGATCTACTGGCGATCGCCCCGGATCGCGAGGATGACTTTTTCCGTGTGCCCAAAATTATGTAAGGCATCAGGCTGTGCGGCGGCGTCAATCCCACCATTTACAACTGGACTTATTTCCCTTCCTCTCGATCTTGGCCTGCACCATTGGCACGCTGATCCTGCTGGTGGTGGTGATTAGTGCTAGTAGCCTTGGGCGAGAACGTACCAATGTGCAAATTTTGGCACGGGAAAATGCCCAAAATGACGGGCGTACCCCCCGCTATCTGGAGTGCCGTCGCGAGGGGGTGATCATCCATCCCCAAAAGGTGCTGGTGTCCAAAGCAGACCTCGGCAAGCCCACTTCCACGCTGGCCATTTTGTTGGCCAATCTCCGCCGTCAGAGCGATCGCGAGTACATTATCATTGCCGTGCGCCCCGATGGCTTTGACTGCTTTGAGGAGGTGCGCTACCAAGCAGAACGGGCGGGGGTGGCTCTCGGCTACGAACCCTTCAATGCGGAATGGGAGTTGTGTGTGCCGGCACCGGGGCGCAGCAATTGTCCCTAGGACTTAAATTTCCCAACCTGACCGCCGGCGTTTGGACTGGGTGATCTCGGTGGGAAAGGCGCTCAAGTGCACCACTCGCCCCTTGGCCACAAGGGCACTACCAATGACTTCGGGATGGGTGAGCCGCACATCTGTGCCTTCGGCCAAGGCCTCAAAGGTTTCAGCCGTTGCAGCCGCCACAGTCGTCAAAAAGGCTTTAGCATCGGCAGTTGTGACTTCTGAACCGTGAGAAAGAGAGGGTTTCAGGGCTTCAAGGCCGTAGCTGCGGCTGAATTTGGGGAGCAGTTTGCCAAAGGTAGCAGGGAAGTCAAAGAGTTCCAAGCCCAAAATTTGACCGTGCACGACGAAAAGCGCACCAATCTGCTGGGCGATCGCCCGAAATGCTTGGACGTACTCATCGAGGGAGTGGGCTTCTTTTTCATAAACATCAGCGAGGGCATCGGTGGCGGACTTGCAAGCAAAGAAAAGCAGATGGTCATCGACATCCGCCCAGATTTCCCCCTGATCAGCACGGCGGCTTCCCCTGTGTTTCAACGACTCTGTAACATAGCGGAGTTTCTTGGCGCGCCCTGTGGCATGGTAGGCGCGATCAGCAGCGGCAAACTCACGGCAGCGGTAGTGCCAGCGACCCCGTTCAACACAGGAGACGGGAATTTTCAGATCAGTGTGGGCAGGTACAAGTACTGTGAGGTTAAGAATACGGTTTTGCTTGGCACCGACGAGTTCTTCCCCATCCACAAGCAGTACCGAGCGATCGCTCCAGTTATGGCACAGGAGTTCAGGCACATGCCCCCCTTCAGACACCTCGGTAATCTTTAGCAGGTTTTGGTTCATTGCTTCCGTCAGCGTCCAATAGTCGGGTTCTGCCACAATCGGGCGCAGCAGGGGAAACAGCGTCATGCCACCAAAGGTTTGGGGAGTGCCAATTTCAACGGTTTGTAGGAGTTCTTGGAGAAGATTCATGGGATCACCTCGCAAGGGTATACATCTGGTTATCCATTGCTGTTGTTAGGGATATGCATCCACCCAGAAAATTTGCGATCGCCCCGCCAAACCATCTTAATTAACAGGTGCCTTTGTCCTTAGAAATCGCTTATGCTCAGGGTGAATTCTTGAGAGGTTCCAATGCTCCCAGTCGCGATCGCCTCCCTACTCTTTGGTTTTGCCACCAATATGGATAACTTTAGCGTGGCCGTTAGCTATGGTCTGCGCCGCTATCGTATGAGTTGGCTGGGGAATGTCCTGATTGCGGCTCTTTCTGGTAGCAGTACCTTTTTGGCCATGGAGTTGGGTGGGTGGGTAGAGCAGTATGTGCCGTTGATTTGGACACAGCGGCTTGGCAGTGGCTTGCTAATCGTCATGGGGGCATCGGCACTGGGGGGAGTCTTGCTCAACTTGAATCATCCCTCTAAAACCATAAAGCCGAACTTATTACCGATTCTTGACTATGCCTATGACTTCACGCTCTACCAGTCGCTGCTGTTGGGTTTAGCATTGACCCTGACGAACCTTGCCACAGGGGTAGCTGCGGGTTTGGCACAGTTACCGATCGCTAGTGCTGTGATAGCGAGTACAGTAACCAGTTGGGTCTGCATTGGCAGTGGCTTTTGGTTGGGGCAGCAACTACGGGAACAAGCCCCTCTGCACTTTACGCCCTACTTAGAAGGCGCTGCCAGTCTGTTTCTGATAGCCATTGGTCTCCTGAAGTGGTTTGAGTCCCTCTAGGGCGATCGCCAGAGCACATCGGCCATCCGACACACCTGCACCATTGCCGCCACATCGTGGACACGCACCATCTCGACCCCTTGGGCAATGGCATGACAGCAGACCGCTGCGGTACCCCAAACCCGGTCTTTAGGATTGGGCAGGTTCAGGATATCACCAATAAAGCGTTTGCGCGATGGCCCCAGCAGGAGAGGATAGCCAAGGCTGTGAAATTGCCGCAGTTCTCGTAAAAGGGTGAGATTCTGGGGCGTGGTTTTGGCAAAGCCAATACCGGGATCAATCATCAGATGCTCGGGGAGAATGCCGCTGGCAACTGCCCGCTGCGTTTGTTCCTGAAAATAGCGAAGCAAATCACCAATCAAATCCTCGTAGTCCGTTAATTGCTGCATGGTGGCTGGCGTTCCCCGCCGATGCATGAGGATATAGGGCACCCCCAATGCCGCTACCGTGGCAAACATTTCCGGATCCGCCTGCCCGCCTGAGACATCGTTGACAATATTGGCACCGGCTTCGACGGCTGCGCGGGCAACCACCGCATGGGTGGTATCAATGGAAATGGGAATCTGCGACTGCTGACGGATGCCCTCAATCACGGGCAACACCCGCGCTAACTCAGCACTAATGGGCACTTCACTGGCGCCCGGACGGGTGGACTCACCGCCGATATCAATGACATCAACCCCTGCCGCCACCATCTCAAGGGCATGGGCAACGGCACTGGCGGGATTAAAAAAGTCACCGCCATCGCTAAAACTGTCGGGGGTGATATTTAAGATCCCCATGATGTAGGTGCGCTTCCCCCAAACAAGGGCGCGATCGCCCACGTACCAGTCCTTCATGCACTAGCCTCTCCTTGCCGTTTAGCGTGCAGCCTTAAGAGAATCTCTTGGTGTACCGCTTGCGTAATGGGATAGAGGTAGGCTAAAACAATGCCAATAATGAGAAAAAAGGTTGGTAGCGGTCCAATGGCAATGCGGATTGCCAACAGTGCCGAGGGGGGCTGAACGGGGCGCGGTTCACCGGCAACGCTGGAGAGGTAGCCTGCCCACTGCAAGGCCTGACCGACGAGAAATAGCCCCAAGGCAAGACCAATTTTTTGCAGTAGCACCATAAAGGCATAGAAGATCCCCTCCCGCCGTTGGCCACTGTTGAGTTCATCGAGATCAATCACATCGGGAATCATTGACCAAGGGACAAGGTAGGCCGTTGAAACCCCAAACCCCGCCAGAATCGCGCAGATATAGACCAGCGTTGTTTGTCCCGGCTGCAATAAAAACAAGCCAGCTTGGGCAATAATCCACAGTGCCATGCCCATGTAATAGACCGCCTTCTTGCCAATACGCCGACTCACGGCACTCCAAACAAAAAGCATGATCATCGCCGTCGATTGCACCGCCAGCGCCACTTGCGTATATTCAGCGGGGGACATTTGCAACCAATCGCCAATAAAAAAGGGAATCAGCGAGGCAGTAATTTGCACCGCTAGCCAAGAACAGAGGTAAATGCCCATCACGAATAGGAAGGGCCGATTGCTAAAGACCAACCGCAGTTGCGTCTTCAAGGGTAAAAGACTTTGGCCACTGCTGGGGGTATGCCGTTCAAACTCCCGTACCCGTCCCCGTGTGCCCCAGACACACCAATAGATGGGCAGCACAGATAATACAGCGGCAATGCCCCCCAGGACAATGTACTGAGTTTTGGGTTCCTTAATGACTTGGAAGAGAATTTGCGCCAATAGGAGTGAGCCAATACTGCCGCCAATGGAAAAGGCAAAGCGAAAACTATTCAGACTAGTGCGTTCGTTGTAGTCTTCTGTCAGTTCTGGTGTTAGGGCGCTGTAGGGTAGGTTGACTGCGGTGTAAAACGTGTTAAAGAGGAGACCCATGAGAACGTAGTAGCCAAAGAGCAACCCTTGATCCGTCGTTGGTACCCACCAGTTCAAGAAAAAGCAAATGCCAAAGGGAAGGGCTGCTAGGATCATCCAGATGTGGCGGCGTCCCCACTTGCCCACAGGGGTGCGATCGCTGAGGTAGCCGATGATCGGATCATTGATGGCATCCCAGATTTTGCCAATCATCAACACACTGCCTGCCAAGCCCGCATTGAGGCCAGCCACATTGGTCAAGAACACCATCAGGAAAAACACCTGTAAATTGGCAGTGATGGCGGTTCCGAGATCACCAGCACCAAAGGCAAGTTTTGTCCATAGGGAAAGGGGCGAACGGGCACTGGTGGCAGCGGAGTTTGGGCTGGATGGGTCTAATGGCATGATGCGTTGTCCATTGCGATTGTTTTTTTTTAACGATTAGCCAGCCACTGCAACTGCCCATTGACTTGCCCATTCTAAAATGCGCTGCACCTGTTCAGGCGTTTTCCCTTGGCAGTAGAGGCGCAGCAGGGGTTCGGTGCCACTAAAGCGAATCAGTAACCAACCGCCATCGGCCAGATGAAACTTGTAGCCGTCAATGCTCTCCCAGTGGCTCACGGGGCTATCCAAAATCTGGGTGAAGGGATGCGCTGCTAGGATTGCTTCTAGTTGTTGTCGCTGCGCTAAGGACGCGAGGGTGAGATCAACGCGATCGTAGGCACTGTAAAAGTTCGTGGTTGCCTGCAACTGCTGATAGTATTCCCCTACGCTCAAGCCAGATGTCACTAGGGCTTGTAGTAGGTACAGTGCTGAGAGTAAGGCATCTCGTTCAGGAAGATGATGGCCATAGCCAATTCCCCCTGATTCTTCACCGCCCAAGAGGACAGCTTCCCCTGCCAGCATGCGATCGCCAATGTACTTAAAGCCAATGGGCGTTTCAATCACCGCTAAACCATGGTGGGCGGACACTCGCGCCACTAGATCAGAACTGCTAATGGATTTGATCACGGCCCCTCGGTAGCTACTGTGTTGTGCCAGATGATCAATCAAGATGGGAATAATTTCTTGGGCAGTGTACAGCACCCCCTCGCCATCAATGACTGCTAGGCGATCGGCATCACCATCAAAGACTAAACACACTGTTGGGATGGCACTGTGTTGTTGCCGCAGTTGCTCTTGGGTTGCGGTTAAATAACGGCCAATGGGTTCAGGGGCACCTCCCCCAAAGAGGGGATCGCGATCGCGCCGAAACTCTGGTATCGCTAAATCCAACAAGCGCTCTAGCCCTCCTGCGGCCACCCCATGCATAACATCGGCACAGATCCGCAGCTTACCGCTGGCGATCGCCTCACGAATGGGGCTTGGATCAACATGAGTGCGCAAGGCCGCACAATAGCTGGGCCACGGATCAAAGACTTGATAGTCTGTTTTGGCCTCACCCACGGGTGGCGGCTCTCCCTGAGCTAACTGCGCTTCAATGGCTTGGGTGACGGTCGTGGGTACGGAGCCACCAAAGGCGCCCTTCACCTTCAGTCCCGCATAGATACCGGGATTGTGACTTGCCGTCATTACCAAGCCGCCAATGGCTCCCTCTGCTTTGACGGCCCAACTAAAGGCGGGGGTCGGTGCCGCACAATTTGAAAGCCACACCTCATAGCCTTGGCTCGCCAGTAATTGGGCAACGGCTGCGGCAAACTGTTCCGCTAAAAACCGGCGATCGTAGCCCACAATGATCCGAGGCGTTGTGCCCTTGCCATAGGTTTGATGGAGCACTGCCGCCGCTGCCTTGGCTGCCCGCAGCAGACGGTTAAAGGTAAACTCAGCGCCAATGATGCCGCGCCAGCCATCGGTACCAAAGCGAATCGGGGCATCCTCAGGAATCAAAACCTGATCTAGGCGAAGGACAGAAGCAACCATAGAACCCAAGACCCAAGAACCCCTCTGAACATATCATGCTGCGAGACAGCTCTTTTCTGAAGCGGAAAGGAGGATGATATAATTATTGCGAATTGTTAATTAGGCGATGGGCACTGCTGCTAGGTGCCTTTTGGCGATGACTGATCTCTAGTAGCCTAAACCTGCATCACCTTTAGAGAGGTATTGAGCACTATGGCATTTGTACAAGAACCCCTTCCCTTTGATCCGGGCGCCCTTGAACCCTATGGGATGTCTGCGAAAACCTTTGAATTTCACTATGGCAAGCACCATAAAGCCTACGTGGATAACCTCAATAAACTGACTCAAGATACGGAACTCGCTGACAAATCCCTTGAAGATGTCATTCGCATGACCTATGGCGATGCTGCCAAGGTGGGCATCTTCAACAATGCGGCTCAAGTGTGGAATCACACCTTCTTCTGGAATAGCCTCAAGCCCGGTGGCGGTGGCGCTCCTACGGGTGATGTGGCCGCCCGGATCAACAGTGCCTTTGGGAGCTACGACGAGTTCAAGTCCCAGTTCAAAAATGCAGCGGCGACCCAATTTGGTAGCGGTTGGGCATGGCTGGTGCTCGAAGCGGGTACGCTGAAAGTGACCAAAACCCCCAATGCCGAAAACCCCTTGGTTCACGGTCAAGTGCCCCTCCTGACGATTGATGTTTGGGAGCACGCCTACTATCTCGACTACCAAAACCGCCGTCCAGACTTCATTGATAACTTCCTCAACCAACTGGTGAACTGGGACTTTGTTGCTAAAAATCTAGCGGCTGCCTAAGTTTCCCAATTTTTTGTTCCGCTCTTACTGAATGACTTCACTGATTTCACTGATCCCCGTTCTGATCGAGCGGGGCTTTTTTTGCTGAGCCATGATTCAGCCACAACTATGGTTAAGTTAAAATTAAGATAAAAGTAACCTTGGTTAATAAACGTTAATTTAATAGTGGTATTCCTTTAGGCGTTGAGCAGGGAGGGGGTCTTATGGAAACCCTAGGGCATATCGCGTACGCCGCTTTTGAAAAGTACTACCGCAAAATTAGCAAACACGAGCCGGGGGTGATTCGCGATCGCGATGTTGAGGCAATTCACCAGATGCGGGTGGGCTTGCGCCGCCTGCGAACGGCTCTGGAGGTCTTTTGTAATACCGTACGTTTGCCCAAGGGAGTCTCCATTCAGCGGGTACGGGCGATCGCCGGCAGTCTCAGTCCCGTACGGGATTTGGATGTAATGATGCTGGCGCTTAAGGAGCAGTATTACCCTCACCTACCTCGCCCTGAGCAACAACAACTGGCAAAACTGATCAAAAAACTCGAAAAGCAACGGACAGAACTGCTACAAAAAGCCCTTCAATTGCTGCGCAGCGATCGCTATCGCAAATTGCAACAGGGGCTAGAAGAATGGCTAGCTGCCCCTCAATATCGTGAGATTGCTAACTTACCGACGGAACTGATTGCCCCAGATATTTTGTTGCCCTTGGTGTGTCAACTGTTGCTGCATCCGGGGTGGCAAGTGGCCATTGAATGGCAGGGCGATCGCCCCCTTTTCCTTGCGGTGAGTAACCCGCCCCAGTGGCTGCAAACAGCGGGTGAAGATCTCCACGATCTACGCAAGCAAGCCAAGCGGGTACGCTACCAAATGGAACTCTTTAGCAGTGTCTATGGAGACACCTTCACTGAACAGGTAGATGCCTTTGCTCAGTTGCAAGAACTCCTAGGCACACTTCACGATGGCGTTGTCCTCCATGACTTTTTCCGTACCCAACTTGGACTCAATCTTCGCCAAGCCTCTCCTTGCCTTGCAGAAATCATTGCCCTTGAGCAAACACGCCAGTGGCAAACTTGGCGCTCCGTCCAGCAGGAATACCTCAGCCCCGAAAAACGCCATCAAGTGCGCTCTCTACTCCTCATGCCACCAATGACAATAAGCGCCAATGGCAACTCCCTCGGTCATCCGATGATCTCCTCTGCCAACTGACAGAGGTCGGGCGGCAATGGTAACAATTGATGTTCAATTGTCCTAGGGCGATCGCCCTTGCCGATCCGTATGCGACGATAAAAACAAAACCCCTGCCAGTCGAGGAGAGCAAGAAACGAATGAGTGTTATGGAGCAACAAGCTTTAAGCGTCGGTCTGCGGGTACGCGTCAAGACCCCTACCATCGTCTATCACCATCCCGATCACCGTAACGAACCCTTTGACATTCAGGGCATGGAAGGGGAGATTTTCGCCATTCTCAGCGACTGGCAGGGCCGTCCCATTAGTCCCAACTACCCGATTCAGGTGCGGTTTAGTCCCAAGTTCATTGCCCATTTGCACCCCGACGAGCTGGAAGTGATTTAGGTACCCTCTATATGCCTCCCCGTTGGCCCCGTAAGCCCGATCGCCGTGATCCGAGCTATCGCCGTTTGGACGATCGCATGAATTTTGCGGTTCATGTTGCCCTTTTTGCTGCTTTTAACTCTGGTGGCTGGTTTTGGCATCAGGTGCAACCCACGGCAGTACCCTTTATGCCAACGGTAACGCTGGTGTGGTTAACGTTATTGGCAGGCCATGCCCTCTACGTGTTCGCGATCGCCCGTTATTGAGAAATTATCTCCTTGAACGCAGGGGTGCTGAGATAAGAGCACTTTTTCGTGAGTCTCCATGAGCGATGATCGCACCATCACCTATAGTCCAGCTTTTACTCTTGTACCGACGTACGAGTGTTTTAATCGCTGTACCTACTGCAACTTCCGTCAGGATATTGGCACGAGTGGTTGGTTGAGTTTAGAGGCGGCGGCTCAACAGTTGGCAGGGCTTGACCCCCAACAGGTGCGAGAAATTTTGATTCTCAGTGGCGAAGTTGCCCCCAACAGTCCCCAGCGTTCCCAATGGTTAGAGCGTCTCTATGATCTAGCCGCCTTAGCCTTGGATCAGGGATTTCTGCCCCATACCAATGCGGGTCCCCTCAATCGAGCAGAAATGGCCGCTCTCAAGGCGGTGAATGTCTCGATGGGACTGATGCTAGAGCAATTAACACCGAAGTTGTTGCAAAGCGTCCATCGCCATGCCCCTAGCAAGGATCCGCAACTGCGTTTACACCAACTGGAACAGGCCGGGGAACTGGGCATTCCCTTCACTACGGGCTTGCTCTTGGGCATTGGTGAAGAGCCGCAGGATTGGGCAGAAACGCTCACGGCCATTGCTGAGTGTCATCGGCGGTGGGGACATATTCAGGAGGTGATTTTGCAGCCCCACAGTCCCGGCCAGCAACAGGAAGCAGCATTGCCCCCCTTTGATCTGAGGCAATTACCGAACGTGGTACACTGGGCGCGATCGCTTTTGCCTGAAGACATCACGATTCAAATTCCTGCGAATCTGGTCACAGATCCAGAGGTCTTTCGGGCGTGCCTAAACGCGGGCGCTCGCGATTTGGGGGGCATCGTTCCCTTGGATCACGTCAATCCCGACTATCCCCACACCAATGTGGCAGCATTGAGGGAACAATTACAGGCGTGGGGATGGGAATTAGTGCCACGACTCCCCGTCTATCCCCAATTTGTGGATGGGTTGCCGTCGCCCTTGAGGGAGAAAGTTAAGGGGATGCCTGTTTGAGCTGGAGTCCCAGTTGATAGATGTCGCGCCGTGAAAGCCCTGTGAGATCTGCCAGTTGACGGCTGGCTTGGGTAAGAGAAAGGCCTTGGCTGAGAAGTGTCGCTAATTCGTCTGCGAGATGATTGGGATTCACGGCCACAGAGTGTTCAGGGGCACCGCCTAAAACCAGTGTGTATTCGCCACGGGGGGGATGCTCCTGTAGATAAGTGCAGGCAGTGCCGAGGGTTCCCCGCCAAAATTCTTCGTGGCGCTTTGTGAGTTCGCGGGCGAGGACGAGGGGGCGATCGTTCCCCAAGATTTGACATAACTCTGTTACCGTTTGCAGCAAGCGATGGGGGGCTTCGTAGAGAAGAATTGTGCGCGTTTCCTGTTGCAGTGCTGCTAATCGCTGCTGGCGATCGCGCCCCTTGGTCGGCAAAAACCCTTCAAAACAAAAGCGATTCATCGGTAATCCTGCGGCCATCAAGGCTGTTAAGGCAGCATTCGCGCCGGGAATCGGTGTGACCGGAATGGCTGCGGCAATACAGGCCGTGATCAATTCATAACCGGGATCCGACACCCCCGGTAACCCTGCATCGCTAACCAAGGCAATCTGTTGACCCGCCTCTAGGCGCTGAAGCAGCTGGGGCACGCGCTGTTGGGTATTGTGCTCATGGAGACTGATTTGGGGTGTGGTAATGCCAAAATGCTGTAACAGGCGGCCGGTGTGGCGTGTATCCTCCGCAGCAATGAGATCCACCGCCTTAAGAATGCGCAGGGCACGAGCGCTTATATCCTCAAGATTGCCAATGGGGGTACCCACCACCCACAGTTGCCCGCTGCCCATTAGGAAATTTTCTCGCCACTGAGAATAAAGATCGGTTCCACTGCTGCAAAAATTTGGTGGCCGCCCCGCGTTTCCAGACGATTGATCACTGATTGCACCACCTCTAGGCTGCGGGCTTGGACTGTCGCAAACCCTTCAGAGAGGGCATAGAGATTTTCTAAACTGCTGGCGATCGCCACCAAGCGACCACCGGGCGCAAGATACTCCCACGCTTGCAGCAAAACTTCCTTAATCGGGCGCCCCCCCTCGAGACAAATGCGCTGCGGTGTGCGACATAACTGGGGAAAGCAATCTGGAGCGGAACCGGCAACAATCTGCACATTCTTGACGCCAAAGCGATCGCAATTGCGCTGGATCAGATCAACCACTTCCTCGTCTCGTTCAACGGCAATCACCTGTCCCCGCTTCGCCAAGCGTGCCGCCTCAACAGCGATCGTACCCGTGCCCGCGCCCACATCCCAAAGACAAGAGTCCGGCTCAAGGCGCAAATAGGAGAGCATCAATAATCGCGTTTCCCGTTGGGTGAGGGGAATACCTGGTAAGCGCTCAAAGAGACCATCGGGGATACCCGGGGTCACAAATGGCCAGGGATCCGCCGTCATAGAAACTGCCTAAAACCTTTAAGCGTTGCTGCTTTGGGCAAGGAGTCGTTCCTTAAGCTGTGCTAGGGCATCTGCCCAGCGGGGATCCGGTTGAGCAGCTTCCGTATCCATGGAGCTATATTCAGCCGGCGCCGAATTGGCTTGGGTACGCCGCCCATTATTTTTATTATTTTTGCGATTATTGCGGTTGCTGGGAGTGGCTTTTTCGGCCACTGTTTCTTCTTTTTCCTTAGCTTCAGATTTCGGCTTGTCGTTGGCCTTCTCAATCTTGAGGGGATTGTCCTTAAAGGTGTAGCCGTTGAGTTTCTCAATCACCTGATCCGCCACTTCCTCGGATTCAACGGTGACAAAGCCGAAACCGCGGCACTTACCAGTCTTGCGATCGGTAATCAGTTTAGTGATGCCTACTTCGCCCACTTCTTGGTTAAATAGGGCTTCTAGCTCTTCGCGGCTCAGTTCACGCGGCAGATTGCCCACATATAAACGCACGGACATAAAGAAACCTCCCTTAGGCAGCTTAAAAACAACACAATTGAAAAATGGACAGTCGGGCGTGAGAAACCGCTCGCAACTGAGGCCTACGTCCCGCAATGGTACGCAAAGTCTCCGCCTTTATTAGTGGTGTAAAATGACTGGATGGGTTCACAGCGATTGTTGCTAATTGAGAACCTGCATGGATGTCGCAGAGCAAAAGCAATGAGAGCGCTTAAGCTCCTTAATTGTCCCTACTTAGGGTATCACAGTTCCTTCACCTAGGGCTAGGATTTTGCGGAAAAATTTTGCTGTGGCAGCGCAAGCCCAATGTGGCACAATAATCAATGCTGTTTTTGCGATGTGATGCCTGTGACTGCGACTGCTGTCCCTCGTCGGCCTGTTTTTCCCTTTACGGCAATTGTCGGTCAAGACGAAATGAAACTGTCATTGTTGCTCAATGTCATTGACCCCAAAATTGGTGGCGTCATGATCATGGGCGATCGCGGCACGGGCAAATCAACCACCATTCGCGCCCTCGCGGATCTGCTGCCGGAAATTGAGGTGGTCGCCGATGACCCCTTCAACAGTCATCCTAGCGATCCCGATCTGATGAGCGATGCGGTCAAGGTGGCCGTAGCAGCGGGTGAACCCATTCACACCATCAAGAAAAAAGTACCGATGGTGGATCTGCCCTTGGGGGCAACTGAGGATCGGGTCTGCGGCACCATTGATATTGAAAAAGCCCTTGCTGAGGGGGTGAAAGCCTTTGAGCCCGGACTCTTGGCCAAGGCCAATCGCGGTATTCTCTATGTGGACGAGGTGAACCTGCTGGATGATCACCTAGTGGATGTGCTGCTCGATGCCGCTGCCTCCGGCTGGAATACCGTTGAGCGCGAAGGCATTTCAATTCGTCACCCGGCACGCTTTGTCTTGGTCGGCTCTGGTAACCCTGAAGAAGGGGAACTGCGACCGCAACTGCTGGATCGCTTTGGCATGCACGCTGAAATTCGCACCGTCAAGGATCCAACCCTGCGGGTGGAAATAGTGGAACAGCGATCGCAATTTGATCAAAACCCCGCAGCCTTTTTGGCCAAATACCAAGCTCAACAGGAAGCGCTGCAAGCCAAGCTAGTTGCCGCCCAAGCCCTCTTGCCGAGTGTCACAATTGACTACGAACTGCGGGTGAAAATTTCCCAAGTCTGTGCCGAGCTAGATGTGGATGGCCTGCGGGGAGACATTGTTACTAACCGCGCGGCCAAGGCGCTAGCCGCCTTTGAGGGACGCACGGATGTTACCGTTGAGGATATTGCGCGGGTGATTGTCCTCTGTCTGCGCCACCGCCTGCGCAAGGATCCCCTCGAGTCCATTGACTCCGGCTACAAGGTGGGCAAAGTCTTCCAAGAGGTCTTTGGGGTGGAGATTGCTGCTTAGGCTGGGATTGGGATTACTTCAGTTGCTCTAGTCCCCACTCGTAGAGCGATCGCGCCACCCCTTGCTCAGGCATATGTTCCAGATTGACAAGGGAGGAGAGCACCTTTAACAGCCCTTGATGAATTTCACTTAGGGAGGCCTCTTCTGAAACGTCGGCTAATGCGGTTAGCTTTTGACGAGTGATCGCTCGATTGCGGTGAACAACGCCATTGCGATATCCATTGATCGTCTCCAGCTTTTTAACAAGGTCATCACCGTCCGATCGCTGCTCCACTTTTGCCCAGGCTCGCCACAGCACCCCCAATGGCAATTTCTTCGGATCACGATAGTTGCCCTCCTGCAAGAATGCCTCACCTAAGTGCCCCTGAGTGTGCCAATTTTCCTGTTCGCATCGCCAAAACAGGAGTCGTTCAATCATCTGGGCAAATTGCATAAAAGCTAGTGTATAGTTCGCCTGCTGCAAGCTCAGATCAATGAATAGCTCAAATTCCCAAATTTTCAAGAACTTGCTGGTGGCCGTTTCACTATTGGGACAGCGAGTGACCGTCGCCTCGCGCCACTGGTTCCGTTGAGCTTTGCGAGCCACTGCTTGCGTAGACTTTTGATCCAGCCAGCGTTCCCCCTGAATTCCCTTGAGAAATTCTTCAATACCCCAGTTTGTTGCTAAGGCAAGGCGATCGGCCAACTGATAGAGCGCCTCATGGCGATCGCGATGGGCTTCAAGGAGTACCTTTGCAGCCGTAAAGTCGCCCCGTTTCCATGCTGTGGCAATCCGCTGGCGCTCTAGGGGCCAAAAGATCTCACCTAAAGAGACCACTTCAAAAGATTCAGCACTGCGAGCAGACTGATTGCTTGGATCAAAGAACGGTTTTGGCTCTGTTGGAATAATTTTGCAAACGGGATACTGACGCATGAGAACTGCTGCAATCATGTTCAAAGCATCTGCCATTTGAGGGACAGACCCCTTTGTTTGAATTTGCAACTGCCAATTGCTAGCCGCGTTCTCTGGCAAACGCTCAATATATTGCTCTAACTGCTTTTCCGTGAAGTCCCACAGGGCTTGCCTCTCATTCACATCAACTGGACAGTTCCAAACCGTGACGTTGAGGTGGGGATAGCGCTGCTGAATTGCCCCTGCCATCAACTGCGCCAGCCAACAAGTATCCATGGCGTAAAATTGCCAACCGACCGATTCTGGCTGATCCGTTCCCCAGAGAATCACGTCTGCGGTTTCCGTTGGCGTGGCATAGTGCTCCGCCAAGATTTGCTCATCCAGCAGCAAAACCACGGGTGAAAAGTCATTCTTGGCTTGACAATGCCGATAAACGATTTCACTTAAATAGCGCACGTTGTGGCGGTGCTTTGCCTCAGGATCATGAAAACCCCGTTCGATGCCAAATTCCGCGTACAACTCACTCAGGTGAGGTGGCGCATCCCCCTTACAGGCAGGATCACCATCAGCTCCAAAATTGCGCACAATACCATCTTTGCACCGCCAGCCCACCTGTCGGTTGCCCACAGTAATGATCAGTGTTTTCATGGCACAGCAATTAAAATTGCAGAAATACCTACATACTAAATACTTACATACTATCTTGTAAAGGGGGATGCTCAAGGGCGATCGCCCCCAAGTAACCGCGGCGATAGTCTTGCAAAAGTTGACGAGCCGCCCGTTCCAAGTCGCCGTGGTAGCGCTTAGTGGCGAGATCATGAAGATAGGTTTCACCCGTGTCGGTGACGGCTAGACCATAGCGAGCGCTGAGGCGATCGGCCTGTCCCAACTGGTGCAGTAGCTCAACAAGAATCGGCGCCACCCGACAAGGATCGTAGGCAGCTTGGCCAATGTCATCGCAAATGGCTAGTTTCACCGCAGCGTCTTGGTTCTTGAAATTCATGGGCAACACCCCCGGCGCATCCAAGAGTTCCAAGGTGGGGGACAAACGCACCCAACGCAGTTGCCGCGTCACCCCCGGCCGAGCGGCACTCTCGACCACCCGCTGCTGCAAAAGGCGATTGATCAAGGCAGATTTGCCCACATTGGGAAATCCCAGAACCACAGCCCGCACGGCTCTTACTTGCATGCCCCGCTGTTGGCGGCGTTGATTCATGACAGCCCCTGCCTGCACCGTCGCCTGTTGGAGACGGTAAATGCCTTCCCCACGCTGCGCATTGGTGAAAAAGACGGTTTCTCCTTGGGTCTCAAACCAAGTGAGCCACTCTTGGCGATCGCGATCGCTAATCCTGTCCATACCATTGAGCACTAAGAGGCGTTGCTTGCCACTGGCCCACTGCCGAATTTGGGGATGGCAACTGGCCAAGGGAATCCGTGCATCCCGCACTTCTAAGATCACATCCACCTGTTTCAGTTGTTCCTTGAGGGCACGTTCGGCCTTGGCAATGTGGCCGGGATACCATTGAATGATCGGACTCATAGAAATTCCACCCCCTTTTTTACAAAAACAATAGAGCGATCGCCCCCCATGAGTGCCATTCAATTGATTTCGGATAATCCTCAATCATTTTTGAATAGAGAGAAGACTATAGTTATGCGCCTCTGATTAGAAACCCATAAACAACTCTAAAGATTGATAACCCAAACCTATAGAATAATTAAGAATCTCCAAAGCAAAAGTTATTGCATTGGGTATCAACTAAGCTGATGCTAAGCATAAGACCTACGACCATATCACAGGCTTGCGGATGGTTGCATCCTCTCGCTGAGTTTTGCATTGCTCAATTTTGCCCCATTTTCGGGGAATCGTAGCGTTCACACTACCCATTGCAAAGGTTGCCCGTAGAGATTGCTCTACTTGGCACAGTAGCTGTTAAAGAGGAAAAATGTCTATGGCCTACACGCAATCTAAATCCCAGAAAGCTGGGTATCAGGCAGGGGTAAAAGATTACCGCCTGACCTATTACACCCCGGATTACACCCCCAAAGACACTGATATTCTAGCGGCCTTTCGTGTGACCCCGCAGCCGGGCGTGCCCTTTGAAGAAGCTGCTGCCGCCGTTGCCGCCGAATCCTCGACAGGGACATGGACCACCGTGTGGACCGACCTGCTGACCGACTTGGATCGCTACAAAGGTCGCTGCTACGACATCGAGCCCCTGCCGGGTGAAGATAATCAGTTCATCGCCTACATTGCCTACCCGCTGGATCTCTTTGAAGAAGGCTCGGTCACCAACATGCTGACCTCCATTGTGGGGAACGTGTTTGGTTTCAAAGCCCTCAAAGCGCTGCGCCTTGAAGACCTGCGGATTCCTGTGGCTTACCTGAAAACCTTCCAAGGGCCACCCCACGGGATTCAAGTGGAACGCGACAAATTGAATAAATACGGTCGTCCCCTCTTGGGCTGCACCATTAAGCCGAAACTGGGTCTGTCGGCGAAAAACTATGGCCGTGCTGTTTATGAATGCTTGCGCGGTGGTCTGGACTTCACCAAAGATGACGAAAACATCAACTCCCAGCCTTTCCAACGCTGGCGCGATCGCTTCCTGTTTGTCGCCGATGCCATTCACAAAGCCCAGGCTGAAACTGGCGAAATCAAAGGCCACTATCTCAACGTAACCGCTGCCACTTGCGAGGAAATGCTGAAGCGGGCAGAGTTTGCCAAAGAACTGGAAATGCCCATCATCATGCATGACTTCCTGACCGCGGGGTTCACTGCCAACACTACCTTGGCCAAATGGTGCCGTGACAATGGCATGCTACTGCACATTCACCGCGCTATGCACGCTGTGATTGACCGTCAGAAAAACCACGGCATCCACTTCCGGGTCTTGGCCAAGTGCTTGCGGATGTCTGGTGGTGACCACATCCACACCGGTACCGTTGTCGGTAAGCTGGAAGGGGATAAAGCCATCACCCTTGGTTTTATCGATCTGTTGCGGGAAAACTACATTGAGCAGGATCGCTCTCGTGGCATTTACTTCACCCAAGACTGGGCCTCGATGCCAGGAGTGATGGCGGTGGCTTCTGGTGGCATTCACGTCTGGCACATGCCCGCACTGGTGGACATTTTTGGTGATGATTCTGTGCTGCAATTTGGGGGCGGCACACTTGGTCACCCTTGGGGGAATGCACCGGGGGCAACTGCGAACCGGGTCGCCCTTGAAGCCTGCATCCAAGCCCGCAACGAAGGTCGTGACCTGATGCGCGAAGGCAGCGACATCATCCGCGAAGCCGCTCGCTGGAGTCCAGAACTGGCTGCTGCCTGCGAACTCTGGAAAGAAATCAAGTTCGAGTTTGAAGCGCAAGACACGATCTAGGTGGTGCAGTTGGGGTTCAATCGGAGCTACGGCAACGATTTCCCCGTAGGTCTATGGATGTCAAGCACATTGCGAAGCAAACCACCAAAACCCTGATGAGTTATCTCACCTATCAGGCCGTGCGAACCGTGATTGGGCAACTGGCCGAAACCGATCCACCGCGATCGCTCTGGCTACACCAGTTCACGAGTCAAGAAAGTATCCAAGACGGTGAACGCTACTTGGAAGCCCTCTTTCGCGAACAGCCCGATCTCGGTTTTCGCATCCTCACGGTACGCGAACATCTTGCGGAAATGGTGGCAGACTACCTGCCAGAAATGCTACGTGCGGGCATCCAGCAGGCCAATTTGCAACAACGCTGTCAACAACTGGAGCGAATGACCCAAGTGTCGGAAGCCAATGTTGAGAGCAGCAACCCAGAAACCCCTGAATAATTTGTTGACTGTGAACCAATTGAGGAACCTATGAAAACACTGCCCAAAGAGCGTCGTTACGAAACCTTCTCCTACCTGCCTCCCCTCAGTGACGCCCAAATTGCTCGCCAAATCCAGTACGCCATTGATCAGGGTTACCACCCCTGCGTAGAGTTCAACGAAACCTCTGATGCTGAGATTCACTACTGGACGATGTGGAAGCTGCCCCTGTTTAACTGCACCAATGCCCAAGAGGTGCTCAACGAGGTGCAGCAGTGCCGCTCGGAATATCCCAACTGCTTCGTCCGGGTGGTGGCCTTTGACAATATCAAGCAGTGCCAAGTGATGGGCTTTATTGTCTACAAGCCCAATCAGGCCAACAGCGGCTACGGCGGCTATCGCTACTAAGGCTGAGATTTTCTCAGTCCATTTCAGGGGGGAAACACCCCCCTATTTTTTATTGCTTTTTATTGCATGTTAACGAGGCGAGCGATCGCGCAAATAGGCTTCGACTGCTTGCGGTGCCGTTTTCTACTGATCAGAATTGGGTTTAGGCATCGGCACTCAGGGATTGGAGTCGGCGCTGAATAATCGCGAGTTGCTGTTGGGCAGCGGTCAGTTGCGCCTGAGCCGTAGCCACCACCTCTGGTTGAGCTTTGTTAACAAAATTGGGGTTGTTGAGGCGAGCCGTTAAAGATTGAATGTCTTTGGTCAGGCGATCGCCCTCCTTCTGGAGTTTTGTTACCAAGGCCTCCACATCTACGACCCCCGCTAGGGGAATGAGCACCTCGCTTTTGCCAACCACACCACTAAACACCTGCTGCGGAATTTGCAGTCCAGTACCAATGGTTAGCGACTCGAGACGCGCTAGGTGTTGAATATCTGTCGCCCCAGCCTCAAAGATCGGTGCTTCCTCAGCACTGGCCTCAATCAAGGCCGTAATATACAACCCCGGCTTAATCCCCGCCTCTGCCCGCAGATTGCGCAGGGTGCGGATGGTTTCAATCAAAAGGCTAAATTGGGCTTCAAGGTCAGGGTCAATGGCGCGGCGATTCACTTTCGGGTAGGGTTGTACCGCTAAAACTTCCCTGTCTCCCACCTGATGCAGCGTGTGCCAAATTTCCTCTGTAATGTGGGGCATGAAAGGATGGAGCAGCTTCAGGATACCATCGAGAACCGTAGCTAGCACCTGTTGCGCCGTGCGCTTGGCTTTGGCGTTTTCCCCTTGCAAACGGGGTTTCACCAGTTCAATGTACCAGTCGCAAAAATCCCCCCAGATGAATTCGTAGAGTCCCTTGGCCGCCTCCCCAAGGCCATAGCTTTCAATGCGTTCGCGGGTGGTTTGAATGGCCGTGTGGTAGCGACTGAGAATCCAGCGATCGCTAGCCGCCAAGTCCCGCCGCCGCGGTGTCCCCAACTGGCTGGGGGTTTGCCCCTCTAGATTCAGCAGCACAAAGCGAGAGGCATTCCAAAGCTTGTTGGCAAAGTTGCGGCCAGCTTCGACGGTTGCCGATTCATCGGTTTTGCGGTTGTACTCTAGGCGAATATCCTGTCCGGCGCCGACCACTTCCTTGACTAAGCTATAGCGCAGGGCATCGGTGCCGTATTTTTCAATTAAAACCAAGGGGTCAATGCCGTTGTTGGCAGACTTGGACATTTTTTTGTTGTTTTCGTCCCGCACCAAGCCGTGGATATAGACATCGCGGAAGGGGATTTTACCGGTGAAGTACTGCCCCATCATTGTCATCCGCGCCACCCAGAAAAAGATGATGTCAAAGCCGGTGACCAAGGTGGCAGTAGGGTAGTAGCAGTGATAGTCTGGCGTATCATCCGGCCAGCCCAAGGTGGAAAAGGGCCATAGACCAGAGGAAAACCACGTATCCAGTACGTCCTGATCCTGCTGGAGCTGAATCTCCTTGCCAAATTGGGCGATCGCCTTGGCGCGGGCAGCGGCCTCATCCATGGCCACCACAAAGGGCGTGTCATCGCGCACTTCGCCTTCGGTTTCACTGACCACATACCAAGCGGGAATTTGATGCCCCCACCACAGTTGCCGTGAAATACACCAATCCCGTAAGTTCACCAGCCAATCGCGATAGACCTTTGCCCAGCGATCGGGGATAAAGCGGGGGGAGTGCTTTTTATCCAGTGCCTTGAGGGTGGCATCCGCGAGGGGACGAATTTTCACAAACCATTGGGTAGAGAGGAGCGGTTCAATGGGCACTTTGCCGCGATCGCTATAGGGAACGGTGTGTTTATAGTCCTCCACCCGTACCAAAAAGCCCTCTGCCTCTAGGCGAGCCACCACCTGTTGACGCGCCACAAAGCGATCCAGACCCGCAAACTCGCCAGCATTCTCATTGAGGGTGCCATCCTTATTCATCAGGTTAATCATGGGTAGGTGATGGCGTTGCCCCATGACAAAATCATTGGGATCGTGGGCTGGGGTGACTTTCACACAGCCGGTGCCAAAGGTCGGATCTACTAAGGAATCGCCAATAATGGGAATTTCCCGATTCATCAGGGGAAGCTGCAGCGTTTTGCCAATCAAATGGCGATAGCGATCGTCCTCAGGGTGAACCGCCACCGCTGTATCTCCCAGCATCGTTTCTGGCCGGGTCGTCGCCACCTCCAAATAGCCTGAGCCATCCGTCAGCGGATAGCGAAAATGCCAGAGATGCCCCTGTACTTCACGGTTTTCCACTTCTAAATCCGAGACCGCCGATTGACTGGCGGGGCACCAGTTCACCAAATACTTACCGCGATAGATCAGCCCTGCTTCATAGAGGCGATTAAAGGCGGTCAGCACCGCCCGCGACAACCCCTCGTCCATGGTGAAGCGTTCGCGCGACCAATCCACCGATAGTCCCAAGCGACGAATTTGGCCGACAATCGTATTGCCCGATGACTCCTTCCACGCCCAAGCCCGCTGGAGATAGGCCTCTCGTCCCAAGGCAAAGCGGTTGGTGCCCTCCGCCTGCAACTGTTGAT
Source organism: Thermosynechococcus sp. QKsg1 (assembly GCF_031586415.1). Taxonomy (NCBI): domain Bacteria; kingdom Bacillati; phylum Cyanobacteriota; class Cyanophyceae; order Acaryochloridales; family Thermosynechococcaceae; genus Thermosynechococcus; species Thermosynechococcus sp. QKsg1. Next base: position 1,594,187 of record NZ_CP134200.1, on the reverse strand, counting down.
CCAAAATCGTGCTAACAGCAATACTGGCATGGTCTGTCCCCGGCAGCCAGAGAACGTTGCGACCAATCATGCGGTAATAGCGAATCAGCACATCAATCAGGGCGTGCTCAAAGGCGTGCCCCATGTGCAAACTGCCGGTGACATTCGGAGGCGGAATGACAATGCAATAGGGCTTGCCGGGGTGGTTGGGATCGGCGTGAAAGACACCACTGCTTTCCCAAAGCTGTTGCCATTTGGCCTCGGTTTGCTTGGGATCGTATTGACTGGGGAGGGTAATCGCGTCGGTCATGGGTTGTTGCACTACTCCAAGGCGCCTAGGCCATCACCATACCACCATCCACATTGAAGACTTGCCCCGTAATGTAAGCGGCTGCCGGATCCAAGGCCAAAAAGCGCACCATCCCCGCCACTTCTGTGGGTTCACCATACCGCCCTAGAGGAATGAATTTAAGAATGTCCTCCGCCTTGAGTCCAGCGGTCATCTCAGTGGCAATAAAACCGGGGGCAACGGCATTCACGGTAATGCCCCGACTGGCGAGTTCTTTGGCCACAGTTTTGCTAAACCCAATCACGCCTGCTTTGGCAGCACTGTAGTTGGCTTGGCCAGGGTTGCCCATTTGCCCGGCCACAGAGGCAATGTTGATAATTCGTCCCCGCTTTTGCTTGAGCATCAGTTTACTCACCGCACGGGTACACAGGAAGACCCCCGTCAGGTTCAGGTTAATCACGGCCTGCCAATCCTCGAGGCTCATGCGCAGCAGCAGCGTGTCGCGGGTAATGCCGGCATTGTTGACCAGCACATCGACGCGGCCATAGGTGTCCACAGTTTTGGCCACAAGGGTATCGACCTGCTCAGGGACAGACACATCGGCAGCAATCGCGATCGCTGTTCCCCCTTGCTGTTCAATCATTTGCACCACTTCAAGGGCAGCTTCAGCAGAACGGGCGTAGTTAACCACTACCGTGGCTCCTGCTTTTGCCAGCTCGAGGGCGATCGCCCGACCAATTCCCCGTGAGGCACCAGTGACAATGGCAACGGCTGCTTCGCTCAAATCAGTTCTCTCCTAAGGGCAAAAATGCTGCACGTATGGATAATCCATCACAAATTTTAACAGCCGATGTTACCCCTCTTGGGTCTAGGGCATGTCAACCCAATAGATCAACACGCGAGGCAGTATTCTTAGGCGGAGTGATCGAGCCAATCAAACACTGCCTCTAGGTCAGTGAAGTCTAGGAGTGCTTCTGCCAACGCTTCGATTTGATCGGGAGAGAGCTGACGAATCCGTTCTTCAAGGTCATTGGGCACACTGCCAAACCGCCGCCTTAACTGCCGTAGGACAACGGCTGCTTCGCCTTGCTGTAGCCCTTGTTGCAATCCTTGTTGCAATCCTTGCTGCAATCCTTGTTGCAGTCCCTGTTGCAGTCCCTGTTGCAATCCCTGTTGCAGTCCTTGTTGCAATCCCTGCTGTAATCCCTGCTGTAATCCATCCTCTCGCGCCTCAGCATAAACCTCTTGATAAAACCGCGTCCGCTTTAGTTCCTCAGTGGTAAACCCCAGCATGCGCAGCACCTCCTCGCGACTCAGCTTGGTGAATTTGTACAACACAATGGTGGTGATCAACTCCATTATGACTTCTGGCCTTGGAACCGCCTCTATGCGAGTGCGTTCTGCCAGCAACCGTGCTGCTGTCGGCATTTCTGCTTCAGGTAACACTGTGAGCTGCATCAGCGCTAGGCTCAATGGCAACGCCTCAAGTGACCCCAGTTCATTCAAATAGACCCGACGCAGGCGATGACTATTCACCAACACCTCATAGGGGTCAAAGGACACTTGTTCTGCTTGACGATGGGGATAAATCACCACCGCTTGCCAGTCAGAAAAGGTGTGGCGATACAGCCGCAAATAGAGAAAGATTTCCGCAAAGAAGCGTTCATAAAAGGTGTTGTCCCGCTGAAACTGCACTTCACAAAAATAGACGATTCCCGAGGGGTCAGGGGGCACGAAGACGCCATCCATGCGAAAGGCCGTTTGCTTGAGTTCCACGGAGTCAAAACGATACCCCTGCGGCGCTTCTCTGCCCAAAAGGTCGAAGAGGGTTTGGGGTAGCTGGGCAAACAGTTGGTAAAAGAGGGAGTCGCGGTGCATGGGCTAGGAAGAGCGATTTAGCCACGCAAACACTGCCTCTAGGTCAGTGAAGTCTAGAAGTGCTTCTGCCAACGCTTCGATTTGATCGGGAGAGAGCTGACGAATCCGTTCTTCAAGGTCATTGGGCACACTGCCAAACCGCCGCCTTAACTGCCGCAGGACAACGGCTGCTTCGCCTTGCTGTAGCCCTTGTTGCAATCCTTGTTGCAATCCTTGTTGCAATCCTTGCTGCAATCCTTGTTGCAATCCTTGTTGCAATCCTTGTTGCAGTCCCTGTTGCAATCCCTGCTGTAATCCCTGCTGTAATCCCTGCTGTAATCCATCCTCTCGCGCCTCAGCATAAACCTCTTGATAAAACCGCGTCCGCTTTAGTTCCTCAGTGGTAAACCCCAGCATGCGCAGCACCTCCTCGCGACTCAGCTTGGTGAATTTGTACAACACAATGGTGGTGATCAACTCCATTATGACTTCTGGCCTTGGAACCGCCTCTATGCGAGTGCGTTCTGCCAGCAACCGTGCTGCTGTCGGCATTTCTGCTTCAGGTAACACTGTGAGCTGCATCAGCGCTAGGCTCAATGGCAACGCCTCAAGTGACCCCAGTTCATTCAAATAGACCCGACGCAGGCGATGACTATTCACCAACACCTCATAGGGGTCAAAGGACACTTGTTCTGCTTGACGATGGGGATAAATCACCACCGCTTGCCAGTCAGAAAAGGTGTGGCGATACAGCCGCAAATAGAGAAAGATTTCCGCAAAGAAGCGTTCATAAAAGGTGTTGTCCCGCTGAAACTGCACTTCACAAAAATAGACGATTCCCGAGGGGTCAGGGGGCACGAAGACGCCATCCATGCGAAAGGCCGTTTGCTTGAGTTCCACGGAGTCAAAACGATACCCCTGCGGCGCTTCTCTGCCCAAAAGGTCGAAGAGGGTTTGGGGTAGCTGGGCAAACAGTTGGTAAAAGAGGGAGTCGCGGTGCATGGGCTAGGAAGAGCGATTTAGCCACGCAAACACTGCCTCTAGGTCAGTGAAGTCTAGAAGTGCTTCTGCCAACGCTTCGATTTGATCGGGAGAGAGCTGACGAATCCGTTCTTCAAGGTCATTGGGCACACTGCCAAACCGCCGCCTTAACTGCCGCAGGACAACGGCTGCTTCGCCTTGCTGTAGCCCTTGTTGCCGTCCCTCTTCTCGTCCTTCTTCTCGCCCTTGTGCTCGCCCCTCTTGTAACCCCTCTTCCCGTGCCTCAGCATAGACGTCCCGATAAAACCGCGTCCGCTTCAACTCTTCCGTCGTAAACCCCAGCATGCGCAGCACCTCCTGCCGACTCAGCTCCGTAAACTTGTACAACACAATGGTGGTGATTAACTCTATTATGACTTCTGGCTTTGGCACTGCCTCTGTGCGAGTGCGCTCTGCCAGCAACCGTGCTGCTGTCGGCATCTCTGCTTCGGTTAGCACGGTGAGTTGCATCAGCGCTAGGCTCAATGGCAACCCCTCAAGTGACCCCAGTTCATTCAAATAGACCCGATGCAGGCGATGACTATTCACCAACACCTCATAGGGGTCAAAGGACACTTGTTCTGCTTGACGATAGGGATAAATCACCACCGCTTGCCAGTCAGAAAAGGTGTGGCGATACAGCCGCAAATAGAGAAAGATTTCCGCAAAGAAGCGTTCATAAAAGGTGTTGTCCCGCTGAAACTGCACTTCACAAAAATAGACTATTCCCGAGGGGTCAGGGGGCACGAAGACGCCATCCATGCGAAAGGCGGTTTGCTTGAGTTCCACGGAGTCAAAACGATACCCCTGCGGTGTGTCTCTGCCCAAAAGGTCAAAGAGGGTCTGGGGCAGCTGGGCAAACAGTTGGTAAAAGAGAGAGTCGCGGTGCATGGGCGAGGAAGAGCGATCGCTCCGACCAGAAACTTCAGAACTAGAGTGTTATGGAGGCAGGTGTTCCCCCTATGCTAAGCTGAGGACTGTATAGAATATGTTGTGGTTTTGCATAGATCCCTATGGCGACGTACTATTACATTCTCGCAAGCAAAAAGTTTTTGACTGAGGAAGAACCCCTTGAGGAAGTGTTTCGCGAGCGACAGCGTCACTACCGGGAGCAGGGTAAGGAGATTGATTTTTGGCTGGTGCCCGAGCCGGCGTTTTTAGAGCAGCCCCAGTTTGCTGAACAGAAGGGACGTTGTCCACAGCCCGCCGCAGCCATTATCTCCACCAACCAGCAATTTATTCAGTGGCTGAAGCTGCGCTTGGAGTATGTGCTAATGGGGCAATTCACCAGCGAGGAGGTTCCGAATCCCCTTGCTTCCCTTGCAAGCGTTTAGGGACAGGCTTGAGCAACAGCGGGATTTTGTTGACGGTAGTCCTTGAGCCAGTCACAGGCACTGGTTAATAACTGTCCTAGGGTGGCCAGTGGGCTAATCAAGACCTCGTCATCCTCGGTACCGATCGCCACATAAAGTTCGTCTTGGCCACTCACATCAACGCTGTAGGGAATGGCAGAAATACGATCAATCAGTGTAATGAGCTGGCCTCTTTGGTTCCAAACCCGCACACTGCGATCGGGGGAGGCGGTGGCAATCATTTCACCATCGGGGCTCAGACCGAGACTGACAATACTCCGCTGGTGAGCACGAAACACACGGGGGTTGCTGGGGGCAGTTTTGCCGTGAATTGACCACAAATAGACGGAGCCACTTTCGCCAGCCGCCGCTAGGAATTGGCCGTTGGCACTAAATTCAAGACCGGCCAGCCATCCTGCATCAGGGTTCAGGCGATAGGCAAGGCGATCGCCCTCAAAATTCCAGACCTCAATTGTGCCCGCAGACCCCGTACTCGCCAGCAGGGGGAGTGTCGGATGGAAGCTGAGGCTCCAAATTTCCCCTTCACTTTTGCGCTTTTGAATGTTCTCTGGCCGCTGGAGGTCAACAAGATAAATAGTGCCTTTTTCATCGCCTGCGGCTAAGTACCGTCGTTGGGGATCCATGGACACGGTGTAGAGGGGAGCCTCGATGGGCAGTTGCCAGATTTGCTGGGAGCGATCCGCAAGGTTCCAGATCACTAATTTTCCCCCTTTGGTGGCGATCGCCACCCGCTGGCCACTGGGACTAAAGAGCACTTGGTTGATGCCTTGAGGATCGAGAACTGGGGTTGTGGCAAGGAGCGTGCCATCCCGTCGCCAGTACTTGACGCGACCATCTTTGCCCCCCGTGACCACTGTGGCTGCTTGGGGATCTAAGGCCACTGTCCAAATACTTTCTTGATCGGCAAACCAGTGTTCCGTGCGGTGATGATCGAGGTACCACAGCGTCATTTGCCCCCCGCGATCGCTACTGAGGAGAACTGACCCCGTTGGATTAAAGCTGACGGTATTGATCAGGCGTTCATGACTCCCCAACTCAGCAATCAGTTCACCCGTTGGCTGCCACAGACGCATCGTGTTATCTGTGCTCAGGGTCAATAGACGATAGCCCACAGGAGACGTACCCACAAAATACACTGGGGCTGCACTGACACGCCATTGATTGATTTGCTGCCCCTTGGTGTTCCAAAGGCGGAGGGTGCCATCTTTGCCTACCGTCGCCAGTTGGCCATTGCTGAGATAGGTCAAACTGGTTTGGGGAACGGGAAGATCGGCTTGGACTTGCCATGCTTGGAGCAGTTCCCCCTGACGGGACCAAACCCGAATCCAGCCTTCTTCATCGGCAGTGGCCAAGCGATCGCCCCTGATGGCATAACTCAAGCTATTGATACTCTGGCTAGGGGTGGGAATAGTGGCCAGTAATTCCCCTTCAAGGCTCCAACGCAGCATATCCCCTGTAGTTGTGGTGGCCGTCAACTCCTGCCCCTCTGGACTAAAGCGAAAGTTATTGATCGGTAAGGCAGGCAAACGCCGTTCAAAGATAAGTTTTTGCACTTCGACACGCCACAGGGAAATTTCGCCCTTATTATTGAGCAGACCCACGCGATCGCCCGCAGGGCTGATCCGCGCCAGTTTGACATTGCCAATCTCCAAAGACTGGGCACTCAGTCGCTCGCCGTTCACTCGCCAAAATTCGACAAGGCCGCTTTCACTAATGCTGAACTGCTGACCATCAGCCGTCAAAAAGGCCGCCATCAGGGGGGTATTGTCACTCTGCCATTGGTTGCGGGCTTGAATGTGATCGAGGAAAAAATTGAGCACAAAGAGGGGGCGCGTCGTAGGGTATTGACTCAGGGGGCGATCGCCCACCAGTCGTTTTAAGTGGCGTCCTGCCTCAATACCTGCTAAAAGGGCGGGTAACTCTTGGGCTTGAAACTGTTCCAGAAGATCATTACTGGTTTGCTCAAGGGCTAGACTTTCTTGGGAGGCTTGCAGATCTGCATAGGTTTTTGCCAAAATTGCCGCTACCCCCAGAGAAATCACAGAAACAATACCAAGAGCCATGAGGGCGCGGCGGGTCAGACGACTGGCTTTTTGGCGAGCTGCCTCGAGAATGCGGTTGGCAGCACTGATCGCCTCCTTTTCTTGGCGCTCGAGCAGTAACGTGTCTTGAATCGCTTTCTGGTTGGCCTCCTGACTGGCAGAAAGATACTGATAATCCAGATCACTGAGACTTTTGCCACTGGCCCAGATCAACGCTTCCTCAAGGGCTTGTCCCCGCAGGAGACGGGAGCTATCACTCCCCCCAGAGCGCAGCCATGCTTGGAACTCCTCACTGTAGGGGCGCAGTTGTGCCAGTTGTTGCTCCACCCACGCAGCGTCAAAAATATGGGCATAGATGGGGTTAAAGACTTGCAATTTGCCTTGGCGCTGACACACCAGTCCCGTTAGAGCGAGGGCACGCTGCTCACTACTGCCATCAAGGGGAATGCCCCCCGTTTCTAAAACCCGCTGATAGAGACCCAAGAGCCGACCGATGCGCTGTTCATCAGCCAGCAAGCGATTGCGAATGGTCTTGAGGTGTTCGGGTTCATCTTGCCGCTCCCAATCCTGAAGGATATGCTCTTGGACAAACTGGGCTAACTGCTGGGAGAGGGTTGACGTTGGCATGAATGACCCGTGGTGTTGCAGCAGGCGACAGAGTTTTTGGGTCAAGAAGGGTTGGCCACCCGTCCAATTGAGAATTTCCGCCAAGAGTTGATCGGGGTTGTCGCTAAGATGGGCAATGCCCTTGAGTAGGGGGGTGGCTTCCGCAAGGGTAAATCCCTGTAAATCAATGGCACAACCAATGTTAAAGGGGGTGCGTTGCTTATCTTGAATCAGTTGATCGGGAGTGGCCACGCCAAAGAGAGCAAAGGTTAAGCGCTGATATTCGGGATAATCTGCCCGTTGGTTGTAACAAGCGCGGATCCAAGCAAAAAAATCATCGGTGGAAAAGGGCAGACTCAACAAACTATCAATTTCATCAATAAAAATGACAAGAGGTTCACGGGTGTGGGCAAGCAGCACTGTTTCTACGAAATCACTGAGGCGCTGAATGGGTGACACCAGCTGGCGATCGCGCCACCAAGAGCGCAAGGAGACCACATCAGTTAACTGAAATCCCTGAATGAGGGCACCCACAAAGCTGGCATACCACTGCTCGGGTTGAATATTTTGGCTGCCAATTTTGGTAATGTCGAGGGCAGCACAGCGGTACCCCATTGTCATCAATTGCTGCGTCACCTGCACCCGCAAGCTGGATTTGCCCATTTGCCGCGAATTGAGAATATAGCAAAATTCGCCAGCGGTGAGGGCAGCCAACAGATCCGCATCCGCTTGCCGTCGGACATAGACTGCCGATGTGGTGGGTAAACTGCCCCCCACTTGATAGGTGGTTGCTGCATCCATTGAGGGTGACCTAGTTGGAAACGGTACGCTCAGGTGCTGTTGACGTGGTTGCCCTCTCTGAAGTGGCCTGACTAGCAAGAAATTCTTTTTCTGTCACTTCTCCCAGTTGCCCCATCGGTTGGGACGGACCATTATTGACACTCACCTTGACAGCGCCAGCATTCCCCGTGCGGACAATTAAACGTTCCTTGGCTTGCCAACTGCGCTCTGTTCCCGACTCCAAAATACCGGCATAGACAACTCGACCATCGGCTTCCACCTCGAGCCACGAGGCATCGGAGAGGGACAACTTGACCTCAACCGTTTCAGGGGTCGTAGGGCTGGGCGTCGGTGTTGCCGCTGCTGTGGGGGTGGGTGTGGGGCTGGGGGACGCGGTAGGGGTCGGTGCGGGGGCTAAATCGGTGATGCTTTGGGCTTGGGGACGAAAGAGATAGGCCAACCCAGCCACTGCCGCTGCCACGAGGGCAAAGTACATCAGGTAGAGGTGAATTGGGCGCAACTGCCAACCTATGCCACCCTTGGGAACACTGGGTTTATCGGGGCGCTCCACAGGGTCAGCCACTGTTGGAAAATTGGCGGCAATACTTTTGCCATCAAGGCCAAGGGCATCGGCAAAACGGCGAATAAATCCTTGGGTATAGACGGGTTCGGGTAACTCCTCAAGGTTGGCATTTTCAATGGCTGCAAGGATTGACTGGCGCACCAACGTTTTGGCGGCCAACTCCTCAAGACTTAGACCCACTTCCCGTCGCTTTTCGCGGAGGAAGGCACCAATTTCTGCCAGTTTTTCTGCCTGTTGATTACTGAAGTGAGGCATCGCTATCTATCTCCTGCCGTCAGTCTATGCCAATTTGCCGAAGAGGGGTTTAGCCATTGGGATTATCCTATAGCAAGCTGCTGTGGATTGGGGGACTGCCTTTGCTAGGCTAGATCTGGCTTTTAGACGCACCTCATTTTTATGACTCAGTTCTCTCCCTTGTACGAAGGCAAGGCAAAGATTATTTATGCCACAGCGGATCCAGACATCTTGCTGGCGGCGTTCAAGGATGATGCCACCGCCTTTAATGCTCAGAAGCGCGGCTCGATCCAAAACAAGGGAGTGATGAACTGCGCGATCGCCAGCCATTTGTTTCGGTATCTGGCGGCTCAGGGCATCCCCAACCATTTTATTGCCCAAGTGGCGCCAAACAAGATGCACATTCGGCGAGTAGAGATTATTCCCCTTGAGGTGGTGGTGCGCAATCGGGCAGCGGGAAGCCTTTGTCGGCAGACGGGATTGCCCTTGGGATTAGAACTCAATCCCCCCTTGGTGGAGTTTTACCTCAAGAATGATGATCTTGGTGATCCGCTGCTCACGGGCGATCGCCTGCGCCTATTGCAGATTGCCACAGATGAGGAAGTCGCAAAGATCAGGGAAATGGCCTTGGCCGTCAATACCCATCTCAGTCGCTTTTTTGCTGAGTGTGGCATTACCTTGGTGGACTTTAAGCTGGAGTTTGGCCGCAGTCCGACGGGGGAGATTCTCTTGGCGGATGAAATTAGTCCCGACAGTTGCCGCCTCTGGAATCAGGATGAAAGTGATCCTGAGAAGCGCATTCTCGATAAAGATCGTTTTCGCCAAGATTTGGGCGCCATTGAGGATGCCTACGCCCTCGTGATGCAGCGAGTGTTAGCCCATAGCGTGAGTTAGCAAGGGGTGGGCAATGACCGTTGTACTTGGCGCCGATGTGGGTGGCACAAAAACTCTCATCGAGTTATGGGATGTGGTGGGTAGCGATTGGCATTTGCTCCACAGGGCGAAATACGCCAGCCGCGATTTCCCTGACTTGACAGCTCTTTTGCAAATGTTCCTCAAGGAGAGTCCTGCCCATCCCCAGCGGGCTTGTCTGGGGATTCCGGGGCCTGTGATTGACCAAGTGGCTCAGGTAACCAATTTGGGCTGGCGGGTCAGTGGTGCTGAATTAGAAACGGCATTGCAGATCCCTTGCGTGACGCTGCTGAATGATTTTGCAGCCGTGGCCTATGGTGCATTGGTGTTACCGCCGACGGATTTTGTTGTCCTTCAGGAGCGACCGCGGCGCCCCCAGGCGCCTATTGCCCTATTGGGAGCAGGTACTGGATTAGGGGAAGCACTGATGATTTGGCAGGGCGATCGCTACCAAGTGATGCCCCTAGAGGGCGGCCACACCGACTTTCCACCCCGCAATGAACAGGAAATGGGTCTATTGCGCTATTTGTGGCAAACCTACGAGCGAGTTTCTGTGGAACGGGTGGTTTCTGGCGCGGGGCTAGTGGCAATTTACGAGTATCTCAAGAGTGTCCACTTTGCTCCCGAATCAGCAGTGGTTGCAGCAGCCATGGCAGAGGTGGAGGATCGCGCCGCCGTGATCAGTCAATACGGCCTTGAGGGGGATCCTCTGTGTGCAGAAGCCTTACGGATGTTTGTGGATGCCTATGGGGCAGAGGCTGGCAACCTTGCCCTGAAAAGTTTGCCCTTGGGGGGGGTGCTGATTGCCGGAGGGATTGCCCCGAAAATTCTGCCGAAAATGACCGATGGCACGTTTCGCCAAGGGTTTGTGAGTAAGGGACGATTTCGCCCCCTGATGGAGCAGTTGTACGTTGCAGTGATTACGAATCCAGAGGTGGGATTGCGGGGCGCGGTACATTTAGCCGCTCAGGGGGCCTAGGGGTTAGAGGTGCTTCAGTTGTGGATAGGCCATTAGCAACTCATCAGCAGTGAGGGTGTCACCAATGGCTTGGGGTTGCCAGAGCAATTCGACCGCCAGTAGGCGATCGCTACCAATGCCTCCCAACTGTTGCAGCGCTTGCCGTAGCTCTAGGTCATTATTGACTGCGGGCAGTTTCAAGCGACCCGTGGCAGCCACCACCAAAGTTACAACAATATATTCACCCACATCATTGCTCACCACAGGGGCGATCGCTGTCTGCTTAATTTCACGGCGGTAGTTGGAGAGGGTTTCTGCACTGAGTTTGCTGCGCTCCGCAAGCGCCAGTTGGTTAAAGGCTGTTTCCGCTTGCAGCAGTTTCGTTTCTTGGCTGCTGGCGTGGGCATAAACCCAGTATTGGGGATGGCGCAGCAGAGCAAGCGTTGCCTCTTGCAGCACTTTGGTGAGACCTTCGGGACTTTGGGTATCAGCGGTGAGCGCTAGTTGATTCAGTTCCTCTTGGAGTTCGCGAGCTTGGGCGAGGAGTCCCACATGCAGCGTATGCAGCGAGACCACGGGGTTGTCTTGGTAGATCTCTGAGTCATCGCCGCTATTGCGGAAGTTGCGGAAGGTGGAGATTAAAATATTGGCCAGCACACCAATCATGATGATCGTGAATAGGCCGCCAAAGCCACCGCCAAAACCAAAGAAGGGAATTAGGAAGGGAAAGCCAAAACCACCGCCATAGACTGGAACAGGCTGAGCATAGCCGCCGTAATCACTGCGGGGGGCACGGTAGGAACGGGCGGGCGCCGGACGACTAAAGGAGCCACCCCCGACACGTCCACCACTGCGGGCTGCCCATGCGGCACCACTGTCAAGGACAAGATGGGCAATCAATACCCCCACTGCCACAATTGCTGTCACAGATTTGAGACGTTGCCAAAAAGTTTTCATCATAAATTGTGTTCCCAAGGATTGACACACCGAAGGAGAGGTCCTGCTCTCAGTCTAACGTTTTGTCATCTTTAGAACAGATGGGTAAACCCTACAGCCCTTTTCGCGGGGATGGAACACACTGGCAGCAGTCAAAATTACGGAAGCCTCGCGCCCCCTTGGTGTAGGCCATATTTTAGAAAAGGGCTGTATTACGATATGAAAAGCAAACTTTCGATGAATGCTTTGCCTGCCGAGTTCTGTTCACGAAAACAATGATTGAAATTCCTGAGCCTCTTAAGCCGGTGATTACCTTTGCCCACCCGGTGCTGATGTGGATTCTTTTTGCGCTCACGCTTTATGCCATGTATTTAGGGATTCAAACCCGTCGCCTACGCTCCCTCAGCGGCGAGGAAAAGAAAGCACTGATCCAATCCAAGGTAAATATCAAACACCACCAAGTTGGCGCCATCCTATTGGCTTTGATGGTCATGGGGACGATTGGCGGGATGGCGGTCACCTACATCAATAATGGCAAGCTCTTTGTCGGACCGCACTTGATTGTCGGGCTAGGGATGACGGCATTGATTGCAATTTCTGCCAGCTTGACCCCCTTTATGCAAAAGGGCAGTGAGGCCGCTCGTGCCCTGCACATGACCCTCAACCTGTTTCTGGTGATCCTTTTTGGTTGGCAGGCGGTGACGGGTCTGCAAATTGTGCAGCGAATTCTCAATGCTAGTTAGATGCGGGTGGCAACCTAGGCAGCGAGCGTAGCAATTGCAAAATCTCTGCAACAAGCGAGGACTTTTGTGCCAGAATATGAGGAGCACTAGTTACAGCCCTTTTCACAGGGATGAATATGCTTAGCACTGCGAAAGCGCGTGTGGGTCAGCATTTCACTTACCTGACGTACCCAATATTTCAGAAAAGGGCTGTACTGCAAATAATTCCTAATGCAGTGGGTGCTCCTTCGCTTTACTGATTGCAGACAGTTCGCTTTCTGGGTGATCATGACCACACTTTCCCTGATGCCAACGCTTCAAACAGCCGTCCGGGTTGAGCACTTACATAAATCCTTTGGCCGCTTTGCTGCGATTTGCGATGTGAGCCTCTGTGTCCATGAGGGGGAAATTCTCGGGCTGTTGGGGCCTTCGGGTTGCGGTAAGACAACGCTACTGCGCTTAATTGCCGGTCTGGACACGCCAGATGCTGGGGAAATTTGGGTGGGCGATCGCTGTGTGGCAGCGGCAAATGTCTTTGTGCCCCCTGAGCAACGGTCTTTGGGCATGGTCTTTCAGGACTTCGCCCTGTTTCCCCATTTGACGGTGGCGGAGAATATTGCCTTTGGTTTGCAACAACAACGCCTGAGCAAGCAGCAAATTCAGGAGCGGGTGGCAGCAGTTTTGGCTCTAGTGCAGCTGGCGGATCTGAAAAAGCGCTATCCCCATGAGTTGTCGGGTGGCCAACAGCAACGAGTTGCCTTGGCGCGGGCGATCGCCCCCCAACCAGCGGTGATTCTCCTCGATGAACCCCTGAGTAATCTGGATGCCCAAGTGCGACTGCAACTGCGGGAAGAATTACGCACCATTCTCAAGGGCACAGGGACAACGGCAATTTTTGTTACCCATGATCAGGAGGAAGCCCTGAGTCTCTCGGATCGCTTAGCGGTGATGCGTCAAGGCAAGATTGAGCAGGTGGGTAACCCCCAAGACATTTATTGCCAGCCGGCCTCGCGATTTGTGGCAGGCTTCATTACCCAAGCCAACTTTTTGCCGGCCTGTGCCGAAGGGTCTCAGGTACGCACGGATGTTGGCGTGTTTCCCCTGCCGGAAGCACTCCCCAAGAGGGAAGGGGAGGTGATGATTCGGGAAGAGGATGTGCAATTGCAGCCAGACACTGCGGCAACCAGCTGCTTTGTGATTCGCGATCGCCAGTTCCTTGGTCGCGAGTATCGCTACTGTATTCAACTGCCCTCCGGTCAAGATCTCCACGCCCGCCAGCCCCTTGCTGTGAATTTACCCGTTGGTACCCCTGTGAAAGTGGCCGCGCAAGCGGTGCGTTTCTTTCCCAAGGAACTCTAGTTTAGGGCACGCCCCATATATTCGCCCCAAAGAGCGGCAGCCAACCCACTACTGCCTTGGGTGGGGCTATTATCATCATTGCCCAGCCAAATTCCGGTGAGGACATCAGCAGCGGGCACATAGCCAATAAACCAAAGGTCGCGACCATCATTCGTGGTGCCCGTTTTGCCCGCCACAGAACGGCCAATGGCGGCGGCACGACCCGTCCCCCGGCTGACAACAGCGGTCAGCAAACGCGTCATTTCATTGGCGATCGCTGGGTCGAGCACCCGTTGAGGTGTTTCATCACTCGCGGCGTAGATCAGGCGACAGGTCTGCCAGTCGTTTGTTCTTTTACAATCACCGCCATCGCGCACCGAAACAATGGCATGGGGCGGAATGCGCTGTCCCTCATTGGCGAGCACAGCAAAGGCACCACTGATTTCAAGGAGGGTGACCTCACTTTGACCGAGAACAAGGCCGGGCACTGCCTGTAGGGGGGTGGTAATGCCCATTGCTCTTGCCAATTGAATCGTGGCTTCTAAACCAACAGTTTGGGCGAGGCGCAAAGCAATCGGATTTTCGGAAAGGGCTAACGCTGTGGCTAAATCCATCGCACCACCGCCTGCACGACAGCCCTCAAATTGTTGCCCCTGCCAGAAGACGGGCGCGCAGGAAAAGGTTTCACCAGCCCTATGGCCTTGCAGGAGGGCTTCGGTATAGACAAACACCTTGAATGTGGAGCCCGGTTGACGCAGGGCAAGGGTGGCACGGTTAAACTGGCTTTTTTGGTAATCCACGCCACCCACGAGGGCAAGAATCAAACCATCCCTCGGCCGCAGGGTAATCAGTCCCCCCTGATGAACCCCATAGGCGCTGCCAGTGCTGGTGATAAAATTGCGCAGACTGGTTTCGGCCAGTTCTTGCCAGCGGGGGTCTAGGCCTGTCTCCACAATCAGGTTGCCCTCTTGGGCGAGGTTTTCACCGAGGAGTTGGGCAAGTTCCTGATAGACATGATCCGTGTAGTAGGGAAAGCGCTGGGAGGTGAGCAATTCCCGCGCCTTGGGACTAATTTCAATGCGGGAGCGGCGGGCGCGATCGCCCTCTTCTTTGCTGATGTAGCCCTGCTGCACCATGCGCAAAATGACACGATTGCGATAATCCACTGCCACATCGTAGTCGCGCACCGGGTTAAAGCGGTTCGGTGCTGGCAAAATCCCCACCAGCGTGGCGGCCTCATTAAGCGTCAAGTCTTTGGCAGGCTTATCAAAGTAGAATTGCGCCGCATCCTCAAAGCCGCGATTGCCTAAGCCCAGATACACGCGGTTGAGGTAGGCCAACAGCAGCTCCTCTTTGCTGTAGAAAAATTCCAGCTTCAGGGCAACCGCCATTTCGCGCCACTTGCGGCCGAGGCTCTCATCCATCCCCACATGGGAACGAAAGAGTGTACGTGCCAACTGCTGGGATAGGGTACTTGCTCCTTCACGTGTTTGGCGGGTTAATAGATTGGTCACCACCGCTCGCGCCATGCCCAGAGGATCAACACCAAAGTGCCAGTAGTAGCGCACATCCTCAGAGGCCAAGACCCCATGGACTAAGTAAGGGGAAAACTCATTGAGCCGTTGCAGTTCGCGGTGGGGGCGATCTTCGACTGGGTTGATCAGTTCCCCTTGGCGATCGAGGAGAATAATCGGCCCTTGCTCAATCGGAGGCAGGGGACGCACCGCCACTTTGCTAGCTTCGGCAGCTAGTAATCCCATTACAAGGCCACTGATGCCGATCGCCCCCCAAATACTGTAGGTGACAGCATGAACCCAAGGGGGGGGTGGATTGTGGAAGCGGAGGGTAACAGCACCTTTAACCTCTGGGGGGCCAAGGGTAATGACATCGCCGTGGTGCAGTTCACTTGTTTTCAGGCGCTGCCGTTTGCGATAGATGCCGTTGGTGGAGTCTAAGTCTTGGATTTGAAAGACGCCTGTGGGGGTGAGCCGTTTGAGGCGGGCATGGGTACCACTGACAATCTCGGCATCGACAATAATATCGGCACGGCTGTGGCTACGGCCAATAACATAGCGATCGCCAACCAAGGGAAAGACTTGGCGTTGACCTTTGAACTCAACCCATAACTCGGGCGTGCGAGCATTTTCCCGCAGGGAGACCTGTTGCCAATCAAAGCGAGAGTGTACCGTTTGCACCGCTTGGGTGACGGTTTGAGTCATGGACTGCCAAAAATCTCGGGCAGGATTGGGCATGGCAGCAACGATAGGGACACTGTGATTTGACGAACAGGTAACTCGATTGTATCCCTACATTTCTGGCACATAGCCCGCTGGCACGGCACTGGGATCCGTATCCCGCTTGGAACTGAGAATATCCATTCGGTCAACTAAAATGACCGGCGAGGAGCGATCAGCCCCCGTGTTGCGGTCTTGCCAGCGATCGAACTTGAGACTGCCCTTGATACCCAACAGCGTTCCTTTGCGCACATAATCAGCAGCCACCTGAGCGGTTTTTCCCCAAATTTCCAAGTTAAACCAATCGGGTTGATCGTCCTTGGTGGGGCGATTCACGGCCAAGGTCAGCCGACACTTCACACTCCCCGACTCAAAATAGCGAACGTCGGGATCACTGCCGACACGACCCACTAGATGAACCACGTTTAGACCCATGGCTGACTAGCCTCAAACTGCTCTTTGCCCCATTGTACATGGTTCCATTGGTGCTACTGCCTCAAAGCCCAGCCAGCGCCTTGCTCAGCTGTTGCCTCTCCATAGATTTTTGTAAAAATTGGGTTCTGCGGGGTTACCGAATGCGGGGGTCAGCCCATTTGAGCAGTAAATCCGCTAGGAGGTTGCCAATAATCAGCATCACTGCCCCCATCATCAGGCTGGCCATGACGACATAAATATCTTGGGCAGTTACCGCCTGTAAAATTAAGCGCCCCAGACCTGGCCAGTTAAAGAAAAATTCGGCAATAAAAGCACCACTGAGGAGGCTGGCAAATTCAAAACCCAACAGGGTAATGAGGGGGTTCACCGCATTGCGTAGGGCATGGACGTAGATCACCCGTGATTCCGGGAGTCCCTTGGCTCGTGCCGTTTGAATGTAGTTTTGGCGCAGCACATCTAGTAAATTCCCGCGCATGAGCCGCTGTAAACCCGCAAAGCTGGTGAGGGTGAGGGCAATAGTCGGTAAAATCAGGTGCCAGCCAATATCCAGAACTTTGCCCCACCAAGGGAGGTCGTCGTAAAACAAACTGGTCATGCCCCCCACCGGAAACAAAGGGGTGCTTTGGGCAAGAAAGAGCAGCAAGAGGGCGGTAATGAAGCTGGGAAACCCTTGGCCAATGTAACTAATGACCCGCAGCAGGCGATCGCTCCAACGATCTTGGGTCACCGCTGCCCAAATACCTAAGGGGATGGCTAATCCCCATGTGAGGAGAATCGAACTAAAAGAGAGCAGGAGAGTGGCGGGTACGCGCTCCCACAATAGGGAGGCCACCGATCGCTGATAGACAAAACTAGTACCGAAGTTGCCATAGCGAATAATTTGCCACAGCCAGCGAAAGTATTGCTCTACAGGGGACTTGTCAAGGCCAAATTGCCGCTCCAATTCCTGCAAGCGTTCCAAGGAAATTTGGGGATCCGCCTTGAGATTGTCCAGATAGTTGCCCGGTGCCAACTGCATAATGGCAAAACTCAACGCCGAGGCCAACAGCAGCGTGATCAGGGCTTCCCCCAAGCGTCGCAAAATCAGGCGGCTCGTTTCATTCCCTAAGCCTTGGCCAATGGATTTGAGCATGGATCATTTGGAAGCCAGCACGGCATCAATAGCAGCCTTGAGTTCTGCTTCACTCAGTTGGGTAATGACAAACACCTCCTGCACCGTTTTGCCTCGCCGCGCAATCACCTTAAACCCACCTTTGATGGGCACCGAAACCCGTAGGTGTAGATGGGGGGATTTCCCTTTGACAGGGGCAATGACACCGGGCGTGAGGGTACTAATCCCCGCCACTTTGGCCAATTTTTCCAAGACGGGAATCAAGCCTTCAATATGGGTAGAGTGATTCAGGACAACCCGACCCGTTCCTGCTGCCATTGTTAGGGTAACCACCGTGCGTGCAAGCCGGGTGCCAAAGGTTCTGGCATCCCAACGACAATTTTATCTTGATTTAATTCTAGGGGGAAAAGCCAAATTTGATGCTGTTGAGGGGGCAGTTGACGCGGTGGCGGGGGGGGTGCTTGGGGGTCAGTGGGCAGTTCTGCCAGATCACTGGGACTGGGGTTGACGGGGGCAGTCTCGCTATAGAGATCGCTATTATCCACCACATCGGGCATTTCCCGTCCCTCAACAGCGTCAACGGCCAATGTACGGCCATCGGGTGCCAAACTGAGGTAGAGTTCCTGCTGCGGGTCAAAATCCTTGAGCTTGAACAGTTCCTTGGTTTTCAGATCAAAGAGGGCAAGATAGGGAACTTCGCGGTAATGGCCTTCCCCTTCAATGCGGGTGAGGATGGCATAGAGAAATTCCCCCTTGGGGTCAAATTGACCGGCAATGATTGAGCCATTGATGGTTAGCAGTTCTCTATGCTCGCCAAAGATGTCCACCACATAGAGCGATCGCGAGAAATTGGGGTTAAACTTCACCGCTGCCACTTGCCGGCCATCGCGGCTAAAGTCCAGCACCATGCCATACTGGGGCAAAAAGTCAAAGTCACTCTCACCATTGCCGGCTTCTAGGGGCACAATCGCTAACCCCTGCCCTTGGGCAATGATTAAATGCTGGTTGTCGGGGGCAATGCGAAAATCACCGGCCGCCGCTTGGTTGAGCCGCCGAGGCTGAAAATTTTCATCGAGGAGCCACAGGGAGCTATCCGCAGGCTGGAGACGATTTACCCGCTGAACCACAATTTTGCTGCCGTCATTGGCCAACTGAAAGCGCAGGTTTTGATACTCGCTATTGTCAAGGATTAGGGAAATTTCGCCCACGGGTCGAGGTTGCCGGCGGGGGGTTTCAGGGGCATTGAAGTATAGCCCGGTAGTCACGGTGTACAGTTGGGGGTCAAAGCCCATTTGCTCGCCGCGCTCGCCGGCACTAAAGAGAATGCGATCGCCAGCAGGATAGGGCTGAAAGTCAAACACCCGTAGATTGGGGGGACTGAGGAAGGTCTTCTGTTGCAGCGTTAGGTTATAGAGGATGAGGCGCCCCTCTTCGACCCCGGAGCCAAGATAGACCAGCACGCGATCGCGACTGCGAAACTGTCCCTGAAAGGGTTTGATCGGTTTCCCTTGGGGCACAGAAACGGCATCCTCGAGGGAGACTTTGAAGGTTTGACCGTAGGGAATCGGCTGCGTCAGCGTGTAGGCAAAACGACGCCCCGACCAACTGGCCTTGCCCTCAAGGGGTGGCTCAATCTTGAGATGCTCCGCCACCGATGACCAATCCATCAGCCGATTAAAGGCGAGGATAAAGGCGCGATCGTCAGACCCCACATCGCGGTTTTGCCATGTAAAGTCCCGCACTTGGGCTTGGGTGCGATCGCCCCCCCACAACAGCAAAAGGGTCAGCACCAGCGCCACAAGGAACACACTCAAAGCAGCGCGATCAAGGGGCTGAGGAAAGGAGTGAGAACGCATTAGCAGGAACGGTCACACAGCAACAGGCGTACTATACCAGAGGGCTTCAATGTGCTGGATCATGGGTAGGGCTGCCGCTGGTTCTGCCAACAGCACTGTAAGATGACCCAACTTGCGGCCCGCGTAGGTTTGACTTTTACCATACCAGTGAAGGTTCGCGTGGGGGAGAGCCGCCAAGGCCTGACATTTTGCCCCATAGTCAACCTGCGGTTCGGCTAAGCCCAAGAGATTTACCATCACCGCTGCCGGTACCTGCATGGCGGGACTGCCCAAGGACTGGCCACTAATGGCGCGCAAGTGCTGCTGAAATTGACTCGTGATGCAGGCATCAATGGTGTAATGCCCAGAATTGTGGGTGCGGGGCGCAATTTCATTCACGAGTACCTCACCCGTGGCTGTGAGGAAAAACTCAATGCCAAAAATACCCACAGCATCAAGTGCCGTTAGGATTTGGCGGGCAATCTGCTGAATTTGCTCACTCACTTGGGGGTCAACCGGGGCAGGGGCAATCACCCAGCGACAGATGGCAGCCACCTGCTGCGTCTCCACCACGGGATAAAGGGCAATCTCCCCTTGGGGCGATCGCGCCGCCATGATCGCCAGTTCTTTGACATAGGGCACAAAGGCTTCCACCAAAAACCCTTGGGGCGGAATTTCTGGCCAACGCTGCTGAAACTGCTGCCATGCCTGCTCATCGGAGATGACAAATGTTCCTTGGCCGTCATAGCCGTGGCGACAGGTCTTAATCACACAGGGCAAGGTGGGGGGGCGATCGCCCAAATAGCCAAAGGCCGGTACAGGAATCCCCAGTTGTTGCAAAAAGTGGCGCTGCTGGTACTTGTCCAAAAGGGGGGCTAGGGAAGCAAGGCGGGGATAAAAACAAACCCCCTGCTGTTCAAGGCGCTGCAACCCCTCGAGATCGACAAACTCATTCTCAAAGGTCATCACATCAACCTGCTTAGCCAGGTGTGCTGTCGTTGCCACATCGGCGATCGCCCCATAGCAGACCCCCTCAGCAACCGCGACGGCTGGATCCGTTGCCGCAGGCGTTTGTACCCACAGCGAGAGTCCCATTTCCTTGGCCGCCAGCCCCAACATCCAAGCCAACTGACCGCCACCAATCACCCCAATCTTGGTTACGTTGTTCACGCTTCCTCTAATCGACTCAACGGAACCTATTGTCCTACACCAATGATCCTAGGGTTCTATGCTTTGTATCCCCTAGAGGGCAAGCTGCACCAACCAAACACTGGGGTCGTCACCCGCAGCAAACTCAAAGTTCAATTTGCGGCAAATACGAATCATTCCCTCGTTATCCTTGAGAACATAGGCGTGGATGGCACTTAGCCCCTCATCGCGGCCAATTTGAATCAAGCGGCGTAGTAATTCAGTACCAAGGCCTTGCCGCTGCCAGCGATCGCTAATCAACATCGAAAACTCGGCTGTATTGCTAAAGTGATCCTTACTGAGGCGAGCCGCACCAATAATTTGCGGTTCACTGGCGCCTTGATGCTCCACCACCAGAGCCATCTCGCGATCGTAGTCCACAAAACAGATGCGCACTAGGCGATCGTGGGCAACCCGCTGCGACAACTTCATCAGGTGGAAATAGCGCAAATAGACACTCTGCTCCGAGAGGGTCGCATGGTACTGCCGCATTAGGGGTTCATCCTCTGGCCGAATCGGTCGAATCAGCACTGGGGTACCATCGCGCAACTGCCAAGGACTCACGTATTGGGTGGGATAGGGACGAATCGCAGGCTTGACAAAGGTGCTTTCCTCTTTGTGGAGCAGAATGCGGGCATCCAAGGCCATCAGGCGATCCGGGGGTGCCACCAGCAGGGGATTGATGTCAATTTCCTTAATCCACGGCTGCTCCACCACCAGCAGGCTAAAGCGCACCAGCAGATCTTCTAATAGGGCAAGGTTGACGGCTGGCCAGCCCCGCACGCCGGCAAAGGCACGGGAGATTTTCGTTTGCTGAATCAGACGGCGTGCCAAGGTGGTGTTCAGGGGGGGAAGGGCGATCGCGGTGTCTTCGAGGACTTCCACCAACTGTCCCCCCGTACCAAAGAGAATCACCGGCCCAAACTGAGCATCGGTGGAACTGCCCAAAATGAGTTCAAACCCCTTCCATGGGATCATCGGCTGCACGGTGACACCAGCAAAATGACCCGCGCCAGCAGCAGTGGTGACATTTTTCTCAATCTGTTGGTAGGCGGTAATGACCGCAGCGGCATCGGGAAGATTGAGGGCAACACCCCCGACATCGGTTTTGTGGGTAATTGTGGGCGAATAGAGCTTGAGAACTACGGGATACCCTAGGCGATCGGCAGCAGCCACTGCCTCTGCTTCACTGCGGGCAATACAGGTTTCCACCACCGGTAGGCCGTAGGCAGCAAGAACCGCCTTGGCTTCCCACTCCGTCAATAGGGTGCGCCCCTCACTGCGCACGTGCTCAAAGAGTTGACTGACAGCATCCCGATCCGGGGGGGTGGTGGTTAGGGGCAGCGAGGGGGTTTGGTAAAGCGCCTGCAAGTGATCGCTATAGCGCCACATATAACTAAAGATGCGGGCAGCGGTATCGGCATAGGCATAGGTGGGAATGCCCGCCTGATTGAGAATCGCTTCTCCCCCTTTGACCGTTGTGCCCCCCATCCAACTGGCCAGAATCGGCTTGGCACCACTGGGACGGTTTTTGGCATAGGTAGCGAGATCTTGGGCGATCGCCAGCGGATCCGTCATAGCTTGGGGCGTCAGCACCACCAGTAGGCCATCACTGTTGGCATCGGTTTCACAGTGTTGCAGTGCCTTGAGGTAGCGATCCGCAGTGGCATCCCCCAAAATATCCACGGGGTTACCGTGACTCCAAGCGGGGGGGAGCACTTGATTCAGTGCTTGTAGGGTATCCCCAGAGAGGGGACTGAGTTTACCACCCGCCCGAATCAGGGCATCAGTGGCCAAGACCCCAGGTCCACCGGCATTGGTGAGAATCGTCAGATGGGGGCCTTTGGGGCGCGATTGCTTGTCCAAGACTTCGGCCATGTCAAACAAATCTTCAATGGTTTCCACCCGCAGCACCCCACAGCGTTCTAGGGCCGCATCCACCACTGCATCGGATCCCATCAATGCCCCGGTATGGGAAGCGGCGGCCTGAGCGGCGGCGGCAGTGCGTCCTGCTTTGATGACAATAATCGGCTTGACATAGGCCACTTCCCGCGCGGCGGAGAGGAACGATCGCGCATCCCCCAGAGATTCCATGTAAATAACAATGCAGCGGGTTTGCGGATCATCGCCTAGGTAGTAAATGAGGTCGCCCCAGCCCACATCCAGCATCGTGCCAATGGACACAAAGGCACTAAAGCCGACATTTTCCTGCAAACTCCAGTCCAAAATTGAGGTGCACAGGGCGCCACTTTGACTGAGAAAGCCGACATGACCCGATCGCGCCATTGTCGCGGCAAAGGTAGCATTCAGCCCCGTGGGCGGACACATTACCCCCAGACAATTGGGACCAATAATGCGCATCCGCGCCTGACGGGCGATGGCTAAAATCTCTTCTTCGAGGGCAAGACCCGCCGCCCCCACTTCCCGAAATCCCGCCGAGACAATAATTGCCCCCTTCACACCCGCTGCTGCACACTCGGCAACCACCGCTGGTACTGTAGCCGCAGGGGTGGCAATGACTGCGAGATCAACCGCTTCGGGAATCGCGGTCACACTGGCATAGGCCTTGATGCCCAACACCGAACTGCGGCGCGGGTTGACGGGAAAAACCGTTCCGCCAAAGGGGGTTTGAATCAGATTCCAGAGAAGGGTGCGGCCAACACTGCCTTCTTTTTCACTGGCACCGATGACAGCAACACTTTTGGGGGCAAAGAGGGGACGCAGGGGCTGATGACCGGCGCGCCAAATATCGTAGGCGGTGGTTCGTGTCATGCTGTTACTCGCGCTACAGAGGTTGGGAACTGAGCCACCTCCACTCTAGCGAGGGCGATCGCCCCTAGTTACGCTTCGTTACGCTGAGTGCACTTCCCAGTCACAGCCCTTCTCGCCGGTGCGCCAGAGCCGCAGATGAAAGCGACTGTCACCAACCCGCAAATTACGGAGGTGGAGTTCCTCGATACTGTTGGGCAACAGGGGCTGATGCACCAAAAACTTGCCTTGGGGCACATCCACCAGCGGCCAAGCCATGATCTGAATGAATTGAAACAGACTGCCCGTTGCCCAAGCTTGGGGAGAGCAGGCTACGGGATATTGCACCGGTTGGGGATAGGTCTGGCGATCGAAGCCACAGAAAAGTTCTGGTGGGCGCAAATCTGGCTGCCGACAGGCCATATCAAAAAGGGTATCCACTAAGGTCAGGGCAAAGTCACTATCACCAATGGCGCGCAGCCCCAAGGCAATCAGACCCGTATCGTGGGGCCAGACCGACCCCAAGTGATAGCCAATGGGATTGTAGGCAGGGGAGGTGCTGCTGAGGGTGCGAATGCCCCAACCATTGAATAGATCCGGCAGCCGCAGGCGTTGCCCTATCCGCTGCGCTTTCTCGGGGTCGCAAATGCCCGTCATCAAGCACTGCCCCGCATTAGAGGTGAGGCTATCCACCGGCTGACCGTCGCCATCGAGGGCAAGGGCATAAAAACCCTCTGATTCCAGCCAAAAGTCACGGTTGAAGCGGTCTTTGAGGGCAGCGGCTTCGTTTTGCCAGCGATCGCCCCACTCGCCATAGCCAAAGTCTCGA
This sequence comes from Thermosynechococcus sp. QKsg1, assembly GCF_031586415.1. NCBI lineage: Bacteria > Bacillati > Cyanobacteriota > Cyanophyceae > Acaryochloridales > Thermosynechococcaceae > Thermosynechococcus > Thermosynechococcus sp. QKsg1. The sequence continues at coordinate 1,570,178 of NZ_CP134200.1, read as the reverse complement.
GCAAGGGCACTCAGACGGGTTTTGGCGGCATAGACGTAGCCTTGGACTTCACAGAGGGCAATGGGACTGTGAGCCAGTTGACCGCGACGGTTGACGATACAATTGCCAGAATCTTTCCAGCCTTGGTTGTCAATGCCCTTGGCTGCTTGGCGATCGTAGGTGAGGTAGCCCGTGGCGGCCATTTGTTGATCCACCCAGTTCATTGCCGCAAGGGCATGGGGCCAGAGCGCCTCGACCGTGGTGCGATCGCCCGTCCATGCGTAGTAGTCGGCATAGAGCATCAGCCACAGGGGGGTGGCATCCACCGTACCATAGTAGGGGGTATGGGGAATCTCGCGGTTGCGCGCCATCTCGCCAAAGCGCAGTTCATGGAGAATTTTCCCCGGCTGCTCATCGCGCTCAGGACAGACCTGTTTCCCTTGGTAATGGGCAAGGGTACGCAGGGTATCACGGGCGATCGCTGGATTGAGGATCAGCGTCTGTATCGCCGAGATGATCGAGTCACGGCCAAAGAGCGTCGCAAACCAAGGAATCCCCGCAGTCAAAACCTTGCCATGGCCAAAGGACTGCAAGAGCATATAGAGATCCGCCATCCCCCGCCGTAGGATGCGATTCCACTGCGGATTTGAGGTGACAATTTCCGTGCAGTCTGACCACCATTGTTGCCGTTCCTGTTGCGCCGCTCGATCGGCAGCCGCTAGGGATGAAGGCACAGGGACATGGGCGGTGGGTGCCCCATTGGTAAAGGGACGGACGCAATAGTGAATGCTGTGGTAGCCTTGGGGTTCTAGCTTGAGGTGCCATGTGGCGGTGGTGTCATCAAGACGGTCGGGGGGGGTGCCCAAGAACTGCACTTGGGTCTCCATAAGGGCACCATCAAGGCCTTGGTAGGCAAAGCAGAGATCGGCGCGTCCTTTGGTGTGGCGCAATTCACAACTGACGGGTTGCAATGTCTGTCCTCGCTGCGGGCGACCACTGCCGTATTGGCGAATTTCAAATAAATCTTGAAAGTCTGCCGCAAAGGTTAAACTAATCTCCACGCTGGCCGGCTGCGCCTGATGATTGGTGATGAGAATCGTTTCAAAGAGGGCACCCCGCACCACTAGGAATCGTTCAATTGCTAAGGCCTCCGCGGGCAGAGAAGGTTGCTTGGAATTAGTGCACACCACCTTGAGCGCATGGCTACCCGTACAATGAAAACTCAGCAGAATCGGGCGATCGCCCCCCACGCGCAACTCCGCTTGACTGAGGAAGCGGGTATCCTGACAAAATAAACCTGTAATAGCCGTTTGCTGCTCATCATTGCAGATATTGCCCAATTCATCACAAATGAGCAGCACATCGTTGTCCTTGAGGACAGGAACCGTTTTCGGGTGAGTTCGAATTTTAGTAGCCGGCAGGGGCGGGGCGACAATGGGGATATAATCGCGCCCATACAGGGAAACAACATCGCTCTCCATGGGTGCGGCAGCAGTCTGTGTTCAATAGGAACAATTTTCGGTTATTTGTTAGATCATCTCGCAGGACAGCCATAATTGCAATAAGTAAATATGCACAATTGTAATGAGTAAATATGCGGTTGCCTCTGGTTGGAAGGTAAACCCCCGATGGCCTTAAGGTGGCGCTTTGCGCCATTGCAAATAGGTGGCCACGCCCGTGTAAATGAGGCTGTGGAGGATCAGCAGTCCCCAATTTAGCAGCAGATTACCCCAAGTGGGAGCATAGACAGGTGTCGGATCAAAGGGCTGAGGCGGTGGTTCAAACAGGCCAAAATCAAGGGGCGGCGGTACCATGCCATTCACGTCAATCAAGGCACCATAGGCACCCATTGTCCAACGGCCAATCGTCAGCCAAGAGAGTGCCCTTGCAATTCCCGTGAGCTTAAAGAGGACACCGGCAAAGATAATTTGCGGCAGGAGCAATGGCGGTAAAATCTTGCTCGCTTGATCGCTATTACTCACGGCAGCGGAGATCAAAAGTCCCAGACAGAGACTGGCCACCAGCGTCAGGAAGGTGGTGATGCCAAACCCCACCGGCCAAGGGAGGAGGGCACCCTGCGGCAGACCAAAGGCCAACAGTGCCACAAGGGTAATGAGCAGTGTTTGTACCAAAGCCATCCCCTTACCAAGGGTGAGTTTAGCTGCCATGTAAGCCCAGAGACTGAGATTGGCAAGACGTTCGCGGCGGTAGATGGCCACCTCTGTAATCAAGGCTTGCGCCCAGCCGGAGAGTCCCACCCAAAGACAGGCACAGGTAAAGACAAAGAGAATGCGCAGGGTTTGAGCCGCTTGCAGCAGGCCGGGGGGATCTTGGGGGACAAAGGGGGAGCGATCAATAGCAAAGCGGGTGAGCAGCAGGGCAATGGGGACGCTGATCAGATTCAAGACAAGGCTGAGGCGATCGCGCCACAGGAGTTGCCACTGGCGTTGACACAACACCCGCCATTGATAGAGGTGAGGGGGTGCTGGCTGTTGGGGAGGGGATTCGGCACTGGCACGGTTTTCGCCCCCCAAAACACTGGTGCTCTCATAGTGGTGCCCCATGCTGAGGTGGCTGGCAAGGTAGCGTTGATAGTCCGTGGATTGGCGAAATTTTTGACTCCATTCAGCACTATTTTCGGGAGTCAAGAGGGCATAGATTTCAGCCACGGAATTCAGGGGGCGATCAGGACTAAAGAATTGCCGAGCCTGATCGCCGGGGCCAAAATAGCAAAGACGCCCACCAGAGCCTAGAACCAGCAGGCGATCGCACAAATGCACATGACTCGTAGCATGGGTCACCAAGACAATCGTGCGTTCTTCATCTGCCAATTGCCGCAGCAACTGCATCAACAAAAAGTCTAGCCCCGGATCCAGACCCGAGGTGGGTTCGTCAAGGAAAAAGAGCTTGGGGTTGGCCAATAGCTCAACGGCAATACTCACCCGCTTGCGCTGACCGCCACTGAGACTTGCCACCAGTTGATCTTCAGTTCCCGTTAACTGCACTTGTTCAAGAACTCGCTGAATGGCGGCTTTGCGGTTTTGGGCATCGGTATCCGCTGGTAAGCGCAGTTGCGCCGCATAGTTCAGGACTTCGGCCACCGTGAGGCGGGCGTGGACAATATCATCTTGGGGTACATAACCAATTTGGTGACGGTAGGTGGCAAGATTGCGATGCAGATCGAGACCATTGAGTAGCACCTGTCCTGCCTGAAGGGGAGCCAGCCCCATCAACACTTTCAAGAGGGTGGATTTCCCCGTACCACTGCCACCGACAATACCCACAAGCTGCGTCGGCTCCGCCACAAAGGAGACCTCTTGCAAGAGGGAGCGATCGCCCGCTGGGGTTTTCACCCGTCGTTCCAATCCCCAAGCATCAATGCGAATGTGACTGCCCTGATCCGTAATCTCTAGGGTCTCGTGGCGGTAGAGCAGGACAAAAGGCCCAATGCGAATCTGATCCCCGTTGCGCAGCGTGTAGGGGTCTTTGAGGAGTTTGGCGTTGACATAGGTGCCGTTGCTGCTGCCCAAATCCCGTAGGACGTAGAGGCCGGCACTGGTGCGATCAATACTGGCGTGGCGCAAAGACACCGTGGGGGCATCCAGTTGCCAATGCTGATAGCTGTTGCTGGCTTCGCGCCCTAAAGTCAGCGGCCATTCTTTGAGGGTTTTGAGGACAAGGCGGCGCTGCTGCGGCAAAGGCGGTGCACTGGCCGTGCCTGAAAACTGGATCTGCACCAGCAATTGCACTTTGTTTTTCGGGTCTTGGCCAATTTCTAAGCGTAGGGTTTCCCCAAGGGCAAAGCCCTCTTCAATGCCGATGCGGCGTCGGTTGTAGAAGGTGCCATTGGTACTGCGGCGTTGATGGCCATCGCCATCCCAGAGGTAGTAGGTTGCCCCCTGTTGCTGAAAAACGGCATGGCGGCTGGAAATCACTGACCACAGTGGCTCATCGGGCACTACTAAATCCGCCCATTGGTAATCGCGTCCGAGGCGATGCTCCGGTTGGGTCAGGGAATAGGTCAACATTTTCCCCTGACTTTCGAGGGTGAGGGTGACGGTGGGGAGATCAACAACCGTTTTTGGGGGGGGCGATCGCATCACTATCTGCCTGTTCAAGGTGTTCAAAGCTCTAACTAATATCTTGCCTAGTTTGGCAGACACCCTGTCCTCGTGACGCACAAACCCCTCAGAATGGAGAAGATCGAGTGGCATTTTGCGATTTCTAAGGGTTGACCTTCGTGGGGGTAAAAGATTGAGAGGGTTCGGTATGAGCTGCGGAATTCAGCCGCTGTGTTCGATAGGCTTGCCAACCCAGACCTGCCCCAAATAGAGCGATCGCCCCAACAGCCGCCCCCAACCAAATCCACGGTGGAGAGTCTGTTTCCGGTTTTGTGTCTGAAGTAGCGGTTGAGGTATCCCCCCGCAGAGATTGGGCATAGAGTTGCATCGTACCTTGGGTAACAATACGATCGCCCCCATAAAGACCGCTAATTACTTCTACCTGATCGCCAACTCGCTGGCCAAGGGTCACTTCGACAGCTTCAAAGGCAGTACCATTCTGCACAAACACAAGGGGGGGCTGATCGACTGGCTCAACGATCGTGGACTGGGGAATCATCACGGCATTGCGAGTTTGGCGATCGTCAAAAATTTGGACAGTCGCAAAGCTACCAGGTTTGAGTTCTTGGCTGGAATTAGCCAAGCTGGCGCGTACCGCAACTCGCTGCGTGGCGGGATCAACGACACTATCAATATCAATGAGTTCAATACGACTGCGGAAAACACGATTGGGAAGTCCTGCAACAGTGATATTTACAGCTTGACCCACAGCCACCTGTGCTCGCTGTGCTTCTGTAAGGTAAGCAACCGTTGAGAATAGCGCTCATGGTGAGGGCATACCAGAGGGCAAGACGACTGCGGCTGTGGCGGAAGAGCTTATGATCAACCATGATCGACAACAAAGCGATAGCCTAACCCATGGACGGTTTCAATGCAGTGCTCTTGACCAAGGAGGGCGAGTTTGCGGCGCAGCAGGCGAATTTGTGCTGCCACTACATTACTACTGGGTTCACTGCCCACTTCCCAAAGCTGCATCATCAGTTGGTCGCTACTGAGAATCCGCTGGGGGCGTTTCATGAGGTATTCCAAGGTCTGGAATTCCTTAGCGGTTAACTGCACCTCAGTACCCGCCCTATTTCTCAGGGTGAAGGTACCATAGTCTAACGTTAATGCCCCTTGACACAATTGCTGGGGTTGGAATTGGGGCGATCGCCGCAGTAAAGCCCGCAGCCGCGCCAGCAACTCAGCCATTGCAAAGGGCTTAATCAAATAGTCATCTGCCCCCGCATCTAATCCCTGAACGCGATCGCTGAGGCCATCCCGTGCCGTCAGCAACAAAATGGGCACCGTGTAGTGGTGGATACGCAGTCGCTGACAAACCTCCAACCCCGACAGCCGAGGGACCATCCAATCCAAAATCGCAACACTGTAGTCCACCTGCAACTGCTCAACGTAGGCCCAAACCAGTTCCCCCTCCTGCGCCCAGTCCACCACATAGCCTTCCCGTTGCAACACCCGCTGAATGGCGGCTCCTAAATCCGGTTCATCTTCAAGCAGCAACACCTTCATCCGTGCAATCCCCTAATTCACCGTCACCCAAAAGGGAGCAGTAACAATTTGCTCACCCCGCTGGAACTGTCCCCAGAGCTTGTAACGTCCGGGCACAGGAAACTGGGTCATAAAACGGATCACCTCCTTAGGTTGATGATCCACGGCATGGGCATGGAGATAATCAGCAGGTTCGAGGGGAGTCGTGTCTCGCAAAATCACCAGATGCCCTGCTTCGCCAAGGTAGGGGCGCAGATCCCTAAGGGGTTGCTGGGTGGCAGCATCCCGTAGGCGAAAGGCCACTTCCACCGCTGATCCAGCCTTGAGGGGTTGAGGGAGTTTTAGTTCGACTGCCGTTGTGCCAATCACTTGGGTGGTTTGAGCGGTTGGCGTACTCGATGCGGGCGGCGTTCCTTCAGCCGCGATCGGGATCATCGCCACCGTTTCGTCAGCGCCAGCGGGTTTATAATCAGCAATGAGGGTGTAGCCTCCCCCCTGGGGCAATGGGGTTGTGACTTGAAACTGACCTTCACCCAGATAGCGGGGATGCAGGTGCTGAAACACTTGAAAATCATCACTGACGATGATCAGGTGCATTAGCGCCTCTTGAAAACGCTCAAACTGCGTCACTGCTTCACCAGTGTGGGTGCGAATCGCCAACGTAAAGGTGGTTGGTTGTTGAGGCGTAGGTGCGGGCGCATTCAGCAGTTCCATATGGGTCGTAGCAGAGCCGTCTGCGTGCTCAGGGTTGGGACTGTGGTGCAGGTGATGGTGGTCATGAAGCATAGGCATTTGCCGTTGCTGGGCAATCCCAAGGGTGGCGATCGCCCCACTCAAGAGCATGGCCAGTCCCAAGAGGGTGGGTTGGATAAAGCGTGGTAGCATCATTCTTGTCTTCCTCCCTGATTGGGTTCATAACGAAAGCGAAAACGACTGTTAATGGGTTGACCATTGATGGGGCTAAGGAGAACAATACCATAGTCTCCTGTCACGGGATTGGCTAGCCGTGCGGTGTAGTGTTTGTCCTCAGGGGTATAGGTCATCGGTAGAGTGACCCGATCGCCCGTTGGCGTTTCAATATCAGCAGTAACGGTAGCAGTACCCACGGGAATATGGTCTTCCCCCTCTTGGATATAGAAGTCAATATAAGCATAATTGCTCGCTGTCCATTAACACTGCCATCTCCCCGCGCTAAGGCAGGCCCTTTCGTGACTGTTGCCACATCCTGCACGCGAATTGGTTGGCCATTGCGGTGCGCCACCAACGCCACCGCTAAATCAGCGACTGATGTTGCCCGACCAATGCCCCGCACAATTAACTCCTGATCGGGAGTGACAATGACCCCACCCGCTGCATTTTCATTGGCGCCACTCACCCCCGCCACCACGTCCTGCAAAGAGACCTGTTGTGCGGCGAGGCGATCGGAGGGCATACATCAAAATCGTGGCAATGGGGGAGGTAATCGGTGAAATTTGGGGTGAGGCATTAGGTGGTAGGCGATCGCGCACCTCCTGCAACCGCTCGGTAATCAGTTGCCGTGCTTGATAGATATTCGTTTGCCAACTAAAAACTACCTTGACAACAGATAAGCCAAGAGACGATGCAGAGCGCACAGTTTCGACCCCTGCCGTACCATTGACGACACTTTCAATGGGCAGCGTAATCAGCGATTCCACTTCCTCTGGTGCTAGGCCCGGTGCCTCCGTTTGAATTTCCACTTGGGGGGGCGCAAACTCTGGCAGTACATCAAGGGGCATTTGCCGCAGTTGAAAAATACCGAAAATCGTCAGGGCGATCGCCCCGAGCACCACCAACCAACGTTGGACAATTGACCACCAAAGAATTCGATTCAGCATTACCACAGTGTGTTACTAAGGCTGATTTTGGCAAAGGCACATGAAATAAAGATGAAAAGCTAGGAGTTGCCGGACGATTTGTGCTTTATTCGTTGGCAAAACCGAGTTGCAGTTTCAATCAGGACAGGAACAAACTCGTGGGCAGCTTGCAAACTCGTGGCTAAGATGGCTGCATCTCGAATGTAATCGTGAACCATTTGATTGCGCAGTTGCCGCATGGTAAACCAAGCGTCTGCATCGGGCACAAGGCCGAGCCGTTCAGCACGGTCAAGGTTTTCCAAGAAAGTCGCCACTGGTTCGCCAAAGGCACTCAGATAGGCGGGCAATAGCTTGCTCCCTAGGGTATCTTGAAGGCGGCCAAAGCGTGCCAAAAAAGCATCCACCCGCTCCGCTAGGTCAATATCCTCCTCCAATTGTGCTGCCCGCCGTGCCGTAAATGGCTCCTGAAAGAGGCGTTGATCCGTCACCTGTAGGTGTGCCACTTCTCGCTCCACCAGTTGGCAGAGGTGATGTAGGCGTTCCTGAAGTTGAGGACTCAACATTGAAGGCGAACTCCCGTTTGTTGGGCCCAATCGTGAATCGGCTGCCGCTGGAGATTGGGTGCCCAGAGGAGAATGTCCACTTTACGACCTGCCATGGCGCGGCTGATTTTGGCACTGAGTCGAGCACTGACAAGGGCAGGATTCTCAACGGGGTGAGACAGCCGGATCAATAAATCCACATCGCCGCCCTTTAGGTCATCGTTCACCCGCGAACCAAACAACCACACTTCGGCTTCGGTACCTACCAGCGCCGCCACCGTCTGGCAAATTTGCTGCACTTGCTGATCCGTTAATCGCAACCTGATTCTCTCCTAAGCCCACAAAACCAGTCCCATTTCATAGGGATGACTCAAATAGGCGTGGCGCGGTAGCAGTTGGAGGGCAATGCCTTGGTGGCCACTCGTGTCGTAGCTCATCTCAGCGGTGTAAAGGCTATGGCCTTCAGGGGTGGTACCCACAAACGTCATCAGGGTAGGACAGGCCTCCTCTAGGGTGCCGGCCTCATTCACCCGCCCTTGGAACAAAATCACCTGCACATCGCTTGGCAATAGGGCACCGAGGGCAATCACGGCTTTGACTTCCACAAGTTCGTTAACCTCGAGGTTGTGCTCAGCCGAGGTTTCAACCCCGATAATCTGAATCGAGTACCAATGTTCAAAAATGTGGGCTTTCCAGCGAGCCAGTTCCTTGGCTGCGGCATAGTTATTTTCCTTGAGGATAAAGGAGCGATCGCTAGCAGGGAAATAGCCCCGATGGGCATACTCACGCACCATGCGGGCGGTATTGAACTGGGGCGTATTCAAAGAGAGGGCGGCTTTCATCTTTTGCACCCAGCCGCGCGGCACCCCATTTTCATCGCGATCGTAAAAGAGGGGAATGACATCCCGCTCCAACCGTTCATAGAGCGCATTGGCTTCCACTTGATCTTGATAGTGGCGATCGTCATAGGTTTCGCCGTGGCCAATCGCCCAACCCGTTTTCACATAGTCCGCCTCGTCCCACCAACCGTCCAATGTACTTAAATTCGGTAGCCCATTCATAGCCGCCTTCATGCCGCTGGTTCCCGAGGCCTCCTGAGGCCGCAAAGGGGTATTCAGCCAGACATCACACCCCGCCACCATCATTTTTGCCACGTGCATATCGTAATCCGGGATAAAGGCAATGTGGTTGGCCATGCCCTCTTGGCGCGTAAAGTGAATAATTTCCTGAATCAGTTCTTTGCCGGGGTTGTCCTTGGGGTGCGCCTTCCCCGCAATCACAAACTGGACAATCGGCCGCCGCTGCTTCGCTCCCGTTTTCACCGGTACGGATCCCAATAAAATTCGCCGCAGCCGTTCCACATCCCGCAAAAAGAGAGTGGCGCGTTTATAGGTAGCAAAGCGACGGGCAAAGCCAATGGTCAAGGCGGTCGGATCCAGCACTTCTGCCGCTTGCGTCAATTCAGCACTAGAGGCGCCCTGCTCTTCAAGCATCCGTTGTAGGCGCGATCGCACAAACATCACCAACTGATAGCGGCAAATCTCATGGATACGCCACAACTCCTCATCGGGAATACTGCTGACCCGCGACCAGAGGGGATCCGCCAAGGGCGCATCAGACCACTGCGGCCCAAGGTAAATATCCAGCAGGTATTGCAATGGTTCAGAAACGCGACTGCGAGCATGGACGCCATTGGTAATCGAGGTAATCGGCACCTCCGTCGGCGGCAGATTGGGCCACAGACCTTGGAACATCTGGCGGGAGACTTCACCGTGGAGCGCGCTCACCCCATTGACAAAACTAGCGGTATGAATGGCTAGGTTCGCCATACTAAAGGGTTCTTGAAAAGCCCCCGGATTGACACGACCCAAGGAGAGAAACTCCTGCTGTGAGAGGTTAAAGGCCTCAGCATAGTGGCCGACATAGTACGTCACCTTATCGGCAGGAAACAGATCAATCCCCGCAGGCACGGGGGTATGGGTGGTAAACAACTGGCTGGCCTTGACCACCTGCAAGGCTTCATCGTAGGTAAGCTGCTCTTCGGTGATCAGTTGGCGAATGCGCTCTAGGGATAAAAAGGCGGAGTGCCCCTCATTCATGTGATAAACCGTTGGTCGCAACCCCAAGCTGTGGAGCAGACGCACGCCACCAATGCCCAGCAACATCTCTTGATGGATGCGCATGTCCATGTCCCCACCGTAGAGGTAGTCGGTGATCTGCTGATCGTAGGTACTGTTTTCTGGCAGGTTTGTGTCTAAAAGATAAAGGGGAACCCGACCCACCTGAACTTGCCAAACCCGTGCTTGGACTTCTCGATTGGGGTAGTCCACTCGAATCCGATGCTCTTGACCTTGGCCAGTAGTGACCAGCTTGAGGGGCAGGGTATAAAAATCGTTGCTGGGATAGCGTTCCTGCTGCCAGCCATCGGCACTGAGGTACTGCGAAAAATAGCCCTTTTGATAGAGCAGCCCCACCCCCACCAAGGGCAGTCCCAAGTCACTGGCGGATTTGAGGTGATCTCCGGCCAAGACCCCCAAGCCCCCCGAATAGATTGGCAGGCACTCCGTGAGGCCAAATTCAAGGGAAAAATAGGCAATACACTCGCCGGGAGGCGCGTCCGTGCGCGTTTGCTGGTACCACGTCTGCACAGGCTGGGCATATTCTTGAAATTGGCTGATCACCCGCTCCATCTGTGCCAAAAAGCCGTTGTCGGCCGCCGCATCCAAGAGGCGATCTTGGCGAATGCGTCCCAAAAGGGCGACAGGGTTATGGTTTGTTTGCTCCCACAGTTCTGGGTCGAGGCGGCGAAAGAGGGCGATCGCCTCCGTGTTCCACGTCCAGTAGAGGTTGTAGGCCAGTTCCCGCAGGGGTTCCAAACGTTGCGGCAGGTGAGGACGAACGTTAAACGTGCGGATGGGCTTCATAGGAGCTGCCAGTGTCGTCGTTTCTATCTTAATTTCCTATGCGCTTTGAGTATGATTTGCTGATTGTGGCGGCGAGTCCTTTGGCATTGGACATTGCCTATCGGTGTGCGGCCTTGGGGCGGATTGGCCTAGTAATCCCAGCCGCTGATGCGCAGTGGCAATGGCAGTGGCAACGCTGGTGGCTGTCGCAGTTTCCCCCTCAAAGATTGGATACTCAGCAGTGGCAGCACTTTCAAGCCCACCTCAGCCACGGACAGCGCCGCTATGCCCCTAGGGTCTTGGAATTGGTGGGGGTCGATGTGATCACAGGGGCGGGGGAATTTGTCTGGCAGCCCCGCTGTCATTTTCAGGTGGGGGGCGATCGCCTGTATGCGCAAGGCTATTTCCTCCTTGATGCGCCTGCGGCAATGGATGCTCAGGATATGGACGCCCTCAGCAGGATTGAGCTGGCCTGTTGGCACCACTGGTCTGGCAAAGCCTTGCATCCCGATGCACAAGGTCTGCCGCTTGTGGCCACAGAAGATGCGTGGTTCAACGATCGCCTGCATGCTGCCCTGAGTGGCCTCGGTCTAGGGGTTCCCCTCCTAGGAAGGCGCAAAGCCCCCGATCCAACTCCTTTGAACCTGCACCGCCTGCAGCGAGATGCTCAAGGGTGGTTGCGGATCAATTCCCAAGGGCGCACCAGTCATCCCCAAGTCTATGCCTGTGGCGGTTGGCAGCGGGGGTACCATTTGCCCTCCCTGACCTACTTTGAGGCCTTTGCGATCGCCCGCCAGATTTTGCAGCGGAAACCCATGCCCCTTGATTACTACCGTCAACCGTGGTGGATTGCCCTACCTGTTCCCATTGCCCGCGTCGGTTGGAATGCGCGGCAAGCCCAGCAGCGCTTCAGAGAACCGATTCAACTGTGGGAGATTCAGCAGTTTAGTTCCGAAGGTCAGAGCTTGGGTCAAGTGGTGATCAATCGCCAAGGGCAGCTTCTAGGTGTAACCCTGATGGGACGCGCAGCGATCGCCAGTAGTCGCATTTTCGGGAGGTGTTTAGATCAAAATGCCTTTGCTGCCATTACCTATGCCGGTTGGGAATTCGATTGCCAGCGCCAGCGATCGCCCAAGGCGCGACGTTCCCCTAAATCGGGTAGTGGGTTTGATTCCCCCTTACCCTGATGCTGCCAGAGAATTGTAAAGGCTCCCGCCCCTTCCCCTTGGTGGGGCCACAGCCGATAGCAGGGAAAGGCTGCTAGATGGGATTGATAGGCCGCCAGCGCCGCCACAGGTTGAGGAACCCACTGCGGAAACTTGGCCATCAGCCAAGCCGCCACATCCTCATTTTCATCCTGACTAAAGGTGCAGGTGCTATAGAGCAGCCATCCCCCCGGACGCACAAGGGCAGTTGCTGCCGCCAGAATTCGCTTTTGTCGCCGTTGGTTGTGGCGAATCGTCAGAGGATGAAAGCACCCGTCGGCTTTTTGTCCCTTGGCCAGCAGGGATTGGCCGGAGCAGGGGGCATCCACAATCACCACATCAGCAGCGCCTTGGAACTCAGCAGCCAGCACCTGACTATCCCAAGCGGTGACACCCACTGGATGCACTCGACAGCGTTTGAGATTGCTAATCAGCATCCCCACCCGTTTGCCAATGGTTTCATTGCACACAAGGTAACGGGGTTGGAGCGATCGCCACGCAAAGAGACTCTTGCCGCCGGGCGCCGCACACACATCAATCACCAAGGATGGCTCTTGGGGCAGCGTCAGCAGCGGAACCGCCGCAAACACCGATGAGCTATCCAAGCAATAATAAGCCCCGGCCTCATGGAGAGGGTGTTGACCGGTACGGCTGCCGGGGGCAAAGCGACTCACCCAAGGAGGCTGCCAAGAAAGTGGCGGCAACGGCTCAAAGGGTAAGGGGGACGCTGACTCGCGACACCACAGCACCGTGGCAGGGTAGGGCGGGGGGGTGGTGAGAGCCTCTAAAAAACGCTCCCGATCGCCGGCAGTCTCAAAGAGACGGTTGGCACAGGCCACAGCCAATCGGGAGAGCATCACCACAGGCTTAGCGGTGGACGGCGATGGCACCTTTGACCGCTTCCGCGAGGGCACGCACACTGGCCACCATAGCCACTTCACTATTGAGTTGGTTGACGGCAGAGCCGACCCCGACACCCGCAGCCCCAGCAGCGATCGCCAAGGGAATCGTCACTGTCGAAAGCCCCGAAGCACACAGCACCGGCACCGCAACGGCGCGGGAAATTTCGTAGGCTGCCGCCAATGTCGGGGCTGCTTTTTCAATGAGACCCAACGTGCCACTGTGGTGGGGTTGGCTACTGGTTCCCCCTTCGGTTTGAATCACGTCGGCACCAGCGGCCACCAAGGCCTCAGCGAGGGCAACCTGTTGATCCAAAGGCAGCGTGTGGGGCACGGTTACTGACAGCATGATTTGGGGCAGCAACTCGCGAGTTTGGCGCGTCAATACCAGCACTTCCTCAGCGCTAAACACCCGCCCCTGGGCATAGAAGCTATCGTAGTTGCCGATTTCCACCAGATCGGCACCAGCGGCAACGGCATTCAGCAGCTGTAATGGCTCCACCGCAGACACACAGATGGGCAGCATCGTTAGTTCCTTGGCAAGGCGCACCAGCTCAGGATCGGCAGCAATATCCACAAAAGTGGCACCCCCCTGATCGGCAGCAGTCACCACCGCCCGCACGCGATCGCGATCAAAATTGTTGAGGCCACTAATAATCTTGAGAACAGAACGCTGCTCAAAGGCAGCGGCTAAACGCGGATGCAGCATAGACTTGAAACTTTCCGTAGTTGTGCATTTTTTTATCCTACAGCCCTTTTCACAACGACTGTAACGGATATTTGATAGGCTCAAAGAGTCTCTAGCTGTTGTCCAGCCTATGACCGTTCCCGTTACAGTGCTCACTGGCTACTTGGGTGCCGGTAAAACCACACTCCTCAATCGCATTCTCACCCACGAACACGGCAAGAAGGTCGCTGTCATTGTCAACGAGTTTGGCGAAGTGGGCATTGATCATCAACTGGTGGTCAATACCGATGAAGAAATTTTCGAGATGAATAATGGCTGCATTTGCTGTACGGTGCGCGGCGACTTGATTCGCATTATTGGCAACCTGATGAAGCGGCGGCACAAGTTTGATCACCTTGTTATTGAAACCACGGGGCTTGCCGATCCCGCACCCGTCATTCAAACCTTCTTCATGGATGAGGACATCCGCAGCCAAACTCACCTAGATGCCGTGATTACCGTGGTGGATGCCAAGCACATTCACTACCACTGGCAAGCGGACGAAGCCCAAGAGCAAATTGCCTTTGCCGATGTGATTTTGCTCAATAAAACGGACTTGGTAAGCGAAGCAGACCTCGCCCAGTTGCGCGATCGCATTCATGCCATGAACCCCTTGGCCAAAGTGTATTACACCCAGCAGGCCGCCATCCCCATGGAGCACATCCTCGATGTGGGGGGCTTTGACCTTGAGCGGGCCCTCGAACTCGACCCAGACTTTCTTGGCGAAGATCACCATGAACACGATGAATCTGTGGGTTCTGTGGCCATTGTTGCTGAGGGCAAATTGGATGGCGCTAAGCTGCAAACGTGGCTGAGCCAGTTGCTGCAAACCCAAGGCCCCGATATTTTCCGCATGAAGGGGATTTTGCACCTCGCGGAGCAGCCCCAGCCCTTTGTTTTTCAGGGGGTGCATATGCTCTTTGATGGTCGTCCCCTCGATCGCCCCCTTGGCCATCAGCGCAATGAACTCATCTTTATTGGCCGTAACCTTGATGAGCACCAGCTCCGCCAAGCCTTTAGGGCGTGTCTGATTTAGAAGCTAAACGTGGTGCGGATCAACCCTTGGAAAATGGGGCTATTGGTGGCGCTATTGTTGGCATTGGTGATTGCCATAAACACAGGCGTGATTGTGATATTATCACTGAGGGGATAGCGGAAAAAGAGTTCATAGTTGGTTTGGGTAGCATCATTGATCCCGGGTGCTGATGCCAACGAGTTAATAAAGGGCTGACCCACCGCCGCTGCTAGCAATGATCCTTCCGCCAACAAGTCCCGATAGGCCAAACCCGCCATCCATGTTTGCGCGGTGGTTTTCACTTGGCCACCAGCGGGAATGACAAAGACCCCCGGATCCACAGTAAATGGCCCCAAGCCATTAATCGTTGCTCCATCGCCATAGAGTTTCATATCGGAGTAGGCATAGCGGCCAAAGAGGCCAAACTTACCGAGGGTGAGTTCCACATTGACACCGCCGGCATTCTGGGAAATGTTCAGGGTTGAGGAATTGGTATATTGCAGGCGCACCGCAAAGTTGTTCCGTTCATTGGCACCAAAGGCACGGGCAAACTCCAGTTCCACGGTTCCCTGATAGGGATCGCCAAAAAGACCTCCTCCCGTAGGGATACCCGTCGGTGCTCCCGCTTCAGCGGCCACATAAACACCGCGCAGCGTGAAGAATCCGCCTCCCGGATTCCATTCAATACTGACACCCGCCCCACCGGGATCATTGACGGCGTAGGGCACAATCAGCGGGTTGTTGATAAAGAAATTGGAACTAAAATCCCTGAAAGAATCGTTGGCGTAGCTATTGGTATCCACAATATCACTGGGATAAAATTGCGGCCCAACACCAATCGTTAAATCCTCTGTGGGCTTGAAGCTGTAGAAAAAACGGAAGAGATTGACGGTTGATTCAACCCCAGCATAATCCACAGAGCCACCCGCAATAGCACCACTGGTACCAATCCCCGTTGCCCCAAACGTATCTAACCCGTTGTTACCCACTTCGAGGGTCGTGGTCAGTAAATCCGTACCGCGAAAACTGGTATTGAGGTTAATCTCCACCTTGCTAATCACCGTCGGATTGTAGCTGCCCCCAGTAAATATATCTCCAGAAACCGGATCAAAGACTTGGCGAGTATTGCCACCGGCTTGAAAGGCCATCACGGCATCCACAGAGAGCTTGGTGGTTGTTGAAAATTGCGTGGCCTCCAGAGTAGCAGTACGGGCTTCGAGGTTGTCCACCCGTCCGCGTAGGGTCGCTAGTTCAGCGGCAAATTCCTCAGAGAGCCGTTGCAAAGTGGCTAAATCTTCCTTGGTGGCAAAGCGATCGCTCACAACATCGAGGCAGGCATTCAAGGCAGCAGCCATCTCAAACCGTGTTAGGGCACGGTTGCCCCGAAAGGTGCCATCGGGATAGCCAGCAATACAGCCGTATTTTTCGACAAGGGAAGCAAGGGCTTGATAGGCCCAATCGGTGGGGCGTACGTCAGACAGTTGGGAGACAGAGGTCACCTGTCCCATGCTGGCACCAGCGGGCATCTGAGGTTCAGCAACAGCGGCTGGACTGAGTAGTGCAAGGTGAATGGCACCCACCATGACCGTTGTTAGGGATTTTTCCATCACTGACCTCCTTACCTCACACCAAGACACTGCCCCGGGAATTCACCAAGGCTAAATGAGAATGATAACGATTATTATTCTATTTTCTCGGCCTGTCAACCGAAGCCACACTCAAGTTAGCATTGGGGTTATCGCTTTGCCTATCTCCCCCCGCCGCATCATGGGTGCCCTTCCCCAGCAACGTTGGCTCTTGCCACCAATTGATCCCGAGTCTTGTGACGCCTTGAGGCAGGCCTTGGGTTGTCCCGCATCACTGGCGGAAATTTATCTGCGGCGGGGTCTCACGACTCCCACAGCCGTCCGGGCGTTTCTTGAACCCGAAACCCTAGAGCTACCGCCTCCCAATACCGTCTTTCCTGACCTTGATTTAGCGGTGGAATTGTTGCAACGGGCGATCGCCCGCGGTGACAAAATGACCATTTGTGGCGATTACGATGCTGATGGCATGACCAGTACCGCTCTGCTGTTGCGTGCGCTGCGCCATCTAGGCGCCGACATTGACTATGAAATTCCCTCGCGGATGCAGGAAGGCTACGGCATCAATGAGCGGATTGTTCAAGACTGCTACGAGCGCGGTGTGAAACTGATTCTCACGGTGGACAACGGCATTGCTGCCCACCAGCCCATTCTCAAGGCACGGGAACTGGGACTGACGGTGATCGTGACGGATCACCACGATGTACCGGAGCAACTGCCCCCTGCCCATGCCATTCTCAATCCAAAACTGGTGCCGCCAGCATCCCCCTACCATACCCTCGCTGGGGTGGGAATGGCCTATACCCTTGCTCTGTCCCTAGCACAGCGACTGGGCAACTGGCGCGAACTGGTGCGACCCTTGCGAGAACTGTGTACCTTGGGCACGATTGCGGATCTGGCGCCCTTGACGGGAGTGAATCGCCGCTGGGTCAAGCAGGGGTTGCAAACAATTCCCACCTCTTCTCTTGTAGGGGTGCAAGCGCTGATGCGGGTGGCGGGTTGTTTGCCTGCTCAGGATGCTGCTCTCAAGCCGACGGTGGTGGGGTTTCGCTTGGGGCCGCGCATCAATGCCATTGGCCGCATTGGCGATCCCCAAGTGGTAATTGACCTGCTGACCACAGAAGATCCGCAGCGTGCTCTGGAATTGGCCACCCTCTGCGAGGCAACGAACCACCGCCGTCAGGAACTCTGTGCTGAAATTGAGAGACAGGCGATCGCCCACCTTGAAGAGACGGGCTTTGATCCCCGGCAGGAGTGGGTCTTAGTGATCGTCCAGCCCGACTGGCACCATGGGGTCATTGGCATTGTTGCCTCGCGGCTTGTGGAGCGCTACGGCGTACCGGTGTTTATTGGCACCTATGAAGATGAGACAACCATTCGCGGCTCAATTCGCAGTATTCCCGAATTCCATGTCTTTGAGGCCCTTGAAGCGACCAAGGATCTGCTCTTGAAATATGGCGGTCATAGGGCAGCCGGGGGGTTTAGCCTACGGGCGGAGCATTTAGCGACTTGGCGCGATCGCCTGCGAGCCTTTGCCCAAACCTGTCTCAAACCAGAGGATCTGCGTCCCCTTGTTACCCTTGATGCCGAAGTCTCCTTTGAGCAGCTGACGTGGGACTTTTACGCCCAAGTGGAGCAACTGCAACCCTTTGGCAGTGAGAATCCGCAGCCAATTTTCTGTAGTCGCGGGGTCAAGATTCTCGAACAAGCACCCATGGGTCAGCAGCGGGAACATCTGCAACTCACCCTAGAGCAGAATGGGCGGCAGATGACCGCTAAGGCTTGGCGCTGGGGACAATTTTTTCCGTTGCCCACCACGGTCGATATTGCCTATCACCTCACAGCCCACACTTGGAATGGCGAAACCCAGTTGGAACTCGAACTCAAGGGGGTCAAACTCTCACTGGCGTGGTACGTCCCTAATCCGCCCAGTCACCCGCTTCCCCATTGGCAACCCCTACCGCCTTTGACAACGCTCCTGCCGCAGTTGCGGGACAATGTCTTGCTCTATGGCTATGGCCGCCCTGAGGTCCCCCCAAACTTAACCACGGCAATCATTCACTACGATCGCCCCCGCGATCGCTGTCGCACCCTCATTCTCTGGTCACTGCCGCCCTCTGCCACCCACTTGCGTTGGCTCTTGGCCATTGCCCAACCAGAAATGGTCTATGTAGGGTGCCAACGACCGGCGATCGCTCCGCTGACAACCCTCATCCTCTCAATTCAAAATGACCTCAAAGAACAGACTAAGGTGAATCTTTTAGCCTTGAGTCAAACCTATTGGATTGCTCCCTGTACGCTTGTAGCGATCCTGCGCCATTTGAGCTATGGCTGCGAAGGATTTGCCCCCACCCTGAGCATTACCGCCGAACTGACACGATTGCAACGCTGGTATCAGCTGCAAGCCAAGGATTTGGCACGGCTAGCGCAAAGGTGGGGGACTTCCTAAGTCTTGAATAAAGAAATCGCCTACAAATTGCCGCGACGCACAGCCAATAGGAAGATAATTGCCGGCCCTGCAATGCCAATCATGGCAATCATGGTCAGTTGGGCAATCACCTCAAAGTTGATATTGCTAAGAAATTCAATAATGCCATTGAAAATTCCCATAGGTTCTCCCGAGCAATCAGCGGTTATCAGTTCGTGATTTTATTGTAGAGCAGGGGGGAGCACTCGCAGCATTTGGTTAATGAGGGCTTGAGCGTTCTTCTCTTATCCCTAAGCTAAACTGTAGGAGCAGAATTCTCGGAATATCGGTCGGTGATGGGCGTGGACAAACTAGCGGCCTTACGGGATCTCATTGGCGAACTCGATCGAGCCTTGATTGCCTACTCTGGTGGTATTGATAGTACGCTCGTGGCCAAGGTGGCTCAGGATGTCTTGGGCGATCGCGCAGTGGCGGTCACGGCGGTGTCCCCCTCATTATTTCCAGCGGATCTAGAGGATGCGCGTATTCAGGCAGCGACCATTGGCATTCGCCATGAGCTGATTGAAACCCATGAACTGGAGAACCCCAACTACGCCACTAACCCCGTCAATCGCTGCTACTTTTGCAAAAGTGAACTCCACGATCGCCTGCGGGAACTGGCTCAGGCGTGGGGCTATGACTATATTCTTGATGGCGTGAATGCCGATGATCTTCAAGACTATCGCCCCGGCATTGCTGCGGCCAAAGAGCGGGGGGTGCGATCGCCCCTTGCCGAGGTGGGGATTGGTAAACTCGAGGTGCGCGAAATTGCCAAATCCCTAGGGCTGCCGTGGTGGAATAAACCTGCCCAACCCTGTCTCAGTTCGCGTTTTCCCTACGGTGAGGAAATTACCCTTGCCAAGCTGCAACGGGTGGGCAATGCCGAATACTACCTGCGCAAGCAGGGCTGGGAACTGTGCCGCGTCCGCAGCCATGGCGATACGGCGCGCATTGAGGTGCCCCAAGAGCAGATTGCCCACTTTGTGACGATGACGGATCTGGAGAAGCTGGTAAACCACTTTCAGTCCCTTGGCTTTACCTATGTCACGTTGGATCTAGAGGGCTTTCGCAGTGGCAAACTCAACGCGGTGATTGGGCGCGATCGCTAACGCGGTTGTAGGGACTGAGACTCTGGAGAATTTCCCGGCCATAGCTGCGCTCCGTGAGCCGCCGATCCAAAATCGCCACCAGCGTTTCATCCTGACGCACAGGGGCAAGGGCACGATCCAGCACCGTCAAGCACTCTGGCAAGAGATACTGGCGAAACCAATCCTGTTTTTGCTGCTTGTGCCATTCAATGCGGGCACTTACCACCGCTTTTTCTGGCGAGGGCAAGGGCAACGTCGTTAAGACGAATAGCGCTGGGCAGGGCAACTGCGCCCCATGACGCAGCCAAAAGGTCTCCCCCGTCACTAAAATCGTGTTCGTGTCAAGGTTGGGGGTCTCCACCTGTACCCGTGAACCGTAGAGGGCAGCCAATTGGGTGGCCAACTGTTCCCGTAGGGGCACATCGCTGACAAGGATCACCGCCCGCCGATGGCCGATCGTGCCAATGAGATCGTAGAGACGCCGCAGGACGGCTGGGGCAAATTCTGGGGTGTTAGGGAGAGGTAAGTCTTCAGCAATTGAGAGCGTAATCGCTTCACTGTGGCGATCGCCAGCAAATTTAATCGTGGTTTGGGGAGGAATGCCCAATTCCTGTTGCACATAGGCCAAGGGCGGGTCAGTCTCCGGACCGCTACCGATCAGAACAAAGGGAGCTTGTGACCAAATGCCTTGAAAATAGGGACGCAAATTCAGGGGGTGCCCTTGAAGCGTAAAGTAGCCCACCGTCGGGTGGCGGCGTCCCCAAATTGCCGTGTCACTGCGGTTGAGGTATTCACGCAGTTGTGACCATTGGGGAGGCAACCCCTGCGGCCATTGATTGAGTAGCTCAAGGAGCGGTTGTTGTTCCGTTGGCGTCAGCAGGTAATCGCCATAGGGGTTGTGGGGCCGTTGCAAGAGATGCTGCACCAACTGGGCATAGACTTGGCGAATGGCATCAACTGCACCGGGAAGAGCCAGTTTCAAATGCTCCCAATCGCTGGTGGTAATGGTGCAGGTCATCTGCTGCTGGGCAATTTGGGGCAAGGCTTCAATGCCATCAATGATCGTGACAACGTTGGGATAGACGGTGGTGTGGCGACACCAGTCCTCGAGGCTCATTACAAGCACCCCCTCAAAGGCTGGCTGCGGGTACTGGCTATGCTGAATCGGTTTCGCAACCGCAAGGAAGGTGAGGAGTTCAGGAATTTTTTGGTGCAGTAGTCGTGTCAGTCGCTCTTGGGGGACGACAAGCAGGGCAGGTTCAGGATACAACAGCAGCGGCAGCAGATAACTCAGGCCATAGCGATGGTGCAACACTGCCCGCTGAGTGACTTGAAGTAAACACCCCCGCTGCAGCCGTAGGGCACGGGCAACCAGCCGCGCCAAGGTGAGATGGTGAGGCCACCAGCGATCGCCACTGCTGCGTAAAAATGCCCGTAATTGGCGGTGAACCTCTGCCTCAATCACAATCTGCTCGCTGTGGAACAACAATCCCCTATTGTGGCACGTTAGCCCTGATCCGGTCGTTGTTTGCATCGCTGTTCGAGGGCAGTGCGGGCTTCCTCGCGATCGTCGAAGTGAACTTTTTCAGTCCCCAGAATTTGGTAGTCCTCATGGCCTTTGCCGGCAATGATCACGCCATCACCCGGCGCTGCGCTCAGAATGGCTTGCAGAATCGCTTGACGGCGATCGGCCTCAACAATCAGCGGCGTTTGTGGTGGGATACCAGCAAGGATGTCATCAAGAATGCGGCGGGGATCCTCGGTGCGCGGGTTATCGGATGTCACCACCACTTGATCCGCAAGGCGAGCGGCAATGGTTCCCATCTGGGGACGCTTGGTACGATCGCGATCGCCGCCACAGCCAAAGACACAGATCAGCTTACCGGGAATAAAGGGACGGGCAGCTTTTAACAAGTTCTCAAGGCTATCGGGGGTATGGGCATAATCCACAAGAACCGTAATCTCTTGGTCTGGGCTAATGCGCACCTGCTCCATCCGCCCCGGTACCCCCGCAAAGTCACGAATGGCCTTCAGCATCGATTCTAGGGGGAGTCCCACCGCTGCCCCCATGGCGATCGCGGCCAGCACATTGGCCACATTAAACTGTCCCACCAAAGGCGAGTCTAGGGTGCCGCTACCGATAGGGGTATGAACCGTGCCCGTCACGCCATTGACACGATAGGTGAGATGCTCAGCCCGAAAATCAGCATTCTCGCTGAGGCCATAGGTCCAGTAGCGATCGCGCGGCAACTGTTGAGCCAGTCGCTGGCCAAAGGGATCATCGCCATTGAGAATTGCTCGACCCTTAAGATAGTCAGCAGTAAAGAGCTTGGCCTTAGCGGCAAAATAATCCTCCAGATCGCGGTGATAATCCAGATGATCTTGGGTCAAGTTGGTAAAAGCTGCCACCTCAAACTGGCAACCCCACACCCGATCCTGCGCTAAGGCATGGGAACTCACCTCCATGACCGCAAACCGACAGCCCGCTGCGACTGCTGCCGCCAATTGTTCCTGAAGGGTCACCGCAAAGGGCGTGGTATGACTGGCAATCTCACAGTGTCCCGGCCAACGACTATAGAGCGTGCCTAGGAGTGCCGTTGGGTAGCCCACATGATTGAGGAGATGCTCCACCAAGTGAGTCGTCGTTGTTTTGCCATTGGTGCCTGTGACCCCCAAGAGGCTGAGATGTTGGCTGGGATAACCATAAAAGGCAGCTGCAAGTCGGCCACAGGCGCGTTCGATATCGGGTACGACAATCACACAGGCATCTCCCTCACGGGGTTTGGCTTGCGGAGACACCACTGCCGCGATCGCCCCAGCTACCAAGGCACTTGGCCAAAAATTGCCCCCATCCACCCGCGTACCGGGCATACCAATAAACAAAGAGCCACGCTGACACTCCCAAGAATTCGTACTCAGGGACTTCACCTCTTGATCGAGGGCAGGATGTTCAAAACTCGGCGTAATCGCTGCCGCCGTCAGGAGTTCCCGTAGGTTCATGGCTGTGCATCTCCAGTGATAGGCCGTTTAGGGTATTGTGGCACTACGGCACTCGCCGGTGAAAGATACGGAAATGAACGACCCCACTGTATGGATGAGGAATTCTGTGAGAGGAGATAAAGCCTAGGCACGTACCAGTTTGTGAAGTGTCTTGAGTTGTACTGAAAGCGCATGGACCCTAGCGGATTGGCGTAATTGCTCAACACAGCAGGTGACGGGAGTTACAGGCTGTCCCCCTAGCATCCTGTGACAATTTTTGTCCAAAGCTTGCCTTTTGTTAAAATTCCGATAATCTAGTTCATAAAAATCCAAATAACAAGATGTCATCAAGGTGTGGGTGTTGGGTGATGAGTGAGTGGCACAAAGTAGAGTGGAACATGGATGATCAAGAATGGCACGCGATCGCCAATTCTCGCCGCCAGATTGAAACCTCTTGGCACAGGACAGTTTACCGCGTTCAGGTTCCCTCCAGAACCGCCTCGAAACCCTTAGACGCGATCACCATGCCAGCAGTTTCCCATCCGCGTTCGATTCAACCCATTGGCATTCAACCGTGGCAAGCCGAATTCACCAAAGAACGCTTTGCCTCCCGTTCGCGAATCCCCCTCAAACGGTCACAAGTGGAACTGCCGCAATTTGCTAGCCGTCGTTAGAGCACTCCTGTTTCTCTCAGCTTACGAGGTCTATAAATTATGTGTGGCATTGTTGGTTATATTGGCCCACAGCGAGCAGCCCAAGTCCTGCTTCAGGGGCTGCAAAAGCTGGAATATCGAGGCTATGATTCCGCTGGCATTGCCACACTCAATGAGGGCGAACTCCTCTGTGTGCGCGCCAAGGGCAAACTCCACAACTTGGCTGAGAAGGTCGAACAGCTGGACATGATTGCCCATGTTGGCATTGGCCACACCCGTTGGGCGACCCACGGTAAACCAGAGGAACACAATGCCCACCCTCATCGCGACAGTCGCGATCGCCTAGCCGTGGTGCAAAATGGCATCATTGAAAACTACCGTGAACTGCGGGAGCAACTCCAAGCGCGGGGGCACATTTTCCGCTCCGAGACCGATACAGAAGTCATTCCCCACCTGATTGCCGAAGCGTTGCCTGAGACCCCCACCGCCAATGGCCTCCTAGAAGCAGTACGCCAAGCGGTTCATCAACTGGAAGGGGCGTTTGCGATCGCCGTTATTTGTGCGGATTATCCCGATGAATTGATCGTGGCCCGGCAGCAAGCCCCTCTTGTCATTGGCTTTGGCCAAGGGGAATTCTTCTGCGCCTCCGATACCCCAGCGATCATTCCCTATACCCGTGCTGTATTGCCGCTGGAAAATAGCGAACTGGCTCGGTTGACGCCCACAGGGGTTGAAGTCTATGACTTTGCGGGACATCGCCTACGCAAAACCCCTCGCACCCTCAACTGGAACCCCGTCATGGTGGAAAAGCAGGGCTTTAAGCACTACATGCTCAAGGAAATCTATGAGCAGCCGGGGGTGGTGCGCACCTGTTTAGAGGACTATTTGCGAGCCGATTGGGATGAGAACAGTTCCTGTAGCCCGGTGCAGTTGCACCTAGACCCCAGCCTCCTCGAAAATCTGCAGCACATTCAAATTGTTGCCTGTGGCACCAGTTGGCACGCTGGCCTTGTGGGCAAATATCTTCTTGAGCAAATCGCCCAGATTCCCACCAGTGTGCAATATGCCTCAGAGTTTCGCTATGCGCCCCCACCCCTGCTACCCCATACCCTCACCATTGGCGTCACCCAGTCAGGGGAAACAGCCGACACCCTTGCCGCCCTAGAGATGGAGCTAAAACGCCGCCAAGGACTTACGGGCGCTCTCCAACCTCGTTTGCTGGGGATTACCAATCGCCCAGAAAGTAGTCTTGGGCATCTGGTGCCCCACATTATTGATACCCGTGCCGGTATTGAAATTGGCGTAGCTGCTACAAAAACCTTTGTGGCTCAACTCATGGCCTTCTATTTGCTGACCTTGGAGTTGGCATGGCAGCGTCAGTCTTGCGATCGCTCCCGCTTGGCGGAACTCGTCACTGGCTTGCGCCAATTGCCTGCCCAGATGGAGCAAATCTTAGAGAGCCAAGAACGCTATATTGAAGCTCTCTCCCATGACTTTTCCGAGACCCAAGACTTTATCTTTTTGGGACGGGGCATCAACTTTCCCATTGCCCTCGAAGGTGCCCTCAAACTCAAGGAAATTAGCTATATTCATGCCGAGGGGTATCCTGCGGGTGAGATGAAACATGGCCCGATCGCCCTGCTCGATGCCAAAGTACCGGTGGTCACGATCGCCATGCCTGGCAGTGTCTTTGAGAAAGTCCTCTCCAATGCCCAAGAAGCCCGTGCCCGCGATGCCCGCCTCATTGGTGTTACCCCCCTTGACGAAGCCGAAGCCCAGCACACCTTCGATAACCTTTTACCTGTACCCGAGGTCGATGAGCTTCTCTCCCCCATCCTGACGGTGATCCCCCTGCAACTGTTGGCGTATCACATTGCTGCCCGCCGTGGCTTAGATGTCGATCAACCCCGCAACCTCGCCAAGTCAGTAACTGTTGAATAACCTTGTATTGCACCGACGGCAATGTCAATAACTAATAAAAGACCCCATAGCAAAACTTGTGGTCTTGCCCCTACGGGGTACTTAATTTTTGAGCGATAATAATGACGAAATTAACTAAAAGATTAAGTCAAGTTCAGTAAGTTATCTTCTTCGTGGGTTGAGATCACACAATCGGACGTGGGATAGGCTGCACACAGGAGCACAAATCCAGCATCCAACTCCTTAGGCTTCAAAAAGGAGTGATCCGACTGATCCACCGTGCCTTTGATGATCCGACCAGCACAGTTGACGCAGGCACCGGCGCGGCAGGAGTAGGGCAAAGCAATACCTTGGGCTTCGGCAGCATCAAGAATGTACTCGTCGGCATGAACACGAATGGTTTTATTCAAGCCTTTTGCTTCATTGACCAGTGTGACATTATAAACTTTGCTATGATCCCGCTTTGTCATTCAAGCTCTCCTAAAACTTGCTTTTGAAATGCCTGTCTGTTTGTCCGCTTAACCCATGGCTTTAGAGCGATCGCAACCCCACAGGCAGTTGTAGAACGCATTCTATATTGCTTTCATTTTAGCAAAGAGACTCAGGGGAACGACTGTTATACGGAATTGTTTATACTTTGAAACTATTTATCAAAGCAATGCAGGATCTGGGTTGAGCTAGTGGCGGGTTTGAGTGGCAGGTGGTGTACCCTGCGGTTGACTGGGGGAGAAGCCCGATCGCCAGACGGCTCCTGCGATAATGGCAACAACCACCAGGGCGATTGCCCCTAGACCCACGAGGCTGGTTTTTGAGCCTTGGCTCTCTTTTTCATGGACGGTTTCTTTGTTGTTCCCCTGCGGCTCCCTGTCGCTCTCACTGGCCAAGGTCTCTTTTGCGGGTTCGGCTTCAGGATGTAACTGCGTGGCTGCCGCTGCCACCAATTCACGGCTCGGGGTTCGCCGCAGTTCGCCACTTAGCTCCATACCCACAAGGGTTTCCTTGGCACCCCGCAGATCGGATTTAATGCTTTGGAAGGCAATGGATTGCAGATATTGGCTGAACTCGGTATCCGCCATCGAGAGCATGAGATAGGAAGCCTTGGCTTTACGACCAAAGAGAATCACATCGCCGTGCTGCAATTCATGGCTACTGATGCGCTTGCCATTGACAAAGGTGCCGTTGGTACTGGGCTTACCATTGGCATTGCCATCCACCAAACGATAGCGATAGCTGGTGGTACCGGGGACAGGTACCCGCAGGAGAATAGCGTGCTGGCGGGAAACGGTTTCAAAGTCAATAACAATGGCATTACTCTCATCGCGCCCAAGGGAGTAGGCCGCTGCCTCAAGGGCGATCGCCCGCCGGCCACCCACGGTATTCAAAATTAAGACGTGACGTTCCTGTTGCAGGCTATTCATTATCTCTATCCCCCGTGTTTCAACAGCCCTCAAGAACTCATCCCCTCTGCAAATCTGAACACTCCCCGCCTTCAGCTTGAGTTAGGGCAGGAGCAACGTTACAAAACGTGACACTTCAACAAGTGGTCTAGACTGTGTGCTTACTTCTACCTTTGCCTGTTTCACCTAGGGCTGCTGTGATATTGATCACATTGAAGAGGGTTTTTAGGGAGCGCCACAAATCGTAACAAGTCGTTATCCTCAACCCCACTGCCAGAAGAACAGCCTAAAATTAATTTGGTTACTGTGGATTCAATGGTGCTTGGAGTTTATTCCTATGGCCACGGATTTTAATCGCGGCATTATGAAGTTTGATGGTGCCGACAGCCCAGCGATGATCGCGATTTCTGCCGTTTTGATTCTTGGCTTTATTGCGGCACTCATTTGGTGGGCACTCCACACGGCCTACGCCTAAGGGAGCGATCGCTCCAGATGGATCGTGTGCTCGGTGAGGGCTTCAAAGGTTGCATCGTGGCTAATCACAAAAAGTTGATGAAAACTTCTGAGATTGCTCAGGCTCTCGGCCAGTTGTTGGCGGCGCACCTGATCCATATTGGTGGTCGGCTCATCAAAGAAGGCAATGTCGGTGTTGACCAGTACCCGCAACAAGGCTAAGCGCACCGCAAGGGCAGCACACATTTGCTCACCGCCGGAGAGGCTTTTGAAGGGTCGCCAGTAGCCGCCTTCATTCACCTGAATCTCATAGTCCGATGTCCACTGGAGCGCCACATCGGGACGGTTGAGAAGTTCGCGCAGCAGGCGATCGGCTTCGCTGGAAACGGTGTGCAGATAGGCTTCACTGACGCGGGGGCCACTCTTTTTGAAAATCTCGCGGGCCGTCTCAATCAGAGAGTGGTGTTTTTGTGCCGCTACGAGCTTTTGCAGTGTCTTTTCCTGTTCGGTGGCGACTTCATCAAGATGCTTGAGGGTGGCAAGGCAGGTTTGGTACTGCTTTTCTTTTTCAGGAATCGCACCAAGGAGCCGTTGATACTCGCGGTGTAGGTTTTCGTAGCGATCGCGCACGGCCTCCAGAGCGGCTAAATCGACCCCTTGCTCTTGGGCGTTGTACTCTGCTTGGGCTTTGGCAAGGGCAGCTTTTAACTCATGGGCGGCTTGCATAGCTGTTTTCAGGGCCGCTTCATAGCTTTCTACTTGGGCGGCCTGCTGCTGGTGTTGGAGATAGGTATCATAGCTGGGACGTAGTCTAGCTAGCTCATCCCTCAGCTGTTGCCGCTGTTCCTCAAGGGTGGCATAGTGTTGGCGTTCCTCATAAAGGGGGGTGAGGCGAGCTTGTAGGCTGGCCTGTTCGCTGCCCAAACGTGCGTAGTCGGCTTCCAGTTGGGGGGCTGCTGCCTGCTGCTCCAGTAACAGTTGGCGCTGGGCATGGGGTTGGCCAAGGTTGGCGCGTTCTTCCCGTAACTCGTTCAAGCGGCGTTCTAAATCAGTGAGTTCTTTGCTTAGGGGTTCTACGGTGTGCTGGCGATCGCTCAACTGCTTAAGCTCTGCTGCCAAACGGCTGCGTTCCTCCTCAAGGGCTTGGGCTTGCAAGAGGGATCGTTCTCCGGCGGCAGCACGGGCAATGTCAGTTTCTAACTGTTTTAACGTTTGGTTGAGGGCAGGAATAGCGGCAGGATCCGTGAGGGTTTGTCGCAGTGCCGTGAGTTGATCCAAAAGCCAACGGTAGTTCTCCTGCAGCTGTTGGAGTGCCGTTAGCCCCTGTTCAATGGCAGGGCGAACTAGAGCAAATTGCTGAGCGGCAGTGAGTTCGGCGATCGCTGCCGCTACAAGGGGATCCGTTTCCGTGGCTTGGGTTTGCGCTCTCTTGAGAATGGGATCGAGGGTAGCAGCAAAGGCATGGGCGGCGGTGGCGTGGCTGAGTTGGGCTTGGAGTCGCTCCCGTTCTGCCTGTTTAGCGCTCAAGGTGGCGGCTATGGGACGCTGTTGCTCTAGGGCTTGCACCTGTTGCGCAATTTCCTCAAGGCGGGCTTGCAACGTTGCCGCTTGTTGCTTGAGGTGGCGCAGTTCTTGATCCGCCTGCTGGGCTTGTTGGTAGCGCGCCTCAAGGGGGGCAATTTCGGCATCGAGGGCGTCGGCAGCAGCAATTTGGGGTTCAAGGGCCGCGAGTTGGCTGGCAATGGTGGCGATCGCTTGACGTTGGCTTTCAATACTGGCCAATTGGGTAGCCAGCTTGTGTTGCTGTTGCTCTAGCTTGCGGATGTTCTGCTCAAGGGCAGCTCGTCCCCGCAGTTGCTGCTCGAGTTCTTGGTAGCGGCTCTCCTGCTGCCGATAGCGATCGTAGTCGGCTTGCAATTGCTGGCACTGGGCTTGGCTGTTGCGAGCTGCGGCCAACTGGCGCTGGCGATCGCGACACAGTTCCTCCTGCTGATGGAGTTGGGCTTCGAGGCGCTGACAGGTTTGCGCAAGACGGTTCAGGGTTTCAACGGCAGCTTCATATTGCTGTTTTTCAGTGGCTAAGGCCTGACATTGTTGGTGTAATTCCTCGCACTGCTGGCGATCGCGCTCTAGCTCCGCTGCCAAGGCGGTTGCCTGTTGTTCGTATTGCGATCGCGTGGCCAGTTCTTGTTTTTGCACCGCCAACTGCCGCTCTAGGGACACCACCTGCTCTTGGGAAAAATTCACGAGGGCAAGGGCATTGTCAAAGGCTTGGCGATAGTCACTGACTTGCAAAATCGGTTCAAAAACTTGCCGCCGCTGGGCGGGTGGCTTGAGAAAATCCGCCGTGATCATCCCTTGGGGAATGCCAATGATCTGCTCAAAGAGATCCTTGAGGGGAAAGGCACTGCGGATACCAAGGTGCTCCCGCAACCATGCTTGGACATCTTCACGCAGTGATAGCCCCAGTTCTCCCACTTGGGGGTCAAAAATCGCGTACCCCATTTGCGTATTGCGCCGTACCACATAGGAGCGACCATCCACCGCTGAGATAAACTGCACCGTGGCTTCGGCACGTTTAGCGCCCTTGCGAATAATGACCTTATTAAAGCCACTGCCATACCCCGACGTAGCATCAAAGAGCACCCAAGCAATGGCTTCAAAAATACTGGTTTTGCCCGCACCATTCTCGCCACAGATGACATTCACACCGGGCAGAAACTCAAACGTACGATCGCGGTGGGTCTTAAAGTTTTTTAGGGTTAGTCGCTGAATTTCCACTGTCCGTCTCCAAAGGCTGGGGCAGTTGATAGAACAATAGATCAGACAATAAGTGAGAGACCAGAAGCTAGCTACCCTCGCTCAGCCAAGTGTGAAGTTCCTGAAGAATATTGCTTGTCGGCAGGTGTTCTGCATTGATAAAACAATCCATACTTTTACAAAAGTTTACTTGGTCTTAAGTCTTTTTGAAAAAGTTGCCATTGGCGAGTGACTTTCCCTAGGCTGGATCTATAGTAATGTCCTTGTTTTTCGGCAAGCTTAGTCTCCGCACTCGATGCTCCTAGCTCTAGGCACCCTACGCTTGGAGAAATGCCTAATTTATCTTATCAAGCGTATTTCTAGTGCCTAGGGTTAGGAATGCCTTGCACCGCTATTTTCTCCAGAGGCAGTTGAGTTGAAAGCTACAGCATTTCACCACGAGAGGATTTGACCTGTGGATTTATTACATAAGCAGATTCTGGTTCTGAGTAACAAAATTGATGCCCTCTACCAGATCGTTGAACAACTCAACCAAAAGGTTTCTAAGGCCCTAGAGGAGGGGCGGCTCAAGCCTCTGCCCGTAACTTCCACTGAGCAGAATCCCCTGCCCAAACCTCGCCCCTTGGTGAGTACCCCAGAGCACAAGGATATTCTGGTGGATGATGACTATAGCCAAACACGCAACCTCAGTAGCGATCGCCCCCTGAGTCCAGAGATTCAAATTCAACGGCTCACGGCACAACTCACGGCGGCCTACAACCAGATTGCTGCTCTGGAGGAACAGTTGCTCTCCCACCACATCCACAGCCACTGAGATACCACAAGTCAGATCCCAAGGTGAGCCAGCACCTGCTGTCGCCATTGGGCGTTCTGGTGGCGATCGCTCCTAAATTCCAAAAGCCGTATTTTTGGCCAAGGGGCAAGGGAAAGTTGGGTTTGCACATCCGCCCAATCCTGTAAGCAGTGATAGGGAATACCGTAGGCCGCTGCAAGATGGGCAAAATTGACCGCTTGGGGGGTGGCAAAAAAGCTCTCAAAGGGTGGATCAAACCGCCGAATCGGTAGATGCTCAAAAATACCACCGCCGTTGTTATTGATCAGCAGTACGGTTAGACACCCTTGAAACTGGGGCGTGATCAGCCAGCCATTGGTATCGTGCAAGCAGGCCAAATCCCCCGTGATCAAGAGGGTGGGCTGACCGCGATGGGCAACCCCAAGGGCACTAGATAATGTGCCATCAATGCCGTTGGCGCCTCGATTAAAGTAAAAACGATGGTGGCGATCGCTCGCCCGCCAAACACTCTCAACATCGCGCACGGGCATACTACTGGCCACAAAAATCGCCGTTTGCGATGGCAACCACTGCGGCAGATGGTAAATCAGCTTGGCCTCACAGAACCAATCAATGGCCTCCAAGGTTCGCTTCAGTTGCTCATGTACTCGTTGATCGTGGTCTTGCCAGTCCTTGAGGTAGGGGTTGGGGGGCAGGGGGTCGGGGGGGCAGTCCAGATCTTGGGGGGCGATCGCCAGCGTCTGACAGCGGCCATGGAGGGGATTGTTGTTATCGCCCGTGGGGTCAAGGCACCAGATCAGCGGATCGCAGGCACTGAGCCACTCCCGCAGGGCTTTACTGGTGGGTAGCGGCCCTAGTTGAATCACTGCTTCAGGACGCAAGGATTCCCGTAGGTGGCCATTTCGCAGCAGCAGATCGTAATGGGTAATGCCGTGGGGCAGTCCCCGTGCGTAGGAGAGGGCATCGGCAAGCACTGGCCACTGCAGAAACCGACTCAGGCGATCAATCGCGGCCGCTTCCGCCAAAGGCTCCACCCCATGACTGGGTCCTGCAATAATCAACCCCCGCTGCATCTGTTGCCATGTTTGCCAAGGGAGAGCGGTGACAACCCGAGGCGGCACAAAGGGCTGCACCTGATCAAAGAAGTTTTCAGGAAGTGCCCTATGAAAATTGGCCTCAGAGCGTAGGTCAAGGGGATCCCGTAGAGGAATATTCAAATGTACTGGGCCTGGATCTGGCCAGAGGGCAGTTTGCCAGCTATGGCAGAGGGTTTGCCGCAGGTAGGGCAGCAAAGCAAGTTCCGGCAGACTTAGTTCGCGATAGTGACGTACGGCATGACCATAGAGATGCACCTGATCAATGGCTTGTCCCGCTTGGCAAAAGCGCAATTCGGGGGGGCGATCGGCGGTCAGCACAATTAACGGTAAATGACTAAGGCTTGCTTCAATAATCGCGGGATAGAAATTGGCCGCAGCAGTACCTGAAGTGCAGACAAGGGCAACGGGTCGTCCCTGCTGTTGGACAAGGCCAAGGGCAAAAAAAGCTGCCGAGCGTTCGTCAAGAATCGGCAGGGCCTCAAGATGGGGATGGGCAGCAGCCGCGATCGCCAATGGTCCCGAACGTGATCCCGGCGAGAGAACGACTGTCCGCAGTCCTAAGCGATAGAGGGTTTCAAAGAGGACGCTCGCCCAGAGGACATTGAGATTTTCAGTGAGAATCATTCATCAATCCAGAAGTGCTATCCTAGCCGAAGTGGCTGAGCCATAGGCCACCCATAGAATAGGGTGCTAAATCCAGTTTGAGCCTATTTTGAGACTTTGAAAGAGCATCCCAGAGTCTTTGCAATACGCCAAAATGCAGGTTCTTCAAGGAGTTGAGTGTTAAGCGGGCAGCGGGAATCGAACCCGCGTCTCTAGCTTGGAAGGCTAGGGTTTTACCATTAAACCATGCCCGCAGTCCCAAGGAATACTACATTAGCACGACCCTTGGGGCGATCGCAAAGGGCAAGCCTAGGGAATCGTTGCCATCTTCACATCGTTGCGATCCAAGATGCTTTGGAGTTCCTCCGCATCGATTGTTTCTTTTTCAATCAGCACTTGGGCAATTTGGTCAAGGACGTGGCGGTTGTTCACCAAGACCTCTTTGGCACGACGATAGGCTTGCTCGACGAGATTGCGCACTTCGTCATCAATGGTGGCAGCCGTTTCCTCGGAAAAGTCCCGTTCTGCCATAATGTCGCGGCCAAGGAAGACATTCCCGGTTTGCCGTCCCAAGGCCACAGGTCCTAGGCGATCGCTCATGCCAAAGCGGGTAACCATTTGGCGAGCCACCCGTGCCACCTGTTGCAGGTCGTTTGAGGCACCGGTTGTCACCTCCTCTTCACCAAAGACAATTTCTTCCGCAATGCGACCCCCAAGGGCAACGGCCATTTGGTTTTGCAGGTAGGCACGGCTATAGAGACCCGAATCCATCTGATCCTCGTTGGGAGTAAACCAAGTCAGACCACCTGCCCGCCCCCGGGGAATGATGCTCACTTTTTGAACGGGATCGTAGTCGGGCATCAGGGCACCGACAAGGGCATGACCCGCCTCATGGTAGGCGACTAACTTCTTGCGGCGATCGCTCATGACACGGTCTTTTTTCTCAGGCCCAGCGAGGACGCGATCGATGGCATCGTTAATCTCATCCATGGAGATTTCAGTCAGGTTGCGGCGAGCCGCCAGAATGGCCGCTTCATTGAGTAGGTTCGAGAGATCCGCACCGGTAAAGCCGGGGGTACGGCGGGCAATTTTATCGAGATCTACATCCTTAGCGAGGGTTTTGCCACGGGCATGAACCTTGAGAATATCGAGGCGACCTTTGTAATCCGGACGATCCACCACCACTTGACGGTCAAAACGCCCCGGACGCAATAGTGCTGCATCCAAAACATCCGGACGGTTCGTTGCAGCAATAATAATGATGCCCGTATTCCCCTCAAAGCCATCCATTTCCGTCAGCAGTTGGTTGAGGGTTTGCTCCCGTTCATCATTGCCCCCCCCCAGACCAGCACCGCGCTGGCGACCGACGGCATCAATCTCATCAATGAAGACAATACAAGG
Organism: Thermosynechococcus sp. QKsg1; assembly: GCF_031586415.1. Taxonomy (NCBI): domain Bacteria; kingdom Bacillati; phylum Cyanobacteriota; class Cyanophyceae; order Acaryochloridales; family Thermosynechococcaceae; genus Thermosynechococcus; species Thermosynechococcus sp. QKsg1. The sequence continues at coordinate 1,536,270 of NZ_CP134200.1, read as the reverse complement.
GGCATTGGCTTTGGCTTGTTCAAAGAGGTCGCGCACCCGTGAGGCACCTACCCCAACGAACATTTCCACAAACTCAGAACCGGAAATTGAGAAGAAGGGAACGCCCGCTTCACCAGCCACTGCCCGCGCAAGCAGGGTTTTACCCGTTCCGGGAGGCCCGACAAGGAGAACCCCCTTGGGAATTTTGGCGCCCACTTCGGTAAAGCGATCGGCGTACTTGAGGAATTCCACCACTTCACCCAGTTCCAGCTTGGCCTGATCAATGCCAGCCACATCATTAAAGGTCACTTGGGTTTGGGGTTCCATCTGTACCCGTGCCCGGGACTTGCCAAAGTTCATTGCTTGGTTGCCCGGACCTACTTGGGCACGCCGCAGTAGGAAAAAGAGCAGTACCAGCAAACCAATGGGAACCAGTAAGCTGCTCAGGGCGCGGAACCAGAAGCCATCGTTGCTTTGGGGCAAGACGGCGATGTCCACATTGTTGCTAATGAGAATGTCCAACAGTTCAGGATCGTTGGGAAGATTGACCAGCACCCGCGTGCCATCTTGGGTAATCGCTTGAGCTTGCGAGCGGTCGGGGGTAATACTGACTTTGGTGATTTGCTGATTTTCGACCTGTTGGATGAACTCACTGTAGGGCCATGTCTGTTTGGTCGTGGGTTGGCGATCAAAGAAGGCAGTGGCCAAGGCCAGCACCACGATTGCAAGAAGAACGTATAAACCTGCGTTTCGCCATTGTTTATTCACCGATCGCCATCCTCCGCTAGGAAAAGTGAAAAGTCTTTACATAAGTTCATACTAACGCATTCTTTCGCAACCCTAGGTGAGCAGTCCCGTGGTTAAGATCATCAATATCCATGATAAGCCGTCAGAAAATGCTCGATTTAGAGACCTGCTACCGGGTACTGGAGTTGGAGCCGGGGGCAACCCTCGAGGAAATTAACCGAGCTTATCGGGATTTGGTGTTTATTTGGCATCCCGATCGCATCCCGAAGGACAACACACGGCTAATCGAGAAGGCACAAGAGAAAATTAAGCAGTTTAATGAAGCGCGGGATCAACTGCGGCAGCATATTGCCCGACACGGCAGCCAAACCTCCCAGCGGGCTGCTAGCCAGCGGCAAACCTATCATTCCTCGCCGCCACCCCCACGCTATCAATCCAATCCCTACACCTATCGCAGCTATCATGCGCCCCGTGAGCCGCAGCAAACGACCCACCAGACCTATAGCCAACACCACAACCACACCTACAGCACCTATCAGCGCCAACGCACAGCCGCGCCCCCGCCCCCAGAGCCACCCCGCACGACGCCTCCCCACAAGGATATGTCAGGGGTGAATTTACAGGGAGCCAACCTGAGTGAAAAGGATCTTGAGGGGCGCAATCTCAGCCATGCCAATCTCAGCTATGCCGATCTCAGTGATGCCTTTTTGCACCGCGTGATTCTCCACCGTGCTAACCTGCGCCACGCCAATCTCTTTCGCGCCAATTTGCTGCAAGCAGATCTCAGCTATGCCGACCTGCAAGAGGCTAATCTCATTGGTGCTGACTTGAGTGGGGCTGATCTGCGGGGTGCCGATTTACGGGGAGCAAAGATGAGCCAAGGCAATCGCCTCCTAGTGAAACTGACCGGGGCACGCCTCACGGGAGCGATTATGCCCGATGGGCACGTCCACACCTAAGCTTGAATCACACCCTTAGAACTGGGAATTTGCTGACTGCGGCGCGGGTCAATGGCGATCGCCATGCGTAGGGCACGGGCAAAGGCTTTGAATGTCGCTTCAATAATGTGGTGGGAATTAATGCCATCCAATTGGCGAATATGCAGCGTCATGCGGCTATGGTTCACCAAAGCAACGAAAAACTCCCGCACCAGTTGCGTATCATAGGTGCCCACCCGCTGCGTGGGAATCTGCAACCCATAGCTAAGGTGGGGACGCCCCGAGAAGTCTAGGGCAACTTCCACCAAACTTTCATCAAGGGGCGCCACAAAGTGACCAAAACGATGAATCCCCCGGCGATCGCCCAAGGCTTGATCGAGTGCCATCCCCAAGGTAATGCCCACATCCTCATTGGTGTGGTGGTCGTCAATATGGGTGTCGCCTGTGGCCTGCACCCGCAAATCCACAAGGCCGTGGGAGCAAAGCTGATCCAGCATGTGATCGAGAAAGGGAATCCCCGTGTGATTGTCCGCTCGACCATTGCCATCGAGAACCAGTTCAACGTGAACGCTAGTTTCTTTGGTCTGGCGATCGACCGTGGCTTGGCGCAACCGAGGCGCGTGGCCATTACTGAGGAGAGAGTCGTTCATGAAGCGTTACTGACGGGGTTGGGGATTGGCAGAGGTGGCTGGCGGTGGACTCGCCGCAGGCGTCCCGGAAGGAATTGCCCCCGTACGCGGAAAGGGCACATCCACAAAACCTAATTCTAGCAATTGCTGATAGGCCTTTTGTCCCAGTTCACGGGTGGGGTTTTGGCTGCGGATAATTTCTACCAAAAGGGGCACGGCAAGCTCAGGTTGGTTATTAGCGCGATAGACCAAAGCCAGTTGAAAAGTCGCTTGATCGCGCAGTTGTGCTGCTTCTAGGGCACGGCGACGGTTGCTATCGGCAGCGGCAGTATCAATCCCCAAAAAGCTAGAGTTGAGGGACTGGTAAAAGTTCGAGAGTTGGTTCATCACCGTACGGGCTTCTAAGAGCTTGCGAGCGGCGACGGCATAATTTTGGCTATTGACTGCGGCGGCAGCCTCATCCATCAAGCGCTTGCCCCCCTCAAGGGTATAGATTGAAGAGCTGGGTGGGGGTGTGGGATTCACAATCTGGACATTGGGGCTAGAAGATTGATTCTGAGCAAACACCGCCCGCGGGAGTACCCCCAGTAGTAACACTCCGAGGAGCAGCGATGATCTTGAGCAGTGAGCAAATGTATTCAGGGGCATGGTGCGAAGCCTTTACTAAGATAGAGGCAGTCAAGCGGACAATCAACATCGCGTATCTTACCACCAAGTAATGACAGCCCGTGCAGGATCCTAAGTTCCAATTTTCCTCAAGACTGAGGCCGTGGCCATGGTAAATCCCACCCCTCAGGGGACAACTGTCTATGATGCCATTCGGGAACGGCGCCGCCAATTGCAAAGTAAACGCCGCTGGCGGCAACTGGCAGGGCTTTGGCGTACCAGTGTCCTTTTGACCTTAACAGGGGGACTGGTTTGGGGACTGACGCTGCCGGACTGGATGATCCGCCGCCCGGAGCAAGTGGTGATTCGCGGCAATCAACTGCTGAAAACGGAAGCGTTGCAGGCACAATTGCCCCTTGAGTATCCGGAGTCACTGCTGCGTTTGCGGCCCCAAGAGATCATTCATGCCCTAGAAACGACGCTGCCTCTGCAACGGGTGACGATCGCCCGCCAACTCTTTCCGCCGACACTGATTGTCGAAGTCCAAGAACGCAAGCCTGTCGCAGTCGCCACCTGCAATCAATGCTGGGTAATGAGTGCAACCGGGCAGCTGCAAGGGCCTGCCAGTCGTTGGTTAGTGGATGGCCTCGGATTTGTTGCCCCGCTGAGTAGCTATCAAGCCAGTGCCGTGAAGCCAATGCCCACACTCCAATTGCAGGGGTATTTTGTACCCGTTAAGGATGCACCGCGCCCGCAAACATTGGCTGTGGATGGCGATCGCCAGCAGCAGTGGCAGCAAATTCACCAGATTCTCCAGCAGCAGGATTTACCGATTACGGGTTTAGATTGGCGCAATGAACAGAATCTAATTGTCCAAACCCCCCTCGCGCCGGTTCACCTTGGGGTGGTGCAGTGGCATAGTCCCACATTGAAGAAACAACTCAGTGCCCTAGCCAGCCTCAAGCAGTTACCTCAGTACTTGGATCCCCGCCAAATGGTCTTTATTGACTTGGTAAACCCCGATGAACCCTTGGTGCAACTGCGGCAGCAGCCGACACAGCAACCCCTTCCCCGCAGTCATTAGGGCGCAAGGGCACGGCATAATAGAACGGTTAGCTTGGAGTGGCTGGTCAATGAAACCCCTGAAGTTCGGCACAAGATTGCCCCGATTTCTGCCACAGTTGGTGATGGTGCTCGGTGTGCTTCTGCTGGTGAGTTGCGCGTCACTCTCCTCAGTGGCTGACACCAGTTCAATTCCAGGAGCACAAAGCCCAACCCCTATGGCCAATTTACCTCGACTCAATGGCGATGCAACGGTTGTACTGACAGTCAACGATCGCCCGATTACGATTCAAGTGAAGGGAGATGCTGCCCCGATTACCGCTGGCAATTTTGTGGATTTAGTGCAGCGGGGAGTCTATGATGGCACGATTTTTCACCGTGTGATCCGTGAACCCCGACCCTTTGTGGTTCAAGGCGGGGATCCCCAGAGCAAAGACCCCACTGTGTCGCCGCAACTCTACGGCACGGGTTCATTCATTGACCCCGCGACCAATCGCCCCCGCTACATTCCCCTAGAAATTCTCGGTCAGGGCAGTGATACCCCCACCTACAGCCAAGCGGGCAAAGTCTCACCCGTCCTGAAGCATACGCGCGGTGCGGTGGCCATGGCGCGATCGCAACTCCCCGATTCGGCCTCAGCCCAGTTTTATATTGCCCTTGATCAACTGGATTTTCTGGATGGCAATTATGCCGTCTTTGGCTATGTCACCGATGGTATGGACGTGGTGGACAGGATCCAACAGGGCGATCGCCTGCAATCCGCTAAGGTTGTGGCCGGTTTAGAAAATTTACAGCAGCCATAGCAGAACGCCGCCGAAAGCGTTGCCGCAGGGTGGGTAACAGCCGCAAACACAGGGCGTAGGTGAGGAGTCCGGCAATCACGCCCACCCAAACACTGCCAAAAATCAGAATCGTTGCCATTTGCCCCCCCTGTTCGAGGAGCTTTTCCCAAGATTGCCACTCACCAAAAGATAGGGCAGGCTGCCCCATCAGCCACCAACCCACCTGAAAGTTAAACCAAAACAGGGGGACATAGGTGAAGGGATTGCTCACCCAAGTGGCAAGGGCAGCCAAGGGCTTGTTGCCGCGCACAAGGAGGGCCACCGTGACGGCAATAAGTATTTGCCCCCCAAACAGGGGCAGCATACCAGCAAAGACCCCTGCCCCAAGGCCACGGGCAATACTCTCAGTGCTACTGTGGGAGCGCATCAAGCGCAAATAGTGATAGCGGAGCGATCGTCGCCAAGAAGGGAGCCAACGGGGCTGTCGAGAAGGCTGAGGAAAAGACAACCGCATCATAGGTGAGCGTCGAGAGGGTTCAAAGGTTGGAAGAATGGGCAAATGATGGTCTTTGCTTAGCAGTTTGACATATCTTGCTTAGAGAGTGCTAGGGGTGCCATCCTTGGGCTTGCCCAATCCCAGCGCCAAAAAGCCAAGGGCGATCGCCATCATCACACTGCTTTGCCAAGCGGGCGCCACCCCACCCCAGCGATCGAAGACCCACCCTGCCCATGCCGGTCCAGCAATCCCCGCCACACTTTGGAGTGATTGGCTAGCGCCAATAATTTTCCCCTGATCTTGATCTCGCACCCGATTGGAGATCACCCCTCGCAGCGAGGGCAACATGATTCCCACGCCAAAGGCCAAACCCACCACACACCCATAAAGCAAGGGCGCACTAAAGCCGCCCGCACTGGGCACCGCCGCAATCCCCAACAAGGCCAAGGCCACTAGGAGCAATCCCCCCAAGCTCAAGCGCTGCTCACCAAAGCGAGGAATCAATGAGCGAATCAAGCCCGCCTGCACAATCGTACTCACCACGCCAATAATCACAAAAATGATCCCCGCTTGGGCAGGTCCCCAACTCAATTGCCGCTTCAAGAAGAGGACGAAGATACTGGTAAAGCCAGCAAAGGCAAAGTTGAAAATAAAGAAGGCCATGAGTAAGGCTTGGAGGGTGCGTTGATTGAATAGCTCCAACCACTGTTGCTGCAAGGCAAAGCTCTTTAGGGTCAGGGGCGATCGCTGGGCTGCGGGCAATGACTCTGGCAAGATGAAATAGGCCAAGATGACATTCACCAGTGCCAAGCCCGCTGCAAACCAAATCGGCAACTTGAGATCAATGGCTGCTAGACTGCCGCCAATGGCCGGCCCAAAAATGAAGCCAATGCCAAAGGCTGCCCCCGTTAAACCAAAGTTCTTAGCCCGATCTGCTGGAGCAGAGGTGTCAGCAATATAGGCCTGAGCCGTTGAAACCACGCCCCCCGTGAGACCATCAATAATCCGCGAGACAAAGAGCAGCCAAGGAACCGTCGCCACAGCAAAGAGAATGTAGGACAGGGCCGTACCGGCAATGCAAATCAGCAACACCGGGCGACGTCCCCAATGATCCGAGAGGGCACCCAAAAGGGGAGCAGCAATGAATTGGGCAGCAGCAAAGGCAGAAAATAACAGCGTCAAGCTCAACGCATCAAAGTTAAATCGCTCCACGAGGAAGGGCAAAATGGGGAAAATCAGACTCTCACCCAAACGGTCGATGACAATTGTGAGTAAAACAATGAATAATGGTGAGCGTAGGTTGATCCCCATTGATGTGATACGTCCTCAACTGATGGATGCCTGCCCTAGCGGGTTTAGACCCCCAGAAAAAGGCAGTACAATAAAAGACTACAACTTAACACAATACAGTCCTTTTCCCATTGATTGGACACAGCCCAAAACATCCTACTGATGAGGTGATGCCACCCATGTCTGCTTATACCGAATCGTTGAAGCGATCGCTCTTTTTGACACTGATTGCCCTAGTTGTATCATTGACGATTTCCTTCTTGATGGCAATCTAAATTTGCCCTGAAAATCATTTATCATCTTCTATCAGTGATGTGAGTTGAGTGAGGTATGGCCACTCGTTCTGCCGCTGCACCCCCGCCGCTGCCCCTGTGGGTCATGTTTCGCCTAGGTCTGTTTCAGATGGGACTGGGCATGATGTCGATTCTGGTGTTGGGAGTACTCAACCGCATCCTGATTAAGGAACTAGCGGTGCCGGCCACATTGGTGACGCTGACGATCGCCATGCATCAATTTGTCTCACCGGTGCGCGTGTGGTTTGGTCAGCTCTCCGATGCCCATCCCATTGGCGGCTATCATCGCACGGGGTATGTCTGGGGTGGGGCTTTGGCCTTTACGTTGGTCACCTATGCGATTGTTCAAGTGATCTGGCAGGTGGGGCAGAGTTTAGATCAGGCGGGTTGGAGTCTCGTCACCCAAGGGTGGATTGGCCTATTGGGATTGCTCTTTGCCGCCTATGGCATTTGTCTCAGTAGTAGCTCGACCCCCTTTGCAGCTCTGCTTGTGGATGTCTCCGAAGAGGAGGAGCGCGGCAAACTAGTGGGCATTGTCTGGTCCATGTTGACCGTGGGCATTGTTGTTGGTGCCATTCTCAGTAGTGTGCTGCTGCGGCAGTTGGAGTTAGATACCCCCATTGAACTGCTACAACAAAATGTCAATCGTCTCTTTTTGGTGGTCTTGACGGTGGTCTTTGCCCTCGCGATCGCCAGCACCTGGGGGGTTGAGGCCAAGTATTCCCGCTACCATGTGCGCAGCCGTGCCTGTGACAATCCGGAAAACATTACCCTTGGTCGCGCCCTGAAAATTCTCACAGCCAACTCCCAAACGTGGCGCTTTTTTCTCTTCCTTATCCTGATGACCCTGAGTTTATTTATTCAGGAACCGATTCTGGAACCCTTTGGCGGTGAAGTTTTTGGCATGACGATCGCCGAAACCACCCGCTTGAATGCCTACTGGGGCATGGGTACCCTTGTGGGTCTAAGTTTCACCGGATTTTTGATTGTGCCCCGCCTCGGCAAGATCCGCACCACCACCTATGGCTGTTGGGGGGTGGCCTTGATGTTCTTGCTCTTGATCATCTCAGGCGTCACGCAGCAGGTGTGGCTCTTTCAGTTGCAACTCTTTCTCTTTGGCATTGCCGCTGGGGTGACAACAACGGGTGCCCTCAGTCTCATGCTGGACTTAACGGCGGCGGAAACAGCGGGGACATTTATTGGCGCTTGGGGCTTAGCGCAGGCCATTGCCCGGGGATCAGCGACTGTTGTCGGCGGAACGGCCCTTGATATTGGGCGTCAACTGTTTGGCGTGCCGATCCTCGCCTATGGATTTGTCTTTTGTCTGCCGATGCTGGGAATGCTGACCGCTGTCTTGCTTCTGAAACGAGTGGATGTCAGTCAATTTCGCCAACAATCTCAGGTGGCGATCGCCAAGGTCTTGGCTGAGGACTTGGAATAGAGTCACCTACCAGCGGGCAAAGAAGGAAAAATCCAACTTACCAAAGTGGGTGACATGGGCGATATTAAAATGCTCTAGGCAATTCACCAGCCAGCGTACCTTGCCGCGACTAAAGGACTGATAGTGGTTAAACAGGATCGCAAAGCGTTTTTCAAGGTAGGGTTTTACTTTCTTGCTGAGGAGCACAACCTTGAGCAATAAGCCAATCGTTGCCGCCGTGCCGATGGTATTGAGCAAATCAACAAAAACCAGATGGTTAGGATTTTGGGCGCTATCCACCACTAAGTAGTTGAGGGTCTGGCTACAGGTGCGCACAATGGTAAACTCATTCAAAGGGTGCGGCTGCTGAAAGAGGGGCAGCGTTTCCAAATACTGGTAAAAGCGCTGGCGAAAGCGACCCCGCCCCACCTCCGCTGTGGTGTCCGTCAAGTAGTGGAAGAAGGCATCCCGAAAGTCGCGGGTGGATTTCAGGCGTTGCAGCCGCTGTCCAAATTGACTGGCCAAGTCGCGATAGGTGTGGCGGCCATCCACCTTACCGACAAAATGTTGAATCGAGGTTCTGACTTCCTCAGCAGAGAGCAACGTAGGATTTTTCACCAGTGGGATATTGTTATGCCCCTGAGCACGGCGAAACTCACTCGTGAGGTATTGACTCAGGTTCATTTCAAACTGCTGAGTGGCCTTTTGCTGAAAGTCTTGAATGTAGCGCAGGTCTTCGGGTGTCGTGTCATCGCCCACCAAGCAGTGGTTATAGAGATAGGGATAGCGGCGAATTAAGGTAGCAAGGGGGCGATCGCTATTTTGCTGAATCTGTGAAACGTCTTGGGCATCTTCTTGCAGAAATTGCACCATGCGCTGGAGCTTCTGAAAGGCTTCACTCTCTAAATAATCCTTGAGGAGCAGCCGCAGCTTACGCACAATTGGTGCCCGGCTCAGACCCCCGGCCGGCATCGCCACAGGCGTTTGCAGCATGGCCAAAAATTCAGAAACAGCGCCTTGGAGCAAGGGGCGAGATTGCCAGCGGTTAATCAAAATGTGGCAGCAGCGGTTCATAAAGGGACGAAACTGATCGGCTACCTGTAATCCGGTAACAATCCGATCCATCGCCTCTTGAATCCGGCGGTCGGGATAGGTATACCCCATAAGGAAAAGGGCACGAAACCGCTCAATGACTTGCTGTGGACTCTCGTGCTGCACGCATTCCAGCAGGTGATCATAAACCAGTTGGTAGTCGTTTGCCTTTATCCAATTATTCATAGGGGATATGCGCTCCGAAGCCACGCTGCTACCGACCGTGCTGGAACTCAGGGCCACCACTGAGAGGTTCTAACATACCTGCATCATAAAAGGCGACATATCGTTAACTTGTGATCAAAACCACAGTTTTTCCGTGATCCTAATCACAAGAATGACCTCGGTATCTTTGATTGCTGACTAGCGCAAATCCCCTACTACTTTTTGATGATAAACAACAAGATAATCAATTGACAACCGACGATAAAAATTGGTGCTAAGTTCTCTCCTCAAAAGGGTTTTTAGGCTTCGCGAGCATTAGCGTCCCTGATACCCCGAAAGCTGAGCTAGACCCTCTAGGGGATAGACCCCCTCATAGCGTTTACCGTTGATTTCCCATGTGGGGTAGGCACGGATATTGGCCTGCTTGCACAGTTCAGGTTGGCCATTGGTACCGCGTGGATCGCACTCAATATAGTTGATACTTTTGAAAGCGCTGCCAAAGAGTTCTTTTTGCTTCATGCAAGCGGGACACCAGTAGGCACCGTACATCTTGGCATTGATTTTCTTGAGGTGGTTCGCCAGCCCTTGGGGAGAAATGGTCTGACTGGTTCCCTGCGCCATGACCATATCGGGAGATTGAAAGATGGACAAACGGGGCACAAGGGCGATCGCCAGCCCCACACCCAAACCAAACAGGAGATAGCGCAAGGAGTTTTTCATTGAGAACCATCCACTAACCGAATCTAGTGTACTGTACTCCACATAGTGCTAGAGCTAAAGACCGCGAGTACCGTCTTGTAGTTCCGCTATTCTGAAAATTGCATCTAAGAATCATGCTGGCACGCCTTATCTAGGAACAATGAAGCAGCAGTACGACCAAGATTACAGTGCGTGGATTGCAGAAACAGTGGCATTGTTGCGAGAAGGACGATGGCAAGAGTTGGATCTGCCCCATCTCATTGCTGAGGTAGAGGACTTGGGCAAAAGTGAACGGCGCGCCATCAATAGCCAGTTAACTCGTCTGCTGCTACACCTCTTAAAGTGGCAATATCAACCCCAGCGCCGATCCGATAGTTGGTTGGATTCGATCACGGATGCCCGCACTCAAATTGAGCTGACCATAGCTGATAGTCCGAGCTTGCGGGATTATCCGGCCAGCCAACTTGCCATAAGCTATGAACGCGCTCGCCGCCAAGCAGCAGAGCAAACGGGTTTACCGCTGAGCACCTTTCCTGAAACCTGCCCTTATCCCCTAGAGAGGGTTTTGACCCAGAGTTGGCTCCCCGAAACGGACACTTAAGCTCAAAACACTAGATGAGGTGCATTCGCCCGTGCTATTGCCGTTAAACTAAAACTACGTTATAGCGGCAGTGCCCTTGCGGATCTTTGAATGGCAGCGATTTTTGAGCTTCATCCGGTTAACCCCCAGCCCCGCACGATCGCCCAAATTGTTGAGGCTCTCAGGGAAGGGGCAGTCATGCTCTACCCCACGGATACCGTCTATGCCATTGGCTGCGACATGAACCACAAAGGAGCGGTGCAACGGGTACGCCAACTCAAGCAACTCTCCAACGATAAACCCGTCACTTTTTTGTGCTCTTCCCTCTCCAACATTGCCCAGTATGCCTATGTCAGCGATGCTGCTTATCGCCTCATGCGTCGCCTGATCCCAGGCCCCTACACCTTTTTGCTCCCCGCTACCAAACTGGTGCCCCGCCTTGTCCAAAATCCCAAACGCAAAACCACAGGGATTCGCGTACCTGACCACGTTGTGAGCCAAGCGCTGTTGACCGCCTTGGGGAATCCGATTATTTCCACCTCAGCACGACTGCCCGACGACGAGACGTATTACGTGAATACCGCAGATCTCTTCGATGCCTTTGATAAACGGGTGGATTTGATGATTGATACCGGCGAACCCCCCGGACAGCAAATGTCGAGTATCCTTGATCTCACTGTGGAGCCGCCGCTACTGGTACGCAAGGGACAAGGGTGGGAAGCGCTACCAGCAGAACTGGTGACTGTTGAGTGAGCCACTCCAGCTTTTCAGCAGATAGAAACCGTTATACAAGGCTTGATTCAAGAATGAGTTCATCGCAATTAATTGGCAAAGTATATTTAGTGGGCGCAGGCCCCGGCGATGTGGGGCTACTGACGGTGCGTGCCAAGACGCTACTGGAGTGGGCGGATGTGGTGCTCTACGATGCGCTGATTAGCCCCGAAATTCTTAACTTGATCAACCCCCACGCGGAAAAAATTCATGTGGGCAAGCGGCGGGGCAACCATACCCTCTCCCAAGCGGAGATTTGTCGCCTGCTGATTGACTTGGCTCAGCGCCATACGGTGATTGTGCGCCTCAAGGGGGGTGATCCCTTTGTCTTTGGCCGAGGGGGTGAAGAGTGTCTTGCCCTTGTCGAGGCTGGCATTACTGTCGAAGTGGTGCCGGGGGTCACCAGTGGGGTGGCTGCACCTGCCTATGCGCACATTCCCCTCACCCATCGGGATTTTAGTTCTTCGGTGGTTTTTGTCACGGGTCATGAAGCTGCTGGCCGCTATCAACCGCGCGTCAATTGGTCGGCTCTGGCTACGGCGGTGGATACGATTGTGATTTACATGGGACTCCATCATCTGCGGGAAATTGTGCCGCAACTCCTGGCAGGGGGGCGATCGCCCCAGACGCCCTTGGCCTTTATTGAATCAGGGACAACACCGCAACAACGGGTGGTGGTGACAACCCTAGAGCGAGCGATCGCCACCTATGACGAGGCACAGATTCAAACGCCTGCCTTGATTGTCATTGGCGAGGTCATTCACCTGCGCTCCCAGTTAATGGGAAGTCTCCACTAGGTCTGAAGAAACAGGTTCTAGGGACACCGACAGCATTGCCCGCTCCAAATAGGGCAAAAGCTTACGTCGCGTTTGATCCAGAGAATAGGCAAGGCGAATATTCTCTCTAGTGAGCAGTCCCAAAACCCGTTGTGGGTTCTGGCGATCGACCACGGGCAACTGCCTTAAATCCCGCGCTGCCATGCGATCGAGGGCGTCCTTCAGGGGTTCATCCCCATAGGCCAGTAACAAGTCTCGCGTACAGACACTCCCCACCGTTTGCATTTGATAGGCGGTTGTTTCCTGATCCGCTTCCCAACGGGTCAGCACCCGATTAATATCCCCAAGGGTGACCAACCCCATCAAGTCCTGCTGACTATCGGTCACAAAGGCGCAGTAGGCTTTTTTTTCGATTAGTTGTAAGCCAGCTTCGACCACAGGCATTGCTTCACTAAGAAACAGCACCTCCGATTGCATGGCTTCCGCCACAGAAAGATTGGGAGGACTTTCCTCCTGCTCCTCCTTCTGGGTCTGAGCGCTGGGTGCCAATGCGGGCAGTTCGCCCCGTTTTTGAACACTCAAACTATTCACTAGCCAGACACTCAAGCCCACCGCTGCCATCAGAGGCAAAATAATGCGATAGTCCCGCGTCATTTCAAAGAGTAGCAAAATGGCGGTTAAGGGGGCATTGACGCTAGCGGCAAGGACGGCGGCCATTCCCACCGTTGCGTAGGCGGCAGGAGCAGCAATACTGTTGGCAAACATGGGTAGCAGGATCGGCAACACCTTACCGTAGGCAGCTCCTAGGGAAGCCCCCAGAAATAGGGCTGGTGCAAAGATGCCCCCCACCAGACCACTGCCTAAACTCACTGCTGTTAAGACCATCTTGGTCAGTAGCAAGATCAACAACAAACCGAGGGAGAGGTTCACATCCCTGAGAATTGCTTCCACCGTTTCATAGCCAACGCCCAGCACTTGCGGTAAATGCAAAGCCACAAGGCCAACACATAACCCACCCACAAGAGGACGCAGCGCTAGGGGAATACGACCTAAAAACTGCATGGGTGGAATTTTCCCCTGAAAAACTTGGGGGAGCCACTGAAGTAACTGGGTATAGACAATGGCAACGCCGTAGGCCAACAGTCCTAAGCCCAAATACAAGGGCAACTCAAGGGAACTGCGCACCTCATAGGTGGGCAAATCAAAGGCGGGTTGTGCCCCCAAGCCGATTTGGGTAATCAGGGCAGAAATCACAGCGGCCAAAAGCACCACACTCACAGCCGTTGTTTCAAACGTGGTGCCCAATACCACCTCTAGGGCAAAGAACACGCCAGCGATCGGGGCATTGAAGCCTGCTGCCAGCCCTGCCGCCGCCCCTGCACCGAGGAGCAACTTTTGCCGTTCTCGCGAGACCTTCAGCGCTTGACCCAAGAGAATGCCGATGTTGGCACCCACTTCCACACTGGGGCCTTCTGGACCAAGGGACGCACCTGTACCAAGGGAAATCGCCGCCGCAAAGGTTTTGGCAATGGGGCGAATGAAGGGAATTTCCTTGCCCGCTTCTACAGCACCCATCAATGACATCAGGTTGGGACTAAACTCTTGGACAAACCAGCGGATGATCCCCACCAGCAAGCCCCCCAAGGCCGGAACACAGGCCAGTGTCCAAGCGCCCCATCGACCCATCAGCCCCATCAAGTCTTCAAGGGCCATGTGATGAATTGTCTCAATCAGGTAACGAAACAGCAGCACACTTAGCCCCGCACTGCCGCCAATGAGGACTGCCAAGACCAGTACGACGGTTTCCGGGGGCGGTTGCAATTGATTGAAAAGTCGAGTGAGGCGAGATTCAGCAGTCAGAGAGGGAGGGGAGGATGGGGAGGACACTGTTGCAAAGGGGTGAGAAAAAGTTGCTTAAAATCGCTCATCTTCAATTATGCGGAATTTCCAATGGAGAAGCTAAAAGGGCAAAATTTGCGGCGTGACTTGATAAAAGTAAGGATGTAGCCACCACAGCAAACCGACAAAGATCGCTACTCCCCCATAGGCGGGGCGCCAAAATTCCCGCCACACGAGTTGTTGCCTACCTTCCCAAATGGCTTTGAAGGGAATGATTGAGGTGCGGGCTTTCAGAGCAGTAAACGCTTCTCCATGCCGTGCGTACCAGCGGCGATCGCCATGCCAAACCCCAAAGCAGTGATGGGCAATCAGCCCAAGGGAGGTCAGCAGTGTAAAGGACGTGCCCAACCACAGCGTATGCGCCACACACCAGATCACCTGTCCCCATAACTGCGGGTGACGGGTAATGCGAATAATGCCCGTTTCGTAGAGGTGCACTTCTGGCTTTTGTACAGCGGCAATCTCTAGCAAGTTAAATGTGGCCGGATAAAGAAAGAGAAACGAGATCGCCGATAGCCCCCACACGAGCGCCCCCATCCCCGGTACCCCTTGGAGTTGCCACAGTTGCACGCCGTCGTAGCGATGGGCCAAAAAGTAGAGAATCAAGGTTGTCGCTAAGGGCAGACTCACTAGGGCAAAAAAAATGCGATAAAGGCGGGCACCGACGCGCTTTTCTGCCCAAGGACGTAGGCTTGCCAATCCACTGTGGGCGATCGCAAACAAGAGCAATAACCCCACCATGATCCACTGCGAACTGGTTTGCCAACTGTGCTGATCCACGCCGATCTACTCCGTACGATTAAAACCCCATCCCATGATCCCAAAGGGTCAGACGCTTTGTAAAGTAATGTAACTGAGCCGCAAAACGCAGCCTATGAGCTATAGTCAAGGCGTTGAGGGCATCCGACATCAATCTATGTTCAATTGGCTCGATCGCCTCGAAAACCGCCGCCTACTGCGCCTGCTGTTGCTCTTTGCCCTTGGCTGGATTGGCGTGCAACTTTTGCACTACTTTGCCTACGTCTTACTGATCTTTCTTTTTTCGGCCATTCTGGCGTTTTTACTCAACTATCCTGTGGGCTGGCTCAAGCGTTACTTGCCCCATGGTTTGGCGGTTACCATTGTGTTTCTCGGGACATTGGCAATTCTAATCGGCTTGGGGATTACCCTTGGGTTGGCGATCATTGGACAGTTGCAGGACTTGATCACCAATTTGCCTAGCCAAATTGATCTGTGGATTGACTCCCTTGAGAGGATGCAGCAGTTTCTGGCGCGATGGAATCTAGACATCAATTTCCAGCAACTGGAGTCAGAATTGCGCAACTTTGCCCTTGCGGGGATTCAGTTTGGCTTTGGTAAGCTCCAGTCCATCTTTGCCCTCTTCCTAAGCGGCATTATTGTTGCTGTGATTACCTTCTTTATGCTGCTGGAGGGGGAGCGGCTATGGCAGTACCTACTGAGTTTTTTGCCTGATCTGTGGCGCGATCGCGTGCCCCAAGCCTTAGAGCGGAACTTTTTGGGCTTCTTTAGTGGCCGTTTGCTTCTCTCTCTCTTCTTTGGTACCGCCACATTCCTTGTCTTGCTGGTGTTACGTGCCCCCTATGCCCTTGCCCTTGGGGCGATCGCCGGTGGCTTGGATCTCATTCCAGGGATTGGCTCAACGATGGGCATTTCCCTCATCTGCTTGATCCTGCTGCCCAAGAGTATTGCCCTGAGTGTGCAAGTGCTGATTGGCTGTATTCTGCTGCAACAGGTGGAAGAAAATATCCTCATGCCCCGTGTCATGCGCAACTCCGTCAACCTAAATCCAGTGGTTTTATTTTTTTCCCTCTTGGTGGGGGCAACGGTTGCAGGCATTGTCGGTATCTTCCTTGCCATTCCCATTATGGGGACGATTGTCAGTTTGCTAGATCTCAAAGCCTTGCAGGCAAGCAGTGAGGCTGATCCGAAATCCTCGCAGGGCAAACGCATACTCAGGCAGTAGCAAGGAGATGAGCGAGGTAGTCATCGTCTGCTCTCAAACGTTTTGCCTTGACGCCGACCTTCACAAAGGTGTCCTGACGCATTCACAGTTATTGTGCTGGATAATATCTCATTCTTGATTGGAATAGCTATAGTCCCTGAGCAGGTTCCACGCCAGTTCAAACGTGTACTCAAATCCTTGAATCACTCCCTGCTTTTCTATATTGCTCAAGGGGCGAGTACGGCACAGTTCCACCTCTTCCTGAAGCCTCTGAAACGCTTTTTTATAACTCTTGAGTCGCCACTGCCAGTGTTCCATGATCTATCCTTCACTGAGGGGGTGATCACTTCTTGTTGCCAACCCCTGTTGCAATGTCAGGATCACGCTTTTCATATCCCCTTGCAAAAGGGCCGGCAAGTTCAGCCACAGGCCGGCAAACTCTTGACTACGCAGCACTCCCTCGCGATCGGGCTGTTGTTGAACGTAGCTCCCCTGCTCGCGGTGATACCAGTAAAAGACCTGTTCTGAGACCACCCACACCAGATATTCCTTGACGCCAAAACGGCAATAGAGGTCTTTCTTGTCGTGGAGATCGTAGGCGGCACTGCTAGAGGCAATTTCAATCACTAACTCCGGTGCCCCTTCGATGTAGTCATCGGCACTAATGCGTGATTGTCCCCCCGCCGATTCTTCGAGGCGCAATAGCACATCAGGTTGCACTTCATTGCTGTCATCCAGCCGTACAGTAGCATTGTCACACATCATCAAACTGGGCATCAGTGTCGCATAGGTACCCAGCCACACAACCATGTGTCCGTGAGGTTGAGCGTGCTTTCTTACTCTAATTGGGGAGGCCACAAACACGACTCCATTGATCAGTTCCGCTTTTTTAATGTGGGGAGAGTGCTCATAGCGGTATTCAAATTCCTCGCGGGTTAGGCGATCGCCACTTTCAAGGGGGATGATATTAACTAATTGAGTCATTCCGTAGCCTCCGGGGGCAACGCTAAATTTATTGTGATTGCCGCTTTAAGGCTTCAGCAAACCGTTGGCATTCAGGGGAAGCTAGCCCCTGTTGTAATGTGATCATTACGCTTTTCATATTCCCTTGTAAAAGGGCAGGCAAATTCAACCAGAGACCGGTAAACTCTTGACTGCGAAGCACTCCCTCGCGATCGGGTTGTTGTTGAACGTAGCTTCCCTGCTCGCGGTGATACCAGTAAAAGACCTGTTCTGAGACCACCCACACCAGATATTCCTTGACGCCAAAACGGCAATAGAGGTCTTTCTTGTCGTGGAGATCGTAGGCGGCACTGCTAGTGGCAATTTCAATCACTAACTCCGGTGCCCCTTCGATGTAGTCATCAGCACTAATGCGCGATTGTCCCCCCGCCGATGCCTCAAGGCGCAATAGCACATCGGGTTGGACTTCATTTTGGTGATCAAGCCGGACTGTGGCGTTATCGCAAACCATGAAGGCGCTAAATTCAATGCTGTAGTGAAAGAGCCAGCCAAGAATGTTGCTATGGGGCTGGGCGTGGTTTCTAACCCGAATTGGTGAGGCCACAAACACGACTCCATTGATCAGTTCCGCTTTTTTAATGTGGGGAGAGCGGCCATAGCGGTCTTCAAATTCCTCGCGGGTCAGGCGATCGCCACTTTCAAGGGTGAGGAGAGGAGCCGTCATTTTTCGCAAAAGTCCGTGATAGCACCCAGCACCTTTATTCTAGGCGTCAGTGAGATGGTGAATGGTACACGCGCATCAACTAAGCAGCAGGTAATCCCAGTACCTCACCGGTGCCCGCAACAACAGTGCCAATTGGCCAACTCTCAACCCCCCACTCGGCAAAGCAGGCCTGCGCCGCTGCAACCGCTGACGGCGGTAAAACCACGGTGTACCCAATCCCCATATTGAAGGTGTTGAAAAGTTCGCCCAAGCTGACTTCCCCCATCTCCCCTAGCCAGTGGAAGAGTGGTGGAATCGGCCAAGCCTGAGGATCGAGTTGAGCTGATCGCCCTTCGCCCAAGCAGCGGGGCAAATTTTCCGGCAGACCACCGCCGGTGATGTGAGCCATGCCGTGGATGGGAATCCCTTGCGCCAAAGCAGCACGAATGGGTTGGACATAGAGGCGCGTCGGTTCTAAGCACAGCTCGCCAAGGGGGGTGGAGCCAAGGGGGGTATCCTGCCAACTGAGCTGGCGATCGCCGACAATTTTGCGTACCAAACTAAAGCCATTACTGTGCAAGCCAGAACTGGCTAAACCCAACACCACATCCCCCACCTGCACCTGGGTGCCATCCAGCACCTGATCCTGCTCAACGACACCAACACAGAACCCCGCAAGGTCATAGACCCCTTCGGCATAGAATCCCGGCATTTCCGCTGTCTCCCCCCCCAAGAGGGCACAACCCGCCGCTTCACACCCTTGGGCAATACCCGCCACCACAGCGGTCATAATCTCTGGCGCCAGACAACCACAGGCAATGTAGTCCAAGAAAAAGAGTGGCTCAGCACCGCAGGTGAGGACATCGTTGACACACATGGCCACCAGATCAATGCCAACCGTATCGTGGCGATCAAGCGCCTGAGCCAGCTTTAGCTTCGTGCCCACCCCATCAGTTCCCGACACCAAAAGGGGCTGACGATAGCCCTTGGGAATTTGACATAGCCCAGCAAAGCCTCCCAGTCGTCCCACCACTTCCGGTCGTTGGGTGCGCTGCACCAAGGGGCGAATTTGCTCGACAAAGGCACGGCCAGCGGCTACATCTACACCGGCACTGCGGTAGTCCATCAATGCTGCTCCTGTAGTTGGGGGTAGTGAGCCTTGAGATACTCTAGGAGGCCTTCACAGGCATCGGTGAGCAGATCCAACACCTTCTCAAACCCCTGACGGCCACCGTAGTAGGGGTCGGGCACTTCCCTCGCGTCGTGGTGACGGCAAAAATCACACATTAACCGCACTTTATCGCGGTATTTCCCTTCGGGGTCAAGGCGCAAGATATCATAGTAGTTTTCCCGATCCATCGCCAAAATCAGATCAAATTCCTCAAAGTCGGCGGCATGAAATTGGCGTGCTCGATGGGTTAAGGGCAGTCCCCGTTGCCGTGCCGTCATCACCATGCGGGCATCCGGTGGATCGCCAACGTGAAAGTTGCTGGTGCCGGCGGAATCACACTGAATCTCATGCTCTAGGCCGGCCTTTTTGATCAGATCCTGCATGATCCCTTCGGCGGCAGGGGAGCGACAGATATTACCAAGACAAACAAAAAGCAGACGGATGGGCATAGCGCGTTTCCTAGGGGGCGGGAATCAGCGTACGAATGAGATCAGCGACCTGCTGACTGCTGTTGGGCATGGCCAATTGGCGGGCATTCTTTGCCATGGCTTGTAATTTTTGGGGCTGCCCTAGCCATTCTAAAATGATCCGTCCGAGGCGATCGCCCGTCAATGCCGACTGCGGGATCATTTCAGCAGCGCCGGCACTCACCAGCACTTCAGCATTCACCGTTTGGTGATCTTCAGCCGCATAGGGATAGGGAATCAACAGCGCTGGGGTTCCTGTGAGGGTTAGTTCCGCCAAGGCACTGGCGCCAGCTCGACTAATGACGATATCCGCGCGGTGCAGCAGGGGTCCCATGGGTTCAAAGAAGGGAAAGACGAGATAGTGGGGATGCTGAACACTTTGGGCATCGGGATCATTGTTGCCCGTGAGATGCACCACCCAAGCCCCCGCCTCGAGCCAGCGGTGAACCGTTTCCCGTACAAGGCGATTGATGGCCACTGCTCCTTGACTCCCCCCCATCACTAGAATCAGGGGTACCTCCTTGGGAATCGGCAACTCCAAGTCGCCGGGATGGAGAATATCGGGACGCACCGGCGTGCCCGTGACCCGTAGGTTCAGCCGTTTGGATTTGAGGTAGGCTAAACTCGCGGGGGTACCCAAGGCAACCAGCGTACACCAAGGCGCCAGCCAGCGGGTGACTTTGCCCGGTAGGGCGTTGGATTCATGGAGCAGGGCGACACGCCCCAAACTGCGAGCCGCTAAAATAGCTGGCGCTGCAATGTAGCCACCGGTGGTAAACACCCCTTGGAAGTGTCCCTGTTTTAATAACTGGCGCGTTTGCCAAAAAGCTCCCCAAAATTGCCAGAGGGGGCGCAGCCTTGCCCAAGGGGTCTTGCCTTGGACACCACCGAAGTTGATCGTATGCAGGGGGTACTGGGGCGGAATTAATTTCTGTTCAAGGCGATCGCGCACCCCCAACCAATGGATGTCATATTCAGGTAACTCTTCTGCTACTGCTAGTGCGGGAAAGAGATGCCCGCCGGTACCACTCGCTGCAATCAGTAGTTTCCTTTGCCCCAGCATTAAACATTCCAGCCCAATGTGGTCATGAGCTTATCGACAAAGTTGGTATAGACAATACCGCTGCGAAACTCTGGTGTGTCCATCACCTGCTGATGAAAGGGAATGGTGGTCGGCACCCCCATAATCGCACATTCTCTTAGGGCACGCTTCATGCGGGCAATGGCAGCGGGGCGATCGCTCCCCCACACCACCAATTTACCGATCAGCGAATCATAGTAGGGGGGGATTTCATAGTCGGTATAAACATGGGAGTCCATGCGCACCCCAGGGCCACCGGGGGGCAAGTAACCGCTAATACGACCGGGATGGGGACGGAAATTGCGCTCCGGATCCTCGGCATTGATGCGGCACTCGATCGCGTGTCCGCGCAACTCAACCTGCTCTTGGGTCAAACTGAGGGGTTCCCCTTGGGCAATGCGAATTTGCTCCGCAATCAGATCCAGCCCCGTAATCATTTCTGTGACGGTGTGCTCCACCTGAATGCGAGTATTCATTTCCATAAAGTAAAAGTTGTCTTGGCCGTCGAGGAGAAATTCAATGGTGCCGGCACCGACGTAGTTAATGGCTTTGGCGGCAGTGACAGCAGCAGCTCCCATCTTGGCACGCAGTTCGGGGGTGAGGGCAGGGCTAGGCGCCTCCTCAAGGAGCTTTTGATGACGCCGCTGTACAGAGCAATCGCGCTCCCCAAGGTGAATGACATTGCCATAGCTATCCGCCAGAATCTGGAACTCAATGTGGCGGGGATTTTCAATAAACCGCTCCAGATAGACGCCGGCATTGCCAAAGGCGGCTTCCGCTTCCCCTTGGGCGGCACTGAGAGCCCGTCCTAAATCTTCAGCAGAGCGCACCAAGCGCATCCCCCGGCCACCCCCCCCAGCCGTGGCTTTAATCATCAGGGGATAGCCAATTTTGCGAGCGATCGCCCGCGCGGTTTCCTCATCCTGCACCAGTCCATCACTGCCGGGAATTGTTGGCACCCCCACCTGTTGCATCGTCGCTTTGGCGGTGGATTTATCCCCCATAGCACGCATGGCAGCGGGACTCGGCCCAATAAAGGTAATTTTGTGGTCGGCGCAGATCTCGGCAAAGCGGGCATTTTCCGCCAAAAAGCCATAGCCCGGGTGAATCGCCGAGACATGGCGGGTGAGGGCAGCAGCAATAATGTTGGGAATATTGAGATAGCTGCGGCTACTGGGGGCTTCGCCAATGCACACCGCCTCATCGGCCAATTGCACATGCAGGGCATGGCGATCTACGGTGGAATAGACGGCAACCGTTGCAATGCCCAATTCCTCACAGGTACGCAGAATCCGCAGTGCAATTTCGCCACGATTGGCAATCAAAATTTTCGTAAAGGCCATGGCGGTCAACGGTAGGGGAAGCGATCCCTAATGCTACCATGCCAGCCGAACGCTTCCGAAAAGGCGACGGCAATTGCATTGGTGCCACTGGCAAAAACAAGTTAGGATCAGCAGGGTTTTATTTGGGAGCGCACTATGGCTGCTGTGTCACCCACGATGGCCTTGACCGTTACGAAAACCAGCAATTGGACAATTGAGGACAGCGAGCAGCTCTACCGCATTCAGGGCTGGGGCGAACCCTACTTTGGGATTAATGCTGCGGGTCATGTCACCGTCTCTCCCAAGGGCGATCGCGGTGGGTCATTGGATCTCTATGAATTGGTGCAGGCGCTCCAACAGCGCAACATTGGCCTCCCCCTGCTACTGCGGTTTTCCGATATCCTTGAGGATCGCATTGAGCGACTCAATGCCTGCTTTGCCCGTGCCATTGCCCGCTATGGCTATCAGGGCACCTACAAGGGGGTCTTTCCCGTTAAGTGCAATCAACAACGCCACATCATTGAAGCCCTCGTGCGCTTTGGCCAGTCCCATCAGTTTGGCCTAGAGGCAGGATCAAAACCGGAATTGCTGATTGCCTTGGCCATGCTCAATACACCGGGGGCACTGCTGATCTGCAATGGCTATAAGGATCGCGGCTACATTGAAACGGCTATTCTGGCGCGTCGCCTCGGCCACACCCCGATCATTGTCCTTGAGCAGCCTGAAGAAGTCGCGGAAGTGATTGCTGTCAGTCAGGCTTTGGGCATTGAACCCATTGTGGGGGTGCGGGCAAAACTCAGTACCCAAGGGGTGGGGCGTTGGGGCACTTCTGCGGGCGATCGCGCCAAGTTTGGTCTGACGGTGCCAGAGATTTTAACAGCGGTTGAACAACTGCGAGAAGCAGGAATGCTCAATTCCTTGCAACTGTTGCACTTTCACATTGGCTCGCAAATCTCTGCCATTAGCGTCATTAAGGATGCCATTCGCGAAGCGGGGCAAATTTATGGCGAGCTGGTGCGCCTCGGTGCCAATATGCAATACCTCGATGTGGGCGGTGGCTTAGGGGTGGATTACGACGGCTCGAAAACCAATTTCCATGCCTCGAAAAACTACAGTATGCAAAACTATGCCAGTGATGTGGTGGCCGGCATTAAGGACGCCTGTCGGCAGCGGGGCATTCCCGATCCCATTCTCATTAGTGAGAGTGGCCGCGCCATTGCCTCCCATCAATCGGTGTTGATTTTCAATGTCTTGGGGGTCAGTGAAGTGCCCAAAATTACCCCCGAACCGGCCACGGAAGAGGAGCACCTGATTATCCGCAACCTCTACGATACCTACCAAACAATTGATGAAAACAACTACCAAGAGGCCTACAACGACGCCCTGCAATTTAAGGGAGAAGCCATCAGTCTCTTTAACTTTGGCTACTTGAGTTTGCCAGAGCGGGCACGGGCAGAGAGTCTCTTTTGGGCCTGTTGTGCCAAAATCCTCGGCATTGCTCGCCAGCAGGAATATGTGCCCGACGATCTCGAAGATCTTGAGAAAATCATGGCTTCGATTTACTACATCAATCTGTCGGTGTTTCAATCGGTGCCCGATAGCTGGGCGATCGATCAACTGTTTCCAATCATGCCAATCCACCGCCTCGATGAAGAACCCACAGAACGGGGCATCCTTGCGGATCTCACCTGCGACAGCGACGGCAAAATTGACCAGTTCATTGACCTGCGGGATGTGAAATCGGTCTTGGAACTCCATCCCTTTCGCCCAGGGGAACCCTACTACCTTGGCCTTTTTCTCAACGGTGCCTACCAAGAGATCATGGGCAACCTCCACAATCTCTTTGGGGATACGAATGCCGTCCATATCCGTCTAACCCCCAAGGGCTACGAAATTGAGCATTTGGTGCGGGGCGATACAATGCAAGAAGTCCTCGGTTATGTGCAGTACCAAGGGGATGCCCTCCTCGAGAAAATTCGCCGTCGTGCCGAGGCTGCCCTTGCGGAGCAGCAAATTACATTGGCAGAAGCGCAGCACCTACTGGAAAACTACGAGCGGAGTTTGCGCAGCTACACCTACCTGTCCTCCTAGGGAAAGCCATGCTGGGAACATTTCAATCAAGCCATTTGCGCATTGAAGTGCCGGCCACCGCAGACCAACTGCGGGATTATTTGACGCAGCCAGCACAGTTACGGCAGTGGTTGTGGCCCCTACAGATTCAGACGACGGGCGATCGCCTGCAAGTGGGGGATACCTTCAGCAGTGAATTCCTGTGGTTAAAACTGGAACATCGCGTGGAACTACTCACAGCAGAGCGACTGGTATTGGTGCTGCGGCAGACCATTGAGGGCTGGCAAGAATGGTCGTGGGGAGAGGGCTGGGTACAGTCCTGTATTGAGGGGGTGACACCGCTGCCTCTAGAGTTGGGGCAGACTTTCCTTCTATGGCGGTTGAAATCAGTGCTGAGTGAAACGGTAGCAAGCTGAGGGTCGAAGAACGTTGAAGCGATCGCGCCAATTGGGATGGATCTTATTCTTGAGTGCCCTGCTTCTCAGCAGTTGTGAGGGCAGTGGGCTACAAAGTTGGTTTGCTGCTGACCCCAATGCTGATCAATGGGCGGGGAAAGCACCCACGCCAGAACCGACGACAACGCTACCAGAGAATTTACGGTTTCCTAATGCGATGCTTGTAGCCAATCAGCCCCAAGCGGGGTCACCCCAGACGACGGAAACCCGCTGGCAAGCACCCGCGCCGGCGATCGCCATCCAGCAATTCTATAGCCAACAATTTCAGCAGTCGGGCTGGCAACTGGTGGAGCAACAGGTAGCCGACAATACGATCACCCTCAGGGGGCGCAGTGCTGAACTGGAAGTGAGGGTCACCATCAACACGGTGCCAGAAAATAACCTGACAACCTTCACCGTGGCCTACACATCCACCAATAGCACCACGGCCACACCGTCTCCCCAGCCCACCCATTCCTCCCCCCAAACGTTCGCTGATCTAGAGGACGCCCCTGCCCCCCTACAGCCGGCCATTCGTGACTTGGCAGAACTGGGGGTTCTCAGCACCACGGGCGATCGCCTGCAACCCAATACCCCCATCAGTCGTGCTCAGTTTGTGCGTTGGTTGGTGACCACCTACAACCGCTTTTATGCCGATCGCCCCGCACGCCAAATCCGCTTGGGCAGCCGCAACGACACACCCATTTTCCAAGATGTGCCCCGTGATAATCCCGACTTTCCCTATATTCAGGGACTGGCGATGGCAGGATTTTTGCCCAGCCCCCTCACCGGCGATACTAGTACCCTCTTTCGCCCCAATGCTCCCCTTACTCGCGAAACGCTGTTGCAGTGGAAAGTGCCCCTTGATCAACAGGGGCGGCTCAGTCCCAGCACGATTGACCGCATTCAGCAAACATGGGGCTTCAAGGACAGTCAACGGATTGCTCCCCCCGCCATCAATGCCGTGGCCGCTGACTATCTCGCGGGGGATCTCTCGAACATTCGCCGCGTTTGGGGAGAAACCCTCTTGCTCCAGCCCCAAAAACCCGTCACCCACGCCGAAGCCGCAGCAGCCCTGTGGTATATCGGCAACGGTACCGAGGGACTCTCAGCAGCGATGGTGAAGCAAGCACCGCCCTCTGCCTCCTAGAACCTTGCTAGATTAGAAATCCGAGTCAATTGTTACGATTTGCTGAACTGATTGCTACCTATGCCTTGGCCCTTATCCCGTGGTTACCATCGTCAAATTGCCCGCCTCGAAATTACGGGGGCGATCGCTGGGGGTACTCGCCGTCGTGTCCTCAAAGCCCTGAAAACCATTGAAGAACGGGGCTATCCGGCACTACTGGTGCGCATTGACAGTCCCGGCGGGACCGTGGGGGACTCCCAAGAAATCTATGCGGCTCTCAAGCGTTTGCAGTCGAAAATGAAAATCGTTGCCAGTTTTGGCAATATCTCTGCCTCTGGCGGGGTCTATATCGGTATGGGGGCACAGCACATCATGGCCAACCCCGGCACCATTACGGGCAGTATTGGCGTCATCCTGCGGGGCAACAATTTGCAACGGCTCCTCGACAAGGTGGGGGTCTCATTCAAGGTGGTCAAGTCTGGCCCCTACAAGGACATTCTTGCTTTCGATCGCGACCTTACCGAGGAAGAAATCCGCATTCTCCAAGACCTCATTGACACCAGCTATCACCAATTTGTCCAAACCGTGGCCGAAGGCCGTAACCTCGATGTCGAAACCGTGCGCAGTTTTGCCGATGGCCGTGTCTTTACCGGTGAACAGGCCCTTGCTCTCGGACTGGTGGATCGCCTAGGAACCGAGGAGGATGCCCGGCGCTGGTTAGCGGAACTGGCCGGACTTGACCCCGACAAAACCAAGGTGCAAACCATCGAAGAACCCAAGTCCCCCTTGGCTCGGCTGTTTCCGCGTCAGCAGGAACGATTCCCCTTTCCCTGGCAAGCGGGTCTCGACTGGCTGGAATTTGAAATGGCCACCAATGGACTTCCCCTATGGCTCTATCGCCCCTAAGCTGGATACAGTACCCTTGCGGATATGTTGATGGAGGAGCACACTGTGGGCTGGCGCGTCCGAGCAATTCGTGGAGCAACTACCGCCACTGAAAATTCAATTCCAGCAATCCGTGAGGCAGTTTTGGAACTCCTCGGCGAGATTGAGCGGCGCAATGCCCTCGATTTCTCGGAAGTGATTAGTGTGACCTTCTCTGTGACCCGTGACCTCGATCAAATCTTTCCGGCAGCGATCGCCCGGGAATGTCCCCATTGGCGCAACATTCCTCTCCTCGATGTTCAACAAATGCATGTGGAGGGAGGCTTACCCCGCTGTATCCGCTGCTTGATTTACTTCAACACCCCCAACCCCGATCAACCGATTTACCATGCCTACCTGCGCCATGCCCAGAGCCTCCGCCCCGATCTGGCAATGCACGGCGACTACCATCCCCTCCATCTGTCCTCTCATTCCCTAGGTTAACTATGACCGCTCTTGTCCGTGACTACATGACCCCCAACCCCTTTACCATTCCTGCCGATGCCCCGATTTCTGAGGCAGTTCGCCTGATGGAAGAAAAACAGGTGCGCGGCCTCCCCGTGGTGGATGATAAGGGCAAATTGGTGGGCTTGGTGTCTGAAGCTGACCTGATTGTGCGCGAAGCGCCTCTCGAGCCACCGTTGTACATTACGTTCCTCGGCAGCATTATTTACTTTGAGTCTCCAGAATCCTTTCATCAACACCTCAAGAAAACCCTCGGCCAACAGGTGCAAGATGTGATGACCCCCAACCCCCACACGATTAACGTCGATGCACCTATTGCTGAAGCGGCTCGCCTCATGGTGAATCACCACATTAGTCGCCTGCCGGTCTTGAATGCCCAAGGAGAATTGGTCGGCATTATTAGCCGTCATGATCTGTTGCGAGCCTTGCATACCCAAGAAACTTCTGCGTGACGTTTGTCAAATTGACCTGACACTAACTTTCAAGATTGGTGACTTCCCATAGAATAACCACAGGTTCGCTCGCGATCGCCTGAGGGTTCTTTGATCATGACCGCTTCCCTTGATTTGATTTGGCAGCAGGCACGGCAGGGTCAAGCAGAGGCCATTGCCCATTTGATGAACCGCACGCTTCAGGCCAAGGGAGTGCGTGCCCTCGTTCGGCGACGGGGTGACTGTTTACAAATTATGTTTGAAGCGGCGCGATCGCTCCCTCCCCAAGTCTGCGTTCAGTTTGTTTGCCGAGGCCTCAAGCAATTGGCGCCCCAAGGCGTTCTACGTGTACGGCTCCATGCTCGGCTCCTTGGCGAAGAATGGCCAGAATGGACACAGACCATTGACTTACAGGAGACCTTACCAGCGGCGCCGTCTGTGCAGACAAGCTCAAATCCAACGACACCTGCCACCACGCCATCCCATCAAGCGGTCAGTGCTTTTGCCCTCAGTTTATTGGCGATCGCGGGCACGGGTGCCGTTGCCCTTACCCTGCAAAATCAACTCAGTGTCGATGCCCCGCCGAGTGCGGAACCCAGTCCAGCCATTACAACCCCTGAACCCGACGTTCCCCTTGTGCCCCCCCCACCCGCCCCGAGCGATCGCCGTTTGCGGATTAAGGCCGTTGGCGATATTGTCCTTGGCACCAATTTTCCGAGTAACCGCTTGCCTGCGGATCCACAAAAGCTCTTTGCCCAAGTGAAACCCTATCTTCAGGGGGCAGATCTCCTCTTTGGCAATTATGAAAGTACCCTCACCGATCATCCCCATCCCTTCAAAAACACCAGTAGTGGTCGCAGTTTTGCCTTTCGCTCACCGCCCAGTTATGCACAGGTGTTGCGCCAAGCTGGTTTCAATGTCCTCAACATTGCCAACAACCACAGCTACGACTTTAATGAGCAGGGATTTCGCGATACGATTCGCCACATCAACGCCGCTGGCATGACCGCCATTGGTGATCTCAATCAAATTACCTACCTCGAAGTCAATGGCCTGAAAACCGCATTTATTGGCTTTGCCACCTACTACGGCCAAAATCGCATTCAAGACCTCAAGGCCGGTGCTGCTCTTGTCCAGAAGGCCAAGCAAAACGCTGATATTGTGGTTGTTAGTTTCCATGGTGGCGCCGAAGGCAGCGATCAAATTCACACCCGCGATCGCACCGAGTACTTTTATGGCGAAGACCGCGGCAATGTGGTTCAGTTTGCCCGCACCATGATTGATAACGGTGCCGATTTAATCTTAGGTCATGGTCCCCATGTCCCCCGTGCCCTCGAATTGTATAAAGGCCGCCTCATTGCCTATTCCCTAGGGAACTTTGTCGGCTATCAGACCCTGAGCAGTCACGGCACCCTTGGCAAGTCCTTAATCCTCGATGTTGAACTCGATGGTTCTGGCCGCTTCCTTCAAGGTAAAGTCATTCCTGTACGCCTCAATGCCAAGGGGATTCCCCACATTGATCAAAACTTTGCCAGTGTGCAACTGATTCGCCGTTTAACCCAAGCCGACTTTCCCAACACTCCCTTGCAGATTGAACGCCTCGGTGAAATTGTCAGCACCGATTCCCAATCCTAGTCTTCCTCTGGTCGATGAGACAACTGTTGGTGCTCAATTTTGACCGGTAGAAACTTAGGAATTTGCGTAATAAAGGATTCGGCTGTCGAACTATTTCCTCTTTGATTTCAATGTTACTCCTTGAGACATATTCAACTAACATTTCATTTCGTTTATACAATCCCCAAAACCAATATTCTTTAACTAAGCACTGGGCAGTGGCGGTCATATCTTTCGTTTCAGTGCGCTGACAACTCAACTGTACTGAAAGGGTGGGAGAAAAGTATAATTTTAAGAAAATGATTATCAAGCCAGCAAGCGTCCATAAAAGAGCCATTTCATCAGCAACGGATGAACCTTCTAGCTTGATTTGAGATTCGCTTTTCTTTGCAATGTTCATTTTTTAATAATTTATTAAATTTTGATAAAAATTCTCTATCTCATCCTATCTAGCAGGGTAACAATTTCACTTTGGAGATGGCTTTTAGGTTTATAGACTAGTAAACAAAATTTAATGGTTTTTCATTTTCAATTCCTATGAAAAGGGCTGTGCACTAACTTTCACAGCGTTGCGAGTGTGCGATACTTGTGGAAAGGGCTGTACTGCGATGCAAAGCTTCAACCAGTGAAAAAGCGAGTCACATTGACATTCCCTCGACGGACGATTCAAATGCCCGTCACCTATCGCCTAGCCAAGGACTTTAACATTGCTGCCAATATCATCCGCGCCCAAGTGGCACCTAACCAAGTGGGCAAACTGGTTCTAGAGTTGGCTGGGGACATTGATCAAATGGAGGCCGCCCTAGAATGGTTACGACAACAGAATATTGAGGTTTCCCTTGCCAGCCGTGAAATTGTGATTGATGAGCAGGCCTGTGTCCACTGTGGCCTCTGTACGGGGGTATGCCCCACTCAGGCGCTGACGCTCCATCCAGAGACGTTTCAACTCCAATTTAGCCGCTCCCGTTGCATTGTCTGTGAGCAATGTGTGACCGCGTGCCCGATGGAGGCGATTCACACCAACTTTTAATTCAACTCCTCAACTCCTCCTCAAGGGTCACGTCTTGATAGATATCAGACAAGTGGCCTTGCCAAGCGATGCTCTTGAGTTCAACCGAATTTTGTGGCGGGGAATAGCCCTGCCAAACCCATAAGCCCGAGGTACTGCGACGAAAGGTCTCTAGCCGCTGCTGACGAGTATTGACCAGCACGTATTCCTCTAGCGTCTCAAGGCTTTGATAGTCAAGGAACTTATCGCCGCGATCAAAGGCCTCTGTTGAAGGAGAGAGCACCTCAATCACCAAGCAAGGGAAAGATTTATAGAGAGAGGTTTGCCGATCCCGTGGATCGCAGGTAACAAAAAGATCCGGATAGTAAAAGCAATTTCGCTGCTCCAGACGCACTTTCATATCTGAAATGTAGAGACGACAGCCCCGTTGGCGCACCGTTGGTCGTAGCAGAGTTGCCAAATTTAAGGCTAAGGTGACATGGGCATCGCTTGCCCCTGCCATTGCGTAGATCTGACCGTTGATGTATTCGTGCTTGACCCCACTTTGGGTTTCCCGTTGCAGATAGTCTTCAGGACTCAGTTGTGGCGAAGGTTGCGTGCTCATTGGCAGCCTAGAATAGCCAACGCTTATCTCGCTACTATTGATCCTAGGGTACGAAGAAAATTATGACCCAACAACACGGATATTGGGCACTGGCAACGCTGGCAGGGATGATGCTCCTGATTGCCCCGGCCAAGGGGGTGCCTGCGGTGGCACTGCCAGAAAGTTTTTATCGGGCGATCGCCAACCAAGACTGGGCAACAGCGGTGCAAATTCTCGATCAGGTCATTCGTGCCCATCCCCAACAGGCGCCAGCCCTTACTAGCTATCGTCAAGAATTGGTGCGGCTGCAACAACTTCCCCGAACCCCTGCTCCGCCCATGGCAACAGTGATCACCCAGCCCAGTGGCATCGTACCGATTCTGCGGCGGCAGGGAGGAATTCCCGTTATCCCAGTGATGTTTAATCAACGGTTACGGTTTGAGATGCTAGTGGATTCAGGCGCCAGTATGACAGTGATTACGCGATCGATGGCACGCGCTTTAGGCATTACCCCCGCTCAAGTGGTGGATAATCGCCTGTTTCATACCGCGAATGGTCAAGTGGTGCTGCCAGTGGTCTATGTCCAATCCATCAGCGTCGGCGGTTTTCATCGGAAGCAAGTGCCCGTTGCTGTCGCTGGGCCTGAAATGACCATTGGCCTATTGGGGCAGGATTTTCTCCAGCACTTTGATGTCAGTTTGCGGCAAGATCATATTCAGTTGCAGCGTCGTCCTTAGGAAATGCCCATTCTCGCCCAAGCGGTCTTAGCCAGTCACAATGCCGGTAAAGTCAGAGAGTTTCAAGGCTGGTTACAGCCATGGATTGGGGAGTTGCTGCCCCTGCCAGCCACGGTTGAGATTGCTGAAACTGCGGATTCCTTTGTGGGCAACGCCTGTTTGAAGGCCACCACTGCCGCTCAGGAGCTGGGAAAGTGGGCGATCGCCGACGACTCGGGGCTAGCCGTTCATGCCCTTGAGGGGGCACCGGGGATCTACTCGGCTCGCTACGGTGCGACGGATGCTGAGCGTATTGAGCGTCTATTACGGGAAATGGCCGGTGTCAGCGATCGCGCCGCTGAATTTATTTGTGTCATTGCCCTCGCGCGTCCCGATGGCACGATTGCCGTTACGACCGAAGGACGGTGTGCAGGCGAGATTTTAACGGCGGCCCGCGGTCAAGGGGGGTTTGGCTACGATCCTATCTTTTGGGTGCCCAGTCAGCAGCGTACCTTTGCCGAGATGAGTCCCACTGAAAAGCAACAGGTCAGTCATCGGGGTCAGGCATTACAGCGGCTGCGGGAGTATTTGCAAACCTTTCATCCGTAGATTCACGGTTGTTGGCAGCAAGCTTTTTGTCCTACACTGACGCCAATAGTGTTCCTCAACCAACCTGTGGCCACTATGCAAGAACGGGTCTAGCGTCGCAAAGCTCCATTCAGCGATGCCCTTGATAGAAAGAAATTCACAGGGAATATAATGAAAGGAAAGGTGCACGTCCCGTAGGCCCAGTGGCTGGTAGTCTTCTTGCCGTGATTCAAAGCAAAAACTATGGGCGATCGCGAATTAATAGACCAATTTATTAAAGACTTAATTCAGAAAAATTCGCGAATGCTCTCGAATCGGCACCTGCGCGTAGAAACAACCTTTGATGAAGTTCAGTTGATTTCCTACAAAGATGGCATCGTTGCACGGGTGAAAACAGATGCCCCTACCCTTGCCATTGAAGTACGGGATGCATCGCCCTATCGGCCTCTAATTCAAGAGGTAATGGTGGATTATGGTATCTTCCAAGTCGGTGTGGCTCAAACCCCCGGATTTTTACGTTACGAACATCGCACCGTTCCCGAAGGCTATGTGATCCAGTACACCGAAGCGGGAGTGCTGTGGAAAGACCGCTGGGCACGGGGTAAGCGACGCGGCGCTCTGACAGGGGGTAACTCCCTTGGGATGGATGCGATGATTCTCTATCGGGGTACGTGGTATCCCATTCAAAGCGTCAATGCGGCCAATGGCTTTGTTGCCATTCGTACCTTGGGCGGGGAAGCCACCTACAGTGCCTCTGACTTTTTGGTGTGGCTGAAAAAAGAGGAAAAAGACACCGCCGAGAGTCCCAGTCAGATCAGTGCCTACAAACGGGGAGAACGCATGGGAGACATTGACAGCGCCCCCACCCAAATCCTCGATGCTACGGAAATTATGGCTGCCAAGGCCAGTAGCACCCCATCAACGCCAATTGACTCCCCTGCTGGCGAACCGGAGAAGGAAGAAGATCACGCCGTCATTTTGCCGTCAGCGCCACCAGTACCTGCGGTTGCAGCAACAGTTTCAACGCCCCCTGAGCCTGCGCAACCGGTTGAAGCCACCCAAGGGTATCCAGCGGCCAACTACGAGCACGCCGTCGGCTATTCTCACCCCAACTATGATTATTCCCAAGGGTATCCAGCGGCCAACTACGAGCATTCCGTGGGTTATCCCCACCCCAACTATGATTATTCCCAAGGGTATCCAGCGGCCAACTACGAGCATTCCGTGGGCTATCCCCACCCCAACTATGACTATTCCCAAGGGTATCCAGCGGCCAACTACGAGCACTCCGTTGGCTATGCCCATCCCAGTTATGGTCAGCCCTACCCGCCCCAAACCTACCAGCACATTGATCCCAACATTCAGATGGCCTTAACCTATCTCCAATCCAGCTTGGCCTATCTGCTACAAGTGGAGCCAAAAAACGCCAATATCCATGCAGCTATTCGCGCTACCAGTATGGCGATTCAAAATCTCCTCACCCTTCTCAATGGTTAGCGGCTCTCGGCGAGGGGATGCAGGCGAAGGACACTTTGAATCATTGCCCAAGCGGTTTTAATCTCAGGCACACGAACTTCATCCCATTGGCCGGGTTGACAGTAAAGATAACGAATAAAGCGACGTTGCTTTGGCAAAGAAAAGGGAAGAAACTGCACACCAATCTCTAAAGCCGTGGCGTTTTTTCCTAACGCCACCATTCTTGACCACCGCAGTTGGATCGGTAAGCGCAAGTAGACCAAAGGGCTCGGCGCCAGAAAGTGCAGTTCGCCTCGGGGGTCATCTAACAACTCCGCCGGCAACCTATTGAGGCGTATTCGTGCCCCCTCCTCAGACAGGTCAACCGTTTGTCCGCCATAGCAGTTGTCCCCAACGATGAGTTCACAGGGTTCAGAACGCAGGAACCGCGGATGTCGTCGCTGCGGCACATCAATGGCCACCAGAGCACAGACCAAAATCAAGAGAAAGTTGTAGCTAGACCAGACCATGTTAATGGCCAAACTATCGGGATTGACCAGCGTCTCTTGCAAAGGCGAACTCCGCCGAATGAGACCAAACATCATCAGAGCGGCAATGATTAACAAGGGACGAATGACTGGCCAATTAACATTGATGCGATGGGGATCCACAATCCCCTTGGGCGTGACTTTGAAGGTTTTGCCCCTAGGACTGATCAGGGTGCGGATCACTGTGATGGCCATGGGAAAGGCAATGATGGTTTCATAAACATCGGACCAAAAGGCGGAGCGGCGGCCTTCGGTGAGCCAAGAAAAGGCCATGATATTGCCCAAATAGTAGGGACAGTAAAAGTACACTACCTCGTTAATTGTGGCGCGCAGCGGCGCCAGCCCAAAGAGCAAAAAGGCCAAGGGCGCCAGCAAAAAAATAACGCGGGGGATCGACAGCAGCCAATACAGCACGCCAAGGCTATGGTAAAAACGCTGCAGGAAGTTTAGGTTAGGAATGGTAAAAAAGTTGTCCTTGAGGAACAGTATTTGCAGGGTACCTTGTCCCCACCGCAATCGCTGGTTAATATAGGCGCTGATGGTTTCTGGCGACATTCCTGCTGAGACGGCTTCATTCAGGTATTTGATCTGATAACCACGCCCCTGCAAATAGAGTGAGGTGAGGTAGTCTTCGGTGATACTGTCGGTGGGAATGCCGCCAATTTCATCGAGGGCACTACGGCGAATCACAAAACAGGTGCCACAACACACAACGGCGTTAAAGAAATCGCGGCTAGGCTGAATGAAGCGGAAAAACAGTGTCTGCTCGTTGTTGAGAATTCCTTCTAGCCCCAGATTCACAGTCACTGGATCCTCATT
Source organism: Thermosynechococcus sp. QKsg1 (assembly GCF_031586415.1). NCBI lineage: Bacteria > Bacillati > Cyanobacteriota > Cyanophyceae > Acaryochloridales > Thermosynechococcaceae > Thermosynechococcus > Thermosynechococcus sp. QKsg1. Next base: position 1,501,591 of record NZ_CP134200.1, on the reverse strand, counting down.
GAAAAAGTGTTGGGGGGTCTGTACCATTGCCGTTTTCGCATCCTGGAAAAAACCCACGGTGCGGGTGAGAAAGTTGCGACTGGGAACAAAGTCGGCATCAAAGACGGCAATGAGTTCGCCGCTGAGGGTGGGCAGCGCATGGTTAATGTTGCCAGCTTTGGCATGGCGGTTGTCGGGGCGATCGCGATATTCACAGCCGAGTTCTGCTGCTAGGGCACGCACCGCCGGCCGGCGGGTGTCGTCCAGCAAGTAAACCCGCTTGTTGGGGTAATCCATGGCTTGGCAGGCAATGACTGAACGCCGCAAAATGTCCACCCCTTCGTTGTAGGTGGGCAGAATCACATCCACCCAAGGCAAATACTCCCCCCGAATCACGGCTTGGCTTAGGCGATCGGCCTCAGGGCTGCGGTCTTTGGAAAAGATACACAGGGCAAAAAAGCAAATGGTATTTGTTAGGGTCAGTAGTTCAGCGATAAATAACAGAATCGAAATCGTGCCATTGAGGGGATCATCTAGGTTGAGGCTGTTAAAAAAACGCCAGAGGATATACCGCAGTGCCAACAGGGTCAGCCCCAAACCCACAATTAAACGCGACCAAAAATTGGGCTTGGGGGAGATCTCCTTCAGGAAGAACGTAATGGCAATCCAGACTAGTGTGGGCAATAGGAGTGCTTGAAGCGTCGTGCCGTCAGCCCGCAGCAGCGCTTTCCCCTCGTGCCAAAGACCGACTAAGTTGGGTAGAAAGTTTTGCCAATCCAGTTGACTCAGCAGGACGGCCAGAAATGCGCCACTGCCCAACAGTAAAAGCCACAGATCAGGGCTAATACGTCGCGATCGCGCAGGTGCCTGTGGCGTAGGCGGCCTCGATGGCTGAGAAACCCTAGGGGATAGGTTGTTAGTTTCAAGTAGCTTCATGGGAACACAGTCAGTTGGGATGAAGCTCTACATCCTGTACTCACTCAGAGTTGAACAACGCCACGACCTCAAAATTACGATCGGGTGAGCAACTCTTTAGATTTCAACTATTTTCAATGCTTTGATCAATGAGTCTTGGATGTAGCAGTGGTATTAATTGATTTGATGAATAACAACGCTTCTAAATGCAAGATTAATTATCAGCAAAATTTCTGACTGCCTAGAATAATTGCAGCGAATTCGTAGGCTAAAAAATATGGCCGCTTTGGCTTGACAAGAATGGGACAGATGTAATTTTTCACCATGGTGCTAATCCATTTAGGGAACTTACCTCTAGTGTACCCAATGCTTTAGCAAAACTAAGCCTATACCGAAAAATTAAAGCAAAAATTCAACAATGGGCTAGCGACTTTCGGCAAGGGGATGCAGGCGAAAGACACTTTGAATCATTGCCCAAGCGGTCTTAATTTCAAGCACACGAGTTTCATGCCATTGCCCCGGTTGGCAGTAGAGGTAGGGGATCAGGCGACGGTGCTCTGCCAAGGATAGATCCACAAAGCGAATTCGCATTTCGACAGGGTTGCTGCTCGCCCCCTGCTGAAGTTGAATCAGGCGCTCCTGATCGTGCCAGCGCAGCTCTGCCGAGAGCCATAGATCTGCGAGTTCGCTAGGAGGCAAGAGGCGAAATTGGGCACTATAGGTTCGCAATCCCTGCGGCGAAGCATGGTTTTCCTGACAAGTGTCACAGCGGCGGATTTGTAAGCGGGCGCCCTCTTCAGAAATATCCACAGTTTGCCCGACGTAGCGATCGCCCCCAACAATGAGTTCACAGGGTTCAGCCCGCAGAAAGCGAGTAAAACGGCGCTGCGGTACATCAATGGCCACCAGCATACACACCAACAGCAGCGACAGATTATAGATTGACCAGACGATATTTACCGCCAAGCTATCGGGGTTGACAATCGTATCCTGCAGGGGAGAACTGCGCCAGATCAGGCCAACAATCGTCAAAATGGCAATGATCATCAGGGGACGAATCAGCGGCCAGTTGATATTGATGCGATGGGGATCCACCACCCCTTTGGGGGTCACTTTAAAGGTTTTACCCCTCGGACTAATGAGCGTGCGAATCACCGTGATCGCCATCGGAAAGGCAATAATCGTTTCATAGACATCCGACCAAAAAGCGGAGCGGCGACCTTCGGTGAGCCATGAAAAGGCCATGATATTCCCCAGATAGTAGGGAAAGTAAAAGTAAAGAATCTCGTTCACCGTTGCTCGCAAGGGAGCAATACCAAAGAGCAAAAAGGCCAACGGTGCCAAAAGAAAGATCACCCGCGGAATGGAAAGAAACCAGTAGATAATACTCAAGGAATGGGAGAGGCGCTGCGTTAACCGCAGATTAGGGGCAGTGAAAAAGTTTCCCCCCAAAAAGAGCATTTGCAGTGTGCCCTGCCCCCAGCGCAGCCGTTGGTTAATGTAGGCACTAATCGTCTCCGGGGACATACCCGCCGCCAAGGCTTCATTGAGGTATTTGACGCGATAGCCAAGGCTTTGCAGCTTAATGGTTGTCATGTAGTCTTCGGTGATACTGTCTGTGGGAATGCCACCAATTTCATCGAGGGCACTACGGCGAATCACAAAACAGGTACCACAGCAGACAACGGAGTCCCAGTAGTCACGACTGGGCTGAATAAAGCGGAAGAAAAGGGTTTGCTCATTGTTGAGGATGCCCTCAAGGCCGAGATTGACGGCAACGGGGTCTTCATTGAAAAAATGCTGCGGCGTCTGCACCATTGCCGTCTTGGGATCTTGGAAAAAGCCAACGGTGCGGGTGAGGAAGTTGCGGCTGGGGACAAAATCAGCATCAAAGACTGCTATGAGTTCACCACTAAGGGTGGGCAGCGCATGGTTAATGTTCCCTGCTTTGGCATGGCGGTTGTCGGGGCGATCGCGATATTCACAGCCGAGTTCTGCGGCAAGGGCACGCACCGCTGGCCGACGGGTATCATCGAGCAGGTAAACCCGCTTGTTGGGGTAGTCCATGGCTTGGCAGGCAATCACCGAACGCCGCAAAATATCCACCCCTTCGTTGTAGGTCGGCAAGATCACATCTACCCAAGGCAGATACTCACCGCGAATCACCGCTTGACTGAGGCGATCGGCTTCGGGAGCGCGGTCAATGGAGAAAATACAGTGAAAGAAAAAGGCCACACTATTGAAAACCGTCAGCAATTCTGCCAAAAAGAGAACGACGGAGATCGTGCCATTGAGGGGATCATCCAAGTTCAAACTGCCAAAGAAGCGCCACAATTCATAACGGATTCCCAGTAGGGCAATGCCGATGCTGACGATCAGCCGTGACCAAAAAGTGGGTTTAGGGCAGAGTTCCTTAAGAAGAAACGTGATGGCAAGCCACACAAAGGCAGGCAACAGCAGTGCTTCAAGGGTTGTCCCCTGAGGGCGCATGATGGCTTGTCCGCCCTGCCAAAAACCGACAAGATTCGGCAGCAAATCTCGCCAATCGACTTGCCACAGCAGTACCCCTAGAAGGCCGAGAAAGCCTAGGATCAAAAGCCAGCCATCGGCTTGCAACGACTTGAGGCGCATGATTTAGCTTCCAAAGATCACTTCAACACTTTGACCCACACCACAGAAACGCTCAGCGCTTAAGTCTTCAGGTAGGTTGTTCAGTTGAACGTCAACTGCCAGTTCGTTACGTACCAAGTCGGGAGGGGGCACAGCCACATTTTCACCCACTTCGACTTTGCCCGGCCCGCCGCGAATGGCACGGACAATCCCCGTTAGCCGGCGATCGCTCCCATCCAATAAGCGCACTGTTGCTTCCTGACCCACCCGCAGGCGAGGATTATCCCGCTCCGCCACCAAGCCCGTTGCCCAAACATCGCTACAGTCGAGAATTTTAACGATCGGATCCCCTGCGGTCAGGGGAATACCCAAATCCCCTGTTTTGTGGATCACTGACCAAACCACTGCGGTCGTCGGTACTTTCACGGGGGCAAGGCGTTGCAGGGAGAGTTGCTGTTTGATATTGGCAATTTCACGGCGTAACTCGGCAATCGTTGTGGCCACTGCCAAAAGTTCAACATCAATATCAACCAGTTCAGTTTCTAAATCAATGAGGCGGATTTGGGGAAAGCTAAAAGTACGCGAAGCATCCAGTTGCAATCCTTGGCGAGCCGCTTGTAGGGCTGTTTGTTGGCGGCGCAGTTCGGCCTGTTTACTCTCAACAAATTTCGCTGCTTGCTTGGCACGGGAAACGGCTTCATCGGCGAGTTGGCGCGCCACAGCCCCTGTTTCCACTAAGCTGGTATAGCGATCGGCTTCAATGCGGGCAATGGCCAGAGCTTCTTGGGCTTGGCGCAGTTCGCCTAGGGTACGCTGCACTGCCTCTTGGGCAAAGCGAACTTCAAGGGTTTGCTGACTCTGCTGATAGCGATCGAGTTGAGAAATCAGAGCCATACGGCTGTTGCGTTTCTGTTGCAGTCCCCGTTGTTGGGAAAGGGCGACATTGAGTCGAGTTTCAAGGTTCTGGCGATCGGTTTCCAGTTGGGGATTGCGATCGTTGCGAATCGTCCCAATTTCCGTACCGGCACTCAGGCGTTCGCCGGGGCGTAAGTCTTTTAGGGTTAGGGTGCCGGGGATCGTGGCATAGAGGGTAATAATTGTGCCATTGAGGTAGCCGACACGACTGACCACATTGCGCTGTCGCCACCACAGGACATACACAGCTAAGCCAATGAGCGTCACCCCCAAGCCAATCCGCACTATCCGAAAAATGCGGCGCCGTTTCTCAGTTTGTGGGGGTTTAGTGGCAACTGCACTGGAAGATGATGAGGTATTCATATTCGATTTTTCCACTCCCCCAACTCAGCAACATACTCAACAGGAAGCCCATGCTCCTTTGCCCCTTGGAGAATTGTCTCTAAATAGTCGGCTGAAGGCCACAGGGTTTCATCAATAAAATCCTCCCCTGCCACATAAGTCAGAGCTGTTATCGCCTGACCCGTGGACGTTATGACTCTAACAAATTCATGACGGTAATGTCCCCACTTAACACCTTCGTAAAAATCTAAGCGTTCAATGTCTGCTTCTGTGCAGCGATAAATCACACCCCAAACAGAAGGGTGAGGATCAGGGACAACATTTGCTTTGCCAGTGCCATCATTACTGCGTTTATTGAACACAAGGCGATAGCCCCGCAGTTCAGCAACTTCAGCAGTGGGGACGGTACCGATGCGACGTTTTTTTTGGGCGGTACAGAGGTTGCTGCCGTAGGCAAAGTACCAGATACAGCCGTTGTCTAAAATATGGGAATCATCAAGGGGGAGTGATTCGGTCATCAAGCAGTTGAGGAATAGAGTTGGCGGTAAACTTCCATGAGGGCGATCGCCACCGAAGCCGAGAGATTCAAACTGCGCACCGCCGGCTGCCACATGGGAATTTTCAAAAAGGCGTCACAGGTCGCTAAGACTTCGGCGGGGATGCCATCGGGTTCGCTGCCAAAGATCAGCCAATCACTCTCAGCAAAGCTAAAGTCCCAGTAAATCTGTTGAGCTGAAGGCTCAAAGGCAATCAGACGCCCCCCGCTATGGGTGGTTTTGAGGAACGTCGGCCAGTCGGGGTGGCAGTGCAAGGTGACATAGGGCCAGTAATCAAGACCAGCTCGCTTGAGGTAGCGATCGCTGAGTTCAAAGCCCAAGGGTTCAATCAGATGCAGCGGTGTGTGGGTAGCAGCACAGGTGCGGGCAATATTGCCTGTATTCGGGGGAATTTGGGGATGGACAAGCACCACAGCAGGCATGGCGTTGAGTCAGTGGCAACTAGAGACTTAATCCGTTGTCGCCCGGCCACTGGGGGTTAAGCCGCGCCGTCCCTCTTCGCGGGCATAGGCTAAAAAGCGCTGTAGATGCTCTAAATACTCAGAAGGGGGTAGGGTTGCTAATTGGGCGATCGCCTGGGCAAGAGGTAACTCACGACGATAGAGAATCCGAAACGCCTCCTTGAGGTCGCGCATTTCTGCGTCTGTGACGCCTGCCCGCCGCAGTCCCACCTGATTGAGGGCACGAACCCGCGCCGGATGACCTTCCACCAGCATATAGGGGGGCACATCCCGATCTACCCGTGCCATGGCTCCCACCATTGCCAAGCGACCAATATGGACAAACTGATGAATGCCCACCATACCGCCAATGCGGGCCTTTGATTCAATGCAAACATGGCCAGCGATCGAGGCCGCATTCGTAATTACCACCTGATCCTCAATCACACAATCATGGGCCACATGGACATAGGCCAGCAGTAGATTATGGTTACCAATGATCGTGGCATCCCCTTCACCATTGGCGCGGTTAATCGTCACAAACTCGCGAATCGTGTTGTAGTCACCAATGCGCAGGGCACTATTGGCACCCGTATATTTTTGATCCTGAGAAGCCGTGCCGATGATCGCTCCCGGAAAGATACGATTACCTACCCCCACCTCCGTTGGCCCTTCAATAATCACGTGGGCACCAATTTCGGTATGGGCACCAACGCGCACCTGTTCACCAATCACGGCATAGGGGCCGACCCGAACTGTGGGATGTAGCTCGGCACTGGGATGAATGACAGCAGTAGGATGGATCAGTGTTTGCATCATTGATTGTGACTAGTCCACCAGCGAGAACATCATCTCGCCCTCACAGACCAATTGACCATTCACCTCAGCCCGTCCTTGCATTTTGCCGATGCGCTGCTGCTTGACAACAAGAAGCTCGGCCCGCAGGATTAACTGATCGCCGGGGACGACGGGACGGCGAAAGCGCACCTTATCAATGCCCGCAAACACAGAAAGCTTATCCTTTGCCCAGTTCATCTGCATCAGGACAACCCCTCCCACTTGGGCAAGGGCTTCCACAATGAGCACCCCCGGCATAATTGGGCGACCGGGAAAGTGCCCTTGGAAAAAGGGTTCGTTGATCGTGACGTTTTTCAGCCCCACGGCATACTTTTCTGGCACATAGTCAATGATCCGATCCACCAGCAAAAAGGGGTAGCGGTGGGGAAGCAACTGCTGAAGATCGGTAACCGTCAGCACAGTGGTCGGTGGGGAGTCAGTCAACGTTGGCATAGGGGTAGGTGTCGGCTGCAAATCAAAGATATACACAAATCATAGGGGAGAATGGTTTTCTACTAAACCATCTGTTGGGCGATCGCCCGTGCCAATTGGGTATGCAGATGATGACTCGCCCGATAGGCAACATAATGCGCGATGGGGGGTGTCCCTAGGAGGGCTAAATCTCCCCAAAGATCGAGTAACTTGTGGCGAACGGGTTCATCGGCAAAGCGTAACGGCGGGTTGACCCAACCACTGGCACTGCACACCAGAGCATTCTCTAAACTGCCCCCCTGAATCAGGCCTTGGCTGCGCAGATACTCCACTTGTTCGGCAAAACCAAAGGTACGGGCAGGGGCAACGGCCACCGCTAGTTCTGAAGGGGTAAAGCTACACCACTGGCGACCAATCGCCGCATAGGGGAAGTCAATGCCATAGGTGAGGCGCAGCTCAGGAGCAGGAATGGCACTGACAAAGGCTGCCCCTTCGTAAATGGTGACAGGTTCCTTCAAGATGACTGCTGGCCGAGGAATCTCCTGAGGGACAACACCGACCCTTTGAATGCCTTCTAACCAAGGTTGCGCCGAGCCATCGAGCACCGGCACCTCAGCGCCTGTGATCTCAATCGTGACATTATCAATACCAGCGATCGCCAGCGCTGCCAAGAGATGTTCAACCGTGCGCACACTGGCGCCATTGGCGACCAACTCCGTTGCCAACTGAGTGGATTGAACCGCATCAATCTGAGCAGGAATCACGGGCTGTCCCTCCAGATCAAGGCGCACAAAGTGCCGTCCCGTGTTGGCGGGTGAGGGTTTCAAGGTCACTTCAACTGATTGACCAGAATGCAAACCTACCCCTGACCATTGGGCAGCCTTTCCAAGAGTTTGCTGTGCAGTTGCAGTCGGTGCCGTTGGTACAGAGGTCGTTACCATGGGTATTTCTCCTAGAAGCGTTCGCCAATGCCAAAGCTGAAGGCGCTGCCCCCTTCATTATTCCAGCCAAAGTCAATGCGGATATTGCCTAGGGGGGTATTCACCCGCAGGCCGCCGCCATAGCCTAGCCCCTCGCCGGGTTTACCGCGCACAATCCCCGGCTGACCGGGTACGCTGCGTTGGGTGCCGAGCAAACTGGCTCCATCCACAAAGAGGGCGCCACCAACAATATTAAAAATTGGGAACCGATACTCTATTGTCCCTTGCACAAAGGCGCGCCCGGAGCCGATCGCCCCCTCTTCCCAACCGCGCACAGAGTTGGCACCGCCAATCGTAAAGGATTCATAGGGGGGCAAATCACCAAAAATATTGCCCGCTTGGATATTGAAGGCAAGGGTTTGTGGCCCCTCAATCCGCAGAAACTTCACGGGGATATAGAAGCTATAACTGCCCCGCACCCGATTCATGAGAATATTGCCCGCCCCAATGGGAAGCGACTGATCTACCCCCAAACGGATCACTTGGCCACTCGTCGGCCGCAGGGGATCATTACGCAAGTCCCGCAGAATTGCTGCTTGCACCGTAAACAGGTCATTAAAACCACGGCAAACACCATTGTCTGGAAAGGTTAAGCAGTTGCCTAAAGCATCCGTATTAAAGCGGCTAAAACCACTGTCTAGGGAGGTAACCCGCTGATATTGCAGCCCCAAGGAACCGGTCCAAGCGGTGCGTATCTGATCCCGATCCTTCGTAAAGGGTCGCGTAAAGAAGACGGCACTCCCCAAGCGGTTAATCCGCGGAAAGTCACCATTGGCCAAGCGAACATCAATTGGGCCATTGGTGAAGGTGGTGGGCACTGTCAGGCGGTTAAAGGCACTCACGGTATAGGAGGTGCGGTAGGGATCCCCCTTAATCCAAGGATCGGTAAAGTTAATGTCAAAGAGAAACTCCCCTTCAGTCCCCCCTTGGGCTTCAACACCAAATTTCCAGTTGCGACCAAAGAGGTTGTTTTGTTGGAATGCCACTGTGCCAAATAGCCCTGCAGCGGAACTATACCCCGCCCCAGCGGAAATACTGCCCGTATTGCGCTCTCTGATATTGAGAATTAGGTTCACTTTGCGTGGGTCTTGACCCGGTTCAAGGGCAACTTGCACATCTTCAAAGAGTCCCAGTTCAAAGAGGCGTCGCAAATCTGCTTGCACAGTATTTTGGTTGAGGACAACGCCGGGCTGGGTGTCCATTTCACGGCTAATCACAAAGTCACGGGTACGCTGTTTTGTCGGCTCTCCTTCTTTATTAAGGAAACGATAGGTGACCGCTTCAACCACCCCTTCAGCCACCTGCAACGTCACGACGCCATCGGGATCCACTTGGGGCGTGCCAACCACCTGCCCCAAGATATAGCCATTGTCCCTATAGAACCGGTTGATTTGCTCAATGCCAGACTGTAGCTCTCTGAGGTTGAGCGTGCGACCAATTTGCGGGGCAAAAATCTCGTTGACTTTTTCTGGGGTGAGTACCTGATTGCCCGCTACTTGAACGGCTCGCAGTACTGGATAGGGGCGCACGACAAATGTAATCCGCACACCGAGGGGGGTATCGCTGGGGACGGCATTGACATCAGCAAAAAAGCCCGTGGCAAAGATGGCGTTGGTATCCTCTTGTAGTTGCGTGCGGGTGGTGGTACTGCCAGGGCGAGTGCGAATGACTTGATACACCAATTGTTCAAGTTCGGGTGTGGCACCTTCAACCACCACTTCCGCAATCAGAACTTGGGGTTCATCAGCGGGGGGCTGACTCACAGGCGGCGGGGTGGGCGGTGCTGGGGTTGCTGCGGGAGGGCTTTCAGGCGCAGGCTCTACCGCTGGTGGCGTTGGGGATACTGGAGCTTCCGCAGGTTGGTTTTCAGGCGGAGGGGCTTCTTGGCCACGACTGGGACTCAAAGGACCGAGGGCGATCGCCACGGTTGCCATTGCCACTGCTACCGTTTTCAGGGCAGCCCCCATTGGCTGCATTCGCACTGGCGAAAAAAGTTGGTTATTCACTGCTCACACCTAAAAAACAAATCGCGTCAATACAGCCAAACCCATTGGCATTGATATAACAGTAGGTTAACGACTCAAAAGCGGCAATAAAAGTGCCCCTCTCTTTACCTTTCCAACATTAGCCGTAATAGGCGGGTTCATTCCCCGGTTTCCACTTGATATTACAGCCAAGACTCGGTTTTTGATCCTCGCTGGGGGTTTGACCAGCTAACACGGCATCAATGGCTGCACGCAAGTCTTTCCCAGTCACCGGTAAGCCATTCTGGGGGCGGCTATCATCGAGCTGTCCGCGATACACAAGCTTGCGATCGCCATCAAAGAGGAAGAAGTCGGGTGTACAGGCTGCCGTGTAAGCCTTGGCCGTTTCTTGGCTCTCGTCGTAACAAAGCGGAAATGTAAACCCTAGTTCAGTGGCCATCGCCTTCAGGGACTCTGGGGCATCATCGGGATAGTTGGCAGCGTCATTGGCACTAATGGCAACAATTCCTAGGCCAGTGTCTTTGTAGTCGCGCCCCAGCTTCGCCAATTCCTCTTGGACGTGTTTTACATAGGGGCAGTGGCGACAAATAAACATCACCAGTAGGGCTTTCTTATCGGCAAAGCTACTGAGGGAAATCGTTTGCCCACTCACCACATCGGGCAGCTGAAAATCGGGAGCAACAGTACCAAGGGCAAGCATCGTGGACTCTGTCCGCGCCATAAAACCTCCTGAGAACGCTGGCAAGAGTGTTACAAATAGCAATATCGTCCCTAGTGTACTCTGTTGCGATCGTTCCTCAAAGTGGTGAGAGGAGCAACTCCCCTAACCAACGCAAAAAGCAGCAAGATCACTCCTGCTTAGATATCATAGGTTTTAATTTTTGAGCACAGAGAAAAATTGCTTTAGCCAATATAGCTTTGACGGGAGACGTGCTTCTCAAAGGTGGCTTGGGTTTGATGGAGAAGTTGCTCGCGGCTGTCGCTGGTGTGTTTCAGGGCAGGCACCAAATTGCGCGCTTGGAGTGCCATGTGCAGTTGCAAATGGGCAACGTATTCGCTGAGGTCTTCACGGAGTAACGGATGACTTTGATGCACAGACACAGTGTTCTCCTTCAACTGATGGTTCAGTAGGCGTTCCATAGATCCTATCAATCCCTAAAGGCGGTCATGTCAGGAATGGTGCGTTCAAACTGTTCGGCAGGGTGGGGTGCGTCACTTAACCCTTTTAGAGGTTAACATTTCTCAGGGAGGGTGTTGCGATTTGCAATCAACTGTAATGTTTTGCCAATACTTCACGATTCAGGGGGCAGGAAATGCGGTTACTCATTGCCAATGATGATGGGGTCTTTGCCCCCGGCATTCGGACGTTAGCAGATACGCTGGCGATCGCTGGCCATGAAGTCGTGGTTGTGTGTCCGGATCGCGAACGCTCTGCTACAGGGCATAGCCTCACGGTCTTTGATCCGATTCGCGCCGAAGTCGTTAGCGATCGCTTTCACCCTAGTATTAAGGCGTGGGCCTGCTCCGGTACCCCCTCCGACTGTGTCAAACTCGCCCTTGGTGCCCTCCTAGAGGCACCCCCAGATTTTGTCGTTTCTGGGATTAACCAAGGCTCCAACCTCGGCACGGATATTCTTTACTCCGGCACGGTGTCTGCTGCCATGGAGGGGGTGATTGAGGGAATTCCCAGTATTGCCATTAGCCTCACCAGTTTCACAGTTCATGACTTTCAGCCAGCCGCTGACTTTGCCAGTCGTCTGCTCAAGGCACTGGAAACCGCCCCCCTGCCCCCAAAGATGCTCCTCAATGTGAATGTGCCGGCTCTGCCTGCCAGTGAAATTGCTGGCGTTGTCATTACACGACAGGGGATTCGCCGCTACCATGACCTGTTCCAGAAGCGCATTGACCCTCGCGGCAAAACCTACTACTGGCTCGCTGGTGAAGTGGTTGAAGAATATCCCCAAGACCCCAATCAAGCCCCCACGGATGTGGAAGCCATTGCCCAAAATCTGATTAGTATCACACCGCTGACCTTTGATCTCACCTACGGCCAAGGGGTTCAGGATTTAACCGAGTGGCTGCGCCAGCCCACTGTACAGCCCCTTTTCAATCTCTAAAACCACCGGTGCATGGTCACTGGGTTTCGCTAACCGCCGAGGGGCAGTATCAATATAACAGTTGCAGGCACAGGCTTTGATGCCAGGGGTAATGTAGAGGTGATCAATGCGCCAGCCGTGATTGCGGCGAAAGGCATTAGTGCGATAATCCCACCAAGAGTAGTGCCCAGGCGCCTCGGTAAAGTGGCGAAAGGCATCGTGGAAGCCAAGGTCGCGAATGGCCGCTAACAGGTTGCGTTCGGCATCGGTGGCTCCCACTTTTGTGGCGCGATCGCTGGCATCAAAAAGGTCTTTATCTTCTGGGGCAATATTAAAATCACCACAGAGAATCACCTCCCCTTGGGCAGTGAGCTGCTCGAGATAGACATGGAGGGTTTTTAACCAGTGCAGCTTGTAGTGGTATTTCTCACTGTCGTACTCTCCGCCGTTGGGAATATAGACATTTACCAAGGTGACATCAGGGGCTAATTGGGCGCGAATCAGTCGTTTTTGCGTATCCAACTCACTGTGACTGGGTAATTGGGGGGCAAAGCCTGCTTCTACGCCCGCAAGGGGCTGACGACTGAGAATGGCCACCCCGTTGTAGGCCTTTTGGCCACTACAATAAACTTGATAGCCACGATCCAGAAAGGGCTGACGCGGGAACTCAGCATCTGTGACTTTGGTCTCTTGAAGACAGAGATAGTCCACTCCAGTGGTGTCTAACCAGTGGCACACATGGTCAAGGCGGGTGCGAATTGAGTTGACGTTCCAAGTAGCAATTTTTGGCATCGGTTGATTTCAGTCAAAGTGATTTGCCCAAACCGTTATAGGGGGCAGCATCGGCACATACTGTAGAAAGTATAGTTGGGGAGTGGCAGCAGTACCCGAAATATGGCTGGGTATGTTTTGGTCTTGGCCGTGATTATTCTTGGGGGCGCGATCGCGACAGTGGGCGATCGCCTAGGCTCAAAAGTGGGCAAAGCCCGATTGAGCTGGTTTAATTTGCGGCCTCGCCAGACGGCTGTCCTGATTACCATTCTCACAGGCAGCTTAATTTCTGCCTCCACCCTTGCCATCCTCTTTGCCCTCAGCCGTGAATTGCGCGATGGCGTGCTGCGCATTGATACGATTCGCCGTCAACAAGCGGCTGCGGAACAAGAACTCGCCGAAACCCGTGCCCAAAAGGATGAAATTGAGGCGGAACTGGCACAATCCCAAATTGAACTGGCCAACATTCGCCAACGCCTTAGTCAAACCAACCAAGTCCTAGAGCAGGCCGTCAATCGTCAAACCCTCACAGAAGCAGAACTCAAGCAACTTCAAGACCGCTACACCCAAGCCCAAAAAGACCTCGAAAACTTTGAAGCCCAAGGGGCACGCCTGCGGCAAGAAATTCAGCGTTTGCAACGGGAGCGACAAGCCATCCAAGGCCGCCTCGAGGATGTGGCTGGCCAAAAAGCAGCCCTAGAAACCGCCATTCGCACGGCTCAACAGCGCCTTGCCGAGGTGGAAGGTCAAAAGGATCGTCTCCAAGCAGAGATTGATCGCATTCAGGATCAACTGGCCGTTGCCAATCAGCAGCAGCAGGTGTTACGGAATCAACAGCGCACGCTTCAGCAGGAAATTGCTGCCCTTGAGGCCAGTCGCCAACGCCTTGAGGAAAACGTGAGCATCCTTTTGCTAGGATTACGGCGGGGGACGATCGCCATTCGCACGGGGCAAGTCTTGGCCTCTGCGGTGATTCAAAATGTCAAAGATTCGGCTCAAGCCACCCAAGTCATTGAAGAACTCCTGCGGCAAGCGCGGCGCAATGCCATTGTCCTGAATAGTCCCCAAAACGTCAAACCAACGGATCAGGTGATTCAAATTACCACCGAAGACGTGAACCGCCTGCGCAGCCAAATTAGTGATGGCCAGCCCTATGTGGTGCGCATTTTAGCTGCAGCCAATTATCTACAGGGAGAAAGCAATATTCTTGTAGTGCCCCAAGTGGCGCGCAATCAGGAGGTTTTCCGCGAGGGTGAGAATCTGGCTACCATTTCCTTGGATCCGAGCCAGATGACCGATGAGCAAATTTTGCAACGCTTGGATCAGTTGTTTACGGTCAGTAATCAGCGGGCGATCGCCTCTGGCGTGCTCCCAGATCCGGTCACTGGCAGTGTTGGCTCCTTTCGCCAAATTGAGCTGGTGAAATTTGTCCTCGACCTCAAAGATCACCAAGGGACGATTGATATTAGCGCGGTCACCCCCACGTCCGTTTATACCGCTGGCCCTCTCACCCTCTCCCTTGTTGCCCGCCAAAATCAGCGAGTGATCCTGCGCAGTGGTTAGGCATCAGCATCATTGCCCACGAATTGGGCTGGATTCATCAAACCGCAGGCTAGGATAGAGGAGATTTTTCTCCGTTCACCATGTAAGGGGTGCCCCCATGAAGCGACTGGTTTCGATTGGTTTTTTGGTGTTCATTCCCCTCTCCATTGCTGCTGAAAAATTGGAATGGGGCGCCCTCACGGTTTTTGTTTTGGCGGCACTGGCGATCGTGCCCTTGGCGATTTGGTTGAGCACCGCAACGGAGGAGGTGGCTCTGGCCACTGGACCAACCATTGGTGGCCTCTTGAATGCCCTCTTTGGCAATGCAACGGAACTGATTATTGCTATTGTGGCGCTGCAAGCGGGTTTAGTGGATATTGTCAAAGCCAGTATTACGGGCACCCTGATGGCGAACCTTTTGCTGGTGATGGGGTTATCCATGCTGCTGGGGGGCATTCGCTACAAGGAGCAATCCTTTGCCCCAGTGGTGGCACGGGTGAATGCTTCCTCGATGACGGTGGCGATCGCCGCGATTCTCCTACCGGCAATGGTCATTTACACCTCCAGCAGTGTGCCGCCAACCGCAATTTCCAAAATGTCAGTCGTGGCCGCAATCATTCTGATTCTGGTCTATGGACTAACGTTACTCTTTTCTTTGAAAACCCACAGCTATCTTTACGATGTCAGCCAGGTGGAACTGGGGGACGAAGCGGGGCACCATGAAAAGCCGAACCTGCCCCTGTGGATCACGGTTCTAATGATTGCCACGATTGGCGTAGCCTTTGAGTCAGAAATTTTTGTCGGCGCAGTTGAAGCAGCAACGGAGGGCTTGGGTCTAACGCCCCTATTTACTGGGGTCATCCTCTTGCCGTTGGTGGGTGGTGCAGCGGAATATGTGACTGCGGTGGGGGTTGCCCTGAAAAACAATATGGATTTGTCCGTGTCCATCGCCTTGGGTTCATCCCTCTTGGTGGCGCTCTTGGTGGCACCTGTGCTGGTGCTGATTGGCCAGTTTATTGGTCAGCCGATGGATTTAAACTTTAGTCTTTTTGAAGTGGTGACGGTGATTATTGCGGTCGTGATTGCTAATGTGATTAGCCTAGATGGCCGCTCCAACTGGCTAGAGGGGGCGCTGCTGTTGGCCACCTATGGGATTCTCGGCACCGCCTTTTTCTTCCATACTTAGGAGAGGCGCTGAATCTGTAGTTGATAGGTCATGGTTGAGGTCACCCCCTGTCCCCGCAGGGCACCTTGAATGGGGGCAGCATCTGCCGGATCAGCGGCAGCCACAAGGGCAATGTGGCGATCGCTCACCGCTAGGCCGTGGGTGGGATCATAGCCGCGCCAGCCTGCCCCCGGCAAATACACTTCTACCCAAGCATGGAGGTGCCGTTCAGGATTATCCAAGTCTCCTTCCTGATAGCCACTGACAAACCGCGCCGCTAAGCCCACAGCCCGACAGGCATGGATAAACAAGACGGCCGTATCGCGACAGGAACCCATTTGTTTTGCCCAAGTCACACAGGGGGGCCAAGGGGCACCGGTTTCACGAATTTGGTGCTGACAGATACGGTAAATTTTGTTATTGAGGTCACTGAGAAATGTGAGGACACTGCCATCGCCACTGGCTAAAATTTGCCAAGCCAATTCATAGGCAACAGGATCCACTGACGGTGATAGATAGGGATGCAGGCTAGTTGCCAGTCGCTGCGGATAGTTAAAAGGGAGGGTGACTGCCCACGAGTCAAGCAGATAGTTAAAGGGGTTGTCGCAATAGGTTTCTACTTCAGAGGTGACCTGAATCATCAGGGAGGTGGTGGGCTGTGGTGACCACCAGTAGCGTTGAATGTGATTGCCATGGACATCGAGGACAGTACTTTGGCCTTGGGGAGTTGGTAAAATTTGGAGGGAGAGCGATCGCAGGCGTTGGTGGCCATCACTACGCGGGATCAAGCGTAAATCATGGGGGGCAAGGGCAACAGGGGCGCTGTAGGTGTAGGTAGTTTGATGATAAATGCGATATTCCATTTCATATCTAAAAGGAAGCCGCCCGAACCAATAACTGTCCAGGCGGGGTGTGGTGTGAGGAGTGAACGGAA
Source organism: Thermosynechococcus sp. QKsg1 (assembly GCF_031586415.1). Taxonomy (NCBI): domain Bacteria; kingdom Bacillati; phylum Cyanobacteriota; class Cyanophyceae; order Acaryochloridales; family Thermosynechococcaceae; genus Thermosynechococcus; species Thermosynechococcus sp. QKsg1. The sequence goes on along the minus strand of NZ_CP134200.1, from coordinate 1,485,091 downwards.
ACGTGCGTCTCCGCTATTTCTATTGTAGGGGACAGTTTCCAAATTGCCATAAGTAAATGGCGCAAAAAGATCAAATCTTTAGACCACACCCTAGATCCTCTCACTACCAAAGCAAAAAGAGTCAAGAACAGATCCTGACTCCTCAATAAAACAGACGTTTGTAAAAAAACAGCCTAACGAGTCGTGGCTGCCATTTTCTCTTCTGCAAGTTCCCTTAGGCTAGGGAATAAAAAGTGGTTTTCTTCAACGTACTGCGCACCAAACAAGCCCTTTTCTGCCCAGAAGTAGCGATCGGTGGTGTGCTCATTCCGCTTAACAAGAAGTAAAGCGGGTGGGGTGATCCCCTTGGCTTGAATAAATTTTCGTGCCGCTGTCACAGGTTTATCTTCGCCACTTTCGATGCTATATTGAGGTACGCACTCAAGGATTTTGCGTCCTTCGAGACGCCGCCGGCTCTTCCGCTTCCGTCTTCTGGCCAAGTTGCCTTACCTCCTTTGCCTTCAAAGAACTGTTATTGAGTTTACAAAAGTCGCCCTTTAGTATATCTGGTGTATTCTAGAATTTCAACTTTCCTTAATTTATCGAAACACGATTTATTGACGGGACAACGATCCCCAGCTTAGGATCAACGCTTTGCTGATCCCAGTGCCCCCACTATAGCAAATTGTGCCACTTGAGAAAGTGGTTCCTTCCATTTGCCCCACAGCCAATGGGCTACCCTAGAGAACGACTGTCTAAGCTGCTGAACCCCTATGATGATCCAACGCTTAGTGCAACGGGTGCTCGAAACCCAAGTGTTAACCTCAGCCATTGAAAACCAAATTTCCCAACTGTTGTGGAAGCGGGAATATGACGGTGATGACATGGCGGCTCTTGGGGAATTGCTCGATGCCCTAGAGGCCAAGAAAATTCAAACCCAACAGTAGGTGCTGCGGTCTCTCCTGCAACTTCTGATCCTTGCCCTCAGCTACGGTGCCTTAGCCCTTGGGGGGGTGCCGGGGCTATGTATGAATCGCGCAACGATCGCCCTTGTGAGTGCGGCTCTTTTGATTGCCTTAGGGGCGATTGATCTACCCACTGCATGGCAAGCCATTGATCCCCAAGCCATCGTGTTCTTGCTCAGCATGATGATTGTCAATGCTTATCTGGGCTTGAGCGGCTTTTTTCAAATAGCGATGGTGACGGTGGTGCGCTTTAGTGGCAGTCCCTTGGGGTTGTTGGTGTTTCTCGCTGTGGCGACGGGAATGCTATCGGCGGTCTTTCTGAATGATACCCTTGCCCTTGTGACGACGCCTTTAACCCTGCGCATTACCCATGTCTTGGGCTTAAATCCAGTGCCCTATCTGCTAGCGATCGCAGCGGCAACGAATATCGGTTCTGTAGCCACCCTCAGCGGCAACCCCCAAAATATCCTCGTGGGATCGTTTTCCGAGTTAGGATATCTGCCGTTTGCCCAAGTGATGGTTCCCGTCGCAGTGCTGGGGTTAGGGCTGCAAGTGGTTTGGTTGGGGTGGCTCTATCCGGAGGTGCGATCGCGCCAACCCTGTACATTGGCTACGCTCCAACCGGTGCAGGTGCAAAAAGGGTTACTCCATAAGACACTGATTGTCTCTGGGCTGATGTTTTTGGCCTTTCTGCTCGGCTTTCCCTTGGCAGAATCCTCTCTTTTGGCGGCAGCAGCTTTACTGGTCACCCGTCGGGTGAAGCCAGAGCGCATCCTTGCTCAGGTGGATTGGTCACTATTGGTTCTGTTTGCGGGTCTGTTTATTCTTACCCGCTGTATTCAAAACTTTGATTTATTAGCCGTTTTGCGCCCTTGGGCGAATCAGCCCTTGCCCCTCGTGGTGATTACAGCACTGCTGTCAAATTTAATTTCTAACGTGCCCACGGTGCTGCTGCTCGCACAGTTTATCCCCAAAGGTGCCGATCAACTCTGGTACCTACTGGCAGCCACAAGTACCCTCGCGGGCAATCTTACGCTTTTTGGTGCTGTGGCTAATTTAATTACCGTTGAGGCCGCTGCTAGCTCAGGACAGCGGTTTTCCTTTTGGCAGCACTTGCGCTTTGGTGCACCGCTCACAGTGTTGACGCTGGCAATCGCCTACGTTTGGATCGTGAGTCAGACCTAGGGGCTAAAGGTTGGGGTCGTTGCTCCAGAGGCACTCTCAAAGTAGGCCACATCAGACATAATGACAGGCGCATCGGATTCAGGAATGGGCTGCCCTTGACTGAGATAGCCGACACAGCCATTCATCAGGCTATAGACAAAAATCACACCTCCCGCTGAGATGGCCACGAGGCCACTGGCCAGCAGTAAGGAAAAATCCCGGAGGCGGTAGGCACCGTGGAGGAGTCGCACCGACCACAGCACCAATGCCAGTACCAGTAGAAGTAAGATAGCCATATGTAAACTATCTTAACAACTCTCAGGATTTTCCTCATCAATCTTTAGATTCTTCTAATGAATTCTTGCTAGCACAGTGCCCGTGTTCGCTCTATGGTGCAGGTGAGGTTGGCGCCATACTGACCCACATGAGTAATTTCAGGCGTGTAGGCCTCTAGCACCCGTCCTGTGCGATCGCACATCGTTAGGACGTAATCACAGTGGGGACACTGGGTGTGACTCACGGAGCCATAGCGTTGGCGAAGGGCTAATTTACCACAGTGAGGACAGTGAATCGTTTGCATGGTAACCATAGTTAAATAATCCTTAAATTCTTTTTGATGGACATGAACTTGTGATAAAAGGCGCTGCGCAAACTTGCGTTTCAAAATAACAAGACCAAAGAAATAGTATTGCGCAACATTAAGGCAATTTATGAGAGAGGACATTTTTTATTATGGATGGATTTCCCAGAGATGGCAATGATCCCAATGTTAAAAAATATGCTAATCTAGCGGGGATCAACGAATTCCATAAGTAGCCTAAGAGAAAACTTTTTCTTTTTTCTGAGAAGTGATTGACTTTTATAACACTCCTTTTCACAAGGATTAAACAGAACCACAATAGGCAAAACGGCATCATGGGCACCCCGCATTTTAGAAAAGGGCTGTAATCTGAAGAAAGGATTAAGAAATGTATGAGGGTTGGGGGTAAATAGGTTGAGTTTGAGTTTCTTTGGTGCACTCATGGTGAGTTCACTCCAGCCAGCAACAGCACAGGGTTCGCTACAAGTGGTTTATCCGCCGCGAGAGCACACCACCAGTGCCCCTCAGATTTTCTTTATTGGCACAGCACCGCCACAGGTCGTGGTGACGCTCAATGGTCGAGTGATTGGCGATCGCTCGCCAGCGGGACACTTTGCCCCCAGGCTTCCCCTGCAACCCGGATTGAATCACATCACCCTCCAAGCTGGAGATCAGCGCCTTGACTTTGCCATCACCCGCACGGTGCCCCAAGTACCGACCACCCTACAACCCCTAGAGCCAACAGCCGATTTAGTGCGCCTAGCCAATGAAATTGTTTGCTTTACTGCTGCTGCCCCCAGCGATCGCGCCGTGCAAGTCCAAGTGGGCCAGCGCATTCTGCCCCTAGAACCCCTACCGCCCCAAGTGCAACTGCCCTCTAATCTGGCTGCGCTGATTCATCAAGCGGATGTGGTTACTGCTCGCCCTTCTCTCTATCGCAATTGCCTCCAGCTCACCGAAGTGGGCGACTATGGCCCGATTCAATGGCAATTAGGAAACCAACGCCAACTGGGTGCCCGCATTCGTGTGGCTGAGCCAACGCAATTACCTGTTGTTGAAGTCACCCGCTCCCTTGGGGGGGTGGCACGCACAGGTCCTAGCACTGACTATTCCCGGCTGACGCCCTTGCCAGTGGGAACACGCGCACGGGTACGCGGACAAACGGGGGATTGGCTGCATTTGGACTATGGGGGTTGGATCCGCGCCAATGAAGTGCGGTTCCTCTCCAGTGCTCTGCCGACAACAGCCACCATCCGCAGTATTACCAGCCGTCAGCTTGCGGGTTGGACAGAAATCAGCTTTCCTTTGGATGTGCCCGTACCGATTTCGATTCAGCAGGGCGATCGCCAGTTCACCCTGACGCTCCACAACACGATTCCCCAAACCGACATCATTCGCCTCAATGCCGATCCCGTCATCCAGCGCCTGGACTGGTACCCCCTTGATCAAGACCGGGTGGAGTATCGCTTGACGCTGCATCATCGCCAACAGTGGGGCTATCGCGTGGCCTATGAGGGCAATCGACTAGTGCTGCAACTGCGTCATCCACCCCAACTCCAACGGGGGACACAACCCCTGCGGGGGATTAAAATTCTCCTTGATCCCGGCCATGGCGGGCCTGAGGACTTGGGAGCACGCGGCCCAGATGGTACCCCAGAGAAGGTCGTCACATTGGCACTGGCCCAAAAACTGGCACCCGAGCTAGAACGCCTTGGGGCAACAGTCATTTTGACGCGCACAGAGGATATTGATCTGGACTTGCCCGATCGCCTTCTCGCCATTGAATCAGCCCAACCCACCCTTGCTCTGAGCTTGCACTACAATGCTCTCCCTGATGCTGGCGATGCCCGTAATACCCAAGGGATTGGCGCCTTTTGGTATCATCCCCAAAGCCATGACCTTGCCGTTTTCCTAGAGGGGTATCTCAGTCAGCGACTGCGGCGGCAGCAGTATGGTGTGTTTTGGAATAACCTTGCCCTGACTCGTCCGACAATTGCCCCTGCGGTGCTGCTGGAACTGGGCTTTATGATTCACCCTGAAGAGTTTGAGTGGATTGTTAACCCCCAAGCCCAAGCTGAGCTTGCCCGCACCCTTGCCCAAGGCATTCTGGAGTGGTTACAGCAGGCGACGCGGGATTAATCTTCCAGCAAATGGTGAAGGGCTGCCGCCATCTCGGCGGTGGATGTGGTGGCTGTGCCAAACTGGCGTACGACAATACTGGCAGCCAAATTGCCTAAAACTGCCGCCTCCCAAAGACTGGCACCCGCCACAAGGGCAAGGGTTAAGGCAGCAACAACGGTATCGCCTGCGCCAGTGACATCAAAGACATCCGTACGGTTAAAGGCGGGTAAATGGTAGGGCGCCGCCTCGCGACTAAAGAGACTCATACCAGCATCCCCCCGCGTAATCAGCACATATTTAGCCGCCGTCAACTCCAGCAGGTCTTCCCCAGCTCGCAGTACCTCCGCCTCTGTGCGAATCGGGTAGCCCACCGCTGCCTCTGCTTCTGGCAGGTTTGGCGTAAATAGGAAAGCACCGCGATAGCGAGCTAAATCCCGTTGGGTATCAACAATCGTGCGCTCATGCTCTAGGGCAGCCGCAATCACAGGGGGCGTAAAGACACCATCGCCATAGTCGGAGCAAACCACGGCATCGGCAGTCCCCACCTGCTGACGAATAAAGGCCGCTAGCGCCTCCTGAAGGGCTGGGGCAGGCAGATCATCGGACTTGCGATCCACGCGCACAATTTGCTGCGTCACCGACTGGCGAGCATGGCCAGAAATACGGGTTTTCGTCACGGTGGGGCGATCGCGATCCCTAAAAATTCCTTGGGTATCAATTCCTGCCCTTTGAAAAATCTCACACAGGGCTTGCCCTTGAGAATCCTCACCCACCAGACCCACCGCCTGCACCTGAGCACCCAACTTGGCCAAATTGTAGATGGCATTGGCACCGCCGCCGGGCACTTGGCGGGTAAACTCATGGCGCAAAATCAGAACAGGGGCTTCCCGCGAGAGGCGTTCCACCTGACCCGTGAGGAATTCATCGAGGGTGAGATCCCCCACCACCAGTACCCGTGCTGAGGAAAAGGACTCCAAAAAGTGTAGGAGTCGCCCTTGGGACGATTGCAATTGCTGGCGCAGGTCGGGTGGTAACATTTGGCTTTGCCTCAATTCCCGCTGATCCAGAATACTCCTGTGGGGGGACGTTGATGTGGCAGCAAAGGTTCATAGAGGTGCTATAGTCCAGAGAGAGTGAATAAATGTTAAGAATCGTCTCCTGCATAGCTCAGGAGATCGACTAGAAAATAATGAGTGTTGGTGTGGCGTGAGGAATCAACCATGACTGGGCAGCAGCCGATTCGGTTCGGCACCGATGGCATTCGTGGGCGGGCGGGGGAGTTGCTAACCCCCAACTTGGCCTTGAGCTTGGGATATTGGGTGGGAGAAGTGCTGCGACAAAGGACGGATGCACCCCAAGGCCCTTTTGTCATTGGTCAAGATTCCCGCAACTCCAGTGATATGTTGGCCACAGCCTTGGCCGCAGGGTTAACCGCCGCTGGTTTTGAAGTGTGGAATGTAGGCTTGTGCCCGACTCCCTGTATTGCCTATTTGACCGCCACCACAGAGGCGATGGGCGGCGCCATGATTTCCGCCAGTCACAATCCCCCCGCCGATAACGGCATTAAAATTTTTGGCAGCGATGGCAGCAAGCTCAGCCCTGATCTGCAAAAAGAAATTGAAGCCCACCTAAATGCTGGCCTATCCTTGCCCCATACGGAGCACTGGGGGCATTTGCATCATCGTCCCGAATTGCTGCAGCGCTATCGCCATGCGGTGCAAGCCCCCCTTGAGGATCGTCAGCCCCTGCAGGGACTGCGGGTGGTGTTAGATTTGGCTTGGGGATCTGCGGTGGCGGTGGCACCGACGGTGTTCCATGCCCTAGGGGCTGAGGTGATTGCTCTCCACGATCGCGCCGATGGCAATCGCATTAATGTCAACTGCGGTTCCACCCATTTAGAACCATTACAACAGGCTGTCCGTGAAACCCGTGCCGCTATGGGGTTTGCCTTTGATGGCGATGCCGATCGCGTGCTGGCGGTGGATAGTCAAGGACGGGTGGTTGATGGCGATCACATTCTCTACTTCTGGGGACAACGGCTTCAGTCGCAGGCACAACTCCCTAAGGATTTGATTGTCGCCACTGTGATGTCGAATCTCGGCTTTGAGCGAGCTTGGCAAGCGCGGGGTGGACAACTGGTGCGGGCAGCAGTGGGCGATCAATACGTCCATGCAGAGATGCTGCGCCACGGTGCCATGCTAGGGGGAGAACAGTCGGGACATATCCTCTGCCGTCACTATGGTGTGGGGGGGGATGGCTTGCTCACAGCGGTTCATTTAGCGACCCTAGTTCAGGATTCCCGTCTATCCTTGGCACAACTGCGAGACCAAAGTTTTACCGCCTACCCGCAAATTCTCCGCAATGTCCGTGTTGACGATCGGCAGCGGCGGCTCCACTGGCAGGAGTGTGAACCTCTGCAGCAGATGATTGCCAAGGCTCAACTGGATATGGGCGATCGCGGGCGAGTCTTGGTACGTGCCTCTGGGACAGAACCCGTTATCCGTGTCATGGTGGAAGCCGAGCAGCAAAGTGTTGCTGATTATTGGACAGAGACCTTGGTGCAGACGGTGACCGCTTATTTAGCGGCCTAGGAACAGGCGTCACTAGCTTGTATGATAATTGCCTAGTCGCGCTCTAGCCATTTCCTTGTCAGTCTCGCGTTTTCAAGCTGCCTGTGAGCAGGGTGAGTTTCTCATCACCGCAGAGGTTTGCCCCCCAAAGGGTAGGGATGCCAGTACGATGTTGCGCCAAGCAGCCCATCTCAAGGGGCGGGTTCATGCGGTTAATGTCACCGATGGCAGTCGCGCTGTGTTGCGCATGAGTTCTTGGGCAGCCGCCTATTTGTTGCAACAGCAGGGGTTTGAACCCATTTGCCAGATCGCCTGTCGCGATCGCAACCGCATTGCCCTACAGGCCGATCTTATGGGCATTGCTGCTCTAGGTTTGCACAACATTTTGGCACTCACAGGAGACCCGGTCAAAGCTGGCGATCATCCCCAAGCCAAGCCCGTTTTTGATTTAGAGTCTGTACGTCTATTGCGCATTATTGGCCAACTGAATCAAGGGGTGGATAGCGAGGATCGTCCCCTACCCGATGGCGCCACTCAATTTTTTGCTGGCGCTGCGGTTGATCCTCAGTCTGCCAGTTGGTCAGGACTGCAACAACGGTTTGAACGCAAATTGGCAGCGGGTGCTCAATTTTTCCAAACGCAGTTAATTACCGATTTTGAGCGGCTAGCCAAGTTTATGGATCAGATTGCCGCTGGCTGTGGGCGACCCATTCTTGCTGGAATTTTTCTCCTCAAGTCGGCCAAAAATGCCCTGTTTATCAATCGCGCCGTGCCGGGGGCTTCGATTCCGCAGCACCTTATCGATCGCCTTGCCGCTGCCGCTGATCCCCTCGATGAAGGGATAACTATTGCTGCCGAGCAAGTGCAACAGGCACGGGAACTCTGTCAGGGAGTGCATTTAATGGCGGTGCGCCGTGAGGATTTGATTCCGGAAATTCTCAACCGAGCGGGAATTGCTCCCCTTAGCGCGTCACCTGCACCCCGCGCCAAAACGCCACATAGCCTTTGATATTGGCTGCCGCCGGCTTGGGATCGGGGTAGTACCACGCAGCATCACGATTCACCTCACCATTGACAACAACGTGGTAGTAGCTGGCTGTGCCTTTCCAACCACAAACGGTGTGGGTATCGCTGGGCTGAAAATAGGCCGGATTGAGTGCCTCTGGCGGAAAATAAACATTGCCTTCGACCAACTCATAGCGATCGCTCTCGGCCAAGGTTGCGCCTTTCCAAACTGCTTTTGCCATTGCTTTTTTTCTCAGTCGCTCCCCTTCTTAAGATAAAACAGGTGCTGTCAGCGGGGTAGGCACGTTGGGGCGATCGCAAAGAATTTGACCGTCACGAAACTGAATAATGCGGTGCGTGACAGCCGCCACATCGGGTTCATGGGTCACCATAATTACCGTCATGCCGGCCGCATTGAGTTGCCCAAAGATAGCAAGAATTTCCGCCGTGGTGTGGCTATCGAGGGCACCGGTGGGTTCATCGGCGAGCAGGAGTAGCGGCTGATTGACAATGGCGCGGGCGATCGCCACCCGTTGTTGCTGCCCTCCCGAGAGTTGATTGGGGCGATTCTCAAGGCGGTGACCCAACCCCACCTGTTCCAATGCAGCGATCGCGCGATCGCGCCGTTCCTTGGGGGGAACTTGGGCATAGACCATGGGTAGCATCACATTTTCCAGTGCCGTTAGCTGCCCCAGCAAGTAAAACTGTTGAAAGACAAAACCAATCTTGGCATTGCGAATATGGGCGAGTTCATCATCACTGAGGTGTGCCACATCTTGGCCATCGAGAAAATAGCGACCAGAGGTCGGGCGATCCAAACAGCCCATAATATTCATCATTGTGGACTTCCCTGACCCCGAAGCCCCCATAATTGCACAGTATTCTCCCCGCTGAATGCTGAGATTCACCTCCCTAAGGGCGTGAACTTCCGTTTCCCCCTGGCCATACACTTTAGAAATCTGTTCTAGGCAAATGAGTGGCGAATCCAGCATTACAATGAGGTGACAAGGCCATTTGCACTCATTCTAAAGCCTTTTTTCATGACCTTGGTGGCGAATAGATGGCGTATGGTAGAACAAACAAGTGAGTGAGGAGAATGAACCATGGGGTGCAAATCATTGCCAAGGCTACACAACACCGTCATCACGCTGGCGATCGCCAGTGGATTCACCCTTGGGGCAACACTGATGGTACCCCGCTCGGCCACTGCTCAGACCCTGCCCACCAGCCCCATGCCCCCCCATGCCCACCCTTTTACAACCATCAACCCCCTTGAGGACTACCGCCTAGGCCCAGGGGATGTGTTGTTCATTGAAGTGGTCAACCTGCCACCAACAGTTACTAATCAACGAGAATTTACCGTTAATCTTGATGGCTCAGTCGCTCTACCGTTGGCAGGACGGGTAATGGTGGGCGGCTTAACTCTCCCCCAAGCGGAGCAGGTGATTCTGAACGCCTATAGTAAAGTCATGCGCTTTCCAGCAGTAACGGTTACATTGCAGACGCCGCGCCCCATGAAGATTTTGGTGGCAGGTGAGGTGAGCCGTCCAGGCTCCTATGTTGTTCCTTTTACTTCTGTATCAGCTTCTGCCCCCGGTATCGGCCTTTCCGGTGGCTTAACATGGCCTCGCCTGAGCCAAGTCCTTGCTCAAAGCGGTGGAATTACCCAAGAGGCCGATATTCGCAACATTGAGATACGCCGCCAACTGGGGAATGGCCAAACAGCCGTAACCAGAATTAATCTTTGGGAGATGATTCAGTCGGGGGATGCGAACCAAGATATCACGCTGCGCAGTGATGATGTGATTGTGGTGCCCAAGGCGAAGGAAGTGAATGCGGCTGAAGCCGTACGGGTGGCCTCGGCAACGTTTTCGCCACAGGTGATTCGGGTGCAGGTTGTGGGCGAAGTATTGCGACCGGGCTTGGTCGAAGTGCCAGCCAATGCCACGCTCACTCAGGGAATTGGGGCGGCTGGCGGATTCAATGTGCAACGTGCCAATATGTCTAGGGTGACGCTGGTGCGGCTGAATCGCGATGGCACAGTCAGTCGGCGACGGATTCCCTTTAGCTTGGCGGCTCAACCCAATGCCAACAATAATCCTGTGTTGCAACAGGGGGATGTGATTGTGGTGGAACGGTCAGGGCTAACGCAGGTGGGGGATACGATTGGGAATGCCCTGCGGCCGATCGGCGCCTTAGGAACCTTAGGAGTGTTCCTCAACTTAGTTAACATATTTGATTAGGAATGGCGTACTACTGATGTCGCTCCCACAAAAGATACCCAATTTACGGGTCGTTGATCGCGAAGTGCGTCCTGCGGGCGATCGCCAGCGAAATCCATCACGGTTCAGCACCAGAAAAAGTTCTAACAAGGGTGGGCTGCAAGCTTTTAGCGATCGCTGTCGGCGACGGTGGCGACTACTGTCAGGAACGGTTTTACTCTCATTCTTGGTCATGGGGGGGTATGTTTTCTGGCAACCCGAAATGTACGAGGCCTATTTTCGCCTCCTGATGGAACCAGTGAAGGAACCACAGCCTGCGCCAACCCTGACCCCCCGTGATGGCATTGCCAGTACCCTCCCCTCCCCGCCGCCAACCACACCCCCTCCAGTGGATGTGGGGGCACAGATTCTCGTTCTAGAAAGTGACAAAGTACTGGCACCCATTGCCCAGAAACTACAACAGCAGTATCCCCATCTGACCACGCGGGTCTTAGCTGAGCATCTGGAAATTCGACCAGTGGTTAGTTCCGCCACAGAGCAACTGCCGACCCAAACAAAAGTGCTAGAAGTGGCCTATCGCGATCGCCAGCCAGAAATCGTGACCGCAGTATTAAAGGCCGTGGCAGAGGCGTTTGTTGACTACAGTCAGCGCGATCGCCAAGAACAACTCAATCGCACCCTAGAGCAACTGGACAAAGACATCAATCAGCACCTTACAGAATTAGAGCAACTCCAGCAGCAACTCCAAGCCAGCCAACCCCAAGGCACGAGCCTGCAACCCTCAGAACAACTGCGCTTTTTAACAGAACAGTATCGCCAAATCCATAGCCTGCGCCAAGCGGCTCGCCTGAAGGCCGTGGAAGCCTACGGTCGTTTTCAAGGGTTTCAAGAACAACTCAAGATGACACCCGCCGAAGCCCTAGCAGCAGCGAATTTAAGTACCTCCCCTGCTTATCAGCAACAACTGGCACGCATTCAAGAACTGGATCAAGAAATTGCCAAGAATCTAGCCATTTTTCGGGAAGGGACACCCGTTATCCAAGCTCTTGAGGAACAGCGGCGAGTTTTGGTGGAGCAATTGCAGGCGATCGCCCGCCAAGTGATTGGTGAGCAATATCAAGTGGACAACCCCACGGCTCTGGGCTTTCAGGGAACAGTGTCACAAACGCTGATTACCAACTACATTACGGCGTGGATTGAATACGAAAACCAGCGGCGCTATGACGCCGAATTGGCTGCCCCTCAAAGGACAGTTGCCCAACAATTACAACAACTGAGTAGCCAACTCCCCGCCATTGATCGCCTTGAACATCGGATTCGGACGGCCAACCTCTCCCTCGAGATGCTCAATCAAGCCCGACAGGCAGTGCAACTACAACTAGCACAGAATAACTTTGCTTGGCAGGTGTTGACGGATTTAGAGAATCCCGCTGTCCAACCCACCTTCCCACGCTTACTGCTGTTGGTGCTAGGGGCGATCGCCAGCCTTGTGTTGGGGGTTCTGGCTACTTATGTTGCAGATGCAGCCGCCAATACGTTTGTCAGTCCAGCCCAAGTGGAAGATGCCCTCGGCTTGCCCCTCCTTGGCAAAATTCCCAAGGCAACCCCCCAAACTAACCTCCGCCTAGAGCGCGTGGTGAAGGGCAATTCAGGGCTGTGGCAGGTGACTCAAGTCCTACCCTCTGTCGGGGAATGGGTGAAGTTTCAGGAAGCCTTTCACCATGTGTTTGCCAACCTCCAGGCCGTGGGTTTGGGGCATTCGTTAGCCGTGATTTCAGCCCTACCCACCGATGGGCGCACCACCGTTGCTCTGCATCTTGCCCTTGCTGCCGCAGGCACGGGTCAGCGGGTTCTGCTGATTGATGGGGATTTACGGCGACCCCAGATTCACCGCTATCTCGGCCTGACGAATGAACAGGGCTTGGCAGATTGGTTAATTCATCGGCGGCACTGGTATAGCGTTGCTCAGGCGCGGCGCGGTCTTGCAATTTTAACCGCTGGTGAGTTGCGGCAACAGCCGATGCGGTTCCTCAGCCAAGACACGCTCAAACAGTTCATGGCTCACCTGCAAAACTATTTTGATCTGGTGATTGTGGATACACCCCCCTTGGCCAACTTTGCTGATGCCAAACTCTGGTCGGGACTGGTGGATCAGACCCTTGTGGTAGTGAATCTGAAGGCACCCCAGCAGCCGGTGCGACTAGCCTTGGCAGATTACAGTTTGGGGAGTAGTAGCGCTCTGGGCGTTGTGGTGAATCTCGCCTAAAGTTAAGCTATTCCTCAAAGAACCAAAGTTCCTTGTTGATACTCTCATCCAGCACTTGGGGGGGGCGTAAGACGAGCAGGAGTTGGCCAAGAATTGGCGCTGTAGGGGGTTCAGGAAACCAAGCCAGTTGGACAGGATCGCTGGCCCTAGGTGCAATCAACAGATAGCGATCGCGCTCCCATTCTGGAAGACCACGATCCACAATCAGGAGCACTTGTTCAATGGGGAGTCCCTCAGGCGTGGGCGGTAATTCTGTGGGTAGGTCTGCCACTGGCCAAAGCACCCCGACTGGGTCAACAGCATTCAGGAGAACCTGCCAACTGGGGAGAGCCACTAGGGTCATGGGTTGAGGAACAGCGACTAATTGAAAAGCACCTGTAGAAGTTAACTGCGGTACTTGATTAAAGGCTGCAGCAGCGAGGGGGGCTGTTCCTGCCATGGGAACGAGGTAGGGCAGGTCTTCAGCGGAATCCAAGCGGTAAAGGGGGAGTCGAGGTTGGCTAGCAGCGGGAACCACGGTCAAGTCCGTCAGCAGTTTCTCAAGCGCTTGGCGACCTGTGGCGGATTCAACAAAGCGAAAGCCCTGAGCAATAAGGCGCGATCGCTGGGCTAAATCGCGTTGCTGCCGCGCCAGTTGCCAATAGTAGCGACCAATGCGATCGCCCACACTCTCACCAAAACCTGCACTGTCATCCTTTTGATAGCTCACGGCCTTGAGGGCACGGCAGACCTCATGAACCGCAGTGACATCCAGTTGTTTCTCAACAATGAGGGTGGCTGCTGCAAGGCGATCGCCCGCTGATAAGACCCGCAGTTCATAGAGCAGATCGCTGCCCCGCGTTTGAAAATAGGCACGCACAGATTCAGGGGCTTCCCGTAGGCTCTGACTCACTTGCAGGGCAATGATCAGTTGATTTTGGTGAATGGGTTCAATGCCCGTGGCCTCAAAAATCGCTTGGGGAGATAGCCCTTGTTTTTGCAGTTGCTGGCATCCGGCCCCCCAATCCTGCCAAGTGCCCTCCTTGCGGCGTAGGCGTTGCAGCACTTCCGTTGTCAGGGCATCCTGTTCTTGGCTCATTTAATCACCTCCTATTGACAGGGAAGCATGCTATACAATTGCCTAAGATTGCTAGCGATCGCGCACCGTTGTCCCTTGGCGTTGAATGGCCAGCACCTCCACCCGTGCCTGCACATCAAACTTTGCCCAAGTCTCCTTGAGGGCAGTGGCAATGGCGGAAGCGGTAACGGGATCCCCAAGGGCTAAAAGCGTGGGGCCTGCGCCACTAATGACCAAACCGTGGGCACCCGCCTCAAGAGCCGCCCTGTGGAGGTCGGTATAGCCTTTGATCAGACTTTGGCGGTAGGGTTGATGCAGGCGATCGCCCAAGGCCAGTTGCAGCCACTCCCGTTGACCCGTTTCCAAACCCCGCAGCAGAGCACCAAGGTGACTGATATTAAAAACTGCATCACCGTAGGTACAGTGGGGAGGTAGCACTTGCCGCGCTGTTTCCGTGGCTAGCTCAAAGTCTGGAATCGCCACAATCGGCACCACATCCTGATCCCAAGGAATTTCTAGCCAATGCCATCCCCCTGCACTCCCTTGGACAGCAAGACGACAGCCCCCTAGCAAGGCCGGCACCACATTATCGGGGTGGCCTTCCATTTCAATGGCCAATTCTAGAACCTCGGTATGACTGAGGGGAAAGCCCGCCAGCCGATTTGCCCCTACTAAGCCGCCAATAATTGCGGTCGCTGAACTGCCGAGACCCCGTGCGAGGGGAACCCCCAGATCAATCTCTAAATACACAGGTGGGGCTTCACGCCCTAGATATTGATAGAAACGGTGGTAGGCACGATAGGCCAAATTGTCGGAGCTACTGCTGACACCGCCTGCTTCAGTGCCCCGCACATTGACATGGGGGCGATCGCTCAAGGAAAAGGTAAACGTATTGGTGAGGGTGAGAGCCGCTCCCAGACAATCAAACCCCGGACCCAAATTAGCCGTTGTTGCTGGCACAGTCACCACTGTCATCATCGGTTACACTTCCTCCCCGGTACCAAAGGCGCGATCGCCCGCATCCCCCAAGCCGGGCACAATAAAGCCCTGCTCATTCACTGTCTCATCAATCGTGGCCGCATAGACTTGCACTGCGGGAAAATGGGCACCGAGTTTCTGCAAAGCTGGCGGCGCAGTGACCACGGAAATGATTCGCACCAAGGCTGGGTCAATCCCCCGCTGCACCAATTCCTGCATTGCTGTCATAATTGAACCTCCCGTTGCCAGCATCGGCTCACTAATAAGGACACGGGTTTGCGGGTCAAACTGCGGGGGCAACTTATTGAGATAGCAACTGGGTTCAAGGGTGGCCTCATCCCGCACAATCCCTAAGTGGTACGTCTTTGCTGTGGGTAAGACCCCTTGGGCACCGTCGAGCAAGGCTAAACCCGCCCGCAAAATTGGTACCACCACGACGGGTACTTGCGGATTCACCACCAGCGCTGCACAGGGGGCAAGGGGCGTTTCAACCACTGTTTCCACCGTTGGCAACCATTCCCGCGCCGCCTCATAGGCCAGCCACCGCCCCAGTTCTGTCATTGCCACCCGAAATAAGGGAGTGGGCGTGTTGCGATCGCGAGCCACCGTTAGCCAGTGTTGAATGAGGGGATGAGGGGGGACATAAATGCGCAATTGGGGGGTCACAGTATCGCTCCAATACGTACCCGGCGGGCTTTCCTATTCTCCACTGAAATCGTCCCCTTTAGACACGGCCAAATCGCCGCTGTCGCTGTTGGTAATCCCGGAGCGCCTCATGGAAAGCAGCGCGGTCAAAATCCGGCCAGAGGGTCTTGGTGACGTAAATTTCTGAATAGGCCACCTGCCACAGCAAAAAGTTACTGACGCGCATCTCGCCACTGGTGCGAATCAACAAATCGGGATCCGGTAGGCCGCCCGTGTACAAATGGCGTTCAAAGAGTACTTCATCAATATCGGCGGGGTCAAGGCGTCCCGCTTTCACTTGGGCTGCAATCGAACGGCAAGCGTGGATAATTTCCCGTCGCCCACCATAGTTGGTTGCCACCACAAATTTAATTTTTTGGTTATTGGCCGTAGCGGTCATCGCTCGCTCAATTTCCGCTTGTAGGGAGTTCGGCAAACACGCCAAGTCACCCACAAAGTGAATTTGCACGCCCTCGGCAACCATTTCCGCCAGCTCCCGCCGCAACACTCGCTCAAAGAGGGTCATCAGAAAATCCACCTCCGGCAGGGGGCGCCCCCAGTTTTCTGTGGAGAAGGCGTAGGCGGTCAGGGCTTCAATGCCCCAATCTTTGCAACAGCGCAGCAGATCCTTGAGGGTGTCCACCCCGCGTTGGTGTCCCATAATGCGCGGTAAATTGCGCTGCTTTGCCCAGCGGCCATTGCCATCCATAATCACCGCCACATGGCGAGGTAGGCGATCGCGATCCAAATCAGCGGGTAACTCAATGAGTGACTGGGGCTGTAGCGTCATAGACACATCCTACTGGCGGAAATTAGCGCAGTGGCCATACCGTTTTCCAAAATTTTAAGCTGTGCCGACGTTGACGGGGTTGTGAAGTTCCCGTCCCTTGATCCTGCACATATTGCCGCAACAATTCCCCTAGTTTACTGCTTGTGAGGGGACGTTGAAGCTCCCCCTTAAAGGCAAGGGAAATTGACCCCGTTTCCTCAGAGACCACTACACAGACACAGTGGCTAATGCGTTCGGTAATCCCTAGGGCGGCGCGATGGCGAGTGCCCAACTGCCAAGGCCCCGTGCGATCCGAGAGGGGCAGGATCAACTTTGCCGCAATCACTTCAGCACCCCGCACCCAAATTGCCCCATCGTGCAGGGGGGAACTCACTTGAAAAATTGAGGTAATGAGTTCTGGCGAAAGGCGGGCATTGAGAGCGATCCCTGCATGGGTAAAATCTTGGGGGCTGAGCTTTGTATGGGTTTCCAAGAGAATGAGTGCCCCCGTACGATCCTGAGATAATCCCTTCACGGCCGTCACAATCAAATCAACGGCATCATTGGTGAGACTCGACTCGGCCACGGGCTGCACAAAGCCGAAAAACTGTCCTCGTCCCAACTGTTCCAGAAAAATGCGAATTTCCGATTGTAGAATAACGGCTAAGGCCACCGCAGAGCCAATCACTAAGTTGTGCAGCACAAAGCTCAAAAACTGTAGCTCAATGGCACGACTGAGGGAGGTTGCCAAAAGGAGGAAGATAAAGCCCCGTATCATCCAGAGGGTTCGCCGCTCGGCCACAACCCGCAAAATAGCGTAGGTTAGGGTCAAGACCAAAACCACATCCACGACTGTTCGCACCTTGGCCAGTGTCTCCGAGGACAGCAGCAGCCACGACAAGTTACCTAGGAGGCTTATCATCCCATTGTGCTCGTCACCTCCTAGGGGGCGGGGGTGCTCAATCGCAGGGGCAAGACATCATGGGCCACCAAATCAGCGTAGGTTTCCCGTTGCAGGATCAGGTTGGCTTCCCCCTCACAGACCACCACCGCCGCCGGCCGGGGCACGCGATTGTAGTTGGAGGCCATGCTGTAGTTGTAGGCACCCGTACTGGCCACCACTAAAATATCATTGGCTTGCAGGGGGGGTAGGGTGACTTGGGGCAGCAGAATATCGCCCGATTCGCAGTGCTTACCGGCAACACGTACGGTTTCTGTGGCGGCAGTGGTCATGCGATTGGCACACAGGGCTGTATATTGCGCCTGATAGGTAATGGGTCGGGGATTATCGGACATGCCCCCGTCCACCGCAATGTAGGTGCGCACTTCAGGAATCACCTTACGGCTGCCCACGGTGTAGGCCGTCACTGCCGCAGGTCCAACGATGGAGCGACCCGGCTCACAGATGAGTTTGGGTAAGGGAAGATGGTGTTGCTGACAGGCTTGGCTCAGTTGATGACTAATGGCCTTTGTCCAGTGGGCGATCGCCGGTGGATTATCGGAGTCTACATAGCGAATGCCAAGACCACCCCCCACATTCAGTTCGCGCATGGGTAGCATCGCTTCACGGGCTTGAGCCAGCCAATCCACAAGGACATCACAGAGGTCTAAATGGGGTTGTTCCTCAAAAATCTGTGAGCCAATGTGGGCGTGGAGTCCGACCCAGTCTAGTTCGGGATGCGCCTTAGCAAACTGAAGCAACTCTGGAAACTGTTGCGGGTCAAAGCCAAATTTGCTGTCTAGATGTCCAGTGCGGATATATTCGTGGGTGTGGCATTCAATCCCCGGTGTCAACCGCAACATGACGCGCGGTGGGGTCGAGAGATCATGCTCCTCAACGTAGGCAGCAAGGCGCTCTAGTTCTAGCCAGTTATCGGCAACAATCGTGCAATTGACCTCAAGGGCATAGAGGAGTTCTTGGGGGGACTTGTTATTACCGTGGAAGTAAATGTGGCTGGCGGGGACGCCGGCACTCAAGGCAGTGTAGAGTTCACCCCCGGAGGCCACATCAATCCCCAAGCCTTCACTGTGGGCAAGGGCGCAGGTGGCCAAGCAGTTCCAAGCCTTTGAAGCGTAGAGCACCAAAAATTCACCACCGTAGGTCTGCTGGAGGGTGTCTTGGTATTGACGGCAGGCGGTGCGAAAGGTGAATTCATCAAGGATGTAGAGGGGAGAGCCAAACTGAGCCACTAACTCCACCACATCACACCCACCAATGGTGAGATGGCCGCGGGCATTGGTTTGCGCAGTCAGGGGTAAAATTTGTTGATTGGCAGCAAGCGGGGTGGAGATCATGGGTCAGTATCGCGAGAAATCAAAGAATAAAAGAACAAATCGCTATTCTCAATTCTAGGGGGATTTGGGCGATCGCTCCCTTCATCTGTTGAGTCTCTGCTGAGCCTGTAGTTCATCGAACCGTCCCTCAGCTATTTTGCTGCTGTTCCTGTCCAATTGAGGAAAAAGGGGGGTAGCCCTTCTTGGCCGTTGATCACAATCACTTGGGGCACTTGGGCACCGCCTTCGCGCCATGCTTCGATCGCTTCCTTTTGCAGCACTAACTGGCCCCCCGGAGCTTTGAGGGTTTCGGCAAGGAGGCGTTGGGCTTCCGCTTTCCCTTGGGCACGGTTAATTTCCGCTTGCGCCTGTTGAGCTGCCTCTTGGGCAATATAGACCGCCCGTTGTGCCCGCTGCTCAGCAATTTGCTTATCCTCGACGGCCTTGGAAAATTCCTCCGAAAAGTCAAGGTTAACGACACTGGTATCCAGTACGAGAATGTGGTACTTGGCTAGGCGATCGCCGAGGGCATGATCAAAATCCTCCTTAAGTTCATCGCGCTTGGTAATGGCCTCCTCCGCCGTGCGACGGGCAGCAGCAATTTTGAAAGCCTCTTGGGTCTGGGGAGCAATGATTTTGGCCACGATATTTTCTAGGGTCCCTTGGGTGCGGCGCACATCCACGATGGCCATGGGGTCTAGGCGAAAGTTGATGGCAAAACTGGCGGTAATATCCTGCAAATCTTTGGTGGCACTTTCCGCTGGCACTTCAAACTTCTGTACAGTTACGTCATAGACATCCACACTGGCAATAAACGGCGGTTTCCAGTGAATGCCCTCGAGGAGGGGAGTATCCTGAGCTTTACCCAAAATACTCAGCACCCCTGCTTGGCCAGGATTAATAATCACCACGGCATTCAAAAGGACAACCAGCAAGACAATGGCGATCGCCACCACTGAGGAAGTGAGCCGCGAACTGGCGAGTTGATTCATGACCCAAGAATTGGATTTCTGCTTTGATTATAGGCGGTGCTTCCCACCGATCCGGAAGGCAATTCCTTGCTAAAGTACAGATAGTCTGTCATTTGCTGAGCGTCCTATGCGGTTGCCCCTTACTGCTGCCCAAGCGGCCTACTATGGTGATGCCTACTATCGCACTCCACCCCCCGATCTCCCTTCACTGCTGTTGAAGGAGCGGATCGTCTATCTCGGCATGCCTTTGGTGCCAGCGGTTACGGAGCTGATCATTGCGGAACTGCTCTATCTGCAATACGACGATCCCGAAAAACCCATCCGCATTTACATTAACTCGACGGGAACCTCCCGCTACGATGGCGAACCCATTGGCTTTGAAACAGAAGCCTTTGCCATCTGCGACACCATGCGCTACATTAAGCCCCCTGTGCATACGATCTGCATTGGTCAAGCGATGGGGATGGCCGCCATGTTGCTCTCGGCCGGTACCAAGGGGTGTCGCGCCAGCTTACCCCACGCCACGATTGTCCTGCACCAAACCAAGAGCTATGCCCAAGGGCAGGCCACCGATATCCAAATTCGTGCCAAGGAGGTTCTGGCCAATAAGGCGATGATGGTGGAAATTTTGGCGCAAAATACCGGTCAACCCCCTGAGCGGATCACCCGTGATATGGATCGGCTGCTGTACATGACCCCACAGATGGCGAAGGAGTACGGCATCATTGACCGCATCCTTGAACCAGAGGCTGTTACCAAGAAACTGCCAGCAACCTTGACCTAGTGCAACACCGCCGCCCAGTCACGGCCAATGCGAATGGTGATGTCAGAGGAAAGGACGCCAGTGGAGTTAGCAGAGACACGCCCCATGCCAAGGACAGAGCGGATCATTTGGGCGGCGCTGAGGTCTCCCTGTTGGGCGACAATTTCCGTTTCAGGGGTTTGCTGATACCACTCTTCACTGATGATCACATTGGTATAGCCATGGTGGGCGAGAAAATCCGCCATATCTTGAGCAGCCTCACGACTGCCGGAGGCATTTTGCAGGGCAATCCGCAGGGTGCCACTGTCGCCCCAAGTATAGTTGACTAGTTTTGAGGGGCGATCGCTAAAGTGCTCAGCAACCACCCGATCAATGCGGTCATAGTCGGGCAGCCAGTAGCTGACCGCATAGCCATCACCACTAAAGCGTCCCGGCAGCAGAATCAAACGCAGGTTGTCTGGCTCAATACGCAGACTAAATTGGGCGATCGCCATCAGTTCGGCAAAGGTTAAATCCGTATCCACATATTTTTGCAGGACGCTGTAGAGTTTCGGCAACTGGGTCAGCATGACGGGATTGGCCAGTTTCTTTTGCAGCGCCTTGATCAGCATTTGCTGCCGCTGGGCACGGCCAATATCCCCCAGTTCATCGTAACGAAAGCGAACAAAACCCTCTGCTTGCTCCCCGTTCAGGGTTTGCAGCCCCGGTTGAAGATCAATGTAAAGTTTTTGGGTGTGATCGGTATAAACCATCCGCTTGGGCACGTTGACCTCGACACCGCCCACCAGATCTACCAATTCTCGAAATGCCCTCGTATCAATGCGAATGTAGCGATCAATGGGGGTATAGTTGAGGATTTCGCTGACCACCCGCACCGTTAGATCCACCTCTCCATAAACATTGGCGGCATTAATTTTGTCGATGCCATGTCCGGGAATTTCCACACGGGTATCACGGGGAATACTCAAGACCGTAATCGTGCCATTTTCAGGGTTAAACCGCGCCAGCAGCATCGTGTCGGTGCGGCCACGAAACCGTTCAGGGGAGCCGGGAGGAGCCCCTAGAACCTCATCCACCCCCAATACCAAGAGGTTCACTGGCCGACTCATGCCATATTGGAATCCCCGTGTCATCATTTCCAGCCAAGAGGGATCCCGTTGGCCACGATGGTTCGTGCCCTGAAAGGGTGACATCAAAACAAATGTCATGCCCGCAAAGGCAGAGACCAAGGACACACCACTAAAGGCAGCAATCCAGCCTAGGGTACGCCACACTGAAGGGCGCGATCGCTGACCCCTGCTTTTTTGAGATACTTTTTGCCTTCCCCGACTACCCACAGTAGAACTCACCAGTTTACGCTGTTGAACGCCTCGTGCCACAAATTCACTCCCGAAATAAAAACAAACTGCAGGCTAGTCGGGTGGACGCAATCCCTGTCTCTAGTGTAGGGGATTGATTACTGATCCCGCCCTTATACCTATTGGACTGCCCCAAGCAAGGCTTGTTTCTATTTTTCGGCCAATTCCTGAGATTTATGCGCTGAGCATTGGAGACCGTTCTGCTGGCAGCTTAATAGAGCCGCTCAAGGACATAATCTGTTAACTGGCTGAGGGCCTGACGCGGTTCCGACGGGGGTAGCACTTCAAGTGCCGGTAGAGCCGCTTGGGCATATTCCTTGGCTAAATTGCGAGCGTCTTCAATGGCACCACTTTGGCGCACTAGGTTGAGGGCGGTTTCTAGATCGCCTTCTTCACTGAACTCGCGCTCGATGAGGGTATGCAGATAGGGGGCTTTGGGTAGGGCAAAAAGGACGGGTGCCGTTAGGTTGCCATCCCGCAGATCTGAGCCAGCGGGTTTCCCTAGTTCTGCGGTGGAGCGGGTGAAGTCAAGGATGTCATCCACAATTTGAAAGGCTAGGCCCAAATTTTTGCCGTAGGTGTACATGGCTTCGATGGTTTCTGGGGGCGCTTCACTGAGAACCGCTGCCGCCTTGGCACTGTTGGCAATGAGGGAAGCTGTCTTGTAGTAGGTTTTCAGTAGATAGTCGTCTAGGGTAATGCTGGTGTCAAAGCGGTTAAAGCCTTGGCGAATTTCCCCTTCAGCAAAGTCTTTGATCACTTGGGAGAGGAGTTTCACCACTTGCAGGTTATCCAAATCCGCTAAGTACCAAGAGGCTTGGGCAAAGAGAAAGTCTCCCGCTTGAATGGCCACCCGATTGCCAAAGACACTGTTGACGGTGGGCACACCGCGCCGTAGTTGCGCTTGATCCACCACATCATCGTGAAAGAGACTGGCGGTATGAATCATTTCCGTAATTTCTGCCAAGCGGCAGTGCCGGGGAGTAATCCCCTGATCGGGCAGCGTGGCTCGCGACACCAAAAAGACAATGGCGGGTCGGATGCGCTTACCACTGGCAGCAAAAAGATGTTCGGCGGCAGCAGAGAGTACGGCGTGTTGTGCTCCAATCAGTGCCTTCAGGTTCTCCGTTAGTACACAGAGATCCGCTTCGACAGGTGAAAAAAGAGAGGTTACCGAAGTCATGGACGGGCTGGCCGCAGAAGTTACGAAATTTTACAGAATCCTAGTTGTATTCTAAGCGAACCCTCCAATCTTGGGTAAGGGTTCCGATGAATTTTCAGCTAGGCTCAAAATTGAGAGCCACCCCGCTTGTAGGGTCAAACAGATAAAGATGGCGAGCCTGCAACTGGAGAGGGTCACCCATTTGAGGGATTTGGTGATTAGGGGCTAACCACAGCAGTTCTTGGGAACTATCCATGAGGCGACAGCGGACAATGGCTTCGCGGCCTAGGGGTTCAACGAGGGTGGCGATCGCCCCCAAGCCCTTCTCACTGATAGACAAATGCTCTGGGCGAATGCCCACGGTGAGGGGTTGTTCACTTTTTAGCGGCCAATGGGGGGTGTCCGGACAGGGTAAGGGCTGCTGCGCTATCCACAGGCGGCTGCCATCCCAGCGAGCGGGCAGTAAATTCATCGGTGGGGTGCCCAAAAATCGCGCCACCATGGTATTGGCGGGTTTGTCGTAGAGATCAGCAGGGGTGCCAATTTGCTGGATTTGACCGCGATCCAGCACCACAATGCGATCGCCAAGGGTCATCGCCTCCGCTTGATCGTGGGTGACATAGAGGGTGGTAATGCCCAGTTGTTGATGCAATTGTTTCAGTTCAGCACGGGTTTGTTCGCGCAATTGGGCATCAAGGTTGGAAAGGGGTTCATCGAGAAGAAACACTTGGGGCGATCGCGCCAAGGCCCTTCCCAAGGCCACCCGCTGTTGCTGACCACCGGAGAGTTGACGCGGTTTGCGCTGCAGCAGGGACTCAATCCCGAGGAGCTTAGCCACTTGAAGAATCCGTTGCTGCCGTGTGGCCGGATCAACACCGCGCATTTTCAGACCAAAGCCAAGGTTTTCGGCCACGGTCATGTGGGGATAGAGGGCATAGTTCTGAAAGACCATTGCCACATCGCGATCGCGCCCACTGCGGCCATTGACACAGGTCTCCCCAATATAAATCTCGCCACTGGTGGGTTGCTCCAAGCCAGCAATAAGCCGCAATAGGGTAGATTTGCCACAACCCGAAGGCCCGACAATCACCCAAAGCGCCCCTGCGGGTACTGTCAAAGACAGAGGGCCAATTCCCACCCCCGGTGCAAATCGCCGCGTGACTCCCTCTAGGCGCAGTGTTGCCGTCACAACCTATCGCCAGCCCACCCACGTAAAGAAATCTTGGCCAGTCACCCACTCGAGCACCAGCAGGGCAATAAAGCCAATCATGGCAAAGCGGCCATTGATCAGCTCCGCATAGCGCGACCAACCAAATTGTGGGGTCAAATCATCGGGCGTCGGTTCACTCATGGTGTTAGGTATGCAAAACAACTTCTTTAGCTTGGCATAGAGCCTTCACTTTGTACTCACATTTTAGAAGAGGGCTGTTGCTGCTGTAGGGCGGTGATCACTGCCTTAATTTGGGCTTGAGCGGCAGACTTTGCAAATCGCAGTGGAAACTTGCCGCGCCGCAATAACCGCCAGCCTAAGGGGGCAAGGCTGACAACCCCGCCGACATCTCGAAAGCGATTGCCCACCACCCGTAGGCCAAATTGCCGCTCATCCACCCAGCCACCCTCTTTCACTAGTTCCAAGAGTACTTGCCGATGGCGCACAGGACGGTCTTGATTGCGGGTTGCTGTTGTTGAGCGTCCTAGGATCGCCTGCTTGATCTCACTAATGCGATCGAGGGGTTGCACGCCCACGGGACACACTGTATTGCAATTAAAACAACGGGTACAGCCCCACACGCCACTGGTAGAAGTGTTGTATTGGTCCAGGCGTTGGTCAGTTTCGCGATCGCGGGTATCGGCCACAAGGCGAGCTGCTTTGGCAAGGGCATGGGGGCCAACAAAGTCGGGATTGACTTCCACGGCATTGCAGGCACCGTAGCAGGCACCACAGAGAATACAGTTACCCGCAGCATTGAGTTTGGCGCGATCGCTGGGGGATTGGAGAAACTCCCGCTCAGGCACTTGTCGTGCCGCTCTACCCACATAAGGATTGACGGCTGAAAGTTTTTGCCAAAAATCGCTCATGTCTACGACAAGGTCTTTGAGGACAGGCAAATTCCCCAAGGGGGCGATCGCAATTTGGTTGGGAACAGGACTATTGGCTAACTCGGCATGAATACTTTGCTGACAGGCAAGGGCAGAACGACCATTAATCGTCATCGCGCAACTGCCGCAGATGGTGTTTCGACAATTCTTGCGAAAGCTAAGACTACCGTCTTGGTATCCCTTGATTTGAATGAGGGCATCAAGAATGGTGAGGGAAGGATCAATCTCTAGTTCAAAGGCTTGCCAATAGGCGCTCTTGTTGGGTGCTTGGCGGCGAATCGTCAACTGAATTGTCATATGCTGGCGTCAGCCCAATGTAGTTTCCAGTGTATAGCAAGCACTGCGGCGATGATGAAAGTTGCAAAATCCCTACTTTACTTTCTGATCACAGGCCTCCTAGAGCTGGGGGGAGCCTATCTTGTCTGGCTGTGGCTACGGGAGCATAAAAGCATTTGGTATGCCTTAGCAGGGGCGATCGTCCTTTTTATGTATGGCATGGTACCGACGCTGCAACCTGCGCATTTCGGTCGTGTTCAGGCTGCCTATAGTGGTATTTTCCTGCTGGTGGCTCTGTTTTGGGGTTGGGGAATTGATAAGGTGCGCCCCGATAAGTTTGATTTGCTCGGTGCTGGGGTTGCCCTCCTCGGAACGCTGATTATCATGTACGCGCCAAGAAGCCATTGACAGCGTCGCGATCGCCCCAAGGTCACTCTATAAGCTGGGCTTATTTAATCTATTTGAAAGTAATGTTTATTAAATGTGTGTTTTGCTGAAGAATTTGCTATAGAGTAAGGCAAGCAAATCAAAAAGATTGAATAGATAAAAGACTATATTTGCGCCGTTGACCGACGGATGCAGGGGTGGCAATCGCCCAAATAGTCTTCTATCAACTTCAACATCTACAGCCCCATGGATAGCCCCTGATAATTAAGAAGAAATAGTACTGTGGATTTTCCCGGTCAGTTTTTGCAAGATTTTGTCAAGCAATTACAGTCGCCTACCCTTGGCTTCTTGCTGGGGGGCATGGTCATTGCAGCGCTGGGCAGTCAACTTCAGATTCCCGATGCCATCTATAAGTTCATTATTTTTATGTTGCTAATGAAAGTCGGCCTCAGCGGTGGGATTGCGATTCGCAGTTCCAACCTACAGGAGATGCTCTTGCCAGCACTCTTTGCTGTGGCGATGGGGATTCTCATTGTATTTATTGGCCGTTATACCTTAGCAAAGCTGCCGAAGGTCAAAACCGTTGACGCGATCGCTACCGCAGGTTTATTTGGGGCTGTGAGTGGTTCGACCATGGCAGCAGCGCTAACGGCTCTGGAGGCGCAGAAAATTAGCTATGAACCTTGGGCAGCCGCACTGTATCCGTTCATGGATATTCCGGCTCTGGTGACAGCCATTGTCGTTGCCAGCATTTACCTCAAGAAAAAACAGGAGAAAAAGGCGCCGGCTTCCCTCAGCGCCGTTGGTGCCTATGCGGGTGCAGGGAGCGCCACAGGTTATGCCGGGAGCACGAGTGAGTACCCCAGCAGTGCCAGTGAGTACCGCAGTCAACAAAGCAAACGAGTCAGAATCTGGCCGATTGTCAAAGAAAGTCTGCAAGGGGCAGCCCTTTCGGCACTGCTGCTGGGTGTTGCTTTGGGCATCTTTACCCGTCCCGACAGTGTCTATGAGAGTTTTTACAACCCTCTGTTTCGCGGTTTACTCTCGGTGTTGATGCTCGTTATGGGGATGGAGGCTTGGTCACGCTTGGGTGAGTTGCGCAAAGTCGCTCAGTGGTATGTGGTCTATGCCGTCGTAGCACCGCTGGTGCATGGCCTGATTGCCTTTGGTTTGGGAATGATTGCCCACTATGTCACTGGCTTTAGCCTTGGGGGTGTGGTGATTCTAGCCGTGATTGCCTGCTCTAGTTCCGATATTTCTGGGCCGCCAACATTACGGGCAGGGATTCCCTCCGCTAACCCTTCCGCCTATATTGGTGCTTCCACCGCGATCGGGACTCCCATTGCCATCGGCCTAGGAATTCCGCTTTACCTTGGCCTTGCCCAAGCAATCATGGGCGGCAGCTAGTGACCCAAACGCGCCAATTTCACTCAAGGAGGTACTCAGAATGGCCAAGCCAGCAAAGAAGCTCGTGATTGTGACCGAGAAGATTCTCTTGAAAAAAATTGCCCAAATCATTGATGAGGCCGGGGCGACTGGCTACACCGTGATGGAAACCAGCGGCAAAGGGAGTCGCAATGTGCGCTCCTCTGGTCAACCCAGCGTTTCCGATACCCAAGCCAATATCAAGTTTGAGGTACTCACCCAGACGCGGGAAATGGCCGAAAAAATTGTGGATCGGGTGGCAGTCGAGTTTTTCAACGACTATGCAGGCATTGCTTACATCTACGATGCCGAAGTGTTGTACGCCCACAGCTTTTGTGGTCCTGAGGGCTGCTGAAATTTCTGGGGCTTGACAAGACGCCTCCTAATTTTTTAAGCTAAGAATCTGTTGCGGGTATAGCTCAGTGGTAGAGCGCAACCTTGCCAAGGTTGATGTCGCGCGTTCGAATCGCGTTACCCGCTTTTGAAATAGCAAGCGATCGCCCTTTTTTGAAAAGCACTTAGCTCTTTGCTAATCGGTATCAGCATGAAAATAGCGGTAAATTTTTTCCGCCAGACGGGGGCCGACCCCATGTACCTGCGCCAACTGTTCGGGCGTGGCCATGCGGATGTAGTCAATGGAACGAAAGGTGGCGAGGAGTTCCTTTTGGCGTTGATAGCCCAAGCCGGGAATTTGGTCGAGGTGGGATCGCCGTTGGCGTTGGGCACGTTTTTGACGGTGGAAGTTCAGGGCAAAGCGGTGAGCCTCATCGCGGACGCGGCGTAGCAATTGCACCCCCGGTTGCTCTGGATCGGTCGGCAGAGGCTGGCGGTGGTGGGGTAGGAAAATCTCCTCCCGCTGTTTGGCCAAGCTGAGAAGGGTGAGATCGTCTAGGAGTGGCTCCAACACCTGAACCACGGCGGACAGTTGCCCCTTGCCGCCATCAATGAGGATCACATCGGGCCAGTCATCAGCCTCTGGAGGGTCACCCTTGCCCTCAAGATAGGGGGCAAAGCGGCGGCGGAGAATCTCAGCAAGACTGGCAAAGTCGTCGGAGTGGCCAAGTTTTACTTCAGGGTTGCGGATGTTGTAGTGGCGATAGTGCTGCTGGGCGGGCAAGCCATCAATAAAAACAACCCGTGAGGCCACGGCGTCAGACCCTTGAATGTGGGAAATGTCGTAGCCCTCAATGCGGTGGGGCAGGGTGTCAAGGCCAAGGAGTTGGGCTAAATCTTCAAGAGCCGTTTGGGTGCGATCGCTGGCCTGTTGAATGCGTGCCAATTCTAATTCTGCATTGCGTTGCACCATGGCAATCAGTTCGGCTTTTGCTTGGCGTTGGGGGACAGTGAGGGTGACGGCGCGGCCTTTCTTTTCGCTCAAGTAGGTACGCAGCAGATCCGCCTCGGGGAGGGGATGTTGCAGCAAAATTTCACTGGGAATTTCTACATCATCCACTTGGGCATAGTGTTCTTCAAGCACCCGTTGCAAAATCGTGCCGACACTGCCACTTTGGGCATCGGCAACAAAAGCCAAACGTCCCACCAAGCGACCCGCACGAATTTGAAAGAGTTGAATGGCTGCATGGCGATCGCCCAAGGCAAGGGCAATGGCATCCCGTGACACCGTGTCATCAGGCAAGGACACCTTTTGATCCACGCCTAAATGCTCAAGGCCACGAATTTGATCCCGCAGTCGGGCTGCCAGTTCAAAATTCAGATCCGCCGCCGCTTGCACCATTTGTGCCTGCAACTGTGCCACCAGTTCCCCTGTGCGTCCCTGAAAAATCATCGCCACCCTATGGAGCGTTTGCCGATACTCCTGCGGTGAAATCAGGGCTTGGCAGACCCCCGGACAGCGGCCAATGTCATAGTTCAAACAGGGGCGATCCTTGAAAAGGGGGCGGGGACGTTGCCGCAGTGGAAAAAGCCGCTTCACAAGGGCAAGGGTTTGGCGCAGGCGAAAGCTATCCACATAGGGGCCATAGTAGCGATCCTTGGGAGCATCACTGCTGGTATCGCCGACATTACCCAATTGGCGTTTGCGGGTAATGAAAATGCGGGGATAGGGTTCTGACCACGTAATACAGACGTAGGGATATTTCTTGTCATCCTTGAGGAGAACGTTAAAGTGGGGCTGATGCTGCTTGATTAAATTGGCTTCGAGGGCAAGGGCTTCGGCTTCCGTATCGGTGACGATGAATTCAATGTCCGCCACCTGATAGACCATTAATTCAAGGCGCGGCCCCAATTGGGCTGGCTCACGAAAATAGGAGCGCACCCGCGATCGCAGGCGTTTGGACTTGCCAATGTAGAGAATTTGATCCGTCTTGTCCTTGAAAAAATAAACGCCGGGAGTCAAGGGCAGTTGCCGCAAGATCTGTTCCAAGCGATCGCGATCCTGAATCAAGGGCTGAAGCATGCTGCCACCTCCCCTAGAGCTGCGCCGCTGTGGCTCCCAACCAAGCTTCTAAATGTGCCCGCTGACTCGGCGTGGCATCGGCACGGCACTGCACCTGATAGCGGGGCTGAGGGTCTCCCAACATCAATGTTCCTGAGTGCAATTGCTGATCATGGAACCATGTCAAGTGAATCGTCTCTCCCACTGGGTATTCCCGCAATCGCTCTGACCAGTCCTCCGCCTTGACGCGCCACCCATTGAGGGCAATGATTTCATCCCCAGCCACCAAGCCTGCCTGTTCAGCCGGGGAGTCCCGCAGCACTGCCTTGATTTGCAGAGCGCCATGTTCCTGCTTAAACTGAAGTCCCGTATAGGGCAGCGCGTCTTGGGGCACCAGTTCCAAACCCACTTTAGCCAACCACTCCTGAAGGGGGAGTTCTACGGTTCCTTCAATGAATTGCTCGCGCCATGTGCCAAGGTTTTCATCGGCAACGGTTTCAATCGTTTCCCACAGCTCATCGGGAGTATAGCCCTGACCTGTCTCGCAATACTGCTGCCACAACCGCCGCAGGACATCGAGGAGCGATCGCTGGTGATTAAAATTAAGGCGAATCCGCAAATCCAGCAGTAGTGCCACTAGCTCTCCCTTTAGGTAGTAGGACATCTGCGAATTAATGCTATTTTCATCGGGGCGATAGAGCTTAATCCACGCATCAAAGCTAGCAGCACTAAGGGACTGAACAAAACGACCAGGGGTGTGTAAATAGCGATTCAGACTTTCGCTCAGCAGCTTAAGATAGGCCGCAGCATCAAATAACCCTGCCCAGAGGGGAATCAGTTGGTCGAAATAACTGGTTATCCCCTCCACAAACCAGAGGCTGGTGGTGTAATTTTCGCTGTCGTAATCAAAGATTTCAAAGGCTTGGGGGCGAATGCGCTTGACATTCCAAAGATGGAAAAACTCATGGGCCACTAAACAGAGGAAGCGGCGATACTGCTCCGCTTGCTGAAAGCCAAAGCGATGGAAGATCAACGAGCAGCTATTGAGATGCTCCAGACCGCCGTAGCCCTTGTGGGTAAGGTGCAAAATAAAGACATAGCGATCGTAGGGCAGGCCGCCAAAGAAACTTGCCTCTGTTTCAATGATCCGCTGCATGTCGGCGATCGCCCGCTGCGGCTCAAAATTGCCCTTGCCCCACACCGCCAATTCATGGGGTTTACCGTCCACCTCAAAGGCATAAACAGGGTGGGTACCCACCTCAAAGGGGCTATCCACCAGCAGATCGTAATTTGCTGCCCAAAAGGTGAAGCCATCCTCGCCAAAGGGTTCAAGCGGAGTCGTCACCCGCCAGTGCGGCGGTGCCACAATCGTTACTGTTAGGGGCCGATCGCGATATTCTGGCACATAGAGACAGACCGCTGCCGGATTGAAGTAGGCATGGCTGGGATCAAAATGATTGGTGCGCACTGACAGTTCATGGGCATAGATGGCATAGCGCACTTCTAGTTCTAGACCCGGTGTGCAGGCCACCTGCCACTGGTTCTTGGCACACTTCCACCATTCCAAGGGGGTACCGTCGGCGGCCGTTACTGTAAAGTCCTGAAGATGCCTCGCATATTCGCGCACAAGGTAGGAACCCGGCGTCCACACCGGCAAGTGCAGATCAAGAACATCGGTTTGCGGTGCCGTTAGCCGCAGCGTTACCCATAAAAGATGCGTATGCCCCTGCTGGCAGTTGATTCTGTAGGCCATGGCAGGGGGCTGAAGAGAAGACTCAGAGGGGGAAGGATGAATGATCGTATGCGTCATACCCCCCAGTGTAGTGAACTTTGGCGACGCTTACAATTTCACTTCAATATCTACGCCCGCCGGCAAGTCCAACTTCATCAGGGCATCAATCGTTTTCGGTGAAGGTTGGTAAATGTCGAGTATGCGACGGTGGGTACGGGTTTCAAAATGCTCCCGTGAGTCCTTATCCACGTGGGGCGATCGCAGGACGCAATAGATTCGACGGCGAGTGGGTAGGGGAATTGGGCCAACGGGGGAAGCGCCGGTTCTTTTTGCAGTATCGACAATGCGATCGCAGGAAGTATCGAGCAAGCGATGATCAAAGGCCTTAAGGCGAATACGAATTTTCTGTTGTAGAGCAGCCATAGGAATCTTCCTTACTTGTCAAGGTTCAGAGACAATCCGACAAAATTCAGACAAAAAAAGGCCGCCAACACCACAGAAAGGCTAGCGGCCATAAGATCAACTACTTCAGGATTTTGGAGACAACACCCGCACCAATCGTCCGGCCACCTTCACGGATGGCAAAGCGCATCCCCTGCTCAATGGCAATGGGCTGGATCAGTTCCACGGTCATTTTGATGCGGTCACCAGGCATCACCATTTCAGCGGCGCTACCATCATCAGCGGTGAAGGAGGTAATCGTACCGGTCACATCGGTGGTACGCACATAGAACTGCGGACGGTAACCGGCAAAGAAGGGGGTTTTACGGCCACCCTCTTTTTCAGTGAGCACGTACACTTCACCCTCAAATTGGGTGTGGGGCGTAATGGAGCCGGGTTTGGCAATCACCATTCCCCGTTCCACATCCTCTTTTTTCAGGCCGCGCAGGAGCAAACCAGCATTGTCACCGGCAATCCCCTCTTCGAGGCTCTTCTTGAACATTTCAATACCGGTGACCGTCGTTGTGCGAGTTTCCCGCAGACCCACGAGTTCAACCGTTTCGTTGAGTTTAATGCGACCGCGCTCAATCCGCCCCGTGGCCACGGTACCCCGACCGGTAATGGAGAACACGTCTTCTACGGCCATCAGGAAGGGCTTATCCACATCCCGCTCAGGGGTGGGAATGTAGTTATCCACGGCATCCATTAGCTCGTAGATTTTATCGACCCACTCATTTTCACCGCGTTGGGTTTTTGGATTGGCGGTCATGGCTTCAAGGGCTTTCAGACCCGAACCACGGATGATGGGCACTTCGTCACCGGGGAATTCATATTCGCTGAGGAGTTCCCGCAGTTCCAGTTCCACCAGCTCCAGCAGTTCTTCGTCGTCCACCATGTCCACTTTGTTCAGGAAGACAACAATGCTGGGCACCCCCACCTGACGAGCCAAGAGAATGTGCTCCTTGGTTTGGGGCATCGCACCATCAGTAGCGGCCACCACGAGAATAGCACCGTCCATTTGGGCGGCACCCGTGATCATGTTTTTCACATAGTCAGCGTGGCCGGGGCAATCCACATGGGCATAGTGACGTTTTTCGGTCTCATACTCCACGTGAGCCGTGTTGATGGTAATCCCACGGGCTTTTTCCTCAGGGGCAGCATCAATCTCATCGTATTTGCGAGCCTGAGCTTTCCCTTGGGCAGCCAATGTCATGGTAATGGCTGCGGTCAGTGTGGTTTTACCGTGGTCAACGTGACCAATCGTACCGATGTTAACGTGGGGTTTGGTTCGTTCAAATTTAGCGCGTGCCATGTTGTTCCTCGTATAGACTATGCGTTCCCTTTATTTTTGGCAATGATCGCCTCAGCCACATTACGGGGGACTTCCTCGTAATGGCTAAATTCCATCGAGAAAATTCCCCGACCTTGGGTATTCGAGCGAATGTCAGTGGCATAACCAAACATCCGTTCGAGAGGGACTTTTGCCGTCACTTTGGCAATGCCATTTTCCACGGTTTGTCCCTCAATTTGACCGCGACGGGAAATGAGGTCTCCCATCACTGTCCCAAGGAATTCTTCTGGAACCTCGACCTCGACCTTCATCATTGGCTCCAGCAGCACCGGATTGGCTTTCATCACTGCCTCTTTAATGGCCATGGAGCCAGCAATTTTGAAGGCCATTTCTGAGGAGTCAACCTCGTGGTAGGAGCCATCCACTAATGTGACCTTGAGGTCAATCACTGGGTACCCTGCCAAAATCCCCGATTCACAGGCTTCCTTCATTCCCTGCTCAGCGGGTGGAATGTACTCTTTGGGGACGACACCACCAACAATTTTGGAGACAAATTCAAACCCAGTACCGGGTTCGGCAGGCTCTACTTCAATCACAACGTGACCATACTGGCCTTTACCGCCACTTTGACGGATAAACTTGCCTTCGGCACGGACAGGTTTGCGAATCGTTTCGCGGTAGGCCACTTGGGGTTGGCCAATATTGGCTTCCACTTTGAACTCCCGCTGCATCCGATCCACAAGGATCTCGAGGTGCAGTTCCCCCATGCCCGCAATCACGGTTTGGTTGGTTTCAGGATCAACGCTGACGCGGAAGGTGGGGTCTTCCTCAGAGAGGGCTTGCAGGGCTTTGGAGAGTTTTTCCATGTCCTGCTTGGTTTTGGGTTCCACAGCCACGGAAATCACTGGCTCTGGAATGTAGAGCGATTCAAGAATCACGGGCGAGCTTTCATCGCAGAGGGTATCCCCCGTGAAGGTTTCCTTCAGACCCAAGGCAGCTCCTAAATCGCCGGCTCGCAGTTCATCTACTTCAATCCGCTCATCGGCTTTGAGCACAATCAGACGAGAAATGCGCTCTTTCTTGCCCTTAGTGGCATTGAGGACATAGCTGCCTTTTTTGAGAACACCGGAATAAACGCGCACGAAGGTGAGGCGGCCATAGGGATCCGACATGATTTTGAAGGCTAATGCCGCTAGAGGTTGATCATCGTCGGCAGCCCGCTCTACCTCTGTGCCATCGGGCAGATGACCTTTAATCGCTGGAATGTCAATGGGCGCTGGCAGATAGTCCACCACGGCATCAAGGAGCAATTGCACGCCTTTATTTTTGAAGGCGGAGCCACAGAGCATCGGCACAATGGTGCCAGCGATCGTCCCTTTGCGTAGGGCGGCGCGGATTTCCTCTTCTGTGAGTTCTTCCCCCTCAAAGTATTTTTCCATGAGGGCATCATCGGTTTCGGCAACTGCCTCGATGAGCTTGGTGCGATACTCTTCCGCCAGTTCAGTCATCTCGGCAGGAATTTCGGTATCTTCGATTTCCTTGCCAAGGTCGTCTTTGTAGATTTTGGCGCGCATCCGCACCAGATCAACGATGCCTTTGAACTGATCTTCAGCACCAATGGGCAACTGAATCGGCACAGCATTTGCCCGCAGGCGATCGCGAATCTGGTCATAGACTTTGTAGAAGTTTGCCCCAGTGCGATCCATCTTGTTGACAAAGACGATGCGCGGGACGCTGTAGCGATCGGCTTGCCGCCATACGGTTTCTGACTGGGGTTGCACACCACCGACGGAACAGAATACCGCAATCACCCCATCAAGAACCCGCATGGAGCGCTCCACCTCAATCGTGAAGTCCACGTGGCCGGGGGTGTCAATAATATTGATCTGGTGGTCTTTCCAAGAGGTGCTGATGGCGGCGGCTGTAATGGTGATGCCCCGCTCCCGCTCCTGTTCCATCCAGTCGGTAACCGTGGTACCCTCGTGCACTTCGCCAATTTTGTGCACCACACCGGAATAGAAAAGAATACGTTCAGTTGTGGTTGTTTTACCCGCATCAATGTGAGCGGCAATCCCGATGTTTCGCACTCGCTCTAGCGGGGTCGTCCGTGCCACAGCTACCTCCTTGTTTGTTGCATTACGTTAGAATTCTTAAATAATTGTATCCAACTCTTGAACCGTGTGACGGTTTAGTAGCGATAGTGGGCAAAGGCCTTGTTGGCTTCTGCCATTTTGTGGGTTTCTTCCCGTTTACGAATGGTGCTGCCGGTTTCATTGGCGGCATCCATCAATTCATTAGCCAGCTTGGCGGACATCGAACGACCGGCTCGTTTGCGAGAAAATTGCACTAACCAGCGCAAAGCCAAGGCGACGCCGCGATCGGGACGAACTTCCATCGGCACTTGGTAGGTGGCACCCCCCACACGGCGGGCTTTCACTTCCACTAGGGGCGTTGCATTTTTTACTGCCCGCTCAAAAATTTGCAGAGCATCCTCGCCGGTGCGCTCCTGTACGGTTTTCATCGCGTCATAGACAATGCGGCTGGCAAGGGATTTTTTGCCATTGAGCATAATCCGCTGGATTAACATATTCACCAGCACGTTGTTATAGACGGGATCAGGGGCAGTAGGCCGTTTTTGAGCGCGAGTGCGACGAGACATAGGTGTTTGCTGTTTGCTCTAGTGAAGTTTAAGATTTCAAGGGTGGACTCAAGGAGATAGGAGAACGGAAATTATTTCTTCTTGCCGGTAGCAGCAGCCTCACCGGGTTTGGGACGCTTGGCACCATACTTGGAGCGACCTTGTTTACGGTCTTTGACGCCGGCGGTATCCAACGTGCCACGGATAATGTGGTAGCGCACACCGGGCAAATCTTTAACCCGACCGCCACGAATCATGACCACAGAGTGCTCCTGCAAGTTGTGGCCAATTCCGGGAATATAGGCGGTGACCTCAAAGCCAGAGGTTAAGCGTACCCGTGCCACTTTGCGCAGGGCAGAATTGGGCTTTTTGGGGGTTGTGGTATAGACCCGTGTGCACACCCCACGCCGTTGGGGGCAGCTTTTGAGGGCAGGAGATTTTGTTTTCTTTTTCAACAGTTCCCGCTCTTGGCGGATCAGTTGCTGGATGGTGGGCATTGCTGCTTACGTTAATTTCACCGAACTTCTAGTGTATCGAGGTGGCCGTGGCGTTGTCAATGCTGTTGTGCTGTTGCGCAGTGTCTCTCAGTGTAATGGCTCACTAAGGTCAGGCTGGCGATCGCGGCGGTGACGGCTCTCAGGGTACGCTGCCCCAAGGAAAATGCTTGCCAACCAGCGGCCAAAACTTGCTCCACTTCTGAGGCTGTCCATCCCCCCTCGGGTCCGATCGCCAGATAAATGGGCTGGGAAAGATCCATCTGGGGCAAGCAGTCCCACAGGAGCTGTGAGGCATTCAAACTGGCAATGTAGCCCTTGCGGGTGAGGCTGACCATTTCGGCAACGGAGAGGGGATCACTGAGGGTAGGCACATAAAGACGCTCACTTTGCTCGGCGGCTTCTTGGAGAATGCGCTGCCAACGCTGGTATCTGCTGGTACTCGGCTGCAGGAGCGATCGCGCTGTTTGAACAGGAATGATACGCTTGACCCCCAATTCCGTTGCCTGTTGCAACACCTGCTCAAAGTTCGCCGCCTTCAGTAGAGCTAGGCAGAGCATAATTTCTACACTGAGCTCCGTCTCTTGCTGTTCAGCCTCCAATAATTCGACAGTCTGCCCATTTACACCAAGCGTGCCCCGCCATCGCTGGCCTTGGCCATCCAAAATCGAGATGACATCGTTATCTTTTAAGCGCAGGACATGGCGGAGATAGTGGACTTGCTCAGGAGTGAGCCACACCTGTCGGTCTTGGATTTGTGAGGGTGAGACGACTAACCGCTGGGGCGATCGCATTCAGTTTCTATCTAACTGAGACTGCATAGCCACTCCACCAATGTGCGCACAGGGTAGCCCGTCCCACAGGGATTATTGTAGCCATCCTCTTTTTCAGCCCAAACAGGGCCAGCAATGTCAAGGTGTGCCCAAGGGGTGTGATCGACAAATTGCTGAAGGAATAGAGCAGCGGTAATTGATCCGGCCGATCGCGGACCGGTGTTTTTCATATCGGCCACTTGGGACTTCATACCCTCAAAGTATTTATTTTCAAGGGGCATTTGCCAGAATTTTTCACCGGAGCGATCGCTAGCCTGTTGCAGAGCTTGCGCCAATTCTGAATTGTTGCTCCAAAGACCGGCAATATTATCCCCTAAGGCAACAATACAGGCACCGGTCAGCGTTGCCAAATCAACAATGGCATCTACGCCTAGTTTTTCCGCATAGACCAGGGCATCGGCAAGGGTGAGGCGGCCTTCAGCATCGGTGTTGTTGACCTCGATGGTTTTACCGTTGGAGGCGGTGAGAATATCCCCCGGATGCATGGCATGGCCACTGATCATGTTTTCGGTGGCGGCAATAATAAAGTGAACTTCAATGCCAGCGGGTTTGAGTTGACCGATGACCTTGGCGGTTCCCAAAACGGCTGCGGCTCCCCCCATGTCCATTTTCATCGTTTCAATGCCTCCTTGGGTCTTGAGGTTGAGGCCACCGGAATCAAACGTTAACCCTTTGCCAATGAGGGCAATCTTCTTCTGGACGTTGCCGGGGGGAGTGTACGTAAGGTGAATAAATTTCGGCGGTAGGTCAGACGCCTGAGCCACACCCAAAAAGGCACCCATACCCAAGGCGGCACACTCATCGCGCTCCAAAATTTTTGCCGTGAGGCCGTAGGTAGCCGCCAATTGCTGAGCTGTTTCCGCAAGGGTGACAGGCGTCACTTCATTGGCCGGGGCATTCACGAGTTCGCGCGCCAAAATCACCCCATCACAAATCTGCTGGGCACGGGTCAAGGCTGCTGTTTGCTCCCCTAAACCCAACAGGCTGACGGATTCTGGATAGGGCAGGAGTTTACGAGCTTCGGGATCCGACTTAAAACGCACATCACTGTGGAGGGCAAGGAGAACTCCTTCGGCAATGGCTTGGGCAGCATCCGCCACTTCTAAAGTCTCATGGGGCAGTGCCATGCCTAATGTTTTTGCGCGTTCACGGCGAGCCGTACGGGCAATGGTCGCAGCAGTGCGGCGCAGGGTCTCTAGGTTAAAGTCATCGCGATTGCCTAAGCCGACAAGGAGGAGTTTCTTAACGGGGAAGTTGGGCAATAGGCGCATGAGCAGGGAGGTGCCAGATTTGCCTTGAAACTCCCCTTCGCTGATGAGTTCTTGTAAGAGGCCATTGAGGCGCTGATCGAGGGTCGTATAGGGATCTGTAAGGGTGAGGGTGCCTTCCGTTTGAAAGACGGCGATCGCCAGTAAATCACCAGACCAGTCTGGAATTGCCGTAGTGGTTGTTTGCAGTTGCATGCCTATGGACGACCCAAAAATCTCTCGACCCCCTTATTTTATCGGGGTTTAGACTTCAGCAGGAACCAAGACACTGCAAAAACTCAAGGGGTAGACCATCACAATCGCGGATAAAGGCGACGTGATAGAGGTGGGAACCAATCACCTGTTGACTAGGCTTCAGGAGTAGCTCAAAGGGCAATTGCTGGGCAGCCAAGGTTTGCGCCACTTGCTGGAGCCAGGTTTCTAGAGGATGCGGATGATTACTGAGATCAAAGGAGAGGTGATAGTAGCCAACATAGTGCTCATCGTGAAAAGGGTCAGCAGCAGGGTGGGGTTCAGGGACTTGCACAAGTTCAAGGCGGGTGTGCCAGCCCTTGAGCCAACAGGCAAGGGTATAGCCCGTGGTAAAGCGGACATCCATCGTAAAGCCTAGGCATTCATAGAAGGCGATCGCCCGCTGAATATTGGCGGTGCGAATGGAAACGTGGTGCAAGCCCATAAACTACTCCTGTTTTGGCCGCAGCCGTTCCGGAAAATCAATAAAGACCCGCTCACCCGCCCTCAGGCCGCTGATAATTTGCGTTTGATCCTGCCAGCTACTGCCGATGGTGACAGGGCGAAATTTTGGTCGATTGTCTTCCCCCACCACATAAACACCTGTTTGGCCACGCTCAACGGCAATGGCCACGGTGGGTACCAGCAGAGCATTGTTAATTTTTTGTCCCAGAAAATCTAAGTCCACATTCATCCCAGAGCGCAGCTTCTGCAACCCAGTAACAAGGGAGACCCGCACCTGAAAGAACGTCACATTTTGCTCCACCACGGCTTCGGGTGCCACTAAGCGCACTCGTCCTTCAAAGGTTTCCCCCGGATAGGCATCGGCACGGATTTCAACGGGTTGCCCCACGACTACTTGGCCAAGATCCACTTCCGGTACTTCGGCAAGAATTTCTAGGCCTTGGGCAATGGCCACAATTGAGGTGGAAGTGGCAGAGGTCGTGGCAGAGGCGGTGGTGGTGGGTGTCACAAAGGCTCCCGGATTGGCGTACTTCTGGGTAATAATGCCCGTAAAAGGAGCGCGAATCACTGTATCTTCAAGAGCCGCACGGGCAGCTTGGACTTGGGCTTGGGCAGCAGCCACGGCCGCTTCCGCTTGACGGATCTCTTCAGTGCGGGAACCCCGCTGTAACAGTTGCAGACGCTTCTGGGCTTCCTGCAGACTGGCGATCGCGCTATCCCGATTGGCTTTTAATTCATCAAGGGTATCGCGGGGAATCGCACCCTCAGCCGCGAGCAATTCATTGCGTTTCAGGCGTTCTTCTGCCAATTGAGCACGGGTGGCGGCTGCTCGCACTTGGGCTTCGGCTTGGGCAATTTCCTCGGCACGGTTACCGGCAACCACGCGATCGCGACGGGCAATGGCATCGGCGAGGTTGGCTTGGGCTTGGGCAAGTTGCGCCTGCTCATCGCGGTTGTCCATACGGGCGATGATTTGACCCGCCTTGACCTGATCGCCCTGCTCAACGTAGAGTTCGGCGAGAAGACCTGCCCGTTTTGGACTGATATTGACGGTTTGTACAGGGACAACTTTGCCCGTGGCAGCGATGCGAGCGACTAAATCGCGACTGTCTTGAACGGGTACGGTGTAGCGATCTAAATCAAGGGGCGTTTGGCGCGATCGCCACAGCAGTAGGCCACCACTGCCAATCAAACCAGCAGCAATCACCCCAACCACGAGCGATCGCCAAGGGGAAGAAGGTTTACCAACAAAGGGGATAAACGCTGCCATGAATGCCTTACAGTTCTTGGCCTATTCTAACGTTATGTTACAGTGACCCACCGAATAGCAGCATTGACCGTGTCTATTGGTTCCATCTGTCCCTCAATAGAAGCGCAGATGCTATCCTAACCAATACTGTCTATGTCCTTTGCCTATGAATCCTGCACTCTCCCAGATTGGCCAGCAAATGTCCCAACTGACGGGAGTTCGGGCAATCATGAAGGATATTATTGAGACGTTGCGCCTGAATCGCGGTCAAGACCTGATTAACCTGAGTGCAGGTAACCCCCTCATTGTCCCTGAGGTGGAGCAACTATGGCGCGACTGTACCCACGAGCTAATGGCCAGCCCAGAATTTGGCCAAGTGGTCTGCCGCTACGGCACAAGCCAAGGGTATGAACCGCTAATTGCTGCCGTTGTCGATGATTTTAATCGCCGCTATGGTTTGAACCTGACGGAGCGCAATGTCCTTGTCACCCCCGGCAGTCAGGCCATCTACTTCTTTGCTGCCAATGCTTTTGGGGGCTTTAGCGCCAACGGTGAATTAAAGAAAGTCGTTCTCCCCTTGAGTCCAGAATATACGGGTTATGGTGGCGTCAGCCTTACCCCTGATACCGTTGTTGCCTATCGTCCGCGCCTTGAGATTTTTGAAGCGGATCACACCTTTAAGTATCGTCCCGACTTTCAACAACTCCACATTGATGAGACGACTGGATGCGTCATCTTCTCTCGTCCCTGCAATCCGACGGGAAATGTGCTCACGGATGTCGAGGTGCGGCAAATTGCTGATCTCGCTGTCCCCTATGGCGTTCCAGTGTTGATTGATGCTGCCTATGGCCCCCCCTATCCCAGCTTGAACTTTACGGAACTAGCACCCGTTTTTGGCGGCAATATTGTCCACTGCCTCAGCCTCTCAAAAGCAGGACTACCGGGGGAACGGGTGGGGATTGCCATTGGCGATCGCGAGATTTTGAGTGTTCTCGAAGCCTTTCAAACCAATGCCTGTATTCATGCCTCGCGCTACGGTCAGGCGATCGCGGCCTTAGCCATTGCCAATGGTGCCCTAGCCGAAGTATCCGTCAATGTCATTCGTCCCTTTTATCAGCGCAAGTTTACAGTTCTCGAAGAAAACCTACGAACTGCTTTGCCCAAGGATCTTCCTTGGTTTTTGCATCGCGGTGAGGGGGCAATTTTCGCGTGGCTGTGGCTACGGGATTTACCCATGACAGATTGGGAATTATATCAACACCTGAAGCGAGCAGGGGTGATTGTGGTTCCCGGCAGTTCCTTTTTCCCCGGCTTGACCGAGCCGTGGCGCCACAAACAGGAGTGCCTGCGTATTAGTCTCACTGCCAGTGATGAGGAAATTGCCCTTGGCATGCAACGGCTCGCCGCCACTATTACACAGGTGTATCAAGAGTTCCCTAGCCGCTCCTATTCTGATGTCCTCGCTTAAGCCCTCCTTCATGGGTAAGTACTTCCTCATTTCTCAATGCGCCGTGACTCCCTCTTTTACCAACTGTTTGCCCAGCTGCCCCAGACACTGTTTGACCTTTTGGGAATCAATCCCCCGCAGGGCTACCGCTTTGACTCCGTGGAGCTGAAGCAAACGGCCTTTCGCATTGACGGCGTCTTTCTCCCCCCTGACCCCTCAGGAACCGTCTATTTCTGTGAAGTTCAGTTTCAGCGGGACACTACCTTCTACGAACGCTTCTTTGCTGAGATTTTTCTCTACTTGCGCCTGTACCGCCAAACTTTCTCTGATTGGCAAGCGGTGGTCATTTATCCCCATCGCCAAGCCGAACAAGTTTCCTTTGAACCCTATGACGTGTTGGTCAAGAGCGATCGCCTGCGGCGGGTGTATTTGAATGAACTGGGGTCGCCAGCGGAATTGCCCTTGAGCCTTGCCCTGATGCAGTTGATGGTGGTACCAGAGGCAGAGATGCCCAGAGTCGCCCGATTACTTGCCCAGCGCAGCCAGACCGAAAGAGCGCCAAACTTGGAAGCCATAATAGAGTTAATCACTACCATTGTGCTGTACAAGTTCACCAAGCTGAGTCGGGAGGAGGTGCTGCGCATGCTGGGGTTTACGACGGAGGAGCTGAAGCGGACACGGTTTTACCAAGAGGTCTATGCCGAGGCACAAGAGGAAGGGTTACAACGGGGCTTACGGCAGGGATTACAGCAGGGATTACAGCAGGGATTACAGCAGGGAGAGGTACTTGTTGTCTTGCGGCAGTTAAGACGGCGGTTTGGCGATTTACCAACTAGTCTTGAAGAGCGCATTCGCCAGCTCCCTCCCCATCAGATTGAAGCGTTGGCAGAAGCTCTCCTTGACTTTGCGACCCTAGAAGACCTGAGGGGCTGGCTCAGGAATCTCGGTTAGGGAGAATCCTCCTTTAGTAAAGACTTGCAAACAAGCGTGAAGGAGGCTCAAGAATCCTGATACAACAATTGATGGAGTTGCAGCCGAACGTCAACCGATTCCTATGAATATTGCTGTCATTGGCTTGAGTCACAAAACCGCCCCTGTGGATGTGCGCGAAAAATTGAGTGTGCCAGAGGATGTGCGGGAGCGGGCACTGCAACATCTATGCGGCTACGCCCATATTCAGGAAGCGACCATCCTTAGCACCTGTAACCGCTTAGAAATTTACATTGTTACTAGTGACACTGAGGTGGGCGTGCGGGAAGTGCATCAGTTTCTCAGTGAGTGGAGTCATATTCCCCTGCCCCAACTGCGTCCCTACCTCTTTATCCTGCTGCATCAGGATGCGGTGATGCACCTCATGCGGGTGGCCTCGGGTTTGGATAGCTTGGTGATTGGCGAGGGGCAAATTCTCTCCCAAGTGAAGCGCTGTCATCAGTTAGGGCAGCAGTACAAGTCCATTGGGTCTATTCTCAATCGCCTCTTTACGGGGGCGATCGCTGCCGGTAAACGGGTACGCACAGAAACCAGCATTGGGACGGGGGCGGTCTCCATTAGCTCAGCGGCGGTGGAACTCGCCGACTTGCGGTTGCAAAATCTCCAGAACTGCCGCATTGCCATTGTCGGTGCGGGCAAAATGTCTCGCTTGGTGGTGCAACACCTGATTGCCCGAGGGGTGAAAGAAATGAGCATTATCAACCGCTCCTTGGAACGGGCACAGGAACTGGCGCAGCAGTTTCCCGAAGTACGCTTTGAACTCTTTACGATGACAGATCTACTGCCGATTGTGGCAGCAATGGATTTGGTCTTTACGGGTACAGCAGCGACACAACCCCTCTTGGATCGCGAGAATTTAGGGTCGGTGCTCACGGGCGATCGCCCCCTATCCATCATTGATATTTCCGTGCCCCGCAATGTCCATGCCAACGTGACAGAATTGGCCTCCGTGCAACTGTTTAATGTGGATGATCTCGAAGCAGTGGTCGCCCAAAACCAAGAGGCGCGACGCCAATTGGCTCAAGAGGCCGAGGGTATCCTTGAGGAAGAATTAGAGACTTTTTTAGCTTGGTGGCACGCCCTAGAAACAATTCCCACCATCCGCAGTCTGCGCCAAAAAATGGAAGCCATTCGCACCCAAGAGCTGGAAAAAGCCCTCTCCCGCTTAGGCAGTGAGTTTGGTGATAAGCACCAAGGGGTCATTGAAGCAATGACG
The DNA here is from genome assembly GCF_031586415.1 of Thermosynechococcus sp. QKsg1. NCBI lineage: Bacteria > Bacillati > Cyanobacteriota > Cyanophyceae > Acaryochloridales > Thermosynechococcaceae > Thermosynechococcus > Thermosynechococcus sp. QKsg1. The sequence goes on along the minus strand of NZ_CP134200.1, from coordinate 1,441,325 downwards.
CGCACGATTATTAACAAGATTCTCCATGATCCAACAGTGCAACTGCAATCACAGCGGGATTTAGAGAGTCGTCAACGCGCTATGCAGACCCTCCAAGACTTGTTTAATCTCGAACCCATTGAAGCCTAGGGCCTATGCGCCACGTGGGCGATCGCGGCGAAGCGGTAGTTGTCGCGTGGCTACAAACCCAGCAGTGTCAAATTTTGGCTCAGAACTGGTCTTGCCCTTGGGGTGAGCTGGATATTGTTGTCTGTGATCCGCGGGGAGTGGTGCGCTTTGTCGAAGTGAAAACCCGCCGTTCCCACAACTGGGATTATGATGGCCTTGGCGCGATTTCCCCTAGCAAGCAACGCAAACTCATTTTGGCCGCCCAAGCCTTCCTAGAACGTCAGCCCCAGTGGCAGGATCATCCCTGTCGCTTCGATGTGGCCTTGGTGCGATACCAAGCAGGTACCTATCGGCTGCATCAATACTTGGAGCACGCATTTACGCTGGACGCCACCGATTGAGCACTTTACCAACTCAGGAGTTTTTGCAGGCGATCGCGAATCCAGTTAATCGGACGACTTTGATCCGACTCTTGGCGACTCAGTTGCTGAAGCTCCTGTTGATGTTGCGCCAGGACATCCTGACGGCGGGCGATCGCCACCGCAATCTCATCAGCAAGGGAAGGATGTTCTTTTAGCAACTGTTCAAATCCCTCCCGTGGTAGGACAAACAAGACCGTATCCGTCATTGCCATCATCGTTGTTGGGCAGGCCACCCCCAGCATCAGTGGTAGCTCGCCAAAGTGCTCCCCCGGGTTAAACGTCATCATCGGCTTGAGTTCGCCATTCTCTTCATAGACCGCCGCCATCTGCCCCTGCAATACGATGTAGAAGTTACTGATTGCCTCCTGAGCACGGAACAAAATTTCCTTCGCTGCCAAGTGCTTGCGGTAGCCCGATTCAATGAGAAAGCGTAATTGCAAGTCATTCATGCACTGAAAATAGCTCACCTGCTGAAGCAGCGACTTTAAGGAGGGCGTTGCCGGTGCCAAGGGCATGCCTACCGTTTCGGCTGGCTCACTGAGGGGAGAGAGCGCTGGCGCATTGCGGATCCAGATGTCCCGTTGCGGGAAAGGAATCGAGATATTATGCTGCCGAAAGTAATAATCAATCTTGAAATTGAGACTGCTCTTGATGAACACTCGCCGCTCAATGGCATCCGTCCATACCCAAAGTTCAAACTCAAGCGCCGAATCGCCAAATTCACGGAAAATCACCCGAGGGGCTGGCTCCCTGAGGACATCTGGTTCAGAATGGGCAATGTTGAGCAAGACTTCCGTCACCAAAACTGGATCTGTCCCATAGGCCACCCCAATGGGAACATCAATGCGACCGCGGTGGGTTTCATAGTACCAATTCAGCACCGGACTATCGGCAAGGTAGGTATTGGGCACCACCACATTTGAACCGTTAAAAGTTTGAATCACCGTGGCTCGCATCGAAACTTCCTGAACGTAGCCACTGATGTTTTCAATTTCCACAAAGTCGCCGACACGCACTTTGCGCTCAATCAGGAGCGTCAGGCCACTGATGAGATTGCGGGTGACATCCTGCAAACCAAAACCAATCCCCACCCCCAAGCCACCGATAATCACCGCAAGGGAATCGAGATTAATCCCCACTGCTTGCAAAACAATAATGTAGCCCAGTGCTCCCCCGGCACCACTCATCACAGTGGAAATGGCCTCCCGGTTGCCTAAATCCAAACCAAGGCGCGGTAGGAGTTGATTTTTCAGCACCCCCTTGAAAAAGCGCGCCAAAATGGCAACGAGGATGAGCAACAGCACCACTTGAAACAGCCAACGCAGGGAAATCGTTTCCCGCCCAAGGCGAAACAACGGTGCATCGGCAATACTAACGAACGATGACCACAGTTCAATGACTTGGGATGGCATTCTCCACAGTCTCCTCAGGGGTTCACAAACTTAGACAGTGCCTAAGCTAACCCCCTCACTTTAGCAGGGGGCGATCGTCAACTGAAGGAACTTTCTCGCGCCATTAAGTGGCGATATTTTGGTCATCAAAGGCTTGGGTGCAGCATATCCCACAATAGCCAAAGGGCGATCGCCAAGAGACTACTGCCGGTCAGTGTTTGTAATCGTTGTTCTGAGAGGTACTGTGATAGCCAGCGACCAATCAATACCCCAATCAAACTAGTGGTTACTAAGGCCAAAGCTGCTCCCAAAAACACCAACCAAGGGGAGGCAGCGCGGGCGGCCATGAAAAATACAGCAATTTGAGTTTTATCGGCAAATTCAGCCAAAAAAACGGTTAAAAACGCAACCCCGAACTCTCGCCATGGCAACGCGCGCTTGATCACCGACTGCCCTCTAGGCGTCCGTCATTTCCTCAACCGTCTCGGTGGTTTTCGTCTCTGGGCGATTCTCCGTATTTAGGCGGCGGCTGTAGCGACCCGAAGAACGCTTGCGAAACTTGCGAGCATAGGCTTGGTTACGAAGAGCTTTTTCTTTCTTGGGATTGCGGCGTTTGGCCATGCTTACCTCAATGGTGGGGTGGTCTCAGCACTCAACAAAAATTAAGGACAGAAACTTTATTGTATCGGAATTTTTCCCCTAGCACAAGAAGCCTGTGATCGAAAAAACGGTGACTATACCCCCTCACAAAAATGAGAAACCCCCTAAGCTTTCACCTAGGGGGAGGAGGAGTCTTGTTCTGGCAGAAAGTTGCCAATGGGCGGGACTATTTGGTTTCCGAGAACTCAGCGTCAATCACTTCATCATCACCGCCACTACCACTGCTACCGCTGCTGCTGGAGCCAGTTCCATCACTGGACTGCGCACTTTGGTAGACACTGGAGCCAACGCTGTAGAGGGTTTGTTGCAGATCCTGCATCAGCGATTTCACCCGTCCAAAGTCAATGGACTCAATGGGTTTCTTCTCAGCTTCAGTGCCGATTTCCGATCGCAGGTTAGCAATGAGGGAGGTGAGGCGGTCTTTGTCGTTGGTCGAGACTTTGTCACCTAATTCGGATAGTTGTTTCTCCGCTTGATAGCAGAGTTGCTCCGCTTGGTTTTTGGTCTCAATTTTCTCGCGTTTGGCTTTATCGGCAGCGGCATTCATTTCCGCTTCGCGCACCATGCGTTCCACTTCATCCTTAGGCAGCGTTGAGGCGCCGGTGATGCTAATGGACTGCTGTTTGCCGGTGCCTTTGTCGCGAGCGGTGACGTTGAGGATACCGTTGGCATCAATATCGAACGTGACTTCGATTTGGGGCACGCCACGGGGTGCCGGCGGAATGCCATCCAAACGGAAGGTACCGAGGCTCTTGTTATCGGCGGCCATTTCCCGCTCCCCTTGCAGGACGTGGATCTCCACATTGGTTTGACCATCAACCGCAGTAGAGAAGACTTCAGATTTTTTCGTCGGGATCGTGGTGTTGCGGGGAATAATTTTCGTCATCACACCCCCAAGGGTTTCCACCCCCAAAGACAGCGGTGTGACATCGAGGAGAAGAATGTCTTTCACTTCCCCTGCCAGCACCCCAGCTTGAATAGCGGCACCCACCGCCACGACTTCATCGGGGTTCACACTCTGGTTGGGGTCTTTGCCCAATAGCCGTTTGACCAGCTCTTGGATGGCAGGAATGCGGGTGGAACCGCCGACGAGCACCACTTCATCAATCTGCTCTTTGCTGAGTTTGGCATCCCTGAGGGCTTGCTCAACGGGTACGCGACAACGGTCAATGAGGTCAGAGCAGAGTTCCTCAAATTTGGCGCGGGTGAGCGTCATGTCGAGGTGCTTAGGCCCATTCTGCGTTGCAGTAATGAAGGGCAGGTTAATTTCCGTTTGCATGACGCTGGAAAGTTCAATCTTGGCTTTTTCTGCCGCTTCCGTCAGCCGTTGCAGCGCCTGTTTGTCTTTGCGCAGGTCAATGCCTTCTTGGGCACGGAAGGACTCAGCCAAGTAGTCCACAATTTTCTTGTCAAAGTCGTCACCACCAAGGTGGGTGTCCCCGGAGGTGGCGAGCACTTCAAAAACGCCATCACCGACTTCAAGGATGGACACGTCAAAGGTACCACCGCCAAGGTCAAAGACGAGGATGGTTTCATTGGCTTTTTTATCTAGGCCATAGGCCAAGGAAGCGGCGGTGGGTTCGTTGATGATCCGCAGCACTTCAAGACCGGCAATTTTGCCAGCGTCTTTGGTGGCTTGGCGCTGCGAGTCGTTGAAGTAGGCGGGCACAGTAATCACCGCTTGGGTGACTTCCTCGCCAAGATATTTGCTGGCATCCTCTTTTAGTTTGCGCAAGACTTGAGCAGAAATTTCTTCGGGGGCAAACTGTTTGCCAAGGGCAGGGCAATCCAGCTTAACGTTGCCATTGACGTTCAAAACTTTGTAGGAGACCTCGGTGGCTTCGTGGGTCACTTCATCAAAGCGACGGCCAATAAAGCGCTTCACAGAATAAAAGGTATTTTCGGGGTTCATCACTGCTTGCCGTTTGGCAATTTGACCCACGAGGCGATCGCCATTTTTGGTGTAGGCAACAACGGAGGGCGTTGTCCGAAACCCTTCAGCATTGGCAATAACCGTGGGCTTGCCCCCTTCCATGACGGCCACACAGGAGTTGGTGGTCCCCAGATCAATTCCGACAACTTTTGCCATAGCGACGAAAACTCCCTTTGCAGGCTAACTTCGATGCGGGGCACAGCACCCATATTGGGCTTAACCCTCTCTCCTTCCTATAGTGCGATCGCTGCTGCCATGAGCAAAAGGGGGATTTACCGAACCTAGAGCGGGGGGTGAACCGCGTAGGGCAAGGGATCCCCTAAACCCAACTCGGCAAAGGCCGCTAAACGCAATCGACAGGCATCGCAGCGACCACAGGCCTGTTGGTCATCGCTGTAACAGGACCAAGTTTTTTCCCAAGGAACGCCGTACTCATTCCCCAGACGAATGATGTCTTTTTTGTGAAGTTCAATGAGGGGGGTGACAATTTCAATGGGCTGGCCTTCACGCCCCTGTTTGGTACCCAAGCGATAGACCTCCTGCATTGCGGCAATATAGTCGGGGCGACAGTCGGGATAGCCAGAGTAATCGAGGGCACTGACGCCAATGTGCACAGTTTGCGCCCCTAGGGCTTCGGCATAGGCAAGGGCAACACTCAAGAAAATTGTATTGCGGGCGGGGACATAGGTAATGGGAATCTCTTGGCTCATGGTGGCCAGATCGCGATCGCGGGGCAAGTCAATCGTCAAATCAGTCAAGGCAGAGCCGCCCCATAACTGCAAATTCAAGGAGAGGATTTGATGCTGAATCACCCCCGCGGCACTGGCAATGGCGATCGCGGCTTCTAATTCCCGCCGATGGCGCTGCCCATAGTCAAAGGAGAGGGCATAGCAAGCATAACCCAGTGCCTTGGCACGAAATAACACCGTGCTGGAGTCTAACCCCCCTGAGAGCAACACGACGGCCTTTGGTGTCGTCATCATAGCTGTCTATCAAAACCTTTACATTTGGCAATGCTGTGGTAGCATCTTTCTGAAAATGTTCATTCTGTGAGTTTCTACTTACGGCGGGCGATCGCCAACACCAAGCCCTTCCCCGGTTGCGTAGAGGAGTGAAATAACTAGACATGAGTTCTGCCGTCCGTCCCCAGCCCGAACCACTGCGCATTGGCGTCATCGGTGTTGGCAACATGGGTCAGCACCACACCCGTGTTTTGAGTTTACTCAAAGATGTCGAACTTGTGGGCATCTCTGACGTGAATCTGGAGCGGGGCATTGATACCGCTAGCAAATATCGGGTGAAATTTTTTGAAAACTATGTTGATTTGCTGCCCCACGTTGAGGCGGTGTGTATTGCCGTGCCCACCCGTCTCCACCATGAAGTAGGCATTACCTGCTTGCGCCACGGGGTACATGTCTTGGTGGAAAAACCGATTGCCGCCAGTATTAGTGAAGCAGAATCCCTCGTCAACGCAGCAGCGGAGTGCCAGTGCATCCTCCAAGTCGGACATATTGAGCGATTTAACCCTGCATTTCAAGAACTGAGCAAAGTTCTGCGCACGGAGGAAATCCTTGCCCTTGAAGCCGATCGCATGAGTCCCTACTCCGATCGCGCCAATGATGTCTCAGTGGTTCTCGACTTAATGATTCACGACATTGACCTGTTGCTGGAACTCACCAATTCCCCGGTGGTGCGCCTAACGGCCGCCGGCAGTCGCTCTGCCAACTCTGGGTATCTGGACTACGTGACCGCCACATTGGGCTTTGCCAACGGCATTATTGCCACCCTCACAGCCAGTAAAGTCACCCACCGCAAACAACGGCGCATTGCTGCCCACTGCAAAAATTCCCTCACGGAGGCAGATTTCCTGAAAAACGAGATTCTCATTCACCGCAAAACCACCGCATCGTGCAGTGCCGATCATGGCCAAGTCCTTTACCGCCAAGACGGTCTCATTGAGAAGGTCTATACCAGCAATATTGAACCTCTCCATGCCGAGTTGGAGCACTTCGTCAACTGCGTCCGTGGCGGTCAACCCCCCTCGGTGGGTGGGGAGCAGGCACTCAAAGCATTGCGCTTGGCCAGTCTCATTGAGCAGTTAGCCCTTGATGGCCACAGTTGGGGACAGTTGGATGCTTCCTTGGCGGCACTGATTCGTTAGCACGCATCGCCCTCGTTTCCTTGCGCTAGGGTAGTAAGTACAGCAGCGAGGGTTGTGTCAATGACGGATCTGGAAGGTTGTGCCTTTTTGGCAGCCCAAGCAAAGGTGAAGTCCTATCTCGCCTACTGGTTTCAGCTGGGCAAACGGCTGTGTATTTGGGGCGGAGCGCATACGGTGCTGCCGCAACCTGTCCTTCAGGGCGATCGCTACAGTCAAGCCTTTGAGGCCTGCTGGGCCTATGTGATCTCTGGTCAGGCAGGAGACTGCTTTCTTGAGGACACGGCGGAGACGATTACGCAACTCTTGAGCGACTGTTGGGACATTACCCCCTGTGCCCGCTGCCAAATGCCTGTGCCTCTACCCTGTCATGGGTTACCCCCTGTACACTGTCCCTGTGCCAGTCTGCCCAATTGGCCGAATTTTGAGTTACCGCTGCCCCGCAGCCCCATTAATCCCCGCACTCACCTATTGTCACTAAAAAAACGCCTCAGTCTCTAATGTGTGGGATTTCCCCCTACCCCCGATTGTTGCCCCTCAATGGCAGGCGCCACACGACAATCTCACCTTGTATTCCCATGCGCTGCATCTTTGGTGGTTAACGCTTCCCCCTGATGTGCCCCGTGAGGTTACCCTGCGCGCCTATTTACGACGCTATCAGCCGAATCTTGGCGAGAAGCCTCTACCGCGTACCGCTGGGGGTAAGCCCTATTTGGATGCTTTGGAATTTAACTGGAGCCATAGTGGTAACTTAGCAGTGTTGGCTGTGAGTGGCCGGGCGGCTGTAGGGGTAGATGTAGAGATCTTGCGCCCCTGTCCTCAGCGTTCAGCCATTAGTCGGCGGTTTTTTGGGGCGGCTCTGCAACAAAGGATATTAGAGGGGAGCGATCGCTCGTTTCTCCAGGCATGGACATACTATGAAGCGTGGCTCAAGGCTCAGGGGATCGGGGTATGGCAGCGAACAGCAGCTCAGCCTTTAGAACATTGGGCAGTCAGTTTCCCCGTGGGCGATCGCGCCATTGCCAGTGTTGTTGTGCTAACGCCAACGCCGCTCCAGTGTGTCTTTTTTCGGCCAGAAGTAGTGGGATAAATGAATGTTCACACTTGAAAACGGCGTAAATCTTCCAAGATACCCATCGACGCTTTAACCTGCTACTGCTGACCATGAATAGATGAGATGAGGCTGCCACTCACTGGGGGGCTGTTGGGTGTAGGCTTGGCGATCGAGAGCCATCGGTAGGTTGAGCATTGGATCGCTGCCTGTCGCTACGAGAAACTCAAATCCCTTGAGAGTGGGCCATTGGCAAAATTGCCGCAGCAGGGTTTGCACCGCAAGCACATAGGGGTGTTCCGGCTGCTGATACCACTGGCGATCGGCCACATGGGGTTGGTCAAAGCCAAAGTGAACAATCAGGTCAGGATGTCCAAAGATGGCCTGGGCAACGGGCCGAGCTTCTTCGCGCACTAGCAAATGGACGCCTGCGGCCAGATGACGTATTTTTTCCAACCGCTCATAGCGATCGCCCGCATCTAATTGCAACTCCTGCCAGCGAAAGGCCACTGTGATCAGGTAAGTTTGTAGCAGCAGATGCCCCAGTTTCTCCGCCTTAGTCGTCAAGTAGGGGGTGTTGTAGGGCGTCGCTTCAATCAGCAGGGGCACCCGATCCACCACTTCGAGGCCATAGCCCTTGAGGCCAGCAATTTTACGGGGGTTATTGGTAATCAGGCGAATCTGCTTCACTCCCAAGTCATTGAGCATTTGGGCGCCAACACCATAGTTACGCAAATCCGCTGGGAAGCCGAGGTGCTCATTAGCTTCCACGGTGTCCATCCCTAAATCTTGCAGGGAATAGGCACGTAGCTTGTTGACTAGGCCAATGCCACGACCCTCTTGGCGCAGATAAACCACCACACCGCGTCCTGCCGCGTTAATCATTTTCAGAGCCGCTTGCAGTTGCATCCGACAATCGCAGCGCAGTGAACCGAGGGCATCGCCCGTCAAACATTCAGAATGAACGCGCACCAGCACGGGTTGCTCGCTAAACGTGGCAGGATCTCCTTTGACAATGGCGACGTGCTCCGATTGATCGAGGGAATTGCGATAGCCATAGATTTGAAATTCACCGAACTCCGTCGGTAGCTTGGCCACAGCTTCGCGGCGGACAAAACGCTCATGCTGGAGACGATAGCTAATTAAGTCGGCAATGCTAATAATCTTCAGTTGGTGGGTGCGAGCATATTCAATGAGTTGGGGCAGCCGCGACATGGTGCCGTCGGGATTTTGAATCTCACAGATGACCCCCGCTGGATACAGCCCTGCCAACCGTGTCAGATCGACGGCGGCTTCGGTATGGCCGGCTCGCTTGAGAACCCCCCCAGGGCGCGATCGCAGGGGAAAGACATGGCCGGGGCGACGTAAATCTTGAGGCTGGGTCGTCGGGTCAATGAGGGCTTGAATGGTGCGGGCACGGTCTTCGGCGGAAATGCCTGTGGTCACGCCCCAACGCGGGCCGGCATCCACACTGACCGTAAAAGCCGTTTGATTGCTATCGGTGTTTGTTGTTACCATCAAGGGCAAATCCAATTCATCGAGGCGATCGCCCTCCATGGCGAGGCAAATCAGTCCTCGGGCATGAACCGCCATAAAGTTAATCATGGCTGGGGTCACACGCTCAGCGGCACCAATGAGATCCCCCTCATTCTCACGATTCTCATCATCCACCACGACGATAACTTCACCCCGCCGCAGGGCATCCAACGCAGATTCAATCGAGTCAAACACAGGCACATCCGCCAAGGCAGTTCCTTCCAGAATTTTTAAGGCTCCTTATTATTAAGTTACAGCCTTTTTCACGAGGATTGGGTGCCCGCAGCACTAGCAGGCAGGATTGCACCAACTTTTCAAGATAGTATTGAACAGCGTACGATCTCCTATGAAAACCCATCTGTGGCTCTTTCCCTTGTGGAAATGCTAAAAACCTCGTCATCATAGTGAAAGGTTTCACCAGCCAATCTGCTGCATGTCTCATCTATTGCTCATACTGGTTATCATTGTTGGTGCGTTAGTCCTCGTGGGGTTAGCGCTTTATCTCCTGTTTCCTCGCAAGTACGAGTCTGCCCGCTCTGTCGCCGAGTCCTATGACGACTGGACCAATGACGGCATTCTTGAATTTTACTGGGGTGAGCATATTCACCTTGGCCACTATGGTTCGCCCCCCCGTCCCAAGGACTTTCGCCAAGCAAAGGCAGATTTTGTCCATGAAATGGTGCGCTGGGGGGGTCTCGATCGCCTGCCGCCGGGGACAACGGTTTTGGATGTGGGCTGTGGCATTGGCGGGAGCAGTCGTATGCTAGCGCGTGACTATGGCTTTCACGTGACGGGAATTACAATCAGCCCTGAACAGGTACGGCGGGCGCGGGAACTCACTCCTGCCGATCTCAATGTGCAGTTTCAAGTGGATGACGCTCTAGCCTTGTCATTTCCAGATGCCAGCTTTGACGTGGTTTGGTCAATTGAGGCAGGCCCGCACATGCCCGATAAACAGCAGTTTGCTAAGGAATTACTCCGTGTCCTAAAGCCGGGGGGGATTCTTGTGGTTGCCGATTGGAACCAAAGGGACGATCGCCAGCACCCCTTGAACCTCTGGGAGCGGCTCATTATGCGGCAGCTCTTGGATCAATGGGCACACCCCGCCTTTGCCAGTATTGAAGGCTTTGCCGAAGCCCTTGCCGCAACAGGTTTAGTGGCTGGAGAGGTGATCACTGCTGACTGGACACAGGAAACGCTCCCCTCGTGGCTAGATTCGATTTGGCAGGGAATTGTGCGACCAGAGGGGCTGATTCGCTTTGGCCTAGCGGGGCTAGTGAAATCTTTGCGGGAAGTACCCACATTTCTGTTGATGCGGATTGCCTTTGGCATGGGACTGTGCCGCTTTGGCATGTTTCGCGCTGTGCGAGCAGAAATTCCTGCGGTCTCCCTTGACCCAGCCTCTCAAGTTAACTGCTGATAGATGATCGGATACATCATGCCCCAAATGGCCGGCTGTACGTCCTTGAGGGCGTGATCACTGTCCAATTCCACCCGACTCACCCAAGGGCGGCCTTCACAGTAGCGACGACTGGCTTCGATGGGAATCACCTCATCCTGAAGACCATGGAAAATGAGGGTGGGCACAGGCCGCTGCAGCTGGCGATCGTCGTACTCCAGTAAATCCTTGGCAAAGCCATAGCTAAGGGGCAGCAGGCGTTCTTTGGTGTAGTGATACACCTCCAGCACACCCGTTTCTTGCCAGCGGCGGTATTGATCGCCCAAGCGCGGCAGCCAATGGATCGCAAACTCAAAGGCAGGAGCAAGAAGAAAGAGTTGCACCACTTGGGGATGCTTTTCGGCTAGCCAAGCAGCCGTCAGGCCACCAAAACTGGAGCCAATCAATGTGACGGGTTCCTCTGGGGCGAGCAGCGCTTCTACCTGGTCAATTTGACGACTCAGGGTCAAGTGAAAAAAATCCCCTTGATTGAGATCAGGAATGAGTAGCGGTTGACCGAGTTCCGCAAAGCGATCGCGAAAATACTGGGCCTTCGCAGAGCGAGGCGACGAGGCAAATCCATGGAGGTAGAGATATTGCATTGCTCAACCATTCCCTGTGAGGAGTGGACATATTTTTGCTGCACTTTGTCAATAATCTTAACCAATTTGCCCTTCAAACATCGGCTTAAGACTAACGGCAATTGAGGATAGCCGTGGATCTCCATCGAAAAAGCCTATGACAGCGCCTACTTGGAGGGAACTGTTACAGTTTCTCACAACTCGCGTCAACACCGCGATTTCAATGCTACGATGCCGTTGAATCTGGCTACAGCCCTTTTCGCAAGGAGGGCAAACGCTCAAAACTGCGAAAGCCCTTGGGAGAAGATTGCATCCCCTTGATGTATCCCATATCCAAGAAAAGGGTTGTCTCTGGCCGATCTTAAAGATGAAAACGTGAGAGATTGAGGATCGAACGCATGACAACACTCACTGGGCAACCCCCGCTCTATGGTGGCAGCACCGGCGGCCTCCTCAGCGCAGCGGACACCGAAGAGAAATACGCCATCACCTGGACAAGCCCCAAAGAGCAGGTTTTTGAAATGCCGACGGCTGGGGCTGCGGTTATGCGTGAAGGGGAAAATCTTGTTTACCTTGCCCGTAAGGAGCAGTGCCTTGCCCTAGCCGCTCAGCAACTGCGTCCCCGCAAAATCAATGACTACAAAATCTACCGCATTTTCCCCGATGGCGAAACGGTGTTGATCCATCCCAAGGATGGTGTTTTCCCTGAGAAGGTGAACCAAGGGCGTGAAGCCGTCAACTCAGTGCCCCGCTCCATTGGCCAAAATCCCAATCCCTCGCAACTGAAGTTCACCGGCAAGAAGCCCTACGATCCATAGGTCGGTGCTGAGCTATCTCCTGATGACCCCCTATGGATCAACCATGGGGGGTATTGATTTTAAAGTAACGTTGTGATTGAGCAGTGCTGCTGTAGAGGTTTTTAACTCATCGGGATTCAAGAGTGCTGCCGTAGAAGCCTTTAACTCCCCATGAGTTTGGCGCAGGGTTCTCAGGTTCTGCACAAGGGTGAGGATCGGCTCAATGGCTGCCTTGGCATCGGCATACCCCTGTGCTTGCAGGGCGGCAATGCGATCGCTCCGGAAATCGAGCAAGCTTTCTAGACTCCCCAGTACAACCGTGTTTGAAGTATTCAGCACTGTCTGTGGTCGAATCTCAATGATCGTCAAATTAGGGAAGTCATAACGATTCCAAGGCACCCCATCCTCAAGGTGAATGACAATGGCATGGGTACAGCCCCGCTGCGCCAACGCTCCCAAGGGCACATTATCCTGAAGTGCCCCATCCACATAGGTTTGACCATTGACCTGTCGCTGCGGAAAGGCCAAAGGAATGGCCGCACTCGCCAGCAGCAAGTTCAATAACGTCTCTGGGTCATCCATATCCTGTGCCCGCAGCCACTCAGCTTTTGTGCCTGTCCAAACGCGACACATGTCAATCAATGTCATCAACAGGTTATAGCCCAGACCCGGAATTTGCAATGAGGGAAAAACCGTTACCCAAAGCTCCGTACCCCGTTTCAGTTGGTTGTAGTTTACATAGGAGCGCACAAGTTCTTCGATCGGGCGCGGGTCAAAGACGGAATGGCATTTGGGGAGAATCCCCGTCACTGTCAAAAAAGTATTGATCCATCCCCCAAATTCAGGTAAGGCAGATTGGATGCCATAGCTGATGAGAATGCTGAGCCAGTTGGGGTTGGCGGAGATGATATTGGCGGCACCAATCTCACGCCAAATCTCCTCGAGCTTGCTCACACCCCGAGCCAATTGCTGGGGATAGCTGGCAATGATGGCGCCATTGAGGGCACCGATACTGGTACCTGCAATAATGTGCGGTTCAAATCCCTGTTCAGCGAGGTAGCGCAGTGCCCCCACTTGGTAAGCCCCTTTGGCACCACCACCCGTGAGTACTAAACCAACTTTTGAACCAGTGTTTAGCATAATCACTCCTTGGATTTCAGAGACTGGAGGGAATGCAACGTTGCAGCGGCAGTTTCATGAACAATCCGTTGAATGACTTCTTTGGCATCTAGGGTATAAGGAGGGTGCTGAGGGACAAAGGAAGGCTGCTGTTGGCAGTATAGTGCTGACATATTGTGCAGCAAGGGATAGGAGTCTGAATAGCGGCAACTCGCCAGAATGTCGTAAACGATCTCTGTATCCTCTTGTGCTGTTGCTTGCCGAGTTACTTTTAGCAGCGTTGCGGTACTGAAGAAATGCTTGGGTAAGTCGTGCCGCTGGTGCGCCAAAATTTCATTCACCAGTAGGTCGCGATAATAAGTGACTTGTTGTTCAAGTTCTAGGTAGGCAATGGAACTGTTGTAGATTTCGCGGGCTAAAAATAAGATTTGGATAGCCCAAGGGAGATCGTGATAGCTTTGGCCACTTCGCCAGAGAGAGAAAATGCGATCGAAATCTTCCCGTGCCGTCACTCGCCGTTCAAGGGTAGCAATGCGTTTCTCTTGCTCTTGAAACTTGCGATCGCAGGTCTCAATTAAACTATTCAATAAACTATTCAATGCCTGCGTGTTGTGATTAAGCCCCTCACGAGTTTCTCGGAGAGAGTGCTGCGTAGCTACAAGACATTCACGAGTTTCTCGGAGAGAGTGTTGCGTAGTGACAAGGGCATACTCATTAAATTGCAGCTTTTCAATCAGTTCATTGGTAATGCTCAGTAATGCTTCCTGTCCTCGGGTCAAGTTTTGGGCAAGAAGGGTATCTTGCTGGTAAGTGCGACCTGTTAAACTATCCAGTAGCCTACCCCAAAAACCTCGATTGGCGCGATACGCTATCAAAGACTGATTCGTGTGAATGCTGTTAGCTAAATCAATCAGTAGTTGATCATTGGCAAGAGGGATTCGCTCTTCAATGGCTGAGTAATTCATAGAATCTACAACGCAAAAAGTACTTTAATCGACATAAATAAATCGGCATCATCTGCAGTCAGGGAGTACTGGGGGCTAGGTTAGCATAAAAGATAAAAAGTGTTGACACTGTACGGCAAGGAAAGCTAAATTAATCACTGATTAGAGAAATTTGCTGGTGAATCGCAGGAAGAACCATAATTTTCCAGAACTTCCTCTACTCGACGCGAATAAATTGGAATATCACACTTCGCTTTTTGAGCATCCTCCTCGAGTTGCTCTAGTTGCTTCATCACTTCTTCTTTTTCAACAGCAGACTTTCTCTGATATTCTTGGCTCTCAATCAGGGTTGTTCGATAATCCTTGAGATAGCTACTGAGATACTCGATGTATTGTTCTGCTTCTACTTTAAAACCGTTTTCTAAATAATTATTAACTTCTTGTTCTATTTGATTCGCTTGGGTGTCTATTTGTCGATTGATTTCCTCAACGACTTTATTGAGATAGACTACATATTCTTGAATAGTCTCTGTATAAATTTCATAAGGAATTAGCCAAAGCCAGTGCCACCAAAATCTCCTTTCCACTTTTCGAAATTTATTGACAGTCCTAGTTAAAGGTTCGGGTCGAAGTTCAGAATTGCCAAAACTAGCCTTTGAAACCTGAAAATCAGGAAGGCTTAATTGCACATTAAAAGTCATCTGGAGTCGTTCTCTTGCTTTTTCTAGGATAGGCTGAGTTTCTTCCTCTATTTCTTTCTTTAATCCAAGGATTTTTTCTCCTACAAATTTTTCAATCTTTTTCTGGGTATCACCAAAAAACTTTTCTGCTTCTTGTGAAACTAGGTTAAATATTTTTCCCTGAAAATCTTCAGCGTCATGCCTTGAGCTAAAAGGAATCCTTAAATGATCCTCACGAGACTTGTCGTTGGTTAATTTGTGTGCAAAGTCTGTGAGAAAAAGCATTACTTTTTTGAGAACATCAGCCTGCTCATACTCTTTTTGAGAAAAAAGATGACTAACGTCTGCTCTTGCCTTGTTCTTCAATTCAGAGACTTCACTGGCAACCTGATTCTTAATTTCTTTTTGATACTCCTCGATAATATTCAAAAGATTAGCCGAATTTTCAATTTTCTTAATATCTTGATTTAGTTGCTTAATTTCATTCTCAAGTGTACCTAGGGCTGCTTGATAGCTTCTTTTTCGCAAATTAATGTCTTCAAGAAGCTTATGAATAAAGCCGTGAGTGATGTTTAGAGATTCTCTGATTACTTTCGGTGCAGCAATTTTAATGAGTTCACTAATCACTTTAGTGAAAAACTGATAAAATCCTGAGCGTTCATACCACTGCTTTCTAGCTTTCTTAGTAAACGCGTCTTTGTCAATATCTTCTAAGTCTTCTTCCCAGTCATCCCCAAGAATTTCTCTTGCCAAATCTCTGGCTTCAGGTCGAGTCCGCCAGTCTTCTCCTAAGTCATGCTGCTTCAGGAAACGAGCAGCACAATAGGCCCGTTGGGCAGATAGCTCAAAAACATGAGAGCTAGGAATTCTAAATTCCTGCTGCACAAACTCCCGCACTTCTGCAGGAGTCATATCCCCTGTGCGTCGTTGATCAACTTTGTTTACGAGGGCATAGATATTTTCAGTTCCACCACGAATCTCAGCAATTGCCTGAACGGTTTCTTGAACACTTTTAGCCGCTTCGGTCTTGAGCTGGGTAAAGTCTAGGACAACCAAAATGAGACTACTACGCTCAAGTTGTTCAGCAAAAATATTCTTGATTTCTAAGTTCTCGCCTGCTTCGTTAGGACCTGGAGTGTCAATAATCACAAGGTTGCCCAAAGCGGTGTTGATAGCCTCGCCTTCAGAGGTAAAAGGTGCTACTCTGATCTGGGGTAGCTCCCGCATCCGCTTTACAGGGTTGTAGGCAGGAACTATTTGGCTGGCTAAACGTACCAAATCATTCATTAGTTGCAGGGCTTCACGCACACTTTCGACACCTGTTGTTTCTTCTTTGAACAAAGTGCCGTCATTCCTGATAATGTTTTCAAATGTGGTGTAAAGATGAGGATATTTCTGTAACTTAGCTTTAACGTTGTCACCGTTCCTATTGTATTCTTGGCGGATTTTCACCGCTGCCTTTTTGAATAAAGCGAGGGTTTCTTCGGGGACAAAGAGAACAGGTTCAGGGTAGTTTGTATCTAAAACGATTTCCGTTGCAGTAGCGGTCATGGCAGTATTGCGGGCAGGCAAAAGCGGTTGACCGACAATTGCATTGATAATCGTGGATTTGCCGGCTTTCATGGGGGCGACCACGGCCATGCGTAGAGCCATTTCCTCAACGTTGGTGAGGGCTTGCCGAATCGCTGCTGTACCTGAAAATTCTGTTTTTTCTTGAGATGAATCCCTCTCTGCTGTTTTATGGAGGCTGTTGTAGCGTTCAACAATGCCAACGGTCTGTTTCAGCAAATGAATGACATCCTGGCGCAAGTCTTCTAATAGAGTTTCACTTGGCTGAATGTCTTGGGGAATGCCGGAGGAGATAGCTGTAGCCATACAATCAGCAATTAAGAGCAATTAAAAGAGAACTGATGCCTATGGTAGCACAAAGAATAAAAACTGTTGTAATCTACAGCTCTTTCCTAAAAGAAAAAGGACATGCTCCCTGTAACCATTGATTTTGGCTGCTTTGAGCGCATTCAGCACTTAGGGAAAAGACTGTTAGGGTTTTAGTTCTTAACAAAAATTAATGATTGGCCTTCTATGGGTGAGCCTGATCCTTGTCCACAGGTGTTTTCCCGATTACTATCCCATGATCGGTCTGTTTTAGCGATCGCCCCCTTTGACTGGTACAAATAGAGTGAATGAAAAAGCGGTGTTCTAAATGAGTCGTACCCCCTTAATTGAACGTCTTGCGGCTGAAATTGGCCGTGATATCTATATGGATGTGGCCAAATGGCATCTGTATCTCGCTGATGCAAAGCTGGCAACCCCCCTCGCCGAAGCCTTTTTGCCCCTCCTAGAGCAGGGGGAGGTTAATTCGGCACAGGTCACGAGTGTCTTGCAAGAGGTTTCAGTTCCCCTTGGCGGGGGTCAGCAGTCCCTTTCCCTCGATCGCCTGATTCCCAAGGCCAACCAAGAGCTGCTGGTGGAACTGCTCAACCGTTTTCGCCAAGAGGAGCTTTAGCCCTAGTGCACGGTGCCCCATTCCTGTTGGGCATTGACGGGGGGCAAGAGATACAGGCGTAACAGGTGGCCGGCGATCGCCAACTGGTGAGGAAGCTTCCGCAAGGCCTTCAGCCACTTGGGTTGATTGCTGGCTTCAATGGCTTGGAGTTTTTTATGGATTTCGACACAGCGTTGCAGCCGCGGATAAAAGTCAGGGTGATCGACATTGAGCACCACCGAGAAGGTGCGAGCGGCCGTTTCATTGGTTTTGGCAATGACCTCGCGATCGAATTCCGTGGCATCAAGACCAAGGGCTTCATAGAATTTGGCACGCTCATGCACCGTCAGCGTATGGGTGGCAAACACCGTCAGCAGGAAGAAGCGCATCCATAGTTTGGCACCCCAGCCTTGAATCAATTGGGGTTGGGAGTGGATCAATGCCTTGAAAATATCGCCGTGGCGGTTTTCGTCTTGGCACCAACTTTCAAAGTAGTTAAAGAGGGGATAGAAGGAATGTTCGGGGTGCTTTTCTAGGTGACGGTAGATGATGATGTAGCGCCAGTAGCCAATTTTCTCCGATAGATAGACGGTGTAGAGCACCCATGGCAGGGGGAAAAACGTGTAGGTGCGCGCCTTGGAGAGATAGCCCAAGTCCATGGCATGGCCAAAATCCATCATTGCCTTGTTGAGAAACCCTGCGTGCCGCGCTTCATCCCGTGCCATGAGGTGAAAGATTTCCGCCAAGAGGGGGTTGCGATTCTTCAGCTTGCGCGAGAGTTCCTTAAAGAGCAAAAACCCTGAAAACTCAGAGACACAGGAACGCTCAAGGTAATCAATAAAGGCTTTGTGGGTCTCTGCATCCAAGGTGTCCCATGTGCCTTTGAAGGAGTCATCGCGGACAAAGTGATGGCGGTTGTAGTCTGCCCGCATTTCCGCCAACATTGCTTCGAGTTGTTCCTGCTGGCGACTCAGGTCAAGTTTTGCTGCGTGTTCAAAATCTGTTGTGTAAAAGCGGGGGGTTAAAAGGTTTTCACGAATGGTTTTAACGCTCTGACTCGCATCGGGATTGGGGGCGATCGCCACCATAAGCTGTTCACTCCTATAGAACTAAACCTATGTAGGTCATACCGTTTTACTATACTATATCCCTCAGGACGGTCAATAACCGTCTTGACGATTTTGCAAAAGTAGGCAGTTTTGTAATGTTTTTTGAAGTTTCACTTGACAGCCATATGGTCAAAAAGTAATACTCACCCTTAGTTTGCCCTTCTGCCCCCGTTCAGCCCACGGCCATTCGCCGCTGGCAGGATGGCTTTGCCTCAAAAAAGATTGTTAAAACTGATTTCAGGAGTTACAGGTATGACCGTGCTCTCTCTTGCGCTGCGGGAAGGAACTGCTGAGGCTCACACCTTGGCCGAACACACCGCCTTCATGAAATGTTTTGTCCGCGGGTTGATTACGCCGAGCCTCTTCCGCCAGTTCTTGGCCAATCTCTACTTTGTGTACACCGACCTCGAAGCTGCCTTAGCCAGTGCTACGGGCGATCGCCTGCGAGCCATGTACTTCCCCGAACTGAACCGCAGTGGCCAACTGGCCGAAGACTTGGCCTTCTACTATGGCGAGGATTGGCGCGATCAGATTACCCCCCTCACGGCCACCCGCGTTTACCTCAGTCGTATTCATGACCTCGCCCAAAGTGATCCTCTGTTGCTCATTGCCCATTCCTACACCCGCTATATGGGGGATCTCTCTGGGGGACAAGCCCTCAGCAAAATTGTGCGTTCGCAGTTGACCCTCCCCGCAGGCAAGGGCACCGCCTTTTACGAGTTTCCAGCCCTGCCAACCCCAGAAGACAAGAAAGCCTTTAAGCAGCGCTATCGGGAAACCTTGGATAGCCTCAGCCTCGATGAGGTCGCGATCGCCCGCATTGTCAAGGAAGCCAACTTTGCCTTTGCCCTCAACTGCAACCTCATGCACGCCCTTGAGTCGGAGTTAAAAGCCACCATTGGCGATCAGATGTGGCAGTCCGTGGTGATCGAGAATCAGCCCAGTCGGCGGGAGCAACCCCGTCCTGAAGCCGTTGCCGTTTAAGGCCCACTGTTGATCTTGTTAGGAGCTTGCAAATATCCATGAGTGTGATTCAGCCGATTCAATTTGATGGGGCACTACTGCAAAAATACGATCGCCCCTTGCCCCGCTATACCAGTTACCCCACGGCTGCCGAGTTTACTGCTGACTTTGATAGCCACTGTTTCCAACGGGAACTGCTGCGGAGTAACGAAGGGCATCTGCCTCTGTCCCTATACGTGCATATTCCCTTTTGCCAGACCGCCTGCTATTTTTGCGGTTGCAATGTCATCGTCACCCAAAGCCAAACCATTGCCAAAACCTACTTGGATGCCTTAGCAGAGGAAATTGCCCAAGTGGCGGCACGGCTGGATCGCACTCGTCCAGTGGTTCAAATGCATTGGGGCGGCGGTACCCCCAACTATCTCACCATTGACCAAGTGGAATCTTTGTGGCGGACGCTCACCCACCACTTTGAATTTGCCAAGGATGCCGAAATTTCCATTGAGGTCAATCCCCGCTATATCAACCGCGAGTATCTCTTTCGCTTGCGCGATCTGGGCTTCAACCGCATCAGCTTTGGTGTGCAAGACTTTGATCCTCAAGTTCAACTTGCCGTCAATCGGGTGCAGCCAGAGACGTGGCTGTTTCAAGTGATGGAGTGGATTCGCGCTGCCGAGTTTGAGAGTGTCAACATTGACCTGATCTATGGCCTGCCTTTTCAAACGGTGCAATCTTTTGAAACCACGATTGCCAAAACAGTGCGCCTTGACCCCGATCGCATTGCGGTCTTTAACTTTGCCTATCTTCCCAATTTGAAACCCATCCAAAAGCGAATTGACCCCGCTACCCTACCCGATGGCACGACCAAACTGGCCATTTTGCAGCGGGTCATTGAAACGCTGACTAGCCAAGGTTATCAGTACATTGGCATGGATCACTTTGCTAAGCCCACCGATGAGCTGGCGATCGCCCAAGCAGCTGGAACCCTCAAGCGCAACTTTCAGGGCTATACGATCCTGCCCCCTGCAGATTTGATTGGCTTTGGTCTCACCTCAATTAGCATGTTGCAGCAGGCCTATGCCCAAAATCAGAAGCATCTAGCCACCTACTTTAGTAACATTGCGGCGGGGCAATTGGCCACAGAACGCGGGATTCAATTACACCCTGAGGATGTGCTGCGCCGCACCATCATCATGGAGCTGATGTGTCAATTTACCTTGGACAAGGGGGCGATCGCCCGCCAGTTCAATCTCGATTTTGATACCCACTTTGCTCCTGAGTTAACTGCACTGCAGGAATTGGCTGCCGATGGTCTCATTCACTTGGGGCGCGATCGCGTGGAAGTTACCTCTGTGGGTCGGCTCCTAATTCGCAATGTGGCTGCCCTCTTTGATACCTACCTGCAACACAAATCTGGTAAGACATTTTCTAAGGCCATTTAGGCTCAGCCGAGGATTGTCTTGGTGGCTCAAATTCTTTAGATTACACTTGATTTCAACTTGCGTCTAAATCTGCACACGGTGTTGAGGAGTGCCCATGTCATCATCCCTAGAATTCCAACCTGAAACTGCCCGCCTCAATTGGGCTTTTGTGCTTTTTTTAACGACGGTCCATGGCTTAGCCGTAGTTGCCCTCTTCTTTTTCTCTTGGTCAGCCTTGGCGGTCACCATCTTTCTGCACTGGCTCTTTGGTAGTATCGGCATTTGCTTGGGATACCATCGCCTCTTGAGTCACCGCAGTTTTCAAGTGCCCCAGTGGCTGGAGTACATCATTGCTGTTTTGGGTGCCTTGGCCATGCAGGGAGGTCCCATTTTTTGGGTTGCCGGTCACCGCTTGCACCATGCCCACACCGAAGATGAAGTCAAAGATCCCTACTCAGCGCGGCGGGGCTTTTGGTGGAGCCATATGCTCTGGCTGGTCTATCCCCACCGCCAATTTTTTGATGCTGAGGAGTATGCCCGCTATGCCCCGGATTTGACACGAGATGCCTTTTACCGCTGGCTCGATCGCTACTTTTTGCTGCTGCAAGTGCCCCTTGCGTTGCTGCTCTATGGCCTAGGGGGTTGGTCATGGCTGCTGTGGGGGATGTTTGTGCGGGCGGTCTTCCTCTGGCACAGCACTTGGTTTATCAACTCCGTGACCCACAAATGGGGCTACCGCCGCTTCGATACGCCGGATAACTCCCGCAATCTCTGGTGGGCAGCACTCCTTACCTATGGTGAAGGTTGGCACAACAACCACCACGCCTATCCCCACGTGGCCAAGGCCGGCTGGTACTGGTGGGAAGTGGATCCCACATGGTGGGTGATTCGCACGCTCCAAGGACTGGGTCTTGCTTCTAAGGTACAGTTGCCCCCGCCCACAGCATTGTCCTAATTGCCTCGGCTCCGTTGGGCGATCGCCAAATTGCTCAGGCGCTTGAGGCCAACCTCCTCAGCGGTCATTAACTCTGTCCACAGGGCATTCACCTTGGGGTTAGTTGGCTGTTGCTGCCGCAGTTTGACCAATGTCTCGAGGGCATCGTACCACAGACCATGGCTAGCCAGCAGGTTATAGCGTTCTACAGGACTGGTTTGGCGCAGTTGCTTGTTCAAGGTCGCTGGTAGTGCCACCCGCTGTACCCAACCTTCCACAAAGCGAATCTGTGATGGATCAGGATCCCGGGGATTACAAATGAGACTCACCGTCCAGCGGTAATCCACCCCCTCCTGTAGGGGCGGTACGTCACCCGCCAACGTAATACTGTCTAGGCGCGGGCGATGGGCCATCGGAAACTGCTGCTTGTAAATTTGCACCTGCGTCCCATCGGCAAGGTTCTGAAAGAGGGCAAACTCCAGAGCTTGGTAATTATTGGCGGGTAAATACCAGTAAAACGTGGGACGATTGGCTGCCGTTAAACCAATATTGCTTGCTGGTACTAAGGCGGTTAAATCCGGTTCGTTCGCCGCTGTTTGCACTCTACAGACGCCGCGAGTGGCTGCCCCCTCCCGATTCCCCGGCCGGGATAGGTTTTTCGGGGGCGTGAATCCCGCCCAACTCAGACCCGCATCGAGGATGAGTACGGCCAAGCTCCAAGGAACGAAATATCGCAGTGACGTGAACATAAGGCGTTTCATAGGTCAAGATCCTTAATGAAAAGCGGTAGCGGGAAGTGTTAGGGGGGCTTATCGTTAATCTTTGGTCATTTCCCTACCTGCCACACTACTACCATAGGAGTTGGGTGTGGGCTGCGGGGTGATAGCGCCAACGAGAGGGTGATGATGTCCATCACGTACTGGTATTGCGCTGGCTCACAACCTGAGTAGTTTTCCAGACGAGGACAGCACCCTAGCAGTTCCAAAGTGGCGCGGGCATGATGTCAGCAGCAGGCATATTAGCAAAGGGCTATCTCTATACTGGAAAGTACCTATAGAATTTTTGCGCTGAGCGCTGTTCCCACTACTTTTCTAAATTTCTTGATCTAGTGGTGTTGCGTGACTCCTCGCTGTGAACACTCTCTCCCTTAAGTGGTTTCTCTTGCCCCCCCTCAGTGTTGTGGCGGGTCTCAGCATCTTTTTGGCGGGATCAAGGGGGCTGTCGGCAACGGCAGCAGAACGGATTATTTTTCGCTATGGCCCTTTGGAGCGATCGCTCCCCATTGCTGATTTAGAACGCTTTGCTACCACTGGCCAAGCCTCCCCAGAACTCGCCAGCTATTTACGGTTATTGCCGCCTGTGCATCAGCAGCAATTGCGGTTGGCCTTACAAGAACGGCTGCGATTGTCCCCCGTGGCTGTTGCCCAACTGTTGTACTCCCCCCTAGGTCAAGAATTGATGGTGCAAGCGGGTCGGATCCTCGAAACCCAAAGCCGTCAAGAAAATGCCCTTGCCCTGCGATCAGCCCTGATTCTCGCTGCCACTGATCCCAAGGGTCTCACCGCGTTGAGTGTGATGCGCCATTACCCCTCCCGCAGTATCCGCTTTGACCTCAAGGAAGGACTCGTGATTCTCAAAAACTTCCAGCAGACAATCCGCGAAACAGAGACAATTCTGGATGTTGTTCGTCAACAGGCGATCGCAAATCAGCCAGAATCTATTCCTGCCAGTGTGCAATCACTGCTCCAACCGGGGCCTTGGCGGTGGCTAGAGATGCCTTGGACAGCAGTGGATGAATCGCCTCGGCGGTTGCAGTTGACGGGACATTCCCGCCCCATTGCAGCGGATCTCTATCTACCCATCGTTCCTGCGGGACAGCGGGTTCCAGTGGTCATTGTTTCCCATGGACTGGGGGCAAGTCGCTACAGCTATCGCTATTTGTGTCAACATCTGGCCTCCCACGGTTTTGCGGTGATTGCCCTTGAGCACGTTGGTAGCTCGACCCGGCAGGTACTGTCCTTTCCCATGGGCTATGTCAGTCCAAGGATGGCGGCCCAAGAATTTCTGGATCGCCCCCTCGATGTCACGTTTGTCCTCAATCGTTTAGGGACATTTCCTGAGCAACTCTATCCTTGGGCAGGGCGGCTAAATTTGGAGCGGGTGGCAATGATTGGTCAGTCCTTTGGCGGCTACACGGCTCTCACCCTCGCGGGCGCACCGTTGGATTTTCAACAACTGCGGCGACATTGCACAAGAAGTGTTCTCGACTCGTTTAATGTGTCACTGCTGCTCCAATGCCAAGCGCAAGCATTACCACCAAAGGTCTATTCCCTACAGGATCCCCGTGTGCAAGCGGTGATTGCTGTTAACCCGATTACCAGTGCTGTCTTTAGTCCTGAATCCTTGAGGCAGTTGAAAATTCCCGTTATGTTTGTGGCTGCCAGTGACGATACGATCGCCCCAGCGGTCGAGGAGCAAATTTATCCCTTTACATGGCTGACGACGCCCGATCGCTACTTGGTGTTGATAGACGATGCCACCCATTTTTCAACCATTGGTGAGGCGGGTCAAAATGAACCGGTGTTGCCTGTGCCCCAGTCACTTGTCGGTGCCATGCCCCCGCGATCGCGCACCTATCTGCGAGGATTGAGCTTAGCCTTTTTACGCTTGCACCTTCTAGGGGATGAACAGGCACGGCAATGGCTGACACCGGCCGCAGCAATGGCGTTGAGTTCGCCCACCCATGGCCTGAACCTGACCCAATCCCTAGCTCCAGAACTGTTGGAAAAGGTTCCACAGGCAGCGAAGTAATGATCAACTCGACTGTGAATGCTAAATCCCTGATGGTAGTGGGAACCACGTCCCATGTGGGTAAATCTCTCCTCACAGCGGTGATTTGTCGTTGGCTGGCGCAGCAGGGCTACCGTGTCACTCCCTTTAAGGGACAGAATATGGCCTTGAATGCTTACGTCACCCGTGAGGGCGGTGAAATTGGCTATGCCCAAGCAATGCAGGCCTGGGCGGCAGGGATAGAACCCGAAGTGGCGATGAACCCGATTCTCCTCAAGCCCCAAGGCAACATGACCTCCCAAGTGATTCTCAAGGGGCAGGTGGCGGGGGTCACCCAAGCAGCAGACTACTATCGGGACTATTTTGAGCGGGGTTGGCAGGCGATTACCGAGGCCTTGGCGGATCTGCGACAACGCTTTGACTGGATTGTGTGTGAAGGTGCAGGGTCACCCGCAGAAGTCAATCTCAAGCACCGCGATCTCACCAATATGCGGGTGGCCACCTATCTTGGGGCACCGACGATCCTTGTGGCGGATATTGATCGGGGGGGCGTCTTTGCCCATATTGTCGGGACATTGATGCTTCTTGATCCTGCTGAGCGATCGCTCATTCAGGGGATTGTCATTAATAAATTTCGTGGCCAGCGATCGCTCCTTGACAGTGGTGTGCAATGGCTAGAGGAGACTACAGGAGTACCGGTTTTAGGGGTGATTCCCTGGCTCGAGCACCACTACGCTGCCGAGGATTCTCTCGATCTGTGGGATCCGCGTCCCCAACGCCAAGGCGCCGACCTCAAAATCACCGTCATTCGGCTGCCGCGCATTGCCAACTTCACCGATGTGGATCCCCTCCTAGCGGAACCCAGTGTTTCCCTTGAGTTTCTACCCCCCCATCGTCCCTTGGGGCAACCCGATGCCGTGATCCTGCCGGGGACGAAAACGACGATTGCTGATCTCCACGTCCTACGGCAAACGGGCATGGCAGAGCAACTACAAGCCTACGCTGCCCAAGGGGGAACCATTCTCGGTATTTGCGGTGGGTGGCAGATTTTGGGTATCACCATCAGCGATCCTCTAGGCCTAGAGGGCTGCCCCGGCACCTATAAAGGACTGGGACTCATGCCACTGCACACGCAATTGGGGGTAAGCAAATGTACCCAGCAACAACAAACCCAATCCATTTATTTCCCCTGTCCTGAGCCGATCGTGGGCTATGAAATTCACCAAGGCCAAAGTGAATACACAGGTGATCTCAACGGTTGGCAGCCCCTTTTTTCTGCTTCAGAACTCGGCCTTGTTAACACAGCGGGCACGCTTTGGGGCACCTACCTGCATGGGCTATTGGAAAATGGTGCTTGGCGCCGCCATTGGCTGAATGGGTTGCGATCGCGCCGTCAACTGCCCCCCCTACCCACAGCCATTCCCCACTATGCCGAGCAACGGACTGTTGCACTGGATCAACTTACAGAAGCCGTGATGGCTCACCTGAACCTAGGGAGCATTTGTAAATTATGTTGATGTAAAAATTTCAAATTGTTAGCAATTGTCATCCCTTGCAAATGACTCCCCTAGACTGAGGAACGATGTGCTGATGATAGGGAGTGCAAAAGAACAATGACAGTGGCTGCTTCTTGGTCAGTGGGAATCTTAATTGTTTCAGCGATCGCCGCCCTGAGTGGCTTAAGCTGGCTCTTGTACACAGCTTATCAAGAGGAAAAACAATGTCCCCTGCGGGAGTCTTCCCCCCAAGAGGCCTATGGTGAAACCCTCTGGCGCATGATCTTTGTCTATTGGCTCGTCTATTGTGGTGCGCGGGGTCTGCAAATCGCTGTACCATTAGAAGGCACCGATTTAGGTCAAATGTGCAAAATCACCGCACTCTTGGCCTTTTTGCTCACCACCTCTTCGCTGCTTTGCTTACCGATGCACTATTGGCAGGCACGTCAGCGCCAGCAACAACTCAATTAAGTCTAATTCAGTCTCGATTCTCTGCCGACACAGTTCAATGTGGTCTGACCTGCTCCAACAACTCCTCGATCGCCAAGCCCTGACGCAAGAGCAGGCCACCCAGTTAATGCAAGGATGGCTGGCAGCAGAAATTCCCGATGCCCTCGCCGGTGCCATTCTCACGGCACTCCAGTTCAAGGGGCTGACAGTTGAGGAACTCACGGGCATGGCCAAGGTATTGTTGGCGCAGTCCGCTGGTGCGCCGCTAAATTTAGCCGAACCCCTCATTGATACCTGCGGCACCGGGGGCGATCGCGCGGGTACCTTTAATATCTCCACAGCGGTTGCCTTTGTTGTCGCAGCAGCCGGTGTCAAAGTGGCTAAGCACGGCAATCGTTCCGTCTCTAGCCGCGTCGGTTCAGCGGATGTCCTTGAGTGCCTTGGGATCAATCTTGCTCACAGCGATCCCGCCTTTTTGCTCAAGGAAGTGGGGATTACGTTTCTCTTTGCCCCCGGTTGGCATCCCGCCATGAAAGCCGTGGCTCCCCTGCGCCGTACCCTGAAAATTCGCACCGTCTTTAATCTCCTCGGTCCTTTGGTGAATCCGCTCCACCCCACAGGGCAGGTGATTGGTGTCTTTAGCGATCGCTATCTTGAAGCCATGGCCGGCGCCCTCCAACGTCTCGGACGCCAACGCGGGATTGTCCTCTATGGTCGCGAAGGAGTGGATGAAGCCACCCTCGGCAATATGACCGATCTTGTCATGTTTAGTAGCCCTGAGGAATCGCTGCGCCAAGAAGTCCTTGATCCCCAAGCCTTGGGACTCGCCAGTGCCCCCCTGAGGGATCTGGCTGGAGGAGATGTCCAGACCAATGCCGAGATTCTTACCCAAGTTCTGCAGGGCAAAGGCACAACGGCTCAGCAGGATGTGGTGGCGCTCAATGCCGCCTTAGCTCTCTACGTGGCAGCAGTCGTTCAAGATTGGTGGGAAGGGGTGGATCGGGCAAAGGCAATTCTGGCCAGTGGTGCCGCCTGGGACAAGCTACAGGCACTTGTTACACTGTCTAACCAATCCTAGGAAAACCTCTGTGGTGTCTGCCTATTTGCCCCCTTGGTGTGTTTTAGATCCCCTCTTGGATCAATGGTTACAGGAGGACATCGGTCGGGGCGATCGCACCACCCAAGCCCTGCATCTTCAGGATCGCCAAGGAAAAGCCCACATCCGTCTCAAAAGTCAGGGAGTGATTGCCGGTCTGCCCATTGTGGAGCGGGTGTTTCAACGCCTGACAGCAGCAGTAGTATTTACCTACGAGCAGGCTGAGGGCACCCTTTGTGAGGCGCCGACAATTGTTGCTCGCATTGAAGCTCCCCTAGAAACCTTACTCCTTGGCGAACGGCTGGCCCTCAATTGCTTGATGCGCCTCAGTGGCATTGCCACCCTCACCCATACCTATGCCCAGCAAATTGCTGACTTGCCGACGCAACTCGTCGATACCCGCAAAACAACGCCCGGACTGCGCCTGTTAGAAAAATATGCAGTGGCGGTGGGGGGCGGTGTCAACCATCGCTTTGGCCTTGACGATGCAATTATGATCAAGGACAACCACATTGTGGCAGCGGGGGGCATCACGGCTGCGGTTGAAAAAGTCCGCCAAGCCAGTCCCTTTCCCTTGGCGATTGAGGTGGAAACCGAGACCCTAGAGCAGGTGCGTGAAGCGGTTTCCCTTGGGGTGGATGGGATCATGCTCGACAATATGCCGATTCCAGAGATGGCAAAAGCCGTGGCCTTGATTCGTGCTGCAGCTCCCCACATTAAAATTGAGGCCTCTGGCAATATCACCTTGGAAACCTTGCGCTCGGTGGCCTTGACGGGGGTAGACTACATCTCCACCAGCGCGATGATCACGCGTTCCCCTTGGCTAGACTTTAGTTTGACCATTCTTTGAGTCCTGTCCACCTCTTGCCCACAACGTTAGTACCTATTTTGGGAGGTTGCCCGATGTTGAAATCCATGAGAATGCCGCAGCTGGTTCAGCTCAAACCCTGGGAGTTAGTGGTGTCGCTGATTGCAGTGGTGATTGCGGTACCGATTTTGGTCATTCTCAGTCAACTCTTTGTGAATACGGGTGACACTTGGCACCATTTGGCCACAACCGTTTTACCCGACTATTTACTCAACTCCCTCTGGCTGATGTTGGGGGTGGGAGCAGGGGTGATTGTCATTGGTGTCAGTACTGCTTGGCTGGTCACCAACTGTCAGTTTTGGGGGGTGCGCTGGTGGCAATGGCTACTGTTAACCCCCTTGGCAGCACCCGCCTATGTTTTGGCCTATACCTATACGGAGTTTTTCGCCTTTGAAGGTCCCATTCAGGGGTGGCTACGGGAGGTGACAGGCTGGGGCTACGGTGACTACTGGTTTCCCAATATCCGCTCCCTTGGCGGGGCGATCGCCATGCTCACCCTCGTTCTCTATCCCTATGTCTTTCTCTTGGCGCGGGTAGCCTTTTTGGAGCAGGCCACCTGTAGCTTAGAGGCCAGTCGTTCCCTTGGCTGTGGGCCTTGGCGCAGCTTTTGGACGGTGGCGCTGCCCCTTGCTCGGCCAGCGATCGCTGCGGGTACAAGCCTCGCCCTCATGGAAACCCTCAATGATTTTGGTACTGTGCAGTACTTTGGTGTGGATACCTTCACCGTCGGCATTTACCGCACTTGGTTTGGCATGGGCGATCGCGTGGCGGCGGCGCAGTTGGCCTCAGTTTTGGTGGTGATTGTTTTTGCCCTGCTGCTCGTGGAGAAATGGTCTCGGGGCAAGGCACGCTATTACAATCGCGGGGGCGATCGCCCCATTCCCTACGTGCTCAAAGGCTGGCGAGCCGCTTTGGCTTGGCTGGTCTGTGCCCTACCGGTGTTCTTTGGTCTTCTACTCCCCGGCGGGTTACTCCTCTACTTGGCCATCAGCTACCAACAACTGCACCTCAGCCGTGAATTTTTAGAACACGCCAGCCACAGCTTGATTTTGGCCACCCTCTCTGCGGTTTTGGCGGTGGGCATTGCCCTGCTCTTGGCCTATGGGCATCGCTTGCTGCCAACGGTTTGGGTGCGTTGGGGAACACAGATTGCGGCGATGGGCTATGCCATTCCCGGTACGGTGATTGCGGTGGGGATTCTCATGCCCTTGGGGTGGCTAGATAACGTCATTAACGATGTCACTGAGCACCTGTGGGGGGTGGCAGTGGGCTTGATTCTCAGTGGCACAATCACAGCCCTGATCTATGCCTACTTGGTACGCTTTTTGGCGGTTTCCTTGGGCAGTGTGGAGGCCAGCCTAGTGAAGATTCGTCCGTCCTTGGATGAGGTGGCGCGGACATTGGGGCGATCGCCCTGGAATATTCTGCGCACGGTTCACTTGCCGCTGATGGTGCCCGGCCTTTTTACCGCTGCCCTGATGGTCTTTGTCGATGTGATGAAGGAATTGCCTGCAACATTGGTGATTCGTCCCTTTAACTTTGATACCCTAGCCATACAGGTTTACCGCTTTGCCTCTGATGAGCGACTTCCCGAAGCCGCCTTAAGTGCTTTGGCCTTGGTGGTCGTCGGTCTCATTCCGGTCATTTGGCTGGGACGGCAAACCCGCTGGGCAGATTAGGGAGTTCGGTTTACCGTTTACCAATCTTCTTAATAATTCGTTACATTAGAAACAACGTTCGCTAGGTGTGCTATGTACTTAGAATTTAAGGCCAGCCAATCTGTGCGCCTCAGTATTGAAACACCCACGGCTCCCTTGCAGCACTACCTGCGCCAACCCCAGCGGCTTGTCTATGCCCTCACCGATCCAACCCGAGTGGAATTTTTGGGTAGCGATCGCTTTCGCCTCAAGATGCGTCCCCTTAACTTTCTCATGGTCAGCTTGCAGCCCACGGTGGATCTGGCTGTCCATGCTAATAGCGATGGCTCTTTACAATTGCGCTCCCTCGGCTGTGAAATTCGGGGGGTGGACTACATTAATCGCCGCTTCCACCTTGCCCTCGAAGGTTACTTGTCTCCCCAAGCAACGGCAAACGGCACGGATTTGATTGGTCTAGCTGACTTGCAGGTGGGCGTGGATATTCCGCCGCCTTTGGATCTCACACCGCGCCCGATTCTCGAAGCCACCGGCAATGGCTTACTCAAGAGCGTTCTGTTAACGATGAAACAACGCCTCAGTCAACACCTTGTCGCCGATTATCAACGCTGGCTCACGGAAGTGGAAACCAATGGCAGTGGCGATTGGCTCACGCCTGTCCCTGTCAGTTCCAGCTAAAACTTCCCTACAGATAGACCTGCTTGGTGCTGAGTAATTGCCCAAGGCCAAAGAGTCCCCGCTGAAAACCCCTTGCAGCAGCACCAATGGCCAAGGCATCCAAGCGCTCTAGTTGGGGGGGACGATTGACAAAGACAAGGGGAGTTTGCACCTGCTGATAAAAGGCACGGCAGTCTTCGTAGCTGCTGGCAATAATCCCACTGGCGGCGCTGCCATACTGGTGAATCCAATGCACTGCGGCGGTGAGATCCTCTTCGTAGTGCCACGCCAAGCGTTGATCCAGATAGGGGAGCGGCCACTCACTGGCGTCCACGAGGGGAATTTCGGGATAGTTGCGGTGTAAGTGCTCATCCACCCCCTGCTTGTAGCCCGCTTGGGTCAGTTCATTGATCACAAATGCCAGATGGGAGGGATTGACATTACCGAGCACAATGACCTTTTCAATGGCAAGGGCGCGATCGGGATTGGCTTGGTGGCTGTGCTGAATACAGTTGAGGACACTCTCTGGCGACACCGAACCATCCCAAACCAGATAGGTATTCCCAAGGGAAAGAGAGACCAAGGGACAGCGAGCAGCAGCGCGTTGCTCGGCCACAAAGCGGGAGCGGCCATAGACAAGGGCGAGATCAACAGCGACGGGATCCGCAAGCCAACTGGTTGGACTCAGGGAGAGGGTTTGAATGGTGGCTTTGGGCAGACTAGTTTTACTTAGGGCGGCCTCGATGAGACTGGCGATCGCCCCAGCAGTATAGCGGCTACTTTCACCACTCCAGAGCACAAGGGCATTTCCCGTTTTGAGGGCCATGCCCGCCAGCATCAAACTTAAAGTAGGTAGCCCTTCATAGACCAAGGCCACCACCCCTAGGGGCACGGCATACTGAAACCGCTCGGGTCGCGTTGGCAATGATTGCTGCCATGGATCTGCAGCATGGTAGAGGTGCTCTAGCCACTGGCGAATACGGTGCAGGCGCTCATGGGTCAGCCGTAGCCAGCCAAGAACAATCTGGGACACTGCTAAATCGCGGCTAGATTCAAGATCGAGCGTATTTTGCTCCAACAGGAGGGGTTCTGCTGTTGCCAACTCCTCAATCAATCGCCGAAGAGCGTCCTGACGGAGGGCATAGCTAACTTGGCTGAGGTGTGTACTGGCGACCCGCGCCCCCCTTAGCGGCTCAGGCAACATGGCCGTAGCGCATTCAACGACGGGAGAGGGCAATCCAGACTAGAAATGCCGGCATCAGTGCAATCAGCAGGGAGGCAATGATCCATAGCAGCCCTTCAGGTTTTAAGGACAATTGTAGAAGTAAGGGCAGCCAGAGGAGAATAGGCATCAATAAAAAGAAGCTCAGGCCAATCGCAAAATACCAATAGCTTTCTGAGAAGCCCCGCTGCAACTGATTCCACTGCAATCCTGTCCAATACCACGCTCGCTTGTAGGGATAGGTGGTGGCCAACTGCTCAATGGAAAAGCCATCGGGACGGACGACAAAAATTTGCTGACAGCGCCGACAGCCAAAAGCTTCCGTGAGGGCGATCGGCATCAACTCCCCTTGGCGACGACAGGGGCAGGGGTAACTTGCATCGAGATCCAGTTTGTGAGGTTTAATCGGAGCCACGGTGGCTGTCCAAAACGCAAACGACAGAAAATGATTCGATGGCGAGCGATCGCTCGCCTACTGATACAGCATACAAAGAGAATTCTGTTTTGCCTGTGACTTATACAATTTGTTAAAGATAGCCGCGAAAGGGGGATATTTCGATTTTTTCTGCAATGAGAGAATGTAAGCTAGGATACAGTTCTGCCGCAACCCCTCTTGATCATGATTCCCCAAGATTTTCTCGACCAAATTAACCCCGATCGCTACATTGTTCCCGTGGGGGAGAAATTTCACTGGCAGGACTATGATCCTGCGGATACCGCTGGCCTCAAAAGCAAAGCCGAAGCCCAAGAACTCCTTGCTGCTGGGATTAAGAAGCTAGCCGCTTACCAAGATGTTCTCTATGCCCAGAATATCTATGCGCTGCTGATTATTTTCCAAGCAATGGATGCAGCGGGCAAAGACAGCACGATCAAACACGTCATGAGTGGCATTAACCCCCAAGGCTGTCAGGTGTATAGCTTTAAGGCACCGAGTGCCGAGGAGTTGGATCATGACTTTTTGTGGCGAGCCAACCGCGCATTGCCAGAGCGAGGCTGTATTGGTATTTTTAATCGCTCCTATTACGAAGAAGTTCTTGTGGTGCGGGTGCACCCCGATTTGCTCAATCGCCAGCAACTTCCCCCCGAAACCAAGACCAAGCACATCTGGAAAGAGCGCTTTGAGGACATTAATCACTACGAACGTTACTTAACCCGCAATGGCATTCTCATCCTCAAGTTTTTCCTGAATATCTCCAAAGCAGAGCAAAAAAAACGCTTTTTGGAGCGCATTAGTCGCCCGGAAAAGAACTGGAAATTTTCGATTGATGACGTGCGCGATCGCGCCCACTGGGACGACTATCGAGCGGCCTATGCCGATGTCTTTCGCCACACTAGTACCGACTGGGCACCGTGGCACATTATTCCCGCCAATCGCAAGTGGTTTGCGCGGCTGATGGTGGCTCACTTCATTTATCAAAAATTGGCGAGTCTCAACCTGCACTACCCAATTGTTAGTGAAGCCCACAAAGAGCAGTTACTGGAAGCCAAGGCATTACTGGAAAACGAACCTGACGACGAGGAATAACGGCTGCCACTGCCTCCCGAAATCGAGGAGCTTGGGAACATCCTTAGGCAGATCCATCCCCTTGGGGAACCTCTTGCCATAGGGAGGTTGTTTCCCGGAGACTTTGGTAATCGCCATTGCTGAGAATTAAGTGGTCAAGCACCGGAATGCCCATAATTTGTCCCGCTTGCAGAATTTGTTTGGTTAAGTCCAGATCCGCTTGACTGGGAGAGAGATTGCCTGAGGGATGGTTGTGGGCAATGATCAGGCGGCTCGCATTGCGACGCACCGCTTCACGGAAAACTTCGCGGGGATGGACAAGGGTTTCTGTGGCGGTTCCCACGGTAATCACATGAGACCCCAATAGGCGATGGCGCACATCCAGCAAGAGAACGGCAAAGCGTTCCGTCGGTTGCCACATGAGATCAGTACTGAGGACAGCGGCAGCAAGGGCAGGATTATCAATGATCGTTTGCTCCCCCGGTCGCGACTGAAAGACCCGCTTCCCCAACTCCACAGCCGCCAGAATGGTCGTGGCTTTGGCGGGGCCAACACCAGGGATGGCCATCAATTCCTCTGGGGTAATGTCGCGTAAAAGGCTCACGGCATCGGTACTGTTACCACTGCGCTCCCCCAACTGTTTGAGGATAAATTGTCCTAAGCCCACGGCTGAGAGTTTGCCCGCCCCTTGACCAGTCCCCAGTAAAATCGCCAACAGTTCTGCGGAACTGAGATAGCGGGCACCTTGGCTGAGTAGCTTTTCACGGGGGCGATCGCCGACGGGCAGATCAGCAACACGGAGGGAGTAGGACATGACAGCAGCGATCAAGGGAATTGCTAAAAAGCATATCAAGATTTGCTTGCGGCAGCGTTGGGACTGGTTTAGAGAAATTTGCAAGAAGTAGTTGACTTTTATTTGCAAGTAGTTCAAGCTAAAGAAAGTAAAGAAACCGTTTTCCTCTGTTCAGCCTCAATGAACGTATTGCGAATCTACTCCTAACTTTTCCTAGGGGGCAGGTGAGAGTTGCCTGTTCAGAAGTGCTGGGGGCGATCGCCCGATTGCCCTTGAATATCCTATAAATCGAGGCTTGCAGATACTTTGATCATGATTGAGGAGTGAATAATGGCGAGATCGATCGCGGTCTGGCTGGGGCTAGCTTTGGCTCCTGCTTGGGGAATGTCAGCGGCATTAGCTGCGAATCAGTTGCAAGACACACCCCATACGAGTGATGTGAGTGCCTCTAGATTCCTTGATGATGACTTGCAACAAGTCACTCGTTCAGTAAAATCACCCTTGCAAGTCGCACAAGTGCCAGCAGTGGCGGACTTAGAGGCTCAAGCTCCCCGACTCCCTGCCCCCGCGCCGTCTTTGGGAATGCAGCGGACAATGCCGCAAGTGACCTCAGTGAATCAACTCTCGGATGTGCGCCCCACGGACTGGGCCTATCAAGCCTTGGCCTCACTGGTGGAGAAATATGGCTGCATTGCCGGTTATCCCGATGGCACCTTTCGCGGCAACCGTGCCGCCACACGCTTTGAGATGGCTGCAGCCTTGAACGCCTGCTTGGATGTGATCAGCGATCGCTTTGCCAGCAAGGAAGATCTAGCTACACTTCAGCGGCTGGCGGAGGAGTTTAGTAGCGAATTAGCCGTGATCAAGGGACGGGTGACGAATCTGGAAGGCCGCGTTGCTAACCTTGAAGCGACTCGATTTGCCACCACTACTAAACTACGCGCTTCAGTCATCTTCAATGTGTCCGATGTCCTCACGGGCACCCAATCCGTTGCCGCTAACGCTGTTCCCAATCGCGGGCCCACCATCGAGGACAATACCGTTGCTACCTACCGCGCTCGGCTGAACTTTGACACCAGCTTCTATGGTAAGGATGTCCTGCGGGTGCGCATTCAGGCGGCCAATATGCCTAACTACGGAACTGTTACCGGTACCAACATGGCACGGCTCAGCTACGACACCAACACTGGCGGCCAATTCACCATTGACGACCTCTACTACCGCACCCCTCTGACCAACCGCCTGTTCCTTGCCTTTGATGCATCAGCAGGCAATTTCGACAAGAATGTCTTTACCTTTAACCCCCTCTTGCAGTCCGATGAAACGGGAGCCATTAGCCGGTTTGGTCGCTTTAACCCCCTCTATCGCTTTGGTGGCGGCGCTGGCTTAACACTGCGCTATACCCTCCTTGAAAATAGAGAGCGGGGCACTGGCCTAACCCTAAATCTGAGCTATCAGGCACCGAACGCAGCTAATCCAAATCGAAATACACCAAATACTAATGGTCTCTTCGACGGTGCCTATGCCGCCTTGGCCCAACTCGACTGGCGACCTGCGAAGAACCTCGCCATGGGATTTACCTATGTGCGCTCCTTTGGTGTCAGTGTTGCTGGCGGAACAGGAAGCAGTGGGCTTCCCGTTTTTCCCGGCTCTGCTGCCAACCCCATTGGCAATAATGCCAATGCAGCAGCTGACAATTTTGGCTTTCAGTTTAGCTACCGCCCCATTCAAAAATTCAACATTGCAGGCTGGGTCGGCTACTCCAATGTCTATCAGGTACAAGGATTCACAGGCCCACGGCGAGAAGCAGAAGTCTTAAACTGGGCCGCCACCTTTGCTGTACCGGACATCTGGCGTAAGGGTGACGTTCTCGGTTTAATTATCGGTCAACCCCCGCAAACCATTAGCGTCCGCAATGTACCGGGTGCACCGGGTGCAACCTTTAACTCCTATCACATCGAAGGGCTATACCGTATTCCGATCTCGCGGAATATTTCAATTACACCTGGCCTCATTGCCGTGGTCAATTCCAACAGCAACAGTAACAACGCGCCGCTGCTTCTGGGGGTTGTGCGAACAACCTTTAGCTTCTAGCTGTCCCTAGCTAGTGAGGAAATAGATGCCCTACCCCTAGGGGGGTGGGGTTTTGTTTTCGAGTTACCGCAAAAGATCAAAGGCAGCATTTGCTAAGGTAAGGGTACCAGTTGTGCAGTTATGAATGAGTACGTTTAGGAGCCTACCTCCATGTCTGAAGAACAAGTCCCACCCACAACAACTGAAGAACCGGTTGCTGCTGCCGAGTCATCCACCCCTGAGCCCCTTGGAGAAACCGTCAGTGCTGAGGAGGTGATTGAAGCAGCCAAAGAACTGCTGGCGGCTCTCCAGCGCTTTGCCGCCGCTCAGTTAAAAGCCCTGCCAGCAGATGTGCAAAAAGCCCTTGAAACGGCGATCGCAGAGCTGAAGTCGAATGCTGATACCGTCTCTAGCCATGTCAAGGATTTTGAGGAGCGACTCAAAGCGGCGTGGGAGGTGCTAACAGCAAAGAAAGAGTTGCCCAGTGGTGGTGATGGCGAGTCCTAGGCCGTTATTGCTTGAGCCATTCCCTTGGCAGGAGACCCTCCAGTGGCAACCCACACCCCAACAGCAGGAACAGTTCCAACGCTTCTATGGGGCAATCCTCGCAGCCAACCAAGGGATCAACTTGACGCGGATTACGGCAGTCCCTGATTTCTGGGAGAAGCACCTCTGGGATTCGTTGCGGGGGATTTTGCCATGGCTTCAGCCTACTGGGGGAACACCTTGGGGAACTAAGATTCAACAGGTCATTGATATTGGCAGTGGCGGTGGTTTTCCGGGGGTACCGGTGGCGATCGCCCGCCCCGATTGGTCAGTGACCCTCCTTGAAGCGACCCAAAAGAAAGTCAAATTTTTGCACTCTCTCCCTTCAAGTGTTGGTTTGGCCAACATTCAGCCGCAATGGGGACGGGCAGAAGC
The DNA here is from genome assembly GCF_031586415.1 of Thermosynechococcus sp. QKsg1. Lineage (NCBI taxonomy): Bacteria > Bacillati > Cyanobacteriota > Cyanophyceae > Acaryochloridales > Thermosynechococcaceae > Thermosynechococcus > Thermosynechococcus sp. QKsg1. The sequence continues at coordinate 1,404,070 of NZ_CP134200.1, read as the reverse complement.
CCATGAGCGCCGCTATGATTTGGCCTTGATTCGAGCCGTCGGTGATGTGGCTCGTTGTTGTGCCTATGGGTTGCCCCTATTGCGATCGGGGGGCATTTTAGTCCTGTACCGAGGCCAATGGAGCGACGAGGATACCCAGCATTTAGAGACCCTCTTGCCGCGATACCGCAGTCAACAGCTAGACATTCAGGCATTCACGACCCCCTTGAGCCATGCCCAGCGCCACTGCGTTTACCTTCAGCGTCAGGGTTGAATGAGTGATCTTGTCCTCGTGGGGACTCTTAATGTAAATAAATTATGACAATCGATGGTTTGAAATTTTCACCCTACACATTTAGGGGGGGATCAGTTATACACAAATAGAGAGTAAACCAACAAATGTATTGAATTGATTGGTTAGGGCAACTTGGCAAGTCTCGGAGGAATACTGTCAATGTTTAACGATAGCAATACAAGTTTTACAAGCTGGCTCGCCGATCTCGTCAATGGTATGGGTCTGGCATGGTGGGTCAAGATAGAAACGAAAACCCCCCCCTGCACCTACTACTTTGGCCCTTTTCTGACACCCATGGAGGCGGAAAAAGAGAAGGATGGCTACATTGAGGACTTGAAGGCTGAGGGCGCAGAGGGACTTGAGGTCAGTGTCGTGCGCTGCCGTCCTGAAGAGGTGACCATTGACGCCGAAAAAAAGACGCGGGTGCCCCTTAGTGTTGGCATGACATAGGTTAAAGTCTGAATTGGTTCTAAAACTCTGTCCCTACAGCATGATGCCGTCTTAAAGTTTCTCCTAAGTCTCTGGACGCCAACCCCAACAAGGCTATGTTCAGCATTACCAAGGCGGATGGAATTCTCTGGGCGATCGCCTTCATTACGGGGTGTGTTTTCAGTCTCTTTCAGTGGGGTTGGCTGGGGGTCTTGGCCCTAGGAGGGATGCTCTACAGCGGGCGGCGCTGGGGCGGTAAGGTTTGGCTGCGCCTGCCTTCGAGTCGAAGTTTCGCGATCGCCACCGGGGTTGCCCTTTTAGCGATGGCCTATGTGTGGCTGCGCACGCCCCAGCCGGGGGTGAATGACATCAGCAGTTTAGTGCCCCGTCTTGAGGGGTTGAACCTACCGTCAACGGTGCTCGTCGAGGGGCGTGTTGAAACCACACCACTACCTAATCGCGCTGGGCGACGACGCTTTTTCCTAGGGGTGGAGCGCTATCAAAATCTCAGTCAAGTACCGGCCCAAAGTGAGGTGCTGCAAGGGAGAGCCAGTGGCCGCCTCTATGTGACACTGCCAGCAGCGGAAGGGGCAAAGCTACATCCCAGCCAACGGATCCAGATTTCGGGGCGGCTCTATCTGCCTCGTGGGGGGGGCAGTGAGTTTTTTCGTGCCTTTAACTTTCGGCGGCAGCTTCAGTTACAGCACACCTTTGCTGGCTTAGCAGGCAACAAGGTCACGATTTTGGATCAGGGATCACCTTGGGGGTTGTGGGCACTGCGGCAGCGGATTATCCAAGTCCATGCCCAAGGGTTGGGCGATCGCTATGGTGCGGTGGTCTCGGCAATGGTGCTGGGGAACCGCGCGGTGGCCATTCCCTTTGAGGTGCGCGACAGCTTTCGGCGCGTGGGGCTATCCCATGCTCTGGCGGCCTCGGGGTTTCATACGGCGATTTTGTTGGCAGTTGTCTTGGCGGTGACGCGTTTCCTGCCGCAGCAGTGGCGCTATGGTTTGGGGGCTGGGGTCTTGGTGCTCTTTGCCTGTTTGAGTGGGTTTGCCCCCTCAGCAATTCGCGCTGTGTTGATGGGCTTGGCGGGTCTGGTGGCTTTGGTGAATGGTCAAAAGGGGCAACCCCTCGTGATTCTGCTGGCGATCGCCACTGCCATGCTGATCTACAATCCCCTGTGGATTGAGGACATTGGCTTTCAGTTGAGCTTCCTAGCCACCTTGGGTCTCATTGTCAGTGCTCAACCGATCAGCGATCGCCTCGATTGGTTGCCAACACCCCTGCGCAACCTTGTCGCGGTACCCCTCGCGGCCACCCTTTGGGTACTGCCCCTCTCTTTGGCAATCTTCGGTATTTTCCCGGTGTATGGTCTGCTGGCTAATGTCCTTGCCAATCTGCCCTTGGTTCTCTTGACGGTTGGCGGCTTCATCAGTGCCATGGTCGGCCTCCTCGTTCCGCCTGTGGGATCGGCGCTTGCTTGGCTCCTCTACTACCCCACAGCTTTCCTCCTGTGGCTGATTCAAACCATCGGCCAGTGGCCGGGGGCAACGATCGCCCTTGGCAGTTTGGGTTGGCTGCAAGTTGTTGTTCTCTATGGCCTGATTGTCCTTGGGTGGCTGAGTCCTCGCTGGCGGCGCCGTTGGTTTTTGCTGTTTACCCTTGGTGTCACTCTGGTTCTCGTGCCCTTTATTCTGCGCCAAAACACCCTCTTTCAAGCTACGGTTCTGGCCAATACACAGGTGCCGACACTGGTGGTTCAGCAACCAGCGGGGACAGTCGTCATTAATGGGGGAGATCCCCAAGGGCTAACGGCTTTCTTGGCTCAAGAGGGCATTAACCGCATTGATTGGGCGGTGGCCAGCGATCGCCAGTACCGTCAACAACAGGGCTGGCGCGAGATTCATGGGATCACCCCAATTCGCCAGTTTACGGATGTGCCAACGGCCAAGAGTGATCCTGCCTACCGGGAAATGTTGACCACCCTCAAGGTGCCCCATCAATCGCTTCCCCTGCGGCAACCCGTTCAACTGGGTCAGGTGAAAATTACTGTCCTGCGGGCGGATCCGGCTATCTTGACCTTGGAGATGGGCAACAGTCAGTGGCTCTTTGTCAGTGATCCCAGTCGCGATGCCGCTCAAACGGATTGGCTGGCCGTGACGCCCGTGGAGCCACCGCAGGTTCTCTGGTGGTGGGGGCGAAAATTAACGCCACGCCTCTTTGAGATTGTTAAGCCGCGCAGTGTCATTCTTAGTCGCAACGCCCTTGATCCCGCGATCGCCCGCTATCTAAAGGAGAAAGAAATTCCCTATTTTGTGGTCGGAGAAGCCGGGGAAGTGCGCTGGCAAGCGGATGGCTCCCTGAAGGCCAATGCCCCTCAAAACGATGGCTTGATTTAGGACTCGCTTTGGCGCAAGCGTAAATGTGCGGTTGCCAATGTTTCTTGGAGTACCTGCTGAATGCGCTGCGGATCGGGAGTTTTGCCCCCCATCACGTCGCCAAAATAGACACAGGCGGCTTCCCCCAAGGCCCAAGTATAGGCCGCCGCCCAAGAGGCAGACAGCACCGATCCCAAACCCGGAATCAATTTAATCAACTGTTGCCCCACCAACCGCGCCACAAATCCGCCGCCAATTGTGGTCAAGATGCCCCCGGCTTGGGAAGGCGAAAGGGTCTGACCGTACAACTGCCCCAGCAGCACCACCATCACCACCTGCACCCCCACAAGGACTGGCATCGTGGCAAAGGGCAAAGGCACTGCCGCCAAGGTTCCCGCCATCACTGCAAAGGGGGCAATGTAGCGCCGCCCCACCTGACGATAGAGGGGAGCCAGTTGATCACTGAGATGGGATTGGGCGATCAGCTTGCGGAGCAGTTGGGCTTCTGCTTTGGGCAGCACTGCCTCTAGGGTTGTAGCAAGGGTCTCAAAGCCATAAAAAACAGGGGTGTAGCCGTCTTCCTCCAACGTAAAGTCAAGGGGAATGACGCGATCGCTAATGTCAGCAAAGCGCTCCTTATGGCCAGCGATCGCCAAATTAACCTCAGGAATCTCTGGGGGATAGGGGGGATGATTTTCTTGGTTGGGGGGATACAGCTCGTGCAGACAGGTAATGGCCAAAATAAACGGAATCTCTGGATGAGCCTTCTTCAGTGCCTTTGCCACTTGGTGCAGGCGATCGCCCGCAAAATCCGTTACCTTGACCGTCAAAATAATCACTCGTGCCCGTTGACTTTGCTGCAACAGGTGATCCAATTCCGCCACCACCTCAGCCGTTTGCTCTGGCGTTTCCCCCAAGCCCACTGTATCCGTGAAGGTGAGCAGTGGCAGTTCAGCCGTGGGATAGTCATAGCGCTGTGTTTGCCGCGTATGGGGACGAAACCCCGCCCCGACAATACTGGCATCGGCACCCGTCATTGCCCGCACAATCGAACTTTTCCCCGATTGAGGTTTGCCAATCAGCAAGACCTCCGTCGCCGCTAATTCCTGCCGTGCCCTAGCCAAGACCTCCGCCAGTGCCGTTGCATCCACCTGAAACCAGCGGGTCAGGAACTGCCCATAGGAGCCTAAGAATTTAGGCTTGGGTTTCTCCACGGGCGTCGTCACCGTAGCTGGGGGATTCGCGGTAGATCGCATCCAGTTGGGCACGGGCATCCTCCACACTGAGAGAGCGCATCACCAACAGGGGCTCATCAATCACATGACCATCGCTATCTAACAGTTCGGGATGGGTCACCCGTGGCGGTGAAAATTGGCGTTGTGATTCAATGCCGAGGGTCAACAAACTCCGAATCAGATTAGCCATGGCCAGTAGTGCCAAGACTGTAAAGGCAACAATATAGATCAACTGCAACATGAAGAGAGCACCTCCGAGCCAAGCGCCGAGAATGGTTTAAGCGTCACAAGATTTGGATAAGCGATAGTGGTGGGCAACCTGCCAGCACTCCATCAAGAGCGTATGCCACTGCATCAGTACCTGTGTATCAACCCCCACTTGGCCGTCCGTTGCCCGAAAGAGGCTTTGGGTAGCAATCACATCATTGAGGGCCGTCTCCACCCGTTCAAGGAGTGCCTGCTGTTCCGCCACGTTCAAGAAGGGAATCACTTCTGTCTGCAAGAGCGATCGCGATCGCGTGAACCAGTACTGAAAATCTTCGAGTAGCGGCTCCAGCAAGACCTTAAGCAGTTGAGGTTCAGGTAAATTTGAGTGCAGCATAGGGATTGATGAGGGCGACCTACTTCTATCTTAAATCTTAAACTCGTTTACATATTGTTACATTGTTAATCTTTGACTGCATCTTTCCTCAGCGCGATCGTTTGGAAGGAATCGAAGAGACGGTGTACCCTAAAAAAAGACTCAAAAATACTGCTCTTGTCCCCATTACATAGTGTGCGCAGGTATGGACATCCGCGACTTTTTTGCCCAAAGTGCTGGCCGCTGGTTTTCCCAACGTACCAGTCATCACTTGGCCTTTAAGCAAACTGAGTCAGGCAAGTCTCAGTTAACCATTGAATTACTGTCTGTGGATGATCCTGCGGTCATTGCCCTGTGTCAGCAATATGACATGGATCCCGCTTGGGCAGTGTGCGGTGCACGGGTCAGTTGGGACGGCACGATGGAATGGGACAGCGAGAAGCACGAAGGCTCAACGGTACTGGTGCCGATCATGGATCAGGGGTCACGGATGGAAGGCAAGCTCCTGCGGGAAATGGGCTATGCCGAAAAAGCACCGGTTGCCGGTCGCTTCAGTATGGGCAGTGATGGTGCCCTAACACTGATTACCGAATACGAAACCATGTACTCTGAAGAGCGCCTTTGGTTTGCCAGCCCCAATCTACGCCTGCGCACCAGTATTCTCAAGCGCTTTGGTGGCTTTAGTATGGCCTCCTTTTGCTCAGAAATTCGCTTAGGGGTGACGCAACCCGCCAATTCCTGATGGTCTTTCTCCACGTTGCTATTAACGTCACGGATTTGGAGCGAGCTGCGGCCTTCTATGAAGGGTTGCTGGGTCTTACCCCCGTCGATCGCCCCCTGAAATTCCCCGGCCGCTGGTATCAAATCGGTACGGTGCAAATTCATCTCATCCCAGCGGAGCAGGTGGTTGATCCCTGTCAAGATCAGCGGTGGGGACGTAACCCCCACTTTGCTCTTGGCGTAACTGATTTAGCCAGTCTCGAACAACGCCTAGTGGCAGCCCAAATTCCCTTGCAGCGCAGTGCCTCAGGACGAACCGCAATCTTTGTCGCAGATCCCGATGGCAATCTGATTGAACTTAGCCAAGTGTCCTAGAGTACCAGCTTGGCCGTTCCCAAAAACTGAATGCCCGTTGGCTCAATGGCAAAACGATAGGGCAAAATTTCCACCCCTTGGTTGTAGGCGGCGCGTAAGAGTTGTCCATAGGTGGGATCGGCACTGTCTCCCGGCGCAAAGCGATCGCAATCACCGCGATTAATAAAGTAGAGCATACACACACGAGTGTCAGGTTGGGTTTGCCGTAGCCATTGCAGTTCCCGCAGATGCTTTTGACCTCGCATGGTCACCGTATCAGGAAACAGGGCTAACCCCCCTTGCGCCCAAGTGGTATTTTTCACCTCAACATAGGCAGGGGGCTGTTGGGGATGATCCGCCAAGTAAAAGTCAATGCGGCTGCGCTCTTGACCATAGGCCACCTCTCGCTGCTGAGTGCCGTACCCAGCTAGTTCCGGTAGGATGCCTGCCGCCAATGCGGAAGCAATCACCCGATTCGGCAAACTCGTATTTACCCCCACCCACGTGCCATCAACGAAAATCATTTCCCACGTATAGGCCAGCTTGCGCTTGGGATCTGCATGGTAGGAGACTTGAACGGGGGCACCCACTTGGCAGATTCCTGTCATCGGCCCTGTATTCGGGCAGTGGGCTGTGATGCGATCGCCAGAGGTCAACTCAATCTCCGCAAAAAATCGCTGATAGCGCCGACAGAGAATTCCTGCTTGGAGCGGTGGATAGTGCCAACACAATGTGGGAGTCACAGGCGACCCGTAGAAAGTGCAGGTCTCTATTCTACCCCCAAAAGTAAAATGCCAGCCCCCTTGGTGATATGGAAGCCAGCATTCTACGGAATATTAAAGGAGATTTAAGGTTAAGGTCTATATGGGCTGACCTCAATTGAATACCCCTATCATGGCATCACTTCTTGGCAGGGCTGGCTTCCCTAATCTTTTCTTTATATTTATGTTGCAAAGGTCTGATCTTTCGTTACATGTCTTAGAGTTTCGCAGTATTGTCCTGAAAACTCCCCTGTCCTCATCACAAGAAACGCCCCTAAATCCCGTAGTATTAAGATGTATGTCGCAAATCTTAAAAATTTCTGAGGTATGACCGCCGAAACCCCTGATGTTGCGCCCTTAGATCGGTTTGAGTGCCGTGCCTGCGGCTACATCTATGAACCCTCAAAGGGAGACGAAAATCGCTCGATTCCGCCGGGGACAGCCTTTGCTGATCTCCCCGTAAACTGGCGGTGTCCAGTGTGCAGTGCTCCGAAAAAGCAATTTAGCAACATTGGACCTGTGGGATCCCCCTCAGGCTTCAAGGAAAATCTGAACTACGGCTTGGGTGTGAATCGCCTCACCCCCGGCCAAAAAAATATCCTCATTTTTGGTGGTCTTGCCCTTGCCGTTCTTTTTCTACTGAGTTTCTATAATGTTCGCTAAACAAATTGACAGTTACTGGCAAAAAATGAAAGGAATCAAGTTCCTGCATTGGCTACTGGTGACCGTTGTCCTCTGGATGAGCCTGAGTACCTCTGCCCTTGCCATCCCCGCCTTGGACTACAACCCTTGGGAAGCCATCCAACTACCAACCACCTCAACCATTCTCGATATGAGCTTTATTGACCGTAATCACGGTTGGTTGGTGGGTGCCAATGCCACACTGATGGAAACTCGCGACGGTGGTCAAACTTGGGAACCCCGTACGCTGGTTTTAGATAATCCCGACTATCGCTTCAACAGCGTTAGCTTCCAAGGGAACGAGGGCTGGATTGTCGGTGAGCCACCCATTATGCTGCACACGACCGATGGTGGCCAATCTTGGAGTCAAATTCCCCTCAATCCCAAACTCCCCGGCTCACCCCGCCTGATCAAAGCCCTCGGCAATGGCGCTGCGGAAATGATGACCGATGTAGGCGCCATTTACCGTACCAAAGACAGCGGCAAAAACTGGCAAGCATTAGTCCAAGAAGCCATTGGGGTCATGCGCAACCTCAACCGTTCGCCCTCTGGGGAGTATGTGGCTGTCTCCTCGCGGGGGAGCTTTTACTCCACGTGGCAGCCGGGACAAACGGCTTGGCAACCCCACAATCGCACCACCTCGCGCCGTGTCCACAATATGGGCTTTACCCCGGATGGTCGGCTCTGGATGATTGTCAATGGCGGTAAAATTGCCTTCTCTGATCCAGACAATTCCGAAAACTGGGGAGAACTGCTGAGTCCCCTGCGTCGCAATAGTGTTGGCTTCCTTGATCTGGCCTATCGCACACCCAATGAAGTATGGCTAGCAGGGGGTGCTGGGGTACTGCTCTGTAGCCAAGATGGTGGCCAAACGTGGCAGCAGGATGTGGACGTGAAAAAAGTCCCCTCCAACTTTTATAAAATTCTCTTCTTTAGTCCTGATCAAGGGTTCATCATTGGCCAGAAGGGGATCTTGCTGCGGTATGTGACTGACTTGACGGCTGCTTCGGCGTAACGTAGAAAATAACTGCCGAGCATCTGGTAGAGTCTGGTTATGAACTCCAGCAGCACTTCATTCTCCCTCCATGAGGGTAGTAGTTTCTTACGCAATATCTGGTACTATGGCCTGCCAGCCGCTGACCTCAAGCCGGGTCGCTGCCAAGCCAAGGTGCTTTTAGGGGAGCCTATTCTCTTCTGCCGTACCACTTCAGGCAAGCCCTTTGCGCTGCGCAATCTCTGCCCTCACCGTGGCATTCCCCTACACTATGGTCACTTTGATGGGGAAGAGGTGGAGTGCCCCTACCACGGCTGGCGCTTCAATGCCCACGGCCACTGTACGCTGATTCCCTCCCTGACCAGTGATAGTGATGTGGATCTCAAGCACTTTGGTGTGTTGAGTTATCCCGTACGCGAGGTGCAGGGCAATCTCTGGATTTTTTTCCCAGCCAATGAGCGTGATGTCAGTGAACCGACCCTAGAGGTGCCCCTTGTGCCCGGATTTAGCGCCGAGACCCAACCTCAAGCGGTGCAAAAATTCATCTTTCCGGGACATTTGGATCAGGTGTTTATTAACTTTATGGATCCCTCCCATGCGCCCTTTGTCCATGGGGCGTGGTGGTGGCGCAAGCGGGGCAAGCTCTTTGAGAAGGCAAAAACCTTTGATCCGTCGCCCTATGGCTTTACCATGCGCCGCCATCCCCTGTTGCGCAAGTCGTGGGCACACCATATTTTAGGTGGCCATCCTGAGGTGGAAATTATCTATCGGCTGCCGGGGATTCGCATCGAAACCAACTATAGCGATCGCCACACCTTTTGTTTTCTGATTACCCTCACCCCCATCAACGATCAGGAAACTGAACTCACTGCCACCTACTACTGGACCTTTCCATGGCTCGCCCCCCTGAAACCCTTACTGGCTCCCTTAGCGCGGGAATTTCTCAACCAAGATTTGCGCATTGTGGCCAAGCAAAGCGAAGGCCTAAAGTACAAGCCACCGTTGACGCTTATCAAAGAGGCCGATTACCAAGCTAAATGGTATTACCAGCTTAAGCGGGAGTACGAGAAAGCCACCCAAGAGGGACGGGAATTTGTCAACCCCTTGAAAACCCAAGTCCTACGCTGGCGCTAAAGGCAGCAGCCCCTCTGGTACGATCAGAGGGTTAGATCATTCACACTGGCTGTACCTATGCTCCTAGACCTATCGGGAAAACGCGCCCTTGTGACCGGCATTGCCAATAATCGCTCCATTGCTTGGGGGATTGCCCAACAGCTCCATGCAGCAGGTGCTGAACTGGCAGTGACGTATCTTCCCGACGAGCGGGGAAAGCTGAAGCAAAAGGTCGAGGAACTGACTGCTCCTTTAGACCCCAAACTGCTTTTACCCCTAGATGTGCAGCAACCTCAACAAATTGACGAAGCCTTTGCTGCCATTGCCTCTACTTGGGGTGGCTTAGATATTTTGATTCACTGTTTGGCCTTTGCCCAAAAAGAAGATCTCAGTGGTGACTTTTCCGCCGTCTCCCTTGAAGGCTTTAATCTCGCTCTCGACATCAGTGCCTACTCCCTGATCTCTCTCAGCCGTGCCGCTAAACCATTGATGACCAACGGCGGGTCAATCATTACCCTGACTTATTTGGGGGGTGTACGGGTTGTGCCGAACTACAATGTCATGGGGATTGCCAAGGCAGCCCTAGAAATGAATGTGCGCTACCTCGCGGCAGAATTGGGGCCTCAGAATATCCGTGTCAACGGTATCTCCGCTGGTCCAATTCGCACCTTGGCTTCCTCAGCAGTGGGGGGCATTCTCGATATGATCCACCATGTGGAAGCCACGGCTCCGCTGCGGCGCACAGTGACCCAAACAGAGGTGGGCAACACAGCAGCTTTTCTTGCCAGCGATCTAGCCAGTGGCATCACTGGTCAAATTCTTTATGTGGATTCGGGCTACTGCATCATGGGGATGTAGAGGGCATGCGCTAGAGTAGAGTCAACGAGTTATTGACGAGGCAAAGCATGGGTTTACTTGATCGTGTCGGCATGGTGATTCGCTCTAATCTCAATGCCATTGTCAGTGCTGCTGAAGATCCAGAAAAAATCCTTGAGCAAACAATTATTGACATGAACGAGGACTTGGTGAAGTTGCGCCAAGCCGTTGCTCAAGCCATTGCTGCTCAGAAACGACTAGAGCAGCAGTACGCCCAAAATCTTAAGGATGCCCAACAGTGGGAAGAGCGGGCACGCCTTGCCCTCAGTAGAGGAGATGAAGCCCTCGCGTTGGAAGCCTTGAACCGCAAGAAAACTGCCGCAGATACCGCTGCCGCCCTTAAAGCCCAAGTGGATCAAATGGCAGTCCAAGTAAAAACCCTTAAGGACAACTTGACCGCCCTTGAAAGCAAAATTTCTGAGGCGAAAACGAAGAAGGAAATGCTCAAAGCGCGTGTCCGGGCAGCCAAAGCCTCTGAGCAGATTCATCAAGCGGTCAGCAAGGTGGGCACCTCCAATGCGATGGCGGCATTTGAGCGTATGGAAGATAAAGTCCTGCAAATGGAAGCCCGCTCCCAAGCGATCGCTGAACTGAGTGGCGATACTCTCGAAAGTAAATTCCAAGCGCTCCAAAGCAGCGCCAACAAACAGGATGTGGAATTTGAACTGCTGGAAATGAAGCGGCAGATGGGCTTGTTGCCCGATGCTTCCTCCGCGGGGACACTCCCCCAGACCTCCAGTGGCAGCAGTCAGTTAAATATTAATATCAACGTCTCTACTCCCGAAGTGCAGGACGCACCACGCCCCAGTTCATCCTCTCAGAGTAAATCTATTGATGACGATATGGCAGAACTCCGCCGGCTATTGGATAGCTAGTTGGAATGGGTCGCCTGGGATTCGAACCCAAGACCAATCGGTTAAAAGCCGAGTGCTCTACCGCTGAGCTAGCGACCCGCGCTGTTGCGCAGCTTTTCCAGTATAGAGAAAACCACCTTGAAAGACAAGGGGTTAGGGGCAAAGCCAGTGGGGAAATTCACAAAATTGTTCTCGGCTGAGGAGATGGATGCGCGGATGTGCCTCGGCTTGGGCGCGATCGCCAGCAGTGGTATAGCCCCATGTCGCCAAGAAGAGTTCTGTTTCCTCTAGTTCCGGTGTAGCCGCAACCTGTAACAGTGCCCCGAGGCGATCCTCAACAAACCACAGGGGAGCACCATAGGTTGACTGAAGCGCCTCAAGAATCACAGGTTTTGGCTGCTGTTGGTCTTTGCCATAGATCGCCCTTGGGGGAAAGGAGATGCCCGCTTGCTCTAGCAAATACGTAACAAAGCGCTGCTCCTTGGTGGTGACAATGGCGAGGGGTTGACCTTGAGTCTGCCAGCGTTGCAAAGCGGCTACGACACCGTCATAAAAGTCATGGAGCGCCAGCCAGCTTTGCCAGTCCGTTGCAATCCAGCGATCGCGCAGGCCGTCCACTCGTTCTCCCAAATCGGTGGCAGTGAGATGGTAGGTAGCAAGTAGGCGATCGCGCACCTTTGGCCAGTTTTGGAGAATCTCTTGAGTAGAGGTGCCTTCAACAATTGCTCGCAACAGGAGCGGCATTTCCCAACCCACCGTAATCACAGGGCGCAATTGACCAAATTGCCTTTCTAGTTCCTCTAGGGAAAGCACAAGGGGCTGCTCAGGCCACACCTGCTGATACACCTGCCAACTGGTTTGAAAATATTCTCGCAGGCCGTTGCAGAGGACGCCATCAAAATCTAAGGCCAGTAATGAAGGTAATATTCTTGGCATTGATGTCTATAACCTAACTGGGGCGGGAGGATTCGAACCCCCGAATGGCGGGACCAAAACCCGCTGCCTTACCGCTTGGCGACACCCCATTGCGTTGCTTTGTTAGCATAGCAAGTTTGACCCCCTTTGTTCAAGGGATGAACGGATTTTTTGGTGCCTAAATACTGTAGTAAAGGGGAAAGGACTTTGCCTCCCTTGGCTTAATAAAGACCTGTTGCTGGGGTTCAAGGCGCAGCTCGTCAAATCGCTCTCGCGATAGGTGAGCCATCAGCTCCTGTCCATCATCTAGGCGCAGTTCCACTTGAATTTCCCAACCCAAGTGAATGATGCGGTGAATGCGAGCTGAGACGGTGTTACCATTGGGACTCGTCTCAATGATGATGTCGCGCGGGCGCAGAAAAATATCGCAGTGGGCAGCCGTGCCTTCGCTTTGCTGAAAGACGCGGGAGCGCAAGACGTTCACAGGGCCAATAAAGCTCATCACAAAGGGGCTAGCGGGATGGTCGTAAATTTCAGCGGGGGTGCCCACCTGCTCCACTTGGCCTTTGTTCATGACAACAATTTGATCCGCGACTTCCATAGCCTCCTCTTGGTCATGGGTCACGAAGACCGTTGTCACATGGACATCATCGTGGAGGTGGCGTAGCCATGCTCGCAGTTCCTTACGTACCTTGGCATCGAGGGCACCAAAGGGTTCATCCAGCAATAGCACCTTGGGTTCTACGGCAAGGGCACGGGCAAGAGCCACCCGCTGGCGTTGTCCCCCAGAGAGCTGAGAGGGGTAGCGATCGCCCAAGCCACCCAACTGCACCAACTCGAGCAACTCCTCAACCCGAGCTTTGATCTTGGCACGGGGCACCTTGCGCAGCTCTAGGCCAAAGGCGATATTTTGGCGCACAGTCATGTGCTTAAAAAGGGCATAGTGCTGAAAGACGAAGCCAATATTACGTTCTTGGACACTTTGATAGGTGGCGTCCTTGCCCGTGAGCAGAATTCGGCCAGTGTCGGGCATCTCTAAACCCGCAATCAGCCGCAGTAAGGTTGATTTGCCGGAACCTGAAGGCCCCAACAGCGCCACCAAAGAGCCACTGGCAATATCCAAATCCACCTGCTTGACCGCTTGAAAGGAGCCAAAGGACTTAGAAACGTTTTCAATAGTGATGCCCATAGCACTGCTAGCAATACTCTAGTTTCTCTATAAGATTACCGTAGTTTTGAAGCCCTGTGTCTTTGCCCACAGGGCAAACGCATACTCAGACAATGGCATGGCAACGCACCGCCTGCGCCAACCACTCTACCCCACCGTCAAGACTGAGTAGAATACAGATGCCGTAGATTGCCCTTGAGGCTCAAAACATATAGCTATTCCAATAAAGAATGAGACATTATCCAGCACAATACTTGCGAATCACTTCATCCATAGAACTGTTTGACCCTGCATACATCCGCGCTCGCTTCAGCGCACTGAAGTCGTGCTCAATCACATTCAAATCAGGAGAGTATTTCGGTAAAAATAACACCTCGTGACCCGCCGCTTTCACCACTGCCTGAATCACCCCTTTCGGATGAATCGGTGCATTATCCATCATCAACAACGAACGTTTCTCTAACGCTGACAAACAGTATTGACTCAGCCAGCTCACAAACCCTACCGCATTCAAATATCCTGAAAACAGCATCGGCGCGATGAAGTCTTTCTGGTGTCTATACCGTCCTGCGACTCAACTCTCTCTTTTCTGACGCTTCCCCGCTCGCTCTCCATCAATTCGTTGGCCTCGCGCTGACTACCCATACTCACACGCCACCCGAGAGTCAAACCCCGTTTCATCGATATACACCAGCGTTTCCTTGCCGTGGCTCTCTACCCATGTGTCGAGCTGCTGTTGATACGCTTGTCGCTCTTCTTCACACCGTTCTTGGTAACGTATCTGTTTTTTTTCGGGTGATGCCCATCTGGTCGAGGGCATAACTAATGGTGGAAACTTGGACGCCAAATCGCTGGGTACGGTCGATTAAACGGTCATCGGGATGGGCAGCAACATCGGCTGCTAAGGCCGCCCAATCCAGCTTCCAAGGACGACGGGGGACAACCGTGGGCGCTAAGTCCTCTCGCTTCAGCCAGCGATGGATGGTGGCGCGACTGACCTGAAAAATTTGAGTCGCTTCACTGATTTTGCCACCTTGCTTGATATAGGAGACAACCCGCTCTCGTCAGTCCAAGCTATAGCTCATATTCTTGAGTAACATTCATGATGCTTTGAGTATAGCCTATCCCTCTTGAAAATATCTCACTCCCTTTCGAAATTAATAGGAGCTGATGCAGGTGGTGTGTTCACCTGTTGCTTGAGGCCATCTATTTTTCGCTGAATACTGGAAACAGCAAAAAAGGGGAGTAACGGGATTGACCCCAAAAAGCCGATAACTAGGCAGCTAAAGACCACATCTTGCCACTGGTGTAGAATACCGTTCGCCACCAAAAATAGGGGAATAGCAGTTACACCAAGATACAGAAGAATAAATAGCCCCTGCAAAATCCTTGGCCAGACCCAGTTCCCTAGAGAAATGCCAACCACGATGACAATAATGCCCAGAACCGCCATTTCCCACTCGGTTAGGGTGTCAATATTACGCAAACTCTGAAGCAAAGCATCAAAACTTAGCAAGTCTGGCAACACAGCAATCACTCCAAATCAAAGGGCTACAAAATTTTCCTAGGCACTAGCATACACTCAAATAAAATGGGGTCAATCAACATTACAAAAATATTTTTGAGACTGCCTTCGATGGCGATCGCATGCCATCAACGATGATCCTGACGCTTGGGGGTGCCAATCTTTAGATTAACTTTTGTTGCGTAGTTAAAATTCTCTGTTCATAAGTCCTGTAAGTGGTGTAGGGTTGACAGCATCCCTATAACGGCTGCAATTGTGAATTCGCCGCACACCTTCACATTAGGCTTGCGTAAGCTTGGCCTACGAGTCATGACTGAGTGCTCTCCAAATTCATAATCATAATTAGCAATTTGTAGGCTTCACTCTAGCAATTAAAATACTGATGAACTGTTGGGAGAAGAGTCTTATGCATCGCCCCTGTTTTCTGAGGCTAAAGCTCTACCCAATAAGTTTATTTTTGACTGCTGCCAGTGGTCTATTGCCACTCCTAACGGCTCAGCGCGCCCATGCTCAAACTTCACCTCAAACCAGTAACATCAACGTTCAGGCGACGGTGAAGGCAGCCTGTGTGATTAAGGGCGTTCAGGATATTAACTTTGGCACCTATGATCCCCTCGGTACCCACTACACCCAAGCGCTAGATGCCCAAGGTCAGGTGAGTGTGCAATGCTTACCGGGCACCCAAGCAACCATTCGGCTGAATCAGGGGAGTTATCCTGCTGCTTTGTCCAGTTGTCTTGTACCGCTGCGGCGTATGGCTTCTGGCTCTGCTCGCCTTCCTTATTTTTTGTATCGGGATAGTTCTTACTCCCCTCTTGACATTTGGGGCTGTAACTTCCTGAATGATGTGGACTACAGTGCGACCAATGCTAGCGTCAAAGACATTATCGTGTACGGTCGCATCCCATCGGGTCAAGCTCTTGCACTTTTAGGGACTCTGAATCAACTGACACCGGGTACTTATACCGATACGGTTCAGATTATTGTTTCTTTCTAAAGGAAAGATAAAACCTCCGTGAAATCACGGTAGGCAAGGGGGGTATGCTGTAGTATTGTTACTGCTAGTGTGTGTTGCAAGCTCACCGCGAGTCATCCCTAAAGGCTTGCTACATTCAGTATCAGAGTAACATCAAAGACTGAAGTGTAAACTTTTTGTTGTTCTCATAAGGGGTTTGGCGATGACTTTCTCATTCCTGCTCAAACGGATTCTTCTCAGTCTATTTCTTGCCGCTGCGGGGGGAGTGTTGCCTCTATTAATGGCACAGAGGGCAAAAGCCCAAACTTCGCCCCAAACAGCTAACATTCAGATTCAAGCAAAAGTCAACCCAGCTTGCAAAATTACGGGTACTCAAAATATCAACTTTGGCACCTATTCTCCATTGGGTGCCCACGCAACAACGCCCCTAGATGCCCAAGGCAAAGTCAGCGTTCAGTGTTTACCCAAGACCCAAGCAACTATCAAACTGAGCCAAGGAAATAATTCTGCATCAGGGTCTTCCTGCGCCAGTCCCAAGCGCCAGATGGCCAGTGGTACCGCCCGTCTTCCCTATGGACTATACAAAGATTCTGCAGCAACGGGGATTTGGGGATGCGATGCCAGTAATGATGTCGAGTACACTGCACCTAATGCCTTGCCCAAAAACTTCACCATCTACGGCCGGATTCCAGCAGGAAACAACCTACCCGCAGGCATCTTGAATCAACTGACACCGGGAACGTATAGTGACACAGTTCAGGTCATTGTCTCGTTCTAAAGTCTGTTTTCCATTCGGGTGGCGGTTTGCCCTGCTAGCTACTCTCTTTGCTCTTGGTCTGAGTTCAAGAGTAGCTGCACAATCCTCGGAGTTTTATCTGAATGCGGTGCAGGTGTTTCTCTCACCGCGTCAGCGAACGGCATTGTTGACCCTGACCAATACGGGGCAGGTGCCGATTAACTTTGAGATTAGTGTCCGCCGCTGGCAGCAAACCGCCGATGGTCGAGAAGAGCTTACAGAAAGCGATGGCAATGTCGTGGCTTTCCCTGTCTTGCTGTCGGTACCGCCGGGAGAACAGCGGACTTTACGGGTTGGGGTACGGCAACCGGCAACCACTGAAGAGCAAACCTATCGTCTGTTGGTGACAGAACTGCCCCCAGCCAATGTCTTAGAAACCCAAGGGGCAGCCATTCGCATTATCAAGACCTTTAGCTTGCCAGTTTTTGTCCAACCCGCCAATATCCAGCGCCAAGGCGAAATTTTGAATGGTCGCGTCGAAGGGGGCAAATTAAGTTTTGTCCTGCGCAATAAAGGCAATGTCCACATTCAAACCCTTGGTATCACTGTTCAGGGGCTGAATGAGCAGGGAACAGTGGTGTTCGAGCGAATGCTGGAGTCGGTGTATGTGTTGGCCGATCGCGATCGCCCCTTTAGGAATATTCCTCTACCACAAACCAACTGTGCCCAAGTGCGCCAAGTCAAATTACAGTCTGTGGGCACCAACCCCTCCCTTACAACTGAAATTTCTACTCCCAACGGCGTTTGCGCTTAGTAGCCTCCTGATGGCTGCTCCAGTCTCTGCCCAAGCAGAAGTCTCTGCCATTTATACCCTTGAGGTGAATCGCGTTACCAAGGGGGATGTGATTGTTTTGGTGCGTGGCGACGATGTGCTCATCCCTGTGCAGGATCTAGTGAATGCCGGTTTGAGGGAGATTGGCGGTCGCCGCGAAATCATCCAAGGCATTGAGCACGTCTCCTTGCAGTCGTTGGCACCGCAGATGACATTCCAGCGGGATGATGCCAACTTAGTGCTACGGTTACAGGTGGGAGCAGCCCAACTGCCACAAACGGTCATTGACTTTAACCCGAGTAATGAACCGCCGGGGATTCGCTATAGCCAACCCTTAAGTGCCTACCTGAACTATGGCGTTTTTTGGAATAACTTTGAACAACTGACGGCTGCCAGTGAAGTGGCGATTAGCTTTGGTGGCAATGCCCTTACCTCAACGCTGGGGTTGACTGCCGATGGCAACCTGCAACGGGGACTCACCGCTTTTAGATTGGATCATCGGCGCCATCTCACGACTTTGACCCTAGGGGATGCGTTTATCAGCAGTGACCTGTTGGGCGGGGGTGGCCTTTGGGGGGGCATTGTTTGGGAACGCAACTTTGGCCTTAGCCCTTACCTGATTCGCCAACCCGCCTTTGACTTTCGGGGTGAGGTAACCACCCCCAGCAGCGCAGAAATTTACCTGAATAACTTGCTGATTCGGCAGGTGACGTTACCGCCGGGGCCGTTTATTCTCAAAAATTTGCCCGCCTTTGGGGGCTTTAATCGCTTGCGAATTGTGATAAAGGATGCTGAGGGCAATCAACAGGTCTTTAGCCGTAATTTTGTCCAGTCGTTTACGTTATTGCGCCCCGGACTATCGGAGTTTATTGTGGCTGCCGGTGCCGAGCGGGAAAATTTTGGCACGGAGAATTTCAGCTACGGAGATCAGGGGCAATTTTTGGCGGCCTATCGGCAGGGCATTTTGAATAACTTGACCCTGGGGGCACGTCTGGAAGGCAATGGCGATCTTTTGAATGCGGGCTTGAACCTGAGTACGGCGATTCCCATTGGCACGCTGGATGTGGCGGCGGCGGTGAGTACCACTGAAGGAAAATTGGGGAGTGGGGTTGCTGTTGGCTACAACTATCCGGGGCGGCGGCTGGCCTTTGGTGGTGGGGTGCGCCTGCTCAGTGGCAACTATGTCAATACTGGCTTGGGTTTGGGGGACGATCGCCCGCAGTTAGAGGGCTTTGCCAATGCTACCCTCAGTCTGGGGTCGCGGCTAACAATCAGTGGTCAGTACTTTTTTACCAATCCCCGCGATCAAGGGGTGCGGCAACAGGCAACGATTCTCGCTCAAGTGCAACTCCGCCGCAATCTCAGTCTATACCTGCAAGGTTCGCGCTTCCTCTCTGGCAGTGATCAGCCAGTGAACCAAATCAGTGTTACGTTTAACTACTTTCTGAACAATGCGGTGACACTTAACACCGGCTGGCTGCAAGAGGGAAATCAGGGGGTTCCTTTCCTCAACGTCTCGCGATCGCTGCCGGTGGGCGTCGGCTATGGCTATCAGGGACAGGTGCTTCAGGCCAATGAGCAGGCCTTTGTCAGTGGCACATTTTCTTACAATGCCCCTTGGAGCCGCTACCAAATTGGCTACGCGCAGGCAGGGGATACAGGACAGGCGCAAGTGGTGGTGGAAGGGGGATTCGTCACAATTGGCGGTGAAGTTTTTGCCACGCGACCGGTGCAGGGGAGTTTTGTCTTGGTGGATGTGCCCAATGTGGGGGGTGTGCGCACCTACTTAAGTAATCAAGAAATTGGTCGCACGAATCGTCGCGGTAAAATTTTGATTCCAGACTTGCTGCCCTACTACGGCAATGCCTTGCGGATTGAGGATCAGGATATTCCCATTGATTTTGCCATTGGCCGCACCGAGCTACTGATTGCACCGCCTTTTCGTGGGGGAGCGATCGCCCGCTTTGATGTCCGCCCCAGTCGCAACTATGTCGGACGAGTGGTGATTTTGCGGGGCAGTGAGCGGATCATTCCCAATTTGGGACAACTCACCCTAGAACGCAACAAGGAAAAAATCCCATCGCCCCTCTCGCCAAGGGGAGAATTTTACTTTGATACCCTAGAAGCAGGAACCTACACTGCTGAAGTGACCTACGAGCAACTGCGCTGTACGTTCCAACTGACACTGCCACCCAGTGACGATCTCTTTACTGATGTAGGGGAAGTCTCATGTTCGTTGCCCGACTCGCCACGATAGGATGCATCACTGGCCTCAGTTGCCTTGGGTATTGGGCAGCCGCCCAGGCGCAGGGGACGGGTTGTCAGTTTCAAAGTGTGACCGGTTTGAACTTTGGGAGCTATGATCCTTTTTCGCCCATTCCTTTGGATACCACTGGTCAAGTCCAGTTTGTCTGTGTGGGGGGTGGGGCTGGTCGCTTTAACAACCGCCCCGTAACGGTTCAACTAAGCCAAGGGGGCAGCAATAGTTTTACACCGCGACAAATGAGCAGTGGGAGCGATCGCCTGAACTATAACCTCTACCTCGATGCTAATCGCAGTATCATTTGGGGCGATGGCACTGGGGGCACACAGCAACGGGGACCGTTTATTCCCGGCAACAATGTCCTCAATACACTGACGATCTACGGTCGCATTCCTGCCCAGCAGTGGGTTGCCCCCGGCCTCTACACCGACTCACTGCGGGTGACGATTATTTTTTGATGTTTTGGAGACGTCTAGGGGGGTGGGTTGAGTCGCGCCACCAACGTTTCAGGATGCAGCGCCGAGAGAACGACAATCTCCCCATCCAAGACCAGTACGGCACGAGTCCGCCGGCCGTGGGTGGCATCAATGAGGTGATGATGCTGCCGTGCTTCGAGAATCAGGCGTTTAATCGGGGCAGAGTCGGGGCTGACGATCGCCAGCAGTCGCTGCGGCGAGACATAGTTGCCAAAACCAATGTTTAGCATTCCGCCCGATGGTAGTCCTGAAGTGCCCGTACCCCGAGGGTTGAGGTTTGCAGGGTTTTAATGGCGGCAGCCGTCGCCTTGGCACCGGCGATTGTCGTCACAATCGGAATCTTGTAGGCAAGGGCGGTGCGACGAATCAATTGGGCATCGGTACGGGCTTCCTGACCCGAAGGCGTATTCAGAATCAGGTGAATCTGCTCATTTTTAATCGCATCGAGGACATGGGGACGCCCTTCATGAAGCTTGAGGATGAGTTCAATATTACTCAGACCCGCCTCAAGCAGAGCATTGCGGGTTCCTTCGGTGGCAATAATCCGAAAGCCGAGGGACTGCAACTCCTGCACCACGGGCACAATCGCTGCCTTGTCGCGATCGCTCATCGATACAAAAACGGTTCCTTTCAAAGGTAACCTTTGATTGGCCGCCAGTTGAGACTTGGCATAGGCAGCACCAAAGGTCATGTCAATCCCCATCGCCTCACCGGTGGAGCGCATCTCAGGTCCTAGCACCGTATCGGTACCGGCAAATTTTTCAAAGGGCAGAACCGCTTCCTTAACAGCGACATGGTTGGGAATCTTCTCATCGAGGAAATTGAGTTCTGCAAGTGTTTTGCCTGACATCAGGCGGGCAGCCATTTTAGCAAGGGGAATGCCAATCGCCTTGGAGACAAAGGGCACCGTACGGGATGCCCGCGGGTTGGCCTCCAAAATATAGACCTGCTCCCCTTGTACTGCCAGTTGTAGGTTCATCAGCCCCACCACTTTGAGGGCCTTGGCGAGGGCAATACTCCACCTGCGAATGGTCTCCAACACGGTAGGAGAAAGGGATTGGGTGGGCAAGCTACAGGCAGAATCCCCAGAGTGAATCCCGGCTTGTTCGATGTGTTCCATAATCCCGCCAATCACCACGGTACCGCTGGCATCAGCAATGGCATCCACATCCACTTCAATGGCGTTTTCCAGATACTTATCAATGAGAATCGGTCGCTCTGGCTCCACCTGAACGGCTTCGTTCATATAGCGCTCCAATTCGGCATCAGAATAGATAATTTCCATGGCGCGACCGCCGAGCACATAACTGGGGCGCACCACTACGGGGTAGCTAATGCACTGGGCAATACTCAGGGCTTCGGCATAACTGCGAGCGGTGCCATTGGGGGGTTGGGGGATATTCAGCTCCCGCAAGATTTTCTCGAAGCGTTCGCGGTCTTCGGCAATATCAATGGAGTCGGGCGAGGTACCCCAGATTTGCGTTCCGAGGCGATCGCCATGGGTTTCGAGGTACTGCTGGAGGGGTAAGGCGAGTTTCAGGGGGGTTTGACCGCCAAACTGAATAATAATGCCGATGGGGCGCTCCACCTCAATAATGTTGAGGACATCTTCCTTCGTCAGGGGTTCAAAGTAGAGGCGATCGCTGGTGTCGTAATCCGTGGAAACCGTTTCAGGGTTGGAGTTGACCATGATTGTTTCATAGTCATCCGCCCGCAGCGCGTAGGAAGCATGGCAGCAGCAGTAATCAAATTCAATCCCTTGACCAATGCGGTTGGGGCCAGAGCCAAGAATCATTACCCGCGGCTTGCGGGGGGGCAATACTTCCGATTGCGGCGGCAGGGGTTCAACCTCACCCGTCTCCGGGTTAATCTGTTCCACCGGCCGCTCATAGGTGGAGTAGTAGTAGGGGGTGTAGGCCTCAAACTCGGCGGCACAGGTGTCCACGGTTTTATAGACGGGAACAACACCGAGGGATTGGCGATAGGCACGCACCTGATCATCGGTGGTTTTGGTGGCGTAGGCAATTTGGGCATCACTAAAGCCCTGCTGCTTGACCCGCCAGAGATCATCAGCAGTGAGTTGCTCTAGTTTGCTGCGCTTGAGGAATTTTTCCGTTTCTAGGAGTCCCTGCATCTGCCGCAGGAACCACGGATCAATGGCCGTCAGTTCGTAAATCTCCTCAACGGTCATCCCCAAAAGGAAGGCGTGGCGAATGGCAAAGATGCGATCGGGATTGGGTGTGCGCAGTTTCCCCCGCAGTTGCTCAAGGCTGGGGAGTTTTTCGGGGCGATCGCACCCCCAGCCGGCGCGTCCCGTTTCCAGCGATCGCAGGGCTTTTTGCAGGGACTCTTGGAATGTGCGGCCAATGGCCATGGCTTCACCAACGGACTTCATTTGGGTGGTCAGCACCGGCTGCGAGCCGGGAAACTTCTCAAAGGCAAAGCGGGGAATTTTGGTGACCACGTAGTCAATCGTGGGTTCAAAGCTAGCGGGGGTTTTCTTGGTAATGTCATTGGGGATTTCCGGCAGGGTGTAGCCCACGGCCAATTTCGCCGCCATTTTGGCAATGGGAAAGCCGGTTGCCTTAGAAGCGAGTGCTGAGGAGCGGGAGACGCGGGGATTCATTTCAATGACGATCACTTCCCCTGTTTCCGGGTTAACGGCAAACTGAATGTTTGATCCGCCCGTTTCTACGCCAATTTCCCGAATGATTTTGATGGCAGCATCCCGCAGCCGTTGATACTCTTTATCCGTCAGGGTTTGCGCTGGTGCGACAGTGATGGAGTCCCCGGTATGGATACCCATGGGATCCACGTTCTCAATGGAGCAGATAATGACCACGTTATCGGCCATGTCCCGCATCACTTCCAGTTCGTATTCTTTCCAGCCGATCAGGGATTGCTCAATAAGGATTTGTGAGACAGGACTGGCATCGAGACCGGCAGCGGCAATTTCTTCAAATTCCTCTTGGTTGTAGGCAATGCCGCCCCCAGTGCCCCCTAGGGTAAAGGCGGGGCGAATAATCAGGGGATAAACCCCAATCTCTTGGGCGATCGCCCGCGCCTCTTCGAGGGTATTGGCCAAGCCAGAGGGACACACCCCCACACCAATGCGCTGCATTGCCTCCTTAAAGAGCTTGCGATCCTCGGCCATTTCAATGGCTGGCAACTTAGCCCCAATCAGTTCCACCCCATAGCGATCGAGAACCCCTAATTTTGACAGAGCCACCGCCAAGTTCAGGGCCGTTTGTCCCCCCATTGTGGGCAGTAGGGCATCGGGGCGTTCGGCGGCAATGACTTTTTCCACCATTTCCGGGATGAGGGGTTCAATGTACGTGCGATCAGCGGTCTCGGGATCCGTCATGATGGTGGCGGGGTTGGAGTTAATCAGGATCACCTCGTACCCTTCCTCGCGCAACGCCTTACAGGCTTGGGTTCCCGAATAGTCAAATTCACAGGCTTGACCAATGACAATCGGACCCGAACCAATAATGAGAATTTTTGAAATATCGGTACGACGAGGCATAGGGACAACGCAGCCAAAGGATTTCAATCACGCCTTCCCTATCCTACACTCCCCCTTGCGATCGCGCCTGTTCTGTTAAGTTGAAAATCACTCGGTCACCAGCTCTGAGGGCGATTGGTGTTAGGATTTACTCACATTCCTATGAGGGTGGGACACATTCCAGCGACTGCGGCCCCACAGCAATGTCAAGATCAACGACGGTACGCCAACATCGTAAAGCCAAATCCCCCAGCCAGCATTGTAGGGGGCAAAATTTCCCAGCAACATCTGTTGGTAGTGGCCATAGGCACATCCCAACACATAGACCGAGAAACCAATCCCTGTTGCTGACCAAAACAATCCTCGTTGCCAAATACAGAGCAGGCCAAGAATCCCAAAGGCCAGATTCGCCATTGCGACCTCAAATTGGAAAGGACTCCCCGGCAACCAGCCAATTTTGCGAGCCGTCGCTGCAGCATCAAACGTATGCACCAACGCACTCATCACCCCCCCAATTCCCACAAAAATAACCAGTAGGTACAGCAAGCTGACATGGATGATCCCTGCCCGTGTACGCTGGTGAGGCTGTCGCCACAAATGCAGACCAATGCCAAGAATAGTCATCAGACTATAAAAAAGCCAAATCATGGTTGCATCCCTATAACAGCCGCAATAGAAAAACGATGACCCTTTTGTCAAACAGGGGGTACGTAAAGTAAAGGGGAGGTCATCCCGTTCCCTAGGAACTTTCACCGTTTTGAACCTATTCTATCCGAGTGAAGAGGAGAAGCTATCAGTGTTCCCAAAAGTACCTCTCAAGGAATGCTGCTGCCGCTAGGGAGTAGGGGTCGCAGATCCGGATCGCACGGCGGCAAGGGTTTCTGCTTGGTAAACCGTACCCGTTGACTCCACCAAACCAGCAATGCAGAGCTTGACATTGCGATTGTGCTGAACGAAGACGCGAAACCCTCCTTTGTTGGTGCCACTGTCAACAGCGCCCGGCAAGTTATTGGTGCAGTTGAGACTCGTGTTGGCAATGCCATCAATCAACGCATTGGGGGTAGAGTCACCAATTTTTTGGCGATAGAGAATCATCGGGCCTCGCCACACCACATTGCTTGTCTTGGGACGGGTGTAATAGGCCACACGGGTTGTGCTGGCCAAAGTGCCGTTGTCTTGCTCCTCGAGGTTATCCGCTGTTTTTTCCATAAACATCACCAATTGGTAGCCACCACTGGGAATGACCCAATCTGGGGGTGCCGTGGTTGAAATGCGAATGGCTGAGCGAATATCATCGGAGATAAAGTCGAGGGCGCGGCTCAGGTTCATGCGGGTAATTGCCTGCTCTTCAACACGACGACTGTTTTGCAGGATAGCCACCATTGCCCAACCACTCATGGCCACAACAATACTGCCAACGGCAGCCGCTACCAGTAACTCCGTCAATGTAAAGCCGCGATTGCCTCTGCGCCAGTCCTGCATCTCCCTGCTCCTTAATCGCGCGCTTGACAGTTAGCGGCAGTTGCACCCGTGGTGTCCGTTGCGAGGTAATTGCCCGTACGCATTATCCCCAATCCTAAAGACACCACCAAACAGCGCTGCAGGGTCGGATGGCTTGTGGAGGCAATCACAATCGTGCCTGTACTACTGGTGCGCCCCTGAAAGCCAAACCGTACGGCGGCAGTTCCTATTCCTCGACGCAAGGTCACGTTTTCCAGTTGGCGGGAGCCATTGGGCAGACATTGGGGTGGATCCCCCGCGATAGTAGGATTGGTGCCTGTGTTAATCGTCACTCGACAGGTTTGGTTGCGCCGCATTGCCTCCCGTTGCGCTTCCCGCAGTGCCCCCTCTAGGCTTTCAAGGGCTTGGTTGACCCGCTGCGTTTCTAGCCAATAGAGAAAGCTCGGCGTGACAGCCACCGCTAAAATCGCTGCCACCGTCAGGACAATCAGGATTTCAATCAGGGTCATGCCCTGCTCACGGACAGCGGAAAAATGCATTGGGCACCACCTCGGTTGATAGTTGAGCAACGACGCGGTTGTTACTATTGCGCACAGAATAGGCCAGTTCTAGGGTTTGGAAGGGCGCTTCCGCGCGGGTTGTTGGCGTACGGGTTAATGTAAAAGTGTCATTGACAATCGGACGGTTGTTGTTATTGCTGTTCAAGGGCGGAATCAGCGTTTGCAGGTAGGCACCAAACCCCCCATCAATCCCGTTCGTTTCGTTGGGCTGAATCCGACAGCGGGCATAAACGCGGGTGCCTACGCCCCGATAGCCCCCCACACTAGGGGTAATGGTAATGGTATTGCCCGTAATAGCGGTAATTTGTCGCGTCCCAGAATCTGAACCAATGAGAACGCGATCGCCCACTCGAAACCCATCCGTGGGTGAAGTTACTGGACAGGCACCCCCGGTGCGATACTCTGGGGGCATGGCTTGATCGTAGTCACTTTCACCGGGTTCGATGAGCGCCAACGTGAGGGTTGTATCCGTGCTTTGGGCAGAAGCGGCCAATTTGCGTTGGGCAAACTTTGTCTGGCACAGATCGTAGGCAACAATTTTGATATTTTCCAGATCATCTTGGATCCAGTGACTGGCCTCGGCAAATTTGCGGGCATCCGCTTGGAAAAAGGCGGCCACCACAATGGCCTGCATGGCAGCGATGGTAAAGAGGCTAATCACCAGAATAGAAGCCAAAACCTCCGCAAGGGTAAAGCCTTGGGAACGTTGCTTTACCAGCCAGTGGAAACAGAGTTTATGGTGAGTCATCAACATCGCCTCCGGCGTTTAGTACTGGGCTAAGCGGTTCCAGTTGCTGGCTTCCGTGGTGCGTGCCACCACAATTGAAGCATTGGTATAGTTGCCCCCTAGGGCTTCAGGCAGGCGATCGGGCACCGCAATTTCCGCATTGTTGGAACTGGAACCATTCCACTCCTTGGCCCAAACAGCCCCAAAAATATCAGGTGTTCTGCTGCCGCCATTAATCCCCACTTTGGCATCCGGGGCATAGACAAAGACACTCCCTGCTGTGGCACCACCGCTGAGAGTAAAGGATTGATCAGGCGTGCTGTTGTTGGGGTCTGGGGGGTTGCCATAGATCCGCAGACGATCCGGTGTGCCGACACCCGAGGGAAGTCCCATATTAGCGCCGGTACCGCAGGTAGAAGAGTCTGGGGAACATGTATTGTCAATCCCTGCTTGGCCGCTGAGGGAGATGTTGCCACTGACGTAGAGGCG
The DNA here is from genome assembly GCF_031586415.1 of Thermosynechococcus sp. QKsg1. Taxonomy (NCBI): domain Bacteria; kingdom Bacillati; phylum Cyanobacteriota; class Cyanophyceae; order Acaryochloridales; family Thermosynechococcaceae; genus Thermosynechococcus; species Thermosynechococcus sp. QKsg1. Next base: position 1,377,185 of record NZ_CP134200.1, on the reverse strand, counting down.
AATGGCATATTTAGTCGTATCAAATCTCACCCTCTCGTTACCACTAAGGTTAATGTTGTTAATGCGGTAGGCGTAGTAAACTTTGTTAGGATTGACGATTCGCTCCCCAGGCCGTAGGGGATCGGGAATAAAGAAGGGAATGTTGGGATCGGGGTCAACGTAGGGGCGATCGTCGGGACGGGGAAAGTTTTGGTCAGTTGTCCTACCTGTAACGTCCTGTGAGTTTTGGGGAGGATTTCTGCCCTGTCCTGGAATCGGAAAGTTGGCGTAGGCACCCTGACTATAGCCGCCTGCCGCTTCTAGGGCTTCCCTAAAGTCAGTGACTTGACTGGATGGTAACCAACTGGGCAGCGTGGTCAGGGGAACACTCCCTAGCACGGAACCACCCACCGCAGCGGGCACTTCAGGAAAAGGCGGTAGGTTAATCTTGTTGATGGCGATCGTCCCCTCAATAATCGCGTTATTGAGCGCTCCGATGGCACTGCGCAGTCCCTGTTGGGTCGGCTGGCCATTTTGGCACTGGGCTTGGGGAACCACACAGTTGGCAGGATTGGTGCAGATCACGTTGCCGTTGACGGTGCCAAAGACATCATTGTTGCCGAGGTTAATGCTTTGTGCCAGCAGGCCAGGGAAGTTGGAGGGCACGCTGCGATCCGTAATCACCATCTTTTGCAAGATGAAGGCATTCGCCGGCGAGTTATTGGGCAAGCGACCTTCGATCAACAGGTGTCCTGTTTGCGTTGGTGCATCGTAGAGATAGGAGAGAATACGGTAATTGCCCTGCACAGGGGTGCCAATTGTGCCGTTGAGGACAATCGTATTTAGGTTATCGAGGGTAAAGCAGGGGGGCGCATCAGAACCAAGGCTCGCCGCTGTCCATTCATTCACAGCAAGAACATTCAAACCCGTGGTATTGGGCTGACCCACTTTTGTTGCATCCGCTGCGCGACTGATCAGGTAGGGGCGGGCAGGATTAAAGTTCGTATTGTTAGCGGGGTTATAGGTGCGGCGCAGCAGAATCTGGTAGTTGCCATTGAGTAAGCCAAGGGTACGGGCCATACCGCCTTCAGCCACCGCAAAGGCCTGCTGAGTTTGTTTTTGCAAGCTAGCAGTGCTCACATCCAGTTGCGATCGCGAGAGCAGGGTTAGGGCAACCACAATCATGATCAGTCCCATGCCCAAGACCAAAGGCAGAGTAAACCCCCGCTGCCGATACCCCGGACGGGGATAGCGACGTTTCAGTGAGCGCACCAGTTTTTTCATCATTGGCCTGTCCTCTATTGTTCTATTATTGCCCCTATTGCCCCAACCTTAACCTTTGCTCTATCAATATATCTTGACTAGAAGAACTTCGTTGCTGCTGATGCTGAGTTGAATATGCCCTCAATTTTTGGCTTTTATACACAGTTGATATAATTTAACCGCAAACTTCAGAGAGGTGATGTAATCTCGCTCACATCCATGTCCTGCTCCCTATTATACCTTTCCCCAAAAGGCTCCATTTCAAGGGTACTCCAGCATAGAAGTGGCGAATCTCTCTGTTAGGGACAAGTCCAAGCCTTATCAAATTCACTCATACTGGGCTTTAGTGTAAATAAACTTGAATAACTCTTGCACAAAGGAGCAACCTCTTGAGGAGACATGGGTACTCACGCTTTAGGGATTGGTTCAATTTGCAGCAAGCACACACCTCACTCCCTACCGAGGCACTGGCGGCACTGACAACATTTCTAACGATGGCCTACATCCTGCCGGTGAATGCGCAAATTCTTTCCAATGCTATTTTTTTAGCGCAACCACAGGATTTGCAGGGGGAGTTAGTGATTGCAACCGCAGTATCGGCGGCAGTGGGTAGCATGCTGATGGGGATTTGGGCAAATTACCCGATTGCGTTGGCCCCCGGCATGGGCATCAATGCCTTTTTTGCTTTTGCGGTGGTGGGGCAAATGGGGTTGCCTTGGCCATTGGCGTTGAGTGCTGTTCTCCTCGAGGGCATTGTGTTTGTGCTGCTGACCCTAACGGGGGTGCGATCGCTGATTGTAAATATGATTCCCATGTCCTTGAAGGTGGCGATCGCTGCCGGGGTGGGGCTATTTATCGCCTACATTGGCCTTAGCAATGCGGGAATTATCATTGCTGATGCCGCCACGAAAACAAAACTCACCACCTTTGACACATGGCCACCCATCCTCGCTGCCCTTGGGATTCTTTTGACGGCGTTTCTCTGTGCTAAGGGGGTGCGGGGCGCGATTTTTTGGGGAGTGATGATGACTGCCTTGGCTGCATGGCTAGTGGGAGCTACCCCTTGGCCGACAGGTTTGATCCAATGGCCGCAATGGCCGTCCCATCTCTTTGGTCAAGCCTTAGTGGGTTTTGGACAATTACAACCGCAGCAGTTGGGGTCTTTTCTCTTGGTCACCTTGGTACTGCTTTTTACCGATATGTTTGACACCGTGGGCACGCTCTCTGCGGTGGGGGTACAGGCGGGGTTTCTCAATCAGCAGGGACATTTCCCCCGCGCTTTGGGAGCCTTTATGGCGGATGCAGTGGGGACAATTGTTGGCGCCCTCTTTGGCACTTCCACCGTGACCACCTATATTGAATCGGCAGCAGGCATTGCCGTGGGGGGACGGACGGGGCTAACGGCGCTGATGGTGGGGGGCTTGTTTTTGCTCTCACTGCTGTTTTTGCCGATTACGACCGCCATTCCCAGTTTTGCGACGGCACCGGCCTTGGTGCTGGTCGGTGTCTTTATGGCGCGATCGCTCCCAGACATTCCTTGGTCTGATCTCACGGAAGCGATTCCTGCTTTTTTAGTGGTGTTGGTGATGCCCTTGAGCTACTCCATCAGTGAGGGGCTAGCGGTGGGATTTATTAGCTATCCAATCGTGAAATGGGCGGCAGGCAAAGGGAGAGAAGTGCATCCTGCCCTCTGGGGATTGGCGGTTATCTTTATTGCCCACTACTTTTGGCGTTAGACAGGATCTAAGATAGGATGCTTCTGAACTGATTGGAACCTAACTACCTATGGATCTCAAATCCCTGATTCGCGATGTCCCAGACTTCCCTAAGCCAGGCATTTTGTTTCGGGATTTAACAACGCTGCTGCAAAATCAGGCGGGGCTGCGCTACGTCATTGACCAATTGGTGGAAAAACACGCCAACGATGGCATTGACTATGTGGCTGGCATCGAGTCACGGGGATTTATTTTTGGCGCTCCCTTGGCCTATCGCTTGGGAGCCGGCTTTATCCCTTTGCGCAAACCGGGTAAACTCTGCGCGCCGGTCTATGCTGTGGAGTATGAGCTAGAGTATGGGCGCGATCGCCTCGAGATGCACCAAGATGCCATTGAACCAGGGCGGCGGGTGTTAATTGTCGATGACTTGATTGCCACAGGGGGCACAGCAGCAGCGGCGGCGGGTCTGATCCAAAAAGCACAAGCTGAACTCCATGGCTTTGCCTTTATTGTTGAGCTGACGGACTTGGGAGGACGGCACAAACTTCCCAATGTGCCAATTACCACCCTTGTAACCTATTAGGTGTGGCTTGCGAGGACATTACCACGTCACGCGATCGCGCAAGCGTTCGAGGAGCTTCGGCCCGACACCGGGGACGGCATCTAGATCGGCCAAGGATTGAAAGGGCTTTTGCTCGCGGGCACGGATAATTTCAGCCGCTAGTTTTGGGCCGACGCCCGGTAGGGTTTGCAGTTCCTCTGCGGTGGCCGTGTTCAAGTTCACCCGTGTAGTCGGTGTGCTGGCACGATTTCCTGAAGAGGGGGCAGGTCGGGTGGCAATCTTACCGCCACAGGCGGTCAACTGCTGCTGAATGCGATCGCGAATATGCTGCGGCAGACCCAAACGACTATTGCTATAGAGCCGCTCAAACTCCCGTTCGTAGTGAGCTGCAACCGTAGGATGCTCGATGACCAGCAAGAATTCATCATTGCCGCGGTTGGCCGCCTCGGACCAGTTGTGAGAACCAACAATGACGGTGCGATCGTCGACCACGCCATACTTGTGGTGCAGCTTATCGCCCTCTGGTAGGAGGGGGGTGCCCACCGTTTGAATGGGGTTTTGCCACGGGCGGTTGCCGGCTTCGTAGTAACAGTTGCCTTGACGGGCTTGGGCAGTATTGGCCATCGCCACCCCCATCATATCGAGGGCTTCGCTAAAGTCACGGTAGATAAATCCTGAGTCAATGAGGGCGCGAATGCTAACCCCTTGGTTATGGCGTTCCTCTAAAACGTAGGATAGTTCTTGATCTGAAAAGACAAAAAGCGCCATGTCAATTTTTTGGCGTGCCCAACGTAGTGTTTGGCCAATCAAGCCATTGGTGGAGACAGACCAAGGTTGCGATCGCGGGGTTGGCGAAAAGCGCACTGTAACCATGGCATCGCCCACCGCTACTGGTTGAGGGGGACGCACTGGCTTTTTGACCCCAAAGCGACTGTTGGGCTGACCACCGGGACCATCCCCCCACATGATGTTGAATTCCTCAGTAAATAGGCGTGCCACGGCGGGACTATCAATCACCAAGAGGGAGTTGGCATTGCCACGGGTATCGGGTCGTCCCAAGTCGCCGTGGACATCACTGAGGGTAAAGTTCGCCGTAGTCGCAATCACTTGGCGATTGTCAATCACAATAAACTTGTGGTGCATGAGCATACTGCCTTTGGAGCCATCGGCAGTGTCATCAATCCAAGGAATCTTCGCTTCGTTGAGAATCGTCTGCACATCGCGATCGCTGAGTTCGGCAGCACTGAGTTGGCCATCGCCGTTGGTGTCCACCAGCGCTTTCCAGTCGTTATAGCGCTCCCGCATCCTTGGATCCATGGCACTCACCTGCCCAGCACTGTATGTTGCCCAAGGGGCAGTGTAGGTATTTTCCATCACCACCCGTACCCGCACCCCCGTCTGCTGCCGTGCTGCTAGGGCCTTGGCAAGATTGGGTAAGCGAAACTCCTGCACCGCCACATCAATCGTCTTTTGTGCCTTGGCAATCTGCTCAATCATGATTGCCTCAAGGTCTTCCCCTTCACGGGTATAGGGGCGATAGGGTTCTTGATAACTGTGGGCTTGGGAGTGATTCATGTGTACCGCGATTTGCGGATGTTGAGGCAGCGGGTCTAGGGCAGGGCGGAGAATTGGGTGCGATCGCAATTGAGTGAGCACCACAGCCGCAATCAACAGCCCCAATAGAAACAACAGCAGATACACACCGTGTCGCCGCCATTTAAGCTTTTGCCAAAACACGCTGACTTCCCCAATGCTTGTCCCAATTCTAGGGCTATCTTTTTCGCCTCAAGGTGTTCTGCGCTGCATCGGTTGCCACGGGCGCTTGGCTAGGATAGAGGCGATGCTTTTGCAGGCCTGCCATGATCACGGTGCTGGTGTTAAATGCTGGCTCTAGTAGCCTCAAAGCCTGTTTGTATCGGTTAGCACCTGAAATGGCGGCAACGGCTGCCACACCCCCCGCTCCCCTTTGGCAAGGCCTGCTCGATTGGGGACAAGACCCAACGGTGGCGCGGCTCAAGGTCACAACTGCCGACCAGCGCTACGAAGCCAGCCTAACCCACCCAGAGGGGGGAATTGCAGGCCTACGGGACTGGCTCAAAACTCTCTTAGAAACCCTCACCAGCGGTTCGACAACGCTCCTAGAAAGCCTTGCAGAGATTACGATCATTGGTCATCGCGTGGTTCATGGGGGTAGCCGTTACCAAGCAGCGGTGCGCGTGGATGCGCAGGTGAAAGCAGCCATTAGGGAATTCAGTGAATATGCTCCACTCCACAACCCAGCGAACCTGCTGGGAATCGAATTGATGGCGGAAATTTGCCCCCAAACGCCCCAAGTGGCCGTGTTTGATACCGCGTTCCATGCCCAACTGCCAGCAGTGGCGCGCACCTACCCTATTCCCTATGAATTGACCACCGCTGGTATTCAACGCTACGGCTTCCACGGCATTAGCCATCAATACGTCAGTGAACGGGCGGCCACCCTATTACAGCGTCCCTTAGCAGCGTTACGCCTAATTACCTGCCACCTTGGCAATGGCTGTTCCCTCACTGCGGTTAAGGGGGGAGTCTCGGTGGAGACCACGATGGGCTTTACACCCACGGCGGGAGTGATGATGGGGACGCGCTGTGGCGACATTGATCCGGGAATTTTGCTCTATCTGTTGCGGCGGGGCAAGACAGTTGAAGACCTCGATCGCTTGGTGAATCGGCAATCGGGCCTGTTGGGAATCTCTGGGGTGAGTAACGATTTGCGCCAGATCTTGGCAGCGATTGATCAGGGGAATGCCCAAGCGCAGTTGGCCTATGACTGTTTTATCTACTCCCTGCAACGGGGCATTGCCAGTCTCTTGCCCAGTCTTGGTGGTCTCGATGCGTTGGTATTCACAGCAGGAATTGGTGAAAATGCCGCCGGTGTGCGCCGCGATGTCTGCCGAGGACTGGGTTGGTTGGGAATTGAGTTAGATAGCGCAGCTAACGAAGAGAGCAAAGGCGATCGCGACATTGCGCTGCCGACTGCTCCCGTACGGGTTCTCGTGGTTCAGACCCAAGAGGATTGGGCGATCGCCCGCGCCTGCATACAGCTTCTGTAAACTGAATTTGCTGAAGAAAACATAAGAAAACATCAAGATTTATGCCCTAGCCTTGACGCCCCAAGGGCAGCGTACGTAGAATGCGGGTAATTATTCACTCCTCAGTATTCAGTTTTCAGTATTCAATCTTTAAATCGTCCAGAGACAAAAAAACATCAGGAGTTGAACTGTGTTGAATCTGCGTCGTACCGCTCTTGTTGCCTTGGCCGCAATGGCAACCTGTACCACTGTTTTACTTTCTCCTGCTGAAGCCAAACAGGTGAAGGCTGTGCGGGGCGTTGTCACCAACATTGATGGGGATAATGTCACCCTGCGGCAACCTTGGGGTGAAGAGATTGTGGTGGTGTTTGATCGCAAGCACCGTCAGCGCCCCTTCCGCAAGGAAATTGTTGAAGGTCTGGATGTGGCAGTGATTTTGGATCCAAAGGCCAGTGTGCCCACCGCCAAAATCATCTGTGCCGCCATCGTGCCTGCCCCTGAGTATGTCGCGGTAACCCCCATTCAAGTGCCTCAAGTGGGTGGCTCAGCACCGGCTCCGCGTCCGGCTGCCATTCCCCCCGCAGCACCAGCGCCGGCACCGCCAACACAAATTCTGTTCTAAACATCCTGAGAGAGATCGGAGTTGTTCTCATGCTGGGCTGGGTCAGAGGAAAAACCTTAAGTTTAGCACTGGGGGCGATCGCCACTCTGCCTATGGCTGCTGTGGGTGCTGAAGAATTGAAGGTGAGCCGTGCCTCTGAGTCAGAGCCGTACTTACCGACCACCTTAGCGCCCTTGGCACTTCCCCCCCTTGGTGAAGCAACTCCGTTTCTACCCGCTTTAGAACGCAAAATTGTCCTGCGCTTGCGGCAGCGCCGCGTCTTTCTCTATGAAGGTGATCAAGTATTAGCCAGCTATCCCGTGGCTGTGGGCAAGCCGGGCTGGGAAACGCCCCAAGGTAATTTCAGAGTGCTGCACAAAGTCGTCAATCCCCAATGGCGTAATCCCTTTACGGGGGTTTTGGTTCCGCCGGGGGGTCGCAACCCTTTGGGCGATCGCCTGATTGTCTTTGCCCCCATGGGAAATAACAACTATGCTGGCTTCCACGGCACAACGAATGAATCTTTGATTGGCCAAGCCGTTTCCCATGGCTGTGTGCGGATGCGCAACGATGATATTCGCGCCCTCTTTGAAAAAATTGAGGTGGGCACACGGGTGATTGTTCAGCCCTAGTTGATCTTAATTAAGAAAAACTGATACCATCATTGAGCGATCGCTGGTGACTTTCCCCAAGAGCGATCGCTCAAGTTTTGCATAAAGCCACTTTGCAAACCATACCAATGCATTGGAAAGAGCCGATGCACATTGGTTATGATCGCCTTAGCAACACAGGTGTTTCCATAACCCTGTCAGGTTAGGGTCTGGCCTCGTTCTGAAATTCACTCTTCACGCCATCTCGCTAATGCAAACTTGACCGTTCACTGGTGGGTGATATTGTGCTGGGAAATCTATTTGCAAAACCAAAGCAGGGCTTGGGGATTGAACTCACCCCAGAGCGGGTCAATATCGTACAGCTTCAGCGGCAAAAGCAGGGTCTGAAAATGACCGCTATGGCCTCAGTGCCCTTGAGTGAAGGCGCCATTGAAGAAGGCCGCATCATTGACACCACCGCCGTTGCCGATGCCATCCGTCAAGGGATTGAGGATAAACGCATTAAACAAAAAGAGGTGATCAGTGCTATTCCCATGAATGAAGCCGTAATTCGCCTGATTCGCCTGCCTGCGGAATTACCCGACTACGAATTGCGGGAAGTGGTTCTCATGCAGGAAGCCCCACTGTACCTTCCCTTTCCCCGTGAAGAGGCCGATGTTGACTATCAAAAACTGGGAACCTCCCTTGATGAAGATGGCATTGAGCGGGTAGAAATTTTGCTCGTGGGCACGCCCCGCGAAGTGACCGATGCCTACATCAATGCCTTTACCCAAGCCGGTTTACAACTCACCGCCCTTGAAGTGACCAATTTTGCCCTCATGCGTACCCTGCGGGATTCACTACAGCAGTTTGTGGGCGAAGCAGCAGCGATTATTGATATAGGCGACGAGGGCACAGAAATTAGTATCGTCAAAGATGGCATTCCCCAGTTCAACCGCAAAGTGCCCATTGGCAAAGAACGGATGCAAGAAGCCATTAGCCGCGCCATGAACTTGCCGCCTTCGATGGGCGTTGACCTGATTGAGAATCTGACCGTTCCCCTAGAGCCGATGGATGTGACCGGAGCACTCAACCCCAGTGGTGCCGCTATTTTGCGAGTGCTCTCCGATCTAGCAGACGAAATCCGCCGCTCTATTGACTTTTACCTCAACCAAGGGGAAAGTCTAGAGGTCTCGCAGTTGCTGCTTGCCGGTCCCGGTGCCAGTATTGGTCAAGTGGATGAGTTTTTTAGTCAGCGGCTCAACTATGCCACCACTTTGGTTGACCCCATTAGTTTGCTGGGACTGCAAACCCTAGAAGAGATTCCCCTCGAAAAACGCCCTGCCCTCGGCACGGTGATTGGTCTTGGTCTGCGTGGCGCTTAGGAGCATCCCCGATGTACTCAATTGAGATTAACCTCCTTAAAGAACGTCCCGAAGTGGGGGGCATGGCTGCTACCACAGCCGCAGCGGCAGGAATGAGTAATGTGCCGATTATTCTTGGCTCTGTAGCGGCGCTCTTTTTTGTAGGGCTTGCACTCCTCGGCTCGGTGGGTGCCAACCTCTGGCTGCAACAACTGACGAGTAAGCAAAAAAGCATTCAGAATCGCCTTGCAGCGATTTCTCCAAACCTGCAACGCATGGATGAAATTAAAAAAGAGCAGGAGCAGGTTACCGCGGAAACCAAAGCCCTAGCCTCGGTGTTTAATCAGGTCAAACCTTGGTCGGCGGTGATGCGCAATATGGCAACTCAAACGCCAGCAGGGGTACAAATTCGGCGGATTACCCAAGGCGGACAAACAGGCCAAGAGCTAACGATTGAAGGCACAGCCGTATCCTTTGATGCAGTCAGTGACTTTCTTTTGCTCTTGCAAAATCGCTCTCCCTTCTTTGATGGCAAGGCCACTCAGTTGGTGAAGGCGGAACGGGCAAATCAACAGGGTGAGGAAGAGACAACCGCAAGGGTTTCCTTCAATATCAAGACGGCGATCGCCAGCGTGCCGGCATCGGAACTCCTTGAAGAACTCGCGGCCAATGGCGTTGAAGGACTGGTGGCGCGCATTCAATTTCTCAAAGAAAAAGGAGTGGTACAGGAATGACCCTAACTGGCGATTTTGGCGGCCCCCCGATTGAGGAACCCGCACCCAATTATCCGACGGTCTTTGGCATTACCCTGACACCCGTCGTCAGTGGTGTCCTTATTGCCTTGGTAGGTTTGGGAGCAGCGGTTTACTTGGGGAGTCTTCTCATTGCCCCCAAACTGGAGGAAGCGGCCAAGTTACAGGAGGAAATTGCCCAACAGGAAAATGACCTCTCCCAGCGGGAAGTGATCCTGAAGCAACTCAATGATGTGGTAGCGGGGCTAGAGCGCGCCAAGCAGCAAAATCGTGACGTGCGATCGCTCTTTGCCACACAGGAAGCCCTAGACACCCTCCTCCTTGACATTAACCGCCTGATCTTGACCAGCGGCGCCCAACTGACCACATTTGAACCCGATAGTGCAGCTTCAGGAATTGTCCAAGATGGCTCCCTTGGCCCCGAATTAAATGCCAAACTAAAACAACAGGTAACCAACGTTACGATTCAAGGGCCATTTCCCAGCATTTTGCAGATCATGCAAAAAATTGACCAGCAGCAGAACTTCCTCGTGATTAACAACCTGACGATGGAACTCGTTGCTGATAAGCCCGGCGAAGTGATTACCACATTTAAGCTTATGGCCTACGTACCCCTAACCCCTGAGGAAATTGCCGCTTTGGCCCCCCCACCCCAAGGAGGTGAGCAGCAAGGACAACCGCAACAACAACAGCAGCAATAGCGCATGGCAAGCCAAAAAGCAGCGTAGAGTGTCTTGGGATTGAGTTGCATTCTCTTTTCATACGTTTGGTGGCATTTGTGAGGAGTCAAGCATCGTGAGTCAGCTTTTACATCGTCTCGGCTTAGGGGTGGCCACAACGGCCCTTGTTGCTGCCAGTCAAACCCCCACTTGGGCCACAGCAACAGAAATTACGGGAGTTCGTCTAGTAACAGCTCCCAACGGCATTCAACTCCTCTTCAACGTGCAGGGGAATCTACGGCCAGCAGTTTTCACCGTCAATCGCGGCAATGCCTCCATCGCAGATATTACCAATAGCCAACTGCGCCTGCCCCAAGGGGGTGCCTTCCGCCAAGATAACCCCGCTCCCGGTATCTCCTCCGTCGAGGTGGTGCAACTGGACGCCAAAACTATCCGCGTCACCGTGAATGGCATTAGTGCTGCTCCCATTGGTGAAGTCATCCGCGAAGGACGCGATGGCCTGCAAATTAACTTCATTACGGCTCAAAGCCCCGCGGGCCCTCAGGTTGCCCCCAGTGGTCAACCCATGGCCATGCCCCCCGGCCCTAGTGCGGTGCCGCCTTTTCTGCCGCGCCCAGTGCCACCCCCTGTTGGCGATATGCTGATTAGCCCAGTCAATGCTGACCCCGACGCGATTCAACTGGGCACCAATGAACGGATTCCCCGCCTACTGCTGCGGGAAGCCCCTGTGCGGGAAGTGCTTTCTTTACTGGCTCGCGCCGCCAATATGAACGTTGTCTTTCCGGAAGGCAATGGCGAAGCGGGCGGCGTCACCATCTCCCTGGATATTGAGAATGAATCCGTTCAAGACGTATTCAACTATGTGCTGCGGGTCACTAACCTCAAAGCCAATCGCCAAGGCCGCACTATCTTTATCGGTCAATCTTTACCCCCTGATGCCCAAAACCGCATTGTCCGCACTATTCGCCTCAATCAAATGCGCGTTTTTGGTGCTGGCTCAACCACACGGGAAATCAGCTCTCTGGCTCAAACGGGGGGCACCATTGGCTCTGGCGGTACCACAAGTGGACAAGCTCAGACAACGGCTCAAACTGCTCTCAACCGTACAACCAGTACCCGTGAGGGTGACCTGCAACTAGGGGCAGTGCAGCTTTTGGAAATGTATGGTGCAAACTTGCCAGATACTGGCCCATCTCAGGCGCTAACCGCCTGTGAACAGCTGCAAGTCCCAGCAGCGGCTGGCGGTGTGGTTGGCCAAATTTGTCGAAGCTCACTCCTGCGGGGACTAGAGGTGGTGGGTGACCCCCGCACCAACACTATTACATTGATTGGCACCCCCCGCAAAGTGGAAATTGCTACGCAATTGATTCAGCAATTTGACATCCGCAAGCGACAGGTAATGGTCAATGTCAAGTTTATTGATGTGAATCTGTTGCGAGGGCGGAGAGCAAATGCAGACTTAATTACTAACTTTGGCAGCAGCCTTTGGGGAGCTATCTTCAACGCTGATGGACTCACTGTTATCCGTGGCACCACACCTAACGTGGGTGGTTTGACCCCTGCCCCCCTCACTGGCGCACCAGTCAGTACACCCGTGGGGAATCTACTGAGTGACTTTTTTGCGCAGCTTCAACTTTCTATTGAAACTGGCAATGCCACAATTCTGACCAACCCCACCCTTGTCATTCAGGAGGGGAGTGCTGCGCAAGTCAATTTGACCCAAGAAATTTTCTCTGGCATTGAATCCACTGCTGATCAACAAGCCACTGGCGGCGGCGGGGCGATCGCGACTCAACAGATTCGCCCAATCCTGCGGCCTGTGGGGGTGATTTTTAATGTCACCGTAGAGCAAATTGACGATAATGGTTTTATAACGCTGCAATTGTCTCCAGAGGTGAGTGCTCCCAGCGGTACCTATGCTGTGGTTTTCCCAGGAGCGCCGGCGGGTTCCACGGGGACACTGATCTCACAGCGGCGGATGGAGTCGGGGCGGATTCGCTTGCGGGATGGCCAAACCTTGATGCTGGCGGGCATTATCCAAGATCAAGATCGCTCGTTGGTGAGTAAGATTCCAATCCTAGGCGACATTCCCTTGTTGGGGCGGTTGTTCCGCCGCGAGAGCAACCAGCGTCAACGCAATGAACTGGTGGTGATGGTGACGCCGAAGATTGTTGATGATACCCAAAATGCCGGCTTTGGCTATCAGTACACGCCAACACCCGGGAGTATGCCGCCAAATATTCAAAATCAGATTCTCCAACCTCCACGGCAACGCTAACACTTCTGAGTAGGGATTACCCCCTCCGAGTCTGTTCAGAGGGGGTTCATTTTTTTAGTTGGCCTTTAGTTGGCAACCAGTTTTTGCCAACCTAACCCTGCAAGGGCTTGATTGCGCCGCAGCGGACGGGTAACGAGTTCTAGAATGTCACGGGCATTGCCAAAGCCGTGAATTTGGGCAAAGGTGAATTCCACAGACCACTTGGTGCTGATGCCACGGGCTTCGAGGGGATTGGCATGAGCCATACCCGTAATCACAAGGTCGGGCTGGAGCGCCTTAATCCGCTGAAGTTGATTGTAGTTATCGGGTTTTTCAACAATGGTGGGGAGGGGATGCCCCATCTCGCCACAAGTCTTCGTCAACAGTTCTAGCTCAGCTGCTTGGTAACGTTTATCCATGTAGGGGATGCCAATTTCTAGTACCCGCATACCACAGCGAATCAAAAACCGCGCTAGGGAGATCTCTAGGAGATTATCCCCCATGAAAAAGACCGATTTGCCTCGCACCAATTCAAGGTAGTCGCTCAGTTTTTCCCAAGTTTCGGCTTCGCGCTCCGCTAGGCCTTGGGGCTGAATCCCAAAAGTGGTACAAATCTGTTCGATCCACGCGCGGCTACCATCAGGGCCAATGGGAAAGGGAGCCGTAATGAGTTGACATTTGCGGCGGCGAATCAAGGTAGTGGCGGTACGACTGAGGAAGGGATTCACACCAGCAACGTAGTAGCCCTCATCAATCACTGGCAATTCGGTATAGCGTTTGGCAGGCAGCCATCCTGACACCTTGATGCCCTGTTTTTTTAATTCCAAGGTGAGTTGGGTCACCACGGGATCGGGCAGGGAGCCAAAGAGAATAAGGGGTGGGTGGTCGTGGTACTGGTGGGATTCAGCTTGGAGATCCTCTTTTTTCTTGCCAAAGTTGAGAAGGCGCTGGATGGGGTTGCGTTCCTCTGGATCGCTCACCGCTGTGGGCGTGGGACAACGGGCGGCCATGGCTGCTAGCACCGTATCTTCCCCTTGGGTAAAGGCATAGTCCAGACCATTGGCACGAGCCACAACAATGGGAATGCCAATTTCGGCTTCTAGTTTGGGCGCCATTCCCTCCAAGTCCATTTTGATAATTTCCGTGGTGCAGGTGCCAATCCAGACAATGACACTGGGGTTGCGATCGCGCTTGATTTGGAGGCAGAGGCGCTTTAGTTCTTCATAATCATTGAGTTGCGCCGAAATATCTCCCTCTTCTAGCTCCGCCATGGCATAGCGGGGTTCGGCAAAAATCATCACCCCCATCGCATTCTGCAAAAAGTAGCCACAGGTCTTGGTGCCAATGACCAAAAAGAAACTGTCTTCAATTTTTTGGTACAGCCAAGCCACACAGCTGATGGGACAAAAGGTGTGGTAATTGCCCGTTTCACACTCAAAGTTGAGGGCATTGGGAGCAGTCGCAGTCATAGGGAGAGCCTCCAAATTTAGAAACGATTGGAACTAGGTTTGATGACTTTGAGCAGCCTCCTCACCGTGTTCTTCAGCCCGATTACTGACAAAGGGCTTAGGGGGTAGTAAGCGAGGTTCTGGGGGCAGTTGAGGAGGGTTATCGCCGTTGGCCCGTTCTTCGTCGGGGTTGAAGTTCAAGCCCAAGGCAGAAATAATGCGATCGGGATCGTTGCTGAGTTCGACAATGACGGGTAGAGCATCCAGTAAGCGCGGTTCCAAAGCCGTCAGCACCCCCAAAATAAAACTTGAGGAGGGGCGCCGTTGACCGCGATAGGTACTCCAAATCGCCAAGCGGACAATCCAATGGTGGTTTTCTTGGTAGTAGGCCAGCCACTTACTGCGTGCGCTTTGCCGTAATTGCTCAGGGTTCATACTCACTCCAGCGAAGGGGTTCCGTGGAGTATTCTAGGGGAGTTTTAGACCGCTGCAAGTGACCGTTCTGACCCCTGTGGGTTTAAGTAGAAGTCGGAGAGCAGGGCAAAAAGGTCGCGATCGGGGGCATCCTTGGGCACCACCCCCTCAGGCCGCGCCAAAATTTGATCGGCAATGTTCAAGTAGTAGTCACAGACATAGTTGAGACTGGGATCGCTTTCGGCCATCTCAAAGAGGGTTTTGCCCTTGACCCGTGACACGCGAATATCCTCAATCAGCGGCAGCACTTCAAGGATGGGCATGGGCACGGCTTCCACATATTTTTCAATGAGATCCCGCTTACTGGTGCGATTGCCAATGAGACCCGCAAGGCGCAGGGGGTGCGTGCGCGCTTTTTCACGGACGGAGGCGGCAATGCGATTCGCCGCAAAGAGGGCATCAAAACCATTATCGGTGACAATCAGGCAATAATCGGCATAGTTAAGGGGGGCCGCAAAGCCACCACAGACCACATCCCCCAGAACGTCAAAGAGAATGACATCGTATTCATCAAAGGCATTCAGTTCCTTGAGGAGCTTGACCGTTTCACCGACCACATAGCCGCCACAGCCTGCCCCAGCCGGGGGGCCACCCGCTTCGACACAATCCACACCGCCATAGCCTTTGTAGATCACATCCTCTGGCCAGACATCCTCGTAGTGGTAGTCCTTGGCTTGGAGCGTGTCAATGATGGTGGGAATCAGAAAGCCTGTCAGGGTAAATGTGCTGTCGTGTTTGGGGTCACAGCCAATTTGCAGGACTTTCTTGCCCCGCCGCGCCAGCGCCACTGAGATGTTGCAACTGGTGGTGGATTTGCCAATTCCGCCTTTACCGTACACTGCGAGTTTCACGTTGACTTTGCCTCCTAAGTAATGGAGCGACACGATGACCTAACTGCTATTCTCGGCCAGCGATCGCTATAAGCGGCAGTGGTTAGAAAAATAATCTTTTTGTAATAAAATTTCAGCTGATTTGAGGATGAGCAAACGCTTTTTTAAGTTTGGGAAGTCTCTCAGGAAACTGGCAGTTTTTTGAGAAGTTATCTTTAATTTTTTTGCTGTTAGTTTTTTAGTTAAATTAAACAAAAATACAAAAATTCCCGCCGCCAAGTCATCCCCTGACCAATTGCCCTCAAGGCTAAAATTTACCTGCCCAGCGATCGCGCCAAAAAACATCTGAAAAAAGAAACGTTTCTCCTAGGGGGCGATCGCGTGGATCGTTGTAAAGAATAATTAAGAATCTCGAAAGTAAATGATTTGTTACAATTTAGGCAGCTGCATCCCTTTGAGCGCTACTTTCTCTCGTTTTCCCTAAGAAGTGGTTAGAATTTGAGGAAAGGCGATTGTGCTACAGCGTTTTTCTCTGCCATCCCTCCGAACGAGCTAGATTAGCTCCTTGCAAAGGTGCGGCATCATTATGAAAAAAGCTGTAGAGTACCCTTCAGTCCGCTGTTGATACTGCCCGTTAAGAATGGCCAATGAACAAAGATCAATTTGCCATGAGTGACAACCCCTACGAAAAGCTGCAAGTGCCGGAAGACGCTTCTTTTGAGCAAATCAAGGAAGCACGGGATGCGCTATTAGCGGCTCATCCGGGGGATGAACGGCAGCGTACCGAAATTGAAGCAGCCTACGATGCCATTTTGATGGATCGGCTGCGGCAACGCCAAGAGGGCAAAATCAAAGTGCCTGAGCGCATTCGCTATGCTGAGCAACTCAATGAACCGGCGCCAGCTAAGCCCAATCGCATTGCGAATCATCCCGCCCTTCAGTGGTGGCAGCAACAGTTGGACACCCCCAACCTGCGGGGCATTGCCATTACCTCAACGGTCTATGCCGTTCTGATGGCGATCGGGCTGTCTCAGGCCAATCCCGATACCTTGGCATTGGTGCTGTCGCTGGGGGTTGGCTTTAACCTCGTGTGGCTGCAACGCAAGGAACAACGCCTTGGCCGTGCCTTTTTGATCACCCTCCTTGCCTTGATATTGGGCGCAGTGATCGCCGTGGGCATTTACCAGCTTGGTCTGCCGGGGGTCTTCCTCAATGTGGATCAACTGGTGGGCATTGGCGTTTTCGTCACCTTTTGGCTCACCAGCAATTTCCTGCGCTAACTGCGAATTTGAATCGGCATCACCAAGTATTTCATCTGGGCTTCCCCAAGGGGGAGGAGGATCGCAGGCTGGGTTTCGCCGTTGAGTTGCAGTTGCACCTCTGAACTATTCATCACCTTCAGTCCTTCGAGAAGATATTTGACATTGAAGGCCACCTCTATCGACTCCCCAGAAATCTGAGCCGGCACATTCTCTTCACCACTTCCCAATTGCGGCGCCTCAGCCGAGAGTTTGAGTTCTTGGGCTTCAGCATCAATGTTGATTTTGACGACGTTATTCTTTTGAGCCGCAAGAATTGCCACCCGTTCTAGGGCATCTGCTAGGGTCGATCGCTCCACCGTGACTTGGCGCGCAAAGGTTTTGGGAATGAGTTGGCGGTAATTGGGATACTGCCCCTCCAACAGACGGCTGGTAATGCGAGCATCGTTGCCAATATCAAACACCACTTGAGTCGGGTCACAGCGCAGTGCTACATCCCCGTCTTGTTTCGCCATCAGCCGCTCTAGATCCTTGAGGGATTTTGCGGGAATCGTAATCGGCGAGAGGGCTTCCGGCACAGGCTGTTCAGTCAGCGTAACGGCGAGGCGGTGGCCATCGGTCGCTGCAAACTCAAGGCGATCGACCTCAAAGGTCACATGCAACCCGGTGAGAATTTGCTTGGTTTCATCAGTGCTCGCCGCAAACAAACTCCCCTGAAGTCCCCGCCGCAATGCCTCTGCGGTCAAAGTTACAGGTGTCACATCCTCTAACGTGGGCAGAGCAGGAAATTCCTCGGCACTCATCCCCTGAATCTCAAAGAAACCGCTGCCATAGTCGAGGATCACTCGCGTATCTTCCGCCGTAATCTCAATATCGCGATTGGGCATCCGCGACACCATCTCACTAAAGAGCTTAGCAGAAACAGTAATTGCCCCCGGCACCTTGACCTCTGCATCCAGCCAGATTTGCATCCCCAAACTGAGATCAAAGACGGAGAGTCCGAGGCGGCCACCCTCAGCTTGCAGGAGAATATTCGCCAAAATCGGGTGCGACGGATTGCTCGGGGCAACGCGACTCAGGGGGGCGAGCTTACTACTGAGAACTGATTGTGAACAAACAACTTTCATGGTGTACTCCACGGCAGAGGCAGATGGGATAAGAGGCAACGGAGAGAAGAAAAAACGCGGCTCGTTATTGGCCGATCTACCAGCATACTATGCAATCTATGACTGGTATCGCTTGGGCAAAAACCGCCGTACTTTGCTCAGGAAAAACTCTAGCTCCGGTAGATTTAGGGGCGAGATAGCTGCTGCAAAAACAATCAGGCTGACACTGCCGGCGATCGCCAACTGCAACAGTTGCACCCCCAAGCCTTCCCGCCCCCAAAACAATTCCAGTCCTTTGAGGGCACCCCAACCTGCCGCACCACTGAGAACACTGGCTAGGGCAATTCCCAGCAACGGCACCATTAGCTCCCCCCAAGGTAGCCCCCCCAAACGACGGTGCAAAATCCAAGTCAGGGCAATAAACGATACGGTATTCACCCCAACCGTGGCCATTGCCAACCCAACAGCGCCAAAGGCTTGGGTAAAGAAAAAGCAAAACAGGGCATTAAATCCCAATCCCCAGAGGGTGATGTAGAGGGGTGTGCGGCCATCCTCTAGGGCATAAAAGACCCGCACAATAACATCGCGGGCAAGGTAGAAAAACATACCAACGGCATAGACCAGCAGCAGCGCCGCCACAAGTTGGGAGGCCTGAAAATCAAAGGCACGCCGCTCATAGACCACCCGCACTGCCGGCAATGCCAAAGCTGCCATCATGCCACCGAGGGGCATCATACTCAAGGCAGTGAGTACCAAACTCTGGCGAATGCGTTCCTTGAGATCCGGCCAATGTTCTGGTTGTGCCAACTTTGAAAAAATGGGCATATAGGGCACAAGGATCACATTGGAGAGAATCCCTAAGGGCGTTAGAAAGAGCAGTTGGGAGTAACTCAAGGCCGACGCAGCCCCCACAGGCAACTGGGAGGCAAAGAAAAGACTGATATAGACGCTGATCAAGAGCATTCCCGAGGATAGGGTGGCAGGCCCCATGAGTTGAATTAACTCCCGCACCTCAGGACGATTGAGATCAAAACGTAATCGCAATGTACCCATGCCGGCTTGCCATTGGGCAGGAATTTGTACAAGCCATTGCAGTACCCCTCCCGCTAGGGTTCCCCAAGCGAGCACTGCTGGGCCAAATTGATCGGCAAAGAACCAAATGCCAATAATCACTGCCAAACTAGACAGCAAGGGACTAATCGAGGGCAACCAGTACTGATCGGCAGCATTGAGGGTACCAAAGCCAATGCCAATCAAACCCGAGAGCACGGCCAAGGGTGCCATAATCCGAAACTGCTCTGCGGCTAAGGCTTGAATCTCTGGACTGGCACCGGGGGCAATGAGTTGAATTAAGGGGTCAGCCAGCACCATCAAAATGGCGGTCAGCACCAGTAATAGGGCACCCACAACGGTGGTAATGGTTTCCACGAGGGGCGCGGCTTTTTCGGGCGGTTGCTTGAGAACCACACTGATGATCGAACTGTGGAACGGACCATTGATCCCCCCCAAGAGCACAAAGAGAAACCCCGGAATCACATAGGCATAACTGTAGGCATCCACTGCGGCGCCCACACCAAATTCGGCGGCGATCGCCTGCTGGCGAACCAGTCCCGCGACTTTACTCAACAGCGTTGCAACGGCAACAATGGTGGCAACATGGGCAAGCGAACGCGATTTCTTTTCCACAGTGGTGGCAATCCTAACAAAACTGGCTGATTTGGGGATAACTCTGGCGATGATCGTACCAGCAATCTAGATCTCTTTTATTTCCGCTGGCAGCAGAATCGTAAAGCAGGTGCCTTGACCGACTTCGCTAGTCACCTGAATCTGACCGCGGTGGGCTTTGACAATGGATTGGGCGATCGCCAGCCCTAAACCCGTCCCTTCGGACTTTGTGCCCTGAAGGCGATAAAAGCGATCAAACAGGCGGGGCAGTTCACTGGCGGGAATCCCCGGTCCATTATCAGCAATTACGACACGGTAGAATTTACCCTGCTGATCCAACCTCACTTGAATCTGACCCCCCGCAGGGGTATATTGCACGGCATTACTGAGGATATTGGTTAACAAGCGGCTGAGATGATCGGGGTTGCCCCACAGGCGATAGGCCTCTGTCTCCGCGGTCTGGGGATCCGCAAGCTCCAACGCCAGTTGTAGGTGCTTTTGCTGGATCAGAGGTGTTTGCTCCTCAATCACCCCTAGGAGAATAGCATCAAGGTGACAGGGCTGGGCCTGCAGGGGAATCATGCCGCTATCTTGGCGAGTCAGAAAGAGCAAATCGTCCACTAAGCGACTGAGGCGGCGACTAAGGCGTTCAATGACTAGGAGTTGTTGGCGTTGGGTTTCCGGATCCGCAGTGGCTAAGGCGACTTGGACATTGGTTTGAATGAGGGCCACGGGGTTGCGCAATTCATGGGAAGCATCGGCGGTAAATTGCTTCAAATAAGCATAGGACTGCTGCAGGGGGGCGATCGCCAGCCGTGACAGGAACCAACCACTAATACTCACTAGGGTCAGCGTAATTGTGATACCAACCAACAGATCCCAGAGCAGGGCTTGACTCGGCTGGGTCACCTCGAACCAAGGATGGCTGACCCGCAAATAGCCCAGTAGGCGATCGCCCACCACTAAGGCCACCGTCATCTGCCGTAGCCAGCGATCCTCACCCACCTGCACCGTTTCTGCTGTCCGACTGAGATGCAAGGGCAGATCAAGGGGTTCTGAAAACGTGCTCCAAGCCAACTGCTGATCTGGAGTAAACCCCTCTAGGTCAATGTGATCCTCCTCCAGCGCCGCAAGGGGACTACTGCCTAAACTGGTTTGCCAATCAATGGCTTCCGCCGTGCCCGTGTCAATAATCAGGGAACGACTCACCACCTCAACAACGTGGCTGAGGGTGTCATCAATGCGCTCGATCAGGGTTCCCCGCACATAGAAAAAGAACCCCGTGGCAAAGATGAGGAGTAGGAGTGCCGTTACCCCCACATACCACAGGGCAAGGCGGTATTGAATGGCACGAACCATCGTCATCGGGGCAATGCTAAGGGAGACCAATCACCACTGGAAACAAACGCCGCCCAATAGTAGGGGGATTCATCCTTGAGTCGCTGAAGCTGGACTTGCCGCAGGGCTTCTGTGCGCCCCATGCCTCGGCGCAGATTTTGGTAAAAGGCCACCATCATATCGCGGGTTACTTGATCATCCACTTTCCATAGGGTACTCACCTGCGATCGCGCCCCAGCCAATGTAAACGCTCGCCGCAATCCATAGACCCCCTCCCCATTCACCACCTCCCCCCGTCCCGTATCACAGGCTGAGAGCACCACCAACTCCGTACCCCTCAGGTTCATACCGGTCACCTCTAAGGCCGTCAGTACCCCATCCTCCACGTCTGAACCGCTCTGGCGTTGGTTAAACCCCGCCAAGGCCAAACCCGAACGCAAAAGGGGGTTTTCCAGAATGTCCCTGTTTCCTGACGGGGCTAAAAAGAAGCCGTGGGTAGCCAAGTGGAGAATTTTTGGGGACTTCGCCGCCTTAACTGCTGCTTCGGTAGCCGCTCCTTGAACCAACAGCCGCGCTTGGGGCAGGAGTGCCCTGAGGGCTTGGGCTTCTTGAGCCGTCCCCGGCAAAGGAGCAAAGGCCAACCCCCGCAAGTCAAGGGAGCGCACCGCCGGGGAAGCGGCAGAGGCATTGCCAAAGGAATGATCAAAACTGGGGTCAGCCACAATCAAAGGCACAGCAGCAGATTCTGATTGGGATT
Source organism: Thermosynechococcus sp. QKsg1 (assembly GCF_031586415.1). Lineage (NCBI taxonomy): Bacteria > Bacillati > Cyanobacteriota > Cyanophyceae > Acaryochloridales > Thermosynechococcaceae > Thermosynechococcus > Thermosynechococcus sp. QKsg1. Next base: position 1,355,477 of record NZ_CP134200.1, on the reverse strand, counting down.
GCAAACGCAACAGTTCTCGTCCTGAGGTGAGCAAGGTAATGAGATAGGACTCCACCAAGTAGCGCCCTTGGGCATCCACAAGCGCCTGAAAGGGAATGGTGTTGAGCTCACCATCGGGGGCAATGAGCAAATGGGTGGCCGCCCCAATCCACGGCAGAATGGGTGTGATTAACTGCGCTGCCAAAGTCTGAGCTGGCCGCTGAACTTCGGATTTAGGCAAACGGGGGTCAGCCAACCGCAAACGGACTTGGCGTATTTGGGCATCAATTTCGGCCGCAGAACCAATGTCTTTGCCTATGGGTGGGCCGCTAGCCGGCAACACATAGACCCCATAGCGCGGCTCACTAAACTGCCGCTTGCTAAAGTCGTAGGGGCGATAGCGCACAAACTCAACCAGCACCCCATTGGCAGGAATGGCCCGTTGCACAGCAGCAATGGTCACTGGTTCAGTGAGTTCGCGAAAGCTAGCACTGCGCAGACTCAGTTCGGCTTCCAGTTGATTGGCCTGGGCTTGAAGTTGCTGCACTTGGGAGAAAGCTGCTGGCTTTGCTGAAGCAAAAACGAGTTTAGCGATGGTTGTGCGCAATGTGGTGAGTTGCTGGAGCTTCGCTTGATCTGGCGCCGCTAGTTGCCGTCGCAGTCGTGCTTGGTTCTGGCTGAGAAAATCCAGTAACCGCCCTTTGCGGCGCAAAATCGTTGTTAAGGCCAAGGCAGTGGCCTCAGAATTGTGGGGAAGACTCTGGAGATGCAACGTGAGAATGGCATCGGTACTGTTTTGAAAGGTTCCTAGATAGTTGCGCTTGTAGTCCTCTGAACCAACGATTAGATTCTGACTGAGGTTCTTTTCCTCAATTTCCTGTACGTTTTGCAGTAGGGCAAGGGTTTGGGTAAGATTTCCCTGTTGCCAATAGACCGCAGCAAGGTTTCCTAGGGCAGCAGCGGTATGGGGATGGCTTTCCCCAAGGCGGGATTGGGCGATCGCCAGCGCCCGTTGATAGAGGGAAAGCGCTGCCCCATGGTTGCCCTGATCGAAGTAGAGGGTTGCCAAATTATTCAAGCTGTTAGCGATGTCAGGATGGCCTGCACTCAAGGTTTGTTCACGAATTTGCAGGGCGCGTTGGTACAGGGGCAAGGCAGCAGCGTATTTTTTTTGGGCGCGATAGAGGTCGGCTAGGTTATTGAGAACAGTTGCCACATAGGCATTCTTTTGGCCTAAGGTGCGCTCAAAAATTGTTAAGGCTTGCTGATAGTGCCGATGGGCTTGGGCATAGTTTTTTTGCTGGGTGTAGAGGAGACCGATGTTATTGAGAGTGACCGCCACTTCGGGATGATTGAACCCTAGGGTCTTTTCGGCGATCGCCAATGCCCGCTGAAACACTGGCAACGCAGCATCATAGTTCCCTTGGGCACGATAGAGATTGGCCAAATTATTCAATGTTACGCCTACTTCTAGTTGTTCGGAACCTTCAGTACGTTCATAGATGGCCAATGCCCGCTGATAGAGGGGGAGTGCTGCTGCATAATTTCCCTGCTCAACATGGAGCTTTGCTAATTCGTTGAGACTGGCTGCCAAAAGGGGATGGTTGCTGCCCAGTGTATTTTCCACTAAGCTCACAAAGCGCTCTGCTAGGGGAATAGCAGCCTGCATATTGCCTTGTTCCCGCAGTTGATCAATTTGATTGGCGAGTTCCTGAAATTGCTGGGGGGATGGCTGGGCTAGAGTTGGCGAACACAGACCAAGAATCAGACTACTTCCAAGGGCGATCGCGCCCCGGACAAGGCATCTTCTGGTGTTCATTTTTTTCCTCGGTGGTTCCTCAACAGCACCCGTCACAATCAAGAATACTGATGGGAAACGCTCACCCCCAGTTCCTGCCAAATGGCATCTAAGAGAGGCTCTAACCCCTGACGCGCCACCGCAGAGATGGCAAAAACCCGTTGACCGGCATAGGCAGTAAGGGTGTCTTGAACTGCAGCAATTTGGGAAGGTTCTAGGGCATCAATTTTGTTGAGGGCAATAATTTGCGGGCGATCGGCCAAGCCGTGACCATAAGCCACTAGCTCATCGCGAATGGTTTGGTAAGCAGCCACCACATCCTCAGCCGTGGCATCAATCAAGTGCAGCAGCAGACGGGTACGCTCAATATGGCGGAGAAACTCATGCCCCAACCCCAGACCCGCATGGGCACCGGCAATGAGACCGGGAATATCAGCAAACACAGTGCCATCACCATTGGGTTGGCGCACCACACCTAAATTGGGCACCAAGGTTGTAAAGGGATAATCGGCAATTTTCGGTCGCGCTGCCGATAACACCGAAATTAGGGTGGATTTACCGGCATTGGGCAGGCCAATAATGCCCACTTCCGCCAGTAGTTTGAGTTCCAGCCGGAGATGCCGCTCTTCCCCCTCTAGCCCCGGTAGGGCATAGTCTGGTGCCCGTTGATGATTACTCAAGAAGTGCTTATTCCCTAAACCCCCTTTGCCCCCCTTAGCCACCAGCAGCGTTTGACCGGGGGTGGTGAGGTCTCCCAGCAATTCCTCGGTTTCGGCATCCCAAACCATGGTGCCACAGGGCACTTCAATCACTAAATCTGCACCACAGGCACCCGTACGGTTATTCGGCCCGCCCCGCTGGCCATTTTCTGCCTTAAACACATGGGCATAACGAAAGTCCAGCAGTGTTTGTAAATTGGAGACTGCTTTGAGAATCACCGAGCCACCATTGCCGCCATTCCCCCCTGAGGGGCCTCCCGCAGGCACGTATTTTTCACGGCGAAAGGCAATAATGCCGTCGCCCCCCTTCCCAGCTTTGACATGAATTTCGGCGAGGTCAATAAATTGCATTTTGGCCGCAATCGGTTGCGTATGAGTTGGATATTTGAGTATTGTATCTTGCCAACTTGTTGACAGTTCTTTTCACGGGGATAGCACAGACTCCAAAGGGTGAAACTCCGTATCGAAGACGCTTGATGTACGTCATAGGAGAATAAGGGCTATATGGTAGGCTTAAGGGAATTTTTAGTGTGGCGAGGCAATAGTGTTTATTCGATGGCAACGCCGACGACGACCCGCTCCGCCTGAAGAAGGGGTTTTATTTTGGCGACTGGTGTTGTGGCTAGGGGTTGCCTTAATTTCCGGCAGCCTAGGGGCACTGTGGGGGCTATTGAGTCAGAGTACACCACTCATGCAGCGATCGCTCAGCAGTCGAGAGTGGCAGGTGTTTCAACGGGGCGATCGCTGGACAGGGGCAAGGCTCCATCAACCCTTGAATTTACTGCTCATTGGCTCCAAGGTCTTAACCTCCGACTTAGATGAACCGCCCGACCCCAACCTTACCTACCATGCCCTAGTGAATTCCGTTGAGGGGCTATCGGACTCACTGCTACTCGTGCGTTTTGATCCAGTCCAGCAACGGTTAGTGGTGCTGTCAATTCCCCGCGATACCCTCACCTTCATTCCGGGTCGGGGGGATGCCAAAATCAACGAAGCCAATGCCCTCGGCGGGCCTGCACTGGCGGCGGAAACGGTAAGTGATCTGTTGGGGGATGTGCCCATCGATCGCTATTTGCGCATTAACGTTCAAGGCATTGAGAAACTCATTGATGCCCTTGGGGGGGTGACAGTGGATGTACCCATAGCCATGCGCTATCGGGATGACAGTCAGCGCCTCTACATTGATTTGCAGTCCGGACGACAACACCTGAATGGCAACCAAGCCCTACAATTTCTGCGCTTTCGCTACGATGCCCTTGGCGATATTGGCCGCGTGCAGCGACAACAGATGTTTTTGCGGGCACTAATGGAGCAAACGGCTCGCCCGGAAACCCTTGCCCGTACCCCCCAAATTCTCAGTATTATTCGCGAAAACTTGGATACCAACTTAACGGTTGAGGAACTGATGAGCTTGGGGCAATTCCTCACTAGCTTGCCGCGATCGCGGGTGGAGTTTCTGATGCTGCCGGGGAACTTTAATGGCAGCACCGATGAAGTGGAAGTGAGCTATTGGTTGCCCAATTACCAACGGATTGCTTGGCTAACGGATCACTATTTCCGCGACACCCCTACTGCTGATCCGCGCGAGACAGGTTTGACCCCCCCTGCCCAAGTGCGGATTGCGATTCAAAATACCACCCTGCCAGAATCATTGGTCATGCGTCTGAGTCAGCAACTGCAAACCGCCGGTTACCCCGATCCTTTGGTGGCAGAGCCATTGCCCCAACCGATGCCGATTACGCGGATCATTGCTCAGCAGGGGGACTTGGCGGCAGCGCGTCGGGTGCAGTTATTGCTGGGATTTGGGGAAGTGCGGGTGGAGAGTACGGGTGTGCTAGCATCGGATGTGACGATTCAACTGGGCGACGATGCCCGCGATCGCCTGCAATTGAGACTGACAAAATCTCTGTGAGTGAACCCTACGTGATTGGTGTTGATCTTGGTGGCACTGCCATCAAAATGGGGCGCTTTAGTCCCAAGGGGGATTGCCTCAATACCCTAACGTTGCCGACCCCTCAGCCTCCCTTTCCAGAGCGGGTGATTAGAGCGATTGTGCAGGGGATTAAAGAACTGGATGGTGAGGATCGGGCGTTGGCGATCGGGATGGGCATACCGGGGCCTGTGGATGCCACTGGTCGTATTGCCCGCCGTGCCATTAACCTTGACTGGTACGAAGTGCCCATTAGCGACAGCCTCGAACATCTGACGGGCAAACCCACCGTGATTGGTAACGATGCCAACTGTGCTGGCCTTGGAGAAGCATGGCTAGGGGCGGGGAGTCAGTTCAAGGATTTAATTTTGCTGACCTTGGGGACGGGGGTCGGCGGTGCGATTATCCTCAATGGCGATCTCTTTGTCGGTCGGGATGGTGCTGCCGGCGAGTTGGGGCTGATTACCCTCGACTACAACGGACCTCCCTGCAACAGTGGCAATCGCGGTTCCCTTGAGCAACATGTTTCCGCCCAAGCCCTGCGGCGGCGCTGGGGCTGTGAACCCCATGAGATGGCAGAGCGAGCCAACAATGGCGACCCTGAGGCGATCGCCCTCTGGCAAACCTATGGCCGTGAATTAGCCGCTGGCATTGCGAGCCTTATATATGTCCTCACCCCCGAAGCAGTGATTATTGGTGGGGGGATTAGTGCCGCCAGTGACCTCTTTTTTCCCTCGATGATTGCTGAATTGGAAGAGCGGGTGCTGCCCACCTCCCGCAATAACCTCCACTGTTTGCGAGCCACCCTTGGCAATCACGCGGGCATCGTCGGTGCAGCCAAACTAGCGTGGAAATACGTCAAAGACCATCTCTAAGTCGCCTTCGCTAGGATCAAGTTATTCGGCTTAAATCAACCGTTATGACTTCTACAACACCCGTGGACAGCTCGCCGCTGCTGCTCAATGTCCGCAATGCAACGGTGCAGGTGACCCCAGAGCAGTTTGATCAGCTCTGCCGCGATAATCCTGATCTGCGCCTAGAATTGACCAAGGCTGGAGAATTGATTGTCATGCCGCCAACGGGGGGGCAAACGGGTGCCCAAAATTTTGAGCTGATTGTGGAAGTGGGGCTTTGGAACCGGCAAACGCAACTGGGGCGCGCCTTTGATTCCTCAACGGGCTATGACTTTATAGCTTTGGGGGGCGGCAAACTCTCCCCAGATGTCTCTTGGATTGCTAGCCCCCGCCTAGAGGGCGTTGATCTGACGGGCTTTATCCCCATCGTGCCGGATTTCGTTGCTGAGTTGCGATCGCCCTCGGATGCGATTGACCGCTTACGCGCCAAAATGCAGGAGTATCGGCGACTGGGGGTGCGCTTGGGGCTGCTGATCAATTCCCAAGACCGCCAAGTAGAACTCTACCGTCCCCAAGAGGACGTGGTTGTTTTAGACGCCCCCCAGGTCGTTGATTGCAGCGAGGTGATGCCGGGGTTTCTCCTACCGATGGCGCGGTTGTGGATTTAGAGCCGCTCGACAAATTTTGCCAGTCGCGTCAGGCCTTTTTCAATGGTGGCCAAATCCGTGGCGTAGGAGAGGCGAATGTGATCATCCATGCCAAAGGCTTTACCGGGAATTGTGGCCACCTTTTCTTCCTCCAGCAGGCGATCGCAAAACTCTACGGAACTTAAACCCGTTTCGCTAATATCCACAAAGAGATAAAAGGCGCCTTGGGGTTTGAGACAGCGCAGGCGAGGAATCTCAGAAATGCGTTCATACATACAGGCACGGCGATCGCGGAAGGCGGCCACCATCTCGGCCACACAGGCTTGACTTCCCTCTAGAGCCGCAAGGGCACCGTATTGGGCAAACGTACACACATTTGAGGTGCTGTGGCTCTGAATTTTCGTGGCGACTTTAATCACATCGGTTGCCCCTGCCAAATAGCCCACACGCCAACCCGTCATCGCATAGGCCTTGGCAAAGCCACTACAGACAATGGTTCGCTCAAAGGCCGCCTCACTGACAGCACCGATGCTCAGGTGTTCAGCCCCATCGTAGAGAATCTTCTCGTAAATCTCATCGGAGACCACCCACAGTTGATGCCGCACAATCACTGCCGCTAGTTCGCGAATTTCCTCGGGGGTATAGACCATGCCCGTGGGGTTGCTGGGGGAGTTGAGGACAAAGAGCCGTGTTTTGGGGGTAATGGCATCCTCTAGCTGGGCAGGGGTAATCCGATAGCCGGTTTCCGCAGTGGTTGTCACAATCACCGGCGTGCCACTAGCCAAGTGCACCATTTCTGGATAGCTCACCCAGTAGGGGGCAGGAATAATCACCTCATCGCCGGGATTGATTAGGGCTAGCATCAGGTTAAAGAGCGCCTGCTTGCCGCCATTGGTGACGAGAATATTTTCAGCACGATAGGGCAGGTGGTTGTCGTTGTTGAGCTTGGTGGCGATCGCCTGCCGCAAGGCCGGTTCCCCTGCCGCCGGACCATAGCGGGTTTTGCCTTGATCGAGCGCTGCTTTTGCCGCCTCACGAATGTGGGCAGGGGTGTCAAAGTCGGGTTCGCCCGCACTAAAGCTACAGATATCCTCTCCCGCTGCGCGCATTGCCTTGGCTTTGGCATCAATCGCCAGCGTTACCGACGGCGTGACCCGCATCACCCGCGTTGCCCAGTCCATCCTTTGTCTCCTGCACTACTTTCCGTATTGTGGCACTTTGGCAGGGGAGCGGCGAATCAAATATCGACCGTTCACGTTGAGGTTGCCAGTGGAGGATACCCCCAGGGGAATTCGAATCCCCGTCGCCTCCGTGAAAGGGAGGTGTCCTAGGCCTCTAGACGATGGGGGCAAGACTCAGCATTAGTTAATGTAGCGAATGCCCTGAGCGTTTGTCAACACCTTGGGAAATTTTTGCATCGCAGCCGCTCCTAGGGAGAAAATGAGGGCGAGTGACTGAGGGACTTGCTGTGGAACTTGCTGGCCTACGTTCCTTCTCGATTGTGATGCCCGCCTACAATGTGGTGACCCAGCGGGGAGAAACGGTCTTTCGGGAAACCCTTGAGAGCATTGCCGCCAGTTGCCGCTACCTCCAACAGCACTTCCCCTACGCCACTGCGGGGGAATTCATCCTGATTAGCGATGGTTCAACGGATCACACCTGTGATGTGGCGACGGCAGGATGGCCGAATGCCGTGCCCCTACAATTGGTGGGCTTGCCGACGAATATTGGGATTGCGGCAGCGCGGAACATGGGGGTGCGCTTGGCCAAAGGGGAGGTGATTTTTTTCTGTGATGCCGATGATCTCTACCGCCCTGAGCATCTGTTTTTAGCCCTATCGGTGTTGAATCAGCCTTTACCCGCACCCTATGCCCCAGCGTATTTTGGGGCGGTACGCACGGGGGTCTATTGTCGCGATCGCCTGCATCCCTACTGGCACAAAAGCCTCGAGCAAACGCTGGTGCTCAATCTCGCCGTGCGCCGCGAAGTCCATGAGTTTATTGGCGGCTTTCCCGAAGAGGAGGTGTTTCGCCAATTTCGCTATGGGGCTGAGGATGTGGCCTATGCCCATTGGCTGCACCAGTTTTGCCACACTGCCCGCCTCCAGCAGCAGACCGTTGAGTACCGCCGCTTTCCCAATAGTTTCTTTGACCGTCAACTCAAGAAATTCCAAGCCGCTCCCGGTACCGTGGCTGATGATCTGGATGCGAGCGATCGCCAGCAGGAGGCGCAGATTCAGCAGATTATGGCCACACGACTTCAGGAATTGCAGGCCAAGGCGGCTCAACTGGTGGCCTAGGCTTTTTTGTGGCGCTGGACAATCGTCGCGGCCAGTTTCTCCGGTACTTCTTGAAGATGGTCAAATTGCCAATGGAAGCCACCTGTGCCCATTGTCAGCGATCGCAACTCCACCACAAAGTCATGCATTTCTGCTTGGGGTAAATAAGCCTCAATCTGTTCCCAGCCGGGCCAACCCTCCTTATTGCTGTAGCCCAAAACCTGACCGCGCCGCCCCGTCAACGCCTGCATCACCTTAGCCGTAAAAGCTTGGGGCATCCACACTTGGACTGCCATGATGGGTTCTAGGAGTTGCGGTTCACACTGGGGAATTCCCGCTTGCATGGCGAGGCGAGCCGCTTGGCGAAAGGCCTGCTCAGAGCTATCCACGGAGTGATAGGAGCCATTGGTGAGGGTCACCGCCACATCCACGATCGGAAATCCCAACGGTCCTTGGTTGAGAAATTCCCGCACCCCTTGCTCGACACCGGGGATATATTGCTTGGGCACAACGCCGCCGACAATGGTTTCACTAAATTGAAAGCCGCTGCCGCGTTCTAGGGGAGCAATATCGAGGTACACATCGCCAAACTGGCCGTGGCCACCGGTTTGATGTTTATAGCGGCCATGACTGTTTTTCGTGCTGCGGCGAATGGTTTCCTTGTAGGGGACTTGGGGGAGATGGGTTTGCATCGGTAGGTTATATTTGCGGCGCAGGCGATCAAGGGCAATCTGCAAGTGAATGTCACCCTGTCCCCAGAGAATAATTTCATGGGTATCGCCATGCTGTTCCCAGCGCAGCGCCGGATCTTCCTCAAGAAGTTTTTGCAGCGCGCTGGTGAGCTTCACCTCATCACTGCGTTTACTGGGGGTAATGGCCAAGGCATAGACGGGTTCTAGTTGGGGGGCACAGGGCAAAGGCACCGCCTGACCATTGATACTGAGGGTCTCACCCGTACGAATGCCCTCTAGGCGCGCCAAGAGAACGATGTCCCCCGCTGTGGCTTGTCCCAAGGATTCCAGTTGTGTACCTTGGGCACGGTAGATACCACCCACACGCACCCCATTCAAGCTCATACCATCGGTCAAGGTACCCTGCCAGACCCGAACGAGGGAGAGCTTGCCGCCTCCTTGGGGTAGATAGAAGGTCTTCAGTACTTGGGCGAGGGGTTCCTCACCATTGATCTGGCGATGGGCAGCAGTTTCTGTGGCATCGGGTGCTTCGCGATCAAGGGCTGCCAATAGGGGGCGCACACCGTAGTCCGTTTGCGCACTGCCAAAAAAGACGGGCACAATTAAATCGGCTCCCAACTCCCAGCGCAGATCCGCCATGATTTCACTTTCTGGCGGCGCAATATCCTCAAGGAGTTCTTCCAAAAGGTGGTCATCATAGTTGGCTAGAGCCTCCAGTAGCTCCGCCCGCGCCGCCTGTTCAACGGCTTGTAATTCCGAAGGAAAGGGAACTAAATCCGCCGCTGCCCCCGCATGATAGTGATAGGCCTGCTCCGTCACCAAGTCAATGTAGCCCAAGAGATCATCCCCCTGCCAAATGGGGTACTGGTGGGGTACCAAGGGGCGACTGGAAACTTGGCGATAGGCCGCGAGGATCTCCATGTAGGGGTCATGGGCGCGCTCCATCTTGTTGACAAAAAGAATATGGGGAATCTGCCAGTCATCGAGGAATTTGAACAGGGGGGTTAGGGTAAAGGCGCGATCGCTAAGGGGTTCACAGACAACGATTGCCATATCCACCCCCACGAGGGCATTGAGGGTTTCTTGCAGCAATTCCACCGAGCCGGGACAGTCGAGAAGCGTCAGCTCCAAGTCTCCATACTGGGTATGAACGACATTCAGTTCTACCCCCATTTGGCGATCGCGAGCCTCAGGGCTGGTATCTAGAAGACTACTGGCCTTACTGCTCGTGGCGTGGGTAAGGCGCAAAATGCTTTCTGCAAGGGTTGTTTTGCCACTGTTGTAGCTGCCCACAAGGGCAATGTTGCATCGTCTCGCCATCACACACCTACCTTTTGATTTGCCATTCGGGTCAAAATTGTCCAGAATAGAGCCTTAGTTTGCCTTAACTAGATCTCTTAACCCTTGGCGATCGCCCTTGGCGGAATTTGCAGTATCTCTTAAGAGAGCTGTAAACAACCGTTAAGTTGGGGTTAACGTTTGCGAGGAGGACTCACTCACGATGCGCTTCAATTCCCTTTTGTGGGCTAGTATTGCCAGTCTTGGCCTTTGGATGGCATCGCCAGTACACGCCAATAGCCAAGTCAGCACGCTGATGCAAGAAGGGCGACGGCTAGTGGAAGCAGGAAACTATGCCCAAGCCTTGGCCATTTATCAGCAACTGCTCCAGAGCGAGAGCCGTAATCCCCGCGTGCATTCTGCCATTGGCTACCTCTATGCCCAGCAGGGACAATTTGCCGAAGCCGCCCGTGCCTACCAACGCGCTATTGAGCTGGATCAACAAAACGCTGATTTTTACTATGCCCTCGGCTACAGTCTGGGGATGATGGGGGAAAACCACGGGGCTGCTGCCGCCTACCGCCAAGCCATTCGCCTGAATAACCGTAATGCCCAATCCTACGAAGGACTGGCGGTGATTCTCGCCCGCATGGGGGATCCCCAAGGCGCTATACAGGCCTACCGCTCCGCCCTCAGTCTTGACCCCCGCAATTGGGCGGCTCAAAAGGGATTAGGCGTTTTGCTGCTCCAACAACGCAATATTCCTGAAGCCCTCAGTAGTCTGCAACAGGCGGCAGCCCTTGCCCCTAGCAATGCCTCGATTCAACTCAACTTGGGGATGGCACTTCTGGCCGCCGGCGATCCTAGCAATGGCTGGCAAGCGATTGATCGCGCGGCTAACTTGGGTCAGCGGGATGCGGATCTGCTACAACAGGTGGCTGAACTGGCGGCTGCTGCAAATCAAACCGAGCGAGCCATTCAAACCTATCGCCGCCTAATCACTTTGCAACCCGAACGGCTAGCCACCTACTTTAGCTTTGGCGAGTTGTTAATGCAGCAGAACAACCCCCTTGAAGCGGCGGCCATTTATCGTCAAGCCACGCAGATCAACCCTAGAGATCCCGAAGGATTTTACCGCTTGGGCAAAGCCTTGGCAGCGCAAGGGCGGCGGCAGGAGGCTCGCAGTGCCTATCAAGTGGCTTTGAAACTGTACCGTGAGCAAAATAACCGCGCAGGGGAAACCAAAGTCCGAGACGCGATGCGGCAGCGCAATTAGCGACTAAGCCCCCTGCCCTAGATTCATGACGACCTGCTGCAATTCAGAAATGAGAGCACTGGGACGGCCATTGAGGATATTTTGGTTTAGTCCCTCTAGGCCTTGGCGCAGGTGATTGAGGCGATCTTGAACGGGCTGTAAAATCTCCCGCAGCAGATTCGCTTGGCCGCGCTTGGCAGCGAGTAACCGTTGCTCTTCAATCAGTGCCTGTTCTTCTTGACTGAGTTGATCTTTTTGCTGCTGTTGCAGTTTGCGGCGCTCTTCAAGGTCGTGGCGCAGACTTTCGAGATCAGTATAGGCCTGCTGCAATTCTTCCGCGAGTTGATTGACAGCCACACTGTACTCTTGAAACTGGCGCTCCAGTTCACTGAGGATGGGAATGAGGCTAATGCCCTGTTGGGAGGCGGGATCTTTGCGCGCCTCTAGCACTTGTTTGTGAATTTTGTAGATCGCTTCTTTTTCACGGATATTTTGCCGCTGTCCTTCAAGCGCCTGATTGAGCAGATTACAGCGCTGGCGTTCGTCCTCCAGTTCTCCTGCCAGTTGCAGGCGATCGAAATCACTGGCTGCTTTGACTTTTTGCTCCAGTTCTGCCAAGGACTCCAGAGCCATTTTTAGCTCTTCTTCTTGATCGTTGACAAAGGCAGAGGCACGTTTGAGGTCATTACCGCGGTTGGCGACTTCTTTTTCGAGTTCCTCCATGGGCATTTTCATCAGGGCATTCACATCCACTGCCTCTGTGAGATCACTGACCATGGCTTGGCGCATTTGCTGGATCATTTCCTCCTGTTGGGCAAGGAGGTGACGTTCTTTTTCAAGCACGGACTGTTTGTAGCGGCAGAGTTCCTCCTGCAGGGCGATCGCTCGACTGTCTTGCCAAAATTGTTCTTGAGCGGTGCGCCACGTCTCCTCCTTTGCATGGAAGGCTTGCAGTTGTTCCTCTAGGGCAGCTTGCCGTTGACTCAGCTCCTGCTCCAGTTGCTCTAGTTGCTGCCAGTATTGACTCAGCAAGGCTTGCTGCTGGTCTAAAATTTGAAAACATTCCGCGATTTGAGGACGCCCACCACTGTTGAGGGTCTCTGCCAACTGCTGCAAAATCGAGTCCACTTGGCGAATTTGCTCTGGGGATAGGCCAACGCTGTGGCTTGATTTAAGTTGTTCCCAGCGCTGCTGCTCTTGGTGCACTTGGTGGCGTAAATTTTCAAGGGCTTGGCGCTCTGATTGAATCCGCTGTTCCTCGACGGTCAATTCTTCTCGCAATTTGTTGAGTTGTGCTAGTTGCTCTTCAGCGCCGGCCAATTGCGCCTCTAGTTCTTGGAGTTCTTCTCTGCGCTGCTCAAATTCCTGTTCCCGTTGATTGAGAGCTTCCGCCTGATAGGAGAGGGATTGCTTCCAGCCCTCAATTTCTTCCTCTTGACTTTGGAACCGCTCACGCATCCGTGTGAAGCCGTGCAAGATACCGGTGAGACGGCGCGTTGCTTCATCCACGTTTTGAATCTGGCGGTTGGCGGCCATTTCTACAAAGACCAACACACCATTGCCGTAGTCACGACTGTTGTCAAAGGGAATGGTTTCTTCGTTTTGGGGGACAGGGTGCCAGTAGCCCGACTGCTCACGCATCAACAACTTCAACTCGGATTTCGTCCCCATGAAACCCGTTTTTTTAATCACCTCGGCGAGATACTGCACAGCCCTTGACCTCTACCCTAACGCTGAGACTGACACACAACTAGAACATACAACAACCGTAATCATACGCATGACGGAATTAAGTGAGTGAAGGATGCAACTTTTCGTCTGTCCGCGATCGCTGGAATCCAGAACCCTATATTTTTATTAAACACCCATCGGCAAGCGTTCAGCAGTGGCCTGAATCACTCGGTCGGGGACTGGAGAATTGCCAAGGCCAAGGTGGTTGAACTATTGGTCATTATAGCGAAAGGAGGGTTGCTACCCGCCAAAAGTTATTAATGTCATTAATCATCACTGGCAGCGGGCATCCAAGGTTGCTGTGGCAGAAAGGCGCGATCGCGCGGCAGGGGGGCAATGGGTTCTGTGAGGGTAAAACGACCACTGTGGATCCAGTCTTTGAGGACTTCGGCAATGCGCTGACTAAAGTAAAGACTCGTCAGGGGAGCGGTGCGCACAGTTTTGCCTTCAATCTTGATTTTGCCTGACTTGAGTTGAGCATAGTTGACCATGCCAAAGGTGGGACGCACGCGGCGGGGAATTGAAAAGTCAATAATCGGCGCCACCACTTCCTCATCGCGAATGGCACAGCGGGCAATGACCTCTTGATCCAGCACCGGCAGCGGAACCCCCACCCCCAGCATCAGGGACGCTCCATAGTGCTTGAAATAGCAACCGCGCACCCAAAAGGGATCCATCTGTTTGGCATCACCAATCAGGGCAAGGGTGGCCGCTGGACCAATGGGGATGTCGTTGGCCAACCGTTTTTGCAAGGGGAAGTGTTGAGTGCCTTCCCACGCTACATAACCAATGCCGCCGCCGAGGAAAATGCGCGTGCCAATCCCCACCAGTCGCAAGTAGGGATCATTCAATAAAGGTGAGAGGGCGCCGCCACAGGCATAGACGGCATTCCCCAGTTGCGGTTGCAGCGGACCAAGGTAGGTATAGAGCGGGCGATCGCCACCATTGACACCGACAATAAAATTTTGATAAAGATTGCGGGGGTTATAGAGATAGAACTGATTGATCGTCTCTTTGCTAATCACCGTTTCTAAACTGGCGCGGGGATAACAATCCGTGACATAGCCCACTGCCCGTAGGGGAATGGCTTTACCTGCAATCAAATCGGCAATGACATGGCCACCCCCTCGCTCCCGCAGACTGTCGGCTTCGCCCGCTTCGGAATTGGGATCAAGGGATTGGGCTGCCCCCAAGTACAGATCGACGGCGCCAAAACCACTATAGGCGGGAATGCCATCGAGCCAGCACTGCCGCAGTTTAATCGGCGGATCCGTCGGGCCTAAGTTAAGGATCGCCCCAGAGGACTCCATGGGTTCAAAGGTACCCGTTGTCACCACATCCACTTGGCGGGTTGCTTCCGCAATGCTCAGACTTTCAAGGCGGGCTTTGAGTTCTGCCAATGTCCAAACGGTGGCTTTACCTGCTGTAATCTTTTCATTGATTTCGGCAATCGTGCGTTCCACAGGCGTTACCGCAGATCTTCAGGATGGCGAATTTGCCAAGTGCCATCGGGGAGCCGTGAGACCTTGCCCCCAAGGCGTTCAATATTCTCTATCGCCGTTTGCCGCGAGCGATCGCTGACCGCATTCACCAGTGCCCAAATCCAAGCATTGATCTGCGCCATCCGACTATCGGGATCCCGCCGTAGGGTTTGTGCCAACGAGCGATAATACTCTGCTGCGGCGCGGACTTGTGGATCTGGATTCATTTCTGCCCAAGCCGCTGCGCGATCGTAGGACTCTGCTGCCGCTCGCCCCTTGCCCAAAAAGAGCAATTCATCCATCGCCCGAAATACCCATGCCAAGTAAGCTGTCGGTTGATAGGCGGGATCCATCGCTGCCAGACCCCGATCCATCAAAGCCACAGAGGTTTGCGGCTGTCCTGCATACACCGTAATTGCCGTCGAGAGATAGGGATAGGTTGGGGCAAAGCGGGGGTCTTTAGCGATAATCACCTCAAAGAAAGCAGGTGCATCGTCGTAACCCGTGACTTGGCGGGCAGCGGAATCACCAAAAAACTGCAAAAATTGCAAAAACGCCCAATCGGCAACTAAATTGTCAAAACCAAAGGAAGGGAGATTTGCCAAAAGCCGCATTTGAGTAATGGTTTGGGCATTCTGGCGCTCATATTCGGCATCGGTGAATTGTTCTGCCGTTTGAACCTGTAACTGACGCAGGGCATCCTGCTGCATAAAGGCAATAATGCTCAAGGCCACAACCGTCAGACCTAGACCCACAGCTTCTGACCAGCGCCAGCGTTTTTGAAGCATGGCTCACCCTCAAGCCAGTTAGGAATTTTTGTTGCTTGCTTCTCCCGGTTCAGTAATTCGCTGAAAGAGATAGCCTGTTCCCCGTGCTGTCAAAATTAATTCTGGATTACTGGGGTCTTCCTCTAGCTTAGCCCGCAAGCGGGAAATGTGGACATCCACCACCCGCGTATCCACATGGCGTTCTGGCGTGTAGCCCCACACCTGCTCGAGAATTTCTCCCCGTGAGAAGGGTTCCCCCGAGCGACCCACCAGCAATTCCAAGAGCATAAATTCCATACCCGTGAGGCGAATGCGCTCATCCCCTTTATAGACTTGGCGCTTGTTGGTATCAATGCGAATATTGCCCACCTGAATCACCCCAGAGCTAGGGATACCAGAGGTGCTGGTTTTCTCAATGCGTCGCAGCACCGAGCGAATGCGGGCTTCCAACTCCTTGGGGGAAAAGGGCTTGACCACATAATCATCGGCGCCCAGTTCCAGCCCCGTAATGCGATCAGCGACATCGCCAAGGGCAGTGAGCATAATAATGGGGACATCGGATTCTTTGCGCAGTTCTTGACAGACGCCATAGCCATCTAGTTTGGGCATCATCACGTCAAGCACTACTAAATCTGGCTGCTCCTGCCGAA
The DNA here is from genome assembly GCF_031586415.1 of Thermosynechococcus sp. QKsg1. Lineage (NCBI taxonomy): Bacteria > Bacillati > Cyanobacteriota > Cyanophyceae > Acaryochloridales > Thermosynechococcaceae > Thermosynechococcus > Thermosynechococcus sp. QKsg1. The sequence goes on along the minus strand of NZ_CP134200.1, from coordinate 1,339,418 downwards.
ATGTGGTCAGGGCTTCCTCGCCATCGGCAGCAGTGACGACGGTATAGCCAATCATTGACAGCCGAGTTTCTAAAATGCGGCGAATACTCGCTTCATCATCAACAACGAGTATCTTTTCTTTGTGGCTCTCCAAAGTAACGGACACTCCTACTCAATGAGGACAGTAATGGATAGAAATTAAAATGTGAATTTTTTGTACTCTATCATTTTTTTACTGGCTATAGAAAGACTCCCAGCCCTCACTAGGACAGGATTTTGCCGATTTTTCAGAATTGAAAATCTTTAAGATATTTTAACGTGGTCTTGTCGAGAAAAAAAGCGGACACCCCTGCAAGAGCATCCGCTAGTGTATTGATTCACCAGTGGTTAGTGGCAGCGTTCCCTAGTCGCGGTGGCTTGGCTGAATCCCCACCAACGAGGGCGAGAGGCTTGACCAAGACTGCTTCACCAAGTCGGCATCGGCCTTGACACTGCCAATGTAGTTGCCCGCTGGCAGGGTGGGGAAGCGTTTGTAGGGCACGACATCTTCGCCAAAGTAGCGGCTGTACTCAGGGCTATTCACCATCGTTTCGACAGCAGCCTTGAGGCCTTGATCCGCCAAGATTTTGTTGTATTGGCGAATTTCCGCTTGGGTGGCCGGGGCGCGACCGAGGAGGTGACGGAAGAGGAATTCAATCACCTTGGTGTTGGGATAGGGGGTGTAGAAGCGGTTGCGATAGATCTCCGAGCTGGCCAAGGTACGCACAAACTCGCGGACGGTAATTTCACCGTTGCGCAGGCGGCTCTCGAGATCAGGGCGCCGGAACTGGCTGGGCACTTGGCCACTGAAGACATCCATCACTTGGCAGTAGATGGCATTGATCAGCAGTTCCACTTCAGCACTAGGGGCACCCACGGTCATGCGGAAAATGCGAGCAGGACGGCGACGGCTGGTACCGACCCCCACTTCCACTGATTGACCATCGCCATTGCGGAAGGAGCGTCCCAATTCGATAAAGCGGGGTTTGCTGGGATCCGCTTGACGCGCTTTTGCCTCTTGCTCAGCGATCGCCCGACTGAGGAGCGGCAGCTTCGTGTTATCGAGGCGAGGTTTCACGGGTGCGAAGCTGGGCACGACAATCGCATCACTTTGCTTCGTGAGTTGATTGTGCAGCTTCTCAGTGTTGGGGAAGTTGGCCGCCGGCAGGGTGGGGAAGCGACGATAGGGCACCGTATCCTCACCAAAGGCTTCAGCGTATTCAGCACTACTGACGAGGGCTTGGACAAAGGCCTTTAAGCCTTGGGTGGCAAGAATTTGGTTGTAGCGGCGAATTTCCGCTTGATCAAGGGGCGCCCGACCCAAGAAGTGCTTGGTGCCCAGTTCGATCACCTTGGTGTTGGGGTAGGGGGTGTAGAACTCCTTCTGATAGAGTTCCGAGCAACCCAAGCCCTCGATAAACTCCTTGAGGGTGATCTCGCCGTTGCTGAGCTTCGATTCAAGGGCGGTAAATTCATCGCGGACAATGTAGGGCGCCACATCCCGCTCAAAGACCTGACGATAGGCCGCCTGAATCACTAGTTGCAGATTTTGCTTGTCATTGAGATCCGTGAGCTTAAAGACCTTGGTTTGGTCGCGGCGCTTGCTCACCCCTTGATTGGCACGGAATTCAATTGCTGGCTCGGTTCGCAGTTCGGTCACCGCCCCCAGTTCGACAAAGCGAGGTGTTTCTTCTTTTTCAGGGGGTACGCCAGTTTCACCAATCGTGCCAGCGCGGAGCGATCGCAGAGCCAAACCTTGGGGCGTAATGTAGCGCTCGTAGGGAACCGTATCTTCGCCAAAGGCTTCGCTGTACTCTTGGCTGTCAATGATCGCATCCACCAAGCCATAGAGACCTTTCTTCGAGGCAATGTCGAAGTAGGCATTCATCTCTTGGCGACCATAGGTGGGACGACCCAAGAGGCGACGGTGAATATATTCAATCGCCTTCGTGACGTACAGCGGTGTCCAGTAGAGGCTGCGGAAGAGGTTTGACTTGGCCAAAATCCGCACAAATTCACGCACAGAGATTTCACCATTTTCCAGTTTGATCTCGGCCACTTTTTGGCGCTGCCCTTCATAGACATCGCGGCCAAAGACTTGCAGATAAGCGGCACGAATCACCCGCTGGGTCGAACTTTCAGCAAATTTGACACTGTCGCCGCCCGTGGCGATCGAGCGTTTGCCAATGCGGGCATTGATGCTGGGCAGCTGATCCAGTTTGAAGACTTTGGGCCCTAGGCTGCCGGGGGCGACCCCACGCGCTGCGGGATTGCTCACCTGATTGTTGATCCCTGGCCCGCGCGTAATGAGAATGCGGCGGGTGTCTTTGTTGAAGGGTTGGGGGCGAGCATTGGGATTTTTCTTCTCTTTTGGGAAGATGGCGCCAAACTGAATTTCCAAGGGATCGTTGCCCGCACCGTAGGGGTGTTGATCCGGCAGCGGCTGATCCTGAGCGGCAAAGGTGGTGATGAATTGCGGGACTTTACGGAAGGGAGCACTGTACTTGAAGAGATCCTGTTGGGCACCCCAGTTGCGGCACTCTTGAGCCTCTTGACCCAGACCCCGCAGATAGGGCACCGTCTCTTCACCAAAGTAGTCGCTGTATTCCTTGGAATCCACAAGGGCATCCACTAAGGCTGGAAGACCCCCTTTGGAAATAATGGCAAAGTAGGTTTGCACTTCCTCACGGCTCGAAGGCCCACGACCCAAAATATGGCGGAAGGCCAGTTCGAGGGCACGGCTGTTGATATAGGGTTCGTAGAAGTTTTTGCGATAGAGGGGCGATTTGGCCAGTTGGCGGATGAACTCCTTCATGGAGATGGAGCCATTTTTCACCTTGGATTCTAGGTCAGAGATGCCCAAGCCGTAGGCACGGGAGATGTCGCGTTCAAAGATTTGCCGATAGGCGGCTTTGACCACTTCGTTTTTCTCGGCAGCGGATAGCCCCGGCTTCATCACAAATTTGGGACGGCGTTCGGCGGCATTGAAGTAAATCTGGGGTAGTTGCAGACCTTGAAGATCCGTGGAGTTGCGCTGCCGCACTTTATCGGAGGGGGCAGGGGCAATAAATTCGTTGATCAGAACTTCAAAGTAGGTTTCCACAATGCCCTTGGCTTCGGCGTCTTTTTCAAAGTAGCTAAGAGCCGCCCGCCGCATTTCCTGTAGGGCAGCAATGGTGGCATCAGTGGAGCAAGCAGCCTCAATAATTTCTCGCAAGCCGCGCGTATTCACCGCCAGAATGTTGGGATCGCCAGCCACAATGGCATAGGTGGTATAGCGGAGGAACCAATCCAAGTCGCGCAGGGATTTTTCCATGCGGGCAGGGCCATAGCGGGCAATGTTGATCGGCTTGAAGCCCACGGGTGCACCACCACCAGAGGCACTAAAGACGGAGCGCAAGCCCTCTAGGAATCCACCACGGGTGTCCACATAGGTTGCGGTTCCCAACTTCATAGCTTCTTTCATGTCAATGGCTTCGCCCCTTGCCCCAGTGGTGAATTGGGGGGCTTCTTCAGTTTGGGGACGGGAGAGGAAGGCCATGGGGGAACCACCGACAAAGATGCGGTTGGCAGCACGGGAAACAATGATGTCGGCGTTGCGGGTGAGGGTGGTGGCAATTTCAAGGCGTTTTGCCCCAGAGCGCAGATAAACAGCGAGTTCATCCAGTTCACCCCGATTCAGGAAGCGATCCTGCTGTTCGGCTTGGATAATCGTTGAAACGGGGACTGTTTGATAAAGTTGCGGGCGGGCAACCGAGCTTCCACCACTTGCTTTGACAACCATGGTTACTAAGAGGCTCCCTTTACTTTTAGTTAACGCGCTAACTTAGATTAGAACGATTCGGGGGTAGCTCGGTATTTTTTTAAGAAATGTATAAATTTATGGGGATTTATCGGCGATCGCCCCCAAGCTTTATGAATTTTTGTAATATTCCTTGACGGCGGTGCCCGACCTCAACACCCATGCCTGCTTCAGGCAACTAATCCGCTCCCTCAAGCGATCGCCTAAAAGTGCTGAAAAAGTTGATCGGGCTGCAGGGGCAATAATTCACCATTGAGCTTGAGTTGCACTTTCTTTTCAGGAATCATTTCCCCAACAATGGCGGCTTGCTCACCCGCTGCCCTACAGAGCTCTTGAGCCAAGTCTGGGGCAAGACACAACACCAGCTCAAAATCTTCACCGCCATAGAGGGCCCAGTTCAAGGCCTGCGGGCGATCGCTATAGCCCACCATCGGAATTTGCTCTGCCCAAAGAATCGCACCCACCCCACTGGCTTGACAGAGTTGCAAGACGGCAGCCGCTAGACCATCACTACTATCCATGCCAGCAAGACGCGGCGGGGGCACCTGTTGGCGCAACCATTGGACAATATCCAATCGCGGTTGGGGGCGTTGATGGGCTTGAATCCACGCTTGCCGTAGTTCTGCGGACACAGTACTGGCCCACTGCGGATACAAAAGGCACTCGAGACCAGCGCGGGAGGCACCATGAACCCCCGTCACGACAATGACATCCCCCACCCGAGCGCGATCGCGATAAATAATCCGTTCTGGCGGCGCACTGCCCAAGACCGTGATGCTGAGACTGAGAACGCTAGAGCGACAGGTATCACCACCGATAATACTAGTGCCGTAGGCTTGGGCACAGGCAGCCATCCCTTGGTAAATGCCCTCAATCGTTGCCACAGGACAGTTGCGCGGTGCCGCGAGACCCACCGTTAACCCCAAGGGCAATGCCCCCATGGCTGCAAGGTCGGATAAATTGGCGGCCAGCGATCGCCAGCCCACATCCACCGGCGTCATCGTTACGGGGGTATCGGTCATGCCTAAACTAAAGTGCACCCCCTCAACCAAGACATCGGTACTCACAATCAGTTGTTCACCGGGGGGTAGCGACAAAACCGCTGCATCATCGCCAATCAATTCCCTGTGGCAATAGGGGCGCAGGCGCTCAATCAATTCCAATTCGCCACAGTCGGCGAGGGTGAGCATCACTAGTCAAACATCCGAAAATAGGGGGGACGAATGGGGGCGCCGGGTTCTTTTTCGAGATCAAAGTTAATCACATCCCAGCGCTCCTCTTGGCTAGCGGGGGGGCTAAACTCAACGGGCAAACCAAAGAGGCGCAGCATTTGGGGATCTGTGGGGCCTCGCCAAGGGGTACTGCGTTCGAGGTAGGCACAAAAGAGATCCCGATAGCGTTCGGCAATAATGACTTTGGTGGCACGGTAGCCTTGGGTGTAGAGGCGATCGAGGGCATCGTGAATTTCAAAGCGAATCCCGTCGGGGTGGGTGTGCTGGCGATACCATTCGCCGTCCCAGAGGCGCCAAATGCGGCCAGATTGCAGGTGCATTAATTCCCCCGTTTTGGCATCGGCTTCAAAAGGACCGTGGCGCGGGCACAGGTACGTATCGGTGAGGGTCAGGGCGGGAATAACTTGCCGACAGTGGGGACAACGGATTTCAGGGCCAAAGATCGGGTAGTGAGAGCCGGATGAGATCATGAACAGTTACCACATAGCGGCAGCAAATCCACCGCGATCGCCCTTATTATAACGAGTTGACTTCAGGAGCGGAAAACAAGGCGCCGTTCCCCCTCAATTGGGTGGTTTGGGCTACCCTTTAAGGAGTGGCAGGTGCCAAGATAAAGAAATGCGTAAATTGGGATTGAAGCGTCAAGAATGATCCTTGGGGATGAGCAGCGAGACATTTTGATTATTGGTGGCGGCACCATGGGGCTGGCGATCGCCATCGAATTGGCATTGCGGGGAGCACGACCCACCGTTCTCAGCCGTCAGTTTCGGGAAGCAGCGCTCCATGCCGCAGCGGGAATGTTAGCCCCCCAAGCAGAAGGCTTGCCCGCAGGCGCCATGTGGAATTTGTGTACGGCAAGCCGCAATCTCTATCCCAGTTGGATTGATAAGCTTGAGCAACTGACGGGCATGGATGCGGGCTACTGGCCCTGTGGTATTTTGGCACCCGTGACCGATGAGCGGCAGCGCGATCGCGCCCACCCTATGGAACCCGACAGCCGCTGGCTCGATGCGTCTGAACTTGGGAACTATCAACCGGGCTTTGCGGAGAGTGTCCTAGGGGCTTGGTGGTTTCCCCAAGATGGGCAGGTGAATACCCGCAACTTGGCCAAGGTCTTGGTGAGTGCCGCTCGCATTCTAGGAATCGAAGTGATTGAGGGCATTAGTGTCCAGCGGTTTCAGCAAACCCCCCAAGGGGAGATTACAGCCTTGGAGAGCGATCGCGGGCGTTGGTCTGCGGGGATTTATATTCTGGCCACAGGCGCATGGGTACAAAGCCTACTTCCCCTACCCGTCACCCCCCGCAAGGGGCAAATGTTAGCCCTAAAACCGCCGGGGCAACCCCTGCTCAACCATGTGATCTTTGGCGATCAACTCTATCTCGTGCCGCGTCGCTCTGGCAAAGTGGTGGTGGGTGCCACCAGTGAGGATGTGGGTTTCCAGGAGGGAACGACGGTTGCTGGCCTGCAAGCACTGCTGAATCGTGCCACCGCCGTTATTCCAGAGTTGGCCAGTTACGAGGTGATTGATACGTGGTGGGGCTATCGTCCAGCCACCCCCGATGATTTACCGATTTTGGGGGAAGGGCCAGCGACCAATCTTTACTTGGCAACGGGGCATTACCGTAATGGCATTTTGCTTGCCCCGATTACAGCGAAGCTGATGGCCAACTTGATTTTGCATCGGACGGGCGATCGCCACCTGAAAGCCTTTTCGTGGCAGCGATTTCAAACGCCGTCAGCAACCAGTGCCTAAGCAGTCACCAACTCAGGACTAGGACGTTTGCTATGGCGGATGCCCGCGATCGCTGCTGCGTAATCCGGTGCCTTGAAGACCGCTGAACCGGCCACAATGGCATTGGCACCGGCCTCGAGAACTTGCCACGTATTGTCCGCCTTGAGACCGCCATCCACTTCGATCCATGGGTCTAAACCGCGCTCTTCGCACAGTTGCCGTAGTCGTCGAATTTTTGGCAGCACTGCTGGAATAAACTTCTGACCCCCAAAGCCGGGGTTAACACTCATAATCAAGACGAGGTCACAAACATCGAGGACGTACTCAATGAGTTCAAGAGGGCTAGAGGGATTGAGTACTACCCCTGCCTGTTTGCCCAGTTCGCGGATTTGACAAAGGGTGCGATGCAGGTGAGGCGAGGCATTGTGTTCAGCATGGACAGAGATAATATCTGCACCGGCCTTAGCAAAATCGGCCACATATTTTTCTGGCTCGACGATCATTAAGTGCACATCGAGGGGCTTTTGGGTCAAGGGGCGAATCGCCTCAACAATCAATGGCCCAATCGTGATATTGGGAACAAAACGACCATCCATGACGTCGACATGGATCCAGTCGGCTCCCGCCCGATCCACCGCTTGGATCTCTTCACCCAAACGACTGAAGTCCGCAGAGAGAATGGAGGGAGCAATCACGACGGGCTTAGCACTCATGACCGATTGATTCCGTAAATAACGTTACAGTTGTTCCCAGTGTACCGAGCGATCGCCCCCACAGCAACTCTGCACTGCAAAGACCACTTTGGCAACTGCCTATGCATAGCCACTGCCAGCCAACGGTACATTTTATAGTAGGCAACAAAGAGCACGTCTGCACCACCAGACCATCATCCAAGGGTGAGACACCAAATGTTCAAACAGCGCACCAAGATCATTACCATTGCAGCCGGGTTGCTGGCCTCAACAATGAGTAGCTGTGGCTTCATGGTCACTGAAACAGAAATTACGGATCAACCCGTTGCTCCCCCCGCAGCCGCTCCCACCACCCCTGAACCCACCGAACCCGGTACCGCTGGATCTGCGGTTGCCGCCTTAACCCCACCCACCAACCCCAAAACCTACATTGAGGGACTCTCGAATATTGGTCGCCCGAATCCTTTTGAGCCTGTTCCGCCACCAGACACGGGTGGTGTTGAGAATGGTGGCATGGAAAATGGTGGCACGGTTGAAGGGGGTGGCAATGGCACTGCTGGAACAGTGGGCAATGGTGCAGGTACGGGTGGTACCGCTAGCCGACCGACACCCCCCCCGCCACCGCCCCCACCAGTGGACGCCCAAGCGGTGAAGGTTTTTGGTGTGGCTGCCGTAAATGGTCGCCTACAGGCAATTATTCGCTCACCCAAAGAGAATGTCACCCGTACGGTGCAGGTGGGGGATACAATCGCTGGCAATGTGCTTGTGCGGGCCATTGATGCCTATGACACCACACCCGCAGTGGTTTTAGAACAATTTGGTCAAACGGTGCGCCTTACGGTCGGTCAGCCCGCCACTGCGCAAGGGGCAACACCACCAGCAATCTAGGGCTAGCTGTGAATCCGCGGCAAGGGGTAGGGCGTGCTGAGAATCTCACTCTCAAGGGCAGCCAACTGCTGCAATCGCTCTGCCACCACCTCTTGGCCAAAGGACTCATAGGCCAAGTACCAATAGGTGCCATAGTGACGTGCCTCAGAGGTCACAAGGCTGGCAAAAAATTCTGCTAACTCCCGATCTGGGCAATGCTGAGCCAGCAGTTGCAATCGTTCGTGGCTGCGAGCTTCAATCAATGCGCAAACCAATAGGGTATCCAAGAAGCGCTGGGGTTCCTGCGGGCAGACAGCGGCATTCAAGCGAGAGGCGTAGGGGGGTGCACTGAGGGGGGCAAGGGAAATGTGGCGGCGTTCCAGTTGCTGATTGACTTGACGGAAGTGATCGAGTTCCTCTTGGGCAATATCGGTGAGGGCATCCACCAATCGCTTGTGGGAAGGATAGCGAAACATTAAGTTAATGGCAACACTAGCGGCTTTGCGCTCACAGTGGGAGTGATCGAGCAAAATCGTATCTAGGTGAGCGATCGCCTGCTCTACCCACTCAGGACGGGTAGGTTGCACAAGAAACTTAATGCGAACGGGCGTCTCAATCACGGCGGCGCTGGACGGTGAGGACAGAACAGGGGGCGTTGTGGAGCACATAGTTGCTGACACTGCCGAGGAAAAATTCACTCAAGCCCTTGAGACCCCGCCGCCCCAGCACAATCAAATCACTTTCCCAATCTTTGGCCAGATCACAAATGGCACGACCCGCATCCCCTAGGGCTTGGGTAAATTCTGTGGGCACCCCTTTTTCAGTGGCAATTTGGGTGAGGTTGCGCAGCATATCCAAGCCTTTTTGCTCAAAGTTTTCCCACTGCTCCGCATAGGCACGCATCACTTCCTCGTGGAGTCCTACATAGACCCCGGAAGCCAAGGGGGTGGTAAAGATCGGGTCAGGATAGGATTCATTGGTAGGTGAGAGGACATGAATGAGCATCATGCGGGCTTGGTAGTGCTGTGCCAAATCCAGCGCCGTTTGAAAGACCTGTTCTCCCAGTTCACTGTCGTCAACGGCAACGAGAATTTTTTTATACATACTGCCCTCCAAATGCCCTGTGGTTCGCCTACAGCCTTTTTCACAGCCATTGAGTATCACTGAGAGCTACTTGCCCCCATTCCTAAAAGCTGATCAGGCCTCCTCAACCGTATAGAAAAAGGCTGTACTTATAGCTTAGAGGATTGGCCAAGGAGTGAAGCCTAACATTTGTAACCTAGATTACTTTTGGGCAACAGTAATCGCCATGAGTCCCCCCAGCAGAGGGTAGTGTTTCACGTGCTGAAAACCCACGTTTTGAATTAGATCACAGAGGGTGGCTGGGCTGGGGAAAGCCTGAATACTCGGCCACAAATAGTCATACTCTGCGGCCAAGCCATACTGACGCGCGGTGGGCACGACCCACTGTTGCAAGTACCATTGCTGAAATTTCTGGAGTGCGGGGGTTTGGGGATGGCTAAAGTCAAGAATGGCTGCCCGCCCAGCGGGGACAAGCAGCCGAAACATTTCCCTGAGGGCTTGGGGAATATCCACGACATTGCGCAGCCCATAGCCCATGGTGATTCCTTGAAAGGTTTGATCTGCAAAGGGCACAGCCAAAGCATCCCCCTGAAGCCATTCAATTTGCGGGTAATGGCAACTGCGTTGACGGGCGATCGCCAAGGGTGCTGCCGCAAAATCCAACCCCACCACCCGCCCCTGCCGCCCCACCCGCCGCGCCAGCACACGAGTCAAATCCCCCGTGCCACAGCAGAGATCTAAAGCCGTTGCGCCTTCAGGCAGTTCGAGCCAGTCCACGGCCATTTGCTTCCAAACATGGTGAAGACCAAAGCTCAGTTGATCATTGAGGCGATCGTAGAGGGGGGCAATGCGCTCAAACAGGGCTTGGATATCGGTCATGGTTTAGCCTTAGCGCTGGCGACGCTGACGCAAATAGTTCGCCTCACGGCGTAATTGCTGAAAGTACTCCGTTTCGGTAATTTCGGCCACCTGCTGCCGCCGTTTTTCGTGATCAATTTCCACCCTTAGCTCTTCGATTTGCTGCTGCATCGCTTGTTCACGCTGTTTGCGCTCAGTAATGTCCTGCACCAATCCTTCATAGTAGAGAATCTTGCCCTCGGCATCCCAGACCGCCCGCATATCCAATTCAACCCAGATGATCTGGCGATCGCGCCGATAGGCCTTGAATTCAAAATGTCCCGTTGTTCCTCCAGTCGCAAAATGATTCAGAATCTCATCACGGGTGCTGGCTTCCACATAGATTTGGTCGCGAATACTGGTGACGCTCTGCACCATTTCTTCAGGAGAGTCAAAGCCAAAAATTCTGGCCATGGCGGCATTGACCCGAATAAACCGATTTTCTGTTGACGCCTGAAAAATCCCCTCAAGGGCATTCTCAAAAATACTGCGGTAGTTTTCCTCAGCAATGCGCAGTGCTTCCTCGGCGCGAATGCGATCGCTAATATCAATACCGACGGCAACCGTATGGGTACCCTGCATGTATTTTTGCAAAGCCACGAGGTAAAATGCGGTTTGACTATTGCGCTTAACGGAGATCACCCGTGAGGCAAATTGATCGGGAGAATCCACAAACTCCTGCATAAAGGCTGCCAACTCTCTATCCTCACGCAAAAAGCCCAAGGGACGACCAATAAACGCCTCTGGTGGCAAATTCAAGGTTTCTGCCAACTTGCGATTCACCCCCTTATAGATGCCCTCGGCATTAATCCACGAGATCGTACCCGGTACAGCATTGAGTACCGCCTCAAACTGTTCATTGGCCTCAAGCAGTTCATCACGAATCTGCTCAAGGGAGCGGTTTTTCTGGGCTAACTCCTCAAAAGAGATCCGCAACTGGCGCATCATGGCATTAAAGGCATTGGCCAGTTCTCCCACCTCATCAAGGGAGTGCACCTGCACCAGTGTCGTCAAATCCCCTGCCTGCACGCGGCGGGTCGAAGTCGCCAAGGATTGAATGGGTTTGACAATGGCATTGGCCGTGAGATAGGCCCAAACACTGGCCAACAACAGGGCACCAAGGGTAATGGCAAAGGCCACCAACCGTTTCTGGGTGGTCATGGTATGAATCCACGCTTGGGACTTCCCCACAAAGGCGATACCAATGGGCGGTGGATGCGGCAAATCGAGCTGCTGGCGAAAGTCCTGCAATGGACTGTAGATCGTTACATAGGGAGAACCCAAAATGTCAGTTGTGCCGAAAAACGTTTTGCCCTGATTGAGCACTTGAGTGGCCACTTCGCGAGCAACGCGGGTACCAAGGGCGCGAGTCTGACCATCGGTGTAAGGTACATTGGTGGCAATCCGCAAATCTTGGGCAAAAATTGTTGCCACCGTATCTACCGTGGACCATTCTGTGGTGGCATCCACAAGATCCGGCATATTGTTGAGTAAAATGCCCGTCAGAATTAGCCCCTGAAATTGGTTGTTTTCATAGAGAGGCTTTGCGGCAAAGGCCAGTAAGCCAATATTGCCGTCCGCAATGGGGTAGGTACCCACAGGGGCTGGCCGTTGCTTGGCGGGTAGAGTTGCAATGGGTTGAGGACGCAATGTGATCTTGGCCTGCTGGGCTAAGCCCAGTTCTTGTAACTGCTCACGACTGAGGAGCACCAGACCGCTAATCATCTGCTGGCGATCGCGAGCCACTTGAAACATCGGTAAGTGAGCAATACTGCTGGCTTGATGTGAGCTGAGACGATAGTAGGAATGGGTTTCGGGGGTCAAGTCAAGGAGTGCCTCTCCCGTTTTAGCCAAGACCATTGTTTGCTGGGCGAGTACCTGACCACTAGCATCGCTCACCAGCATCAGATTCATGGGACGCTCAGTAGTATCCACCTCCTCAAGCAGATCGCGGATAGTGGAGGGATTCATCATACGGGTGAGGGGTTGACCCACGTGCTGCACATACATCCCATTGGCAATCAAGAGGGCTTGAATGCGGGACTCATAGGCCAAGTTATCAATTTCCCACTGCAAATCCTGCAAGCTAGAGCGCAGTTGCTGCTCAAGTTGACGATCGAAGTTATGATTACTGACCTGAATCAGGGCTTCGGTAATAATCACGGCTGGAAAGAGCGCCACAAGAGCCAAGGCCAAGGTAAATTTCCAACGCAGACTTAACCGCTGCCATGCGGTCGAGAATCGTTGAGATAAGGCTCTAGCGGAATTTTTCATCAAGATTGATACCGAGGGTACTGCAACTGCCGCAATTGTCACCTTCCAAGCTTGAGCGTTGCTGGCAGTACATTGATCTTAGACGACCTTAAAAACGGTAACGGAATTCAATAAAGCCTGTGCCCTCACCACTGGTGCTCACCTGTCCGCCAAGGCGAATCTGCTCTGTCACCTGAAACCCAAGGTTAAACCGCGTCGGATCACTGGGAGCGGTGAGCAACTGCAAGAGGGAAACCGAGGTAAAACTGTTCACTTGAAAACCCAGTTCAGCCCCTAGGGCAAGGGTTGGGGCTTGGCTTTGAGCCTGGCGATCGGGGGGCACCACCGCTGGAAACATCCGAAAGGAAGTGCGGTTGCCCGTGGCCTGATCAATCAATGCCTGTAGGTTGTTGAAAAGAGCTGATCCGGCAAGACTGGCCACCGCCGCTTCTCCCCCCACTTGGTTGAGATCCGCAATTGAACCACCGCCCATCAAGGCAAGGAGTTCGGTCGTGCTGCGCGAAGGGGTACTGGATAGCTCAAGCACCGCAGGCAAATTGGTTTGCAATTGACTGGCACGACCATTGATGCGGGCAGTAATGCGAACGGTATTCAGCGTCCCTAAACTGGTGGCTGTGAGGGAACCCGCATCGGAGAGTCGCGTCACGGTGCCGGGGGTATAAACTTCAGTGGCAGTGGCAGCAAGGGTGAGGTTGAGTTCGGGATCCAAGCCATTGGCAGGGGTAAAGAGCACATAGTTATCCGCTCGCCGCTGGAGCAAAAAGAGGGTAGTGAACAGATTCAGTTGCCCGCCTGTGAGGCGAATTTTGCCGTCAGGCTGGAGACTATCGAGACTCCCATTGAGGGTTAAACTGCCAGTGGCCGTTAGGTTGAGAACGGGCGATCGCGTCACCCGCAAGGCATCTGAGATATTAATTACCAAGTTATCAAAAGCTAGGGGTTCAAAGGGACTGTCAGCAGGAGTGGCTAACCCATTGCCATTGACCAAACCATTGATGGCGCCTAAATCCAAACGGCCTTGGCTGAGTTGGACACTGCCCCCCAAATCAGGACTCAGGAGAGTATCCGTAATCACGAGGGTGCCCTCTACGGTGCCGCGATAGATATTGCCGGCATTCACTTGCAAGCGTCGCAAGGACGCGGTGAGGGGGGTCGCAGCATCAGGATCATCGGGGACCAAGGGAGTCTGAATCGGTAACACCCCTGCCATCGTAATTTGCCCTTGGCTAAAGAGACCTTGAATGCCATCCACCCGCAGGCGATCGCGATCGAAGCGCACCCGCGCACTGAGATTAGTCACCGGTTCCTCAAAGGCGGGAGTTTTAATCACCGCATCATCCACACTCAGGACGCCATTCACCATCGGCTCCGCCCACGTTCCCCGCAGTTGGGCTTGGAAAACTCCCTTTCCTTGTTGCCATTGCACCTGATCGGTAAAGAGGTTGATTAATGACAATCCTTCGTCCTTGACACTCACATCTAGGGCTAACTGCGGATCCACCACGGGTCGCGGGTCAAGGGGATAGATCAAGGGAACCGAACCTGTCACCATGAGCGGTTCTGGCGTATCCAAGCGGGCGATCGCCTGAAGGGCAAGACGATTTTGGGCGTAGCGGAATGTGGCATTCGCTGCCTCCAAGGGACGTTGATTCAACCGACCCTCCGCAAGGGTCGCCTCACCGGCGAGAATGGGCTGCTGCCATGAGCCAGTCAACACCGCTTGGGCATTCACCTTACCGTCCACATCCACCCCCGGCGGCAAAAGACTTGCCACAAGACTCACAGGGAATTGCTCTAGCCGCAGTTGGGCATTTTGCTGGTTACCGCCAAGAATGCCATTGACGTTTAATTGCCCACCATTCACAAGCAGATTGAGGGTTGTCAGCACCAGTTGATTTTGGGCAAAGCGACCGCGACTCAGAAACTGCTCAACTGCGTAATTTCCCCACTGCCAATTGGCGCCCTTGAGATCAAAGCTGGCCACCAGACCCGACTGCGGGGTTTGACTCAGATTGATTTGGCCATTAAAAGTCCCCTGAAGTTGCTCCAAGGGGGGCAGCAGCTCCGGCCGCCGCACCAAAGCCGCTTGGGCTTGCAGCATCTCAATTTCGGCAAGGCGGCGAATTTGTGTTAGCACTGAGACTTGCAGACCTTCCCCTGCGGTGGGTGTGCCCAAATCTGCAGCAGTCCCCCGAGCGGTGGGTTGGCCAATCCCGAGGACGATGGCGAGTCCCGTTAAATCCGCTAAATTGCCTTGGGCAATCGTCAACTGCGCCCCCAATTGTTGAGGCTGGAGATCGGCAGTGAATTGATAGCGACTTTCCCCTTTTGTAAAAAGGCCAGATTGAATCGTCAGGCGATCGCGACTCAGACGGAATTGCGCTTGCAGGCGATCGCCCCGCCATGCCCCTAACCCCGGTCGCTCTACGGTAAAACTACCCTGCCCCCTCGTCCAATTTTGCAACTGGAGATTGCCTGAGGCCAGTCCTGCGAGAATGGCTTTTTCGGGGAGTTCCGAGAGCCGTAACCGCAGGGATTCCACAGGAAACTGCTGCAGACGCAGATCAAAGCTCTCCCCTTGGCGCTGGCCGATCAGTTGCGCCTGTTGCCGTTGAACCAGCAGTGAGCGGGGTAAGCCATCGGCATCCAAACGAAACGCCAAGCGATCGCCCCCCCCCTGTAAATTGAGGGCTGCCCCCTGTTGTTGGCTCAAGGTAACCGTGCCCGTGAGTTGAGGGGCAAAGCGCAAATCATTCACCGCCAATCCTTGGGTGAGCAGTGCCCCCTGAAACTGGAGCCTATCGAGGCGGCCTGTGAGTTGGCCTTGAAAGGACGTGGTACCTGCAAGGGTGAGGGGAACGGGGGGATTCGGTTCCAAGAAAGTGCTTAAGGTACTCAGGGGGAGATTTCTGGCTTGGATGCCCAATTGAATGTCAGTGGGTTGTAAGGCCGCTAAATCAACACCAATAGTGCCTTGGGCGCGGATCGCACCGAGGGTGGCTTCTTGCACTTGCAATTGCTGACCATCCCAGTTCACAACTGCAATCAGCGGATCACCCGTGGGGGTTTGATCCACTTGCAGATTGGCACTAGCTCGAATCGCTGGTAGCGTTAGTTGATCCACCCGTCCTTGGGCGATCGCCTGCCCACTGAGACGACCTTGTAACTCTTGATTCAACTGCCGTAGGGGAATATTCTCAGCCTGAGCCTGCAACTGCCACTGACCGGCGGCGGCTTGCACTTGACCCCGCAGACTCCCCCCTAAAAACTGCATTTGAAACTCAGGAACGAGCAGTTGAGTTTGCGTCAGACGGGCGGTGCCCCGCAGTGGATACTGAGCCGTCGGTAGTTGAAAGGCGGCATTGGCCTGCCAAGCCTCTGGGGTACGCAGATTGCCACCAAAGTCCAGTTGTGCAAACCCCTCCCCTAGGGACACGGGCGGAGCCACATCGTAGCGGCGGGCGATCGCCTGCAGATTCACCTGCTGCACTTGTGCTTGGCCACGAAACTCGCCCGTGGGTTCTACCCCAACCGTTGCCTGTACCTCACCGCCATCCACCAACTGGGCGCGAACCTCCATCAGCCTAACCCCTTGCTCAAGGGACGCCATAAACGGCAGCCGTACCTGTTGCAGTTGCAGTTGATCCACTTGGAGCGGTGTTTGGCTGCGCAGTTCACCTATGACTTGGGGATTCTCCAGATCCCCCTGCACGCGAAGGGTGGGAACTTCCACTTGACCCCGCAGGGGAACCGGTGGCGTAATCCCCAAGGCCGTTAAGGTAGGGGCGAGATCAAACCTCGGCACTTGCGCTTCAATGTTCCAGCCGCTTCGGAGACCGACGGTGCCTTGAGCCTGCCAGCGGACATTGGCGATCGCCCCGCGCAAATAGTGCAGCTTTGCCTGATTGCCCTGCAATTGCACATGGGCCTGTAATCCCTTGATGTCTTGGGGCACAAAGGCCGTGCGTAAAGTACCATCCCGCAACCAAATTTGACCCGTGACTTCGGGGGTTTCTGGTAAAGGCAGACGAACCCGTAATTGCCCCTCCAATTGGCCGCCTTGGACACGAATGGTCTCTGGCAGAATCTCATTCCCGCGCGCAAGGGGAATCTTACTGAAGCGCAAATCCAGTTGTCCTGATTCTTGGGGTTGGTTCCAGTCCCCCTGCAATCGCCATTGGCCACCCCCGGCCAGTTGTCCTTCCGCTTGACCTTCGAGGGCAAAATTCTGGCGATCGGGCGTCAGGGTCAATCCGCCATGAATTTGGTGCAGCAGGTAGGCAGGACGCCGAAAGGGTTGAACCAGCACAGAGCCATCCCGCACCTTCACCTTGATTTGATTCAGTTGAAACAAGCTCGGCTCCTCCTCTGGCAGCTGAACTTCTGTGCGCCACCACCGCCCTTGGGCATCCTGAACCACCGTGAGTTGGGGTTGGTGGAGAGTCACGTCGAGATCTAATTTTTGACCTGTCAGAAGCTGCCATGGATTAAAGGCGACTTCAATGCCATTGATTAGCGCGTTGTCCAACTCGGGAGTGCCATCTTCTGGCGTGTAGCTGGGAACCGCTGAGGAGCCAAAACGAACAACATTCAGCCCGACGTGCTCAACGCCGCCAATTTCCACTGGCCGATTGAGACGCTGTTGTAGTTGTTGGGCAATTTCAGGAGCCAATTCATAGTGCACAAACCACCACGCCCGCGTTCCACCGAGCACCACCAAGGCAATCATTCTCCATCCCCACTGACGAGACCAAAGGGTAAAGGGGGGTTGTGGTTGCTGCGTCATTCATCCCAACTCCGTCACACCTAGGCAAGACGCTTAACAGCTCAATCCTAATACGCAGAACAAAGGCTCGTCTTTCTAAATTTGATTGCCCAAGCGATGGGTAGGTTCTGGGCAATTCAAGAAACGCTAGGATAAAAGGATGAACGTAAAGAAATGTAACAAAATGAGTGTCTTAGCAGATCGTGTGGTGTTAGTGGTGGGTGCCACAGGTGGCATTGGTCAAGCCGTTGTTGAGCAACTCCAAGAAACGGGTGCCAAGTTGGTCTTAGCGGCTCGCTCGAGCGATCGCCTGCAAGCTTTGGTAGAGCAGCTTCCCTCCTCAGTCACCGTACAAATTCAGCCCTGTGACATCACCCAACCGCAGCAAGTGAGCGAATTAATGCAAGCCATCCGCAGTGAGCAGGGACGCCTCGATGTATTGATCAACGCGGCGGGGGCTGGCCTCCTCAAGCCCTATCAAAAAATTACTGCGGCTGAACTGGATCAGATGCTGGATCTAAACCTTAAGGGTTGCTTTTACACCAGCCAACAGGCTGCCGAACTCATGAAAGAGCAACAACAGGGACACATCTGCACCGTTGTCGGTATCCTCGGTAAACATTCAATGGCGATGGGGTCAGCCTACTGTGCTGCGAAATTTGGGGTGGTGGGCTTCAGCAAGTGTATGGCCGAAGAACTCAAGCGCTATGGTATTCGCTTTAGTCTGTTCTACTTTGGCGGTGTGGATACGCCCTTTTGGGATGCCGTCAGCCTCAAAATCGATCGCCAGAAACTGCTGCGACCGGCCACCGTTGCCCGTCTGATTCGCGCTACCCTAGAAACGGATCCCCATGCGGTTCCCCTTGAGTTGAGCTTGATGCCCGATAGCCACATCTTCTTCTAAGCAGAAAGTGTAGGCAGCGAAGAAGGATGCAGGAGTAGTTCAGCCGTGGAGCGTTTTTCCACCATTTCGGGCGTGATGGTACATTCGCGGAGGTCTTTGCGGGAAGGCAGTTCGTACATCACGTCCAGCATAATCTCTTCAACAATAGCGCGCAGGGCACGGGCACCGGTTTTACGACGGTAGGCCTCTTGGGCGATCGCCTCTACCGCCGCCGGTTCAAAGCGCAACTCCACACTGTCCATGCGCATGAGTTTTTGGTACTGCTTCAGGAGCGCGTTTTGAGGTTGGGTAAGAATTTCTGCCAAGGCGGCCACATCCAACGGCTCTAGCACGGCCACCACGGGAATACGGCCAATGAACTCTGGAATCATGCCGTACTTCACCAGATCGTGGGGTTCCAGTTGCTTGAGAATATCCGCAGAGCGTTTTTCCTTGGGGAGGGGTTCGCCATCGCGGACAAAGCCCATTGCCTTCTTGCCCACCCGCTGCTCAATGGTTTTCTCTAAACCAACAAAGGCGCCCCCACAGATAAAGAGGATATTCGTCGTGTCAATTTGAATGCAGTCTTGGTAGGGATGCTTGCGCCCCCCCTGCGGCGGCACATTGGCGATCGTCCCCTCTAGCATCTTCAGCAGCGCCTGCTGTACCCCTTCCCCGGACACATCACGGGTAATTGAAGGATTTTCACTTTTGCGGGCAATCTTATCAATCTCGTCAATATAGATAATCCCCCGTTGTGCTTCCTCCACATCCATATTGGCGGTTTGCAGCAAGCGCAGCAGGATATTTTCCACATCTTCCCCCACATAGCCGGCTTCCGTGAGGGTAGTGGCATCGGCAACCGCAAAGGGAACATCGAGGAGCTTCGCCAATGTCTGAGCCAAGAGGGTCTTGCCAGAACCCGTCGGGCCAATCAGGAGAATATTGGACTTCTGCAGTTCGACGTTGTCATCGCCCCGCTGATCACCATCCAAAAGACTCAGGCGCTTGTAGTGGTTATAGACCGCAACTGAGAGGATTTTCTTAGCTTCATGCTGGCCGACCACGTGCTTATCAAGAAATTCCTTGATTTGCCGAGGCTTGGGCACTTGGCTGAGGGGCCGACTGCGGGGTGTGCTGCGGGGCGATCGCGACGGTGTGGAGTCTCGACGGGGAGCCGCCGCATTGGGAACGGTGGCCAATTCCTCATCGAGGATTTCATTACACAGTTCTACGCATTCATCACAGATATAGACCCCAGGGCCCGCGATGAGCTTACGCACCTGTTCCTGTGACTTACCACAAAAGGAGCACTTGAGGTGGGTATCATATTTGGCCATAGGGAACCTCTAGGGTTGCACGTAGGGTGTACTTAGTGGCTAGGGAGGGTCTGCCGCGTCACCACCTGATCAATCAGACCGTAGGCCTTGGCCTCTTCAGCGGACATAAAGAAATCCCGCTCCGTATCAGCTTCAATGCGCTCGATGGGTTGCCCCGTGTGTTGTGACAAGAGTTCATTGAGCTTGCGCTTGTGGTAGAGAATTTCCCGCGCTTGGATTTCAATATCCACTGCCTGACCCTGGGCACCTCCGAGGGGCTGGTGAATCATGATCCGCGCATGGGGCAGCGCCATCCGTTTGCCGGGGGTACCGCCAGACAGTAAGAAGGCACCCATACTCGCCGCCAAGCCAAAGCAGAGGGTACACACATCGGGGCGAATGTGCTTCATGGTGTCGTAGATGGCCATGCCGGCTGTAACCGAGCCACCCGGTGAGTTGATGTACAGGTAAATGTCTTTTTCCGGATCTTCGGCATCAAGGAACAGAAGCTGCGCCACGATGGAGTCAGCAACCGCATCATCAATGCCTCGGCGATCGCCTGCGCCCCCCCCTAGGAAGATGATCCGCTCCCGCAGGAGCCGCGAGTAGATATCAAAGGCTCGTTCACCCCGCCCCGACTGCTCAACCACCATCGGCACAATATTGGCATGGGTAGGCGGCAGATTGAGCGCTGGAGAGCGCAGAATGGCACTGAGGGGATGGTCGTAACGCGATTGCAGCATAGTTGCCTAGAATGACGGTTCGTTTGTAATTAATTGTAACTAGTGGTTTGTCCCCGTAGGGATCATCACTTTCATTATGCCGAACTATTCTTGGGCTGGGGCAGAACTTGCTTTTTTCCCAGAGCGTTTTTGCGGCTTAGATGGCTTTTCAGCAACGGCCTCCGTCTGGGTATCTTTGGGCGCTTTAGCAGTCGCTGTGGGCTGCTCAGTGGCTGTGTCGGACTGCACTGGCTGAAATGTATTTTGCTCTAGGAGCCAGTTGAGGGCTTCCTCCTGCTGCACTTCATCGTGGGCAAATTCGCGGAGTCGTTCTAGATCCTTGGCTGTTTGGTTGCCCAACACCTCTTTGTAGCGGTTCAGCCGTTCCTCCACTGCGTCGGGACTAGGTTCAATGCCCTCTTGACGAGCGATCGCCCTCAACAATAAACGGGAGTGCACCTCCTTCGCTGCCCCCGGCTCTGCCTCTTGACGCATTTTTTCGTAGAGTTCCTCGGTCATAATCTTGTTGAGATCAACGCCTTGGGACTGAATTTGCATCAGCGTCGTCCGCACCTTCACATCTGCCTCTTTGCGGATCAGGGTTTTTGGCAATTCAACTGGATTTTGGGCAATGAGGGTATCAATGAGGGCAGCTTCTTTCGCTTTCTTGTCTTGATTTTCAGCTCGCTCCTGATGGTTTTGTTCCAGATAGGCCCGCAATTCTGCCATCGTACTGAATTCACTGTGCTCAGCGGCAAAGGCATCGTCTAGGGGGGGCAGTTCCGGTGCTTTAATCCCTAGAAGTTCAATCTCAGCGGTCAATTGTTTGGGGATTTCTGCTTTCCCTTCCTCGACTTCCTCAGCAATAGACACCGTCACCGTTTTGGCTTCACCGACACTCATGCCGACAACAGCAGCAGGAATTTCTTTGATCAAAAAGGGTTGCTCTTCATCGAGGGACAGGGGCAGTTCATCTGCTGAGAGTTCCTTCACCACCTCCCCATTTTCATCTTTGGTCACCAGTTTTAGGGTGACATCATCGCCCCACTGAGCGGGCCGGTCTTCGACGGGAATGAGGGTGGCGTGCTCCCGTTGGTGCCGCTGCAAGAGCTTCTCAACAGTTTCGGGATTGTAGGTGACGGGATTGTACTCAATGGTTAGCCCTTTATAGGCTGTGACTGTCACTTCTGGTTCAACATCAAACGTGACGCTGAAGGAAAAGTTTTCGCCGGGCTGAAATTGCTTCAGTATTTCTGGAATGTCCCCTTGAAGTTCAAGATTACCCAAGTAGGGGATATTGTTCTTTTCGACGGCGGCTTTAACGGTATCCTCAATCAGTTTTTCCATGGCCACATAGCGCAGCCGCTCTTTGCCAATTTGCTGCAATACCAGCTGCCGGGGGGCTTTGCCCTTGCGAAATCCGCGTAGCTGTGTATGGCGAAGGAGATCATTGACCACTTGGTTATACACCTGTTGAGAGTGTGCCCCCGAAACCTCAATCGTGGCGAGGAGTTGGCTATTGGCACGGGGTTCAGTCGCCATGGAAATGATGTCAGTCACGTCAGTCAAGGTCATTCCCCTTCGCAAATGGTGTCAGTTGGCTGTGCGCGATCGCACAAATTATAATTTTAGCGCAGATTTCCCCTGCTATTTGCAAATGGAGTTGCGCTTAAAGACACAGGGCAATGGGTGTAATGTCAAGGTTTGATGACAAAACTAATCGTCAGGATCCCCACTGCCTATAGAATAAAAGTTTGTGATGGGTGCCGTGTAGCCCACACCTAGACTGTTTTCACAAATTGCAACGATTTCTAAACAACCCCTATGAGTTCAACCCTGCGATTCCTCATGTGCCCTCCCACCCATTATGAGGTGGACTATGTAATCAATCCTTGGATGGAAGGAAATATCCACAAGTCCTCCCGCGATCGGGCACAGGAGCAGTGGCAAAAACTCTACGAAATTATCCATGCTCGGGCAACGGTTGACCTGATTGAGCCGCAGCCGGGCTGGCCGGATATGGTGTTTACGGCGAATGCGGGCTTGGTGCTCGGCGATCGCGTGGTGCTCAGTCGCTTTTATCATCCAGAACGTCAAGGGGAAGAACCCTATTTCAAAGCGTGGTTTGAATCTCAGGGGTATCAAGTTTTTGAGCTACCGCAGCAACTGCCCTTTGAGGGAGCCGGAGATGCCCTCTTGGATCGTGAGGGTCGCTGGCTGTGGGCAGGGTATGGCTTCCGTTCAGAATTGGATTCCCATGCCTATTTGGCGAAGTGGCTGGATATTGAAGTCCTCTCCCTGCGGCTCATGGATGAGCGTTTCTACCACCTTGACACATGTTTTTGTCCGCTCACGGATGGCTACTTACTTTACTATCCTCCCGCCTTTGATGCCTACTCCAACCGCCTGATTGAACTGCGGGTACCAGCGGATAAACGAATTGCCGTTAAAGAGGCTGATGCGGTCAACTTTGCTTGCAATGCCGTCAATATCGATCGCACGGTGATTCTCAACTGTGCCAGCCAAGAATTGAAGTCCGCCCTTGCCCAAGTGGGCTTTGAGGTGGTGGAAACGCCCCTGACAGAATTTCTCAAGGCGGGGGGTGCAGCTAAATGCTTGACCTTGCGGGTGACCGAACCCGTGCGCGAAGAACTCCATGCCACGGCGACAATTCCCAGTCGGGTCATTCATCTGGAGGGACACCTCCTCGACTCTGGCCTTGTGAACCGTGTCCTAGACACAATTGTGGAAAGTGGCGGCAGTTTCCAAGTCCTGCAATTTAATCTTGGCGAACAACGGCAAAGTCCCTCCCAAGCGGATATTCGGGTCATGGCGCCCGATGCCGAGGTCATGGATGCGATCATGGCGCAGTTGATCACCCTCGGTGCGATTTTACCGCCCTCAGAGGTGTGTGATGCGACCCTCGAAACCGTCACCCAAGCGGGGGTTGCCCCGGATGATTTCTATGTAACCACGATTTATCCCACAGAGGTACGAGTTGCCGGCGAGTGGGTTCGGGTTCAAAACCAACGCATGGATGGGGCGATTGTGGTGCGCTCAACCCCGGAAGGCACGGTGGCGGAGTGTCGCATTCTGCGGGATTTAGAGGTGGGCGATCGCGTGGTCGTGGGCGTCGAAGGCATCCGCACGATTCGGAAAACGGAAAGCCAGCGCAGCACCCAAGAGTTCACCTTCATGGGATCAGGGGTCTCCAGTGAACGCCGCGTCGAACTGGTGGTGGAACAAATTGCTTGGGAACTGCGGCGCATCCGCGATCAGGGGGGCAAAGTGATTGTGGTGGCCGGCCCAGTGGTTATCCACACCGGCGGTGGTGAGCATTTAGCCAAGCTGATCCGTGAAGGCTATGTCCAAGGACTCCTCGGCGGCAACGCGATCGCGGTGCACGATATGGAGCAGGCGATCATGGGCACCTCCTTGGGAGTGGATATGCAGCGGGGCGTTCCTGTGCGGGGCGGTCACCGTCACCACCTGAAAGTGATCAATACCATTCGTCGCTGTGGCAGCATTGCCAACGCCGTGGCTCAGGGCATCCTCACCAGTGGCGTGATGTATGAGTGTGTGAAGAATAATGTGCCCTTTGTCCTAGCGGGGTCAATCCGTGATGATGGCCCACTGCCCGATACCCTCATGGATTTAATTGAGGCGCAGCGGGAGTATGCCCGCCTGATTCAGGGCGCAAACATGATTTTGATGCTCTCGTCGATGCTGCACTCCATTGGTGTCGGCAATATGACCCCCGCCGGGGTGAAGCTCGTTTGTGTGGATATTAACCCAGCGGTCGTCACTAAACTAGCGGATCGGGGTTCTGTGGAATCCGTGGGCGTGGTCACCGATGTGGGACTTTTCCTCAGCCTGATGGTGCAGCAGTTGGAGCGGCTGAATCGTCCCTATACCCTTGCCTAGAAGCTTTTCAGCCAATGGGGTAGGATCGAAAAGGCAATTTTTGTATTCGAGGTCAGCAGTGACAGTTCGTGTTCGTTTAGCACCGAGTCCGACAGGAAATCTGCACATTGGGACTGCCCGTACCGCTGTGTTCAACTGGCTTTACGCCCGCCATCGGGGAGGGAAATTCATTCTGCGGATTGAGGATACTGATCGCGAGCGGTCTCGACCCGAATATACCGAGAATATCCTTGAGGGCTTGCAATGGCTGGGGCTGACGTGGGATGAAGGCCCCTATTTCCAGAGCGATCGCCTTGATCTGTACCGCCAAGCGATTCAAACCCTTTTGGACAAGGGACTCGCCTACTACTGCTACTGTACCCCTGAAGAACTCGATGCCCTACGCTCACAACAAAAAGCCAAGGGACAAGCCCCGCGCTACGACAACCGTCACCGTCATTTGACCCCAGAGGAGCAAGCCGCCTTTGATGCCGCAGGACGCACCCCCGTCATTCGCTTCAAAATTGAGGACGATCGCCAGATTGAATGGCAGGATCTGGTGCGTGGTCGAGTGAGTTGGCAGGGGGCTGATCTGGGGGGCGATATGGTGATTGCGCGAGCTGCCCCCCGCGGCGAAATTGGCTACCCCCTCTACAACTTGGTGGTGGTCGTCGATGACATTGCCATGGGCATTACCGATGTCATTCGCGGTGAAGACCACATTGGCAACACACCCAAACAAATTTTACTCTACGAAGCCCTTGGCGCCACTCCCCCCAACTTTGCCCATACTCCCTTGATTCTCAACTCAGCGGGACAAAAACTCTCAAAACGAGATGGGGTGACCTCCATTTCTGACTTCCGAGCCATGGGGTATTTAGCCCCCGCCTTGGCCAACTACATGACACTCTTGGGTTGGTCGCCCCCTGAAGGGATAGGGGAACTCTTTACCCTTGATCTGGCGGCGAAGCACTTTAGTTTTGAACGAATTAACAAGGCAGGTGCCCGCTTTGATTGGGATAAGCTCAATTGGCTCAATCGTCAGTACATTCAGCAACTAGAGCCAGCAGAACTTTTGGCAGAACTGATTCCCTTATGGCAGGGGGCAGGCTATGCCTTTGATGAGGGGGGCGATCGCCCTTGGTTGCTTGACCTTGCCCAACTCCTTCAACCGGGTCTCAACACCCTCAAGGAGGCCATTGATCAAGGGGCAGTTTTCTTTGTACCCACCATTACCCTTGATGCTGAAGCAATGGCTCAGCTGAGCCAACCCCAGAATGCGACGATTTTGGCGTACCTACTAGCACACTTGCCGACAGAGCCAAGGCTCACAGTGGAGATGGGACAACACCTGATTCAACAGGCCAGCAAAGCCGCAGGGGTCAAAAAGGGAGCAACGATGCGATCGCTGCGCGCTGCCCTCACGGGTGCTGTCCACGGTCCTGATTTAATGGCCACGTGGCAAATTCTCCACCAACGGGGCTGGGATCAACCGCGACTTGCGGCAGCATTGAAACAGGCACAGGTTACTTCCTAGGGGCTGGGGGGCGATCGAAGATCGTTTGGCTTAAATTAGCCCCACTCAAATTTGCGCGATCGAGATCTGCCCCCTTCAGGTTTGCAGCCGTCAAATTCACATCAATCATGTTTGCCCCCTTCATGACCGCATTCTCCAAATTGGCACCGCTAAGATTGGCATTGACAAGGTTACTAAGGGTGAGGCGTGTTCCCACCAGTTGTGCCCCTGCCAAATTGGCATTGACCAAAATCGCTAGATAGAGACTGGCACGGTTCAAGTTTGCCCTTTCCAAATTGGCGCCAAAGAGATTCGCACCCGCCAGATAAGCGCCCTCCAAATTGGCACCTGCTAAATTCGCCTTAAACAAATTGGCATCCATTAGGTTCGCGCCCCGCAGATCACAGTTGGGACATTGGCGCGTTTCCAAGAGTTGTCGCACATGGGCAGGATTTTCAGCCTTAGCAACCGCTGGTACAACCAATTGTAGGAGGACTAGAGACAATGCTCCTGCTCGTAGCTTTATAGCTATTCCAATAGAGAATGAGATATCATCCAGCATAATACTTGCGAATCACTTCATCCATAGAACAGTTTAACCCTGCATACATCCGCGCTCGCTTCAGCGCACTAAAGTCGTGCTCAATCACATTCAAATCAAGAGAGTATTTCGGTAAAAATAACACCTCGTGACCCGCCGCTTTCACCACTGCCTGAATCACCCCTTTCGGATGAATCGGTGCATTATCCATCATCAACAACGAACGTTTCTCTAACGCTGACAAACAGTACTGACTCAGCCAGCTCACAAACCCTAACGCATTCAAATATCCTGAAAACAGCATCGGCGCTATGAAGTCTTTCTGGTGTCTATACCGTCCTGCGACTACACTCTCTCTTTTCTGACGCTTCCCAACTCGCTCTCCATTAATTTGTTGGCCTCGCGCTGACCACCCATACTCACACGCCACTCGAGAGTCAAACCCCGTCTCATCGATAGACACCACCGTTTCCTCCCCATGGCTCTCTACCCATGTGTTGAGCTGCTGTTGATACGCTTGCCGCTCTGCCTCACACCGTTCTTGGTAACGCATCTGTTTTTTTTCGGGTGATGCCCATCTGGTCGAGGGCGTAACTAATGGTGGAAACTTGGACGCCAAATCGCTGGGCACGGTCGATTAAACGGTCATCGGGATGGGCAGCAACATCCGCTGCTAAGGCTGCCCAATCGAGTTTCCAAGGACGACGGGGGACAACCGTGGGGGCTAAATCCTCTCGCTTCAGCCAGCGATGGATGGTGGCGCGACTCACCTGAAAGATTTGAGTCGTTTCACTGATTTTGCCGCCTTGCTTGATATAGGAGACAACCCGCTCTCGTCAGTCCAAGCTATAGCTCATATTCTTGAGTAACATTCATGACGCTTTGAGGATAGCCTATCCCTCTTGAAAATATCTCACTCCCTTTCGAAATAGCTATAGCAGTAACAATACTACAGCATCCCCCCTTGCCTACCGTGATTTCACGGAGGTTTTATCTTTCGTTTAGAAAAAAAGAATAATCTGAACGGCATCAGTACAGCTACTGGGTACTAGTTGATAGGAGTACCTCCAAGGTGTAAGTCAGAGCTGCACTTAGTACAATTGACTCGTTTGCAGGTAAATTCGATTAATTATGGGAGCTACTGCTTTGATAGACAACACGACCATGCTCCCTAGCCCAGGTTTCCGAGAAGCTGATATGGGAGATGGCATTCCGACTTTGATCAAGCTGACGATTTGCTTCGGTAAGTACATCACTGGGTTCTAGCTCGTAAATCACTTTGCAGTTGATTTGGTTTTCCTTCTCAAAAACGGCTAAGTAAATTTTTGTGTTGCGGGTAATTCGTGTAAGTGATTGGGCACGCTTTTCAGGAGGTTCCTTAAACATTCGGTCAAGCTGACCGCTTCCACCTTCTATACAAGATAAATATTCATACTTTTCACTTGGGTCGCTAATGGCATGAGCATCGGCATCACGCTTAGAATCAATTAGTTCGTGACCTAGCAGGTCAGCAATAATCATTTCCTTAACTAACCCCGGTTGCAGTAGGTTGCGAATACCAATTGTTTGAGCAAGTTGAGACGCTTGACGGATCAGATCAACAATTTGACGATAAACTTGCTGTTTCACCAATCAAAAAGCCTCCCCGCGATTTCATACTCTGCCTCACGTAATCTCTCGTTTGCTGCTTGGACAAACTTTTGATCTTGCTCAATAGCAATGAAATGCCTTCCCAAGCGTTTACAAACTACAGGGGTTGTACCGACACCGGCAAATGGATCAAGCACTAAGTCACCCTTATTAGAGCTTGCTTTGACTAAGCGTTCAATCAGCTGCTCTGGCTTTTGAATGGTATTGAGTGCTTCGCGAGCTACTAGTTCTTTTGACTTATACGTGAGCTGTTTAATATCTCCCCAGACATCTCCTGGGTTTTTACCTTCTTCATTGAATTTAGTTTTGCCATACTTACCATTAATCACTGATGGTACCCGCTCACAACGACGACGGTGCTCTAGCTCTACTAGCTGTGGTACCCGAATAGCATCTAAGTTAAAGGTTTTGGGACGCTGGCCTTTAATAAAGTAACAAATAAGATCATAGTTATTTGTGTAGTTGATCCGTCCTTGGGCTAGGCGACTGGGCTGATACCAGACAATTTTTGCCTGTAAGTTAAGAAATGGACGGTAGTCAATAAAGTCAATACAATCAGGTTTACCAAAAAGGTAGAGCGCTCCTCCCTCTTTCAATTTTTCAGCAAAGATGGTGATGAGTTTGAGGTTAAACTCTTGGATGTTAGAGATGCGATCCCATGGATTGGTGGTTACACCGTAGGGGCCGTCGCAAATAATGAGATCAATGCTCGCACTTTGAATCTGGGGCAAGAGGGTAAAAGCATCAGCTTGGTAGATACGATCGATCTCTAGCATGCTTTCGCTCAATGATCTAAAACGTCCCTTCTAGGGCGGCTTGACAGCGATCGCACAACTGGGGATGCAAGGCCGATTGTCCCACACTTTCAGAATAATTCCAGCAGCGGACGCATTTTTCACCCTTGGCATGACCAACACCAATCCATAGCCCTTCGGCTTCAAGGACATAGGGTACGTCCACCCCTGCCTCTTGCGGCATCAGCTCCACTTGGGACACCAAGAAGAGATAGCGCAATTCATCCACCCCATTGCCACTGAGGGCATCACTGGGATTCATCTCCGCAAGGCGATCGCGCCACTGTGGATCGGCAACATAGAGCCACACTTTGGCTTCCAAAGAGGAGCCAATGAGCTTTTCGGCACGGGCCTGTTCGAGCACCTTATTCACCTCTAGGCGTAGTTGCCGCAGGCGTTGCCATTCACTGGCTAGCCCCGGATCCTGCCACTGGGCAGGAAGCTGTACCCAGCCGCTTTGAAAAACCGAAAGATAGGGGGTTTTGAAGGGCAAATGCTGCCAAATATCTTCGGCTAAATGGGGAAGCACTGGGGCAATAGCACGGGCGAGGTTTTGAACCGCAATGGCAAGGACAGTTTGACAACTACGCCGGCGATCGCTCGCGACAGCACTGATGTACAACCGATCCTTGGCAATATCGAGATAAAAGTTCGACAGATCAACAACACAAAGATTTTGAATCGTTTGGAAAAAGCGATAGAACTGAAAGCTATCAAAGGCCGCCGTTACTTCGCTGAAGACTTCATGCAGCCGATGTAGCATATAGCGATCCAAGGCGGGCAGTTGGGCATAGGGAATGGCGTCTTGATCGGGGTCAAAGTCGTGAAGATTCCCCAGAAGAAAGCGAGCCGTATTGCGAATCTTGCGATAGACATCCGCCAACTGCTTGAGGATATTTTTACCAATGGGCACATCATTGGCATAGTCCACAGAGGACACCCACAGGCGCAATACATCGGCACCATAGGCAGGGTCTTGCTTTTGGTTTTTGCCCCCCTCAATCACTTCGCGGGGATCCGTGACATTGCCGAGGGACTTGCTCATTTTCCGTCCCTGCTCATCGAGGACAAAGCCGTGGGTGAGGACTGCTTTGTAGGGGGCTTGGCCTTTAACGGCAACCCGTGTTAGCAATGAGGATTGAAACCAGCCGCGGTGTTGGTCAGAGCCTTCGAGGTAGAGATCCGCCTGTTGATCGCCGAGAACCGCCGCCCAAGAGGAACCCGAATCAAACCAGACATCCATCGTGTCGGTGCCCTTTTCGTAGCGATCGGCCTGATCTTGCAGGGATTCGGGCAGCAATTGCGCAACGGAGAGTTCCCACCAGGCATCGGAGCCGCGATCGCGAATAATCGCTTGCACATGGGCAATGGTTTCTGCCGTCAGCAGGGGTTCCCCCGTGGCTTTGTCATAAAAGACGGGAATGGGCACGCCCCAACTGCGCTGCCGCGAAATACACCAATCGGAACGCTCCGCCACCATTGCCGTAATGCGGTTTTCCCCTTGGGCAGGAATCCACTTCACCTCGGCGATCGCCCTGAGGGCGGCATCGCGAAAGCCTTCAACGGAGGCAAACCACTGCTCCGTGGCGCGGAAGATCGTTGGTTTTTTCGTGCGCCAGTCGTAGGGGTACTTGTGGACATAGGGTTCTTCCTTGAGGAGGGCACCACACGCTTGCAGTGCCGCAATCACCGCCTCATTCCCTTCCTTGAGGACATTGAGACCGGCAAATGACCCCGCTTCCGCCGTAAAGCAACCATTCTCATCCACAGGCGATAGGATCGGCAAGCCATAGCGCTGACCCACGGCATAGTCCTCTAAGCCATGGCCAGGGGCCGTGTGAACCAGACCCGTCCCGGAGTCGGTCGTGACATAATCACCGCCAATGACAATTTTGCTCTCGCGCTCAAAGAGGGGGTGGCGATAGCGCGCATTTTCCAAGTCCGCGCCTTTGGCCGTAGCCACCACCTTCAGCGTGCAACCAAGGGTGTCACTGAGCCGCTCCACCAAATCCTTAGCAACAATTAAATACTGGTAGCGGGCACTGGGTTTGACTTCAACAAGGGCATAGGTGAGATCGGGATTGACACTCACGGCCAAGTTGGCGGGAATCGTCCAAGGGGTCGTTGTCCAGATAGCAACCCCCAATTTGCCTAGGGCTTTGTACCAAGACTTGGCTAAGCCTGCGGGCAACTCGATGACTTCAAAAGCGGCATAGAGACTGCGGGAGGTGTGGCCTTCGGGATATTCCAGCTCGGCTTCGGCGAGGGCGGTTTTGGAGCTAGGACTCCAGTGGACGGGCTTGAGACCGCGATAGATATAGCCCCGCAGCACCATTTCGCCAAAGACACCGATTTGCGCCGCCTCATAGTCGGGGGTGAGGGTCAAATAGGGGTGCTCCCAGTCGCCCCAAACCCCATAGCGTTGGAAACTCTGCTTTTGCTCGGCAACGGTTTTGAGGGCAAATTCCTTGGCCTGTTGGCGGAGGGTGAGGGGGGTAAGCTGGGCACGCTGTTCGGGTTTCAGGTTTTGCAGTACCTTGAGTTCAATGGGCAGGCCGTGGCAGTCCCAACCGGGGCGGTAGTGTACCTTGCGTCCCCGCAGCAGTTGATACTTGTTGATGATGTCCTTGAGGATTTTATTCAGGGCATGGCCAATGTGGAGAGCGCCATTGGCGTAGGGGGGGCCATCGTGGAGAATAAAGACCTCACCCGGATTGGTTTGCTGCAGCGTTTCATAAATTTGGTGCTGTGCCCAAAAGGCCTGTAATTGGGGTTCCCGTGTGGCTGCATTTGCCCGCATTTCAAAGGTGGTTTGGGGCAGGTTGACGGTGTCTTTGTAGTCGGGGGTCGCGTCAGTCATGGGTGGGTACAGCGGGGTATGATCGTTTGATGGCAAGAAAAAATCGGGAATGGATTCAATTGTAGGAGAACTGTTCTTATTCACTCAAGGATGATTTCCGTTCTAGGTTTGGATCTGGGGCGCAAGCGCATTGGTGTGGCAGGGTGCGATCGCCTAGGGCAGTTGGCCACGGGCATTACAACTATCCAACGGCGGAATTTTGCCAGTGATGTGGCGCAGCTTCGCCAGATTTGCCAAGAGCGAGGGGTGGAGAAATTAATTGTGGGCTTGCCCTACACCCTCGATGGTCAACTGGGTTCCCAAGCCCGGCAGGTGCAACATCTGGCGGAAAAAATTGGTGCGGCCTTGAACTTACCCGTGGAATATATGGATGAGCGACTCACCTCATTTCAGGCGGAAGAGATTCTCAAACAGCGGCGGCGATCGCCCCGTCACCACAAGGACTTAGTGGATCAAATTGCTGCTGCCCTCATTTTGCAACAATGGCTCGATGCCCGTTCGCAAGCGGCAAAAGCAACACTGGCACCCGCTGATCCGCAGCTATAACGGAGGCTGAAAAGTTGTCTGCTCAAATTCTTGGGCACGGGCTACCATGTGCGGGGCTGAAACTGCGCATCGTTGAGAATCGCCACCCCATCTCCCGACTGCGCCAACACAAACAAGCCCTGCCGATAGGCATAGCGAGCCACCTCAGGGGGCACGATCATCCCTGCCACCGCTCCCAAGAGCTGGGTGTCTCGATACTGGTGTGCCAAACGACGAAATTTCGCGATCCGCTCTAAATGCTCATCCACATCCCCTTGGCTCAGTTTGGTTTTCACCTCGACGAGAACCGCTTGATTGGTATTGACGACTAGCAGATCAATTTCTAAACTCTCATTGCCATCTTGGAGAATGACATCGCTGTAAAGCTGAGAGACGGCAATGCCGCGACTCTGAAATAGGCGCAGCACGGCGGGGCGCACCTGCCATTCCACAAATTCCCCAAGGCGATTGCCCAGTTTCCCCAGTTGCTGATTGAGTTGGCGCGCTTCTTCCCGCAACAAGCGTTCCGTTTCTTGAAATCGCCGATCCGTCTCTTGAAATCGCCGATCCGTCTCCTGAAATCGCCGATCCGTCTCCTGAAATCGCCGATCCGTTTCTTGGAAGCGGCGCTCTGTTTCTTGAAAGCGGCGCTCTGTTTCTTGGAAGCGGCGCTCTGTTTCTTGGAAGCGGCGCTCTGTTTCTTGGAAGCGGCGCTCTGTTTCTTGGAAATGGCGTTCGGTTTCCTTTTGAGCTTCTAACAGCTCCCCTAGTAATCGCCAAACGTCATCAGGAGTGTATGCCTTTGTCATGACTTAATTGACAGGATTAATTTACCGAGCCGTGCTTGCAAGTGCCGCCCCTTGAGTGGGGGAATGAAAAGGGGACTTGCTACAGATCTTTATCTTAAATCCTTTGCGGTAGCATCTATCTATCGCTCTGCAATCACTATCGATGAACCTAGAGACACTGCGCGCCTACCCCGCCCTACTGAATAAGATCTACCTCAACTATGGGGGACAAGGGCCGCTGCACCAAGACACATGGCAGGCCATCATCCAGAGCGATCGCCACATTCAAGAGGAAGGCCCCTTTGCCAATCGCGTCTTTCCCTGGCTGAGCCAACAACTGCAAACCCTGCGGCAAGAACTGGCACAGCTTTTGGGGACGAGCGCCGAGACCATTGCCCTCACGGATTCTGTAACCACTGGCTGCAATATCGTTCTCTGGGGGATCAACTGGCAAGCGGGCGATCGCCTGCTGATTTCTAACTGTGAGCATCCGGGGGTAGTGGCGATTACCGAACAATTGGCGCGGCGGTTGGGAGTGGTGGTGGATCGGGTGGCCTTTTGGCCCTGGTGTGAGGATGAGGTGGCCGCCATTGAAGCCCGACTCCATCCCCGCACACGCTTGGTCGTCCTCAGTCATTTGCTGTGGAATACCGGGAAACTTTTGCCGTTGGAGAAAATTGTTGACCTTTGCCACCGTCGCGGCATCCAAGTCTTGGCGGATGGTGCCCAAAGTGTGGGTATGGTGCCCCTGAATTTACCTGCCTTGGGGGTGGACTACTATGCCTTTACGGGACACAAGTGGTGCTGTGGCCCTGCGGGTCTCGGCGGGCTGTACATTCGGCGCGATCGCCTGCCGACGTTGGAACCCACCTTCATTGGTTGGCGCGGCATTCATCAAACCCGTGATGCCCAACCGGCAGGCTGGAAGGAGGATGCCAGTCGCTTTGAAGTGGCCACAACCGCCTTTTCCTTGGTACCGGGGTTAACCACTGCCCTGCGGGTGCATGATCAATGGGGGACTGCCCAAGCGCGATATGAGCGCATTTGTGGGCTGAGTCATTATCTTTGGCAACAGTTACAGGGCATAATGGGTTTGACCTGCTTGAGTCCCGTGCCGCCGCCGTCGGGCTTGGTGGCCTTTCAGTTAGCTAATGGTCAGCATCGCCAATTGGTGCAAGACCTTGAGGCAGAGAATATCTTGGTGCGGGAATTGCTCTATCCTGCCTCGGTGCGAGCCTGCGTGCATTACTTTACGCTGCCGCAGGAGTGCGATCGCCTTGTTGCTGCCCTCAAACACTGGCTCCAGAATCATCCTTAGGACGCTTGAGAATTGAATTAGAGCGATTAGAGTCACCTACCATATCCGGGGCTGAAACTGCGCATCATTGAGAATCGCCCCCCCATCTCCTGATTGCGCCAGCACAAACAAACCTTGCCGATAGGCATAGCGAGCTACTTCAGGGGGTACGATCATCCCTGCTACGGCGCCCAAGAGCTGGGTGTCCCGATACTGGTGTGCCAAACGACGAAATTTCGCGATCCGCTCTAAGTGCTCATCCACATCCCCTTGGCTCAGTTTCGTTTTCACCCCGACGAGGACGGCTTCATCAGTATTGACGACTAGCAGATCAATTTCTAAACTCTCATTGCCATCTTGGAGAATGACATCGCTGTAAAGCTGAGAGACGGCAATGCCGCGACTCTGAAATAAGCGCAGCACGGCGGGGCGCACCTGCCATTCCACAAATTCCCCAAGGCGATTGCCCAGTTTCCCCAGTTGCTGGTTGAGTTGGCGCGCTTCTTCGCGCAGCAAGCGTTCCGTTTCTTGGAACCGTCGGTCAGTCTCTTGAAATCGCCGATCCGTTTCTTGGAAGCGGCGCTCTGTTTCTTGAAAGCGGCGTTCGGTTTCCTTCTGAGCCTCTAATAGCTCCCCCAATAACCGCCAAACATCTTCAGGGGTGTATGCCTGCGTCATGACTGGATTAACAATTGCTCACGGATACATCCCCAATCCTAACCCGAATCAATGCTCTCCACTGAGAAAAGGATGCTGACGCAATTCCCAAGCCAATCAGAAAAGAGGGCGGACCCTCGCCCTGAGAGATCCTTCTATTGGCCAAGGATCAGCAGGAAGCTTGTGATTGCCGTGCGGCAATGTCGGCGATCGCCTGCTTGAGAATGCGGTGTTCTTGGACTTGAATGCGGGCGTGGAGGGTTGCGGGCGTATCATCGGGGAGAACGGGCACTGCTGCTTGGACTAAAATTGGGCCACTATCCACTTCCTCTTCCACCAGATGGACGGTACACCCAGTAATTTTCACACCTGCTGCCAAGGCCTGCTCAACGGCATGCAATCCCCGAAAACTGGGGAGCAAACTGGGATGCAGGTTAATTACCCGCTGGGGGTAGGCATTGAGGAGGACAGGCGTCACAATCCGCATCCAGCCCGCCATCACTACCCACTCGACCCCATAGGCTTTGAGGGTTTCGACAATGGCCGCATCCAGACTTTCACGGTTGGGGTAGTGGCGATGGTTGAGGAGGACACTGGGAATCTGCCACTGTTTTGCCCGCTCTGCGACAAAGGCATCGGGATTGTTGTAGATCAGAACTTGAATCTGGGCAGCCAATTCCCCTTGGGCGATCGCTTCGGCGAGAGCAGCAAAGTTGGAGCCATTGCCAGAAGCTAAAACGCCTAACCGCAGGGGACGGGGCGTGGGCGCGATCGCTGGAGCAGAAGGGACAACAAGAGCCTCACTGGACATGACGGGCATTACTGATTTTAGTGCTCAATAATTCTAAGGCCTTGGCCACCATTGGATCGCCTGAATGCGAAAGAGTTCCCCTGCCCACATCCACCTGCTGGCCTTGGGTTTGCAGGAGCAGTTGACGGTACGCTTGGGGCGGCAGAAAGCGGGTATAGGGATCATTGAGGCGAACAAGGGTTTGCTGAATCAACCGATAGATCGTCTCCCATAAAAAAAGCCCCCTCACAGGGAGGGGGAAACAGGTCAGTGCGGATTTAGAAGCTAAACGTTGTCCGCACAGCGCCAACAACGATGGGATCGTTGTTTGAGTTACTGTTGGGGTTGAAGATGGCAATCACCCCAGGGGTAATCGAGATATTGCGACTCACCGCAAAGCGGTAGAAGCCCTCTAAGTGATAGGAGTTGAAGGACGTGTAACTTTGGCCAGGAACACCAGGGACGTTTGTGATGCTAATGAGCTGAGGGGGCTGGCCAAAAACAAGACCCAGCAGATCTCCCTTCCGCCAGAGGTCAGGGGAAGCAAAGGTAATGGCCCAGTTGACAATTTCAGCCTCACGGCGGCCACTTGTTAGAGCAGGGGGTCGAACACCATAAACATTAGCATAGCCTGCCCAGCCCGCAACATTCAACTGCTTGATCGGGCGATAGGTAAACTGGAAGCCCACCGCATCCGCTGCTTGGTTAGGCACGTTGTTAGCTGCATTCCCCAAAGGGTTTGCCGCTGAGCGGAAACCAGAGCTACCTGTTCCCCCAAAGGGATCAAGGCCATAGGAGTGGGTGTAGGTCACCCCCAA
The DNA here is from genome assembly GCF_031586415.1 of Thermosynechococcus sp. QKsg1. Classification (NCBI taxonomy): domain Bacteria; kingdom Bacillati; phylum Cyanobacteriota; class Cyanophyceae; order Acaryochloridales; family Thermosynechococcaceae; genus Thermosynechococcus; species Thermosynechococcus sp. QKsg1. Next base: position 1,302,992 of record NZ_CP134200.1, on the reverse strand, counting down.
GGCGAGGTTTTTCATGGGGCGCACATCCACTTGGGCCAAGGCGGCATAGGCACCATCAAAGAGGCCATTGAGGCCATTGTTCGCAACTCGATCAGGATCGTTGGCAAAGGGTGCAAGGTAGCCTACATTGAGGGTGACGCCGGTGCCCCGTTCCTTATTTTGGATGAGGTCGTACTTAAAGGTCACACCCGCAGCATTGGCAGCACTTCCTGCGCGGTAGATGGGATGATAACGCCCAAAGCGAGAGAGGGCACCCGTATCACTGGATTGGAGGAAGGGGTTGAAATTGTTGACATTGTCGTTGAACTCACCCCCCACAAAATCTAGGATCATTTGACCGCGACGGGTCACTGGGAAGCTGTAGAAGGCTTTTTGCAGTTCAAATTGGTTGTCATTAGTGCCATCATAGCCAAGGCGCCCCATATTGGTGCCCATCAATGCGGCATAACCAGTAATATTAGCTGCTTGCAAGCGCAACCGTAGGCGATCCTTGCCATAGAAGCTGGTATCGAGGTTGAGACGAACGCGGTTGTTAACAACAGTGTTATCATCAATTGCGGGTTGCGCACCACCTAGACCAGGACGTAGTGCCCGCTCGTTCGTCAATATATCGGAGACGTTGAAGATAACCGTAGCGTTGAGCTTAGTGAGGGTGGCAAATTGAGTGGCTTCGAGGTTGGCGACGCGGCCTTCAAGGTTGGTGACGCGGCCTTTGATGACGGCGAGTTCATTGGCAAATTCTTGCATCAGGCGGCGCAGGGTTTCAAGGTCTTCCTTGGTGGCAAAGCGATCGCTAATTACATCGAGGCAGGCATTCAAAGCGGCTGCCATTTCATAACGAGTAGCGGCACGATTGCCACGGAAGGTGCCATCGGGATAACCGGCAATACAGCCGTATTTCTCGACAAGAGAGGCCAAGGCCTGATAGGCCCAGTCTGTAGGGCGCACATCCGAGAGTTGGCTTACAGAGGTCACTTGACCCATGCTCGATGTCGTAGGGACACGCCCCACTTCTAGTTCGGCCACTGAGGGCACAGAGAGGTTGCTGCGGCGATTTTGGGCAACAAGTGTCGTGCTGGTGGGCAGTGTGGTTAGGGATTCAGCACCAGCAGTAGGGGTTTGAAACTGAGTGGTACTGAAGTTGGTCAAAGCGGTATCAGCGGCTGTCGCTGCACCTGCCAGCACACCCAACAATAAAACAGGCGAGGTCAAAACCAACCCCTGAAAAATGCGGGACATAACGTCTTACTCCTTCACTCCTCAATGAACTTGTCCTAAAGAACGAGTCCCTAAGACAGAATTCTCCTTCAATTATTGATCCTACTGAGATGCTCGCTAAAGTTATTCATCTGCCAGCAAGCTGAGCTATCAGACTTTCTTACAGAGGCTTTAGCACATCTCATAGAAACTATCCCCCAAGGGGCAGAGATAGTTACTTACCAGCCAGATTCTAACACCGTGTTCGTTGGCTTAAGGTTATCTCAAGGTTAGGAGCCGTTTAAGAATTAGGCCAGCTCAAGGTTTGGATGAGGTTTTTTGGGCTTCAGAGCGACTCCAGCCACTGCTAACCGACTGACCAATGCCCTGCAAAATGCCCTGACCAATGAGTCCCAAACCGCGACCAATCACCTGCGTCAGCAGATACACCACTCCCTTGCCGACCCAAGCCACCACTGCCCGTACTGGGGGGGCTAAAGCATCGCGCGCCTCCAGCGCCAAGGTCAGAGCGTAGGGAATCCCCTCGAGTTGCATCAGTTCCTGTTGACGGGGGACGGTCAGCGCTAGTTCCTGAATTCCTCGCTCCGTTAGCCGCAACACTACCAGCCGACTTTCAAAGATATCTTGGGGTTCCTTGACCCAGCGCCGCCAGCGGTAATGCCAAGAGAGAGCGTTGCGAAAGCGTTCCATTTCCCGCGTTGAGGTGTATTGCGGCTGAAAAAATGTCTGTTGAATCACTGCGCTATAGCAACACCGATTCAGCAGCGGATAGACAATGCCATTGGCGACAGTGAGGAGACAATGATCAAGGAGGGCATCGAGGATTTCCAAGGCGGCAGCGGTGCCGTAGCGATAGGTCTGCTGATGAATCACGAGGGGCTGTTGCACCAGTAAATGAGCCAGCATCTCCGCCACAAAGGGGATTGGCTTCAGATAAACGCTGGCCACAGTTTCTCTTTCTGTGAGCAATTGCTCAATCAGATCGGCGTCACTGCCGAGGGCAAAACGATAGGGACGAAAAAACTCCCGCAGGCTCTGTTCCCACAGGTCTTGCAGTAGGGAGCTATCCCGCTGGTGCAGAAATTCAATACTGGGTGGTGTTGCTTGTAAAGTGCGCACGAGGAGATCCCACTGCCGCAGGATGGTATAGAGCAGTTCCCGCCGCTGTTGTAGGGTGAGCACCTCTAACTCCAAAGGCCGCGACGTTAGGTTCAAGAGATCCGACTGCATCCGTTGTAAGCAGCGATCCACCAATTGGGAAATGATCTCAATCTGCGGACGCACAGGGGGCACCACTGGCGCAGGAGGGGCTTGACTCGGGTGTGGCAAGAAACGGGAGACTAACCAGCGGGCAGCACGAATTTCCCGATGGCGACCTTCACACACCAGCCGTTCGAGGGCAGAGAGGCGCGATCGCCCCAAGTACTGATCCAAACCCTGTAACCACGCATCCATTTCCCCCAATCCCTGCTGCAGAACCTGATACCGCCAACGATCCCACGGATTGGGAAAGAGCACACTCAAGGGGGGTTTTGGGGGCGTGACGGTGTGAACGATTTCCCCTTGGGCAATGGCCAGAATTCCCGCCAAGAGATCACTCAGCGCCGTATTGCGATGGTAAATGCCTTCGACACCCGCCTGTTGGGCAAGGGAAACTAACTCAAGGGCAGCGGGTCGGACAGTGAGAATTATCCGCAGGGTAGGATAGTGCTGCTTCAACCACTGCCACAGCCAAGGGGTAGTGGCATCATTCACTGTGAGTTGGGCATCACAGAGAACAATCCAAGGCGTGCGTTCTTGATCGAGGGGCGTGTTTTCCAGATAGGTGATCAGACCATGGCCATCGTGAAAGACCAGCGGCTCAATCCCCAACTGCTGCTGAATTCCTGTCCAAAGGCCAAGGCGCACCACATCCTCTCCCTCGACAATGATGAGACCAAAGTTGGGGGAGGCATCAGCAGTGATAGGGGACATCGACATTTGCGCAAGACTTAGTTGGGGTTGGGACTATTCAGATATTGACTAACCAGCCGCGCCATGACAATTGCTGAATACATTTGACCAAAAATGGCCTCAAGATTGGCGATCGCCATCGCTAAAGGACTTGTGGCAGTAATATCGCCATAGCCCACGCTGGTGAGATGGGTAAGGCATGGCACAGGTCAGTCAAGGAATTCTTTTTAGGACTCACCTAACTCAACGTCTGCATAGAGATCACTGAGTTTTAAGGAAGTCTGTAACGAGGGCAGTAGTAGCTCCTGCGTAATATCTTGCCAAATCGTGAGCAGCCATTGATATTCAGCCTGCCGCAAATATTGTTCAACACAGGGGCGATCTTGGCTAATCAGGAGATATTCTTGCAGGGTTGGAATCTGGCGATAGTCGAAAAATTTTGTCCCGCGATCGCGATCCGCTGTCGAAGGCGATAAAACCTCAGCAATGAAAATCGGCTGCATCACCACATCGTTGCGTCCCGCCACCAAGGGCACCGGCTTCGGCGTCACCATGACATCAGGATAGTAGTACGACTGCGTTTCCGGAATCCAAAGGCGTTGATCTGTGACAAAGACGCGGTAGGGCTGTCCCTTGAGTGCCAACCGCAGAACCATAGCTAGAGATTGAATCAGTTCATTATGATTAACGCTGCCTCCGGGCATAGTGTAAAGTTCTCCTTGGCGATACTCATGGCGTTCCGTTGCCACCACTTCTTGAGCTAAGTAAGCTTCCGGAGTGAGGTACGTGACCGCTGGCTCCAATACTGTGGTCATCAGAGTTCCCGTCAACGCGATAGTTCAATCCTAAGCAATTCAACGCCCCTTTCTAACATATGGGGTACACGGTGAAATGTTCTTCTACTAGGGTTTTGAGCGTGGTCAATTCTTGGGACAGGGTCTGTCAGTGAAACGTCGCCAAATCAACCGCTTACTCCTCTGGGGAAATGCAGGCTTGGTAGCCAGTTTGACCCTCCGCCAATAGCGTGAAGCCCAAACGCGGGTTCCCGATGACAGCGAATTTCACCTGTTGTTTGGGACGGCAAGGTCTATATTGCCGCACGGGATGGTTATCCCTACTGTTTGGGGTAGGCTATACTGCTGAAGCTGTGCTTTTCTCCGACCGATGGAGCCAACGCCTGATTTTGTTTTGCCCATTCCGGCGGCGGATACGCCCCTTTCGGAAGAGGAATTTCTCCAACAGGTACGCCAAGCGTGGCAGGTGTGTGAACGCTTTGACCTGCAAACGGAGATCTGGCGGGGACAAATTTTGCGAGCCGTGCGCGATCGCTATCGCCATCAAGGGGATGAACGGGGGATAGGCTTTCAGCAGTGGCTCCAGGAACACGAAATCAGTAAACGCCGTGCCGATGATTTGATTCAGTTGGCCGATCGCGCCGATGAATTGCTCAAGGAACGTCCCCTGCCCCCCGAAGCCATTTCTCGCTTTAGTAAACGCGCCTTTTTGGAAACCGCCGCAGCAGATCCTGAGGTGCAAGCCCTGATTACCCAAGCCGCAGCAGCGGGCGATCGCATTACCCACCGTGAAGTGCGCCAACTGCAAGCGGAATGGACGGCTCTGCACTCTGATCTCCTACCGCCAGTGGTGCGCCAAAAGGCCAGCGATCGCACCCTTGCCCCCCGCTACGTCGCTCCTCTAGTCAAAGAATTAGAAAAGCTCCCCCCCCAACAGCAGCAGGAACTCTCCCAAGAGCTGGCCAGCGACCCCAGTGTGGAAACGGTTAAGGAAATCACAGCGACGGCTCGCCAACTCAGCCGCTATCTGGAGGCCGCTCTCCAAATTCAAGCCCTCAACGCCCACCCTGTGGATCTGGAACAAGTCCTGATCGAAGCCCAGCGCCTTGAGCAACTGCAAACCGTTGCCGATCTCCTGCAGCAGGCCGCCCAACTGGAAAGCACCATTGCTCGGCTTTATACCACGTGGCAGCGCCTCAGCCATTTGAGCGATCGCCTCTACCAAGCATCGGGTGCCAGCACACCGCAATTACAGGCCCTATTAGAAGCCTTGGATTTTCTCTCTGGGGATATGGTGCAAATTGAATTAGCGGGACAAATTGTTAAACTGCATATCTTCTCAGAAAGAGAAACGAATGCCCTAGATTCTCCTCCCGAATTCTAAACCAGTGGATCACCGATGTCCCCATTACTGGTAACGTGGTATGGAAGCCATTCAATGGCTGGCGGAGTAATTATCGATTTCAGCACGGTTAGCATGAGAGTCCTCGTAATTGGCGGTGATGGTTATTGCGGCTGGGCGACAGCCCTGTACCTTTCAAATCGTGGCCATGATGTGGCGATTTTGGATAGCCTCATTCGGCGTCATTGGGATGCTGAACTCTGTGTCGAAACCCTCACGCCGATCGCCCCCATTCAGCACCGTCTGCAACGCTGGCAGGATCTCACTGGCAAAAAGATTGGCCTTTATATTGGCGATATTTGTAACTATCACTTCCTTGAGCGCGCCATGCTGGAGTTTCAGCCCGAGGCGATCGTCCACTTTGGCGAACAGCGCTCCGCCCCCTACTCCATGATTGATCGGGAACACGCCGTCCTCACCCAAGTCAATAACGTGGTCGGCACCCTCAACCTACTGTACGCTATCCATACCCACAACCCTGACTGCCACCTTGTAAAACTGGGCACCATGGGTGAATACGGCACTCCTAACATTGACATTGAAGAGGGCTACATCACCATTGAGCACAATGGTCGCAAAGATACATTGCCCTATCCCAAGCAGCCCGGTAGCTTCTATCACCTCAGTAAAGTTCACGATAGCCACAACATTCACTTTGCTTGCCGCATTTGGGGCTTGCGTGCCACCGATTTGAACCAAGGGGTAGTCTATGGCGTGCTCACCGAAGAAACGGGCATGGATGAATTGCTGATCAACCGCCTTGACTACGACGGTATCTTTGGCACCGCCCTCAATCGCTTCTGTATTCAAGCTGCCATTGGTCATCCCCTGACGGTCTATGGCAAGGGGGGGCAAACTCGCGGCTTCTTGGATATTCGCGATACCGTGCGTTGTATCGAATTGGCCGTTAACAACCCCGCCGCACCGGGTGAATTCCGCGTCCTCAACCAGTTTACAGAACAGTTTAGTGTGGGCGACCTTGCCCACAAAGTTCAAGAAGCGGGTAAAGCCCTCGGCCTCAAGGTGGAAATCCAGCACCTCGAAAACCCCCGTGTTGAAAAAGAAGAGCACTACTTCAACGCCAAAAACACCAAATTGCTGGATCTGGGACTGCAACCCCACTACCTGTCGGATTCGCTCCTTGACTCCCTGCTGAACTTTGCCATCAAATACAAAGACCGAGTGGATGTCAATCACATTCTCCCGAAAGTGAAATGGCGCGCCTAAGCTCCTATGTCCCCCTATGCCGTAACGGCCTCTTGGTTGACTGAGCATTTGGCAGATCCAACGGTTGTGATTGTGGACTGCCGCTTTGACCTCATGGACACGACGCGCGGGCAACGGGAGTATGCCCAAGGGCACCTGCCGGGTGCCTATTATCTCGACCTAGAGCAGGATCTCTCCAGCCCTCGGCAAGAACATGGCGGCCGTCATCCCTTACCTGATCCCGAGAAATTAGCAGCACGGCTGAATGAGATCGGGGTAACTCCAGAGACGCTAGTGGTGGCCTACGATGACTCACGGTTTGCCTATGCGGCTCGCTGCTGGTGGCTTTTGCGCTGGTTGGGGCACGATCGCGCAGCGGTGCTTGATGGTGGCTATCGCGCCTATGTCGAAGCTGGGTATCCGACAACCACTGAGGTTCCCTCGCCTCGGCCGGGCAATTTCCAGCCCCATCCTCATCCGGAGTGGGTAGTGGATCGCGCTGCCGTGATGGCTGCTCAAGCTGCCCCCCAGACAGTGATTGTGGATGCCCGCGAACCCCGTCGCTATCGCGGTGAAATTGAACCGATTGACCCCGTGGCAGGTCATATTCCCGGAGCAGTGAATTATCCGTGGCAGGCCATCTCCGATGCACAGGGGCGACTCAAATCGGTTGCCGAACTGCAAGCCCACTGGCAGCCCTTGGCTGCGGCTGAGCAAATCATTGTCTATTGCGGGTCGGGGGTAACCGCCTGTGTGGATATTTTGGGGCTGGCGATCGCTGGCCTGCATCAAACCAAGCTCTATGCGGGCAGTTGGAGCGATTGGTGTTCCTACTTGGCGGCACCCCATGGCCCTTCGCTATGATCAAGCCTAAGCCCTCTTCCTCACCCGACCATGGAACGTCTTCCCGGTAATGCCCCCCCACCATCCCATCGCAGTACGACCCAACCTCTCCACCGTCTTGGCCGTGAACTGCAACGCTTTGGCTGGATTGGCTTTTGGACACAGGTCGTCCTTGGCTTTGTCTCGCTGTTGATTATTATCATTGTTATCTTTAGTCGCCAATTCAATATCAATCGTCCGCAAAATGGCATGAATAGTCCCACACTGGGCTTAGTGCTGGCGATTATTGGTCTAGTGTTTTTAGGCGTGAGTATTTACTGCTGCTATCGCTATCCGCAACTGGGACGACGCTTGGATCGCCCAGAAAAACGCCCGACCAAGGAGCACGTGATCCGCAGCTTGAATATTGGTCTCTGGGTAAATATTGCTGGCATGATTTTTACGGTGGCTGCCGCCGAGTGGAATGTGGGAATGTTGTTGCTCAAGGTGCTGTCGATTCCCCAAGGGGCGGCGGTCTATGCCACTAATGTCTTGATTGAGCCGTTGGAGATTTTTGTGATTCAGGCGAAGGTGAATACGATTGCCGCTCAGTTGACGGGTATTATTGTGGCGCTGTGGTTGTTGCGCTGTGTGCGCCGTCCCCTGTGAATCGTCTGAGGAGATCCAAGAGACTTGTTTAATTCTCAAGAGGCTGTTGCCAGCAAAATTATTGTGGCCTTGGATGTGCCCAATTTGGAGGTGGCGATCGCCACTATTCATACGCTGCCCCAAGTGCAATTTTGGAAGGTGGGGCTAGAACTCTTTTGTGCCAGTGGGCCGATTATTCTCGATGTCCTCAAGGATCAGGGGAAGCGTATCTTTCTCGATTTGAAGCTCCACGATATTCCCAATACGGTGGCCGCCGCAGCCCGGGCGATCGCCCCCTATGGCGTGGACTTTGTGACTATCCATGCGGCAACGGGATTAGCGGGTCTGAAAAGCGCGCAGGCGGCTCTAGGGGGAAGCGCCACCCAACTCATTGGGGTGACCTTGCTCACCAGCATTGACGCAAACACCCTGCAGCAAGAACTCCAGATTCCCCTTGATCCGGCCACCTATGTTGAACGCATGGCTGATCTAGCCCATCAAGCGGGACTGGCGGGCATTGTCTGCTCTCCTCAGGAGGCGGCACGGGTAAAACAACGCTGCGGAGAGGAGTTCTTGAGAATTTGTCCGGGGATTCGCCCCCTTGGTACTGCCACAGGGGATCAAGCGCGATCGCTGACGCCCAATGCCGCCTTTGCTGCTGGTGCCTCTTATCTTGTGATTGGCCGTCCGATTTTACAAGCAGCGGATCCCGCCGCAACCTTTGATGAAATTTGCCGCCGCCTCGTCTGAGCGATTTACAAAAGCCTGCAAACCAAGATATGATTAAAAATTGTCTGAACTAGGGCGATTAGCACAGTGGTAGCGCACTTCCTTCACACGGAAGGGGTCACTGGTTCGAATCCAGTATCGCCCATTGCTGACTGCAAGTTATAAGATGAACTTAATCAGACGAGTTTAGGACTCTGCCATGAGTACCCCAATTCCGCCGCTTCAACTTCCCCCCTGTGGTGACTGCACTGCGGATGCGGCATGGTTGGAGGCAGCTCTTCTCGATTGGCTCAACACCGAGTATTTACCGGAAGCTGTGAATCTGGCGATCGCCCAGCGAGCCGCCCAAGTGTACCGCCGTCAGCGACTGGAAGGGGAGCATGATCTTGGCGGCATTCTCTTGGCTCTGGTCACGGAGTTGCAAGAGTTTGATTTTTCCCAAAGCTTCTATAGCGAGTTTGCGGTTGCTAATGCGGTGAGTGATCTGCTCCTGCGGCGGCTGGGCATTGAACCCTGCTGTGGGGCGGGCTAGGCTTTGGGGTGCCAGTTGGGCTTGACCACTTGACGACAGCGAGCAATGACAAGGGCATGATCCGGTACATCTTCTGTGACCGTTGAACCCGCCGCCACCGTAACATTTTCGCCAAGGGTTACCGGAGCCACTAAAACACTGTTAGCCCCGGTCTTGGTGCCGCTACCAATATGGGTGGGGTGCTTGCGCACACCGTCGTAGTTGGCAGTAATCGTGCCGGCACCAATATTCACGCGATCGCCCAAGGTGGCATCGCCTAGGTAGGACAGATGAGAGGCCTTGGTGTCACTGCCCAACTGCGCTTTTTTTAGCTCGACAAAGTTACCAATGCGGCAGTGATCGGCAACCAGACTTTGCTGGCGGATGTGGGCAAAAGGCCCCACTTGGGTATCATGGCCAATCTCACTGTCGCTAATCACGGCATAGCGAGCCGTCACCCGTTCGCCAATAACACTGTTTTCAATCAAAGTGCCGGGGCCAATGATGCTACCACTGCCAATACGGGTTTGGCCGCGCAGGTGAGTTTGGGGTTCAATCACCACATCGGGAGCCAGCTCCACGGTGTCCTCAATGGTAATGCTGGCCGGATCAATCAGGGTCACCCCCGCCTGCATCCAAGCAGTTTTGATGCGATTTTGCAGCACTTGATAGGCTGCCGCCAACTGCACGCGATCGTTAACGCCCAAAATTTCCTCATAGTCTTCCACGTCCACCGCCATCACAGGACTGAGGGCATTGACGGCATCCGTGAGGTAGTATTCCTGCTGATCATTGTTGGCTTGGAGATAGGGCAACACAGCAGCAAGTTGGGGCCAGTGGAAACAATACACCCCAGCATTGATGCGGCGGTTTTGCTTTTGGGCTGTGGTGCAGTCACGGTCTTCAATAATTTGCTTCAAGATATTCTGACTGTCACAAATCACACGGCCATAGCCCTGGGGGTTGGGAATTTGTGCCGTTAAAATAGTGGCTGCATTGTTGTGTTGCTGGTGGACTGCGAGCAAGTGTGCTAGCGTCTCGCCACGCAAGAGGGGCACATCGCCGTTAAGTACCAAAAGATGGCCTTCATAGTCCTTGAGGTGGGGCAAAAGCTGCTGTACCGCATGACCCGTTCCCAGTTGTTCGCGCTGCTCGACAAATTCCACGTGGGGTTGATCCGCTAAGGCAGCCCGCACTGTGTCTCCCCCATAACCAATGATCACAAACTGCCGTTGCGGTTGCAGAGATTGAACTTGGTGCAAAACCCAGCCCACCAGCGATCGCCCACCTAGGGGATGGAGAACTTTTGGCAGCGAGGATTTCATCCGTGTGCCTCGTCCTGCCGCTAAGACTGCCACAATGACCATGGATTTGTTGTGCCTCAATGCGCAAAGGGATGGCGAACGAGCAATACTGGGGAGAAGCAGCCCAGCCGCATCAGCGCCATGCACAATTGGAGTATACCAAGGTTGCGGTAGCCAAAGATAGCAGCGCCATAGGCGAGTCAATGGGTCCAAGATGAATCAACGGCACCAAAATCCAGTAAGGTTGATGCAGTAGTTGACGAGTCACTCACAGTCCATGACCGCTTCCAAATCAACCAAGCGACCTGTCCCCTTGGCGGCTCAGTTCCTAAAACTGGTGGGAATCATCCTGCTCCTCACCTTCTTGGTCGAGTGGGGTATCCTCTTTATTACTCCCCAGTTCAATAACAGCCAGTGGCAACTCACGGTCGTCAACCAATTCATTGAGCGCGGTGCCACCCCCTTGATTGGGTTTGTCTTTATCTACACTGGCTTTTGGATTCAAGCGGTTTCTGGCAGTACGACGCAGCCGGAGCCGGGGGAACCTGCCCTCAAGGATTGGCGATTTTGGGTCTTTGTCCTCTCGAGTTTGCTAGGATTGCTCTGCCTGCTGGGGATTCCCCTCTACCTATCGATTACGGGGCAAATTATGGAACAGGCGGTCAACCAAATCAATCAAGAGGCGGCACAGGCAGAAATTCGGGTTGAGCAGGAACAGCAGCAAATTAAACAACTGGCCAGTAGCGGTCAACTGGAGCAACTCCTGAAAAGCAATCAACTCCCCCCCGATCAACGGGCGATTCTCGAGCAGTTACAAAAAGACCCCCAAGCCCTTGATAAACAAGCGGGTCAGGCACGGGAGCGCATCCGCAACCAGCAACAAGAAGCGGTGAATCGAGCGCAACAGGAAGCCTTTGTGAATCGTCTAAGGGTAGGCATTCGTAGTTTTCTATTGGCAGTGGGCTTTATTACCATTGGTTGGAGTGGTCTGCGCGAGCACCGCTAGGCATCGTCACCATTGCCGCCTACCTGAGGAGTAGAATATGCCTTACCTCATTGTGCGTTGGCGTCTTCTGTCGCAGTCGCTGGGTCTTGGCTGCTTGATCAGCCTGCTCCTACAACTGACGGCCGCAGCAGTGGAATTGCGGGTCGCGGTTTTAGATCGGGTACGTCAAGTAACAATTAGTAGCTCCACCCCAGCGCAATTACGGGATGAGGCGGGTCGGGTGCTGACAGTGGCACCGCAGCAGAATATTACGGCGGTTCTGACGGGGGCGGGGGTACAAGCAGGGGGTGTGCGGGGGCGGCAAGTTTTCCTCGAACCTCGAGACAATGGCCTCGTCCGGGTGGGCGATCGCTGGTATCGCGGGCGGTTGCAATTGGTGAGTACCAGTGAGGGGATGATCGCCATCAACCTTGTGGATTTAGAGGAGTATCTGCCCAGTGTCGTTGGTAAGGAAATGTATCCCTCTTGGCCGCTGGAAGCCCTCAAAGCTCAAGCGGTGGCCTCCCGTTCCTTTGTCCTCTTTCGGCGCGATCGCGAACGCCGTCGTCCCGGTAGTCTTTTTGATGTGGGTGCCACCGTCACCCATCAGGTGTATCCGGGGGTCAGTTCAGAAACCGCCAGTACCCTAGCTGCCGTTGCCGCCACCCGCGGTCAAGTGCTCACCTACAATGGCCAAATCATTGAAGCCGTCTTCCATGCCTCCTCAGGGGGTCACACTGAAAATTCAGAGCACATTTGGCAAAATGCCGTTCCCTACCTGCGCGGTACCCCTGACTTTGACCAAGTCTCCCCCAACTTTCAGTGGACGGTGCGTTTCACCGCGGCACAACTGCAACAACGCCTCCCCGGTATTGGTACCATCGTTGGCTTTCGCCCCTTGCAATTGTCCCCCCAAGGGCGAGTCATGGCAGTGCAAGTGGTGGGCACAGCGGGTAGCCGCACCATTTCAGGCAGTGAACTACGGCGGGTGTTGGGATTGCGCAGTACCCTACTGACAATTACGCCAGAGTATGGCAATGTGGCCAGTCAAGGGGGGCACAGTGTGCCAGTGGCCTTTACAATGACTGGCCGAGGTCACGGTCATGGCTTGGGCATGAGTCAATGGGGGGCTTACGGTATGGCATTACAGGGCTACACCTACGACCAAATTTTGGGGCATTATTACCAAGGCGTTACATTGAGTGTATTGGACACGACTCAGCGTTGACGAGCTTTGTGCCCCTCGACTATGCTGCCCCTAGCGGTATGGGGTGAAGGTTGTGGTCTTAACACTCTATTTCTTGCGCCACGGGCAAACTAGCTTTAGTCGCGCCAATGCCTACTGTGGAGAACTGGATCCACCCTTAACGGATGCCGGTCTAGCGATGGCTGAGGCCTTTGCCGAACACTATGCTCAGTTGCCTTGGCAAGCCGTCTTTGTCAGTCCCACGTTGCGCACGCGAACCACGGCACAGTTTTTGTGCGATCGCGTCGGTCTCCAGATGCAGGTTCGCGATGGTCTGCGGGAAATTTACTATGGTCAGTGGGAAGGCCTCTCCCCGGAAGAGGTGAATGCCAAGTTCCACGATGACTATGTGCGCTGGCTGGCGGATCCGGGCTGGAATGCCCCCACAGGGGGTGAGCGGGGGATTGACATCTACTACCGCAGTAATGCCGTTCTCCTAGAAATTGAGCGGGAGTATCCCGACGGCAATGTTCTGCTGGTTTCCCACAAGGCCACCATTCGGATTATGCTCTGTGGTCTTCTGGGTATTGATGTGGGACGATTTCGCGATCGCATTGCTGCCCCAGTAGCCAGTGTCAGTATTGTCGAATATACCTCCCGTGGGCCATTGCTCCTTGCCCTTGCGGAGCGATCGCACCTGAGTCCCGAACTGCGGCACTCGCCGGGCACCTAGCCTATACGGTCATAATGTCCTTTTCTTTCTCGGCGAGCAGGGCATCAATTTTACCGATGTATTTATCGGTGAGCTTTTGCACCTTCTCTTGCAAATCCTTTACCTCGTCTTCAGTGAGTTCTCCGGCTTTACCCTCCTTTTTGATGTGGTCAATGGCATCGCGGCGAATGTTGCGAATGGCAACTTTGCCCCCTTCGGCAATTTTGGCGGCGGTTTTCACCAGTTCTTTGCGTCGCTCTGTGGTCAAGGGTGGAATATTGAGGCGCACACTGGAGCCATCGTTGTTGGGCGTCAACCCTAAGTCAGAGAGTTGAATGGCTTTTTCAATGCTGGCCAATGTGGAGCGATCGTAGGGTTGAATCAAAATCGTGGTTGCATCGGGGGTAGAGATATTGGCCAAGGAGCGCAGGGGGGTTTCCGTGCCGTAGTAGTCCACCATCACCCGGTCTAATAACGCCGCGTTGGCGCGACCCGTGCGGATACTATTAAAGTCATGCTGGGTTGCTTCAACCGATTTTTGCATCCGCTCTTCGACGTCAGCTAATTTCACAGGAGCCTCCAACCATCGTACCAATGGGTTCCCCAGTCAAAGCGCGGTAGATGTTACCGGCTGTTTCTAAACTAAACACAATAATGGGGATATCATTATCTTTACACAGGGCGATCGCTGTGCTGTCCATCACCGCCAAGTTGTGGGTGAGGGCATGGGTATAGGTGAGAGTGCGGTAGCGACGCGCATCGGGATTTTTGTGGGGATCGGCATCATAGACGCCATCGACTTTGGTGGCTTTGAAAATCACTTCGGCATCAATCTCAGCAGCTCGCAGGGCGGCTGTTGTGTCGGTGGTAAAAAAGGGATTCCCTGACCCGGCTCCAAAGATGACCACCCGTCCCTTTTCCAGATGACGAATGGCACGACGACGAATATAGGGTTCGGCTACCTCCTGCATAGCAATGGCAGTTTGTACCCGCGTAGGGACATTCATTTGTTCGAGGGCGTCCTGCAGGGTCAGGGCATTCATAACGGTGGCAATCATACCGATGTAGTCTGCGGTCGCCCGATCCATGCCAGCAGCCGCTCCTTTCACACCGCGAAAGATATTGCCACCCCCCACCACAATGGCAGTTTGAACTCCCGCTTGCACCACCTGAGCAATTTCGTTGGCAAATGCCTGCACCACTTTTGGATCAATGCCGTAGTTCAGGTTGCCCATGAGGGCTTCACCGCTCAATTTGAGCAATACGCGGCGATATTTAGGACTCATTGCGAGGATTCTTGCACTCCAATACGCTCCCCATCAACGATAGCAGGTTAGACGCGCCCGGTTGGACTCGAACCAACGACCAATCGCTTAGAAGGCGAGTGCTCTATTCCGCTGAGCTACGGGCGCATTTTTGAACATTTTCCCACAAGGCATAAGCTGAAAGTAAGATCTTCATAGTAGGGATGATTGAGATGGAGCTAAATTCTCCCCCTTCACGTTTACTTTTGGTCTGCGCTGACAACCACTTGTCACAGCGCATGGGGCAAGACCTCCAAGCCGCAGGCTATGACCCTGTGATTGCAACAACGGAAAAGGAATGTCACTTGGCCTGCGCAGAATGGCAGCCTGCCCTGATCATCATGGACCGCTATTTGGGGCGGCTCAACAGTATGGAGTTGTGCCAGCGGTTGCGCCAGCAGGGGATTAGTTTGCCAATTCTACTGATGCTGGAGAGCGATCGCCTAGAGGATCGGGTGGCGGTGCTGGAGTCGGGTGCCGATGATTACCTACTGCTGCCCTATAGTCCCAAGCCCTTTTTGCAAATGATTCAGCTTTATCTGAAGCCGCCAGTCACCCAAAGTGAGGTGTTGCGATTTGATAATTTGACCCTTGATCTCTTGACGCGGCGGGCGGAGCGCAATGGGCGCACGATCGATCTAACGATGAAGGAGTATGAACTACTGAAGTTTCTCATGGAGCATCCCCGCGAAGTCCTTACCCGTGAGCAAATTTTAGAAAATGTCTGGGGCTATGACTTTTTGGGAGAATCCAACGTCATTGAAGTCTATATTCGCTATCTGCGGTTGAAGATTGAACCCGATGGCGAAAAACGGTTAATTCACACAGTGCGAGGAGTGGGCTATGTTCTCCGTGAAGCGTAAGATGCGCGGGTTGGTTCTGGGATTGGTCACGTTGGGGTTACTGCTGGGCTGTCAAAGTCTGAGCCAAGGGGATCCGGCCGCACCCCCGCAAATGGTTCGCGGCATTCCGCAATATCTACCCATTACGGCCAAGGCACGCATTCACGATACATGGATTCAGTTGGAAGTGGCGCGCACGCCGGCACAGCAGCAGTTGGGCTTGATGTTTCGTCCTGAATTGCCGGGCGATCGCGGGATGCTGTTTCCCATCTCTCCGCCTCAAGTGGCCAGCTTCTGGATGAAGAACTGCCTTATTCCCCTTGACTTGATTTTTCTCAGGGACGGTAAAGTAGTGGCGATCGCCCCCGAAGCTCCCCCTTGTCAAACACTCCCTTGCCCCACCTACGAATCCGGGATTCCCGTGGATGCCGTTTTAGAGCTGGCGGGTGGCCGCGCCGCTGAATTGGGACTTAAGGTCAATGATCCTGTAGAGATACAGTACTTGGCGCCTTGATTGATGGACAGGGTTCCTTAACTCTTAAGGATTGTTATTATTCCAAAGCAATTTAATTAAATTCCGTGCTGTAGCTTTGGTAATAAACTCCCTTAGCTTCCTAGCCTCTTCTACAGCCGTTGTATCTCCTTTTTTTTCACTACTTTTTTCTTCAATTAGAGTAAAAATTAGACCCACGATGCCAATAGCGGTCATAGTCTTTAGGTAGGTCGGTGATTTAGAGAACTTGTCGAGCATAGTCTAAATTTTTGCAAGAAGTTTTGTGGCTAATATAATTTAGCCAAAATCCTAAATTAAGCGCCAAAACCCTGTCAAGGTTTGTTTCACATTTTTTACCTTATCCACAATTGCCGTTACCCCCTCTTGTTTGTTGTTTAACTATATGGCAATATAAGAAAATATAATTAGCTACAGCCATCGCGAGGGAACAAGCCATGCTGGAGTCCGAGGAAGAGTCGTCGTCCCCCCTGCCTCTGAATCTCTGGGAAATGACCGCTGTATTTCTGAAACTGGGCAGTATTGGCTTTGGCGGTGGAATTGCCATGATCGCCCTCATGGAAAATGAGTTTGTTAAGCGACGGCGGCTCTTGGCCATTGATGAATTTCTGCACGGGGTTGCCCTCAGCCAAATCCTAGGATCGTTCCCGGTCAATACGGCGCTCTTTATTGGCTATCGTCTCCATGGATTTTGGGGTGGTCTGTTGGGTAGTCTGACCTTTCTGCTGCCGTCTGTGGTGGCGGTGATTTTACTATCTTGGCTCTATTTTGGGTTTCATACGATTCCCTCGTTGCAAGGTGCCCTAGCGGGGCTAACGCCAGTGGTCATTGGCATTATCTTGGCAGCAGTCTGGTCAATGGGGCAAAAGTCTGTGCGCTCGACGGTAACGATCGCGATCGCCATTGCGGCCTGTCTCGGCAGTTTGACCCACATCAATCCCTTGCTCATCCTTGGCAGTGGCGGCATCATTGGTCTCATTCTCCAACTCAGCCCACCGACAAAAACCACAAAACTCCAAACTTCCCAAAAATCCGCCCTCGTTGGCTTACCCCTAGCGATCCAGACCCTACCCCACCAAGCTGCCCAAATGGCCACTGCCTCTTCTCAACCCGTTCAGTGGCTGACCCTAGTGCTTACCTTCCTCAAAGTGGGCATTGTTTTCTTTGGTGGTGGCTTTGTCCTGATCCCGGTGCTGAAACAACTGTTGATCGATCAGTTGCATTGGCTAACGCAGCAGGAATTTATTGATGGTGTGGCTATTAGTCAATTGACCCCAGGGCCGATCGCTGTCATTGCCACTTTTGCGGGATTCCGTGTTGCTGGTATTGGTGGTGCTCTTCTGGCAACGGTGGCCTTATTTTTGCCCTCCCTATTATTGATGTTTGCTCTTGCCCACTACTATCAAGTGGTGAAGCATCTCCAACGGGTGAAGCAATTTTTGGCAGGGGTCAATCCTGCGGTGGTGGGTATGGTGTTGTCAGCAGCAATTAATCTTGCGCCTGCCATTCTCCACCTCGATCAGCCCGTCAGTCTCATTCTCAATAGCGTGCTCTTGGTCTTTTCCCTTGTGGCGATTACGCGCCTCAAATGGCACCCAGCGATCGCCCTTGCTGTGGGAGCAACAGTTGGATTGTGCGGTGGCCAATGGTTAACTGGCACGGCCTAGAGAGGAAAACTCAAACTTGCTGGTACAGGGCACTTTTCGAGTTTTGCAAGGGTCTGAGACTTCAGTTTCAAAATTTCTTTAAGATGAATGAGAGACTGAAAGGGAGATTGAGTACGAGATTCAATAATCTTTTTGATATATTTTCGACTGCTTTTTTTACTTACTCCTGCATTTATAAGCCACTGTTGGATTTCAGCTTCGGAACCTTGATTAAGCAAGCGTATTTTTAACTGAGGTTGGTTGCGATCTGCCGAGGAGGCTGATAGCATTGTTGTTGGTGTAGACAGTGACACTTGTGACCGTGGTAAGCTATCCAGTTTGGCATTGATGTTTACTAAGGCTGCCTCCATTTCTTTTAGGGACTGAAAAATAGCTTGATTGTGCTCTAGAAGCTGCTGAAGGAGTGTCTTGGTAAGGTTTCCGTTGGAGTTGCTCGCTGGTGAGTCAAAAGCTAAAGGCTCTGTAGTTTGTTCTTGGTTTTGTGCTTCTGTTACTTCAGAAATTGTGGAGTTAGACTGAATTTGACTGAGGATGGCAGTTTCTATTTCTAGCGTGTCGTTTTCCTCAAGAATCAGGGCATTGATTTCTTTAAGATTGGCTTTTTGGGCAGCATAATACTGCTGATGACCTGACAAGAGTTTGAAGCGATGACAGGCTAAGCGATCGCCCAAACGCCGTACCACTAGCGGTGGAAAACAGATACCTGCTTTGAGAATTGAACTAGCCAGTTCCTCGATCCTTCCCTGATCTGCGGGCACAAGGTCAGGGCTCAGTTCAATCGCTGTCAATTGAATACGTTTGCTATTGACCATTGCATTTTAGGGTTGACTAGGATTGCGTCATCCAATTAATTTCATCTGCTAGATGATTAAATTCACGAGCCGAATTTGAATTGGGCTTAAAGCGAAAAATAGATTGGGGGGCTGGTATTTCACTATCGCCACTGGCAGTCACGCGATTGAGGCTATTGGATAAGTCAACAGATTCGGTGATAATTGTCTCTAGAATTTTCAGAGAATACTTATTCGTAATTGCTTCTTGAACAGCAATAAACTTACTTGAATTCCTAGTTCGGCCATGAATTTTTGAGGGCAAAATTCCCACAATATCTAAGGGTTTTTTACCCAACTTTACCCGCAAGTCTGCAAATCGTCGATTAATATCTTTAACAAACGATATGACGTACTTTAGGCCTTGATTGGCAAAGGGCTTAAAATCTGAGGGAATAATTAGATAATCTGAGGCAATCAGGGCAATTTCGGCGTAGAGATCCCAAGCTGGCGGTGCATCTATGATGACAATATCGTAGGCATCCTTGAGTGCTTCTAACTTCATAAGCAGTTGTAGATGAATGGCATCAATCTCCTTCAGTAGATCACGGGTTTCAATGCTCACTAAATCAATATGGGCAGGGACAACATCAATTTCTGGGTGATTAAAAGACTGGGATTTCCTAACCACTTTTGCAATGGGATACTCATCGGCATATCTGAGCACATGGAAGATATGAGCATCCCGCAGTGTATCCTCCTCTTCAAACAGAAAACTCATTAAGCCAGTGGCAAAGGTCGTATTGGCTTGAGAGTCCATGTCAATGACCAAAACCCGCTTTTCCCGACAACGAAAGGCAGCCGCTAAGTTGACAGCAACAGTAGTTTTCCCCACACCACCCTTGTTGTGATAAATGGTAATAACTTTCACGCTTCTTTCCTGTCGAGTCGGTTACTGAAGGCTTAGGAGGCGGTGACGGTGTCGCGATCGCCTGCACCTGCAAGGTTGGCAGGGCTAAAGGTCAACTCACCATTGACCAAATCTACCAAAATCGTATCGCCGGGTGCAAAGACCTCTTCAAGGATCTTCACGGCGAGGGGGTTCTCCAATTCCCGTTGAATGGCGCGTTTCAGAGGACGTGCCCCATAGACTGGATCAAAGCCCACCGCCACCAAATGATCTAGCGCTGCCGGGGTGAGGCGCAGGCGAATTTTTTGATCCGCAAGGAGTTTCTCCACCCGTCGCAGTTGAATTTGAGCAATCTGTGCCAGTTCAGTCCGCCCTAGGCCATGGAAGAGAATCAAATCATCAATGCGGTTGAGAAACTCAGGCCGAAAATACTGTTGCGCGCTTTGGAGTACCCGTTGGCGCATTTCCTCATAGCGACTGTCATCCCCGGCCAAATCTAAAATATGCTCGCTGCCCAAGTTGCTGGTCATAATGATCACGGTATTGCGGAAGTCTACCGTTCGCCCTTGAGAATCAGTGACGCGGCCATCATCGAGCACCTGCAAGAGCACATTAAAGACTTCCGGATGGGCTTTTTCCACCTCATCAAACAGAACTACGGCATAGGGACGACGGCGAATCGCTTCCGTCAGTTGCCCGCCACTGTCAAAGCCCACATACCCCGGTGGTGCGCCAATCATGCGGGAGACGGCGTGTTTTTCCATGTACTCCGACATATCAATGCGCACAAGGGCATTTTCATCATCAAAGAGGGCTTCGGCAAGAGCACGGGCCAGTTCTGTTTTGCCCACCCCCGTAGGTCCCATAAAGAGAAAGGAACCAATGGGACGGGCAGGGTCTTTCATGCCGGCTCGCGCTCGGCGAATCGCTGCGGCCACGGCGGCCACGGCATCAGTTTGACCAATCACCCGCTGATGGAGGACTTGTTCCAGTTGCAGGAGTTTTTGCCGTTCTGAGGCCATGAGTTTTTGCAGCGGAATTCCCGTCCACTTGGCAACAATTTCAGCAATGTCGGCTTCGGTGACTTGATCGCGCAAAAAGGTGCCACCTTCGGCCTGAAGTTCCAAGAGTTGCGCTTCGGTGCTTTCCAATTCCCGTTGCAGCGTCTCGAGGCGACCATATTTAAGTTGAGCAGCTTTGTTGAGGTTGTAGTCCCGCTCCGCTTGCTCGATTTGCAGCTTTACCTGATCTTCCTCTTCTTTGAGGCTGTTGATCCGCTCTAGGAGGTCTTTTTCGGCTTGCCAGCGGGCTTGCATGGCCTGTTGTCGCGGTTGCAGTTGGGCAATTTCCTCTTCGATGCGCTGCAGGCGATCGCGGGTGGCTTGGAGTGGCGCTTGGCTCAGGGGCAGACTTTCTTCCTGTTTGAGGGAGAGTTTTTCCATCTCCAGTTGCCGCAGTCGCCGCTCAAGGGCTTCCAGTTCAGCAGGCTTGGTGGTGATTTCCATTTTCAGTTTGGCCGCCGCTTCATCTACCAAATCAATGGCCTTGTCGGGTAAAAAGCGATCGCTAATATAGCGATCCGAAAGCATCGCCGCTGCCACCAGTGCCGAGTCAGTAATTTTGACGTTGTGGTGAATTTCGTAGCGATCCTTGAGGCCGCGCAAAATTGAGATCGTATCCTCAACGCTGGGTTGGCCAATATACACCTGCTGGAAGCGACGCTCGAGGGCAGCATCCTTCTCAATATGCTTGCGGTACTCGTCTAGGGTGGTGGCACCAATACAGCGCAGTTCGCCCCGCGCCAACATCGGCTTCAGGAGGTTGCTGGCATCCATTGAGGAGTTTTGATTGGCACCGGCACCAACCACGGTGTGCAATTCATCAATAAAGAGAACAATTTGACCGTCGGAATGGGTCACTTCATGGAGAACCGCCTTGAGGCGATCTTCAAAGTCACCGCGAAACTTGGCACCCGCTACTAAACTCCCCAGATCAAGGGAGATCAACCGCCGATTTTTCAAGGATTCTGGCACATCGCCATTGATAATCCGCTGGGCAAGGCCTTCGGCAATGGCGGTTTTACCTACACCCGGTTCACCAATGAGCACGGGATTATTTTTGGTGCGGCGGGAGAGCACTTGAATGACGCGGCGAATTTCTTCATCGCGGCCAATGACGGGATCCAGTTTGCCTTGGCGGGCTGCTTCGGTGAGATCGCGACCGTACTTTTCAAGGGCAGCGTATTTATTTTCGGGGTTTTGGTCTAGGACTTTTTGGGCGCCGCGAATCGCTTTGACGGTGGCCGCCAACTGCTCGCGATCGCAATTCAAAGCGCGGAACAGACGTTGACCAATGCGGCGATCGCCCACAAATGCGAGGACAAGATGCTCAACCGAAATAAACTGATCCTCGTGCTCTTGGCGCAGGCGGTTGGCTTCATCAAGCAGGGCATCCAAACTACGGCCACAGTAAAGTTCGCTCCCCGTTGGCACGCGGGGCTGCTGCTTAGCAAACTCCATCAGCCGCTTGAGCACCCATTCAGTGTCAATATCGGCCCGTTCAAAGATCAGTTGCCCCAGTCCCTCCTCCCGCAGGAGGGCAATCATCAAGTGCTCTGTTTCCAGATATTGGCTGCGATATTCCCGTGCCACATCTTGGGACTTAACAATGGCTTCCCATGCTTTATCAGTAAACTTTGTTGGATCCGTTGGTTGCATAGTGATAATTGAGGGCAAAACCCCACCGACCGTGAATGCATTATGCCATCATCTTCAGTGTAATCAACAGGCCAGCGCCACACTCGCAGGACGACTTATAGAGGTGGCAGATAGAGAAACTGCCGCAGGAGATTAGCGAGTTTTTTCTTGCTGTCATAGCCGCTACTGTAGTACTGCCGCAGGGGAACTGTCTCGCCAGAAGTGAGGTGTACCACAACGCGATAGAGGCGATCGCCATCGGAATCCACGGAGCTTTCAATCGCAATGTCCCTGATCGCGCGCAAGTGCAATTCCTTCTGAGTGCGGCGGAAAAAATTTGCATGGAGAATCGTCAAGGTGCCACTGCCCCGATCCAAATCCAGTGTTAAGACGGATGCGAAAGAAATGAAACTCATCCCTACCAGAAAGAACACCCCCGCAATGATCCCAATGAGCCAGCGATCGTCCACACGCGCTGAAAGTTCGGTTTGATTGGGATTGGCTAAGAACTGATTAATTTGCTGCACCATGGCGGCGCGATCGCCCGGCTCCGAGGAGGCAACGCCTAATATGGTTGAGTTACCCGCTACTTCAAGAACAACGCGGTACATGCGATCGCCTTCGCTGTCAATGTAGTCCTCCAACTTTGCCTGTCGCAGTAGAGGAAGCGGAATTTTCACCCGCTCTTGGCTCACGAAAGAGGTTGTGGTGGCAATACATTCATAGGGTAGGGTTTGGCGTTGGCAGTAAATTTCTGCAACAGGAAAGAAGCTGAGCATCAACGTAGGTACAAGAGCAAACACCCCACCCATAAACCAACTCAGCAAAGGGCGTTCCCGCAAGCGCAAGCGATAGTCCGTTTGCTCTAAAATTTTCATCGCTGATCGTTATCCTTGAGCACGCAAAAATGCTGCGACACTGGCCGCCAACTGCTGAAAGTTGGGTTCAATGCGCTGGCCTAGGTACTCCTCAACTGCGCGGGCAATGATGCCTGCCAAAAAGGAGGGAACACCGGCAATGCGTTTGGGATCGATATGCAAATGCCCCCGGCTGGTGACAATGGTTGAGTCACCCACAGCAATGAATTGATTTTCCCCTTGGCAGTCAATGGCCTCGGTAAAGGCATGGGGTGCAATGCGCCAGCGAGTAAGATAGTCGCGATCGTCCCAATGGGTGTAGTCCGTCCACGAGAGCATTGCCTCACTCAGCAGTGCCCGAGCCGCTGCCGGAATTTCGCCACCCCCATGCCAGACCAGAACCATCTCTAAGATCTCAGGCTGTTCCCTGCGCTCTTGCACCTCAATTTTACGCACATTGGGCATCCAGTTGACTAACTCAGGCAGGCGATCGCGATAGGTGCGATAGACGTGCTCGCGGGGAAAAGGTAATTCTACTTGCGAGGAAATTTCCATGAGCTTATCCCCACTGTGGATACTGCCGCGCAATCACAACCACATAGTCCCCCCCTTGCAGCTCATAGTCCATTGGTGGGTTAATCTCCGTCTGGCGACGCCCCTCAATGCGACGTTCCACAGCAACTAAGAGGGCATCGTACTGCTCCTTGAGGTGTCGTTGCGCATGCCAAAAGGTTTTGCCTGCCAGCGTTGACGGCAAAGGCAGCCGATAAAATTGGTTTCCCACCTGTACTGTTAGCAATTCCGCAAAAACATCCATCGCCCCTTGATTGCGTACTGCATTGCCAATCAGGTGACCCGCCATTTCATCAGCCACCACCACATCTTCCACCCCTGCCGCCTGAAGTTGCACATTATTATTGCGATCCAAAAGCTGGGCACAGGTGTAAATCGTTGGATTGAGTTTTTCCATGGTCAGTGCAGCGAGAACCGTTCGGGCATCGCGGTCTTGATCACTGCGGGGCTGGCTGGTATCCGCCAAGAGAATGGCACGGGAGGCGTGGTAAATCTGCACCTTCTCTAAAACGTCAATGCGGGTATAGTCTCCCGAATAAAAGTAGAGGCGATTTTGATCTACTCTCCGCAACTCACTCAAGGGCAACTGTTCAAGTTCAGCAACAATGACAATCGGTGCATGGCGGGTTTGGGGATCGGTTTGCAACTCCTGCAACACTAGGGGGGCACTGCGATTCCAGCCACAGAGAATAATGTGGTTGCGCAACTCATCCAAGTCAAAGTTCTTAATGCTCATGACTGATTGCAACCGTTGCACCATGAAGGCAGACACCACCCCTGTAAACACTGCAAACAAAGTCAGCCCCGACAAAACCACCACTAGGGTAATGATCCGCCCGGCATGGGTTTTGGGATAGGCACCAATGGGTTCGGCGGACACTAAGGAAAAGAAGCTGTACCACAGGGCATCCCCAAGGGTCTCGATGTCTGGGTTTGAGGTTCCTTCGATAATATAAAAAGCCAGTCCCCCAAAGAGCATGATCAACACAATGATTAACAGTGCTGAAATTTGGGCACCGTAGAGACCAGAAATCTGGGGAGAAATGTAGTGTAGGTTGCGATTGATCAAAATCGAGGCACGGGGTAGGCGCAAAAGGGGCAGCAGACGAAACAGGGGCCACTGGGGCGGCATCGGTAAAATCGCGACTAGATCAAGCCAGTAGTGGCGGAAAAATCGTTGCTTTTTGCGGGCGATCGCAAAGCGTAGGAATAACTCAACAACAAAGCACAGCCGTAGGGGCAAATCCGCCAGCATCAGAAAAAAATTAGGGTGGCCGGGCTGTACCCAGAAAAGATCGACCACCACTAAAAGTACCCATAGTAGGAGCAAAACCAGCAGGCTAATTTCTACCTGTGGTGCGTGCAGAAATAGATCAAGCTGTTGTCTTAGCCGGCTTTGTCCCATGAGTGCCGCTAGAAGAGAACATCAAATTGCCGCGATTTGCCGCGATCGCCGGCTAACCATCAGATTTAGGTGGGAATCAATTCTCCTGGACGCAGTTTTGCCCACCGTCCCTGTTCTTCGACAAAACTGGCACAACCAACCACATCCCACTCCAAGAGAATCTCTTCCCCTTGGGTACGGATGTTGATATTGATCGTCGGCTCAATCGGGTCAAAGTCTGGTGTGAGGGTCAGATGGGGCTGTTGGTGCTGCTCTTCAACGGCATAGTATGTGGTGCAGCGATCCACAAGGGCGCAGTTAACACAGATACACATGGCGAACTCTCCCAATGCCACATGCTCCTACTCTAGCGCATCCCTTAGGGGCGCCAAGGGAACTGCTGAAAGTTGGGGGAACGTTTTTCCAAAAAGGCGTTTTTGCCCTCGGTACTCTCTTCAGTGAGGTAGTACAGCAAGGTTGCATTGCCAGCTAATTCCTGTAGGCCGGCTTGACCATCACAATCGGCATTAAAGGCCGCCTTCAAGCAGCGAATGGCCAAGGGACTTTTGGTGAGAATCTCTTGCGCCCAGCGGATCCCCTCCGCCTCCAGCTCCTCAACGGGGACAACAGCATTGACTAGACCCATCGCTAAGGCTTCCTGAGCTGTATATTGTCGACAGAGAAACCAAATTTCGCGCGCTTTTTTCTGGCCGACAATGCGGGCAAGATAACTGGCACCAAACCCCGCATCAAAACTACCCACCCGTGGCCCCGTTTGACCAAAAATGGCATTCTCAGCAGCAATGGTGAGGTCACAGACCAAGTGCAGCACATGGCCACCGCCAATGGCATAGCCGGCCACAAGGGCAATCACCACCTTTGGCAGGGAGCGAATTTGCCGTTGCAGATCCAGCACATTCAGCCGTGCTACCCCCTGATCATCCAGATAGCCTGCCTCACCCCGAATACTTTGGTCACCACCCGCACAAAAGGCATACTTACCATCGGTGTGGGGGCCTGCCCCGGTGAGCAAGACAACGCCAATCGTGGGATCGTTGCGGGCATCCTCAAAGGCCTGACTCATTTCGACAATGGTTTGGGGACGAAAGGCATTGCGCTTGTGGGGACGGTTAATCGTAATTTTGGCAATGCCCGTCGTTTTGTGGTACAGGATGTCAGTGTAGTGGTGAACCTGCTGCCAGTGGACGCTGTCCATAGAGTGTGATGGGTAAGATGGATTCTCATTGTAACCTGAGGGGTTCTCGGGTTTAGAGGGGAGCAAAATCGCAAAAAAAATTAACATCCACCACCTAGGGGAGGCTAGGAGAGCTATGTTAGGCTGTTGCTGACAATAGTTTGTGCTTCTTTGCTATGAGCGACCTCCTCAACACCTGCCCCAATTTGCAAGCGGATTGCGATCGCCTCCTTGAGCTGTTGAATGCGGAACCCAAGCTGCGCTCCTTATGATATTACGCCAGTTCAAACTTCCCTGCGCAAGGTGGTTTCGCCAACATTTGAGATTGTTTTTGCGGGGCCTTTTAGTGCTGGCAATCAATGCTCATCAATGCGCTGTTGGAGCGCGAACTCCTCTACAGTGCCCGAGATCCCCTGTGGGATGATATCGCCTCAAACCCAAGGCTGGCAGGAGGGTCAACCCATCGCCGTCTGATGCTGTGATGCCCGCAGTACTGGCGGATGGGGGGCTAACCCGTTGGCTGGTCATAGCAGGTATCATAAAACTTTAGGCGAATGGGCGTAGCAGCAAATGAGTAGGGATTTTCTGGCAGGACTGAATCCATCACAACGGCGGGCGGTGGAGCACTATTGTGGCCCGATGTTGGTGGTGGCAGGCGCCGGTTCCGGGAAAACTCGCACGCTCACCTATCGCATTGCCCATTTGATTCGCCAGCATCAGGTGGCACCAGAAAATATCTTGGCGGTGACGTTTACCAATAAGGCCGCCCGCGAAATGAAGGAGCGGCTTGAAGCTCTCTTTGGTCAAGAGGTGGCTCAGCAACTCTACAGGCGAGACTGGCTGGATCTCTCTCCCCTCGAACAACAGCGGGTGCGATCGCGAGTCTATCAAACCTACACGAAGTCCCTTTGGATTGGCACGTTCCACAGCCTGTGTGCCCGACTCCTGCGCTTGGAAATAGAGGCCTATCAACATCCCCAAGGGTATCGCTGGACGCGGCATTTCACCATTTTTGATGAGTCAGATGTGCAAAGCCTGATTAAGGAAATTGCCACTGCGGAACTCAATCTCGATGAGCGCAAGCATGATCCGCGCGGTATCCGCTACAAAATTAGCCATGCCAAAAACCGAGGGCTAAGCCCCGATCAATTGGAGCAGGAACAGCGATCGCCCGCTGGCCGGGTGGCCGCAGAAGTTTATCGTCGCTATGAGGCAACCCTTGCCCAGAATAACGCCCTTGACTTTGATGATTTGATTTTGCGAACGGTGCAGCTGCTACAACAGCACCCTGAGCGCCTTGAGTATTGGCATCAGCAATTCCAACATATTCTGGTGGATGAGTACCAAGACACCAACCGCACCCAATACAATCTCATTCGGCTACTGGCCACCAATGGTACGCCACCGCAACAGTTTCAGAATTGGGGCGATCGCTCGATTTTTGTCGTCGGCGATGTGGATCAGTCCATTTATTCCTTTCGCTGCGCTGATTTCACTATCCTGATGAATTTCCAACAGGATTTTGGCGATCGCCTGCCCGATAACCACAGCCGCACAATGATTAAGTTGGAAGAAAACTATCGCTCCACAGCCAACATTTTGCAGGCCGCCAATCATCTCATTGAGCACAACAACGAACGCATTGATAAAGTGCTGCGTCCCACCAAAGGAGAAGGCGCTCCCATTCACTGCGAGTGTTGCCACACTGAAACCGATGAAGCCGATTTTGTTGCCCGAACCATCAAAGCCTTGGGCAGTCAATCCCTCGAACCCCAATGGGGACGGTTTGCCATTCTCTACCGCACCAACGCCCAATCGCGCCCCTTTGAGGAGGCCTTAGTGCGTGCCAACATTCCCTACACCGTGGTTGGTGGTCTCAAATTCTATGAGCGCAAGGAAGTCAAGGATGTTCTCGCTTATTTGCGGCTGCTGCAAAACCCCCAAGACACCGTGAGTCTGCGGCGAATTATCAACGTGCCACGACGCGGCATTGGCAAAACCAGTTTGGATCGCCTCAGTGACGCCGCGCAAACCCTTGGCATTTCCCTGTGGGATTTAATTACCGATACCGAATCCATGACGCCCTTGGCCGGGCGAGCCAGTCGTGCCGTGCAGCAGTTTGTGACCCTCATGACCCGCCTGCGATCGCTAGTGGACGACATTGAATTGCCTGAACTAGTGAAAACCGTGATTGAAGAGACAGGCTACCGCCGCGAACTCGAAAACGAAGGCACTGACGAAAGCCTAGAGCGACTGCAAAACCTAATGGAATTGGTTAACGCTGCCCAGCAATTTAGCGAAGAAAACGAGGGGGCAAGCCTCAGCGATTTTCTCAACAGTTCTGCCCTTGCCTCGGATTTGGATACCTTGCAGGAGGGAGAGGGCGTCGTTTCCCTGATGACCTTGCATGCCGCTAAGGGGCTAGAATTTCCCGTTGTCTTTTTGGTGGGCATGGAGCAGGGACTCTTTCCCAACTTCCGCAGTCTCAACGACCCCATGGCCCTTGAAGAAGAACGCCGCCTTTGCTATGTCGGCATCACCCGTGCCCAAGAACAACTCTTTCTCACCTTTGCCCAAAGCCGTCGCCGCTACGGTGGCAGTGAAGATACGATTCCTTCGCAATTTTTGACAGAGCTACCCCCAGAACTGCTGACAGGGAATGTTCAACGACGACCCAAAATGGCTGCTGTCACGAAGCTATCCCCCGCACGGTTGAGCAAGGCTGCTGCCTCTCCTTGGCGGGTGGGCGATCGCATTCTCCATCCTGTCTATGGCGAAGGGGAAATTACCCATGTCTTTAACACTGGCTCGAAGCTCTCCTTGGCGATTCGTTTCCCACGTCGCGGGCAAAAGGTGGTGGATCCCCGGCTGACACCCCTTGAACGGCTATAAATCGAGCGAACCGATCCGAGCTGAACAATATGAAGTCCTATTGCAGGATGCGGCTGTTTGGGTGCCATTCACACTTTTTGAGCGTCAGGATAAGCATGAACTTATAGGAACTTAGGAACTTCCCGTGAGCAACAGCATTATTGCAGCAACCCTTCTTGCCCTCAGCGTTGGGGCGCACACCTACGCGATCGCCCCCCAAGTGCCCGCAATGGTCGCTCAGCAAGCCCAACCCGCAGGCACCACCTTCTATGCTGATATGGGCGAGGGTCTATTTCGCATCAGTGGCCGCCCGAACCAAAAAGTAACGTTTATGAGCATTGCCATTGATCCGCAAAAGGTGGCGGATATTAATATGCAACTGGCGGATGGCAACTATATTGGCTTCTCTGGTAACGTCATGCAGCAGGATGCCTACAATCTGCGGATTCGCTTGACCAGTTCTGGTATGGCCGATGCCAATGGCACCCTCAATATTCGTTATGGCGGTCAGCAGTCCATTCTCAACTTGGCGGGCAATGGTCAATTGGATGGTCAGCCCTTTGTGCTCACCTTCCGAGGCAAGATGAAATAATGAGTTGACAGAACTCCACCAAACCCAAGATAATAAAGGATCGCTGACCAAAATCTACACGAGCGGAACTGGCGGAATTGGTAGACGCGCTAGATTCAGGTTCTAGTGTCCGCAAGGACTTCGGGGTTCAAGTCCCCGGTTCCGCATCCTAGGAAGCCTGCAAAGTACGGTACGATAGAAGCATTGGCTTCTGTGCGCTGTCATTATGGCTTTTTCGTCCATTGCCGTTCGCGAACTCCCCATTTTTCCCTTGCCGGATGTTGTGCTCTTTCCGGGGCGACCCCTGCCACTCCACATTTTTGAATTTCGCTACCGCATCATGATGAATACGATTCTTGAGAGCGATCGCCGCTTTGGCATCGTGATGTGGGATCCACAGACGGGACGGCCAGCCACGGTGGGCTGTTGTGCGGAAGTGCGTCGCTACGAACGGCTTCCCGATGATCGCATGCTCATTGATTCCTTGGGTCAGCAGCGGTTTCGCATCTTGGACTACGTGCGCGAAAAACCCTACCGCGTTGGACTAGTGGAGTGGATTGAGGATGAACCCACCAGCATTGATCTGCGCCCCTTGGCCAAGGAAGTGCGGCAACTTCTTGAGGATGTGGTGCGCCTTTCAGCGAAGTTGACCGAGCAACCCATGGAGCTGCCCCCCGATGTGCCCACGGCTGCCCTTGAACTGTCCTATTGGATTGCCAGTAATTTTCGCGGTGTCGCTCAGGAGCAGCAACGTCTTCTAGAGCTACAATCCACCTACGATCGCCTACTGCGGGAAGCAGAAATTTTAACCACCACCCGCAATCACTTGGCGGCCCGCACCGTCCTCAAGGAAACCTTCAAATAGGCCGTGTGCTTCTCGGCGGAATATGTTACGCTAGAAGTCTTGGTTATTTTGCATCACATTGCCTTGCAGGGGAGAAAACCAATGAGCCGCGTTTGTCAACTGACTGGAAAAAAAGCCAATAACGCCTACGCTATTTCCCACTCCCACCGGCGGACGAAAAAACTGCAAGAAGTGAATTTGCAATGGAAACGGGTGTGGTGGCCAGAAGGCAACCGTTGGGTGCGGCTGCGCCTCTCTACCAAAGCCATTAAAACCCTTGAGCGCAAAGGCCTGAGTGCATTTGCCAAAGAAGCGGGGTTGAATCTCAACAAGCTCTAAGGGATTAGCTAGCCTTAAAGATCGATGCGGCCATAGCGAGCGAGGATGTCCCGCTGGCCAGTCTGTTGCTGCGTTTGCCAAGCCCACAACTGATCCCCAAGGGAAAAGTGCCACCACTCATTGGGATGGCGCTGAAAGCCTGCATGGCGCATTGCCTGATAGAGAATTTGGCGGCGTTGGGCAAAGCAAGCGGCATGGGTCTCTTCAGGATGGCGATCGTAAAAATCGGGAAAAGAACGTTCAGAAATTTCATCAATGACACCCCCCATCTCCAAGGGATGGCCTGCGGGGTCAGCGAGGGTAAGGTCAACGGCAGCGCCGGTACTGTGGGGGGGTGGTTGCTGGGGGTCTGAACTGGGCACCGCCCAAAATTGATCAACCTGTTGCCAAATCTCGCGGGCGATCGCTGGCTCAAGTTGCTGCGCATCATACCCCCGTTCTTGACAGAGGGTAGCAAAGGTATGCGCCACCATGAACTGCTGTACCGCAATTGGGCGATAGGCATCAAAAATCGCCAGTTGCCAGCCGTAAGGTTCTAGGAACGCTTGGGCGCGCTCAAGGGCAGCAATGACCCCCACCCGCAACCAAAAGGGAGAGGCTTTGCCATAGGGGGCACCTCGGCTTTGATAGGGATGGGGTTGCAGCCGCAGAAAGGTAGGTGGAATAGGCGCTAGGGGTTCCCCACACTCTGCAATCGGAATCTTGGTATAGGGCTTATCCCCCATTGGGACTAGGACTTGGCTTCGCGATCAAGGGCGAGTTCAACTTGCTTAAACTCTTGTTCGAGGCGGGCTTTCAGCTTCTCCGGGAGGGGACGATTGGGATAGGAACTGTAGTGACCCGCAAGGGAGTTGAGGGCAGTTTGCATCGTCATAAAGGAAGAGAGCGATCGCAGGGAGGCATCGCGACGATAGAGGGCAAAGAAGTCATTCAGTTTTTTGCGAGCCTCTGCTTGAGCGGCCTTCTTGTTGGGGTCATTATCCGGTAGGGCGATCGCTTCGCGCAGGCTACTGATCAGCGCAAGGGTATCTTCACGGAAATTTCCCGTTAGCCCCGTGGGCACATTAGCACAACTGGTCAGGAGTAGTGACACACTTAGGAAAAGTGCCCAAACCATCGCCCAAAAACGTTTCATATCAAACCCCAAAACAAAATTAGGTCTTAAGATACCCATGAGGCTGATCTTAGCAAGAATTGGCTCCCCTAACCCGCTTCTGTCTCTGCGAAAAGGGCTGTATTTGGGGCATGATGATCTCAGTCCTCATCAATGCTTAGGTGATCAAGGGGTGCGGGAACGCGGTTGGCAATGACCATCTACTTTTATCGCGTCAAGGATGCCTACGGCAGTTTTTCCAATTTCTCTCCCCACGGTTTTACCCTTGAGGGCTACTACTGGCCAACAGCGGAGCACTACTACCAAGCCCATAAATTCTTTGGCACTGCCCATGAGGCCTTTGGTCATGCCATTCGCATCGCCCCAACTCCCGAAGCGGCTGCCCAACTCGGTCGCAGTGGTCGTTACCCCGTGCATCCTCAGTGGGATCAACTGAAACAGCCAGTGATGTGGCGTGCCCTTGTGGCCAAATTTACCACCCATCCCGACCTGCGGGAACTGCTCTTAGCAACTGGGGATGAAGAATTGGTGGAAGATTCCCCAGTAGATAGCTATTGGGGTTGTGGGGGCGATCGCCAAGGCTCGAACTACCTAGGACGGCTGCTGATGCATCTGCGGCATTGTCTGCGCCAAGGGGCAGATCTTCACACTTTCACCCCTCTGCAAGATTGCCAATCTAAAGGCCATGACTTTTGCCCACCACCCAGTGACGACGGAAAAAACGGGCAAGGCTAGATTCTTGCAGTTGCAGACAGATGGGGCGACCATGGGGGCAGGTGTGGGGTTGACGGCAGCGGTACCACTGATCCACAAGGGTTTGCATTTCTGCAAGGGTGAGGGGCGTGCCGTTACGAATGGCGCTGCGACAGGCAACGGCCACCTTAGCAGCAGTTAGATCCGCCCCTTGGCTGAGTTCAATCAGGGCAGCTACTACATCGGGGCGATCGCGCAATAGAGCAGGCACACTGCGCACTGCCCAAACCTGTACCCCAAAGGGAGCGATCGCCAACCCCCATTCCTGCAGGCGTTGCACTTGCGTCTCCGTGAGGGAGTCCACCAACACCGGCTGCTCTAGCTCCACCACCTGCCAATCTGTTTCAATTTGCTCGTACAGCACCCGTTCATGGGCAATGTGCTGCTCAATCAACCAGATGCCTTCGGCGTGCTCAACAATAATGTACGTATTGTGCAACTGGCCAACCACCTTGAGGGCTGACTGGGGCGATGGACTGGGGGATAACAAGGTTCGATAGCGGCCAGGGGGTTCAGCAGCTTTAAGCAGGTGATAGCTCGTTGTGGGGACGGTTGGGGAGGCCAGCAGTTGGCCAATGCGCTCGACTAACAGAGCTTGCCATTGCTCTGGCTCCCGCAGATAGATTGTGCGCTTTTGGGGTGCTGCAGACCAATCAATCGCCGCCGGGGGTAAATGGAGATGGGCAATACACAGGGGAAAGCGCTGCCGCGGTAGACCGCGACCAAAGGCCTCAAGAATCACCTGCTGCCACGAGGGATCACTGTGCAGTTCCACCCAACGACCATTAACAGCCACCCCTAACCAATCGGGATGGGGGCGATGGTGACAATCTGGTAGAGCCAAGACCAGTTCAATTTGGGCATCGCTCATTTGGCGCAGATCCTGAGGGTGGATTTTGGGGAGCAGCTGGAGCAGGCGATCGCCCAAAGACGCCACCGCCGGCCAGTGGTGCCAGCGCTTTCCATCCTTAAGGAGATGCCAAGCCACCTGC
This sequence comes from Thermosynechococcus sp. QKsg1, assembly GCF_031586415.1. Classification (NCBI taxonomy): domain Bacteria; kingdom Bacillati; phylum Cyanobacteriota; class Cyanophyceae; order Acaryochloridales; family Thermosynechococcaceae; genus Thermosynechococcus; species Thermosynechococcus sp. QKsg1. The sequence goes on along the minus strand of NZ_CP134200.1, from coordinate 1,269,329 downwards.
GGGAAACACAGGGCAATTTCCTGAAGGCGCCGCTGAACCTGTTTGGGATTGACCCCCTGCTGTCGTTGCGGCCAGTCCTGAAAAAGTTGCTCAGCAATGACGCGAGTCCCCACGGCCATTCCTAGAGGACGCTGGCTGCGCACTTGACCCTGGGCATCATAACTCACTTGCCAACCGGTCTCCGCCTCACGGTGGCGAGTGCAAATCGTTAACTGTGCCATTTGCGCCAAACTGTGGAGGGCTTGACCGCGAAATCCCAAGGTTGTGATGTCCGCCAATTCCCCGCTGGGGGGCAACTTGCTGCTGGTGTAGGGGAGAGCCACTTGGGTGAGATCTGCCCAGCGAATCCCTTCGCCATTGTCTGTGACCTCAAGATGCCATGCTGAAGGGCGCCAGTGGAGGTGAATGCGACTCGCCCCGGCATCGAGGGCATTTTCCACCAGTTCTTGGACAACCGTGGCTAGGGAGTCGAGGGTTTCAGCGGCAGCGATCGCTTGCCGCATTGGTGCTGGTAGAGGCACCACCGTCAGGACATCGCTCATCAGAGCCATTCTTGGGCAACGTCAAAAATTTGGTGGGCCAGAATTAACTTTGGTACCTTGGCAAGGTTGCGCGATCGCCCCTGCCGATCCAGCACCACCGCTGCGTTTTCGTTGCTGCCAAAGCCACCATCGGCTTGATCCACCGCATTGGCAACTATCAAATCCAAGCCCTTGCGTTCTAGCTTTTCGCGGGCGGGCGTTACAATATCCCCCGTTTGGGCAGCAAAACCAATCAGACGTTGGTGGGGTTGGCGCATCTGAGCCACCGCTTGCAAAATATCGGGCACCGGACTCAGGGGTAAGGCGGTAGGCAACTCCGATTTCGGCAGCTTTCCCGACCACTGTTGGGCCGGGCGGACATCGCCAACGGCGGCAGCCATCACCAGCCAATCTGCCTCTGGCCACACCTCAAGGACAGCTTTGCACATTGCTTCGCTACTGATTGCTTCAATAGCGCGTACCTGGGCTGGGATCGGCTCGGCGATCGCCCCATGAATCAACGTCACCTTTGCACCGCGATGCAGGGCTGCCCTTGCCAGAGCGATCCCCATTTTCCCCGTTGCCGGATTACCAATGAAGCGCACTGTATCCCAATATTCACGGGTGCCCCCCGCCGTAATCAGCAGATGCTTGCCAGCTAAGTCTCGCTGGCCGTGGGTATAGGCCAAGGAGTCCAAATAGGCAATGATTTCCTGCGTCTCCGCCATCCGCCCCACACCGACGCTGTCACAGGCCAAGCGGCCATAGGCCGGGGGTAAGCAATGATAACGGGGCTGTTGTTGCAGTTGTTGCCAATGGCTCTGTACCGTCGGTTGCTCCCACATGGTCGTGTTCATGGCCGGTGCCACCAAGATGGGTATTTGGGAGGCCAGCACCGTACTGGTCAGTAGGTTATCCGCCAAACCCAGCACCAGCTTTGCCAACGTATTGGCCGTGAGGGGAGCAATCAACATCAGCGTTGCCTTTTCTGCCAGTTCAATGTGTAGCGGTCGCGGCGCTTGGGGATGCCAAAAATCCGCATCTGTGAGTACCGATTGCCGGCACAGGGTCGAAAGGGTCAACGGCGTAACGAACTGCGAGGCGGTCTCTGAAAGGATGGCAGACACTTGCCACCCCGCCTTTACTTGCGTGGAGATCACATCACAGATTTTATAGGCAGCAATGCCACCCCCCACCCCCACTAATAAATGGGGAACTGCCCTAGGACTCGTCAAAGGCTTCTAAATCCAGAAGGTACAAGTAAGGCTCGACTAACTCCGGCCGCTGAAAGGCAATGGCCCGCAGCAGATGCCAGTCTTCAAGGGCAGCAAAGGGTGTATCGTAATCATCCTCCTCAAGCCGTCGTGCCAAGGCAGCCACCTCCTGGGGGGTGAGGTGATTGATATACTCCTGAGTGTAGTGGTGAGTTGTTTGCATACCCCCTCCTGCAGGACGCCTAAAGAGTTGTCCTACAACACTAGTTTACATACCCCTTGGCCTCAACCCCAAGATTGAGGAGCTAGACTAAAAAAGCTACTGCCCTGCGGGGTACGATGTCCCTAGCCAGTTTTACCCCTGCCTATGACCAATCCCCAATTCTTACGAGTGGTTGCTCTGTTGAGTCTAGGGGTAGCAACAGCTGTTTTTATAGAGTGGGTTCTCGCTGCCATCACTTCCCACTCGCCTCTCTTGGTCGGTATTGATGTTTTTGCTGCCATCGCCCTTGGGTTAACCGCATTGGCCATCACCCTCATGGGATCTAGGGGCAGAGATCGAGAATTAGCATGCCTCCCCCAGCTCTGTGGCCTAGTGCTTGTTCTCATGGGGGTGGCAATTGCCGTAGCAGTTTTCAATGCTCAGGAAATCACTGCTTCATGGCAAGCGCTGTCTTTGCCGGCCTACACCAGTTTGCTACGGCCTGTGGCCTTTATAGGGCTAGGGGTGGCCCTGTGGGGGGTCAGGGGGGAGCGAAGTTGGCAAGTGATTTTCGGTCAAGGAGGGGCAATCACAAGTGCCTGTCTGCTGTTCCTTGAGGTATTGGCCGGTCTGTACCAATTGCCGCTGTCTCTTAGTGCCTCTGCCCTTGGCCAAATCCTCGCCTGCGTTCTTCTTGGGCTGTTGAACCTCTGCCTTATGCAATGGCATCCCTCCCTAGGGGTGATGCGTTACTTCAGTTCACAAAGGATAGGTGGCCTACTCTTGCGGCGATTGTTGCCTTGGAGCATCCTTGGCCCCCTCCTCATTGGTTGGGTAATTCAATGGGTACACCACGATCGCCTATGGCTTTCGGAGCGCTTAGCCCAAGAGGTGCAGATCATCAGTATCATCGCTTTTTGGGTCACTCTTTTGGTTACGGAGGCTCAGCATCTGAACCAAGTAGAGCAGGAGCGGCAGTCATTTTGGCGCGCCTACACTGAGATGGACGAGGTGTTCCGCAACAGCCTGCTTTTATCACCGCTGCCGATGGCGTTGGTGGCGGCGGATGGTCAACTGTGGTTGATGAATCGGGCATGGCAAGAGCAAACCGGCAGCAGCCCAGAGGAAATCCCCACATGGGAGGGGTGGTTAGCCATTGCCTTTCCTGAAGCAGCGCAACGCCAGTGGGCGGCCACAGAATTCCAACGCTGCCTTATAACGCAGGCACGGGTTGAGCATGGGGATGTGTGCATCCGCACTCGCGCCAACCAAGAGCGTATTTGGCAGATGGTTTCCCTGCCCCTGCAACTGCCCAACGGCAACCAACAGTTCATTTTACTGACGGCAGTGGATGTCACGCGACAACGGCAGCTGACCCAGCAACTTGCAGCCCAGCAAACGGAACTTGAGGCGCAGGTGATTGCCCGCACCCTCGATTTGCACAACGTCAATGGGGAACTCCAGGCCGCCCAAGAAAAGCTCAATCAACTGTTGGATCGCGCCGATGCCTTTGTCAGTGAAATACGGCTCTTTCCTGATGGCTCTTGGTGCTATGAGTATCTCTCCCAAGGGCACCTGCGCATTCTCGGCTACAGCCCCCTTGACTTTCAAGAAGACCCGAATCTTTGGCGATCGCGGGTTCCCTCCGAGGACTGGGAAGCCTATCATCGTCCCTTTCGCGAGAAATTACTCCAAGAAGGCTGTGCCCACACCGAATATCGCTTTCAACATCGCGACGGCCATGAGGTGTGGATTTCCCTCAATGCCACCGCTGAACCTCAAGGGGATGGCAGTTACCTGATCACCACGGTGGGGGTGGATGTCACCCAACGCAAAAAAGCGATGCTAGCCCTAGTGGAAAGTGAAACCCGTTTTCGCCAGATGGCCGATGCCTCACCTTTGATGATCTGGCTGGCAGATAGCAAAGGCACCATTGAGTTTGCCAACCAAACCATTTGCCGCGTCTTGGGCGCCTCCTTAGACCAAATCCTTGGCTGGAACTGGTTAGACCTTGTCCATCCTGAGGATCGGGAGCGCACAGAGCAGGCCATCCGTCTTGCCGTTGAGCAGCAGCAAAGCTATGAAATTGAGCACCGCCTGCGCAATGGCCAAGGTGTCTATCGCTGGGTACTCAAGCAAGCGGCACCCCGCTATGCCGAAGACGGCACTTGCATTGGCTACCTTGGTTCCTGCTTGGACATCACCAACATCAAGCTAGCGGAGGAGAAATTGCGGCAACTGGCTTGCCAGGATAGTTTAACGAATCTCCCCAATCGCGCCTTCCTCACAGAAAAAATCGATCAACTGCTGGCTGCCTACCACCGCGGTGACATTCCGCCCTTTGCCGTTTTGTTTTTGGATTTGGATCGGTTTAAGGTCATCAATGATAGCTTGGGTCATGATGCCGGCGACGAGTTACTTCTAGAAATTGCCCATCGCCTTCGGTCGAGTATGCGCCAGCAGGAGATCGTTGGCCGATTGGGGGGAGACGAGTTTATTGCCATCCTCGAACACATTGAGGGTCTCCAGCAGATTTATGAGTATGGCGATCGCCTGCGCCGTTGCATTAGTGAACCCTATGTGCTCAAGGGCACTGAGGTAAGTGTCAGCGTCAGCATTGGCATCGCCATTGTTAATTCTCGTTACCGCACTGCCGGTGAACTGCTGCGGGATGCTGATATTGCCATGTATGCTGCCAAGGCGCAAGGGTGCAACGGTATGCAACTCTTTGAATCGGAGCACCACCAAGCGGTTTACACCCGCTTACAACGGGAACAGGAATTTCGCCGTGCCCTAGAGCAGGAGCAACTAGCGCTCTTCTACCAGCCCATTGTCAGCCTCAGTCAGGACAGCCTTGTTGGTTTTGAAGTATTAGTTCGCTGGCAGCATCCCGAAAACGGTTGGATCAGTCCGGCAGAATTTTTGCCCTTGGCTCTGGGGTTGGGTCTAGCCACAAAACTGGATCAATGGGTTCTGCAAAAGGCAATTTTCAACCTCTACCAATGGCAACAGACACTGGGTTCTCGGGCTGCCGACTTCACCCTCAGTGTCAATATTTCCAGTGCTTTCTTTAATTCTGGCCAAATGGTTCCTTTGCTCAAGCATCTGTTGCCGCTCTATGGGATTCGCGGCCAGCAAGTGATTCTGGAGATTACTGAGGAAGTGATCATGCCCGATTCAAGGTTTGCCCAAGAGCAATTGGAGGCGCTCCAAGCCCTTGATATTCGCTGTGGCATTGATGACTTTGGCACTGGCTATTCCTCCCTCAGCCGCCTGAGCCAACTGCCGTTGTATACCCTAAAGATTGACCAGTCCTTTGTCCGAGACATCGAAACCAATTTCCAAAATTTAGAAATTGTTCGTGCCATTATTAGCCTCGCCCGAACCCTGCAACTAGAAGTGGTTGCCGAAGGCATTGAACATCTCTCCCAAAAGCAGTGCTTGCAGGCGTTGGGCTGTCAGCGGGGTCAGGGGTTTCTCTTTGGTGAACCCCTCTCTGAGGAGCAAGCGCACCAGTTACTACAAGCGAGGATCACGCCTTGTCAAACGGAAAGCAAATAATTGTTGCATCAAGACCGTTATCTAGGGGTCAGCAAAGCCCCTTGGCTATCTTAGATAAAGACCGCTGAGTGGAGAAGCCTGATGACCCAGCCGCTGATTGCTAGCCTCATGCTGAGTCTTTCCCTTGGGGGAGCGATCGCCCCCTTGGCCATTGCCCAAGCAACTAATCCTGAGCCTGTCAACATTGTCGAGTTAGTTCGCGCTCGCAACTATGCCCGCCAAGCTGCAGAACGAACCAATGGCGGATTAAGTCGCTATCGAGCCGAGCAGTCCATGCATGGGCCTGTCCGTGAAGCTCCCTATGTGCGCAATGCCGACGGCTCCTACACGTTTCGGATTTTGGGCCATCGAGTCAGCAATGGCGTGCCCGCATCCCTGCCCAGTATCGAAACTGTCGTTACTGTGGCTGCCGATGGACGCACCACCATTGACTACAACGGCCCGATTCGCAACTAACTGACCAAGCCATCGCCTTTGGCTAAAAACTCCTTGAGGAACCAGCGATGTTTTTGGTGGGTTTGCACCAAACGGGTGTAGAGGTCAGCCGTACCAATGTCGCCCGCCTCAGTGGCCACTTCTGCATCTTGGTGCATCTCGGTAATGATCAGCTCATGGTTAGCGATCGCCTCCTCAATCATTTGCTTGACCGTGAGTTGGCCGCTTGAGGGGGTTACCGTTGCCACTTTGAGATAGTCTGCGGGGTCTGCCACTGGCTGGCCATCAAGCATCAAGCTACGCTCAGCCAGTTCATCAATCATGGCAAAGACTTCTGTTCCCTGTTCTTCAAACAGCAGGTGCAACTCCCGAAACAAGGGGCCATAGGTTAGCCAGTGGTACTTTTTATAGTTCAGATACAGGACAACCGCATTGGCCTGTTCCCGTTTCAGCGTGGTCAGCACTTGCTCTTTCAGCGTTGTTGTTGCACTCATAGTGGTCTCCTTTGACAGTTATCGAACTGTCCTGTCTATTTATCATACTCATAACGAGTACGTTTTAGCAACCTAGAGGGTGCTACTGCCATTCTATTGACATCTAAGATGGAGGTAGTCCCTTGCTGCTCATCAACGCTAGGATAGGCAGCATAAAAATAAGTTTGATGATTTGAGTGTTTTTTAGCTGCTGCTATGGACGCCTCAGCCAATCGCCCCGATACCTACGTTCCACACCTACAAGCACCCAGCCGTTCTGGTGAACAGCAGTGGGGGTTCATGCGTCCCAGTGAGCTGATTCTAGCGGCACCCACACCCCGGTTGTTATTGCACTCCATTTACATGCAACGTTCAATTGTGTTGGATCAGTTACCCGTTTGGCAAATTGGTCGAAGTAAAGATTGTGATATTGTCCTACCCGATCGCTGGTGTTCGCGGCACCATCTTTGTATTGAGCGGCAGGCGGATCATCGCTATCGGCTGACTGACCTCAAGAGCATGAACGGGACATTTATCGGTAATAACCGTATCCACGCGCCCCATCTCCTCAGACACGGCGATCGCATTTCCATTGGTGAGTCAGAACTAGAGTACATTGACCTACGGGATGCGCCGAGTCCTCACCCCTACACCAATCATTCCCATGGGAGTAATAGCCAAGTCACGGTCTTGATGACCCACTCTTCGCGTACCCAAGGGGAAATGTGGCGGGAATTATTGAACTCCCAAGGGATTTCGACGATTTGGGCAACATCCCACTTTGAGTTAGAAAAAATCATTGCCCATGTGGAGTCCCTCAACTGCAAAGTCAGCCTCTTGCTCCTCGATTTGGGAATGCCAAAAACCAATCCCTACGATTTTTGTCGCCAGTATCGCCAGCGCTATCCAGAAATGAATGTCATTCTCCTCAGTGGCCTGCGCACCCGTGTCCATGAATCGGAGTGCAAGTGGGCGGTCAACCAAGGCGCGATGGCACTCTTTGCGGGCTTGCCGCGCGAAAATCTGTTTGGAGATCTCACGAGTATTACCGAGCGATTGCAAACGATCGCCCAAGCCATCGAATGGACCTACTTCAATCCTGAAGCCCTCACCAGTACCCTGCTGAAACTGCAGGATGCCGTGGATGCGGAGATGTCGTCGGGGATGGTCCTCTAGAACCGCTGCACGGATTGGTGAGCAGTGCTACAGTCAGTGAAAGTAGTGTTTTCAGCAGATAGCGAACATTGGTTGTTCTCACATCACAAGTTAGTGCACTAGACAAATCCCTAGGGCGGCTGGAGTGGCCGCGTCTCTGTTATCAGTTGGCAACGTTTGCTGCTACCAAACGGGGGATGCGCCAGCTGCAGGGGGGAGAGATTCTAGGGGGCACCCAAGCAGCCAGTCAAGTGCTGTTGGCTCAAACCACTGAGGTGATTACCCTAGAAACGGTGCACCAAGTGCGCTTAGATTTTAGCCAAGTCACGGATATTGAACCTGCCCTTCGCCGGTTGGATCATGGGGGCTGTTTGCAGGGAATGGAGCTACTGGCGATCGCCCACCTGTTGAGTGCGGCGCGGCAACAGCGGCGTCAAATTGAGGAACACGCGCAACTCAATGAACTCCAACAACTAGTGGCCGGTGTCCGTACCTATCCTGAGGTGACTCAGGAGATTTACCGCTGTATTACCGATCAGGGGCAAGTGAGCGATCGCGCCAGTCCAGAATTGGCTGAGATTCGCCAGCAGCAACGGCAGTGCCGTACCCAGATCCAGCAGCAACTGCAGCAGATTCTGCAGCAGCGAGCCAGTGCTATTCAAGAGGCAGTGGTCACCCAACGGCGCGATCGCTATGTGTTGGCAGTCAAAGCCACCCACAAAGACCAGATGCCGGGGATTGTCCACGATCTCTCCGCCAGTGGTGCCACGCTCTACATTGAGCCACGGGAAACCATTGACCTGCAAAACCGCCTGCAACAACTTACCCATCAGGAGGCTGAGGCCGAACGCGCCATTTGCCAAGCCCTCTCGGATCAGTTGGCCACGATTAGTGATGATTTGTGGTATCTGCTCGATGTGCTGACCACCCTCGATATGGCGGTGGCCCGTGCCCACTATAGTCTCTGGTTGCAGGGCAACCCACCCCAGTTTGTCAGTGACACGCGACTGCACCTGAAGGCCTTGCGCCATCCCCTGTTGGTGTGGCAGGAGCACCATGAGCAAGGACAGACCGTGGTTCCCATTGACATTGAATTGCACCCCCCCACCAAGGTGGTGACAATCACTGGCCCCAACACTGGCGGCAAAACAGCAACCTTGAAGGCCTTGGGCTTGGCAGCACTGATGGCAAAAGCAGGGTTGTATGTGCCAGCGGCAGCGCCCGTAGAGTTGCCCTGGTTTACAGGGATTTGGGCAGACATTGGGGATGAGCAGTCCCTGACCCAAAACCTGTCCACCTTTTCCAGTCATATCTGCAATATCCGCGATATTCTCACAGAGCTCGAGATGACAGGGGGCAATACGTTGGTGCTCCTCGATGAAGTGGGGGCCGGCACCGATCCCAGTGAGGGCACAGCCCTAGCGATCGCCCTGTTGCGCTATCTGGCAGAGCACGCCAGTCTCACCTTTGCCACCACCCACTATGGCGAACTCAAAGCCCTCAAGTATCAGGACAGCCGCTTTGAAAATGCCGCCGTTGAGTTTGATGAGACCACCCTTGCCCCGACCTATCGGCTGCTGTGGGGCATACCGGGACAGTCTAACGCCCTAGCGATCGCCCAGCGGTTGGGGCTATATCCCAGCATTATTGAGGATGCCAAAGCCTTTCTCAGTAGCGACAGCAACCGCATCAATGAAATGATTATGGGGCTGGTGGCACAACGCCAAGCCCAAGAGGCCAAAACCACAGCGGCAGCGGCGCTGCTGCGGGATACAGAAGCCCTCTACCAAGAAATTGCCACCAAGGCTCAAGAACTGCGACAACGACAGCAGCAACTGCGCCAACAACAGGAGGAGCAGGTACGCAGCGCCCTCCATCAGGCTCAGCAGGAAATTGCCAAAGTAATTGCTCAACTGCAACGCGCCAACAGTCCCGAACAGGTACAAGCTGCCCAAACGGCCCTAGCTCAGATTGAAAAAACCTATCTCCCCCCGCCGCCGCCTGCCGAATTTATACCGCAGCCCGGCGATCGCGTGCGTTTGCCCCAATGGCAACAGGTGGGCGAAGTCCTCAGTGTCAGCCAGCAGGGGGATATTGTCGTCCAAGTGGGTTCCGTGAAATTTACTGTGCCGCCCCACGCCGTAGAGTCCCTCAAGGGCGAACCGGTACGCACACCATCTAAACCCAAGGCCGACCCAGCTCAAGCTCCCCTCCCACCCCCTTCTCGCACCCCAACCCCAGCACCCGCCATTCGCACAGAGAGCCGTACCCTCGATCTGCGGGGCAAGCGCACCCATGAGGCGGAACCTCTCCTAGAGGAATTTCTCAACCGCCAGCAGGGAACGGTTTGGATTATCCACGGCCACGGCAGTGGTGCCCTCCGCCAGTTTGTGCATCAATTTTTAGAGCAGCACCCCAGCGTTCAAAGCTATCACCTTGCGCCTCCTGAAGAGGGAGGACGGGGAGTAACCATTGTGCAGTTATAGGAACAAGACCCATGCAGCAGCGGATTAAGGATATTCTTCATCAAGGTCAAGTGGGCGATCGCGTCACCGTCAAGGGCTGGGTGCGCACCAAACGCGAACTCAAGGAATGTACGTTTGTCAACGTCAACGATGGCTCAATCCTAGCCGGATTGCAGGTGGTCATTCCCAACACCGTGGCAGCAGCAACGCCAGCCATTAAAGACCTGACCACAGGAGCTGCCGCAGAATTCAGTGGCGAACTGGTGCGTTCTCCCGGCAAAAACCAAGCCATTGAACTCCATGCCCAGCAGATTCACCTTTGGGGCAGTGCCGATCCAGAAACCTATCCCCTGCAAAAAAAACGCCACAGCTTTGAATTTCTACGCACCATTAGTCATCTCCGGCCGCGAACCAATACCCTAGGCGCAGTGATGCGAGTGCGCAATGCCTGTGCCACTGCCATTCACCAATTTTTCCAAGAGCGGGGATTCCTGTGGGTACACACCCCGATCATTACCGCCAGCGACTGTGAAGGGGCTGGGGAACTCTTTACCGTCACCACCCTGGATTTAGCGCAGCCACCCAAAACCCCAGAGGGGAATATTGACTTCAGTCAGGACTTTTTTGGCCGCCGTGCCTACCTGACGGTGAGTGGCCAACTGGAGGCAGAAATTATGGCCACGGCATTTACCAATGTCTATACCTTTGGCCCCACCTTCCGCGCTGAAAACTCTAACACCTCGCGGCATCTAGCCGAGTTTTGGATGGTGGAGCCAGAGATGGCCTTCTGTGACCTGATGGGAGATATGGAACTGGCGGAGGCCTTTTTGCAGTTTGTCTTTCGCTATGTCCTTGACCACTGCCCAGAGGATATGGCCTTCTTTCAGGAGCGGATTGATAATAGCGTCATGGCCACCGCCGAACAGATGGCAACTCAACCCTTTGCCCGCCTCAGCTACACAGAAGCCATCCAAGTGCTGGAAAAAAGTGGTCGCGCCTTTGAATTTCCCGTGGCTTGGGGACTAGACCTGCAATCGGAGCATGAGCGCTACCTTGCTGAGGAATACTGCCAGCGCCCCGTGATTGTTTATGATTATCCCGCCAATATTAAAGCCTTCTATATGCGCCTCAATGACGATGGCAAAACGGTGGCTGCCATGGATGTCCTTGCCCCGAAAATTGGCGAGATCATTGGTGGCTCCCAGCGGGAAGAGCGCTTTGAGGTGTTACAGGAGCAGATTGTCCGCCGTGGGCTAGACCCTGCCCCCTACTGGTGGTACTTGGATTTGCGCCGTTATGGCAGCGTCCCCCATGCCGGCTTTGGTTTAGGATTTGAGCGGCTGGTGCAGTTTATGACGGGGATGGATAATATCCGTGATGTCATTCCCTTTCCTCGTACACCGGGGAATGCGGAGTTCTAACTCAGGGGGCTTGCTGTGCCTCAAAATAGCGGCCAATCGTTTCCACGTCCTTGTCGCCGCGTCCTGAACAGTTAATGACAATGCGCGGCTGCCCCGTTAATTGCGGGCATAGCGTTTCCAGATAGGCCAAGGCATGGGCGGTTTCGAGGGCAGGGAGAATGCCTTCCAACTGGGTAAGACGCACACAGGCAGCCACGGCCTCAGCATCGGTGACACTGTAGTATTCGGCACGGCCAATGTCCTTGAGGTAGCTGTGCTCTGGCCCGACGCCCGGATAGTCTAAACCGGCACTGATGGAGTGGGCCTCAACCACCTGACCATCGGCATCCTGCAAGAGATAGCTCATGGCACCGTGGAGTACCCCCACTTCCCCTTTGGTCAGGGTGGCAGCATGGTGACCCGTGTCCACCCCTTGACCCGCAGCTTCAACACCAATTAAGCGCACTTGAGGTTCCTCGACAAATTCATGGAAGAGTCCCATGGCATTGGAGCCGCCGCCAACACAGGCGAGCAGAATATCGGGCAGCCCGCCCCATTTCTCAAGGCACTGCCGCCGCGTTTCTGCCCCAATGACGGCATGGAATTCCCGCACTAGCATTGGGTAGGGATGGGGCCCCGCCACTGAACCCAAGATGTAATGGGTGGTTTCAACATTGGTTACCCAATCGCGAATCGCTTCGGAGGTGGCATCTTTTAGGGTGCCTGTGCCTGCACTGACGGGGGTCACTTCTGCTCCCAATAGGCGCATCCGCAGCACATTTAACCGCTGCCGCTCCATATCCTGTACCCCCATGTAAATCACACATTGGAGGCCAAAGCGGGCACACACTGTTGCTGTAGCTACCCCATGCTGACCGGCACCTGTTTCGGCAATAATGCGCTGTTTGCCCATGCGTTTGGCAAGGAGGACTTGCCCGAGGGCGTTGTTGATTTTGTGGGCACCCGTATGGTTGAGGTCTTCCCGTTTTAGATAGATCTGGGGTTGGGCTTGATCATGGGCATAGTGGGCACTGAGGCGTTCGGCAAAGTAGAGGGGACTGGGACGACCAACGTAGTCCCGCAGCAGTTGCTGAAATTCTGCTTGGAATTCAGGGTCTTGGCGATAGTGGGCAAAGGCCGCCTCGAGTTCACTGAGGGCGGGCATCAGCGTTTCGGGAACATACTTGCCACCAAAGCGACCAAAGCGACCACGGGGATCGGGGCGAGCAGCGGCACTGAGGGCAGCAGAGGGGGCAACAGTCACGGGCAAAGTCCTTTTTTCATCAAGGGTTCCTTATGTGATTGTGCCACGCTACGGGCGGGAACGGCGGGCAGTGCCTAGGGGATTGAGCCACTCCAACAGACACTCCTCCAGAATCTGCATTTCGGGAAAGAGACTTTGCTTGATCCACTGGCCGACGGCATCTAGGGGAGAAAATTCTGCGCCGACTTGCCACTTGAGTCCTTGGCTGAGGGGGGTGAGGTGATTCCCCGGTAGCTTCAAGGCAGTGACCATATCGCCAAATTTGGCTCTGAGGAGACTGCGCAGGCGGGCTGTTTGGTCAATATCGTCCTCTTGGAAACGGATCAAGAGATTACGGCGCACAGGATAGCGCTCTTGAATCAGTTTTTCGGTTTCTGTCGGGCTGGGACTGAATTCGACACCCACGGGGGCAAGGTTTTCCATCCAAGGAATGGATTGACTGGCGGGGTAGTTGTTGAAGGCCATGAATATATTCCCAGCGCGATCGCCATCGTAGAGGCTATTGATCAGCAGGTGGAGCTTGCAGCCCATACTGTGTCCCAAACCATAGATGGGCAATGCCGCTGGGTAGCCGCGGCGATAGATCAACCAATCAAGGGCATAGTCGAGTTTATTCAGCACATCGAGGGCGATCGCCCCATGATCAAAGGTGTTCACAAAGGGCGTGGCAATAATGCCATAGCCCGCCTCCGCTAGGTGCTCCAACAAGCGCCGATAGGTCAATTGCGGTGCCGCTGCCACAAAAGCTCCCCCCAGAAAGTGAATCCACCCCAAGGGACGCTGGGGAAGACACAGCCAACTGCCGCGAACCTCTTGCCACTCCAAAATCCAGTCACTCCAAAAATGCCTAACTGACTGTAATCTAGCGAATACGGGAAATGCAGTGGTACAGGACACGTGATGATTGCAACAGTTATCGGCATAGGGGCAGCCGCCCTAGGATTCCTAGCCCTTTTGGTGGCGATCGGTTTGGAAGGGCGGTATCGCCAGCGGCCAGCCCATCCCCTTGAAGTGATCCGTGCCACTTGGAATCTGGAAATCTATGAGCCAACCCACTACCGTTTTGTCGGGCTATTGGGACTGAGCAACCCCCACCGTGGCCTTGAGGTGATGGTGCCAGACTTACGGGCAGAGGTGGTGCTATTGTCCGATGGCCGTGTCGATATGATTCAGACGGATGTGCAGGTCATCCCCCGCCACCCGGAGCCAGAGTTTCCCCCCCGTGCCGATGGCTATTGGTTTGCCTATATCGTCAAGTCCACCAAGCAAACGAATGTCGAGATTTGTGTGGATTTGCAGGGAATTGGCGTGAGCGAGGTCAAGGCTGCTTGGGTCAAGATTCACTACATTGCCTATGGCCCCCATGGTCGCTTCCTGAAAACCCATCATGAATTTATCCCCCTCAAGTTTCCGGCCACGGGAAATACAGGTGTGTGGCGACAGGCGGAGGGATGTCAGGTACTCCCCATTCGCACCCATTTACTGACGCCGTTGGATATTCCCCTAGAGGTACTCAATCGCTACGTCATGCCCCATGCCCAAGCAGGTGATATTGTCGCAATTGGTGAAACCCCCATTGCCATTATTCAAGGCCGCCTCAAAGATCCTGCCCAACTGCGCCCCGGCTGGGTAGCAACGCGGGTGTGCCAGTTCTTCTTGCCGACTTCCAGTTTGGCAACGGCCTGTGGCATGCAAGCCTTGGTCGAGGAAGTGGGAGCGCTACGGGTGCTGTTGGCCTTTGTGGGGGGGGCGATCGCCAAAGTCTTTGGTCACAAGGGCGGATTTTATCAATTGGCCGGCGAACAAGCTCGCCTCATTGACGATGTGACAGGTACCCTGCCCCCCTACGATCAATTTATTGTCATGGGACCTGTTAACCCCCAAGCCGTCGTGGAGGATCTGGCAGCAAAAACGGGTTTGGGCATCGCCATTGTGGATGTTAACGACCTAGGGGCAGTCAAGGTGCTTGCAGCGAGTCAGGGAGTCTCCCCTCACTTCCTCACGACTGCTCTGAAGAAAAACCCCGCCGGTAATGCCGATGAGCAAACACCCATTGTCTTAATCCGGCCTTTCGGTGTTTCTCCGAGCTAGATTGAGGGTTTCCTAGACAAGATGCATTAGCTCTTATGACCAACATTGCGAAGAAAAATATAATTCTGTTTCTTTAAAACATTGCGGTATATTGGCAAAATAATATTCTTTGCAATATTTCTTATCCCTGACCAGCCAGTTGTATATTGATATTGCTTAAGTATTGGAATATAAACTTCTTCCATTTGTGCTACTTCTGCCATCTTAATAAGAGATGATCTCCGAAAGAAGTTGATATGTTCTAACGGGGCTACAGGGTTGAGGGAATTAGGAGAACCCTTTGGTGATGTCCAGTCCATGATCTTCAATCGGCGATCTATGTCGTTGGCAGTGGGCACACTTACCTTGATCATGCCATTTGGTTTTAAAGCCATCCTCAAATACTTTAAGGTATTCAGAGGCTCTGATATGTGTTCAAATACCTGCTCAGTATTAATAAAGTCAAACCGATACTGATGAATTTCATCCCAGCTAATTACCTTTATGCCATTTGACTGAGCATGTGCTATACACTCTTTTGACAATTCTACTCCGTATACCTCACATCCAAAAGCTTTAGCCATCAGCGCCCAGTTACCCCAGCCCATACCAAAATCAAGAAAGTTCAATCGAAAAGGCTTTTCATTAAAATACGAAATAATCTGCATGATTTCTTTTACATAGCAAGAATAGTAATCAAGACCAGTGCTCTCTTGATGCTCTTTAAAAGATTCCTTTGAATTTATCCAATGGTCATACAGCCTTTCCATTAGAGTTTTGTTGGGGATATCTCTTTGAAAAATCATTCCGCAGACGTCACATTCACATAGAATATAAACTGCTCCTTCTAAATAATCAAACTCAACTCTTCCTGAATAAAAATCGTTGAGGTAATCCTTAATCGGTGGTCTATCATATTCAGCCTCATAAATTATTTGGAATGCCGCAGAACCACATGCTGGACACTCTTTGCGTGTTTCAAACCAACAATTTGTCATTTTCCTGTTTCCATTTCCACTAGTTCGGCTGGGAAAGAATCCCAGCACTTTCAGCATAGAAAGGGCTACAAAAAACGTCTTGTTTCCATTTGTTCGGCTGGGAAAGAATCCCAGCACATCTAAGCCATGTTCTATCTATTTTTACCCTTAACTGTGTTTCCATTTGTTCGGCTGGGAAAGAATCCCAGCACATCATCAGCAGGATCAGCCTGACAGCCCAGCAGGTTTCCATTTGTTCGGCTGGGAAAGAATCCCAGCACTCAAAGAAATCATTAAGCAGCATGCTCGACTAGCGTTTCCATTTGTTCGGCTGGGAAAGAATCCCAGCACAACAGAACCGATAATTGTCGTTACTGAAGGATATGTTTCCATTTGTTCGGCTGGGAAAGAATCCCAGCACTTTGCCTAGAGCGTGAAACTTTGTTAAATACGCTCCGTTTCCATTTGTTCGGCTGGGAAAGAATCCCAGCACAACTCAGGATCATCATACCCTTGTTCTACTTTACCCGTTTCCATTTGTTCGGCTGGGAAAGAATCCCAGCACGCCAAATAAGTGCTTTTACTAATTGTATGCGGCTCGTTTCCATTTGTTCGGCTGGGAAAGAATCCCAGCACCTTAGCGCGCGCTAGGCGTGCCTTATCGTTAATGACCGTTTCCATTTGTTCGGCTGGGAAAGAATCCCAGCACATCAAACTTTGATTGAAGCCTTTCCAGTTCTTCTTGTTTCCATTTGTTCGGCTGGGAAAGAATCCCAGCACTAACCTGTAGCAGAGCATTACTACAGCCATGAGAGTTTCCATTTGTTCGGCTGGGAAAGAATCCCAGCACCATAAAACCTGTTGGACAGTACCCAAGGATTTAACGTTTCCATTTGTTCGGCTGGGAAAGAATCCCAGCACATTAGTTTCCATTGATTGATGTTTTTCTCGAGAGGTTTCCATTTGTTCGGCTGGGAAAGAATCCCAGCACCCGACATGGCATGAACTGATTTACTTGAGCGAAAAGTTTCCATTTGTTCGGCTGGGAAAGAATCCCAGCACATTTGAAGCTCACTAGTCATTTGTTTGAAATAGGAGTTTCCATTTGTTCGGCTGGGAAAGAATCCCAGCACCCCGTGCCGCCTTCAAATCCCGCTCAATCTCAGAGTTTCCATTTGTTCGGCTGGGAAAGAATCCCAGCACTTCTTAGTTTTCGGGGAGCTAAAATTCCCCAAAATGTTTCCATTTGTTCGGCTGGGAAAGAATCCCAGCACTTCTATTATTTGGCGCCCAAAAACCAAACAGTGAATGTTTCCATTTGTTCGGCTGGGAAAGAATCCCAGCACTTCTAGCTAACTCTAACTTAGATACACGTTATTACATGTTTCCATTTGTTCGGCTGGGAAAGAATCCCAGCACGGTTAGCTGAATTACTTGCAAACCCTGTTAAAGGGTTTCCATTTGTTCGGCTGGGAAAGAATCCCAGCACGGATCAATTGATGATCCTTTAATTCTTAAAGAAATGTTTCCATTTGTTCGGCTGGGAAAGAATCCCAGCACGCAGTGAACCCAAAATCCCGTGCAAATAAAGATTGTTTCCATTTGTTCGGCTGGGAAAGAATCCCAGCACACAGGAAACAGTTTTAAGGATTGAATCGTCAAAAGAGTTTCCATTTGTTCGGCTGGGAAAGAATCCCAGCACCCGCCTATTGCTGCCCAAGGCAACTTCCAAAAAATTAGTTTCCATTTGTTCGGCTGGGAAAGAATCCCAGCACCTTGTCACAGGCCTATTCTCTAAAAACTCCTCTAGTTTCCATTTGTTCGGCTGGGAAAGAATCCCAGCACAATTCAACAAATTAATGATTTGTATAATAACAGTAGTTTCCATTTGTTCGGCTGGGAAATAATCCCAGCACATTAACTGTGATTTATCTGCCGCTATTTCTTTTACCGTTTCCATTTGTTCGGCTGGGAAAGAATCCCAGCACATACGCGCATTATTTTTTAATAAATCTAAATTAAAGTTTCCATTTGTTCGGCTGGGAAAGAATCCCAGCACTGCGCCTTCCTAGAAGGTGCTCTACGACTACTATAGCACAGGTCATTTTCAAGCACCTAGAGAGGATCATTTTTTTGTTTTTGTAAAATTTTTAGATCCGCAGGGTCACAGGATGTGAAAGTCACTCTGGAACTGAATTTCGGGAAAATTCAAGCACCTCCAAATCTGTTAGAAATTGCTCAAAGCGTTGTGGAGACTGGGTTTGAGAAAATTGCCAAGCTGAGAGGATATTTTTGTCCAGAGGTGCTTGCATGGCTGCCGCCATCGGCTAACCACTGCCCCTTTGACTTGAGCACTAAAGACGAATGGCTAAAGCAATGACGCCAAAAGCAATGAGGAGCACACCGCTCACAGGGGTAATCCAACTCGACCACTGCCGCAGTGCCAAGAGCTTTTGCAAGGCACCGCTAAATACTCCGACTAAAATCAGCGGCGCGACATACCCTGTTGTATACGCCAACAGCAGGCCAGCCCCCACCACTAGCTTTTGGGTTGTGGCCACCCATGCCAGCAGCGTTGCCAAGACCGGCGTACTACAGGGTGCTGCCACAAGGCCAAATGTTGCCCCTAGGGTATAGGCTTGCAATCCCGCAGGAACCCGATCCGGCAGTTCCTCTAGGAAGCGACTGCGGGGAAAGCTCAGGGGCAAGGCATTGAGC
The DNA here is from genome assembly GCF_031586415.1 of Thermosynechococcus sp. QKsg1. NCBI lineage: Bacteria > Bacillati > Cyanobacteriota > Cyanophyceae > Acaryochloridales > Thermosynechococcaceae > Thermosynechococcus > Thermosynechococcus sp. QKsg1. The sequence continues at coordinate 1,250,874 of NZ_CP134200.1, read as the reverse complement.
AAGTTTAAGCCCATGGCGATCGCCACCAAGCTCACCACGATCGTTAACCCCCAGCCCACCTGACCGTAGATGCGACCAGCAACCGCAGCAATCATCCCCAACAGGGTTAAGGTGGTTGCGAGGCCAAGGGCAAACCAAAGAGACTGGCGCAAGACGGAGCTATTTTGCTTTGTGGCGTAGCCGGCGATGTACCCGACAGTAATTGGCAGCATCGAAAGGGTGCAGGGAGTCAGACTTGTGAGCAGTCCCGCCAAAAAGATAATCCCCACACTCATGACGCTGAGACTGCTCAGTTGACCACTCACCCATTGGTTTGCCCACTGTTCTAGTTGATAGAGTTGGAGCGTTAAGCTGGCCATGGCATCAAAGGTTAAAGGCAACAGGGGGACCCGCCGTCACAATCACCAATCGCTCTGGATCAAGGAGATCGCGTAGAGCTTGATTCACTTGCTCTAGAGTCACCGCTTGCAAGCGATCGCTAAACTGTTGTAATTCCGCCGGCGGTAAGCCCACACTGGCATTTCCCAACAGCGTCTGTGCCACCACATCGACATTGGCTAATTCCACAATGTAGGTATTGCTGAGGCTGCGCTTGGCCGCATCGAGTTCGGCAGCAGTGAATCCTTGGCGGCGCGCCTCCCGCAGGAGTTGCAGCGTGGCCTGAATGGCCTTGGCGGTATCTTCGGGAGCCGTTTGCAGTTGGATGATAAAAGGCCCTGCCTGACGACTGGCACTAAAGAAGCTATAGATGCCGTAGGTCAAGCCTTGGCGATCGCGAATCTCTGTGCCCAAGCGACTGGCCAGCGTGTCTCCCCCTAGGATGTGATTCATCAGTATCGCTGCGTAGAAGCGAGAATCGCGGCGATCGATCCCCGGCGCCCCCAGATAGGTAATCGCTTGGCTCTTACCGGCAATCACCGCATTCTTAAAGAGGGTTTGCTCGGGCGGTGAAACCGCAGGAAAGGTTAGGGACAGGGGATCCGTTTGGGGTTGCCACGAGCCAAAAATTTCATTGAGGCGCGATCGCACCTCCACTGGGTCAAAATCTCCCACGAGGGTCAAAATCGTGTGATCGGGGGTATAGGCCGCCCGATAAAAGTTCAACAGGTCTGGGCGTTGAATCGCCTGTACAGATTCAGGAGTGGCAAAGGGATGCAGGGGATGATTGGCGGGATAGAGGGTTTCTTGCAGGACGCGGCGCCCCCAGCGCACAGGATCATCCGCCTCAAGGCTCAGAGCCGTGAGATAGCGTTGTTGGCTGAGCTTAAACTCCGGTTCTGGGAAGGTGGCTTCTTGAAGGACTTCACCAAGGGTTTGCAACAGCGTGGGCAGTTCACTGGCCAAGGCATAGCCCTCAATATCCACTCCATCGCGGAAGGCACTGAATTCTAGGCTAATGCCACGATCCTCAAGGGTTTGTGCCAGCGTCAGGGCATTTTTGCGCCGCGTGCCATTGAGGAGATTGGCAGCAGTGAGGTGGGCCACCCCCGGTTGTGTCAATAGATCGTAGGCTGTTCCTGCGTCAATGCGCCCCGCCAGCGTAATGGTTGGTGTACTGCGATCCACGAGTAAGAGCACCCGCAGGCCATTTTTCAGGGTAAAGGTTTCCACCCCATTATTTTTGACCTCAGGGGCAGCCTGCCCACTCCCTTGGGGTAAATAGGCGGCAATGGTTTGCGGATCCACTGGCTCACCGACAAGATTATGGGCGGTGGTTTGGGCACCCGGCCGACCTGAAAGCTCAACATCGGCAAATTCACTGGGAATAAATTCCCCCACAATCCAGCGATCGCGCCCAAAGTAGGTCTGCACCACTCGTTGAACATCCGCAGCCGTGACTTTTTCAATGGCCGCAAGGTGGCGATCGCTAAAGCGATAATCTCCCGTCAGGGTTTCATCATTAGCCAATTGACTGGCTTGGGCATCAATGTCACGATTGCGCAGGATAAAATTGGCCTTGAGCTGTTGCTTAGCCCGTTGCAGTTCAGCGGCACTCAAGGGATGCTCTGCCAGCTGGTGGAGAATCTGGCCAATGGTCTGCTCAATCGTCTCAAGGGATTGCTCCGGAGCCGCGATCGCGCCAATTTCAAACCAGCCCCCCGCCTGTAACGCGGCCACATAGGAGTAGGCCGAACTGGCTTGACCCGTTTCCATCAATTCCTGATACAAGTACGAACTGCGTCCGCCACTGAGGAGCATATCCAGCACATCCAAGGCCGCCTGATCTGGATGGGTCATCGCTGGAATGGGTACCAAAATCTGTAATAGCGGCGCACTCCCCGGTTCTGTGAGGCGAATTCGCTGGGCTTGACCTGCCGTTGGCGGCGGTAATGAAGGAGACTTTAGAGGGTCGGTTGGCCGAGGAATCTGCCCAAAGGTTTTCTTGACCAGTTCCAGTGCCCTTGGGGGACGAACATCGCCAGCAATCACCACAACGGCATTATCGGGGCGATAGTACTGGTGATAAAAACTCTTCACCGCTGGCAGCGTAAACTGCTCCACATCACTGGCCGTTCCCCCCACTGGCAAGCCGTAGGGATGATGGGGATAGAGGGCGGCCATCACGGCTCGACTGAGGCGATATTCAGGACTATTTTCATAGCCTTGCAGCTCCGAGATCACCACCCGTTTTTCACTCTCAAGGGCCTCGGGGGTCATCAGGATATTGCGCAGGCGATCGGTTTCGAGGATCAGCAGTGGTTCTAGTTGGTCAGCGCGCACCGTATGGTGGTAGGCAGTCATGTCGTAGCTGGTAAAGGCATTGGAAGCACTGCCAAGGGCATAAAACAACTGACCAAACTGGACGGGACGGCTCTTGGTGCCCTTAAACATCAAATGCTCCAGTTGGTGGGCAATCCCATTTTCTCCCTTGGGTTCATGGCGAGAACCAACGCGATACCACACCTGTAAACTCACGACGGGTGCTGTGGAAATCTCTTTGATCAGCACCGTGAGGCCATTGTCTAAAACGGTTTTGGTTACACCACTACCGAGTCCTTCTACCGTGTGCAGGGGAAAAATCACCGCCAAACTGGTACTCAAGAGCATCAAGCCAATAAATAATAAGATTTTAACGAATCGTGGAACTAGCCCTAGGGTCATCGTTGTAGTTAATTCCCTTGGTGGGCGATCGCGCTCACAAGTGCTGTAATCGCCGGGGAAAGACTCGCCAGAACAACAACGGATGCCGCCGCAATAATAATCGTTGTTGCCATCCGCACCATGGCATCGGTGCCCCGCTGATAGACCTCAAACTTATACTCTTGATTTTTCACCTGAGTGGCCAACTCACTCACATCCCCTTGCAGTTTGTGCACATCAGTTTGGAGCTTTTCGACATCCGTTTGTAGTTTTTCGACATCGGTGCCGAGCTTCTCCACATCTACACGCAGCGCCTGCAACTCGCTGAGTACCTTGGCCTGAAATTCCTGCTCGCTCACGCTCATCCTACACATTCTCTGCACCACCTCATCTTCATTCTGGCAGAGAATGCCAACCGCCACCTAAGGTAGAAAGCGCAGGAATTTTTTCTTACCCACTTGCAGCACTTGGTTCACATAGGGTTCCGGTGCCGTGAGGGTAAAGTCCACATCCGTAACTTTTTCGCCGTTGAGACGCACCCCACCCCCTTGGATTTGCCGCCGCGCTTCGCTGCTACTGGGGCAGAGCTTGGTGTGACTGAGCACATAAGTCAGCTTCACAGGAAACTGAAACTCCCCAAGGGAATACTCTGGAATCGATCCCGCCTGTGCCGTTTGCCCTTGGGTGACGATCGCGGCTAGTTCCGCTTGGGTTTGCAGGGCGAGATCGCGCCCATGATATTGACTCACGACTTCTAGGGCCAAGGCCTTCTGGCGATCGCGGGGATTGGGGGGTAAACTGTCCAAGGGCAAATCCGTGAGCAACTCAATGTATTGGTTCACCAAGGCATCGGGAATTTTTTCCAGCTTGGAGTACATACTGGCTGCCGATTCCGTAAGCGCCACATAGTTGCCAAGGGACTTCGACATTTTCTGTACTCCGTCCGTGCCCACTAGGATCGGCATCAGCAGACCAAATTGCACGGTGGGCAAGCGAAAATGGCGCTGTAAATCGCGACCGACAGCAATATTGAACTTTTGATCCGTCCCCCCCAACTCGACATCTGCGGCCACCGCCACCGAATCATAGCCCTGCATGAGGGGATAGAGAAACTCATGGAGAAAAATGGGCGTTTCCTTGGCGTAGCGTTCGGCAAACCCCTCCTTGGCCAGCATTTGGCCAACAGTCATAGTTCCCAGTAGCTCAAGAATTTTCCGCAAGTCCAGTTTAGCGAGCCACTCCGAGTTGTAGCGAATTTCTAAGCGGCCGGGGGTCTCAAAATCCAAAATGGGTTTCACCTGCTCAAGGTAGGTTTGCACATTGGCAGCCACTTCTTCGGGGCTGAGTTGTTTGCGCACCTCGGACTTTCCTGTGGGATCGCCAATTTGAGCCGTAAAGTCACCAATAATCAGTACGGCACAGTGACCCGCATCCTGAAACTGCCGCAGCTTGCGCAGCACAATACTGTGGCCAAGGTGAATTTCGCTGCCGGTGGGATCAATGCCAAGCTTAACCCGCAGCGGGCGCTCCGTTTGCCGCAAATAGGCCCAGAGATTTTCTTCGGGTTTGGTGGAATCAGGGACATGGGGAAACGTTTCGACAACGCCGCGCTGGAGCCGGGCAATTGTGGCCTCAAGATCTGAAGACATCATGGAATTGGGCTGGGACATTTTCTGGTCTAGGATGGCTATGATAGCAATCAATTGCGATCGCGGGGCAATTTTGCCATCCCTTACTTTTATTCCAATAAAAAAATCATATACGAAGTAAAAAATAATTGGCGTAAGGAAGCGACTGTCGTGTCCACCACTACCCTTGGCAAACACCCCTCCCAAACTCGCCCCCAGGATGAAAACTTCTGGCATGGGGTCCTGCGCATTGCTAACCGTACCTTCCTTGTGGGGATGACCTTTGGTTGTGCGGCGATCGGCGGGGGACTGCTGGGCTTGGCGATTAGCTTTCGGAATTTGCCGGATGTGCGATCGCTGCGGGGCTACATTCCCAGTGAAACGACGCACATTTACGATGTCAAGGGCACCCTCCTTGTCAGCCTTCACGATGAAGAAAACCGCGAAGTCGTTCCCCTCAGCGAAATTTCCCCCAATTTGAAGCTGGCTGTGATGGCCATTGAAGACAGTAGTTTCTACCAGCATCGCGGTATTAATCCCATTGGTATTTCCCGTGCCTTGATGGTCAACCTCACCTCGGGGCGTACCGTACAGGGTGGCTCTACCCTGACGATGCAATTGGTGAAAAATCTCTTTTTGTCTCAAGATCGCTCCATTAGCCGTAAAGTGGCTGAGGCTGTTCTGGCCATGCGCCTCGAGCAGATCTTCAGCAAAGATGAAATTTTGGAGATGTACCTCAATCAAGTCTATTGGGGACACAATACCTACGGCGTACAAACCGCAGCCCAAAGCTACTTCAAAAAAAATGCCGCTGATCTCACGCTTGCCGAAGCCGCCATGATGGCTGGCATTATTCAAGCGCCCGAGGCCTATAGCCCCTTTGTGGATTTTGACCTCGCCAAGGAACGGCAGCAGTTGGTGCTGGATCGGATGGTGGAATTGGATTGGATCACCCCCCAAGAGGCCGCTGCCGCTGCCCAAGAACCCATCAAGCTAGGGGAAATTACCTCCTTCCAGCGCAGTCGTAGCCCTTGGATTACGGATGCTGTGTTGCAGGAGTTGACCCGCCAATTTGGTCGTGAAGCGGTTATCCGTGGGGGAATGCGGGTACAAAGTAGCCTTGATGTCAAGGTGCAAAAAATGGCCGAAGAGGCAATCCAACGCGGCTATCAAACCCTACGGGGAAGTGGTGTGCGCGCCGATCAGTTGGCCTTGGCGGCAGTAGATCCACGAACGCACTATGTCAAAGCCCTTGTCGGCGGTGTGGACTACAACCGCAGTCAGTTTAATCGCGCCACCCAAGCCATGCGTCAACCGGGGTCTGCCTTTAAGCCCTTTGTCTTTTATGCTGCCTATGCCAGTGGCAAATATACGCCCGATTCTGGAATTAACGACTCACCCGTTAGGTATCGCGATGGCAGTGGGTGGTATGTGCCGCGAAATTACGATGGCTCCTTTATGGGTGGGATGTCTATGCGTATGGCTTTGGCCACGTCCCGCAATATTCCTGCGATTGTTCTTGGCCAAGAGGTGGGCATTGAGCGCGTCATTGAAATTTGCCGTACCCTTGGCATTACCAGTCCCATGCTTCCTGTGGTTTCTCTACCTCTGGGGGCTGTGGATCTAACGCCCTTGGAAATGGCCGCGGCCTATGCCACATTCGCCAACAATGGCTGGCAATCCCCCACCACAACCATCATTCAAGTCACCGATAACAATGGCAATTTGCTCTTGGATCACACACCGCGCCCCAAACTCGTGCTTGATCCTTGGGCCGCCGCCGCCCTAAACAACACAATGCAGAGTGTGATCACCAGTGGCACAGGGACAGCCGCCAACATTGGCCGACCCGCGGCGGGGAAAACAGGCACCACCTCTTCTGAGCGGGATATTTGGTTTGTTGGTTATGTGCCACAACTCTCAGCGGCTGTTTGGGCAGGGAATGACAACTATGCACCCCTCGGGCAGGGGGCAACGGGGGGTGGCTTTATGGCACCCATTTGGCGGGATTTCATGAGTCAGGCACTCAAGGATGTGCCCATCGAAGACTTTACTCCAATGTCGAAGTTCCAGCGACCCAAGCCGCAACGGCAAACAAATTAGCAAACAAATTAGGGATTGGTTTTTGAACTGGGTTCTGCGCCACTGAACCCATTAACACTTGATTTGATCGATTTGATCAGATGGTGCTTGGGCGTTGCAACTCATTTGCAGAAACTTCAGTAAAACTATTGTAATTATTCTCAATAAGCTGGGGTTGTTGCAAATGACACTTGTTGTCGGCTATCATGCAAACCAATATCGGCAGATCAAGCGAATCTTCTATGCCACTTTATACAGCAGCAGCCTTAAAGGCAGAATTGAATGAGAAGGGCTGGCGGTTGACGCCACAGCGAGAAACCATTCTCAATATTTTCCAGAATCTGCCCAAGGGCAATCACCTGAGTGCTGAAGACCTGCACCATGAGTTGCGCAAACAGGGACACTCCATTAGTTTATCCACCGTTTACCGCACCGTAAAGCTGATGTCGCGGATGGGTATTCTGCGGGAGTTGGAACTGGCAGAGGGACACAAGCACTATGAATTAAATACCATGTCCCCGCACCACCATCACCACATGGTGTGCGTGCAATGCAACCGCACAATGGAGTTCGACAATGATACGATTCTCAAGCAGGCTCTGAAGCAGACGGAGAAGTATGGTCTGCAATTGATTGATTGCCAACTGACGATTTACACCATTTGCCCAGAGGCGCTGCGGCGCGGTTACCCCGGACTGCCGGAAAACTGGGTCTGTAGTAGCGCGATCGCCCACGGCACAGAACCCCCCTCGCGGGGTAAATAAGGGATGCGACGACCCTTCGCGATCGCCCTTGTGGGCATAGCTGCTTTGACCCCTCAGAGCCTAGGGGTTGAGTTTCCCGATGGTCGGGTGGCCTTTGATCAGCCGCCCATTTTTGTTGAAGCCAATACCCGCTATCCTCAAGTGTGGCTAACGAATACCACCTACAACTTCATTGTGCAGATACCGACCACCGCAGGCGAACCCCTTGCCCGGCTTGACATTCAACAACTGCCCGGCATTGAGACGATTTACTTTTTGCCCCAACGTACCCGTGCTTTTATCGGCGATCGCTCCCGCCAGCCGATTCCCTTGGCCGAGGTGACCTTTGATGGCCATTCAGCGCTGCTCACAGTGACCTTTGATCCCCCTGTGCCACCGGGGTGGTACCTGCGGGTTGAGGTTGCTCCTGTGCGCAATCCCCAATGGGATGGGACGTATCTTTTTGCTGTGACAGCCTTTCCTCGGGGGGGCGATCGCGCCATGGGTCAAAATATCGGCACGGGGCGCTTGCAGTTTTACCGCAATTCTAATTTTTTCTAACGTGACCGTCTTTGCAACATTACCGCCGCCGCTTCAGCCGGGCGATCGCCTTGCCGTCGCCTTTCCCAGTGGTGTCCTCCGCCAAAGGGAACCTTTTTGGCAGGGAGTGGCCTGTTGGCAAGCTCAGGGCTATGAGGTGATTGTCGATGAGGCGGCCTTTGCCGGCTGGGGCTACCTTGCGGGTGCCGATCAACAGCGGCGCGATCGCCTGCGGCACTTATTGCAAGATGATTCTATTAAGGGCATTCTCTGCGGGCGGGGTGGATTTGGGGCAACTCGTCTGTTGGAGCAGTGGCAGTGGCCAGCGGTATTGCCGAAATGGCTGATTGGTTTTTCGGATATTACGGCTTTGCTGTGGAGCTATGCTAACCAAGGGGTGGCCGGTGTCCATGGCCCAGTACTCACCACGCTGGCGGCAGAACCCCTTTGGAGTCAGCAGCGGCTTTTTGATCTGGTGCGCGGCAAACCCCTAGAGCCGCTCTTGGGAACGGGTTGGGGGGGCGGTGTGGTGCAGGGTCGTCTTTTGGTGGGGAATTTAACAGTCGCGACTCATTTACTGGGGACGCCTGATTGTCCTTCTTTTGAGAATGTGATCTTGGCTCTAGAGGATGTGGGTGAAGCCCCCTATCGCATTGACCGCATGTTGACGCAGTGGCGCTGCAGTGGTGTGTTGCATCAGATTCAGGGGATTGCCCTCGGTCGTTTTAGTCGCTGTGAGGATCCCACCACCCAACCCAATTTTCGGCTGATTGAGGTGTTGCAGGATCGCTTAGGGGATTTGGGGCTTCCCATTGTCAGTGACTTGCCCTTTGGTCATGAGGGGGTGAACGCTGCCTTACCTGTGGGAGTCGCAGCAGAGTTGGATGGCGATCGCGGCTCTTTGCGGCTATTGCTCTGACCCAAAATCAAAATACCACCTCTGCCAGTGCCGAGATTGGTAAAAACTAATCCCACTCATAAGCAGAAGGCGATCGCTGGCAAACAATGAAATGAAAATTCGAGTGATAAGATATGGGGGATTCCATCAAGGCGCGTAAAGAGTTATGGATTTGGTGACACTGGCCGGACAGCTGAATGCAGGCACCATTTTGCCGGAAACCATCGTGATTGTGACGCTGCTCGTCGTCCTCCTAGCAGATTTGATTCAGGGACGCCAAGCCGATCGCTGGACCCCCTACTTTGCCATTGTCGGTTTAGGGGGAGCGATCGCCACGATGATTCCCCTGTGGACTCAGCCCGACACCGTCAGTTTCTTTGGCAGCTTTATTTCTGATCACCTCAGCCTCTTCTTCCGGGGACTGGTTGCCCTTTCAGCCTTCGGCACGATTCTCATGTCCATTCGCTATGTGGAGCAAACCGGCAGTTCCCTCGGCGAATTTATGACGATTCTGTTGACCGCCACGGTGGGTGGCATGTTCATTGCCGGTGCCCAAGAACTGGCGTTTATCTTTGTGGCGCTAGAGACCCTGAGTATTGCCTCCTATCTGCTCACCGGCTACACCAAGCGCGATAGCCGCTCCAACGAAGCCGCCTTGAAATATCTCCTGATTGGTGCGGCCAGTTCTGCCATTTTCCTCTATGGATCGTCACTGTTGTATGGCCTCTCCGGTGGGTACACCCAATTACCAGAAATTGCCCAAGCTCTCTCTGGGGAATCCTTGGGTCTGGTGGTGGCCTTAGTGTTTGTTATTGCTGGCATTAGTTTCAAAATTTCAGCAGTGCCCTTTCACCAATGGACGCCCGATGTTTATGAGGGTGCCCCTACGCCTGTGGTTGCCTTTCTCTCCGTTGGCTCCAAAGCGGCTGGGTTTGCCCTTGCCATTCGCTTTTTGACCTTGGCCTTCCCCAGTGTCACCGATCAGTGGCAACTCATCTTTACGGTGCTGGCGATCCTCAGCATGATTCTCGGCAATGTGGTTGCCCTTGCCCAAACCAGCATGAAGCGGATGCTCGCCTACTCCTCCATTGGGCAGGCGGGGTTTGTGATGATTGGTTTTGTCGTTGGCACTGAGGCAGGTTATGCCAGTATGCTCTTTTACCTGCTGGTGTACCTCTTCATGAACCTTGGCGCCTTTACCTGTGTGATTCTCTTCTCCCTGCGCACGGGTACCGATCAAATTAGTGAGTATGCCGGCCTCTATCAAAAAGACCCCCTGCTCACCCTCGGCCTGAGCCTCTGTCTGCTTTCTCTGGGGGGGATTCCTCCCTTGGCCGGCTTTTTTGGCAAAATTTACCTCTTCTGGGCGGGTTGGCAAGCCGGTGCCTATGGTCTGGTGCTGCTGGGTCTATTAACGAGTGTGATCTCGATTTACTACTACATTCGTGTTGTCAAGATGATGGTAGTCAAGGAACCCCAAGAAATGTCCCTAGCTGTGCAAAATTATCCCGAGGTTTCTTGGTCAACCTTTGGCATGCGTCCTTTGCAGGTGGGTCTAGTGATGACGGTGATTGCCACCTCCTTGGCGGGTATCTTGGCCAATCCCCTCTTTAACTTGGTGAATACGGCAGTACTAGATGTGCCCCAAGTGGCTCATCAACCGACGGCGATCGAGGTGGCCTACCAAAGCCTACCGCCGGCAGGTAAATCTTAAGGATGACTTTAGTACCATCCCCGATCTATCCCCCTAGAATCAAGGGGAAGCTATGCTAGGACAAATCACAGTGGTGGAATTAGCGCAACGCCTAGCCACAGAGGCGGATACCTTGCAACTCATTGATGTGCGGGAACCAGAGGAGTGGGCGATCGCCCATCTTCCTCACTTTACGCCTTTGCCCTTGAGTGCGTTTCCCCAATGGTCGCCCCAAATTTGCCAGCTCTTTGATCCAGATCGGGAAACCTTGGTACTCTGCCACCACGGTGTGCGATCAGCGCAAATGGGTCACTGGTTGATTCAGCAGGGATTCCGTAATGTGAAAAACATTGTCGGTGGTATTGATGCCTATGCTGCGGCAGTGGATCCAACCCTACCCCGTTATTAGTTGATTGCCTTGGGAGAGTTTTCATGACCTTGAAAGTCGGTATTAATGGCTTTGGCCGCATTGGCCGCTTGGTGCTACGGGCGGGTCTCGCCTACGACAATATTCAGTTTGTCGGCATTAACGATCTCGTGCCTGCGGATAACCTTGCCTACCTCTTTAAGTACGATTCCACCCACGGCATCTATCCGGGAACCGTCAAGGCCACGGCAGAGGGCATCGAAATTGATGGTAAGTTCATTCCCTGTACGGCCATTCGCAATCCCGCAGAACTGCCTTGGGGATCGGTTGGCGCCGACTACATTGTTGAATCCACTGGCCTATTTACTGGCTATGAGGGGGCGGCTCAGCATTTACAAGCGGGTGCCAAGCGGGTGGTGATTTCAGCCCCCACCAAGGATGCCGATAAGGTGAAAACAATTGTCGTCGGTGTTAATGATGCGGCCTTTGATCCAGCGGTGGATGTGATTGTCTCCAATGCCAGTTGCACCACGAATTGCTTGGCACCGGTGGCGAAGGTACTACATCAAACCTTTGGGCTAGCTGAGGGCTTAATGACCACGGTGCACTCTGTTACCGCAACCCAACCGACGGTGGATGGTCCTAGTAAGAAGGATTGGCGCGGCGGCCGCGGGGCTGGCCAAAATATTATTCCCGCCTCTACCGGCGCTGCTAAAGCGGTGACACTGGTGTTGCCCGAACTCAGGGGCAGGTTGACGGGGATGGCCTTTCGCGTACCCACACCCGATGTGTCGGTGGTGGATTTAACCTTCAAAACTGAGAAGGCCACGAGCTATGACGAGATTTGTGCGGCAATGAAGGCAGCGGCTGAGGGGGATCTCAAGGGGATTCTCGGCTATACCGAAGAGGCGGTTGTCTCCAGTGATTTTATCGGTGATGGCCGCTCCAGTATCTTTGATACCACAGCGGGGATCCAACTCAATGCCAATTTCTTTAAGGTGGTGGCTTGGTACGACAATGAGTGGGGCTATTCCTGCCGTGTGGTAGATCTCCTCAAATTGATGGCCGCTAAGGATGGTCTGCTCTAGCGACCCAAGTCATGGAGACGGTGGATCACTTCGCAGCAGTGCTGTGTGACTGCTTCTAGGGCAGCGCGATCGCCCGAAGCTGGGGGCGGAATGGGAGCACCAATGCGCACTGTAATGGGAACGGGTCGGGGAAATCCACCTTTTTTGAGAATCTCTTGGGTTCCCCAAAGGCATACGGGCAATAAAGGCGCCTGAGCTTTGGCGGCAATGAGTGCTGCCCCCAATTTCGGATCATAGATGCGCCCATCTTTCGTGCGCGTGCCCTCCAAAAAGACCCCCACTGCCCAACCCTGTTCTAGAGCTTTGAGGGCGGCCTGCAATGCGCGGCGATCGCCGGCTCCCCGCTTCACAGGATAGGCACCATACCACCGAATCAATGTCCGAAAAATGGGAATCTGGAATAATTCCTCCTTGGCCATCCAAGCCACCGGTCGGCGCACACAGTTAGAAATCAGGGGTGGATCAAAGTAGCTGGCATGATTGGCTACCACCACCAGTGGCCCTCGCAGCGGTACCTGATGGGCACCATAGATGCGCCCGCGAAAGTAGGTGTGCAGGAGTGGACTCACCACTGACCATTTGAAAAGATGGTAGAGGAGCAGGCTGATCAGCGGCTCGCGATCGCGACTCACCCAAGGCTCTCCAAACTAGCGATCGTGGCAATGCTGGTAACGGTGATCTCTGGGGTAGTGCGTTTAACCAAGCCTGCCAATACGTTGCCGGGACCAATTTCAAAGGCTTGGGTCACCCCCGCTGCCGCAAGGGCATGACAGGTGTCCACCCACCGCACAGAGCCGGTCATCTGCGATTGCAACCGTGCCTTGATCACCGCTGCATCTGTTGTCGGTTCAGGTTCGACATTGTTCAAAACGGGAAAGATCGCCTCGTGGAAGGTGCACTCCTCCAGCAGCGTGGCAAATGTGGCTGCGGCCTCCGCCATAAAGGGGGAATGAAAAGCCCCACTCACATTCAAGGGAACCGCTCGCTTCACCTTAATTTTGCCTAGCACCGCGTCCACCGCTGCCGGCAGCCCCGAAATCACCACCTGCCCCGGATGGTTATCATTGGCCAGAACCACATTGGCTGTGCTGGCGATCGCCTCTTGCAACTGCTCGCGGTCAAAGCCAATCAAGGCCACCATCTTGCCCCCCCCAGCGGCATTCATCAGTTCGGCTCGCCGCTGCACTAACTTCAGTCCTGTTGTAAAGTCAAAAACCTCCGCCGCATAGAGGGCAACATATTCGCCGAGACTATGCCCCGCAACAAAGTCCGCTTTTGCCCCCTGTTCCTTGAGGGCATCCACAAGCAAGCTCTCCACCAGAAACAAACTCGGCTGGGTATAGAGGGTTTGATCTAAGTTACCGATACGACCTGCACAGCACTCAATGACCGACCACCCCAAAATCGCCGCTGCCTGTGCGCACCGCTCCTCGGCTGGGGGATAGGCCGTCAGCAAATCCGCCATCATTTCTGGATGTTGCGACCCTTGGCCGGGAAATAACCATGCTGTCTTTGTCATCGGCAGTGCTCAACTCGAACCGCAATCTACTTTACCCGATTTGGGATGTCCGTTATACTAGAAAATTGTCGATAAAAATCTGCCCCTTTTATCTCCATAGGCTGACATGATTAAACTGCGTCTCAAACGCTACGGCAAAAAACGGAACGCCACCTATCGGATTGTGGCGATGAACAATACCGATCGCCGCGATGGGCGTGCCCTCGAAGAATTGGGCTTCTATGATCCGATCCGTGATGAAGTGCGCCTCAAGGAAGAGGCTATCAAGCGGCGTTTGGCGCAGGGCGCACAACCCACAGATACCGTGCGGCGGCTGTTTGTCAAAGCAAATCTTCTCCCCGAAACTGCCAAAAAATAGGCAATGACTGAGTCGGCTGCCCCCAACTACGCTGCCCTGATTCGCTTCCTGCTGGAACCCTTTATGGAAGCACCGGAAACGCTACGGCTGCATGCGGAATTTTCCCCTGCCAATTCTCGCATCTGGGTACGCCTTGCCTTTGCTGGCGAGGATAAGGGACGGGTCTATGGCCGTGGCGGTCGCAATCTCCATGCCATTCGAGCAGTTCTACAGGCTGCTGCCCAAGCCGCCGGTCAGCAGGTTTACTTAGATGTCTATGACGATGCCAAAAGTACGCCTAAAATAGATCATCAAGGGAGCGATCGCCCCCGGCGATTCCGTCGTTCTTATCCATCATCAAGGAGGCAAAGTTAGCGCGTGTCTGAAGTGCGTTTAGGTGAAAACGAATCCATTGAGTCCGCTCTACGGCGATTCAAGAAAAAAATCCAAAAAGCGGGCATTCTTTCGGAAGTCAAACGGCGTGAACGTTACGAGAAACCCAGCCTGCGCCGCAAACGCAAACAGGAGGCCGCCCGCAAGCGCAATCGCTAAGCCTTGGGTATGACCACGAGGGAAAGCCTCACGATTGATCTCCACAGCACTGAGAGTGCGATCGCCCTTGTCGGTGAGCAAGAAGCCAACCTGCGCATCTTTGCCGCCCAAACAGGGGCGACCCTTGTTTTAAGGGGGCGGGATCTCTACATCACTGGTACCCCTGCTCAAATCCAACTCTGCCAACAACTGATTCAAGACCTCGGTACCCTCTGGCGCGAGGGGCGTCCTGTGTCTGGGGTAGATATTCTCACCGTCCGCCATGCCTACGACACCCAGCAGCGGGAAGCCCTCCAAGAGCTGCAACAGGATATTCTGGCTCGCACCCGTCGCGGCGACATTATTCGTGCCAAAACCTTTCGCCAGCGCCAGTACATTCAAGCCATTCGCAGCCACACACTCACCTTTGGCATTGGGCCAGCGGGCACCGGCAAAACCTTCTTGGCCACCGTTCTAGCCGTCCAAGCGCTACTGTCGGGTACTTATGAGCGGTTGATTTTGACACGGCCTGCGGTGGAAGCAGGGGAGCGGCTCGGCTTTTTGCCGGGAGATTTACAGCAAAAAATTGATCCCTATTTGCGTCCCCTCTACGATGCTCTCTACGAACTAGTGGAGCCAGAGAAAATTAGTAACCTGATGGAGCGGGGGGTGATTGAAGTGGCTCCCTTGGCCTATATGCGAGGGCGTACCCTCAATAATGCCTTTGTCATCCTCGATGAGGCCCAGAACACCACCCCTGCCCAGATGAAAATGGTCTTGACCCGCATTGGTTTTAACTCCTGCTTGGTGGTAACGGGGGACTTGACACAAACCGATCTACCAGAACATCAAACCTCCGGCCTCAGTGTGGCCACGAAAATTCTCAAAGATGTCGAAGGGATCGCGTTTTGTTATCTAACCAAGGGGGATGTGATTCGCCATCCCCTTGTCGAGCGAATTATTGATGCCTACGATCGCCATGAGCAGGCCTTGCTTACTAAGTCAAAAGAGCGCGCATCTGGGCGTAGCGATCGCTCAGCCAAGGCCAATTAACCACCTGCCACCAAGCCTCTAGGTACTGATCGCGACGGTTGCGATAGGTCAGGTAGTAGGCATGCTCCCACAAATCATTGCCCAAGATCGGCACTTGCCCTTGCATCAGCGGCGAATCTTGGTTCAGTGTGGTGGTAATGGCCAGATTTCCTTGGGGCGTCAGCACAAGCCAGACCCAGCCACTGCCAAAGTGCTTTAGACCTGCCTGCTGAAACTGGGTTTGAAACGCTGAGAACGAGCCAAAGGTGGCTGCAATTGCTGTGGCCAACTCCCCCGTGGGTTCACCGCCCCCATTCGGTGCCATACTTTGCCAAAAGAGGGAATGGTTGGCATGGCCGCCGCCGTGGTTGCGCACGGTTTGTTGGATGGCGGTGGGTAGTTGGCCAATGTGACGCAGGAGGTCTTCGATGGCTAGGCCGTGCCATTGACGGTAGGGTGTTAGTGCCTTGTTCAGCGTCTTCACATAGGCCGCATGGTGTTTGTCGTGGTGTAGCTGCATCGTCTGCGCATCAATCACTGGCTCTAGGGCATCGTAGCCGTAGGGCAAAGGCGGCAGCGTATAAATTTCTGACGGCTCACCTTCAGCCACGGCTGGGCGCGATCGCAACCAGAGTGTAGCGGCACTGCCGACGAGAAGGCCAAGGGTTTGACGACGGGTTAGGGGCATAGCGAGTACGTGAAATGTTCCCGCTAATAGTTTAAGTCTTTAAGTTCCGCAGGATTATTCTTGGCGCAGTAGGAGTTGTTGAGCTTGGCTGGGTGTCAGGAGTTGGCCATCCACTTCAATTTGCAGCACCTTGTCAGCGGATGGTTGCAGCGTCGTACTGGCCTCACGGCGGTCTTTAGAACGCCACTGATTTTGCCAAAGGCGGTTCATTTCCGAGGATTCAAAGCCAGTGGTCGGGGAAATGGGATTAAAGATCGGGGGCAGGGGAGTCGCCAACGTGGCCAAGGGATAACATATCCCCAGCAACACCACGCTCAGCAGCAGTGGACAAGTCATAAGTCAATACCTCTTGGGAGCGATCGCAAATAATTTTTACAGTAGGCTTCTTCTAACCGCTTATTTTTTTCACCAAGGTCAGCCCTCATTCTTATTATATCCTCTGGAACTAAAGTCCTTTTTGGGTTTTTTCCCTCGTACTGAAGCGTTGAGGCTACCAAGCTTCTGTATTGTTTCCTAAGTTATGATGGTAAGACGTACGCACCAGTTTGTTGGCAATTATCAATCCAGAATGACACAGGCATACACCCCTGAAGATGTTTGGCGATTATTGGCAGAGCTACTGGAGGCTCAAAAGGAAACAGAACGCCGATTTCAGGAAACCGAGCGACAATTTCAAGAAACAGATCGGCGATTTCAAGAGACTGACCGGCGTTTTCAGGATCTTGAACAGCGATTTCAGGAAACGGCTCAACGTTTTCAAGAAACAGATCGGCTTTTTCAGCAGACTGAACGGCAATTTCAAGAAACAGATCGGCGGTTCCAAGAGACTGACCGGCGTTTTCAAGAAACGGAACGGTTGCTCCGAGAAGAAGCACGGCAGCTCAACCAACAAATTGGCAAACTGGGCAATCGCCTTGGGGAGTTTGTGGAGTGGCAAGTCCGCCCAGCCGTGTTGCGCTTATTTCAGAGTCGGGGAATTGCTGTTTCTCAACTCTACAGTGATGTGATTCTTCAAGACGGCAACGAGAGTTTAGAAATTGATCTGTTGGTCGTTAACACCGATGAAGCCGTTCTCGTCGAAGTGAAAACAAAACTTAGCCAAGGGGATGTTGATGAGCATTTAGAGCGGATTGCGAAATTTCGCCGTCTAGCTCACCAGTATCGTGGCACGAAACTCTTGGGTGCCGTGGCAGGGATGATTGTGCCGCCCGAGGTGGCTCGCTACGCTTATCGGCAAGGTTTGTTTGTGTTGGCGCAGTCGGGGGATGGGGTGACGATTCTCAACGACCCGCAGTTTCAGCCCCGTGCGTGGTAGGCCACTATCCCCTACTTGATTCGACGGAGGAAGCAAGGTGGAGAAAGAGGTCCGTCCCACACATGTGTGACCTAGGCAGCGCGTTTGACCAAGGAGCGAATGACGTTGTCTTTCATCATCAATAGGCGAGAGGCTTGCAACAGTAGCTCACGAGCTTCCTGAAGGCTCATGGCACTCACTTGCTCCTCCATCACCCGCATTTGAAACTCCTGTTCAAAGCTGAGGTCAACATTCAGTTCGGGGAAGCGTTGCTCCATAGAACGTACTCCTTACTCCATGTTATCGGGCATACGTGTTAAAAAATATAACAAACACATTGACAAAGTTGCCACTCAATGAATATCACCCGTGCAAAGGATAAAATGTTCAGCATGAACGATTTCACTAAATTCTTGATTGGTTTCACAAACGAGACCTGATAGACTGAGCTAAAACTTAAGTTCGATGATGAGGACGGCAAGATGCGGTTGGCAGAGGTGGCTGAACGGTTTGGGGCAACCCTCGACTGTCCAGAGCAGGGCGATCGCCCCGTTTTGGGGGTAGCCCCCCTCGAAACAGCAACAGCAACAGACATCTCCTTTCTAGCCAATCCGAAGTACACCGCTCTATTGCAGACTACGGCAGCGGCTGCTGTGTTTGTCCGTCCCGATTTTCAAGGGGAAGCAGCCTGTCCCCTGCTGCGGGTGCCCCATCCCTACCTTGCCTTTGCCCAATGCATTGAATGGTTTTATCCGCAACCCAAACCCTCCGCCAAAATTCACCCGACGGCAATTCTGGGAGCCAATGTCGTCTTGGGAGCTGAGGTGACCATTGGTGCCTATACCGTGATTGGCGATCGCGTGCGCATTGGCGATCGCACGATAATTGATAGTCATTGCACGCTCTACGATGATGTGGTGGTTGGCGCCGATTGCCGTATCTATAGCCACTGTGCCTTGCGGGAGCGGGTGCAATTGGGCGATCGCGTCATTCTGCAAAACAGTGTCGTTCTGGGTAGTGATGGTTTTGGCTATGTGCCTCTGCCCGATGGTCGCCACTATAAAATTCCCCAAGTGGGCACCGTGGTCATTGGCAATGATGTGGAAATCGGTGCCGGCACAACGATTGATCGCGCCACCTTAGGGGAAACCAGCGTGGCGGATGGCACGAAAATTGACAACCTGACGATGGTGGCTCACAACTGCACCATTGGTGAAAATTCGATTCTCTGTGCCCAAGTGGGCTTGGCCGGGTCGACCCACATTGGTAATCACGTCGTCCTTGCTGGGCAGGTGGGGGCAGCGGGTCATTTGACCATTGGCGATCGCACCATTGTCTCCGCCAAATCCGGCATCAGTAGCTCTGTCCCCCCAGATAGCCGCATGGGGGGGATTCCAGCCATGGATCAAACCCTCTACCTCAAGGTTTCAGCCGCAGTGAAGCAACTGCCGGATCTCCTCAAGCGAGTGCGCCAATTGGAAGCAAAGGTAAGGGGATAGCATAGATATTCTAACCACCCTCTATAGTGGAATTAAGGGCTAGGGTTGCCTTTTGGATCGTTCATCATGGGGTGAGGGGCAATGGGTCACACGAATCTGCGACACTAAAGCTTATGACTCCTCCAGCAGCCATTCGATTACTGCCCAGTGATCAGGAATTGTTCCAAGCGCTCCTTGGCTACCATGAACTGACAATCAAGGCAGACAAGCAAGCAGCCTTACTTACCTTGCTCCAGCGCGATCGCGCCCAAGTCATTGTCAAAAGCATTGCCCAAGCTGCCTTTCCCCAAACGGCCTTTAACTTTGCCCTCTGGATGCTCAACCATGACTTGGTGACACTGGATTGGCTCTACGACATCACCTATCGCATTTCCACCCAGGGCTGTCAAGAAACCATTGATTTGGGATTGCTCTACGGCAGTCTCAAGCACTTAAGTGCAGGGGATCAAGCCATTGTCTTGGGTCAAACCGATGCTGCTCTTAAGGCCATTCGCCTTGATGACTTGGATCTAGCAACCTTGATTACGACATTGGAACCGGGGATAGCCATTAGTTTGCTCTCTTGGTTTGTCACCTTTAAGAAAATCACGACAGTGGATCTGGAATACATCAGCCAAATTGTCCAGAAGGTGAAACCTACCGCCGAACCACCCCAAGAGACCACTGAGATTCACTCCCAACCCCTCGTCCCTGAACCCCACATCATTGAACTCACCCTTGAAGACAAATTACTGGATTTGAATTTGCAATTGGGGGGCACAGAAACAGAGATTCTACCCAAGGTTTTGGATCGCTTTTTATTTCGGCGCACCCGTGAAGATAAGGTGGTCTATCGTCCCAATACACAGGTGGTACGCCTTGCCTGCGTTGGCGAAGAGCGCCGTGACATTCCTGTGCCAGTGCGCAGTGCCAAAACATGGCCACCGGGAGTCTATGTGATCTATCGCGAGCAGGAATCCCTACAACTGATGCGCTTGCCAGATAACGAGTTCTACGAAATTTTGCCCTTCGGGCCTGATCCCTATCTGCGTGCTGAAACGATCGCCCGCATGGTCAAGGAAGGGCAGCGCTAGCTATAAACGGGCAGTGTGAAGTGAAAGCAACTGCCTTTTCCCGGTTGGGAGTCCACCCAAATCTGGCCGTAGTGCATACGAATAATTTGGCGGCAAAGGGCAAGGCCAATGCCATAGCCTTCAATGGTGCGATCGCGATCGAGGCGAACCGTCTCGCCAAAAATTTTTTCCTGCTGCTCAATGGGAATACCGGGGCCAGTGTCACAGACGGTAACTTGTACTTTTTGAGTCATGCGGTGAAAGGCACTGAGGTGAATTTTGCCCCCTGCAGGAGTGTATTTACAGGCATTGTCCAGCAGGTTGACAAGGACCTGACGAATGCGATCGCCATCGCCATAGACCAAGGGTAAATCCAAGGGAATGTCGGTGGTAAAGTGCTGCTTTTTACGTTCAAAATTGAGGCGCACATCCTCAACCGTTTCTTGGCACAGTTGTCGCAGATCCAGTTGCCGTGCCATAATTTGCAGTTTGTCTTGGGGCCCGCGCGCCGCTAAGAGTAAATCCGTAATCAGTTGTCCCATCATCTGGGTTTGACTGCGGGCATGGTGAAACAGGCGTTGGATGTCCTCAATATGGAGTTGCTGAGTGCTCTCTTCCTGAAGGTTGGCCTCGAGGGTTTCAAGGGCAATGCCAACAGCAGTGAGGGGGTTACGCAACTCATGGGCCAGCAAGCCAATAATCCGATCTTTGAATTGCAGTTGTTCGGCAAGGCGATCGCGCTCTTGACGCAGTTGAAACAGCTCATCCTTGAGGCGGCTGAGTTCCATGGAGCAATCGGACTGCTCCGCTGCCGACTTTTGCATATCTGCCTGTAGGCCAAGAGCCACTTCCCGCTGCCAGCGCGGCCACCAATAGTCCACCTTTTGCAGTAGCTTGCGACCAGCAAGGGTTTGACGCGGTTCAGGGCGGACTTTAATCAAGGCAGGCGTGGCAACCAGCTTGTACTCCTCTAGGAGATAGGGCTGCTCACCTATGGGCACCACTTTTAACTCAAAGCCAAAGTTCGAGGGCAGTTGCTGAATGTGGGCTTGAATAGCAGCGGTTTCCTCTTCATCGCCCGGACGATTGGCAACAAACAGGAGCAAACTGAGCGGCGGTGTCGTTTCTTGGGTAGAACTGGCATCCGCAGACGCTTTCATTGAATCACCGGTGAGTATTCTCAAGGGCAATGAATGGCGCTTCCTGGACAGGAAACACTAGAGAGCAATCAAAAGATTAACTAAATGTTAGCGGATTCTCCCTCGCAACCCAACTTAAGATTGCTGGCCATCCCGCCGGCCAAGTTCGTAGATTGCCCCACCGATGGTTGCCATCAGGCCTAAACTCAAGGCCCAACTTTGCCCCAAGCCCAAACTACAGAGGATAAAGCAACCCGTCCCCACCAAAATAAAGGGAACTAGCCCCACCATCCCTGCCCAGAATTCGGCACTTTGGTTTGCTTCACCCCCTAGCCACGTCACTAAACGCTGTATTAAGGCTTGCCCCGTGGGATAAAAGCCCCAGTACAGGGCGATCGCCCACAGACCAGACCCCGCAATGGCAATGGGGGAGAGAGAAACCTGCTGCAAATTGGGAATCATAGGAGTCCTTGAAAAATCTTGGGATCAAACATTTCTCGGAGAGATAGATAGTAGGGGGTAAAAACACTTGTATCATAGCCAGCGGCACGGGTTTGTATTTCCTTACCCAAAAGGTGCACCATTTGAAACACTAGCTCCCATGTCACATTCAGCGAAGGATAAAGCATCAAACACAGGGGAAAGAGTTCCCGTTGCAGCGCCCCAAGGCTTTGCTCCAAAAGACATACCCAGAGGTAGATTTGGAACATCTCGACATCGCGAATACTGGAAACACGCACACTGGCTTGGGTCAAAGGGCCACTAAAACAGCGGTGCTGGGGGTTGAGTTCGGCAACACGATCACAAATAGCGGTGGCGATCGCCGTGCTCTGAGGCAACAGATGGCGCACTAAAGCCAAGGCCGGATCAGTGTAGTCGTAGTTGGCTGCTGCGTTATAGGCACGGTGCAAGGGCATGTAGAGGTGATCATCAATGACTTTGAAGAAGCTACTGAGGATCGGACGTTGGCTCGTTGGTGCCACTTCTAGCAGTAATACCCCCGTGTGGTGAAACTGCATACTGACAAAGCCAATCACCCGCGGATCGACGGCAGTATAGCGGCGGCGAATCTCACTGATGGCACTAGCCAGCTTGGCGGTCATTTGCTGGGTGCCCTTGCCGGCTTCGTAGAGTTTGAGGGTGCGCTGATAAATGTCATGGATGTCTTTGGAGATGCTCCAAGGATCCACCAGTTCCGCTGGGATGCCATGGCGAATCATCTCTGCGGCCAAGAAGCCTTCGGTGCGCTGCCAAGCCTTGACACTGGCATTCCGCAATTCGGCCAAGAGCCGAGGGGCAACCACCGCTGGATCATCCTCCGCAAGGGCGGTGGTGTTGAGGTTGGTAATATAGCGCTTTGCCCAAGCCTGTGCCAGACTGCTCAAGGAGGTGGTGTCCGGTGCGATCGCGCTCGATCCGTCAGTAGTGGTATTCAACATGAGCACCTCCGCCATTTAGAACAGGGCTATAAGCAGAATTGATGTTAAGAATTGTAACTTGTTTTAAGCTGATCCTGCCACCCTGCGCCACTAGCGATCGTTGACCGCAACTGCTCATACCGTTAATCTGCCCTATAGCAGCAACATCTTTGGAGAAATTGGATGGACTGGCAATCCTTTGCCGTGAGTTTTGCGATTGTTTTCTTGTCAGAACTGGGGGACAAGAGTCAACTGGTGGCAATTACTTTAGGGAGTAATGCCCGCTCCGCTACCGCTGTCTTTCTAGGCGTGGCCTCTGGCTTAGTGTGTACAACGTTTTTCGGTGTGCTTTTGGGCAGTGGGATTGCCACATTGATCCCCGTGAAGGTGGTCAAGGCGATCGCTGCCATGATGTTTGCCTTTCTGGGGTTTTATTTGCTGTCTCAAACAGCGGCTGACAGCCTTGACAAGGAGCAAATTTGATTATAACCAAAGGATTGATTATCATAGTGACTACAGGTTAGCAAATGGATAACCCTAAAACTGCGATTTAACTGCGATAGGCTACCTAGCTAAGCAAAATCTGCTGTTTGAATTTTATTTTTTAGGATAGCGCCGTGTTCACGTCTCCTGCTCCCAGTCCCCTACCCCCCATTCGTTCCCTTGAGGATGCGATCGATCGCTGTCAACGCCTAGGATTGCGCCTCAGTCGGCAGCGGCGTGCCATTCTCGAACTGCTCTGGGATGCCAAGGATCACCTCTCAGCGCGGCAGATCTACGATCGCCTGAATCAAGCCGGCAAAGACATCGGCCATACCTCTGTATATCAGAATCTCGAAGCCCTTTCCGAGCATGGCATTATTGAGTGCGTTGAGCGTGCCGATGGACGCCTTTACGGCAATATCAGTGATAGCCACAGCCATGTCAATTGTCTCGATAGCCAGAAAATTATTGACGTTCACGTTGAGCTACCCCCCTCTCTCATTGCTGAGATTGAAGCAAAAACTGGCGTGAAAATCGTTGACTATCGCATTGACTTTTATGGTTATCAAAACGCTGAGGCGAGCACCCAAGGATAACTATCGTGGCCAATCCCCAACATCTTCAGCTTCTCAAGCAGGGGGTTACCGCTTGGAATCAATGGCGGGAGCAAAACAGTGATATTCGCCCTGATCTGGGACAAGCCGATCTCACTGGCGCCAATTTGGAGCTGTACAACCTCACCAATGCCAATCTCGATCAGGCAAATTTAGCGGGGGCTGATCTGCGCAACGCTTTGCTCAAGGATGCCTACATGGCTGGAGCAAACCTCTACATGAGTGACCTGATTGAGGCGGATTTGCAGGGGGCCTGTTTACAGCGGGCTACCTTAGCGGGTGCTGATCTCTACAAGTCAAATATTGCCATGGCCGATCTGCGCCAAGCCAACTTGGTGGGCACGCTACTGCGGCGAGTGAGCCTAGTGGAAGCGACCCTTGCCTATGCCAACCTCACCCGTGCCAATCTCTTTCAAGCCAACCTGCACTTGGCCGATCTCAAGAGCGCAATTTTGCAAGAAGCGATTCTCGAAAGTGCCAGTCTCATTGAGGCCAACTTTGAATATGCGGTTCTCATTGCGGCCAAGATGTCGAAGGCCAATGCCCGCCGTGCTAACTTTAAGGGGGCAAACCTCTACAAAGCAGAAATGGACGGCATGGATCTGCGGGATGCGATTCTCGATAAAGCTTAGCACCAGCAACTTGTGAAAAGGCAAGGTTCAGGCTACGTTAGAGGTGAATCATCCTCGCCTATTGCAACTCGAAAGGAATGCCTGTGACTAAAAGCATCCGTAATACAGCACGTATGGTTCTTGGTGTGATTTTTGGAATTATTGGGGTTGTCGGCTTCATTTTACCCCTAGTGCCAGGAACGCCTTTTTTGCTGATAGCGGCAGCTTGTTTTAATTCTATGGAACCTGAGGAGACCGCCAGTGCCCAAGGGAATGAATCGCCACCCGTGGCATGAAATACTTTTTCCTCACTGAGGGGTGGCAGATTGGCCGCGTGTGGGAACCCCAAGGCCTCTGGAATGAGCAAGCGTGGCGGCGATCGCCCGTGATCACCCGTACCTGCCTCTACATCCTAGAGGGGGAGGAAAAGCTTTGGCTGTACCAAGTGGAGGAGATGGTTCTCATGGTAGAAGTGAAGCCCAGCCATCCTGACCCTGCCTCAACCATTGGCCAAGTGGTGCTTAAGCGCCTGATGAGTGCGGAGGATGTGCTGACCTACCTGTGTACCACCCCTGCCATTGCCAAAATTCAAGTGGAGCGAACCTCCCCTTCGGGCGATCGCCCCTAGCGATTCTTAAGCCTTTGGCACAATTTGTTAACTCTTCTGGCGTAATTCCCTATCTGCGGTGGCCTAGCAGAGAGAACTTGATCAATGCTAGCCTTGGTGCTCCCTGTTTGAGGTAAACTAGTTCGATGTTGTTGCCAACCGATGGAAACGCATTCGGCAACTCAACCCTAGACTTTTGTGATTGATCAATTTTAAGGTGTCCTTTGGTTGCAAACTCCGCTGCCTGCCTTGATGGCAAATCCTTAGCCCAGTCCATTGAACGCCAGTTGGCTGATCATGTGCGGACGTTTCAAGCCCAGTGGGGGCGATCGCCCGGCTTGGCGGTGTTGCGGGTTGGCGATGATCCCGCCAGTGCCGTGTATGTCCGTGCCAAAGAACAAGCCTGTGGCCGCGTCGGGATTCAATCCTTTGGTGCCCATTTACCGGCCACCATTACAGAAGCGGATTTATTGGCCAGAATTACTGAGCTAAATCAGGACGAATGGGTGGATGGCATTCTGCTGCAATTGCCCCTACCGCCCCACCTTGATCCCCGTCCCCTGCTATACGCGATTCATCCGGATAAAGATGTGGATGGCCTGCATCCCGAAAATCTCGGTCGGCTCGTGCGCGATGAACCGGGACTGCGCAGTTGTACGCCTGCTGGAGTGATGCAGCTTTTGGCCGCCTATGGCATTGATGTTGCAGGTCGCTCGGCAGTGGTCGTGGGTCGCAGTATTTTGGTCGGCAAGCCCTTGGCCTTGATGTTACTCACTGCCAATGCAACGGTGACGATCGCCCACTCGCGCACCCGTGATCTTGCCAGTGTCACCCGTAGTGCTGAGATTTTAGTCACAGCGATGGGACAGCCGCGGCGGATTACTGCCGACATGATTCGGCCGGGGGCAGTGGTCATTGATGTCGGGATTAATCGCATTCAACGCCCCGACGGCAAATCGAGTCTCTGGGGCGATGTGGACTATGAGGCTGCCTGTGCTGTGGCCAGTTATATTACCCCTGTTCCGGGGGGCGTCGGTCCGATGACCGTTGCCATGTTGTTGCACAATACTGTATGGAGCTATTGTCGCCGTCACAACTGGCACAAGCCCCTGCTCTCGTTGACCTCTATGCTGCCCGCACGCTGAGGAGTTGTTCATGATTTCCGCTGATCCCCCCCAAGTCCATCCCGCCGGCACATTTGATCTCAAGGCCTACCTCAAAGAACGCCAAGCCCTTGTGGAAGCGGCCCTCGAAGCCTCGATCCCCGTTGCCTACCCAGAGAAAATTTACGATGCGATGCGCTATTCACTGATGGCAGGGGGCAAACGGCTGCGCCCGATTCTTTGCTTGGCCACCTGTGAACTGATGGGGGGTACCGTGGAAATGGCCATGCCCACCGCCTGTGCCCTAGAGATGATCCACACGATGTCGCTGATCCACGATGATCTGCCGGCTATGGACAATGATGACTACCGTCGTGGCAAGCCTACAAATCACAAAGTCTATGGCGAAGATATTGCCATTCTGGCGGGGGATGGCTTACTGGCCTATGCCTTTGAATATGTGGTGGAACAAACGAAAAACGTGCCCGCAGAATATCTGCTGAAAATTGTGGCGCGGTTGGGGCATGCGGTGGCAGCAACGGGATTGGTGGGCGGTCAAGTGGTGGACTTGGAGTGTGAAGGGCAGCCGAACATTGGTCTAGAAACGCTGCACTTTATCCACTCCCACAAAACGGGGGCATTACTGGAGGCCTCTGTGGTTTCTGGGGCATTACTGACGGGGGCGAATGAATCTGATGTGGCTCGCCTGTCGCGCTATGCGGCAAATATTGGCTTGGCGTTCCAGATTGTGGATGACATTTTGGATATTACTTCGACCCGCGATGTCCTCGGTAAAACCGTTGGTAAAGATGTGGCCGCCCAAAAAATGACGTACCCGCGCCTGTGGGGTCTGGAAAAATCTCGCCAAGAGGCTGAACGCTTGGTGGCAGAGGCGAAGGCAGAGTTGGCTGTGTATGGGGCAGCCGCCGTTCCTTTGCAGGCGATCGCCGACTACATTACCAGCCGCAGTCATTAACGATCCCGAAGTGGGTTAGGATGGGCGCAGAGTTTGTCCTTGTCCGTAACCATGATGGACGGTCTTCGTGAGCTACTGGCTAACCATGTCCTCTGGGTCGCTTTCGCCGCCAGCGCGATCGCCCAAATGCTCAAGTTACTGATTGACATTGCCAAACACCGCAAGCTCAATTTCCGCGTTCTGGTGGAAACGGGGGGCATGCCCAGTTCCCATTCCGCCCTAGTTACTGCTCTGGCGACTGGGGTAGGGCTGCAGCGGGGCTGGGATAGCATTGAGTTTGCGATCGCCGTTGTCTTTGCCTGCATTGTCATGTACGATGCGGCCGGGGTACGCCAAGCAGCCGGTAAACAAGCCCGCATTCTCAATCAAATTGTCGATGAATTTTTCCAAGATGGGCACGAATTGGCAGAAGCCCGCCTCAAGGAGTTATTGGGGCACACCCCCATTCAAGTCATCGTTGGTTCCGCCCTTGGGGTGGCGATCGCTTGGCTGGCGGTCTAAGGGTTTGCCCAGCGGTTATTGCCCTGTCTCGCGACCATAGCGATCCTCAAAGCGGACAATATCATCTTCGCCAAGGTAGGCTCCCGACTGCACCTCGATCATTTCAAGGGGAATTTTCCCCGGATTGGCCAAGCGGTGCACAGCGCCCACAGGGATATAGGTGGACTCATTCTCCGTCAGCAGAAACGTTTTGCCATTGCAGGTAACTTCCGCTGTACCACTGACAACAATCCAATGTTCTGCGCGGTGATGGTGCTGTTGCAGCGAAAGACTCGCCCCCGGCTTGACCGTAATCCGCTTCACTTGAAAGCGATGACCCGTGTCAATGGAATCGTAATGTCCCCAAGGGCGATAGACTACGCGATGATTGTAAGCCTCACTGCGCTTTTGGGCTTGCAGTTGCTCCACCACTTGTTTCACCTGCTGTGCCGCCTCCTGATGGGCAATGAGAACAGCATCAGCGGTTTCTACAACAATGAGGTTTTCCACCCCCAGTAGGGCAACCAAGCGGTTTTGACTATGGACAAAGCAATCTTTGCTGCCATAGGTGAGAACATCGCCACGGCAACTGTTGCCAAATTCATCCTTGGGTGTCACCTCCCAGAGACTTGACCAAGACCCCACATCACTCCAGCCACACTCTAGGGGCACTACCGCTGCTTTTTGCGTCTTTTCCATCACCCCATAGTCCACCGATAAACTGGGACACTGACTCAAGGGTGCTGTGGCCAAGCGGATAAAGTCCAAATCCTCCTGTCCCTCCCGCAGTGCCAAACGGCAATGGTGCAAAATGTCTGGCTGCTGCTGTGCCAATTCTGCTAAGAAGCTCTGGGCGCGGAAGAGAAACATACCGCTATTCCAAAGGTAATGGCCATCCGCTAGATAAGCCTCTGCCGTTGCCAAATCGGGTTTTTCGACAAACTCTGCCACCCGATAGGTGTGGGCCTCACTGAGAGCTTCCCCCCGCCGAATGTAGCCGTAGCCTGTATGGGGAGAGGTGGGCGTAATGCCAAACGTTACCAACCAGTCCTTGGTGGCGGGTGCAAGTGCCCGTTGTAGCCCCTGCTGAAAGGCGGCAACATCCTGAATTAAATGATCCGCTGGTAGCACCAAAAGAATGGCATCGGTGGCGAGGACTTCTGTGACGTAGAGCGCAGCAAGGGTAATCGCAGGAGCCGTATTGCGCCCCAAGGGTTCGAGCAAAATCCGCGTTGGTGTCACCCCTAGCTCTTGAAATTGTTCCGCTACAAGGAAGCGATGGGCGTCATTGGCCACCACCACTGGCGGTTGCACTTGGGGTAAACCCTGCAAGCGTTGCCACGTTTGTTGTAGCAGACTCTGCCCTTCGGCAGTTAAGCGCATAAACTGCTTGGGATGGGCTTGGCGCGATAATGGCCAAAGGCGACTTCCGGCTCCCCCCGATAGAATCACTGGAATACAGTCCATGCAAGGTTCCCCTCACGTAATGCGACGCTTAAGCGTAGTCTATCGCCAAAGAACTTCGTCTTGGTTCAGACCCCTGTTCTTTTTGTTGCTCATTTTCTAGGGGCTACTGTTTTGGCAGTGCCCGATGAATGGCAGTGAAGGACTGAGGTGGCGTTTCCCCTTGGTTAAGGTTTGGCAATTGGATTCATCAACAGACTTAAAGCCCTTGGCGATTCTCCTTGGGATAGAATGTGGGCTGATCAGCGTTAGGGTTTCCTATGGCGATTAAAAAGGGAGATTTGGTAAAGGTCGTTGCTGAAAAATTGGCCAACAGTGTTGAGGCCTTGGCCAGTGATCATCGCTATCCCCCCTATCTCTTTGAGGGACGAGGCGAGGTGGTGGAGATTCGCGGTGACTATGCGCAGATTAAATTTCCAGTGCCCACCCCTACAGTTTGGCTGCGCCTCGATCAACTGGAGATCGCCAAATAACCCCAATTAGGGTCTCCTGCTAGCCTAGGAGCCAGTGAAGAGTACCCGTGTTAGCAATTTTCAGCGTGTCTGGATATGATGGAGGCAATGCTATTGCTTAACATTTAGTAATGTTAGTTCAACCTTCGCAACCTCAACGCTGGTTTCAGTGGCTCAAGGAGACGCTCCTTTTTGGGCAAGAACCCAGTGGCGAACTCTTAGCCATTTTGCTGGTGTATTTTGTCCAAGGGGTGTTGGGCTTAGCACGGCTGGCCATTAGCTTTTTCTTTAAGGATGAGTTGGGTCTGTCGCCGGCGGAAGTGGCGGCATTGATGGGTGTGGCTGCGCTGCCTTGGGTCATTAAGCCGGTATTTGGCCTCATTTCTGATAGTGTGCCGCTTTTGGGATTTCGTCGCCGTTCCTATCTTGTCCTGTCGGGCTTGCTGGGCTGTGGGGCGTGGTTGAGCTTGGGGACGTGGGTGGCTACCCCTTGGCAGGCAACGGCAGCGATTCTCGCAACCTCGATCGCCATCGCCCTCAGTGATGTGATTGTCGATTCACTGGTGGTTGAACGGGCACGCCAAGAATCGGCGACTGAAATGGGAACGCTGCAATCCCTAAGCTGGGCAGCGACTGCCGTGGGGGGTATCCTCACCGCTTACTTTAGTGGCCAACTGTTGCAGTGGTTTAGTCCGCGTACAGTGTTTCAAATTACAGCGGCGTTTCCGCTCTTGATGTCGGGGGTTGCGTGGGCGATCGCCGAAGCACGGGTTACGGCTCGGCCTCAACTGCGTCAGACTTGGGAGCACATCAACCGTGTGCGCCAAGCCATGATGCAAAAACGGATTTGGTTGCCGGTGGCGTTTCTCTTCCTCTGGCAAGCCACCCCCGGCTCGGAATCAGCCTTCTTTTTCTTCACAACGAATGAATTGGGCTTTGAGGCGGAGTTTTTGGGACGGGTGCGCCTTGTCACTAGCATCGCCTCCCTCTTGGGGGTGTGGATTTTCCAGCGCTACTTGAAAACGCTGCCCATTCGTACCATTTTTTTCTGGAGCACGATTCTCTCAGCCCTTTTGGGACTCTCTAGCTTGATTTTGGTCACCCACCTCAATCGCCAATGGGGCATTAGTGACCAGTGGTTTAGCTTGGGGGATAGCCTCATTTTGGCAGTTATGGGGCAGATTGCCTTTATGCCGGTACTCGTGTTGGCGGCACGGCTGTGTCCGCCGGGGATTGAGGCCACCCTCTTTGCGCTGCTGATGTCCATTAGCAACCTTGCCAATCTGGTCTCCCATGAGTTGGGGGCACTGCTGACCCACTGGCTGGGGATTACCGAGCATAACTTCGATCGCCTCTGGTTGCTGGTGCTCATTACCAACCTGAGTACGCTATTGCCCCTACCCCTGTTGAACTGGTTGCCGCAGCAGGTGCCGGCGCCCGCCTCTCAATCCTCTGTCACTGTTGAGTTGGAGCCAAGTGTCCCATGACTGGAGTTTTAGATCGCCCCTACACGATGGCGGATTGGCGGGGGGGGACCGAATCTCTCACCCAAGAATATGACTATTGGATTGAGGATGTCGAAGGTACGGTGCCCACGGATTTGGTGGGAACGCTCTACCGCAATGGCCCTGGACGGTTGGAGCGCGGGGGAGTGCCCTTAGCCCATCCCTTTGATGGCGACGGCATGATCTGTGCTTTTCGCTTTGAGAAGGGACGGGTGCATTTTCGCAATCGCTACGTGCGTACCGCTGGGTTCTTAGAGGAGGAAAAGGCCAATCGCCTTCTCTATCGCGGTGTCTTTGGCACCCAAAAACCGGGGGGCTGGCTGGCCAATTTCCTCGATATTCGGGTCAAAAACATTGCCAATACCCATGTGATCTATTGGGGGGGCAAATTACTGGCGCTCTGGGAAGCCGGTCTGCCCTACTGCCTTGACCCTGTGACCCTAGAAACCATTGGCCTCGACAACCTAGGGGGTCTCCTCAAGGAGAGGGATGCCTTTGCAGCGCATCCCCGCTTTGATCCTCAGACGCAGCGGCTCGTGAATTTTGGTGTCAAGCCCGGCCTGCGGACTCGTATTACCCTCTATGAGTTTGATGCCAGTGGTCAATGTGTCTCCCAACCTGTCTTTGAAATTCCGGGCTTTGCCTTTATCCATGACTTTGCCCTGACCCCCAACTACGCCATTGTCTTTCAAAATCCAGTGCAGTTAAATCCACTGCCCTATCTGCTGGGACTGCGGGGCGCTGCCCAGTGCATTCAATTCAATGCGCAGGAACCGACACGGGTTTGGCTGCTGCCTCGTCGGGGTGGGACTCCCCAGATGTTGACGATGCCCGCCTGTTTTGTCTTTCACCATGCCAATGCCTACGAAGCTGGGGATGAAATTCATGTGGAGTCCATTGCCTACAGCCACTTTCCCAATCTCGAACCGGGCATGGATTTTCGGGAGGTGAATTTTGCAGCGCTGCCCTCAAGCCTGCTGTGGCGGATTCAATTGAACCCCAAAACCAAGGCTGTGGATTGGCAAGTGGTGAGCGATCGCCCCTGTGAATTTCCCGTAGTGCATCCGGCCAAGGTGGGGCAACCCTATCGCTACACGTATTTGGCGGCAGGGCATGATCCGAAAACCAATGCGCCTCTCCAGGCACTGTGGCGGTGCAATCGCCAGACGGGGGAGGAACAATTTTGGTCGGCGGCACCGCGTGGCTTTGCCAGTGAACCCATTTTTGTCCCGCGGGGTCTGCAAAAGGGTGACTTTCTCTGGCAGGGTGCCCAAGGGGAAGAGGATGGCTGGCTCTTGCAGGTGGTGTATGATGCCAGTTGCCACAAATCGCAGTTACTCATCTTTGATGCGGCAGCCATTAGCGCCGGGCCAGTGGCACGATTGCGCTTGAAACACCACATTCCCTATGGTCTCCACGGTTCATTTACCACAGCGGTCTAGGCAATGGGCATCGAAATTGAGCGCAAGTTCCTTGTCACAGGCGAAGAATGGCGATCGCTGGTCACAAGTGTGTCCCAATTTGCCCAAGGCTACCTGTCCACAGTTCCTGAGCGCACGGTGCGGGTGCGTCTTGCGGGTGAGCAAGCATGGATCACAATCAAGGGCAAAGCCAGCGGTGGCCAACGCCGTGAGTATGAGTATGCTATCCCCGTTGCTGATGCAAGGGAACTCCTCGCGGAATTGTGCCTACAACCCATCATCCAGAAAAACCGCTATCGTATTCCAGCGGGTGATCTGTGTTGGGAAGTGGATGAATTTGCTGGCGCCTGTACTGGCCTGATTTTGGCAGAAATTGAATTGCCCCAGCCTGACTATCCCCTGACTCTACCCCCGTGGATTGGCCTAGAAGTGACCGACGACCCCCGCTATACCAATGCCTACTTAGCGGAGCACCCCTATCAGGAGTGGTTCACCTGAATTCCTGAGATTCGATAGGATACAAAAATATCGCCACGGCTGCGCTATGCTTGCTCGGATTCGCCAGATTACCCAAACCCTCACCCCCCGTCTCATTGAAATTCGTCGCCATCTGCACCGCTACCCCGAATTGAGTGGCCAAGAACATCAAACCGCTGCCTATGTGGCGGGGGTACTTTCCTCCGCCGGCTTAACGGTACAGCAGGATGTGGGGAAAGTGGGGGTGATTGCGGAACTGGCGGGGAATCCCAAAGAACAGCGGCTCTTGGCCATTCGCACCGATATGGATGCCCTGCCGATTCAAGAGCGCACTGGACTCGAGTTTAGCTCAAAACATAGCGGGGTGATGCACGCCTGCGGTCACGATGTCCACACCACGGTGGGTCTGGGCACGGCAATGGTGTTAGCAGCCCTCAAGGAGGAGTTCCCCGGCCGGGTGCGGTTTATTTTTCAGCCTGCGGAAGAAATTGCCCAAGGGGCGAGTTGGATGATTGCCGATGGCGCTATGAAAGAGGTGAGTGCCATTTTGTCGCTCCATGTGTTTCCCACCATTCCAGCGGGGGAAGTGGCGGTGCGCTACGGTGCGTTGACGGCGGCTGCCGATGACATTGAGTTAACGATTTTGGGAGAATCGGGCCACGGTGCCCGCCCCCATGAAGCGGTAGATGCGATTTGGATTGCCGCTCAAGTGATCAGTGCTTTGCAACAGGCCATTAGCCGCACGCAGAATCCCCTGCGACCCGTGGTGGTTACCTTTGGCAAAATTCAAGGGGGACGGGCTGCCAATGTCATTGCCGATCAGGTCACCCTTCAGGGAACGGTGCGATCGCTCCATCCGGAAACCCGTGCCACCCTCCCGACCTGGATTGAGCAAATTGTGGCCAATGTCTGCCATGCCTACGGTGCCCGTTACAAACTCCACTATCGGCGGGGCGTACCGGGGGTGGAAAATACGCCCTACCTATCGCAACTGCTGGCGGAGGCGGCGACTGATGTGGTGGGTGCCCCCCATGTGCATATTTTGCCGGAACCGTCCCTGGGGGCAGAGGATTTTGCCCTTTACCTAGAGCATGCCCCCGGTGCGATGTTTCGCCTTGGGGTAGGGTTTCGCGATCGCCCCAACTATCCCCTGCATCACCCGGAGTTTGATGTCGATGAACAGGCTATCCCCGTGGGTGTGATGACCCTTGCCCATGCGGCCTGTCGC
This sequence comes from Thermosynechococcus sp. QKsg1, assembly GCF_031586415.1. Classification (NCBI taxonomy): domain Bacteria; kingdom Bacillati; phylum Cyanobacteriota; class Cyanophyceae; order Acaryochloridales; family Thermosynechococcaceae; genus Thermosynechococcus; species Thermosynechococcus sp. QKsg1. Next base: position 1,216,824 of record NZ_CP134200.1, on the reverse strand, counting down.
TATTGGCAGATTCCCTACTAATGACGATTGGCATGGTAGAGCATGCCGAGGGCGATCGCGCTGACTATCCCCTTTGGCAGCCAACTGGCCACAAGGGGTGAAATGGCTCCCCCCTCACCAAAGGCCGTGAAGATAAAGGCACTGACATAATAGCCAAAAATAATTGCCACACTGAGCCCAAAGGCCCGCCCCTGTCCTTGGCGGGGAGAACTGATCCCCAAAACAGCGCCGACAACAGCAAAACTGAGACACAAAAAGGGGAGAGAGAGCTTTTCCTGCAACTGCACCCGCCACTGCCGCAGACGTTTGGCATCGCCACTTTCCGCCAAAACTTGCAAGTACTGATAGATTTCGCGGCTGGTCATAAACTCTGGTGCTCGCGTTTCCATCGCTAAATCAAGGGGGGTGCGGGGGTAGGCAAATGTTCGTTCTGAGAAGGTCTCGGCCACATCATAGTCGCGATCGCGGGTCAGGTGGTGGTAGGTGCCCTGCCGAAACAGCCACGCCGAACCCTGCCACTGGGCTTCCTGCGCCGTAATAATTTCTCGCAATTGCCCCTGCTCAAAGTTCAACACCGTCACTTGACCCATGACCTCGCCATCAAAACGATGGGCAAAAAAGAGTTGCTGAAGCTGCCCCCCAGCAAAACGACGGTAGAAGATATTGCGGGTTTGAAAGGTAGGTTGGGGGCGTTGAATCGCCACTTCCAAGGTCTTGATGGCGCGGTAGGCCATGGGGGGAGCCACCAGTTCATTGAGGGCAAAGGTGAAGAGCAAGGCACAGAACCCCGCTAGGAGCGCCGGTCGCACTAAACGCAGCGGACTCACCCCACAGCTTTTGCAAGCAATCAGTTCACTGCGGCGGGACAGTTGACTATAGGCAAGGAGCGAACCAAAGAGCATCGCCATGGGAATGCCCAGCACCGCAAAGGTGGGCAAACGCAGAAAAAAGACTTGAAGGGCACTGAGGATGCCAAGGTTGTGCTCCACCATATTGCGAATGAGGTAGAACACCGTACCAATAACGGCAGCGATCGCCGTAAAAATGCCAAAACCAAAGACAAAGGGGCGAATCATCTCCCGCAGAATATAGCGATCCAACAGGGAGAATCGCGGCTGCCAAGGCATCTTCTCAAGGGATCGGGCGATCGCCAGCATCTTTTATAGTCCCAAGCGGGGTTTCGCCAACTTCCAATAACGAAAGAATCGCTTCAAATCAGCATTGGCAGGTAACGTGACAAAGGGTTCTGGCTCTAGGATCTCCACTGGATAGGCCAATTGCTGACAAATGGCGCGAAAGCGAGGGCTAGGACTGGCCATTGTCACCACGCGATCGCCGCCGTGCACCTCAACAAAGGCATTCACCAAGGGAGCGACCTCACCCCGGTACATTTCCACGGGGAGATCCAGCAGGCACTCATAGAGAAAGACCAGCCGCTTTAGGCGAATTTGCCACTCCTTGAGGAGCGCTACATCCCAAACAAAAATGGCCGGCGCCTTGGGATAGCGGTCAAAGATGGGCGCCGTGGGGTCGAGGCAGTCTCCATGAACCCAAAGAATTGGCTGCCCCATTAGCGTTGCATGGCCTCTTTTTTCAACTGTTTGCTGTCCCGCTGCGCCGCTGCTGCCAAGTCGGCATCCAAGAGGGTTTGACCCGTGGCGGCCAAATAGACATCATCTAAACTGGGTCGTGACTGCGCCAAGCTAAAGAGGGGAAGTCCTGCTTCCTCTAGCGCCCTTCTAATGGCTGCGATCGCCACAGCCGCATCTGTGACCACCAGATTCAAGGAGTTGCCTTGGTTGGCATTAATCAGCGCCGATTTCACGCAGTCCAATTGACTGAGAAGGGCCTGGGCCATTTGTGCCTCTTGACGCGGTGTAAATTCTCGTACCCGCAACGTGACGCGATCGCCCCCAATATTGGCCTTGAGTTCCTCGGGAGAGCCACTGGCAATCACCCGCCCCTGATCGAGAATCGCCAAGCGATCGCTAAGGAGATCCACTTCCTCAAGGTAGTGGCTGGTCAAGATAATGGTCAGTCCCTGAGCCTTGAGATCCCGCAGCACATCCCAAATCACTTGGCGACTTTCAATGTCGAGGCCTACGGTGGGTTCATCTAAGACAAGCACTTGGGGTTGATGCAGTAGTCCTGCCGCGAGATCAAAGCGTTTGCGAATGCCACCCGAGTAGGTACCACACTGGCGATCGCGCCATTCCAATAAATCCAACCGTGCCAGCACTGCTTCAATGCGCTCTGGAATCAGGGCACGGGGAATGTGGTACAGCGCCGCCTGTAATTCTAGAAATTCCTGACCCGTGAGGATTTTATCAAGCGCCACCTCCTGAGCCACATAGCCTAATTTTTGGCGCACTAAATGAGGTTGGTGGAGAACCGAAAGACCACAGACTTCCAATACCCCAGCATCCGGTCGCGAGAGGGTACACAGACAGCGCAGTGTTGTCGTTTTCCCTGAGCCATTTGGCCCCAGCACCCCAAAAATTTCCCCTTGATGGGCGCTAAAGGAGACATCGGCCACCGCTGTAATGGCACCGTAGGACTTCTTGAGATGTTCGACCTTTACCGTGGCTGTCATGGTCATTCACTCTGTGTGTGATTCCCTTAACATTTTGACAGATCTTCCTCCTTGCTTTGGTGCGCGTGCTACAACGGCAACTAGAGCCTATTGGGTGGGTTTCCCATGGCCACTGCCGAAACTGCGCCGATTGCCGAAGTCATGCACCTCACGGGCGATCGCCTGCGATTGCGGATTCAAGAACTGAAAACGGATGCTGCCTTTCGCGATTCCCTGAGTGCCTATCTGAAAACCCGCCAAGGGATCAAATCTGTTCACGTTAACCCCCTTGCCGCCTCAATTACCATTGAGTATCACCTCGAGCAAATCACGCCCCTACAACTGTTGGCGGCCATTCAATTTTGGGGGGATGTCCAGATCATTGGCCAAGGCAATAAGGGCTTGCAAAACCTCACCCGCGCCTTTGATCTCGAACCCGAAGAGGTGGGCAACAAACTCACCTCCATGGGCGGATTTCTCATGGGCGGCTATGTAGGTGATATTCTCGGTGGCATGGTGGGGGGAACGGCGGGTGGCCTGTTTATGGGGCCTGCGGGTGCGGTCATGGGGGTGCAAGTGGGCACCTTTGTTGGCGGTGTGATTGGTGCGCGATTAGGGATGGAAGCCACGGAGCAAATCACCCAACTGCAATTTACTGCCCTTGAGGAAACGCCGGAACGGGTCGCGAAAGTCTTGGAGATTCGCACGGGTGACAAAATTGGGGGTACCGCCGGTGAAATTGCTGGCGGCTTGGCGGGGCAAGTGGTCTTGGGGCCTGTGGGCGAAACCGTCGGGCGCGTAGTGGGCAATATGGTTGGTGCGCAACTAGGGGAAGATCTCGGGCGACAGTTGGCGGCGCCATCCCCTGAGGAACCTCCTCCCCCATCCCTGCATCTTTTCCTAGAGTGGTGGGTGAAAACCAGTCAAGCCTTTACTAAGGAAACGCTATGGGCGACCCTCGGTGGCATGGTGGCACGGGCCATTCTGGGGCCTCAAGCCGAAGCTGAGGGCATCCGAGCCGGTACCCGCATTAGTCGTCATCTCGATATGCAACAGCCCAACACCGCAGCAAAAGAGAAAAAAGTATAATCCTAAAGTAATGGCCTATGGAGATGTCCAGCGCGACAGGAGCGAACCAATGCTCGATACCATCTTACTCCTCATTATCGTCGTGATGGGAATTGCCGTTGGCTTCAACAGCATTGACCTCCTCCCAGAAACGGTTCTTGCTCAAGTGGCCAATGTGCGGGGATTGCAGTGGGTCATGGCTGGCTTTGGCGCCATTGTTGGCATTGCCCTTGGTTTATTGTTGCAGTCCCTTTACCATCGTCTTGAGCGCAGTATCCGTCAATTGCCCCCAGAAACGCTCTTGTCGCGAGCCGTGGGTCTAGTGGTGGGGTTGCTCTTGGCCAACTTGATGCTGGCACCGATTTTCCTGTTGCCCATTCCCAAGGATTTTTCCTTTATTAAACCCCTGATTGCTGTTCTCACTAGCATTGTCTTTGCCTATTCGGGAACCACTTTGGCCGATAGTCACGGGCCTGCCCTGCTGCGGTTAATTAACCCCAATGCCGTTGCTAGCAGTCTCTTGGCTGAGGGGATGCTCAAACCTGCCCGAGCAAAGGTACTGGACACCAGTTGCATTATTGATGGCCGCATTGAGGCGCTGTTGAATCTTGGGGTACTCGAAGGGCAAATCATTGTGCCCCAGTTTGTACTGCAAGAGTTGCAACTGATTGCCGATGCGGGGAATGAACAAAAACGGATTCGTGGTCGGCGAGGTCTCGACGTTCTCAATCGCCTCCAAGCCAGTTTGGGCGATCGCATTGTCATTCACTCCGCAGACTATCCAGAATTAACAACGGTGGATGCCAAGCTGGTGCGCCTCTGCCAAGAAATCAACGGCACTCTTGTCACCAATGATTTGAATCTCAACAAAGTTGCCCGCTTCCAAAAAGTGGATGTCTTTAACGTCAACGAGTTAGCGCAAGCCCTGCGCCCCATCTACCTCCCCGGCGATACGCTGGAGTTGAAGATTCTCAAGGAAGGGAAAGAACCAGCGCAAGGGGTGGGCTACCTTGAGGATGGCACGATGGTGGTTGTCGAAGAGGGGGTGGATCACATTGGCGATCAGTTGTCGGTGGTTGTGACCAGTGCCCTGCAAACCTCGGCAGGCCGCATGATTTTTGCCCGTCTGCAAATGCCAACGATGGCCTAAATTTCCTCTTTTTAGGGGGTCTCCCTATGACCCATGAGCCACCCAAGCCCACTTCCCCCCCGCAACTGGTTTCACCGTGGGTCTGGGGTCTTTTTGTTTTCAGCATCCTATTCCTCTTTGGTGTGCTGTTGGCGACGGTGTGGCGACCGACGCTCTTTCCCATTGATTTAGTGAATCCCGATCAGTTGCGGCCTCTGCCCGACCTCCTGCAGATGCCCACCGATGATTTAAGCGTGTGGTGGCCCATTGTCCTTGCGGCAGTGGTGGCAGTTGCCCTCAATTTTATTCCCAGCAACAATGTCACACGCTTGATTATTCGCTTCATTGTTATTCTCTTTGGCTGCCGCTATCTGGTGTGGCGGGGCTGGGTGACGCTCAATGATGCCCACTGGTTGAGCTTTACTGCCAGTATTGGCTTCTATGGTCTTGAGGTGCTCTACTTTTTCACCTATTTGCTTTACTTCTATCAGACGGCATGGCTGACGACTGCTTGGCGATCGCGCCAGGCCGATCACTATCAGCAGGCAGTTCTCAGCGGCGAATACTGCCCCAGTGTGGATATTTTTATTCCCACCTATAATGAGCCTCCCTATATTTTGCGGCGGACGATTGTGGCCTGTCAGGCGATCAACTACAGAAATAAAAGCATCTATGTCCTCGACGATGGTCGGCGATCGGAAATTGCGGATCTCTGTGAGCATCTGGGGGTCAACTATCTCACCCGTCCCACCAATGAGCACCGCAAAGCAGGTAACCTCAACCATGCCCTGAAATACACCACTGGTGAACTGATTGCCGTTTTTGATGCCGACTTTATTCCCTTTCAGAACTTCCTGAGCCGCACCGTGGGCTTCTTTCAAGATGATCACGTGTCCATGGTGCAGACCCCCCAGCACTTCTTTAACCCTGACTACCACTCCCAAAACCTTGGCATTGAGTTCATGATGCCCGGCGATATGGAGTACTTTTTTGGCTTTATTCAGCCGGGGCGGGACTTTGGCAACGCCATTATCTGCTGCGGTACCTCCTATGTGGTGCGCCGCCGTGACCTAGAAGCCGTGGGTGGATACTATACCCGCTGTGTAGTCGAGGATTTCCAAACGGGAACCAAAATGCAGATCGCTGGTTATCGCCTCGTTTACCTCAATGAAATCCTCAGCATGGGGGAGTCTCCTCGCAACTTCCAAGATCATCTGGAGCAACGGCTGCGCTGGCTACAGGGGAATATGCAAATCTATTTCTGTGGTGATGATCTCCCCATTTGGTCAAAACTGTCGTGGTTTCAGCGCAGTTGCCACCTCTCGCTGCTCTTGCACAACATTAATCCCTTTATCCGCACGTGCTTTCTCGTCGGTCCTTTTTTGAGCCTGATGACCGGTATTTCCCTGACGGTGGCCACGTTTGGTGAGTATCTCTTTTATGCGCTGCCCTATACACTGCTGACGATCGCCACCTTTAGCTGGGCGACAGAAGGGCGGTATTTTTCCGTCTGGGGTGAAGTCTATGAGGTGACCTTTGCCTTTCCGGGGATGGTGCAACTGATTAAAATCCTCCGCAATCCCTTCGGTAAAATTGGCAGCATTGTCACTAACAAGGGCACCCTCTCCAATCGGAAGCGGTTGAATTTGCGCTATACATGGCCGCTGGCGGCGTTTGTGATTGCAGTCGGGGTGGGGGTCTTTATCCGCTATGGGGGTTACTGGCTCCATATCTGGCCACCAATGGAGTATGAACGGGCGGGTTTAGAGGTGATGCTGGCTTGGACGCTCTACAACGCCTTTATTGCCTTGATTGCGGTTCTGTCCTCCATTGATCAGCCCACCCGCCGTCAGAGCGATCGCTTTCCCGTTTGCACCGTATGTCGTTTCCAACTGGAGGATCAAACCTACTGGGGCTATACCCGCGATGTGTCGGAGACTGGTGCTGCCCTGTTGCTGACTGCAGGGCGTTTTATCGAAGCCCAAAGAGATACCGTCGGCACGCTGACCTTTTTGGAACAGGACTTTAGCGTCACCGCAGCCGTGGTTCGTACCCGCACTGAAGAGGAGCGGTGCTGCATTTACCTGCGATTTTTAGAGGTCAGTGATGAGGCACAGCGGCACCTCGTACAACTGCTCTATGGTGGCCTCACATGGTGGCACAAACCCAAAGCCCCCAATGGCCTAGATGCCTTTTGGCCAATGTTGATTCGTCTCTTCGACTTTCGATCGCTCTTTAGCCTCTATAGCAATAATTGACCGATAGGCTCACAGCTCAAAAATTTGCCCTAGGGGACAATAAAAGTGTGGCAATAGGGGAGATGTCAACGTATAGCCATTTCGAAAGGGAGTGAGATATTTTCAAGAGGGATAGGCTATACTCAAAGCGTCATGAATGTTACTCAAGAATATGAGCTATAGCTTGGACTGACGAGAGCGGGTTGTCTCCTATATCCAGCAAGGCGGCAAAATCAGTGAAACGACTCAGATCTTTCAGGTGAGCCGCGCCGCCATCCATCGCTGGCTGAAGCGAGAGGACTTAGCGCCCACGGTTGTCCCCCGTTGTCCTTGGAAGCTGGATTGGGCGGCCTTAGCAGCGGATGTTGCTGCCCATCCCGACGACCGTTTAATCGACCGTGCCCAGCGATTTGGCGTCCAAGTTTCCACCATTAGTTACGCCCTCGACCAGATGGGCATGACCCGAAAAAAAACAGATGCGTTACCAAGAACGGTGTGAGGAAGAGCGGCAAGCGTATCAACAGCAGCTCGACACATGGGTAGAGAGTCACGGCGAGGAAACAGTGGTGTATATCATGGATAATGCACCGATTCACCCGAAAGGGGTGATTCAGGCAGTGGTGAAAGCGGCGGGTCACGAGGTGTTATTTTTACCGAAATACTCTCTTGATTTGAATGTGATTGAGCACGACTTCAGTGCGCTGAAGCGAGCGCGAATGTATGCAGGGTCAAACAGTTCGATTGATGAGGTGATTCGCAAGTATTATGCTGGATGATGCCTCATTCTCTATTGGAATAGCTATAAAGAGAGATACAGCCATTGCAACAAAACAGCACGACATTGCAAGCACTCCAACTGTGCAAGAAGCTGTGAGATGTCCGGACTCCCGAGCCGAAACCTGCCCCCGGCTTGAGGTACCGTTGCCCTTGGTGCGAGTTCAGCAACAAAGCCCCACACTCTTTGATTGGAGAAAGCACTATTGACCAGCCAAGGCTGCTCACTGATCGGGGTGATTCCTTGAATGACATCAGCGGTAATTCCCAATTCCCGTGTCAAAATTTGCGGCACGATCGCGATCGGATCTTGATCCGACCCTACTCTGCCACCGGGAAAATCCACCGTAGCTCGCTGAACCCCCACCCGAAAGGTTGGCGGCAAGCAGATTAAATCCTTCCCTTGCAGCGGCAGGACAATCACCGAGTCCGCCTTTTCTACCCGCCAGTATTCTAAGGTTTCACCTGTGTCCGTCAGCCACTTTTCGGCAATCAAGGTCACCCACTTGGATTGAATGCGTACCAGTTCATCGAGCGATCGCCAATTCACTGTTGCCACTCTTCAGGAACTTGGGCTATTTTCTCATGTCCTGTGGGGGCGTACACCGGTCTGCCGAGGGGACGGTAGGGCAGGGTGCCATTTTCATAGGCCTGAATCCGTTGGCGAGCAATGTTGACATAAGCGGGTTCCTTTTCACAGCCCATCGCCCGCCGATTGTGCATTAGGGCAGCCAAAAGCGATGATCCCACCCCCATATAGGGGTCAAAGACCCAATCCCCTTCATGACTGAGGGCGAGAACGCACCGCTCCACCAACTCAATGGGAAACTGGCAGGGATGCAATGTTTTTTCAGGATGATTGAACTTGACATTGGGAATATCCCACACCAGTTCTTGCCAATCCTGAAGAAGGATTTCCCAGACATCGGATGGATTTTTGCCCAAGGGATTGCCCGAGGGTTTGCCCTTATTGGGGCCTTTGAAATGGCGTTTCCCCGGATATTTGGCTGGAATACGCACGGCATCCAAATTAAAGATGTAGTGATCGGACTTCGTGAACCAGAGAATCGTTTCATAGCGGCCAGAAAAGCGCTTTGTGGCATGGAGACCATGGCCAAATTTCCAGATGATGCGATTGCGCAGCTTCAAACCCAACCGCTTGAACAGGGGATAAAACAAAATATCCAAGGGATACACCTCTCCCCCTTGAACAAAATTCCCCACTTGCCAGCACAAACTTCCCTCTGGCCGTAGTACTCGATATAGCTCGGTAATTACCTCACTTTGGCTTTGGAGATAGTCCTCGATCGCCACCGTCGTTTCATAGGCCTTGCCGAGGTTGTAGGGCGGCGACGTAAAGATGAGCGTCATAGCCTCATCCGGCACCTGACGAATCACCTCACAGACATCTCCACTGGCAACGACTAGCTTAGCCTCTGGAGAAAAACGCTCTTGAATGTGCTGGCCAGAACTCAATAACTATAAGCCATCCTTCCCTGTACCGCCAAAATACCATATTCGTAATCCTGAGATAAAAAAAGAGGCCGACCCCTAGGGAGTCAGCCAGCGGATTACTTGGGAACGCGCGCTAGACAGTACAAAGCAATTGGCAACAGGATTAGCTATGCACCACAAGCTTGACGTTGGCGTTCTGAAGGCCAGGACGCTTCACCTCAGCCAAGGTTTTGTTGATGGCATATTTTTGGTTGATCGAGTTGATCAGCTCAGTTTGGTTGTGTTTTTTGGCCACACCCCAGAGGTCAGCAATCAGATCAAAGGTGCCATCAGCATTGCGAGACCAGCCCAGATCATACTCGCCATCGAGGACAGCGACGATGTCAGAGCGAACACGTTGGCCATTGTAGCCACGCACATCGGCATTGGTTTTCACCGTAATGCCCAGATCCCGCAGGGACGCTTTCAAGATTTCAGCATCGGTAATTTTCGTACGCAGGGTGCTGAAGTGAGACATGTGGATTTCCTCCAGATTGAGACAGAAACATTGGACTGAATGAACCACAATTTATGGCGAACCAAACCCCTGTGGTCGGGTCTTTCTCCCATCTGCGCAGGGCAGACAGAAGGAAGCTTGTCAGAACTCCAGTCGCTGGTATTCAGCCACTGAAGCAGCCGCCGGACGCGCCCGTTGGCGTGCCCAATCACGCAGTGCCGTGACCTGCTCTTGCATCGTCTTGGAAAGGGGTTGAGTGGCACGGCTAGCGGCAATAATGTCTAACTGGGTAAACTCACGCCCTTGAGCAAAGGCTTCGTACATGGCAGCAATGATGGCCTGCTCAATCTCGGCACCTGAAAAGCCATCACAGATATTGGCCAGTTGCTCTAGGTCAAAGCGATCAATCTCGCGACGGCGCTTGGTGAGGTGAATGCGAAAGATTTCCTTGCGCTCCTCGGCATTGGGCAAATCCACAAAGAAAATTTCATCAAAGCGACCTTTGCGCAAAAATTCACCGGGGAGCCGTTCGACGCGGTTGGCTGTCGCCAAGACAAAGACGGGAGACTTTTTCTCCTGCATCCAAGTCAGGAAGGAGCCAAAGATCCGGCTTGAGGTACCGCCATCGGAGTCCGAGGAGCCTGCTCCGCCCGCAAAGGCCTTGTCCATTTCATCAATAAAGAGAATGGCAGGGGAAATGGATTCAGCGGTTTTTAGGGCATTGCGCAAATTGGCCTCCGATCGCCCCACCATTGAACCGTCATAGACGCGCCCCATATCAAGGCGCAGCAACGGCAAGCCCCAAAGGCGGGAGGTGGTTTTGGCAATCAGGGACTTCCCACAGCCGGGAACCCCCAAAATTAACATCCCCTTCGGTTGCGGTAAGCCGTATTCACGCGCCTTTTCACTGAAGGCGTTGGCGCGTTGGCGTAACCAGACTTTCAGTTCCTCTAGACCGCCGACCGAATCAATGGTTTCATCCACTTCCATATACTCGAGGATGCCATTGCGACGAATAATTTGCTTTTTCTCGGAGAGAATAATATCTACCTCTGCTTCCGTGAGGCGACCTGCGGTCACTTTGGCTTTGCGAAAGACTTTTTCAGCTTCATCCCGCGTCAGGCCAAGGGTGGCTTTGACGAGTTTTTCCCGTACCTCAGGGGTGAGGCGGCGATTGCGGGGATCTAGTTGCTCCTCGAGCACCTCATCTAGTTCGTTGATACTGGGTAGAGGGTAGTCAACGACAACGATTTCTTTTTCCAGTTCGACAGGAATCCGCTGCGCCGCTTCCGGGGACATGAGAATAATGGTTTTGTGGCTGCTTTTGAAGCTGGCGATCGCGTCCCGTAAAGAACGAGTTACAGGGGGCGAATCAATGAAGGGGTGCAAATCCTTGAAGACGTAGATGCCCGGTTCCCGTTGGTGAACAACCCATTGAATGGCGGCTTCCGGCGAGACAGTGTTGTGGTGACTGTTGTTGCGGGGATGGCCATACTCGACCATGCCGTGGGTCACTGTCCAGATGTAGAGCTTGCGGGGAGACCGCCCTTGAGACCCGACTTGACTTTGGGCAATGGTAGCGATCGCCTGCTCAGCCCGCTCTTCTTCAGAGGTCAGGAGGTAGATCAACGGATATTGCGCTTGGATGAGGATACTCAATTCTTCTTGCACAGCAATCACCTCCTTCTTTCAAGGCTGACCCAACACCCCCGCCCCTAGCGGGCAGACACCAACTCGACGGAGAGCGAAGGAACACTGAGGCTGTCGTCATCAATCACTGTGGGCTGATTGACCAAGGCCGTTAGCTCATCCCCCCGTAGGACAAGGGCACTAGCACACTCTGGGCAGTGGTAAACCCGATGCACATTGCCATGCTTTTGCTCGGCATATTCCGCCAGTACTTCTGGGTGAGCCAGCAGAAATTCAATGGCACGTTCAGCAAGGGTGGACATCGTTTCCTGCTCGACCACAGCGGCAATCTTTAGCTGGCGGTGCACATCGGGGGATAGATACAACGTAACCTTTTGCTTATCTTCCATAGGGGTTAGAGACGTACCTAGGTATGTGTGCCAGTGTAGTGAGCCGATCCGAGGGGTGTCAAGGTGAAATGCTGTCAAAACGGCAAAATCGTAACATTTAGTTACATTAAGCCCCGCGTGCTTAAAACTCAGTTACAGGGCTGAGGGCATCATATCGAATTGAGTGGCGATCGCCAGCCGTACCCCATTGACAAAATCCCACCCCGATTGGGCTTTGCGACCACTCAAGTGCACTTGACTCAGCAGCAGGCGACCCTTGCCCGTCTGTACCACGGGGCCCCATCCCTTAATTAGCTCTACCACCGTACCCGGGGCGGAAGATGCCTCAGGCTCACAAACAAAAGAGTGTAAAGGTTCCGGTAATTCGGCCCTCACTTCGGGCACCAATGGCCACGTTTGCAGCAGTTTCAAGGGGGTGTCTTGCCACTGGGTATAGGCATAGGGGTAAAAGGCGCGCACTTGGTTGTGAAGGGCTAAGGCCGATCGCCCCCAATCAATGGCATAGTCACTTTTTTGAATGAGCGGTGCGTAGGTAGCCTCAGCGTCGTTTTGGGGTTCGGGTTGAAGCTGTAGCAGTTGCTGCAAGGTTTCTAGTAGGAGGTCGGCACCCATGTCACTGAGCTTGGCACTGAGGGTAGCAGCGTTATCTCCTAGATGAATCGTTACTTTGCGCTTCAGGAGCATCGGGCCTGTGTCCATACCCGCATCCATGCGCATCGTCGTCACGCCGGTTTCCCCTTCGCCATGGTAGAGCGCCCACTGAATGGGCGCGGCACCGCGATACTTCGGCAGCAGCGAGCCGTGGATGTTGATGCAGCCGTAACGGGGAATCTCAAGGATCGACGGGGGCAGGATTTGACCGTAGGCCACCACCACAAAGACATCAGCGCCTAGCGATCGCAAGACCTCAGGCAGCTCTGGATCCCGACGCAGACGTTCCGGCTGCCAAACCGGTAATCTGTGGCCAAGGGCTAAGGCCTTGACCGGAGAAGGCGATAACTGGTTGCCCCGTCCCCGTCGGCAATCGGGCTGGGTGACCACCCCCAACACTTGATAGGTCTCTGTTTCCAGCAGCCGTTGTAGCGGCGCAAGGGCAAACTCCGGTGTGCCAAAATAAATGATTTTCAACCGCTGCCCACTCCCTGCAAAACGTCAACTGCTGGTTTAGAGAGTCTCAGGAGCGTCATCCTCAGAAGGGGTGAGGGCTTCGCCGCCGTCACTACTACCGTTGAGATCTTCTTCCGTCACTTGGGAGCCACCACTAATGACCGCCAAATCCACCTGCTGGCGGTAGGAATCCACATTTTTAATCAGGACTTCAACGCGATCGCCCAAGCGGTAGCGCAAGCGGTTACGCCGACCCGTCAAGGTTTGGGCATGGGCACGGTATTCATACCAGTCATCCTTGAGGGAGCTGACGTGGACTAAGCCCTCAACATTAAAGTCAATCAGTTCCACAAAGAAGCCATAGGACTGCACGCCGGTAATAATGCCCGAACGCACTTCGCCGATGCAGGCTTGGACTTGGCGCACCCGTTGTAGCCCCACCAAATCCTTCCAAGCCGTGTAGGTTTGCCGCTCCCGCTCTTGGAGGTGGGGGGCTAATTCGTTAACGAGGGTGTCCACTTCCCGCTGGATATCGGTGGTGAAAACAGTCCAATTCACCTGCTCCAAGCAACTGGACTCGCCAAGATTGACGCGCTCTTTTGCCCGTGGCCCGCGGCGATCGCGCCCTTCCGTCAGGAGAATGTGCAAAATGCGCTGATTCACAATGTCAGTGTAGCGTTGGAGGGGTGAGCAGAAATGGCCATAGCCCTCGCCAGTGGCCAAACTAAAGTGGGGCAGCGCCACGGCAGTATCGCTGGCGGGTTTGAGTTTATCGAGCAACAGTTCCTGCAACACGGCTGCTAGATCCGAGGTGGCCAATTGTGCCATAAAGCGCTGACAGTCGCGGGGCGTGACCTGCGTGGGATTGTCTAGGCTCAAGGGCAAGTTGAGATTTTGGCAGAGCTTGAGAAAATCCTGCACGGCATAGAGTTCGGGCACAGGCTGCGTGCGGTAGAGAGCCGGTACCCCCAACTTCGCCAAATGCCGAGCCAGGAGTTCATTGGCAAGGATCACTAAGCTTGTCCAAGGGGTGACCCTCGGTAGGGGAATGGCGGGGGCGAGACCCTCATCGGCATAGGCAAGGCTCAGGGCATCCGCTGGCGTAACTTCAATACTCCCCCGTGCCTGTCGTTGCTGACTCACGGCATTGGCAAGGTGAATCAGGGCACGCAACCAATCACCGGAAGTATCCCCTAGGGCAAGGGTGGCCGCCACCTGCTCACTGGTGACACAGGCATCAACGCGGATACAACTGCGGTAAATTCTGTAGGACTGAACTTCACCGGCATTGTTGATCACCATCAGCAGCGAAATGGCAGCGCGATCGCCCCCCGGCAGCAAGCGCAACCTCTCCAATTCCTGCGGCAAGAGGGGCAAACTCAGTTCAGGGGTGGCGAGGGTCATCCCCTGACGGCGAGCAGTGCGATCCAGCAGTTCATCGCGGGGGAGCAATCCCCCCACATCGCTAATGTGAATCCCCAACTGCCAGAGATTTTGCTCGAGGGCATCGAGGGAAAAGGCCACTTGGGGTTCTTGGCCGGGAGCCACTAAGGTAATGGTGACCAGTTCCCGCAAGTCTTGGCGATCGCTCAAGTCCAAGGTTTCCAACTGGGCATTTAAGGTGGCGGCTGCTGTCCGCAGGGCGGGGCTAAATTGGCGGACAAGATTATGTTTGCAGCAAATCAAATCTAAGGCTGGCGCCGATTGGGCATCACTCCCTAGGATCTGGCCAATTTCCCCCGTCGGCAGGTACCCCCCCAAGGGATAGCGGCGAATGTTCACATGCACCAGTTGATCCACCACCGTGGATAGATCGGACACGAGGTCATTGGGTTCAAGGGCAATTTCAAAGAGCAGGCGATCGTCGAGGGGAATGGCCCGAAAGCCGTCTTCGGTCTGTTTCACCCGGGCAATCACCGAGGGATTTCCCCGCTCAAGGATCAGTTTCACTTCCCCCTCTGGAGATTTCTTGCGGCGGCCTTCACGGGTGACCCGCACCAGCACGCGATCGCCATTCCAAGCGGTACTGAGTTGATGCTCACGCACAAAAATATCTTCAGCACCCTCGGTATCTTGAATCGCAAAGCAAAAACCCTTGCTGGAGCAGCGCAGCCGCCCTTCAATCAAGCCATCATCACTGGCGCGGCGATACTTGCCCCGTTCTTTGATGAGCAGGCCAATGCGTTCTAGGGCATCAAGGGCAATTTCCAGTTCTCGCTGGCTCTCAGGATCGTCACAGCCGAGTTTTTTTTCGAGAACTTTCGGGGCAACAAATTTATCTTCGCTAAAGTTGGCAAGCAGACTGGCAATCGTAAAATGCATCGGCAACTCGGTGAAGGGAGGGCAACAGTGGATGTAGCGTTGTTGGTGTCAAGTATCCAAACTGTAGCTTATCACAGTTGCAGGAGTATCTTAGGGGATCCCCAATCTGTCCTATAATTATGGCGCGTTGATTCTGGGCACGAAACATCCTAGATTTGAGGAATGGCGATCGCCCGCATCAATTACTGTTCTCAATCGTTGTCCATCCAGTTAAGGCATCTATGAATCAATCTGAAATTCTCGAAAAAGTAAAAGCCATTGTTGCCGATCAACTCAGTGTTGATGCAGAAAAGGTTGTGCCCGAAGCAAGTTTTGCCGAGGATCTCAATGCTGACTCCCTTGACTCCGTGGAGTTGATCATGGCACTTGAGGAAGCGTTTGGTGTGGAAATTCCCGACGAAGAGGCGGAAAAACTGAAAACCGTCCAAGATGTCCTTGACTTTATCAACAATAAGGTAGCTGCATAGATCCATGGCAAAGGCGCACCAAAAACGGGTCGTTGTCACGGGGATGGGGGCAATTACCCCCCTCGGCAACACCCTTGCGGAGTATTGGGAAGGGTTAATGGCCGGTCGCAACGGCATTGATTACATCACGGCTTTTGATGCCAGTCGTCATGACTGCCGCATTGCGGGTGAGGTGCGTGGCTTTGATCCCACCCTCTACATGGATCGCAAAGATGCCAAACGCATGGATCGCTTTGCTCAATTTGCCGTGGCTGCCAGTAAGCAAGCCCTTGCAGATGCCCAATTGACGATTGACGAGGGCAATGCCACTGACATTGGCATCATTATTGGTACGGGTGTGGGCGGCCTAAAGGTGATGGAGGATCAGCAGGAGGTCTATCTCACCAAGGGGCCCGATCGCTGTAGTCCCTTTATGATCCCGATGATGATTGCCAATATGGCCGCCGGACTCACCGCCATTCACACCGGTGCCAAAGGCCCGAATTCCTGTTCCGTGACCGCCTGTGCAGCGGGTTCCAATGCCATTGGCGATGCCTTCCGTATGGTGCAGCACGGTTATGCCAAGGCCATGATCTGTGGCGGTACTGAGGCAGCAATTACTCCCCTATCGGTGGCGGGTTTTGCGGCAGCCCGTGCCCTGTCCACCCGCAATGATGACCCCCACCATGCCAGCCGTCCCTTTGACCTCAACCGCGATGGCTTTGTCCTTGGGGAAGGGGCAGGCATCTTGATCCTTGAAGAATTGGAATTTGCCCTTGCTCGGGGGGCACGCATCTATGCAGAAATGGTGGGCTATGGCTTGACCTGTGATGCCTACCACATGACTGCTCCCTCACCGGGGGGAGAAGGGGCGGCCCGTGCCATTGAAGCCTGCCTCAAGGATGGGGAGATTGCCCCGGATCAGGTGAGCTATATCAATGCCCACGGTACAAGTACCCCCGCCAACGACAGTACGGAAACTGCCGCTATTAAACGTGCCCTTGGTGAGGAAAATGCCCGTCGCGTTCCCGTAAGTTCGACAAAATCCATGACGGGGCACCTCCTAGGGGGGTCAGGGGGTATTGAGGCGATCGCAACGGTGATGGCGGTTGCCCACGATCGCATCCCCCCTACAATTAACTTGGAGCAACCGGATCCTGCCTGCGATCTGGACTATGTTCCCCATCAGAGCCGGGCATGCTCGGTGACGGTGGCTTTGTCCAACTCCTTTGGCTTTGGTGGGCACAACGTGACGTTGGCCTTCCGCAAATTTACTCCCGATCGTTAACTGTCTGCTGCAAACCCAATTAGAGAGAGAAAGCAATGCCTGCGGTGACTCAATCCCTTGATGAACTCTGTATTAATGCGATTCGTTTCCTAGCGATCGATGCGGTGCAAAAGGCCAACTCCGGGCACCCCGGCCTACCAATGGGGGCAGCACCCATGGCCTATGTGCTGTGGAACCAGTTCATGCGGTTTAACCCCAAAAATCCGCAGTGGTTCAATCGCGATCGCTTTGTCCTTTCGGCGGGTCATGGCTGTATGTTGCAGTATGCCCTGCTCTACCTCACGGGCTACGACAGCGTCACCATCGAGGACATTAAACAGTTTCGCCAATGGGGATCGCGCACACCCGGTCACCCGGAAAACTTTGAGACCCCCGGTGTGGAGGTGACTACAGGCCCTCTCGGTCAAGGGATTTGTAACGCCGTTGGCTTAGCAGTGGCGGAAGCCCATTTAGCGGCTCGCTTCAACAAGCCCGATGTCACACTAGTGGATCACTACACCTACGTTATCCTTGGCGATGGCTGCAACATGGAGGGCATCTCCGGCGAAGCCTGCTCCCTTGCGGGTCACTGGGGCTTGGGTAAGCTCATTGCCCTCTACGACGATAACCACATTTCCATTGACGGTTCCACCGACATTGCCTTTACAGAGGATGTCTGCAAGCGCTTTGAGGCCTATGGTTGGCACGTGCAGCACGTCGCCGATGGCAATACGGATCTTGCGGGCATTGCCAAAGCCATTGAAGCGGCCAAAGCCGTAACCGATAAACCTTCACTCATTAAAGTCACCACTACCATTGGCTATGGTTCCCCCAACAAAGCCAACACCGCTGGGGTGCACGGCGCTGCTCTTGGGCCTGAGGAAGTCAAGCTCACCCGCGAAAACCTTGGCTGGAACTATGAGCCCTTTGTTGTCCCCGAGGATGTCCTCAACCACTTCCGCAAAGCTGTGGAGCGCGGTGCTAGCTATGAAGCGGAGTGGAACCAAACCCTCGCCACCTATCGCCAAAAGTATCCTGAGGAGGCTGCCGAATTTGAACGGCTGCTGCGGGGTGAGTTGCCCGCCAACTGGGATGCTAATCTGCCGAGCTACACTCCTGAAGATAAGGCTGTGGCCACCCGCAAGCATTCGGAAATTTGCCTGAACGCGATCGCCCCCAATCTGCCCGAACTCATTGGCGGTTCTGCGGACTTGACCCACTCCAACCTCACCGAACTCAAGTGCTCCGGTGACTTCCAAAAAGGCCAGTACCAAAATCGCAATATTCGCTTTGGCGTGCGCGAACACGGCATGGCTGCCATCTGCAACGGCATTGCTCTCCACAATTCCGGCTTGATTCCCTACTGTGCCACTTTCTTGGTCTTTGCTGATTACCTGCGGCCTGCCCTGCGCCTCTCAGCCCTCTCCCAAGCGGGGGTGATCTATGTGATGACCCACGACTCCATTGCCCTTGGTGAAGATGGCCCTACCCACCAACCCGTGGAGACCTTGGCCTCATTGCGTGCTATTCCCAACCTACTGGTGATCCGTCCTGCCGATGGCAATGAAACCTCGGGTGCCTACCAAGTGGCCGTCCAACGCCGCAAACAGCCAACCCTCTTGGCACTGACGCGGCAAAATGTGCCCAACTTGGCCGGTAGCTCTGCGGCCAATGTTGCCAAAGGTGCCTATACCCTTGTGGATTGCCAAGGTACTCCCGATTTGATCCTGATTGGCACCGGTTCAGAAGTCTCCCTCTGTGTCAAGGCCGCTGAAGTCCTGACAACTAGTGGCAAGAAAGTGCGGGTGGTGTCCATGCCCTCCTGGGAACTCTTTGAGGAGCAATCCCCTGAGTACAAAGCCAGTGTGCTGCCGGCGGGGGTAAAACGCCTTGCGGTGGAGGCGGCGTCCAGTTTTGGTTGGTGCCGCTATGCCGATGCAACGGTGTCGATCGAGCGCTTTGGTGCCTCGGCTCCGGGGAACGTCCTCATGGAGAAATTTGGCTTCACGGTGGACAATGTGGTGGCCAAGGCCAATGCCCTGCTTGGCTAAGTTGCCAATGGTACGCCTTTAGACGGAAAATATCAATAGATGCTCAGGGTGGGGGGTATAACTCTCTGCCCTGTTTTGCTTTTTTTGAGAACGCCCTATGCCACGTCGTCGGAAAAAATTTCCCTGCGGCCACCAAGGCTATGGTCAGGTTTGCCACTACTGCGCTCAGTTGATCCAAGCAAAAGCTCTAGAGGTAGCAGAACAGGAACAAGCACGACTGGCACAGGAACAAGCACGCTTGGCACGGCAGGAATGGGAGGCTTCCTTTGCCAACGATGTGGTGGATCTCCAAGGGTTGCCGAAGTGGATTGTCCTCAAAGCCCGCCAAGTGATTGCAGAACTCCTTGCAGGAGCCGACTATCGCCAGTTCAAGGGCAAGCGCCTGAATCACGATCGCCGAATTATTAGTATTCCCCTGAGCTATAACTATCGCCTCATCTGCTATGACACGGGCGATCGCATTGAACCCCGCAGTGTGCTCTCCCACGAAGCCTACAATGTCAAAAAACCTCTCGCTTAGTCTCATGACGGCCAACACGGATCATCCTTGGTATGCAGCGGCACAACTGATTCAACCGGCACTGATTCGCCTGCTTGATCATCTGCGGCGATCGCTAGAAACTTCCCCTTGGCAGGGCACCTATGAAACCGTTGAGATTCCCTGTGGTGAAGCCGAACCACAAATTCTCTACTGGCTGCACTTACGTCAGGGCGATCGCCAAGAGCGGGTGAACCTGTGGGAGCTGTGCTACCAAATTTGTTTTCAGCAGTACACCCCAGAACTGGACTACAGCGGCATCCATGACTTTCAGGTGGGGGAGGTGCAAGCTGACCTCAGCCTCTTTGACCCTGCTGGGGAGGTGGACTGGCACAAGCTCGATCAGAAGGCAGCACAGGTGGTTGCCGCCCTATTTGCCGGCTTAGATCCCCCTTAATTTTAAGTTTTTGTAGAAAAATTAACCAAGGCTGCCCCACGGCGACCCGCTGCATGGTATGCTCCAATGCCATAGGGAATCTTTTTACCGAAGCAGCATGGGTTCAAACTATCAAAACCAGCAAAATAGTAATGAGCAGCCTTGGGAGGAGGAAGACTTCGAGGAGGAGATGGAGCAACTCCGCCTTTACGATGATGATGGTCGCTTCCTCGACTGCTACATCGAGTTTCGTCTGAAGGTGCAAGGGGAAACCTATGCGCTGCTGCGGCCAGTGGACTACCCCGTAGAAATTTTTGCGGTCGTGGCCGAAAACGACGAGGAAGAAATCTTGGTGCCCCTAGAGGAGCAGGAAATTGATGCGGTCTTTGATACAGCCCGTGCCATCCTTGAAGAACAAAACCTCACCCTCAAGCGCACTGCACTAACCCTCACCGTAGCGGGTGAACTGCCGGATCTGGATGAAGATGAGATTCTCACGGTTGAGGTGGAAGCCGATGATGACATTGAGGAGTATCAACCTCTGGGCAGTAGCTTCTTTTGCGGTACACGGGAATACAGCGTTTATACGCCCCTGAGTCCCACCCTTTATGTGGCTCGCCTTGTCCCCGGTCAAGAACCTGAACTCCTCTCTCCCCAAGACTTTCAACACCTGCAACCCCTCTTGGAACAGCATTTGGTGAGCCATCTCATTGAAGAGGAGGACTGGGAAGACTAGACCCTACAGATTCTTAGGGTTTGTAGCGTAGGATCGGTAGCCCCCACGATCTCTGCCCCCAGCTCTTGGAGGGTTTGCAAGGTTTCAATCACTGATGCAGTGATCCGTTCGCCGGCGATAACAGCGGGAATTCCCGGTGGGTAGGGGGAGAGGGTCTCAGCGCTAATCTCATTTAAGGCCGCCTTGAGGGGAACCGATGCCTGTGGGCAAAAGTAGGCATCCCGTGGTGAGAGTGCGGGTTCTTGGCGGTTAGGGATTGGTGGGATGGCCAGTGGTGGCAGAGGGGCATGGTAACAGTATTCGGCGCAAACACTTTTTAGGCGATCGGCCAAGATTTCGAGCATTATTTGGCTGGTACCGAGGCCAAGGCAAAAGGTGAGCGATCGCCCGCTGGGAAATTCAGCAATGATCTGCGGTTGCAACAGCTCATCCAGGGCAAACCCCGTCAGACCGATCGGCCAAGTCCCTAGGGTCAATCGCAGCGGATCCTGAGGGATACCTGTGGGCTGCCAGCGCGGTAAAGGCCATTCAGAGGTCTTAACCCACTGGAGAAGTCGCGCGTAGATTTGCTCTCCCTGCTCAGCCATCTGCACCCCCGCCCGCTCAAGGGCTGCCAAAAACCAATAGCTGGGACTGGTGGTTTGCACGAGGTTCAGGGCTTGACTCAAGCGCTCAGGGGACACCCGCTCCCCCTTCAGATGCAGCACTGCCGTTTGGGTTAACGTGCCGAGGGTTTTGTGCCACGACTGCACCACCACATCTGCGCCTGCGGCCAAAGCGGCTACCGGCAAGGCGGGATGATAGGCAAAATGACTGCCGTGGGCTTCATCGACAATGAGGGGCAAACCGTGGTCATGGACGCACTGAGCAATCTCGACCAAGGGTGAGCAAAGGCCTTCATAGGTGGGACTGACAAGCACAACCGCCTTGGTATCGGGATAGGCAGCCAAGCCGGCGGCAACCACATCACGGGTAACGGGCAACGGCAGCCCCCACTGGGGATCAACGGCGACTCCCAAATAGACGGGCTTCGCCCCCGTTAACACCAGTCCCGCAATCACTGAGCGGTGGACATTGCGCCCCACGAGAACGCGATCGCCCGGCCCTACCGTGGCTAGAAGTGCGGCTAAAAGACCACTGGTGGCACCATTCACCAAAAACCAAGCGCGATCGCTCCCCGCCGTCGCCGCTACCGCCGCCTGTGCCTCTGCCAGCACTCCTGTTGGCTGCGCCAAATTATCAAGGCCGGGCAACTCACTTAAATCTTGGGCTAAGGCCATTCCCCAAAGGGCACGCAACAGCGGCTCCATGCCTCGACCCCGTTGATGGCCGGGCGTGTGTAAGGGAATCGTGTGGTTTTGGGCTAAAAGAGCAGCAAGGAGAGAAATCGTCAACTACAATGAATATAAGGGTCTAAGTAATTATACGGATTTAGGGATGTCTATACCGCAAGACGATCGGTTGGAGTATTCACTGCTGTCGGAGCGTGAGCTACAGGTGTTGGAGCTTGTGGCGGCGGGGCTAACCAACCAAGACATTGCCGCCAAACTAGACATCAGCAAGCGTACGGTAGATAACCATATCAGTAATATTCTAATGAAAACAAAATCAGAAAATCGTGTGGCACTTGTGCGCTGGGCTTTAGCCTGGGGTAAAGTTTGCTTGAATGATGTCAATTGTTGTGCCTTACCCACTCCCCCGACCCAGCCCCATGAGTGAACGGGTGTACTACAATCCCCGCCTGTCACTGGCGGTCTATCGTGAGCTGGCTGCCCACTTGCAGTTACTCGATGGGGTTTCTGTGCGGCTGTTGCCCCAAACCTGTTCCCACTTTGACTACGAACTCAGTCAAATTGAAGGCATTGCCGTGGCTGTGCCCCCTACGCTTGACCGAGATGCCCAAGCACGATGTGAGGAGATTCTGGAACACTACGGCCTTCAGCACGGTGGCTGGCAATGTTAAGGACAGACATCCCTAGCGCACTGCTCCCTACGTTAGATTGCCATGGACGCTGAAGAGTTGCTCGCTCGCTATGCCAAGGGCGAAACCAATTTTCAAACTGTGAATCTGGCCGGCGTTCGTCTCGTGGGTGCCGATTTGATTGGTATTGACTTGCGCGGTACCAGTTTACAGGGGGTGCATTTCCAGTTTTGTCATTTTGGTCGTGCTGACTTTAGCTATGCCCTCTTGACGGGCGCCCGCTTGGAGGGATGCAACTTTACCCAAGCAGTTTTTAACGATAGCCATTTTCGTGATGCCCAATGTCATGGTTGCGTTTTTGATCGCGCCAATTTGCAGGGAGCAGATCTCACATTGGCCGTTTTTCGCGACTGCAACTTCCTGAGTAGTGACTTGCGACAGGTGAATTTAAGCCATACGGTTTTGGCTGGCTCCTGTCTGCGCAGTGCTAACTTTCGCAAAGAGAACTATCAGGAGGGGGCAAGTCTGGTGGGTGCAGATCTGCATCAGGTAGATCTCCAAGGAACGAATTTGGCAGGGGCAGATCTATCGCGGGTGAACCTCAAGGGGGCGCATCTTAAAGAGGCCAACCTCAATGGCGCCAACCTGACCCAAGCGAATTTAGAAAATACCAATCTTCAGGGGGCAATTCTCACCCGTGCCATTCTCTATGAGGCGAATCTGGTGGGAAGCAACTTACGGCAGTCGCGGCTGGCTCAAGCAGACCTGCGGGGAGCGATTCTCACGCAAGCGGATTTAAGTCAAGCGATTCTCTCCGAGGCGCGGCTTGATGATGCCCAAGCTCAAGGGGTGAACTTGCGGGAAGCGGTTTTGAATAAGGCGGATTTGCGGCGTACGGATCTCACCGGGGCGGATTTGCAAGAAGCTCGCCTCATTGATGCCTACCTAGCCCGCACGAATCTCAAGGGTGCCAATTTACGTCAAGCCAACCTAATGCGTGCTGATCTCAGTAGTGCCCTGTTGCTGGAGGCTTGCTTGGAGCAGGCATTAATGCCCGATGGCAGTGTCTTTATCTAAAGCACTTGCTATAGTACAACAGAGACGCAGTTTCCCTGAGGGGTATGGCAGAGTTTGCAGCGGCACTGGCACCGGAGCTAACGATTCAGTGGGTGAATGCGATCGCCAGCGTTCCCCAAGACCAGTGGGATGCTCTTGCGTTGCCCCTAGAAACCCCCTTCTTTGAATGGGAATGGCTGCACCAAATTGAAGCCTCTGGCAGTGCAACGCTGCAAACCGGTTGGCTCCCCCATCATCTCTTGGTTTGGCGCGATCGCCAAGGTCAGCGGGAACTGGTCGCTGCCGCTCCCCTCTATGTCAAAGGCCACAGTCAAGGGGAATTTGTCTTTGATCACCAATGGGCAGAGCTGGCGGCGCGGTTGGGCATTCGCTATTATCCGAAGCTGCTGGGGATGGCGCCCTTTACGCCGGCGGTGGGCTATCGCTTTCTCATGGCCGAGGGGGTGGATGAGGTCAGAATGACCAAAGTGATGCTCCATGAAATTGATCGCCTCTGCCAGCGCCACCGCTTTTCCAGTTGTCACTTTCTCTACGTCGATCCCCAATGGCAGCCCGCTGTCGAAGCCTACGGTTATCGTGCGTGGCTCCACCACAGTTACATCTGGCAAAATCGCAACTATCAGACCTTCGACGACTATCTCGCGGACTTCAATGCCAATCAACGCCGCAACATCAAGCGCGAACGCAAGGCCGTGGCTCAAGCGGATCTCACGTTTCGGGTTCATCGGGGGGATGAGGTCAGCCGCAGCCTATTGCGCCAAATGTACGATTTCTATGCCGATACCTGCGACAAATTTGGCTGGTGGGGCAGCAAGTATCTAACACGGCAGTTTTTTGAAGCCCTCAGCGATCGCTATCGCCATCGAGTCGTTCTTTTTGCTGCCTATCCTAGGAGTGGCGCGCAGCGTCCCATTGCCATGTCCTTTTGTATTACCAAGGGAGCCAATCTCTACGGTCGCTATTGGGGCAGTGCCCAGGAGATTGATTGCCTGCACTTCAATGCCTGTTACTACGAACCCATTGAATGGGCGATCGCCAACGGCATTCAGCGCTTTGATCCCGGTGCTGGCGGACGCCATAAAAAACGGCGAGGCTTTCCGGCCACTCCCAACTACAGCCTGCACCGCTTCTATGAACCCCGTTTAGCGCAAATTTTTGACCACTACATTGCCCAGATCAATGATGAGGAGCAACGGCTCATTGACACGATGAATGCCGATCTACCCATGAAATCCCTCTAGGACTGGGAGAGCGTCACCAACTCTGGAGAGGCAGGGGTCTCTTGGAGATGGGCTAATTCCGCAACAAAATCACTAATCCCTTGGAACTGACGATAGACCGAGGCAAAACGGACATAGGCCACTTCGCTAAGATGACGCAGCCGCTGGAGTGCCGCTTCCCCCAATTCGGCGCTAGTGACTTCGCGGCGCGATCGCAACTGCAAATCCGCCTCAATATCATCTACGAGGGCTTCAATTTTTTGTTGGGGAATGTTGGTTTTGCCACAGGCGGTCATGATCCCCCGTAGCAATTTGGAGCGATCAAAGGACTCGCGATCGCCATTGCGTTTAATGACCGTAATGGGAACGTACTCAATCCGCTCATAGGTGGTGAAGCGACGGCTACATTGGAGGCACTCTCGACGCCGCCGAATACTTTGCCCCCCCTCTGCCGATCGAGACTCTAGAACCCGACTATCCGTATGGTGGCAATAGGGACACTGCATAGGGATCCCCGCTTATTTAGGCACCTGAGAGTATCATAGCCGATTCTTTCGAGCGATTAACATTCGCAAGGGCTGCGACAGCGTTTGTTAGGCTAGGGGTATCCATCGGGTATCCTGCCATGACCGATCCAAACCCCCAAAAGAAACGTAATCAACCCACGATCATTAACGTCGAGCCAGAAAATTTACTCCTCATTGCTGCCCTAAGCCTCTTTATTCCGCTGGTGATTGTGGGCTTTTTTGGGCACTAGGCTGAAAAAACCAACCGCCTTGCCGTTATCGTTCTGAAAAGAGTTTCGTTGCAACGACCCCTCAATGGCCGCAAAAAAGCCTAGGAGACCCTAGGGATTGACTATAAAAAATGTTAAAATATAAAGATTAATCAATAAAAAGCAGCAAGAAATTAAAGAAAAATTTAGAACATTCCCTAGGATAGTGTAGCCCAAGCAACCCCTTTTCCCCGAAGCGCGTGGTAGCTTTTGAATGAAGCCAAAATTTTTCTAATTTTTCTATTGTTCCCTTAGCAAAGCAAGCGCTAAGTAATTATGCTGCACCTATCCATTTCCCAGGTTTATTACCTACGGCGTCTACTGCGCCAATATGAACCAATGCTCAAGCCTGTGATTGCTGAAGGGGCAGCACAGGTGGCTACGGCAGAAGCGGATCTGGGCGCTGTATTGGAAAGTCTTTATCCCGAGGCTGAAGAGTTGGCAACCGCTACCGAACAGTTGAGTCGGCTACTTCTTTTACATCAGAAAAAAGAGCTGCTGTCTGCTGAGCAATGTGAGGCAATTGTGCAGCAAATTTTCTGGATCTTGGGATTAAAATATACCTCACCAGAGGTGGGGCAACAATTAGATATTGCTTAACCAGTCAGGTTACAACATACAAAAATCTGCGAGGTTTGCAACGAATGATGTCGAAGGAGGCCCCAAGGGGAAGGGGTCTTTCTAGTGCCATTGGCTGGCTTCACCTGTTATTTTCCAAACGCCAAAGCTAGGATAGGATTATGGAGCACAATTCCTCCTTTTTATTTCCTCAATTTGGTCATCCAATCATGGGTGGGCAGGCGGGCTATGGTTTTGATTTTCCAGCAAGCGCGGATCCCTATGAGCTGCTGCGGAGTGTTTGTGCCCGTTTACCTCTGCTGATCCTGTTCTATGACAATGAAGGGCAGATTTACTCCATTAACCAAGAGGTGACGACCCAGTTGGGCTGGGATACGGGGGACTTGCTCTCGCGGGATTTTTTGAGCCAGTGTTTTCCCGATCCAGAGACCCAGCGGCAAGTTCGTTATTGGATGGTTCATACTCCTAGCGGTTGGCAAGAAGTGCCTATCCATGGGGCGGATGGCCAAGTCCGAGAGATGATCTGGGCCTTTGTGCGCTTTCCCAATGGGGCAGGGTTGATCTGCGGCTACAACATCACCGATATAAAGTTGACCCAAGCAGCGTTGCTGGAAACCAGCGATCGCTACGCCCTGCTCACCCGTGCCATCAACGATGGCATCTGGGACTGGGACTTGACCACCAATGAGGCCTTTTTTTCCTCCCGCTGGAAAGCCATTCTGGGCTATCAGGATCACGAAATTGGCAACCACATTGACGATTGGCTCAAGCGGATACACCCCCAAGATGTCGAGCGGGTCAAATTGAATTTAATGCTCCATGTGCGCGGTCAAACGCCCCATTTCCATCAGGAGTTCCGCATTCAGCATCGCAATGGTTCCTATCGTTGGGCTTTGGCACGGGGGCTGGTGCTGCGGGATACCCATGGCAATGCCATACGCTTTGCCGGTTCTTTAACCGACTTGACTGAGCATTACTTTGCAGAGAGGCAGTTGCTCCACGATCCCCTCCATGACCCGCTGACGGGGCTAGCCAATCGCACGCTGCTTTTTGATCGCATTGAACAGGCGGCTCGCCATGGTCGTCGTCGTCCCGACTATAAATTTGCCATTTTGTTCATTGACATTGATCGGTTCAAGGTCATTAACGACAGCCTTGGCCACACTTGTGGTGACTTGATTTTGATTGAATTGGCCAATCGCCTCAGCCGCATTGTCCGCCCCGATGACACGGTTGCTCGCATTGGCAGCGATGAGTTTGTGATTTTGCTGGATGATATTCGTGACAACAACGATGCTTTGGGGGTGTGCGATCGCATTCGCTGTGAACTCGATAAACCCTTTATGGTCAAAGATCAACCAATTACGCTGCGGGTGAGTATCGGCGTGGCCACGCGATCGTCCCACATTGAAAAAGCAGAAAACTACTTGCGCAATGCCGATATTGCCATGTATCGTGCCAAGTTGGCGGGGGGCAATCGCTATCAAGTCTTTAGTGAAGAAATGCATTTGATGGCGCGCGATCGCCTTTCTCTTGAAGTCGGCTTGCGCCAAGCTATTGAGCGGGATGAATTTACCCTCTTTTATCAGCCCATCTATCGTCTTAGTGATAATCGTCTCTACGGTTTTGAAGCCCTGATTCGCTGGCAACATCCCACCCAAGGTTTATTACTGCCCGATCGCTTCATTCCCCTTGCTGAGGAAACGGGACTCATTTTGCCTATTGGCGATTGGGTGATCTGGCGGGCTTGCCGCGATCTTCAGCACTGGCACGAGCAATTTCCCCAGTGTCAGTTGTCTGTGAATGTGAATTTATCGAATCGGCAACTGATGCACCCTGCCCTAGCCGAACAGGTGTTGGCGGCCTTGGAACAGACCCAGATTCCCCCCCATTGCCTGCACCTCGAAATGACCGAAAGTGTAGGCATTGATCAGCCCGATCAGGTGCGCGACATCTTACTTAAACTCAAGGCTCAAGACATCAAGCTCAGCCTCGATGACTTTGGCACGGGTTATTCTTCCCTGTGCTACTTGACCAATCTTCCCATTGACATCCTCAAAATAGATCGCAGCTTTGTGAAGCTGATCACTGAAACCGAGCAAAAACCCCTTGTGATTGATGCCATTGTCAGCCTTGCCAAGGGATTGGAACTCGAAGTGATTGCTGAAGGGGTGGAGCATCCCTATCAAGTGACGCGACTGCGGGAACTGGGCTGTGACTATGCCCAGGGCTATTATTTCTCGCAACCCCTGAGTATTGAGCAGGTGGATGCCCTGTTGGCGCAGATTCATGCTACTTAGAAACACCATTTCTTGGAGACCCTAAGCATCTAGTGATGGGCTTCTGAACTGACGCGGTACATCAAGTAGGTGCTGATGGCAATAATCAGAATTGCGGTGGCCAGATATAGTAAGTCAAGGGGCGTTTTGACATTGAAGGCAATCAGTTGCTTAAAGAAAGTCACCACCAGAGCCATGACGATTGTTTTTAGCAGTTTATCCTTAAGCTGATCTAAACTTTGAGCCTGCATCAGGGAAACATCAGTGGCGCGATCGCGAGCCAGACCCGCATCAATTTTAGAAATAAACAGTTCATAGATACCGAGGGCAAACAGCAACAAAATAATGCCAATTAAATACAAATCAATACCCGTGATGATGTAGCCAAGGGTTTTGATATAAATTGTGGAATCGCCATAATTGCGAAATTGGATGCCTAGCCCTAAAAGAATTTCATGACTGCCGAGAATAAATAGAGCAAAGGTACTGAGTAGGCTAAAAATGACGGGAATAATGACAAAAAGACGGAAATACCAGAGAAAAGGCTCAACAAGCCTCTCCAGTTGGGATAATCTTCGCATTACCAAGAGCACCAAAAGCTCTTAACATCCTAGCAGAGGCACTCGCCAATCAAAGAAGGTGGGAAATGTGAGGGGAGCAATAGCTAGGGGTTAGTAGTTGAAGATTACTAGCAGAGGAGTAGGAGCCTATTGGGATAATTCTTTAATCAAGAGGTTGCCCATTTCGCGACAGCCCACCCGCGTACAGCCCTCAGCCATTAAATCGCCAGTGCGGTAGCCTTGATCTAAAACAGCAGTAATCGCTTCTTCGATCGCTTGCGCTGCTGCTGGTTGGTTGAGGCCATAACGCAGCATCATGGCCGCACTGAGCACCATTGCCAAGGGATTCGCTTTGTCTTGGCCGGCAATGTCGGGCGCCGAGCCATGAACCGGTTCAAACAGACCCGGCCCGGATTCCCCTAGGCTGGCGGAGGGAAGCATACCAATACTGCCGGTGAGCATGGCAGCAATATCGGAGAGAATATCACCAAATAAGTTACTGGTGACAATCGTGTCAAACTGTTTCGGGGCGCGCACCAGTTGCATTGCGGCATTGTCCACATAGAGGTGGGTGAGTTCCACATCGGGATATTCAGCGCTAAGCGCAGTCAGGCGATCGCGCCACAGTTGGGAGACTTCAAGGACATTGGCTTTATCCACGGAGCAGAGTTTGCCCTGCCGTTTGCGAGCCGTTTCAAAGGCCACGCGGCCAATGCGGTCAATTTCCGTGGCGGTGTAGGCCATCGTATTCACCCCCCGCTGCTCACCCGTTTCCGTGGTGAAAATACCGCGCGGTTGACCAAAGTAAATGCCGCCAGTCAGTTCGCGCACCACCATGAGATCCACGCCGGCAATCACTTCCGGCTTGAGGGACGAGGCATGGAGCAGTTGCGGAAAAATCTTGGCGGGGCGTAAGTTAGCAAATAAACCCAGACCAGCGCGAAGGGCAAGTAATCCCGTCTCCGGGCGCAGATGACGGGGTAAGCTATCCCACTGCGTTCCGCCAATGGCGGCTAAAAGCACGGCATCACTTTGCCGACAGGTTTCCAGCGTTGCTGCTGGCAAGGGTTCCCCCACAGCATCAATGGCAGAGCCGCCCACAAGGGCAGGAATAAAGTCAAAGGCCAATTCAAAGCGAGGGGCGATCGCCTGTAACACATCGAGGGCAACAGCCGTAATTTCTGGACCAATACCATCCCCGGCCAAAACAGCAATGCGATACGTGGTTGCCATGCCTGTCTCAAAATCACCGATCTTCTAATCTACACCAGCAGCGGTCTTCCCTTGAGGCTATTCCGAGAGATAGCCATCCGGCAAAATCGCCTCGCTCATATCCACAGCACTGAGATCAACGCCATTGAGGCTGGCACCGGTAAGAATCGCTTCAATGAGATTGGCTCCCCGCAGATCGGCACCACTGAGATTGGCTCCCATTAAATTCGCCCCAATGAGAATGGCAGAGCTGAGATTGGCGCCCCGCAACAGTGCTTGGGCAAGGCTCACTCCCCGTAAATCGGCACCCACAAGGTTGGCTTTGTCCAAACAGGCATGGCGCAAGTTGGCTTCTTTGAAGGCCACTTCCCGCAGATAAGCTTCCTCAAGGTGAGCACGGCGCAGATTGGCTCCAATCAGGACGGCTCGCTCTAAATTGGCTTGGTACAAATTGGTGGCACTGAGATTGGCACCGCGTAAATTGGCCTGCACCAGTTGACTTTCTCGCAAGACGGCATCTGCCAAATCAGCGCCCCGCAGGTAGGCTTCCGTTAAGTTGGCACGGGTGAGGTTGGCACGTTCTAGCTCAGCAAGGGTGAGATCCGTGAGCGTCAGGTTGGCATCCCGCAAAATGGCTTCACTCAGTTGGGCACCGGTGAGGTTGGCTTCACTGAGGTCGGCATTGGCAAGGTTGGCACGGCTGAGATCCGCCCCCGTTAGGTTGGCCTTGCGCAACGACACCCAGCGCAGATCGGCGCTAATTAAAATCACACCCCGCAGATCCGCCCCCCGCAAATCCGCCTGACTGAGATTGACGCCCGTAAGAATGGCTCCCCGCAAATCAGCCCCTTGCAGGTTGGTACTTTGTAGGGCAGCATCGGTGAGATCGGCACGGGAAAGGTCAATGCCCGTCAAAATATACCGACTCAGGTTAGCGCGGCGCAACCGTACCCCCGCAAAGTCGCGATCGCCCACGCCATATTGTTTCAGTAGAGCATCTGGTTCCACAGTAATTCAGTCACGTCCTTCAGTAGCAAATCTGCGTCTAGTTTTAGGGTTCCCCCAGTTTTGGCTGAACCTACGGTGGTGAGAGGGGTTTTAGGCGGATTCGAGCGATGTAGTGGGTAAACCGATTATCCCGCACCTGACTGGTGATGCCTAGAGCAGCAAAGGGTTGGAGCGATCGCGCCACTTCAGGTGCTAGTTCAGGCAAGAGCAAGTTATTTTGCAGTGACCCAAGGTGACTCAAATTCAGGTAGAACTGCGTGTCCTTGGGCTGGGGCAGCACCGCACGATAGAGGGGAGAGTCGGCAAGGGAGCGCTCAGGGCGGGTACTCATATCCGTCAAAGGGCCGAGTCCCAAAAAGAGGGTCTGGTCATTCAGCCAACCATGCTGCCCCACCGGCAAACCTGGGGGAATACGCCAAGTGGTGATCGGTTGCGGTTCTGTTGCCGTTTGTTGTACTTGCCACCGCAGGCGATCGCGAATTTGGCTATCGAGCTGGCTCAAGGTTTGACTCGCTTGGGGGCGATCACTGGTCTGACTGAGAAAGAGCAAACTAGGGGCATTGCCTAGGGCGGGAACGGGCACAAAGGCAGCAGCAAATTCGCCATCCATCCAAGGCACAAAGGCCTGTTGCCAATCGAGGCCAGTGAGATCTTTAACCGTGCTGGCGATCGTCTCTTTCACTGAGGCGGGGGTATTCTGCCATAAATTCTTAAAGGAGCCTGTACCGTAAAAAGCAAGGGTCGTTTCAGGCACAAGACGACTAAGTTCACGGCTTTGACCTTCACTGACCAAGGCTTGATTCTGCTCAGGGCGCCAAGTCACCACCTCCAATTCGATTTGCTCAGGGGTCATGTCTGCGGTGAGCACCATCCCTTGCAGTTCCCGCGGGGGTTCAGGCAGACTTCCTTCAGGGGCGGCCATCTGACTGGCTAAAAAGGCGGGTAGGTTCAAATAGAGTTCCACCAAAGGGCGATGATCCGATAACCCTTTCACTGCCTGTTGATAGGTGGGCTGGCTGCCAATGCCGTTGTTGGCTTGGGCGGTGGCAATGACTTGTTGCAGGGCGCTCTGGTGCTGACTCCAAATGATGTAGGCCTGATTCTCATGCGCAACAAGGGCGATCGCACCGCTATCGGGGTCAGGGAGAATCCCCTTGGCCTTGAAGATTTTCACGCCGTTGATTTCTGTGATCGGCTCGCCAATGACGCTTTGCAGCAGTTGCTCCCCCATCGGTACATTTAGGGTCGGCACAATCCAAACGTGGGGCGGCACCGGCGATTCTCTGACGGACTCTGGGGTAATGGGCAACAAGACCACTGTGGCTTGGTCACCAATAAAGGGGCGCACATCCTTGAGGTAATCCAGTTGCGCCAGATTCACCCCCTCTGGCGAGAGCGGATCATAGCTGGGGTTCAACCAGGGTTGGGCTTGTAACAGGCCACTTTTGGCAAGGGCTTCCCAAGGCTTGGGATCCGTGGGTAAGGTGAGGGTCAATAGGGCACTATTGGGGGCGATCGCCATTCCGGGCGCGATCGGACGTTGACTAAACCGTTGCCACAGGAAGACCCCCGCAGCGGCGGCTGCCCCGACAATAACCACGGCAACACCACCCACTAGCCAAGGGCGGAACCGACGGGGAGACTGAACTGAAGGCTGAGATTCCGTGGTCATCACAACTCTCCAACGGGATGGTAAAGTGTGGTGCGCTGACATGGGGTTCGCCCTAAGGAGCAAATTGCGGCCACCAGATCTGCTGGACTAACGCCCGTGCCCCCCTGCGCTCCAGCCACTGAGGTAATGTGTTCTTCCATCAGCGTTCCCCCCAAATCATTACAGCCCCAATTCAGAGCCATGGTTGCCCCCTCAAGACCCAGTTTGACCCAACTAGGCTGGTGGTTCGGAATCCATCGCCCTAAAAACAACCGCGCCACTGCCGTGAGGACAAGTGTGGGTAATAACTGCGGTTGCGGGTGTCCTACCCATTGTCGCATTGCCTTGGGGGCAAGTTCCCCCACGTAGGGCAGCAGAATAAACTCGGTAATTTGCGCGGGATAGTCGTGTTCTAAGGCCTTTTGCTGAAGTTGCTGTAGGTGTTGTAGGTGAGCCACCTGATCGGCTGGGGTTTCAATGTGGCCGCAGAGCATGGTGCTGGTCGTCCATACCCCCAAACGATGGGCGGTTTCCACAATCTCTAGCCATGTCGCGGTGTTCATTTTCTCAGGACAGATTTTTGAGCGCACTCGATCTACTAACACCTCAGCGGCAGTACCCGGCATGGAGTCCACCCCACTCTGATGCAGAACATCAATCACTTGGGCATAGGAGAGGCCATCCTCACGGGCAATGAATTGAATTTCTTGGGGCGAAAAGGCGTGGAGATGGATTTCAGGAAAGGCCGTTTTAATGTCCCGCACGAGGCATTGGTAATAGCGCAAACTAGAGCCGCATTCTTTAGCGGCTGGATTGAGTCCGCCCTGCATACAGATTTCCGTCGCCCCTTGGGCAACTGCATCAGCCACTTTGCTCAGGATCGTGTCAATGTCGAGCCAGTAGGCATCGGCAGCGGTGGCATCGCGACGAAAGGCACAGAAAGCACAGTGTTGCTCGCAGATATTCGTGAAGTTGATGTTGCGGTTGATCACATAAGTCACGGTGTCGCCTACCTGTTGTTGGCGCAGGCGATCGCTCGCGGTTTGTAGTGCCCTGAGGAGGGGGGGCAATGGTTCTTGAGGATCACTGCTTGCGGCTAAGGGAAGAGCGGCTGTCAAAAGGGTGAGGGCTTGTTGGGCAGAAATGCCATTGTTGGCAAGAGCCGCCTCTAGCTCAGCGATCGCCCCTATGGTCTGCATCGAATCTACTCCACCTTTAGGAAACTAGGTCACTCTTTCTTTAGCTTAAGCACAGCCCTTTTCTAAAATATGGGAGACGTGGAAGGGGGAATGGCAATGGCAGCAGAAGCGGTGGGCATGGTGCAGGTCTTGGGGTACCCGGCAGCCCTTGCTGTGGCCGATACCTTGGTCAAAGCGGCTCAGGTTACCCTTGTCAGTTGTGAGGGGATTGGTGCGGGCTATTGGACAGTGGTGATTCGGGGAGAGGTGGCGGACGTGAATGCAGCAGTTCGAGCAGCGCGATCGCTCAGTGGCCACGAGGTCATTTCCCATCAGATTATTGCCCGTCCCGATGGCAATCTCGAACAGGTTTTACCGATTGTAGTCCCGCAGCAGCCAGCCGAGGATTTTCTACTTTAAGGTGTTTTGAATGGGCGGCTGAGGTAGGAGCCGTCGCACTGACCGTACTAGGCTATCAATGGCGGTAGCTGGAATAAAGTGAGCCGCATTATGCTTTGTTTGAAAACAACCTGGGGCAGCCTCTAGATCCCCTTCAGCACCAATCCATTCCCAAAACTGAGGAAAAGCGGTTTGAATGTCCGCTAAATCAATCGTCATTTTGTGGGTTTTGTCCCGCAGAAAGAGTTCAATGTTGCTATTCACCGTATGGCAATCGTCCAAACACACCTCTAAGGGGTCAGCATTGGCTGGCAAGTGGAGCAAGATGCCCTCGCGGTATGCTTTCATCATCCAGAGGCCATAGCGCTGGCGGTAGCTGCGGGCAACACTGAGGTCATCCCGCCGCAGGTGAACGTAGTAGGCGCGATCGCCATAGGTTTGATCGAGTCGTCCCAAAAACTAAGAAAGGGGATTATCCAAATTCAATGTGGCGATCGGGGTAGGCCAAACGTGCCTCACCGAGCAGGAATGTCCGCGACTCATGGGCACTGCTGAAATTGGTGATGAAGGTGCAAGCTTTGGCAAACGTGACCGAACCGCAGCGACCGGTACAGAGGACAAAAACGTTCATAACGCTAGCGAGATCCTTGCAGTTGCTTCACTTGCTCAGGGGTGAGAATTGTCAGCATTTCGACGCGGGTATCCTGCATCACCTTCGAGAGTTGTGTCTTTTGATCAGGGCGCAACGAAACGGCGTCCATGGCTTCACCGGTAGATTTCCCCTGTTTGATGGCATTGCGAAAGATGCGCTGCTGGTCGCGATCAAGGATCTTGAGGATGCGATCGTTGGTGCGCAGGGTTAGCCGCAGTACGGCCTGTTTTTGCTCAACACTGAGATTGAGTTTTTTCATTTGCTCAGCAGTCAATAGGCCGCCACTGGTTTGAGCCACGACTTGGGGTGGAATGACTGTGCCACTGATGCCAATAATCAAGGCGATCGCCACCATGAATCGCTGAATATTCTTTTTCATCGCTGCCACCTCACCACTGCTGCTACGCTTGTTGCTACCCCCATTCTAGGCTGTCCAAGCGGGATGATTGAGCAGGGCGTTGATCACCTGTACGCCCCGCAGTTGATTGGTCAGGGGTAAATGTCCGCGCGGGGCACTCAAGTCCCAGATAAATTCATTCGGATAGCGCGGCCACCGCTTGCCCTGCCGCCAGCCAATTTTCTCCCACAGCCGATCCCAGTTTTGACCGCAGCCTAGCCACAGTTGCCGTTGCACCGAATAGCCAAAGCGACCCAAGGAAAAGGCGAGCCACAATTGATCAATGGTTTGTAAATCCACAATCGGGAATTGCTCCACCTCCGTAAAGTAGAGCCAGCGGCGTTTTTGTGCCAAAGGACCCGCCAGTTCACAGAGCTTTTGCGTCGTCAGGCGATCAGCGGCTTCAAATTTTTCGGCCACCAGGAGTTCAGCCAGTTCCTGATAGTCCACCCCGCGATCGGAGCGCAGCGGGATCACCCCTTGGGGATAGTGTTGTTGCAAAAAGGCTTGCACAGAGGCTTCTGGGCTGTGGAATAGGAGACGATAGGCCTGACCGCGGATCCAAGGGGCGGGTGGGGGGGAAAAGGTGGCACTGTCTTTGAGGAATTCCTGCAAGAGGTGATAGCCTTCACTGCCTGCCGTACTCAGGGTGCTCATGGCGGCCAGTTGGGATTTTTCGTTGCCGTTGTACAACTGCTCCCGT
The DNA here is from genome assembly GCF_031586415.1 of Thermosynechococcus sp. QKsg1. NCBI lineage: Bacteria > Bacillati > Cyanobacteriota > Cyanophyceae > Acaryochloridales > Thermosynechococcaceae > Thermosynechococcus > Thermosynechococcus sp. QKsg1. The sequence continues at coordinate 1,180,600 of NZ_CP134200.1, read as the reverse complement.
AAATCGGCTAAGGCTGGTTCTGTGGTGACCATGCGCCCGGTGACTCCTCCCCATGCAACTCTAAAATGCGTTGGACGATCGCCGTTGTCGAACTGGGAACCTCTACTTGAATGAGTTCAATGCGACCACCATAGCGCTGCACAGCCGCCGCTTCCGGTAGGGTCTCCAGTTGGTAATCGCCCCCCTTGACGTAGATCTCCGGTTGGAGAACCTCGATCAGGCTCGTGGCAGTGCGATCGCTAAATAGCACCACCGCATCTACTGATCGTAAACTAGCAAGCACCTCTGCCCGCTGCTGTTCGGGAATAATTGGCCGTTTTGGCTTTAGAGTTGCCACGGAGCGATCGCTATTCAAGCCCACCACCAAGCGTTTGCCTAGGGCACGGGCTGCTGCCAGATAGCGGACATGACCCGCATGGATCAGGTCAAAACAGCCATTGGTAAACACCAAAGGGCGCCAGTCTTGGGGCGCAGCATTGATGGTAGCCACAAGGGCTTCAAGGGTGTAAAGGTTCAGGGGACTTCTCCTAAGAACACTAACTGAGCGTGCCACGAAATAGCCCTTGGGGACGTACTAAAAGCACCGCCATCATGATCACTAGGGCAACGGCCAGCTTGTATTCAGAAGGAATCATCAGGGTACTCATCTCCTGAGCCACGCCAATAATCAGGGCGCCAGCGATCGCCCCATAGGGATTGCCAATGCCACCGAGAATTACACTGGCAAACAGGGGCAAGATCAAAAACCAGCCCATCGTTGGCCGCACGGCGGTAATCAGGCCATAGAGACCGCCGGCCACTCCCGTGAGCACCCCCGCCAAGAGCCAAGTACACAGCACCACCCACTCGACATCAATCCCCGAAACCCGCGCCAAGTCGAGATCATCGGCTACGGCTCGCATGGCTTTGCCCACCTTGGTGCGTTGCAGGATCAAATGCACAGTGGCGATCGCCACCACCGCCAAAATCATGACAATCACCTTCGAGTAAATAATTTTCACGCCCCAAAAATCAAGGGCAGGCATCACTGGCAGCCGATAGGTTTGGTTTTCACTGCCCCAGATGAGAATCACAGCATTGCGCAGCAGAAACGACAGACCAATGGAAATAATAATCAGTGTGGTGGAAGTTGCCCGGCGATCGCGCATCGGCTGCCACAGGAGCTTCTCACTCAGGAGCATCAACCCTGCCGTTCCCAAGCCACCGATCGCCATTGAGAGCCAAATATCCAGTCCTGTTGCATTAGCCACCAGCGTTAGGTAGGCTCCCGCCGTCATAAAGTCGCCGTGGGCAAAATTGGGCAGGCGCAAAATCCCAAATGTGAGCGTCAAACCCACTGCTGCGAGGGCAATAATACTGCCCACCGCCAATCCGTTAACAAAGAGTTGAATCAGTTGAATATCCATGAACGATTGCGACTAAAATTTGAGAAAACGTGAAAGGGGCAGCACCTGCTCATAGAATAGCGATCAGTGGGGGGTTTAGACGAGAGCATTTTCTCTCACTGGAAAAAGTGAGTTCTATCTCGAAAGCTTCAAGCCAAACCCAAGATTATATCTTGATTTATACTGCCAAAATGTAGCGACAATAACAAATAATAGTACGGATTCCCGAAGTTTCAGGTAGGGATTTACCCCCTTGGTCTTTTTCAGTGAGATTGCGTACCGTTGAGGCAGCCATGCTGCTGAGTCAATCGCGCGATTAGCATCAAGGCAGCGGTGACCAACCGTATTGTTCGAGGAGGCTTGTATGCGCATTGCTCAAATCGCTCCCCTGTGGGAACGGGTACCGCCGCCAGCCTACGGGGGTGTGGAGTTGGTGGTGAGTCTGCTCACAGAAGAGTTAGTCAAGCGAGGGCACGAGGTCACGCTGTTTGCCAGTGGCGATTCCATTACCCAAGCCAAATTGGTTTCTACCTATCCCCACGCCATTCGCCTCGATCCCAATGTGCAGGAATATGCCGTCTATGAAGCTCTGCAACTGGGAGAAGTCTTTAGTCGTGCCAATGAATTTGATGTCATCCATTCCCATGTGGGCTATACGGCTTTACCCTACGCCAGTCTGGTGAAAACACCCGTTGTTCACACGCTCCATGGTCGCTTTACGACGGATAATGAGCGCATTTTCAGCCAATATCGCAACCAAAACTATGTCAGTATTTCCCATTCCCAGCGGCAACTACGGGATTTGAACTACATTGCCACGGTCTATAACGCCATTGCCGTGGAAACCCATCACTTCTATTCCCAGCCCAGCGATCCACCCTATTTGGCCTTCTTGGGACGGCTCTCCCCGGAAAAAGGCCCTCACCATGCCATTGAAATTGCTAAGCGAGTGGGCATCCCCCTGCGGATGGCCGGCAAAGTGGATCGGGTGGATCGCGACTACTTCAAGGAATTGATTGAACCCCACATTGATGGTGAATTGATCCAATTTATCGGCGAAGCAGATCATCCAACCAAGAATGCTCTCCTAGGTGGAGCGATCGCCATGCTCTTTCCGATTACGTGGCAGGAACCCTTTGGCCTAGTGATGATTGAGTCCATGGCAGCCGGTACGCCAGTGGTAGCGATCGCCAAGGGGGCAGCGCCTGAAGTGATTGAGCACGGCAAAACCGGTTTTCTGTGTCACTCCGTTGACGAATGTGTGGCGGCTGTTGCCCAAGTGCCGCAACTGGATCGCATGGCCTGTCGAGACTATGTTTGGCAGCGGTTCAGTGTTGAACGGATGGTGAGCGAGTATGAAGCAGTCTATGATACCGTTCTCGCCGACACCTTTGTCCATAATGGACATCGTAGGGGGACGATTGAACTGCTGGCCAGTTAGGTGTATCCCTGAACCCTGTGCAAAAGTGTTTCTTTGACCGTTATTCAAAAGGTGTATTTATGCAAGCATTATCAACCCGTACAGCAAAAAATACACTTCCTCGGGCGTTTGCCATGCCCCAACCGCAGGTGCCTGCCCGTCAACCCATTGCCTTGATTTCTGTGCATGGGGATCCCGCCGCTGATGTCGGCCATGAATCCGCTGGCGGCCAAAATATCTATGTACGGCAATTGGGGGAAGCCCTCGCGGCAGCCGGGTGGCACGTGGATATGTTTACCCGCAAAATCCATCCCGATGACCCCGATGTCATTGAACATAGCCCCCACTGTCGCACCATTCGCCTCGAGGCAGGCCCTCTGACCTATATTCCGCGTGAGAAACTCTTTGAGACCTTGCCGAAGTTTGTCGAAGCCTTCAAGGCTTACCATGCCAAATATGGCTATCCCCTGATCCACACCAATTACTGGCTCTCTGGCTGGGTGGGTTGGCAGTTGCGTCAGGAGTTGAATTTCCAATGGCTGCACACCTACCATTCCTTGGGGGTTGTGAAATATCAAGTGGCCTCAGAGCAAGCCCAACGGGATGAAACCCGCCTCATGGTGGAAAAAGCCATCCTTGAAAATGCCGACTGTGTGATTGTGACTAGCCCCCAAGAGGAAGCCTACCTACGGCGTTGGGTCTCCAAGGCAGGGCAAACACGTCTGATTCCCTGTGGCACGAATTTGCATCTCTTTTACCCCGTGGCCGATGCCCGTGCCCAACTGAATTTGCCTGCCGATGAGCCGATTGTGCTCTATGTGGGTCGCTTTGATCGCCGCAAAGGGATTGAAACGCTGGTGGCAGCGATGGCTCAAGTGCCCCAAGGGCGGTTACTGCTTGTGGGGGGGAGTGATCCGCAGCGCAGTGATGGTGCCGAACGGCGGCGCATTGAAGGATTAGTGCAGGAGTACAACTTGGGCGATCGCGTGACCTTTGTCGGGCAAATTGACCATGAGCGCTTGGCGGTTTACTACAGTGCTGCCAATGTCTGCGTTGTGCCCAGCTACTATGAACCCTTTGGCTTGGTGGCCATTGAAGCGATGGCCTGTGGCACGCCGGTGATTGCCTCTGCGGTTGGGGGCCTGCAATTCACGGTGATTCCCGAGGAAACAGGGCTACTGGTGCCGCCTCAGGATGCCACCGCCTTGGCCAAGGCCATTCAGCGTATCTTGGCTAATCCAGCTTGGGCGCGTACCCTTGGGGAAAATGGCCGCGAGCGGGTGCAAGCCCTCTTCAACTGGGAAGCGATCGCCCTCCAGATGGGGCAACTGTACCGGCAACTCTTTGCTGCCTCCCTCATGGGGAATTCACCGCGCTTAGAGACGGTTAAGAACACAGCCTCACTGACAACTGTGACCAAGGCGGCCTTAGCCTCCTAAACTTCTTAATGACGTAGCAGAGTGGTTGAGGACAAGATTAAGCAGCATTCCTGTGTGGAGGGATCATCTCTATCTCGCCGCTCTGCCCAATCACTGATTGCCCTTGCTGTGAACAATTTGTTAAATTCTAGGGGGTTGTTTATCATTTTGTATCATTTCTAACATCCAATGGTGCGGTGGCGATCGCTTTTTCCCCTATGGCCTGATGTCATTCTGGCGGCACTGATTCTAGGTCCTTTGTTTGCGCCTTTCTTGGCCGCTAGTCATTTTCTTTTCTTGCCTAAAATTGCCCACATTATCTACACGATGGGCAATCATGTATGTCCGCAGCCAGAAATGGGCTTGATGCTCGCTCCCCCTTGGAAAATGGCGGTGTGTATGCGCTGCTATGGCACCCTTCTGGGGGTTCTTTTGACCCGTTGGTGGATTGAGCGTTCCACCACTGCTCGCGAGTGGTACTGGCTGCCGCAGTATGGTCTGGGGGGCTTTTTAGTGGCGGTGTTGTTAATGCTGTTTTATCCCCTTGAGTGGGCACTGCAACACTATGGCGTCTGGGGCTATTCCAATTGGATTGTCTTTCCCTTTGGGGCGATCGCGGGACTGGGCTTGGGATTACTGATCATGCCCCTGTTATATCCCAAACAGCGCCTTGCTACCTCCCGCTAGGGAGCAAACACCGAAATTTTGGTAGCCTCCGATACAAAAATTAACTGGGGCAACTTTCTACCATAGATTGTCGCTGCGGTGCGCCCAATACAGAAGGAGTAACCTATACATGGCAACGCCCCAAGAAATCTTGAATTTGATCAACAGCAAGTACGAGCTAATCGACTTGAAATTTATTGACATGCCCGGCACGTGGCAACACCTGACGGTTCACAAGAGCCAAATTGACGAAAGTTCATTTACCGAGGGTGTGCCCTTCGACGGCTCCAGTATTCGCGGTTGGAAAGCGATCAACGAATCCGACATGGTGATGGTGCCGGATCCGGATACGGCGTGGGAAGACCCCTTCATGAAAGAACCCACCCTGAGCATGATTTGCACCATCAAAGATCCACGCACCGGAGAACTCTACGATCGCTGCCCGCGCTCCATTGCCACCCGTGCCATTGAGTACCTAAAAGCCACCGGCATTGGTGATACGGCCTACTTTGGCCCCGAAGCCGAGTTCTTTGTTTTCGATGACGTTCGCTACGACCAAAACCAAAAGTCTGGCTACTACTACGTTGATAGTATTGAAGGTGTTTGGAACACTGGCCGCGAAGAAGAAGGGGGCAACCTTGGCTACAAAATCCGTGGCAAAGAGGGCTACTTCCCTGTTGCGCCGACGGATACACTGCAAGACCTGCGGACAGAAATGCTCTTAACGATGGCCAAGTGCGGTGTGCCCATTGAAAAACATCACCACGAAGTGGCCACAGCAGGTCAGTGCGAATTGGGCTTTCGCTTTGGCACCCTCATTCAAGCCGCCGACTGGCTGATGACCTATAAGTACTGCGTCAAGAACGTTGCCCGCAAGCACGGTAAAGTGGCAACCTTTATGCCCAAGCCCGTCTTCAACGACAACGGTTCGGGGATGCACACTCACCAGTCGATTTGGAAAGATGGTCAACCGCTGTTTTGGGGTGAGGGCTACGCCAATTTGAGCCAAATTGCACTTTGGTATATTGGGGGTCTTCTCAAACACGCCCCAGCGCTGTTGGCCTTTACCAACCCGACAACGAACTCCTACAAACGACTGGTTCCCGGCTTTGAAGCCCCCGTGAACCTTGCCTATTCCCAAGGCAACCGCTCTGCCTCTGTGCGGATTCCTCTCACTGGTCCCAATCCCAAAGCGAAGCGCCTAGAGTTTCGTTGCCCCGATGCCACAAGTAACCCCTACCTTGCCTTTGCGGCGATGCTGTGTGCAGGGATTGATGGCATCAAGAATCAAATTGATCCGGGTAGCCCCTTGGATGTTGATATCTATGACCTCAGCCCCGAAGAACTGGCCAAAATTCCCTCCACCCCCGGTTCACTCATGGCGGCTCTGGAAAACCTGCAAAAGGATCATAGCTTCCTCACAGCGGGCGGTGTCTTTAGCGAAGACTTTATCCTCAACTGGATTCAGTACAAGCTGGACACAGAAGTGATTCCCATGTCCCTGCGTCCTCACCCCTATGAATTCACCCTCTACTTTGATGCCTAGGGCAGTGAATCCCTAGAGCCTCCCATTTAGGCACAGAGCACTTAGAGGCACTCATCAAGGGTTGCCTCTTTTATTTTTGTTGCCGATTCTTCTCTGACAGCGGTTTTGAGTGTGCCCGTAGTTGCCTAGGGCTGGAATTTCTGATAAGTTGGAGTGTTATTAAAAATTAACATTCCCATTTTTGGGTGTCATGTTTGGGAAAAGTCTTTCCTTAAGAATGAGGTTGTAGGGTCTGATGTTACGCGCGGGAATTGTCGGCCTACCGAATGTGGGCAAATCAACGCTGTTTAATGCCCTTGTGGCCAATGCCAAGGCCGAGGCGGCCAATTTTCCGTTTTGTACGATTGAACCCAATGTCGGTGTGGTGGCCGTCCCCGATGAACGGCTGGAGGTATTGGCAAAAATTTCCCAATCAGCGCAGATCGTGCCGACACGGGTAGAGTTTGTGGATATTGCGGGTTTGGTGAAGGGAGCCAGCAAAGGGGAAGGATTGGGCAACCAGTTCTTGGCCAATATTCGCGAGGTGGATGCCATTGTGCACGTGGTGCGCTGCTTTGAAGATGAGGATATTGTCCACGTGGCAGGTCGCGTCAATCCTGTCGAGGATATTGCGGTCATTAACTTAGAACTTGCCCTTGCGGATTTAGCGCAAATTGAAAAACGGATTGAACGTACCCGTAAGGCAGCGCGATCGCAAAAAGAGGCACAGATTGAACTCACGGCTCTTGAAAAGCTCCTTGGCGTGCTCAATGAGGGACAGCCTGCTCGTCTGTGTCAACTGACGGAGGACGAAGAAGCCGCCATTCGCTTTCTGGGATTGCTCACCCGTAAGCCCGTGATCTATGCCGCTAATGTGGCTGAGCAGGATTTGGCCACTGGCAATGAATGGACAGCGGCGGTTCAGGAGATTGCCCAGCAGGAGGGGGCGGAGGTGGTGATTGTCTCTGCTCAGGTGGAGGCTGAACTTGTGGATTTGCCCGAGGGCGATCGCGCTGAATATCTTGCTAGCTTGGGGGTCACTGAAGGGGGCTTGCGATCGCTGATTCGCTCAACCTACAAGTTGCTCGGTCTGCAAACCTTTTTTACTACAGGGCCAAAGGAAACTCGAGCCTGGACGATTCCAGCGGGTGCCAAAGCCCCCCAAGCCGCCGGCGTTATTCACAGTGACTTTGAGCGGGGTTTTATTCGCGCTGAGACGGTGAGCTACACAGACCTACTGGCCTGTCAGTCCATGACGGTAGCTAAGGAAAAAGGCCTAGTCCGCAGTGAAGGTAAAGATTATGTTGTGCAGGAGGGGGATGTGATGCTCTTCCGCTTTAATGTTTAGCCCCTCCTGATTGGATGACAAGTTTATAGCAACGTTCCCACAATCGGATAAACCAAGGGCGGCACAATTAAGGCCATCGCCACCCCCACCGCTGCGATCGCGCTGAGCAGAACCGCACCAGCGGCACAATCCTTGGCAATGCGAGCGAGATCATGATATTGCTTACCAACGGTGAGATCCACCACCGCTTCAAGAGCCGTATTCAGCAGCTCTAGCCCCATGACAACACCAATCGTGAGCAAAATCACTGCCACCTCAACGGGGGGAAGTTTTAACAGACCACTGAGGGCGATCGCGCTAAGACCAACTGCGGTGTGAATCCGAAAATTGCGCTGAGTTTGAAAGGCATAGACCACTCCCGCCCATGCATAACGGAAACTATTCAGTAAAGAGGGCGCCACACGGTAGGAGCGCTGTCGCAGTATGGTTATCCCTGATGTTTTCTCAGCATAGGTGGCAAGAACTTTTTGTGTCATAACGTTACCCATCACACCAAACATTGGTCTTTAAGTGTTGACGCTGGATTCCATACACCTTAAAAAGTTTTTCAAAAAATTTGGCTGTTAACGCCTTCCATTTAAGCACATCCTTTGGGATTTCGTTCCTATGGATCATCGGGAGAATAGGGAGGGGCAAGACCCACTGCCCTAAGACACTCAGCCTGCTGGGCAAGCATGCGCGCCAATTGCGTCTCATCGGGATGATCCCAGCCCAAAAGATGGAGGAGGCCATGGCAAGCCAGCCAAGTCACTTCTATGGATAGAGAATACCCCCCTTCTCTGGCTTGCTTTCGGGCGGTGTCGCCAGAAATAATAATGTCCCCTAGGTACTCTGGTTCTGCAGGGGGCAGAGGAAGCCCGTAGTCACGGGTGGCAAAGGCGAGTACATCCGTAGGGGTGTCGCGATCGCGATACTGATAATTAAGCACCTGAATTTCAGCATCCGTCGTTAAACGCAGTGTTACCTCATAGGCCTTACCTTGGTTTGGTTCAACCATGGCAATCCACGTGCGAAACCACACTTGCCAAGGAAGTTCTGCCACCTCATTGCTCAGGGAAGGATCGTGAAGTTCTAGATAGACGGTAACCGTCATTTGTTTTTGCTGTGTTCTCACTAGCGGGTGAGGTAGGACAAGCCCACCAACAACGCCAACAGACCGATACTGGTGAGGGCAAAATGGGTCAGAGATTTGCCCCCCTTGCGTACCATGTTCCGCATGGCCAATTTGACATAACTGGGCTGCTCGACAGGGGAGGGCGTGGGTTCTGGGGACTCGCTCATGGGATTTCACTGCTATGGGCAATCTTCATGAATTTTAACAAAGGGTGCTTGACTTCAGTAGCGCGATCGCGGGCGATGATTGGCCACCGATTGCACCAAGCCCAAACCAATATAGGTTGCCAAAAGGGCAGAACGGCCATAGCTGAGGAAGGGCAAGGGAATACCCGTCACAGGAAATAGGTTCATGGTCATGCCGATATTGACCACCGCTTGGAACATCAGCATTGCAAAGAGGCCAATGGCTAGGAGCGAGCCAAAATCATTGCGGGCGCTATTGGCAATTTGCAATAGCCGCAGGCCAATCAACCAAAACAGTCCTAAAACCAGCAACCCACCCCAAAAGCCTAATTCCTCACCGATGGCGGAGAAAATAAAGTCCGTGTGCTGCTCAGGGATAAACCCCAATTGTGTCTGCGTGCCGTGAAACAGCCCTCGCCCCCACAGTCCACCCGCACCAATGGCAATGCGGGACTGAATCAGGTGATAGCCCGCCCCCAAGGGGTCCTTATCGGGATCTAAAAACATTAAGAGGCGGTCTTTTTGGTAGTCCTTGAGAATACTCCACAGCAATTGACCCAGTCCTGCCCCTGAAAGGTTCAGAACAATGCCGCCGATCGCCCCAATCCACCCCAAGGGCAGGTTTTGCCATGCCACAACCCCCATCCCTAATGTCCACAGGAACCACAGCACCAGATTGAGTGCATAGGGCAGCGGTAGGGCAAAGAGAATGGCCGCCACCAAAGGAGAGAGCATCAGCACAATCCAGCCCAAACGGGCATTGGCCCAATAGAGCATGCCCAAGGTGATGGCGCCAAAGACAAGGGAGGTCCCCAAATCAGGTTCGGATAAAATCAACCCTAGGGGCAAGACCGTTGCCGCAAACACCCGTAGAATACCCCTGAGGCCATTGGCAGGCACCCGCTGGAGAAGGGCAGCTTGGGTGAGGATGATCGAGATTTTGGCAAATTCTGAAGGCTGGAGGTTAAAGCCCGCAATGGGCAGCCAACTTTGGGCACCGTTAGCTTCCACACCAAATAAGCTCACAGCCAGTAGAAGGGCACAACTGATACCATAGACCCACCAATGGACTGAGATAAAGACCGATGTCGGCACCCGTGCCAGTAGGAAAAGCAAAATCGTCCCCACGCTCGCGATCGCCAGATGTTGGAAGCCATCCTTTTCGCCAATGTGCAGCTCGGCACTGTGAATGGCCACTGCCCCCAACAGCGTAATCAGCCATACGGCAATTAAAAGGAGCCAATCCATCCCCCGCCAAGGGTGGAGCCAAGCAGACCAGCAGCGTTGCCATAGCCGAGTTGTCCAAAACATCGCCCAATATCCTTCGTTCGCACTAGGCTGGAACAGTGGTGGTTTGATCAAGATTCCCATTCTACCCTGAGTGGATCTATGCTTCGGTGGCGACAGGGTTGGTCAAGGCTTTTGTGGTCAATTTCGGGGCGGCTGCTGCTGGTGATGCTGCTGATTTCCCTATTACCGATGGGGATGGTGGTGCTCTACAACCAAACTGAAAGCGCTGAAATGATGAAGCGTTGGGAAATTGATGCCCTGCAACTGCTGGCGATCAGCAAAGCCCGTTCCCTTGATCAGCTGTTTCAGGATGCCCTCAATGATGCTCTCTTGGTAGCCAATGACAGTGACGTACGGTATTTCCTGAGGAGTGGGAGCCATAGTGCCATCGAGCAAGCGACGATGAATAACTTCCTCGAAGATGTCAAGAACCTGAACCCAGCCTATTATCATGTGATTCTCCTCAACCGTGAGGGCCAAGCGATCGCAGGGACACGGGGTACCCGTCTGGGGCTAGACTACAAGAACACCCCCCTCTGGCAGCAGTCGGCAACAGCAAACTACTTCATTTCTCGGGTCAAAATCAATAGCGCGATCGCTGAGCGACCCCTGTTTGTTGTCTTCCAAACGATTATTGATAGCAATAATGAACGACTGGGAGCAGTTCTACTACCTCTACAAGCGACCGCAGTCAAAGACATCGTGACCTACCTCGTGCCCGATATTCACGGTGAATCTTTTCTCATTGATGATCACGGTCTGATTCTGAGCACCACAAATCCCCACCTGAATTTGCATAGCATTGAACCACTCCCCCCCGAGATTCGCGACCAATATTTTCTCTTGGCATCGCCTCAACCCATTCCCACAGTGGCAGATCGCAGCTACACCTTGCGCAATGTCTTTCTCAAGGCCAAATCAAAAGAGGTCGGTGCTCTCCTTGCCAGTCGTTCTTCCGAAGGCGATGCCGATTATATCTATGCCTATGCGCCCCTAGCCCGTCATCAAGGCGTTGTTGTGGTCAGTGTACGGTTGAGCGAGTTTCTAGCGCCCTTAGAGCGGTTGGCGACCCAAGGTTTCCTCAGTCTTTTCTTTGTTGGTATTGGGGTCATTCTCATTTCCCTGATTGTGGCTCGTTCGATTACTAAGCCGATTCGTACCCTTGTCAGTGCTGCCCACGCCCTCAAGCATGACCAGTTTAACCAGTTTGATCCCAGAGTTCTCAGGCACTATGCTCAAGGGAGTGATGATATGGCAGAACTTGCCCAAGTCTTTTTGGACATGGCACAGGCGGTAGAGCAGCGCCAAGATCAACTGGAGGAGGAACTGAGTGAACTAAAAATCGAAATTGACCAAGAAAAGCGAAAGAAATCCGTTACCGAAATTACCAGCACCGACTACTTTCAAGAACTGCGCCAACGGGCACAACAATTGCGCCAACGGGCCCATACCAAATCTCCCACTCCTGCCACACATCCACAGATAGGGCATACTGAGGGTGAAGCACGCAAAGATGAGCCACCCCTGCCAACATGAGCTTTCCTGCGCCGACTTTGGCTGAATTGCCCTTCCATCCCTACATTGATGATTCAGGCCGGGTAGCACCGGATCTTAAGGGGGCGATCGGTCTCTATGCCATTTTTGATGCCACTGGCAGCGTACAGTATATTGGCTATTCGCGGGATATGCGACTGAGTTTGCTGCAACACCTTGTGCGTTGTCCGCAGCAGTGTCGTGGCTATAAGGCGATCGCCATCGAACGTCCCGATCGCCCGTGGCTAGAAGCTGTAAAACAACAGTGGCTAGCGGAATTGGGAACCGTCCCCCTCGGCAACGATCGCGATCGCCCCCAGTGGGAAAATGCCATTGATGTCAGGGAGCAAATGACCGAGGCCGAACGCACTGCATGGGCAAGTGCCGATCCATTGACGCAACCGAAACTGCTAAAACAGGTGGCGCGGCGGGTTGAAGCAGCAATTCTAGAACAGCTAAAGCAGCGATCGCTACAGGAGCCGCTGGTCTTTAACGCCAAACTGAAGGAAAGTGGACGGCTGGACCTCAAATGATGACTTCTCCCCCCCTGACCTCTAGCCAAATCTGGCAAATCAATCAACTTCTGCGCCAAGCGGGGCAGCGGGCACGGCAACTGGCACAGCAACCCTTTGAGGTCATTGAAAAGGGACGCCAAGACTTTGCCACCAGTATTGATCGCTTCTTGGATCGGCTGCTAAGTCAGAAATTTCGCGCTTGGTTTCCTGAGGATGGCATCATCAGCGAAGAAAATGCTGACTCCCAAGCGATCTTTCAAGAACCGAAAAATCGCTACTGGCTGATTGATCCCCTCGATGGCACGGATGATCTGATTCACCATCGCCAAGGTTACGCCCTCATGGTGGGCCTGCTGGCGCACTACAGTCCAGTGGCGGGTTGGATCTATGCTCCCAATCTGGATCACCTCTACTATGGCGGTAAAGATTGGGGACTCTTTCAGATGAGCAGTGGTGGCCCCCCTGTCCCCCTCTTACCCGTTTGCCCGCCCTCTCCTAATGAAGACCATTGCCCGATCATGATTGGCTATCGCGACTACCGCACCTACGGCGATGCAATTCATCGGGTGTTGCCCCAAGTGGAATTTCGCTTTCTGGGCAGTTTTGGTCTCAAGGTGATTGAAGTGATTTTGGGACGGGCGGGACTCTACCTCTACTTAAATCAGCGGGTGAAGCTCTGGGACACCACCGCCCCCTTGGCTTTAGCAACGGCAGCAGGTTTGGTGTGCACCGACTTGCAGGGAAATCCCTTGCGCTTTGATGCTACGGGGTTACAGGGACAGACCCTTGCCCATCAGCAACCAATTCTCATTGGCTGGCCAGAGTATATCGCTGCCTTGCGATCGCCCTTGGTGGAGGCGATTACCGCCGTTCAACTGTCCCTTGGCTCTACCTAGAATCCCTGAGAAATAGGCTATCGTGGGGCTAGAGTCTGCTTGGAGGCATCCCGATGGGGCGCTGGCACAGTTGGTCATTGGTAGGAATGGCGATCGCCACCGTCCATATTGCTCAGCCTTTTCCGGCTCAAGGGGTGAGCGTTACAGAAGTTGCCCGCATTGCCAAAAATATCACCGTGCTGATTGAAGGTGCCAACAGCCACGGCTCAGGTATCCTACTGCAGCGCAAGGGCAGTACCTACGTTATCCTCACCGCCTACCATGTGGTTGAAAAGGCCGGCCAGTACACGGTGAAAACGGTTGATGGTCAGCGCTATGCCATGCGACCCAATTCCATTCGTCGCTTGCCCGGCGTTGATCTGGCCACGCTGGAAATTGAAAGCAACCGCGATTACACCCTTGCCACACTGGGAAACTCCGTAGAGGCAGTGGAGGGCATGCCCGTTTTTGTGGCTGGTTTTCCTGCTCAGGAGGCCTCGGTTCTGGGGGGCATTTATCAATTTACCGAGGGGCGGTTGACGGCCAATGCCTCGCGTCCGATTCAAGATGGCTATGCCTTGGTCTATAGCAATCCCACCTTGCCGGGGATGAGTGGCGGCCCTGTCCTCGATGAAAATGGCCGTTTAATTGGGGTTCATGGCAGTGCCGATATTGCTTCTACCCTTGTGCAGGAGGGCAGTGGCTCCAGTACTGTCTTTGTGAAACGCGGCTTTAATCTCGGCATTCCCATCAATACCTACTTGAGTTTGGCCACACCGTCGCGGGAAACCACGGCTCTGCCTGCCCCGACCCCCCTGAAAGCAGCGGACTATTTCCTCGCCGCTGAGGAGCACTTCCAACGCAAGAATTTTGCCGCCGCCATTGACAACTATACCCAGGCGATCGCCCTCAATCCCAACTACAGTGAAGCCTATCTGGGACGCGCCGTAGCGCAAATGTTTGCCCTTGTGCCTCACCAAGACTTTAATCAGCTCGGTGAAGAACTGGGAACCAAGTACCTGAGTCGTCTGACCCAAGGTAACCCTATTCTCAAGGATGCCTTTCCCCCCAACCCGCCCACCCCGATGCTGGATACGTTTGTCCGCAATATGGCTGAACGCCCCAGCACGATTCAGCAGGACATTGCCAAGGCGATCGCCCTCAATCCCCAGTACACCGAAGCCTATGGCATCCGTAGCTTTTTGAATTTGCTCCTCGGCAACTTTGGTACTGCCGTTGCGGATAGCGATCGCGCCCTTGCCCTCAGTCCCAACAACAGCGATCTACAGATGATTCAATCCTTGGCGTTGTTTCTCAGTGGCGATTTTCGCCGCAGTATCCCCGTGTTTGATCGTCTCATTGCCGCCAATCCCAAGAGCACCGACTATCATTTGCTGCGGGGAATTGCGGCTTTTCTCATGGGAGATTATGCCCTCAGTCGCCCCAGTTGGACGGCCTTGACGCAACTCACCCCCAAAGATCCCATCCCCTTTGCGGTGCGGGGTGTAACGTATCTCCTTGAACAGAACTCCAAAGCGAGCCTACCGGATCTGCGCCAAGCCGCTGAACTCTATCGCCAACAGGGGAATATGCAGTCCTACAACGAAATGATGGACGCAATTCGTCAGATTGAGAACCGCTAGCGTTGCCACTGCTGCAAGAGCCAACGACCCAAACGAATCAGGTGTTCTTCAATCCAGAGAAACAGGCGATCGCACCACAGCAGCAGCCGTTCAAACCAGTGGAGTTCATAGCCAATCAGGGCAGCATCCACATCAAGAATTAACTGCTCTGGATTTGGAGGGACACTGGTGGCCGCAGTTTCTGAGGGTGGCGAATGGGCTAGGGAATCAGAGCGACTGCCTAGGCTAAGCAGGGTCTCCACGGGAGAAAAGACGGGCAGAGGATCCGTAGCCGCCAATAGCGGTGAATTTACGGCTGCCACCACTGGGGGTTGGAATCCCCCTAGCCAATAGGAGAGTTGACTCAGCCAGTTTGGGAAGGGCAGCTTGAAGGGATTGAGATGGCGTTCAATCCAAGCCAGAACTTGCGCCTGTTGGGTGGGGCTGAGGGTGTAAAGAATGGTGTTATCCGTGCCAATGAGCACCATCTGCTGGGTTTCTAGGAGAGTCGCAATCCCCTGTACCCGCCCTTGGGACAGCGTATTTTTGCGGCCGAAGGGAAGGCGCGATCGCAACCAGCGGAGGGCAGCGGCTAGGGGAGACACTGGGGGTAGGACTAAATCCCCTTCACTAGCACCTGTTAACTGAAGTTGCCCTAGAAAATTGCCCACCAAACAGGACGGTGGGTTAGAGCCTGCTTTGAGCGATCGCTGCTGCCAACCCCAGAGCCAGTGATGCCGTCGCCGATACCACTGCCGAACGTGCTGATAGTACGCTGCCAAGGCATAGGCAATGTGTTGCTCAATTTGCTGCTGTTCTGTGGCGGTGAAGATTTTCAAGGGACGGGCAGCCTCATCCACAAGCAATAGGGATTTTGCGGCGCGATCGCAGGCAAGGTAAAAGGGTTGCCGCTGTGCCAAAGGCGCGTCCTGTGGCGGTAACGTCTTGGACTGGGGTTGAAACCAGCGCTGCCACCAAGTCAGTGGACGGGCAATGGGGGCGATCGCCACCACCCAAGAGTCATCCTCCCCTTTCGTCAGGGAGAGGGCAGACATCACACTTAACAACGCTTCATCGGCAGGGGGTGCCGCTGTGGGTTGCGCTAGGAGGCGTTGACGCATTCGAGAGACGCTGCCCATGAGTTGGGGGAGTCCCCGCTGCCAAACCTGTGCCAGAATGGCGCCAATCACCTGCAGCGTGCCACTGAGGCTGCTTTCAATTTGCCATAGTTGGCGTTGCCAGTGTTGCCGCCAACGGTGCCATTGCTGTTGCCAAAAGCTCAAGAAGCGACTCTGATAGGAAACTGCCATCGCAGCTTTGGGGGTAGAGGAATATAAAACTAGATTACCGTTCTGATGTGCTCAATAGGCACCTAGTATTGATCCCGTTTACCCCGCAACCGTGTAAAGGTCTGGAGGGGGGTGGTTGCCCCCACTGCTGCTTGAATGGTGCTGACTTCACAGCGTAAAAAAGGATTCGTTGCCTTTTCAACGCCAATCGTACTGGGAATCGTGCTTTTTCCTTGGGCGCGATCGCGACAGACTTGAGCATAGCGCTCTTGCAGGGCAGGATTATTGGCATCCACTGTCAGGGCAAAGCTGAGGTTCTTTTGGGTATATTCGTGGGCGCACCAGACCCGCGTTTGCTCCGGCAATTGCCGCAGTCGATTCAAAGACTCCAACATCTGTGCCGGTGTCCCCTCAAAAAGACGACCACAGCCACCGCCAAAGAGGGTATCACCGCAAAACAGATCGCCCGTTGCTGGCCCATAGTAGGCAATGTGACCGCGGGTATGGCCGGGAACAAACAACACCTCAAAAGCATGTTCGCCAAAGGGCACGCGATCGCCGGCACTAAGAAAAACCGTTTGCTCTGGAATGCGGCCTTGATCTTCGCGGCTGCCATAGACTTCGATATTGGGGAAGCGCGATCGCAGGGCACGATTGGCACCCACATGATCCCAGTGGTGGTGGGTATTGAAGATTGCCGTCAGTGTTGCTCCCAATTCCGCTAATTTGGCAAGAACAGGTTCTGGCTCTGCCGGATCTACCACTGCCGCTGTCCCCGTTTGCGGATCATGGAGCAAAAAAATGTAGTTATCTGTAAGGGCATTGAGGCGATAAATCATCATGGCCGTTGTTCCTGTACCCAGCGTCGCCAATTTTTCTCTGCCTCTACCTCATCCATTTTGGCCTCTGCCAAGAAGCGATAAAGGCATTCCTTGGGCACCCATGGAAATAAAGGGGAGCGATCGCACCCTTGATAGCATCCGTCCCACAACTGGAAAATTTGCCATTCCCGACCATTGTACCGCCATAGCTCCGGTACCCCCAAGGCCGCATACAGCTGGTTTTTATCGATATCGGTATGGGTCATGTCCACCTCAATCACTAAATCAGGCGGTGGATCAATGCTCAGATCAATGCTGCGGCCAGCCACCTGTGGTTGATGGTAGATGTAATAGGCATTATCTGGTTCTGCTCCTCGCTTCAGATCCGGTCGCCACAGGGTTGTTGAGCGCAGCGATCGCAGCCGCAGTCCTGTTTCCACCACCAGAATGCGCAAAAATAGACCGATCAGCTCACTGGCAAACTCATGCTCTTCGAGGGGCATCGTAATTTCAAGGGTTCCACAATCAAATATCAAGTGGGCAGCACGGGTTTGCGGCAGAGCATTGAGAATCTCTTGGTACTGCTGCCAAGTGAGGCCGTGGAGCGTGACACGCTGTTCGCCCGTAGTTGTGGTTAGGGTTTTCATGGCAAATCCCCTATGACTTTGGTATCAGCTTCCTACCTGTGGCACACAAGTCAATGAGTTCACAGCCTTCGCACTGGGGTTGGCGCGCTTGGCAAACGGCGCGGCCATGGTAAATCAAGCGAATTGACCAGTTTTCCCAATCGGGCTGGGGGATCAGGCGCATTAAGTCCCGCTCAATTTTCACGGGATCCGTTTCTTGGGTCAGCCCCAACCGCCGACTCAGCCGCTTGACATGGGTATCCACCGTCACTCCCCCCAAAATGCCGTAGCCATGGGCAAGAACCACATTGGCTGTTTTGCGAGCTACCCCCGGCAGTGAAAGCAAATCTTCCATCACCTTGGGCACCTGACCCCCATAGACTTCGACAATGCGGCGGCAGGCGCCTTGAATATGGCGGGCTTTATTGCGATAAAAACCAGTGGACTTGATGTACTGTTCTAGCTCAGCCAAATCAGCCATGGCAAAGTCCTCGGCATCACGATAGCGAGCAAACAGTGCCGGGGTGACTTGATTCACCCGCTCATCCGTGCATTGGGCAGAGAGAATCGTGGCTACCAGCAGTTGCAGCGGATTGGCAAAGTTGAGGCTACAGGTGGCATCCGGATAGAGGCGCTTGAGGCGGGTGAGAATTTCCAAGGCCCGTTGTTGCTTGGCCGCAAGACGACGGGTAATCGCCATAGAAGCCCTTAAAAGAGTTGCTGCACCCAGCCCAAGCCCGTGAGGTTCACGGTGTCCCGCACGATGAGGAACATCCCCAGTCCAAGGAGCAACACCAGCCCCGTTTGCATGACGCCCTCTTGAATGCGATTGGGTAAGGGGCGACCCCGCAGCGCTTCCACCAGTAAAAAGAGCAGTTGACCGCCGTCAAGGGCTGGAAAGGGCAGAATATTGATAATTGCAAGGTTAATACTGATCAAGGCGGTAAAGGTAAAGAGCTGTTCAGCATTGGAGCGGGCAATATCCGCGCCCATCGCTACGATCGCCACCGGTCCTGAGACCTGTTGAGCCGCTTGATCAAAATGCTGGAAAAGTTCGCGAAACCCCTCTAGGGTCAGCACAACCACCCGCTGAAACTCCGCCGCGGCCGCCGTGACTAATTTAATCGGGTTTAAGGTGTGTTCGCGGTAAATGTCGGCATGGGGGGCTAATTGAACGCCAATCCGGGCTTGACCATCCTCACTCACCTCTGGCGTGACGGTAATCTCTTGGATGTGCCCTTGACGTTGAATCGTCAGTGTCAGGGGTTGCTGCGGATGCTGCTGAATGGCTCGCATCAGGTTTGGTAAGCTATTGGCATCGGCACCCAAGGGTTGGCCATCCACGGCTAAAACCAAGTCCCCCGGCTGAATGCCCGCTCTGGTGGCCACAAGGCTACTTTCCGGGACAAGGGCAGGAATGAGGACACCCTCATAGTAGGTGGCCTGACTAATGCCCATGACGCCCACTTGCACCAGCAGTAGCAAATAGGCAAAGACCAAGTTGGCAATCACCCCCGCGCTGATGACAATGGCGCGATCCAAAATCGGCCGGTTGCTCAGGAGATTGGGATCGTTGGCGGGAACGCTGCTATTGGGGTCATCGTCTGGGAATCCCACATAGCCCCCTAGGGGAATCAGGCGCAGGGCGTACTCCGTATCCTTGCCTTGAAACTTCCAGAGGATCGGGCCAAACCCAATAGAAAAGCGGTTGACATGAATGCCTTGGCTGCGGGCAGCGATAAAGTGCCCCCACTCATGGACAAAAATCAAGATTCCCAAGATGGCGATCGCCACCACGACTGCAACCATGGACATAGATTCAACCCAGTGCTACGCTGCGAATTGTTAACTCCCTTTTATTGTGACACCGAACTTCCCCTTGGATCGGTGATCTCGCCACAGCCCCTTGCATAATTTTTCAAACTTGTGCGATATATTGCAAAAATGCAACAAAGTGGCATGATAAGTAATTATTCTTAGTGGACGCTCCTGAGAGAGACCCATACAAACGTGCTATTTGAGACCTCAACGTTAAAGGGAATTTTCTACAATGTCTTTATTTGATTGGTTTGCAAATCGCCGTAAAGAAACCGCCTTGACCCCCATGCAGCCAGAGCGGGAGATCGCTGATGGTCTTTGGACAAAGTGCGAAGCCTGTGGCATCATGATCTACAGCAAAGATCTGCATAGCCATCAACTGGTGTGCCCAGAGTGCGGCCATCACCATCGCGTCAGCAGTAGTGAGCGTATCCAACAACTGATTGACCCCCACACATGGCGCCCCCTCGATGAAAATTTGGTCAGTTGTGACCCCTTGCAATTTAAGGATCGCAAGCCCTATAGCGATCGCCTGCGGGAGTATCAAGAGAAAACCGGTCTCAAGGATGCCGTACAAACCGGCCTCGGCCAACTGGAGGGGCTGCCGGTTGCCTTAGGGGTGATGGACTTTGCCTTCATGGGCGGTAGCATGGGCAGCGTGGTCGGCGAGAAAATCACCCGCCTGATTGAACGGGCCACTTGGGAGCAGATTCCCCTTGTGATTGTCTGTGCCTCTGGCGGTGCCCGCATGCAAGAAGGGATGCTCAGCTTGGTGCAAATGGCGAAAACGGCTGCTGCCCTCGAACGGCATCGCAGTGCAGGTCTGCTTTATATCCCCGTCTTGACCCATCCCACTGCTGGGGGCGTGACGGCTAGCTTTGCCATGTTAGGGGATATTATTATTGCCGAGCCAAAAGCAACGATCGCCTTTGCGGGGCGGCGGGTTATTGAGCAAACGCTGCGGGAAAAACTCCCCGATGACTTCCAAACCGCCGAATTTGTCCAGAAATGCGGCTTTGTGGATGTGATTGTGCCGCGGACTCACCTGAAGTCAACTTTGGCACAGTTAATTCGTTTACATCAACCGGTGACGCGTCATGTTTCCTCGACCCTGCTGCCCAAATCATTTCCTGTGATGGCAATGGCTGAGGAATAACAGCAGCAACCCCCAGATCAAGGGTTGTCCTAGGGCGATCGCTATACAATAGGGGATACCGCTCCCACACCGCAAGGGGTGGTCGTCACTGTGCTGTCTTTGCTGGCTCACCTGCTCTAATGCCTACCGCTCAAACTGATCAAAACCTCAAACTTTGGTGGGGCGTTCTCTATCCTGCCTATACCGATCACCCCATTTTGGCTGTCTCCAACCGTAACTCTGAGGGAACTGTGTTTGAGCAGGACACCAATCCTCCCAATGCCGCCGCTTTTTTTGACCCCCAGCACCGCTACCAACGCTGGGATCACCGTTACGCCTGTGATTTGCCCCAACTGGTACAGGATCTACAGCCTGAGGAACCGACGCTCTTAGAAGCCCTCCGCGAAACGGCTCAGGATTGGGCACAGGGGTTAAACATTCTCGACCCCAGTGTGGTCATTCCCCATTTGCAAGCTCAATACCCTGACCTCAGTGCGGTGGCGATCGCCTACCTTGCCTTGCACCTTGTCTATCCCGAAACCATTCCAGCCATTCACGATGCGTGGCTAGATACCGTTTCCACCAGCAACTTACCGGCCAACTACTGCCACGGCATTATTCTCGACTACAATCACACAGCGCGCCCTCTGCAAGATGTCTGGCAAGACGACAACATTTCCGATGGGCAAATTTTTCAGTACCTAGAGGACATGATTGAGCTGTGGAAGACTCTAGAACCGTGGCACTGCCATTATTCCTTGCTCACAGTTAGGAATTTAGTCGTCAACCCTGACGATCAATTGCAACTGCGTCAACTGGACTTTACCCTGCCCTTAGTGAAAACCTTTGAGCGACCCACGCCACCCCCCAGCCTCGTTACTGTTTGGGAAGAGTTATTTCGCCATGCCTCTAGTCGTCGTCAAGCCGTTTTTATGCCGCTCTTGGTCTCCTTGAGCACGGCTCCTCTGGAGAAAATCTCAGAAATTCAGATGTTGCTCGACTCTCTCGCCTCCACCCTGCGCAATGAACCTCTGCCAGACTTTGAGGAGGAGACAGGTGAAAGTACGGGTGACTTGATTAATGAACTGCCAGACATCACCCTCTCATCAGAATCACCAGAAGAGGATCATACCGCTATTGAGGATGCACCCACTGCCCTCTTACCGCGGCAACTGGTTCAAGTGGATGTTGCTGCCCAGACAGACACCGGGCGCGATCGCCACCACAACGAGGATTTTTACCTGATTGATCATCGGCAGCAAGTGCGTCTCACCCCCCAAGGGCAGCAGTTGGATGTTCAGGGACTTTACGTGCTCTGTGACGGCATGGGGGGGCATGCAGAAGGTGAAATTGCCAGTTCCCTTGCCACTAAAACTATTCACGAATACTTTGAACAGACATGGCCGTGGCAGGGAGAACTCCCTAGCGCTGAAGAGGTTCGCAAGGCCATTTACCGTGCCAATGAAGTCATTTTTGCCACTAATGATCAAAAAGGGAAAACCGGCAGTGGCCGCATGGGGACAACGCTGGTCATGGCTCTAGTGCATAACTACCACCTACGCCTTGGCCATGTCGGTGATAGTCGCATTTACCGCTTTACCAAACGTCAAGGACTGCAACAACTCACCATTGATCACGAAGTCGGTCAACGTCTTATCCAACAGGGGGTCGAGCCGGAAATTGCCTATGGCCGCCCCGATGCCTACCAACTCACCCAAGCCCTCGGCCCTCGCAACAATGAGGCCATCTACCCAGAAGTCATCGACCTAGACATCGAAGAAGATACCCTGGTTTTACTTTGCTCCGATGGTCTGTCCGATAATCGCTGCCTTGAAACCCATATCATTAGCCACTTAGTCCCGATGCTCGACTTTAGTATCCCCCTCAGTCAGTCGCTCCATAAATTGATTGATATGGGGAATCAAGTCAATGGCCACGATAACTTGACGGCGATCGCCCTCCGCTTCAAATTGCGCTCTGTTCTTAATGCCCTATTTTAGACAGTACCCGCATCAGACACTTTGCCAAGTGGCACATTGCCTTGATTGCACTTAAAATAGTCCCTGAGGATAAAACTATCCTCATTAGCAAGTTTTTTTACATAACGTCATATGAATTCTCAATGCTTAACAAAAGTGTTGCCCTACAGCTGGGTGATCCTGACTAGCTTGACCTCTTTTCTTGGTACACCCGCCCTTGCTGAAATTACCCCCGCTCCCAATGCCACTGGCACCACCGTAGAAACCGTCAACCATCAGTTCAACATTGGTGGCGGACAACGTTCTGCCGATGGCCAAAACCTTTTTCACCTGTTTCGTGATTTCAATGTCCAGCAGGGGCAAATCGCCAACTTTCTTTCTACCCCGCAAATTCGCAACATTCTTGCTGGCGTCAATGGTGGCAGTGCTAGTTATATCAACGGCGTGCTGCAAGTTACAGGCGGAAACAGTCATCTCTACCTCCTGAATCCTGCAGGTATTGTTTTTGGTCCGAATGCGCAGTTGAATCTACCAGCGGCATTCCATGCCTCGACAGCCCAGCGCGTTCACTTTGGCAATGGCCTCTTTGATCTCAATGGTTCAAACACCTACAGCCAACTCAATGGCTCCCCGATTGGCTTTGAATTTGCTAATAGAGGCATCCTAATTAATGAAGGCAATCTTAGGGTGAATGCTGGTCAATCCCTGACCCTGATGGCGCATCAGGTGATCAATACAGGTACCCTTGGCGCAACGGGGGGCACGGTCAATGTTGTGGCGGTACCTGAATCAGGTCTGGTGCGCATTTCCCAAGAGGGCATGCTCCTCAGTCTAGAGATTCCCAAAGAGCGATTGCCCGCCGCAGGCATTATTCAGCCAATTGATCTCCCGACGTTACTCACAGGGGGTAATGGCTATCCTGCCGTCAATAGCGTGATTCAAAATCCAGATGGCACGATTCATTTGGTTCACGACAGTACCAAGATTCCCCTAACCACAAATACAGCAGTCATTGGCGGCACGATTGATGTGAGTCATACCACCGGCGCCGGGGGTAAAATCACCATTGCTGGCCAAGGCAGTAATATTGCTCTGATTAATGCTCAACTGAATGCTGCGGGTAATACAGGGGGCGGCACAATTCTCATTGGTGGTGACTACCTAGGGGGAACAACTGGAACCGGCCGTCTAGAGAGCAGCTTCAATGCACAAAACCTTTTTGTTAATGCCGGTACTCTTTTGAATGCTGATGCCACCCATCAGGGTAACGGGGGCACAATTATCAATTGGGCAGAGCACAACACGCGTTTTTATGGCCAGATCAGTAGCCGTGGCGGTGCCCTTGGGGGAGATGGCGGCTTTGTCGAAGTTTCCAGCAAACAGTTTCTGGATTTTCAAGGCAGAGTCGATACCACTGCCCTAAATGGCAACACAGGAACATTATTACTTGATCCAACAGACATATATATCAGTAATAGTATGTATGATTCGAACATTACTTCCTCTTCGCCCTTTAAAGCATTATCAAACTTTCCTTCAGTTTCTGTGTTAACTATAGGAACGCTGTTATCAGCACTCAAGTCCACAAACGTTGTGATAACAACAGACAGTACTGCAAATTCTACTGGGAATATCTATGTAGAAACCTCAATTTCCAGCAGCTCGACAAACTCACTCACGCTACAGGCTGATAATGATATCATCATCGGCTACCCCATCTCGCTTCAGGGGAGCTTGGTATTACAAGCACAGGGAGTGATTCAAAATCAATCATCCTTCAATAATCCAATTAATATCAGTGCAGCAAACATTAGTGCCAATGCTCCCATACAAACTAATGGCGCCAATATCACCCTCCAAGCTAGTGGCAATATCTTCCTTCCTTCTAGTGGCAATGTTCTCAGTACATCAGGTGGAAGTATTAATCTACAGAGTAGTGGGGGTACGATTTCCCTTGGAGGTTTAGTTAATGCATCTGCAGGCAGTATCCAATTCAGTGGTAACACAACTCTACTAAACTCAACGAGCTTTTCAGGGAAAAATATTACATTCAATGGCAATATCAATGGCAATCATTCTTTGAATATTGACTCAACAGGTCAAACCGCCGTTTCAGGAACAGTCAACACTGCAAGTCTAAGCATCAATGCTCTTGGTAATATTCAGTTGAACAATGTCACCACTAGTTCAGATATTAGTCTAGACTCTGTACTTAAGATTACTGCTGGTAATTTGCAAGTAACTCAAAGTAGTGGTACTATCGGCGTAGTTGCTTTTAATGACATCACTCTCGGCAACCTAATCAGTGCAGGCGGAGCGATCGCAGTCTTTTCAGGAAGCGGGGGTATTTCAACTGGCAATATCAACAGCAACGGTGGTTTTGTTTATCTTGATTCCATAACTGACATAACAACTGGTAATATCACGACTCGCGGGGGTGATTTGGCTGCTGTTGCCTACAGGGGTGCTTTAACAACAGGTAATATCAATACAGCTGGCAGTGGTGGCAATGTTACACTGTTTGCGCCTACGATTACGACGGGTGATATCTTCACCAACGGTGGTAACTTCTTAGCTTGGACTGGTGATTTCCCTATTCCAACCTCTAGAGGTACGATTGATCCAATTCCGGATGATGATTTAACACTGCCTGATCTATTCACTAATCTCCAGACAATACCCAGCGGCAACTTAACGCTGGGCCATTTGATGACCGGTGGTGGGGATGTCAACCTAAGGGGAGGCAATCTAGTTTTCAACTGGATTAATGCTGGGGCGGGCAGTGTTGATATTTATGCGCAAAATTCACTGCGTGGCTTGGGTACGTTTGTTTTCAATGGTGTACCTACCACGGTATGGGGTGACTCAGTGAATATTTTTATCAACAATGCCACTCCATTTTTAGTGGGCAATTCCGAAACGAATGGAACTGCAGGGGCAATTCAAGCCGAGGGATCGATTATTCCTGTACCCAAAACGCTTTTAGGTCTTGTGGAGGTCGGAAATATCCGTTTTGAAAATACAGCTCAAAATGTTGTCGATAGCAGCTTGATTTCTCCTGAAGAAGCCAATCCACTATTAGAACCCCCTACACCAGTCATCCCAGAACCCCTTAAAGTACCCAGCGTTCCCCCTGAAATTCTCTTAACTAGAGATATCGAGACTGCCCTAGCTAGCAATAACATTGAAGGTGCACTGGCGTTACTCGATCTACGGGGCTGTCTAGAAGTTAGCAGTTATCTAGAACGTACCTGTGATAGGCAGGATTTCTCCCTTGAGGATTTGCAGGCAGCCCTCAATGAAATTGCCAAGCAAACAGGTAAAAAGCCAGCTGTCATTTACACCCTAGCCCGGCCTGACCAATTTGATCTCATCTTGGTTACCCTAGAGGGGAGGCCGCTTTATACACCGCTGCAGGGAGTGGGGCGTCAACAGTTATTAAAAACAGTGGATACTTTTATTAACAGGGTGCGTGATCCACGCCTGATCAATACCCGTACTTACCTACCGGCGGCACAACAGCTTTACCAATGGTTGATTGACCCTTTGCGTGCTAAATTGAATGCCCAGGGCATTGACACACTGGTCTTTGTTCTAGACAGTGGTATGCGTAGCATTCCCTTGGCAGCGCTCCATGATGGTCAAAACTTTCTTGTAGAGCAATTTAGCACGGCACTGGTTCCCAGTATAAGGCTCATGGATATTCGCTACCGCAGTATTCAACAGGAACCCATCTTGGCAATGGGGGCATCGGAATTCCCGGATCAGTCCCCCTTGCCGATGGCGCCCCTAGAGGTGGCGCAGATTGTTAAAAACCTAGGAGGAGGTCAAGCCTTTCTCAATGAGGCCTTTACAATTGCCAATTTTAGACAACAGCGCCGTCAAGGACTCTACCCTGTAATCCATTTGGCCACTCACGCTGAGTTTCAACCAGGAGCTGCAGAAAATTCCTACATTGCTTTTAGGGATGGGCGATTGAATCTTTTGCAGTTCCAAGGCTTACAGCTTAACCGTCCCCAAGCAGAATTTTTGACCCTCAGTGCCTGCCGCACGGCGGTTGGAGATTTGGATGCAGAACTGGGGTTTGCGGGTCTGGCGGTACAGGCGGGGGCGAAGTCGGTGCTGGCCAGTTTGTGGTATGTCAGCGATGAGGGGACGTTGGCGCTGATGACTACTTTCTACGATTTGTTAAATACGGTACCCATTAAGGCCGAGGCGCTACGGCAAGCGCAGCTAGCGATGCTGCGCGGCAATATTCGCATCCAGGACAATGAACTGCAAACAATTCGTGGCCGCATCCCGTTACCCCCAGAAGTTACCCAAGGGGCTGGTCGTCGTTCCCTCGATCATCCCTACTACTGGGCTGCTTTTACAATGGTAGGGGTTCCATGGTAGGGATAAACTAACGCTCGAGACGGGCAGTAGCAAAAATTTCTTCCAAAATCTCTGAGGCTCCCTGTTCCCGCAGCTTCAAAGCAAGGCGCGTCCCCAGTTCTTCGGCTGTGGCGGCATCTCCTGTAAGACTGTCCTTGACAAGGCGTTGGCCATCGAGACTGGCGACCAATCCTGTGAGGGTGAGTTGACCATTCTCAATCACCGTATGCACCCCAATGGGCACTTGACAGCCCCCTTCCAATTGCCGTAGGAAGGCTCGCTCTGCTAGGCAACGGGCTGCTGTTTCTGGATGTTCAAGGGTCTTGACCAAGGCTAAAATGTCAGCATCGTCGGCGCGGCATTCAATGCCCAAGGCGCCCTGACCCACGGCATAAAGGGAGACTGTTGCGGGTAAGACTTGGCTAATGCGATCGCCAAAGCCCAAACGCCGCAGGCCAGCCACCGCCAAAATCAAGGCATCGTATTCCCCAGCATCTAATTTGGCCAAGCGAGTATTTAGATTGCCCCGCACATCCTTAAACGTGAGATGGGGGTAGTGGTGGCGCAACTGTGCCAAGCGACGCAGTGACGAAGTACCAATGACCGTGCCTTCAGGTAGGGTATCAATGGTGTGTCCTGTCCATTTTGCACCTAAAATAAGGGCATCTGCTGGGTCTTCCCGCTCAGTAATCGCGCCTAAAACTAAACCATCGGGCAACTTGGTGGGTAAGTCCTTGAGGGAGTGAACGGCCAAATCGGTCTCACCCCGCAGCATTGAGAGTTCTAGCTCTTTGGTAAAGAGGCCTTTATCGCCAATTTTGGCAAGGGCGACATCAAGGATATTGTCTCCTTGGGTGGTCATGGTCACCACCTCAAAGGCGCGATCGCGATAGTGGGCTTGCAGTTGCGCCTGTACCCATTCCGTTTGCACGAGAGCCAGTTGACTTTTGCGGGAACCAATGCGAACCGGACGGGATGAGGTGGCAATCATAGCGTTGAGTGTGCAGCGGACAGCATCCAGCCATTATAGGTTGCGGGGATCCCAAGGGGCAAGATCAGGCATTTTAGGGGTGAGTACAAGCAGCAATAATCCCTGCCGCGCCACCAGAGACCACTTGAATGGGGACCCCTAGTGCTTCCTCCACAGTGGCTAAAGGCACATCATCGAGAAAAACGGGTTCATCGTGCTTGAGCATCAGACTGGGCAGAAGCAGGCGATCGCCCAAGGGTTTGCCCTTCAGGTGATAGATCAAATCATGGCCGGTTAATAGCCCTGTCACGGACATCTGCTGTCCCCAATAGTCGCTAGCAAGGGCATAGAGATCAAGGCGCAGGTTCTCAATTTGGTTAAGGCGAGCCACCAAGGGTGCAAAGGCCTGTTCCACGGTATTACCCACCACCCAACTCAGATGACGCGGCTGCGGTAAGCGTTGGGGAAGCTGTTGGGCGTGAAGCTCAAACTCTTCTAAAAACAGGCGAATCGTTCCCACGCCATTACTGAGTTGCGGATAGTCCTGATAGTGGGCGGCGGGGGGTAAGGGCGATCCGGCAATCAAGAACCATTCATCTGCTAGCCAAGCAAAGGGGGTTTGCCACTGCTGTTCAAACCGCCGTTGGAGCGCCTGTACCCATTGAATCACCGCTTGGGCATGATCAGGGGTGACGGGAATCAGTTCATCCTCAGCAGGGCGAAAGCGGGTCAGTCCCACGGGCACCACCGCCACCGAGAGCACGGTTGGCTCTTCAGGATCATAGAACTGGGCTAAATCCCGCAGTGTTTGCTCGAGGCACTCGCCGTCATTAATCCCCGGACAGACAACCACTTGGGCATGGAGTTGCAGCCGTTGCTCTTGAAACCAGCGAATCTGTTGCAGAATTTCCCCCGCCCGTGGATTTTTCAGTAGGCGTTGGCGAACACTGGCTACTGTGGCATGGACAGAGACATAGAGGGGGGAAAGGCGCAAGCGGGCAATGCGTTGCCATTCTGAGGGAAGCAGGTTCGTCAGGGTAATGTAGCTGCCGTAGAGGAAGCTGAGGCGGTAGTCGTCATCCTTGGCGTAGAGGCTTTCCCGTTTGCCGGGGGGCTGCTGATCAATAAAACAAAAAGGGCAGCGATTGTTGCACTGCATCAACCCATCAAAGAGGGCAGTGGTAAACTCCAGTCCTAAATCTTCATCAATGTCTTTTTCAATTTCGAGAACGTAGGTTTGGCCGTCTTTGCCCAGTATTTCGAGGGTGAGGTATTCCTCGGCACAGAGAAACCGATAATCAATCAAATCGCGGGGGCGATCGCCATTAATGGCCACCAACGCATCACCGGGTTCAAATCCCAACTCAGCGGCAATAGAGCCGGGTTCCACAGCAGCTACAACAGCCGGGCGAAGGGCGCGATCGCTCATGGTTGATTGTTGACAAAGAGGGGGGACAGTCAGCAAAACTTCTTTATCTTGTACTGTACCTTAGGCAGCACAGCCGCTTCCAACTCTCAGGATTCTCAAAGCAACCATAGGGTTGATATAGTGGTGTTCTACATATTTCTAAAAAATGTTAACGAGGACGATAATGGGGTCATCGGGGATTAGCTTTACCGTTGGTGCAGGTAACTTTGTCCCCTTTTATGGGGTGTTGTTGCTGGGTCTTGTGGCGGCCGTGAGTATTGGCCTCATTGCATGGTACAACTCGAAGCGTCCCCCCGGTTGGGAAAATGCCGATCGCCCCAGTTTTATTCCCAA
Organism: Thermosynechococcus sp. QKsg1; assembly: GCF_031586415.1. Lineage (NCBI taxonomy): Bacteria > Bacillati > Cyanobacteriota > Cyanophyceae > Acaryochloridales > Thermosynechococcaceae > Thermosynechococcus > Thermosynechococcus sp. QKsg1. Next base: position 1,150,930 of record NZ_CP134200.1, on the reverse strand, counting down.
GTTGAATCTCGAAGAGTCTGAGTCCAATCCCACCCCTGATGAGACAACAGATTCGTGAAGCTCTTTCGGATTCTTTTACGGGCGGCTTGGCCGACGATTGTTGCGGCAGCGATCGCTGGCCTTCTCAACGGTGGCAGTACGGCTGCGCTCATTGCCCTGATCAATGCTGCCCTCCAAAAAACCCCTGCCCTCCAGCGCCTCTTACCTTGGGGATTTATTCTCCTCGGCACGCTCCTACTGCTGACCCACTTTAGCGCCCAAGTGCTCCTGGTGCGGGCTGCCCAACAGGCGGTTTATGAAATGCGCCTCCTCCTCAGCCGCCAGATTCTCGCTTCACCCCTACGCCAGTTAGAAGCCATTGGCAATCCGCAACTCCTTGCGACGCTGACAGAGGACGTGGATGCCGTCTCCCGTTCCTTTTCTGTCCTGCCCAATCTTTTTAATGCCATTGCCATTGTTATTGGCTGCCTGATTTACATGGGTTGGTTGTCGCCGCCCCTCTTTTTTGCCCTTGTGGGCTTGATTGTCATTGGTACTGGCAGCTACTTGTTTCTAGCGGGCAGAGCACGCAAATTCCTAGAGCGGGCACGGCAGCAACAGGATCACCTCTTTCAACACTTTCGGACACTCACTGAGGGCAACAAAGAACTCAAGCTCAATCGGCAACGGCAGTTGGCCTTCTTTTATCGGGAATTGGAACCCACTGCTCAGAAAACACGGCAGCAAAACGAGCTAGGGTACATGGTCTTTGCCATTGCTGCCAGTTGGGGGCAGTTGCTGCTCTTTGTTACCATTGGCTTCTTTCTCTTTACGCTGCCCCATTTGCTGGGAGCCACACCCACAGTTCTCTCAGGGTATGTTCTGACGATCATTTACCTCATGCTGCCGATGCAACAGGTGATTGATGCCATTCCGGTATTTAGTCGTGCCAGCGTTGCCCTCAAGAAGGTGGAATCCCTACAACTGAGCCTTGGAGATCCGCGCCAAAACCTCAACGATACAGGCGAACTCCCTCCCCTTGGCTGGAAAACCCTCTCTCTGCGGCAGATCCGTCATCAGTACCGCAGTGGCCATGGGGATGAACCTGCGACCTTTACCCTAGGCCCTTTGAGTTTGACCGTGGAGGCTGGGGAACTTCTTTTTATTGTCGGTGGCAACGGCAGCGGCAAGTCAACGCTAGCGAAAATTATTACAGGACTCTACATTCCCGATCAGGGGGAAATTTGGGTGGATGATCACTGTTTGCAGCCTGAGGACTACGAATGGTATCGCCAACACTTTGCCACCGTTTTTAGTGACTTTTATCTTTTTGAGTCACTGCTGGGAATTGAATCCCCCGAACGCCTAGCAGCCGTCCCAGCATATCTTGAAAAATTGCGCCTCAGCCACAAAGTTCGCCTAGAAGGCAACCGCTTTTCCACGACATCTCTTTCCCAAGGGGAGCGCAAGCGTTTGGGGTTGTTGATGGCCTACCTTGATGATCGCCCCGCCTACCTCTTTGATGAATGGGCAGCGGATCAAGATCCCCTCTTTCGGGATATTTTCTACCGCCAACTCCTCCCTGAGCTAAAGGCTCAGGGCAAAACGGTATTTGTGATTAGCCATGACGATCGCTACTTTGACGTGGCCGATCGCCTGATCAAACTCGACTATGGCCAACTCGTGACCTAGGTAAACTGCTGGCTCAGCATCAGCGGATTATGCACCGTGATTTTCTTTTTATGAATTGAGATCATTTTTTGATCCCGAAGTTCCCCCAATAGGCGAGTCACAGTGACCCGTGTCGAACCAATGGCCTCGGCGATCGCCTGATGGGAAAGCTTCAAATCCACAGTGACTCCCGCACTCGTGGGAATCCCAAAATCACGGCAAAGAATCAGCAAAAAGCTCACCAAGCGGGATCCCATATCGCGGTGGGCAAGGGTCTCGATCATCATCTCCGTTTGCAGGATCCGCGATGACAGCCCCTGAATCATAAACATCGGCAAATCGGGATCCTCGTGCATCGCCTTTTCCACCTGTTCGATGGGAACGGCCAATAGCTCCACATTCGTAAACGCCACCGCATGGTAAAAGCGATCGGAGCGGGTGCCGGTAATCAGGGACAGCACCCCAAATACGGTATTTTCCCGCAGCAGTGCCACCGTAATTTCCTCGCCTGCTTCATACACCCGTGAGAGCTTCACTGCCCCCTTGAGGAGAAAATAGACCTTTTCCGCTGGATCCCCCGGAAAGAAAATGGTTTTGCCGCGTTCGTAAGTTTCAGTGGTGGATGGAAACAGGCCACTGGCCATGTGGCGAAAGACGGGTGCTAAGGGTTGATCTTTGTTCATGAGTCGTGTGTCAATCCAAGGTGGTTTAACGGGTGGTGTGGCGATCGCATAGGGTGCTGTCGGCATTGATATCCCCCCAACAATGCAACTCTTTCAACGCCAGCGAATCTTGCTCTGGGTGAAGAGTTCAGCATTGACAGATTAGTAAAACCAATTCAGGGGCATTTTTTTGTATCATGCCACACTTTTTTTCGAGAGAATTAAGGGTGGGCGCAAAAGCAAGTACCCTAATGCTCCCAAGAGGGGGACAAGGCTCCACCAGCGCCACGGTGACTTTTCCAGCCCTCGCCGTTGCCAGTCATCCACTAGTAGCACCGGCAAGAGCAACGACAGGAGGCAAAAGTCTAGGCCCATCACATGAATAAAGCGGCTGGTTTGCCACTGCTGCCAAAAGTCTGGCCAATCGCCGCCGACCAAGCCATAGCCAAGAAAGCCCATAGCCAATAAATCAATGACAACGGCAGTGAGCCGTGATTCCCAAAGGCGTACCCCCCGATTGAGTTCTCCGCTGAAGATCGGTGCTGGCTGGCGCAGGATGAAGTAAGGTAACAGGGCAAACGCACCCACGGCAAAACTAAAAGCCGCAAATGGCCACGCGGGAAATCGCTGTTCTTGACCATCCACCACCAGTAATGCGGTGTAAATCAGTGGCCAGACGCCCATCAAATTAAAAAGACTGACAATGAGGGGGTTAATGCCTTGCCAGTCTCCCGTTGCTAGCCGTTGAATGAGTGTCAGTGTTTGCGGTTGATCGGGGGGTGCAAAACCAAAGCTATAGACAATCAATCCCAGCCACAGAACCGCAAAGAAAATCCGCATACCACCCTAAGCTAAAACCGTTTCGGGTACCCCCGCTTTTTGCAGTTGCTTCGTAAATTGCGGCAGCACTCGCTGGCACTGGCGGATAAAGGCCTCTAGCCAACCTTGCAAGTGCTCTAGCTGCTCCTCACTGAGAAACACATCGCGGGTGGACTGGTAGGATTGACAAACCACACGACCATCATTGGTCACTGTAAAGTCAGCGAACCAACTGCTGTAGGGACGAGTCCCCCGCCAATAGTTGGCCACAATCATCTTGCCAAGGTATTTCTGGGCGATGTCGCCAATTTTGTTAAAGTGTTCTAGCACTTCCGCCAAGGTGAGGGCTTTTGCTGCGGCGCCTTTTGTTTCTTCAAGCTGCGGCAGGGTAATGTCTGTCAGTTCTTCGCGAGGCTGTCCCCCCAGACCCATGAGGGCAAAGAGTTTTTGTTCCAGATTGGCGAGGTAGCTATTGTAGGTTTGGCCGTTGCGGCTGAGGGTTTGGTGCATCCGCACAATGAGATCAATTTCTGCCAACTTAGTTGCCGCCAAGGATTCTAGGCGTGCCAATTGATCGGCAAAAGCTTGACTGTCACTTTCGGCACCACTTACGGTCAACCCAAGGGATTCAGCACGCTTTGCAAGGAGACGGCGAATGTAATAGCGGGTCATGGGTGTGAGTGACATAATCCTAAACCTCAAAGACAGCCAATGTGGAACATAGGCGGAATGTAAACTTTTGTAAATTAGCTTAACATCTCTCTGGCTGTATTGCAAAATGTAAACGTTACACTTACTGCAGCAGATTCCAGCAGCAGTAGAAACTAACTTTAGGCAAAAGTGAGTTCATTCCTCCTGTTTATCTGAGTTCATTCCTCCTGTTTATCAGTGTAAAAAATGGGGGGTGCTGTTTGGCCAGTAATTTCACGGAAATTTACTTGTACGTTGGCAAATTCAATAGAACTAAAATCAGCTAGGATTACTGAGTTTTAGACTTTTGTGGGGGTGTCCAAGTCTTGACCTAAAAAAGGGGGCGATCGCCCCCCCTATCACAATACGCTTCAGCCTTAATCAGGTGCTAGCTGGCGCTGACCAACTCCGCTAAGCGTTTCGAGACCACAGCCAAGTGTCCTTTCTCCAGTACCTCATCGGCGTCGAGAACATTGAGTCCCATGATGATCCGTGCAATCAGACCCGTCCAGCCGGTTTGGTGACTCGCACCTAGTCCTGCGCCATTATCCCCATGGAAGTATTCATAAAACAGAATTAGATCACGCCAGTGGGGATCACTTTGGAATTTTGCGGTGGCACCATAGAGTGGTCGCCGCCCCGATTCATCCTTGAGGAAGATACTGGCCAAGCGGCGGGCAATTTCTGCCGAGACCTCCCAGAGGTTGAGCCAGCGCCCTGAACCGGTGGGGCATTCCACCGTAAACTCGTTGCCGTAATAGCCATACATTTTGCGGAGAGCTTGCACCAAGAGCGCGTTCACGGGCATCCAAATGGGACCACGCCAGTTGGAGTTACCGCCAAAGAGGCCGGTGGTGGATTCACCGGGTTCATAGCTGACGCGATAGGCCTCGCGGCCGAGTTGGAAAATATAGGGGTGATCGTAGTGGTGACGAGAGAGGGCACGGATGCCATAGTCACTGAGGAATTCACTCTCATCCAACATGCGGGTGAGAATCCGCCGTAGTTTGGCCTCGTTGACGGGGGAGAGCAACCGCCGTTTTTTTACACCCGGGCGATCGATGGGGTTAATGTTGGCTAAAAGCTCAGGGTGGCGGGCATTAAAGGCAGCAATGCGTTCCCTAAAGGTGGGTAGGGAGTCCAGCAACTCTTCCGAGAAAATGGCAGTGGCACACAGGGGCAGCAATCCCACCATCGAGCGTACCTTCAGGCGCTGGGCACGACCATCGGGCAGCCGCAGCAGGTCATAGTAAAAGCCATCCTTTTCATCCCAGAGTTCATCTTTCTGGACGCCAATGCGATCCATCGCCCCGGCAATGTAAATGAAGTGCTCATAGAATTTGCAGGCAATATCCTCATAAACGGGATTGTGCTGTGCTAGCTCCAGCGCCATAGAGAGCATATCGAGGGCAAACATTGCCACCCAAGCCGTACCATCCGCCTGCTCAAGAACACCACCGGTGGGTAGGGGCGCACTGCGGTCAAAGACGCCAATGTTGTCTAAACCAAGGAAGCCACCTTCCATGACGTTGTTGCCGAGGGAGTCCTTGCGGTTGACCCACCACGTAAAGTTGAGCATGAGCTTGTGGAAGACACTCTCAAGGAAGGCCAAGTCACCTTCGCCTTTTTTCATGGCTTTGTCCAAGAGATAGATTTGCCACGTGGCAATTCCATGCACAGGCGGATTCACATCACTAAAGTTCCATTCGTAGGCGGGAATTTGACCGTTGGGGTGCAGATACAGTTCATTCACCATCAGCTTAAGCTGCTCTTTGGCGAAGTCGATATCCATCAGAGCTAAGGGCGAGCAGTGGAAGGCTAAGTCCCAAGCGGCAAACCAAGGATATTCCCACTTGTCGGGCATGGAGATAATGTCGGCGCTTTCAAGGTGGAACCACGATTTGTTGCGGGTAACGATGCGCTCTTCCACATCGGGGGGCAGCGCTTTATCTTCCAACCACTGCTTAACAGGGTAGTAGTAGTACTGCTTTGTCCACATCATGCTGGCAAAGGCTTGACGAACCACATTGCGCTGATCAGCAGTGCAGTCACTGGGGATGAGGTGATCAAAGAAGAGATCCGCTTCGGTGCGGGCTTGGTTGAGGCAATCGCTAAAGGCATTGCCAAAGCTGAGGGGGCTACTTTGGGCAGATGCTAGGCGTAGTTGAATGATCTCAACCCCTTGGGCGGGAACTGTGACTTGATAGTGGGCAGCCACCTTGGTGCCGACTTTGCCGGGGTTGACGGCATTTTGCTCGCCATTGATCAGGTAGCGGTGAAAGGCATCCTTAACGTAGGGCGAGGCATTGGGCTGGCCAAAGAGCCGCTCAAAGTTGGTTTCGTTCTCAGTGAAGAGGAAGGGCACTGCGCGATCGCTCACAAATTCATACTCTCCTAGCTCCTCATGGCGTGCGCGCACTAATGTTGCATCCATTTGCTTCAGTTCTGGTTTGGCGAGAACCTTGTCCGGTGTCCAACTCCACGTATTGCGGTACCAGAGGGTGGGCAGAACGTGCAAATGGGCAGCTTCGTTGCCGCGATTGTGAATGCTGATTTGAATCAAAGTGTCATTGGGAGCCGCTTTGGCATATTCAATGAAGACATCGAAGTAGCGATCGCCCTCAAAGACCCCTGTATCCAAGAGTTCATACTCCATTTCAAAGCGGCTGCGGTGGCGGTTGGTCATCACCAGATCAATGTAGGGATAGGCAGCTTGGGGATACTTGTAGAGGTATTTCATGTAGGAATGGGTGGGCGTACTGTCGAGGTAAAAGTAATACTCTTTAACGTCCTCCCCATGATTGCCTTCATTGTTGGTTAAGCCAAAAAGCCGTTCCTTGAGAATCGGATCGTTGCCATTCCAAAGAGCCAAGGCAAAACAAAGCCGTTGCTGCGCATCACAAATGCCACCGAGGCCATCTTCACCCCAACGGTAGGCACGCGATCGCGCTTGATCATGGGAAAAATACTCCCAAGCATTGCCGTCGGCGGAATAGTCTTCCCGTACAGTGCCCCACTGCCGCTCGCTCAAGTAAGGTCCCCAAAATTTCCAAGGGTTGGCTTGGCCATGAACTTGATTGAGTCGTTCCAGTTCAGGATTGACAGAAAAAACCATCTTTAACCTCGCTTGTTATCTCAAAAGTTCTATAAATGCCTACAAACTCAAACGGAAACTCTTATAAAAAGAGCTTGGCGATTTGAGGATAAGCAAAGTATCCTAACTCCTCAAGAAAGAAAACATTAAGGTTTGGAAACCTTCTAGGGCAGATATAGCCCTTTCCTGAACTAGGGGGACATCTGGGAATCCAATCCGCTACAGTAGGAGTTGTCGCAGTGTTGAGCGTCTTCGTGAAAGAGGCAATACCCGACCCAGATTTTGCTTGACCTGATGCGCGGCAAGCCCCGGCACTCATGCCGGCGGCGAAGGATAGTGCGGATGGCGGAGGCATCCTAATCATGGTATTGCCACTGAAACCCAAGGTGGCCTACGGCAGGGCATGCCGGCAAGATACAAGCAGCGGTTAGAACCCGCCGAAACGATTGCGCAGTCATCCCTGCGTGGTGTTGTAGGAATCTGCGGCTTTCAGGCCGGGGGGAGGACAAGTCTTCTCCAATCTCCGCTATAATGAATGTAAAGGCTGGTTGTTTGCTCGTTAAACGTAGGTTGTTTAGGAAGCCATTTCTCTAGGCATCTAGGTAAAAAGCAGTCGTAACCATCTTTGCTCTAGGGGAACAGCCGACAGGGCTCAACTCCACTTTGAGTTTGTCAATTTGTTCGAGAGTTTTATGACATCTGTTTCTTCGTTGCCTGCGCACCCCCTGCGTCCCAATTGGGGGGTGATTTTTTTTATGGGCATTGTGCATTTGGGAGCGTTGCTGGCATTGGTACCGGGGCTGTTTTCCTGGCCGGCTGTGCTGTTGTGTGTTGTTCTCTATTGGGTGTCTGGAGGCCTTGGCATCACCCTAGGCTGGCATCGCCTGATCACCCATCGCAGTTTGCAGTGCCCGAAATGGCTGGAATACTTTTTTGGCTTTTGCGGCAGCTTGGCCTGTGAGGGTGGAATTATTGAATGGGTTGGCCTCCACCGCAACCATCACCTCCACTCCGATCAAGAACTGGATCAGCACAATTCCCAAAAGGGGTTTTGGTGGTCGCACATGGGCTGGATGCTCCAAGAAGTGCCCGCCAAGGCAGAGGTGGAACGCCTCACCAAGGACATTAACACTGACCCCGTCTATCGCTTTTTGAATCAGTACTTTGTGCCCATTCAAGTGGGTTTAGGGGTCTTGCTGTATCTGTGGGGGGGACTGCCCTTTGTGGTCTGGGGCATCTTTGTCCGCCTTGTGCTGGTGTATCACCTCACGTGGTTTGTCAATAGTGCCACCCATAAATTTGGCTACCGCACCTTTGAATCGGGCGATCGCTCCACGAATTGCTGGTGGGTTGCCCTGCTCACCTTTGGCGAAGGCTGGCACAACAATCACCACACCTACCCCCATTCGGCACGTCACGGTCTGCAATGGTGGGAATTTGATATTACGTGGCTCACGATTCGGGCACTGCAAGCGATTGGTCTGGCCCAAAAGGTGCGGCTCGTGGAAGCCCCACAAATCAATAAAAGCCCTTAAAAGGGGTACTGGGGTTCCGCCTCTTGCCAAATGTGGATCAATTCCCTCGCCTCTGGGTAGAGGGGATGCGTGGGGGGGATGAGTTCGGCGGTGGCGATCGCCTGCTGGTTGTCCCGCCCCACCCAATAGCGCGCCTGCTCCAAGATATTATTGCCCCACTGCACAATCAACTGGTTGGCGGTGGCATAGACACTGGAGTTGGGGGAGATTTCTTGGGCAATGGCAATGGCAGCAGCAAAGTCGCGATCGCGCCCCCCTCGAGCACGGCGCTGGGCTTCCTTCAGGCGAGTCATATCTGGGTCAGGCTGCCAGCTCACCGCTTCCGTTGCAACGGGGGGGAAGAGTTCTTTGAGGCGATTTTGAGCCGTTTCGTAGAGGGCGCGCTGGGGACGAATTTGCTCAAGGAGTTGGCGGGCTTGCAGCAGGGCTTCAGGGGTGCCTTGGCGGGCAAGGGCATTGGCTTGATCGATCAGGGGTTGATCCTCAGTAATCTGGATTTGACGTTGCCACAGCCGTCGCTGATCGCGGATTTGGTTTTGGCGATAGGGACTCGCGTCCGCCAAAGGAATGTTGAGCCTGTTGAGGGCAAGGTAGAGGCGATCCAGCGTGCCGCCACGGGCAATGGCCTGCGCTTCTGCAAGGGTTCGCAGTACCTGCAAATCTGTTTGCCAGCGCCGAATGGCCTGCTGGGCTTCAAAGTAGAGGGGGCGTTCTGCCGTAATCGTTCGTGCTTGGGCGATCGCCCGATCAATATCCTGACCCATCCCCGCTTGGGCAAATTCTTCTGCGGTTGCCAACGTCACCACATCCTCAGCGCTGCGGGCACTCCTGACATCACGGGGAATTAAAACAGCAATGCGCCTTGCCTCTTGGGGGTCATAGCGATTCAGAGCCGCCACTGCTGATGCAAGTAACTGTTCACCCAACTCATTGAGCAATCGCCGCGCACCGGGATAAATATCACTGGTGGTGGGAATTCGCCGCACAATTTCAATGGCAGCGGCCAAGTTATCAGCTCCCCCCTGTGCCATGAGGGCACGGGCTTCATCCAACTGCCGATCTTCCCGTTGGGCACGGATAATCCGCTCATTAAAGGCGCCAAACTGCTCTTGTGCCCAATAACGACAGGCAACAAATTGCAACTGGAGCGAGATTTGAAAAGCTTCTCGCCATTCGAGGTTTTTTAAGGCGGCTTCGGCGCGTCGGTAGATGGCCTCTCCCTCTTGCCAAATTTCCTGCCAGCGCTGAATGCGTTCTTCCACCTTGGCATAGGCTTGGACATCACGGGAAATGCGCCGCGCAAAGGCAATCGCCCGATTTAATTGCCCCTCATGAAAGGCTACCTCTGCCAAGGCCAAAACCTGATCTGACCACGCTTCTAGGCGGCGATTCATCTCAGGGGCAAGGGGATGATCGCGGGGCAAGTCATCAATGAGATCAATGGCATGGAGCAAATCTTCAAGGGTGTGTCGCTCCGCCGCTTGTTGGGCGCAGTAGAGGCGAAAGGAGGCCGATGCCAAAGGCCAAAGGACAAAATCACAATTGCCGGGAGTCGTCGGTTGCCGCAGCAGCAGCCACAGGGATAGCCCGGAAATCCCGACGGAGGTGAGGAGGGAGAGGCTGGCCACCACTTGCCAGTGTTGCAACCAAGGTAGGCAGGCACGCCACTGCTTTTGAACCAAGGGAATTAGATGGTTAAGTTGGCGCGATCGCCCACCAAAGCGTTTTAAGATCGCGATCACTGCGGTTGATTTAGTTTGATCCTGCACCGTCTCCCACTCCCCAACACTCCCTATTGGCCTCCCTAACTGTGAGCACAATGCCCAGTGACAGCCCTTTTCTTAGGCGTTAAGGAACTGAAATGTTGCCCGACACTCACTTGCGCAGTGTTGCGTGGGTTCCATCCTTGGGAAAAGGGCTGTACCTAGGGAATGGCCGAGCCTCTCAAAATTATCCTAATCAATTTAGAGCGAGAGCTAGACCCAAGACAAACTCAACAAACTAACTGTTCGCCGTTTCACTGGGGGTTGTCGCTTCGCTCGGGGCAGGCGATTGGGACGCCGGATTGCCTCGGTTAAGGGCTTCTTGCAACTTGGCTTCATCCTCTTTTGATAGGGAGGTGCGCAGGACTTTACCGCCAAAGGGAGCAATTTCCTCAAGGACTTTGTCGGGTGTGGCTTGACGCACCAACGTAAAGATGGCCGAGCTACCGGGGGCAATGGTTTGTCCCAATTCCTTGATGAAATTATCGTCAATGCCAATATCGGTAAATTTGCCGGAAATCGCCCCCGCCACAAGACCCGCAGCCCAGCCCAAGAGGGGATTGAAGAACAATAGACCAATGAGCAGCCCCCAAAAGCCACCGCCAAGGGCCCCTTGGAGGGTCAAATCCTGAGTCTGGTTGATTTTAACCTTGCCATCTTTGGTGCGCACGACAACAGCCGCGTCCTCAAGGTCAATGAGATGCTCACGCTGGAGTTTCAATAGCTGGATTAATACTTCGTTCGCCTTGTACTCATCATCAAACGCAATGACCACTAAGGTACTCATAACTTTAGGTCTCCCTACGAATGTGGGTCATAGAACCGCTCCTACCCTAGCATTGTCATTAGCAGGTTGGGATTGCGGTATTGTAGCTAAGGGACGAAGCAAGGTCTTTGACAGCCCTTTTCACGGTAAGATAGCGAGACCATGAGCACGCCACAAACCTACACAGTGACCATTCACGTGCGTCCCCTCAAGCCGGGGGATCTACCCACGCGGACGTACACAATTACTGTTCCGAGCGATCGCTATATCCTGCAATACGCTGAGAGCCAAGGCCTTGAGTTGCCCTTTTCCTGTCGTAACGGTGCCTGTACCACCTGTGCCGTGCGCATTCTCTCTGGACATGTCTATCAACCCGAAGCCATGGGACTCTCCCCCGCCCTGCAAGCCCAAGGCTATGCCCTATTGTGTGTCAGCTATGCCCGCTCTGACCTTGAGGTGGAAACCCAAGATGAGGATGAGGTCTATGAGCTGCAGTTTGGCCGCTACTTTGGTAAAGGGCGAGTCCAGTTGGGTCTGCCCCTCGATGAGGATTAATCAGCCATGACAGGAGTGGAGTGCCCACTGCCGGAGAATGAGCGGCAGCGCTATCTGGAAATTGCCACAGAGGCGGCCCTGGCTGGCGGCGCGGTTCTTCAGCACTATTGGGGCAAACTGAGTGAGATTGAGGAAAAGGGGCGCTCTGGTGACCTCGTCACGGTGGCCGATCGCCAGTCGGAAGCGGCGGTACTGGATGTAATTCATCGCCATTGTCCAGACCATGCGGTGCTCGCGGAGGAATCGGGTCTTTCGGGACTGAAGGATAATCCATTTCTGTGGGCGATTGATCCTCTGGATGGCACCACCAACTATGCCCATCAATACCCCTTTAGTGCGGTGTCTGTTGCCCTTCTGGTGGCGGGGGAACCCCACGTTGGTGTCGTCTATGATCCCTTTCATCGCGAACTGTTTCGGGCTGCTACAGGCCTCGGTGCCACCCGCGATCGCCAGCCCATTCGGGTTTCCACCACTGCAGAACTGAGTCATAGTCTTTTGGTCACGGGTTTTGCCTACGATCGCCGTGAAACCGAAGACAACAACTATGCAGAATTTTGCTACCTCACCCATCTCAGCCAAGGGGTACGGCGGGGTGGGGCGGCAGCCATTGACTTGGCCTACATTGCCTGTGGTCGCCTTGATGGTTATTGGGAACGGGGTCTCTCCCCTTGGGACTTAGCGGCTGGTGTGGTTCTGGTTCGTGAAGCTGGGGGCGTCGTCACTGCCTACGATCAATCCCCTTTTCAACTGACATCAGGGCGGATTTTAGCGACGAATGGGTATCTCCACACTGCCCTGAGTGAGGCACTCCTGCGGGTAAAGCCCTTGGGCTTTTCGTTTCTGCCAGAGGGAGGTTAGGCCTCTAGGCGTATCGCTTCAGCTAAACACGTCCGTACCTGTAGGGGTTGATAGAAATTCGTTTGTTGGAGATCCACCTTAGACTGGGCAGCGAGGAATAGCAGCGCCCAAAAGACCCCCACAGGATCGGGTTTGCGCTGCAGTAGCACTTGGAAGTCTAGCCATGTCCCTTCGGGAGCCATTTCTCCGAGGAGACTTTCTACTTCGTTAGCCATCTCCGTGAGGTTTTCTTGGTGCGCCAGTTGGGTAATTGCCTTGAGGGTTGTGGGACGGCGACGCCGCCGCGGTTGATGCGGCCGCAGCACCTTTGCACGGTCGTTCTGAACGGCCATGGTTTTCAGGTGGGCAATCAATTCCTCAAGGGTGACGCGGCGCCGTTGTTGGGGGGGAGCCACGGGGCGACGATGCAAATGCTGCTCTAGGGCATGGGGCAAGACCACAAAGGACTGGTTTTCACTGATCTCTGGCGGCTCTGCGAATTCTGTTTCCTCGGGCATCGGTTCAGCAACTGCAACTAGGCGATCGCTCTTCAGGAGCACCAGCATCGCTGCATACAAAAAGGCCTGCCCTGATTCACTGAGATTGGGTTCCCCTCGCCGTGCCAACTCCGCCAAACAGCGATCGAAGACCTCAATCACTTGAATATCCCAAGGGTCAATTTCCCCCCGCTCGGCCAAGTCAATCAAAATGTCAATGGCGGTATCGGCAAAGGATTGGCTCATGGTTGGCTGCCCACTCGTTGTTGTCTATCTTAGGAGGCTTGGCAGCCCCTATCCAGAAAAAGGCTCAGCAATGGGAATCGTAAAGTGAAACTCACTGCCGCGATCGCGCCCCGCCGACTCCGCCCAAATTTGTCCCCCCAAATTGGTAATGATCTGGCGACAGATCGCGAGACCCAAGCCCGTCCCACCCGCAGAGCGCCGCAGTGCTCCCTCCTCCTGATAAAAGCGATCAAAAATCGTTTCCAAGCGATCCGGCTCAATACCGCGCCCCGTATCGGCAACCGTCACTTCCAATAGACCATCGGGACGAGGCTTGGCAGCAATGGAAACCTGACCCGACTGTTCCGTAAACTTGCAGGCATTATCGAGTAGCTTCGAGAGCACCTCCACTAGCCATTCGCCATCTGCTCGGATCAAGGGCAATTCCTTGGGCAAGACTGTGCGAATGGTCGGTAGTTGATCCTTGGGGGTGCGCAGACTACTGAGGGCTAGGTCCACCAGTTCTTGGAGGGGGAGGGGTTCCGGTCGCCACTGCACCCGGCCACTTTCCAACTGCGAGAGGGTGAGGAAGTCCTGAATCAGTTTCCGCATGCGCTCAGCATCGGCCAAGGCGGTACTCAGCATCACCTGCCGCAGTTCTGGATCCATATCGGGTTCACTGGCTAGGCTTTCAAGGCAGACTTGGATTGTCGAGAGGGGCGTGCGCAGTTCGTGACCCGTAATTGCAATGAGATTACTGCGGGTGCGATCTAAGGCCTCCAGTTGCGCGTTGAGTTCCTCCAGATCTGCGTAGGCCTCCGCCTGAATCAGGGCAACCCCCACTTGGGTGGCGATCGCCTCCACTAATTCTGCGTCCATATCGTGCCACGGCAGCGGTTCGCCGCGGTGCAGTTCAACAATGCCCAACAGTCGCCCTTGATAGAGAACAGGTGCCAGTAGGAGGGCTTTGACGCCGGCGGCCTCGAGGGGTTTGAAACGGGTCGCCTCGTAGTGGGGATCAGCGGCCACATCATCCACCTGAATGACCTGCTGATGTGCCAGTGCCTGCTGGGTGTAGGGGTGCTCACTCACGGGCCAATACTGGTACTGCAATGGCGGTAGAGCACCGCTGGTGTACTCGTGCTCAATGCGCACCCGCGTATCGGTACTGCGGCAACGGTAAATGAGACAGCGATCGCCTTTGAGGGCTTCCCCTAGTTCTGCCACCGCACGAGTGAGAATTTCTGTGGGATTAAGGGAGTTGCGAATCGCCGTGGTAATTGCATTGGTGAGGCGTTCCTTGCGCTCTTGAATGGCAATTTGGCGGTAGGCCTTGATTTGCTTGTACTGGCCGGCTTGGAGATAGGTCACTAGGCGATCGGCAAAAGGGGCAGGATCACTATTGCACCCCGCCACTTGGCGATAGGTCTCAACCCATGCCCGACCTTCCTTGAGTTTCTCCTTCAGTTCAGGGCGGTACTCCCGAATACGGTTGAGGAGGATTTCAGCGGTTGTCGCTGCCACCTGCCGATCAAAGGTCCAAATGCCCTCAAAACGACGCGCCGCATCCATCGGCGGCAACACATCTAAGCGATTGGCGGGCGATCGCTGGACTTCGCGGCAGACCAAGCAAGTGCTGTAATTTTTGCCCAAGACGGTCAAATGCCATTCTTGACTGAGGGCATCGGCGGGATCAAAGGCAACCGTTTCATAGTCTCCCGAGCAGTTCTTAAACTCGGTTTCCGGGGCAGCCAAAACGTAAACGTGGTGGGACTTGGTGGCAATACGGCGGTAGCGATGGGCTTCTTGACGATAAAAGCGTTCCCGCTGAAAGCAGGCAATAATAATCGGCGCATCCTCGTTGGCCAAAACCTGATCCTCCATTGCATGGGAAAGCGCCGTCAGCGATGTCTTGAAGTACAGTTGCGATCGCAAGCGAGGCAACCGCGCCAACAACTCCTCAAGAACAGATGTGGCAATGATCCTGTTGGCCATGGAAGGGTGTGAATAAGAAGATGCCCTACGGTACCATTATCGGCAAATCCGCACCAGCGAACCTACTGAAATTCAGTTCGAGCGGCTGTACCTAAGTCAACCAACGGCTGAATTGCTGGAACCTCCAATCTTAAACTTTTGTTAAGAATTTTATTGATTGGCAGGGCTTATGTGTAGTTTTCTATACTATATTTAAGCAAACCCAAAAAGATCAGCTCCTCTAGCACCGGGGATCAACAAAATCCTCATCATTGCAATGGTTGCTTACAGTGTTCCCAAAAGCGCTCCGTGGAAACACCCATGGCAAGGCAAGAGGGGTGTAGTAAGTTGGGTTTCAGAGAATAAGGTGAAAAAGCTGTGACTGCCCGTATTTCTGCTGTCCCTAGTGCTGGTCATCGTCGGTATGATCCTGAGGCGATCGCCCGCTACTACTGGCGACATCCTTGGCGAGTTATCTGGCGGTTCGTTAACATTTCGGTATCTTTCTTGACATTTTGGCTGCTGTTGCAGTGGGACAAGTGGCTAGGGCAACAGGAAAGTCAGCGTCCCCTGCGAGCAATGCAACTGCGCAAACTCCTGATCCGTTTAGGCCCAACCTTCATTAAAGTCGGTCAAGCCCTCTCCACTCGCCCCGATTTGATTTGTCCCGACTACCTCGAAGAACTGACGCTCCTTCAGGACAAGTTGCCCCCCTTTGCCAATGAGATTGCTATTGCCATTATTGAGCGGGATCTGCGCTTAAACCTAGGGGATATTTTTGCCGAATTCTCACCCCAACCGGTGGCCGCCGCCAGTCTCGGCCAAGTCTATCGAGCCAAACTCCACAGTGGTGAAGAAGTGGCCGTCAAGGTGCAGCGTCCCAACCTCTTGCCCGTGATTACCCGCGATCTCTTCTTGATCCGTCTTTTGGTGCAGTGGGTCAAGCCTTGGCTACCGATTAACCTCTGCCATGATTTGCGGGACATTGTCGATGAATTTGGCCGCAAGCTCTACGAGGAAATTGACTACCTCAATGAAGGGCGCAATGCCGAGAAATTCGCTGCCAACTTCCGCGATGATCCCACGGTCAAGGTACCGAAAATCTACTGGCAGTACACCAGTGAGCATGTGCTGACCTTGGAGTGGATCCATGGCATTAAGCTCACCCGTACCGATTGCATGGTGGCGGCGGGCGTTGATCCCGATGAGCTGATCCGGGTGGGGGTGATTTCAGGACTGCGGCAACTCTTGGAATTTGGCTTCTTCCATGCCGACCCCCATCCCGGCAATCTCTTTGCCATGCCGGATGGCCGGATGGCCTACATTGACTTCGGCATGATGGATCAACTGGAGGAGAGCACTAAAGAATCCTTGGTGGATGCCGTCGTTCATTTGGTGAACAAGGACTATCAAGCCTTGGCGACGGACTTTGTCAAACTGGGCTTTTTGACCCCGGAAACGGATATTACGCCGATTATCCCTGCCCTTGAGTCGGTCTTTGAGGAGGTGATTGGCTCCAGTGTGCGGGAATTCAACTTCAAAGTGATCACCGATCGCTTCTCCGAGTTGATGTATGCCTATCCCTTCCGGGTTCCCGCTAAGTTTGCCCTAATCATTCGCTCTCTAGTCACCCAAGAGGGCATTGCCCTGTGTCTCAACCCTAACTTCCGCATTGTTGATGTCAGCTATCCCTATGTGGCACGGCGTCTGCTGCAAGGAGAATCGCCCCAACTGCGGCGACGGTTATTGGATGTCCTCTTCAAGGATGGTCGTCTTCAGTGGCAACGCCTGGAAAACCTAATTGCGATCGCCCGGCAGGATCAGCACTTTAACCTCGCGCCAACCGCCACCTTGGGCTTGCAGTATCTCTTTTCTGAGGAGGGGCAGTACCTGCGGCGGCAAATTGTGCTAGCGTTAACCGAAGATGACCGTCTCCACACCGAAGAGGTGCAACGCCTTTGGAATTTGGTCAAGTCTGATCTGCGTCCGCTCTTCTTGATTGATGTGGCATGGGAAGCCCTCAAGGCCTCTGTCTCCCACACGCTCGGTAAAGAAGAAGACAGCAATTCCTTGGTGGTGGCCAGCTAAGGGTTGGCAGCGGTTATCAACGTTCCTGAGTGTCCAAGAAGGATTAGGTATCCCGTGTTTGATCCACCCATTGTCTTGCTACTGGCGGGTATTTTTATGGGGTTGACCAGTGGTAAAGCCTTTGAAGCCACCCTCAAGCAGAGCGTCCAAGAATGGAACCGCAGTCGCTCCACCCGCGTTCTGAGTCAATTGCGCGGCCCCCAACTTCAGTTGCCCTACTTGGGGATTTCCATTGGTATCTGGCTCTTCCTGATGGCGGGATTGTGGACCTATGGCTTTGGTGCAGGGCTGAGTATGGTCATTGCCTTTGTGCTGACGATCGCCACCGCCCTTTTGGTGTGGTATCAACTGGGGAAAGTGCTGACGATTTTAAGTACGGGTGGCTCTCGTGCCCTTGATCTCGATGCCCTTGAGGCCAAGGAATAGTTTTTTATAACTCCTAAAGGAGGCGTTGTGGATTTACTGACCCAAGTGGATGAACTGATTGCCAACGCCCCCGATGACCCTGCGACTGTGGCGGCGGTACAGGCGATCGCCCCCATTCTCTACGAGGAAGCCCAGCGCTACGGGCAAACGGTTTACTACGTCCTACAAACCCCCGATGGCCAGTGGCAGGTGATTACCCTTGAGGAACAGCACCCCCCCCACCAGCAAAAAAACGTCATCCACGCCTATGGTAGTGAAGCCATGGCTCAAGAGGCCTGTGATGAACAAGTGATCCCAGTTCCCATGCCAATTATTCCCCTTTTGTTTCAACTGTTGGCGGCAGAGCCAGTGGATAGCCTGATGATCCTTGAGGCGGATGGCGAACGAGGCTGGGAAGTGGGGCGAGAATGGTTACTAGCTCAAGTGCGCGCAATCCTCAGTGCCCCCCCGGATATAGCCTAGGACGGAAGCTGCTCACCACGAATCGCCAAGTCTAGCAGTTGCATCGGGTGGTAAATGGGCACGGAGCTACTCTGCTCTTGGAGATACTGCCGCAATTGCACGCTGCAGCCCACATTGGCTGAGACAATGACATCAGGGCGAGTATTCAGCAGGTTGCGTACCTTTTGGCGTCCCAATTCCGCCGCCACATCGGGTTGAAGAATGTTGTAAACCCCGGCACTGCCACAGCACAGGGCTGCATCGAGGGGTTCGCGCAGTTGCACTTGGGGAATTTGTCGCAGCAGTTGCCGCGGTTCAAGGCGAATTTTTTGGCCGTGGATCATGTGGCAGGCATCTTGATAGACCAAGGTCAAGGGGCGATCGCCCAAGGGGTGGAGCGGTGTCACCAAGCCCTGTTTGACCAAAAAGACCTGCACATCCTCCACCTTTTGCACAAAGTCACGGGCGCGATCGCGGTACTCTGGATCGGCAGCCAAAAGGCGATGATATTCCTTGAGGGTGTGGCCACAACCCGAGGCGTTGATTAAAACCGCATCCACCTTGGCCGCTGCAAAACAGTCAATCATTTGGCGTGCAAGGGTTTGCGCCTGATCCTCCTCCCCTTGGTGATGGGGCAGGGCACCACAGCACCCCTGTTGTGGCGGTAGCACCACCTCAAAGCCATTGGCACTTAAGACGGAGATCGTGGCTTCATTAACTTCCGGCAAAAAGAGCCGTTGGACACAGCCAAGAATCACCCCCACGCGGCCACGCTGTTTCCCTTGGGCAGGCACGACTTCAGGCCAGCGATCGCGAAATGTTTTGGCTGAAAGGGGCGGTAGCATTTGATACATGGCCGCAAGGGACTTGGGCAAGAGCCGTTTCAGGAGTCCCAGCCGCTTTTCGAGATGTGCCAAGCCGAGTTTTTGGTAGAGCCAGAGCGGCCACAGGAGGGCACGCAGCCGTTGGGGATAGGGCAGCGTTTGGAAAATCAACTGCCGCAACCAGCGATCGCCCACAGGCCGCTGATAATGGCGCTGCACTTGAACCCGCGTGGCCGCAATCAACTTATCGTACTCAACCCCCGATGGACAGGTGGTGACACAGGCCAAGCAACCCAAACAGGAGTCAAAGTGCTGTACGACATCCGCCAGTTGCACCTGTTCCTCATGAATGGCATCCATGAGATAGATACGACCACGGGGAGAGTCCATTTCAGTACCCAACACCCGATAGCTAGGACAGGTGGAGAGGCAAAACCCGCAGTGGACACAGGCATCAATCAGGTGTGGATCAGGGGGTGACTGGGCATCAAAGCCAGCCACAGGATCAGTTGCAGTCATTCGTAAGTATTGAAACTTGTCTAGAGATTGCCGACAAAAACGCCAGTGCCAAAGACACCCGTTGCATCCAATTGTTGCTTAAGCTTCCGCATCAATTCAAGGGCGTTGCCGCGATAGTCCCAAGGATCGAGTTGCTGCTTGAGGTTCAGGGGGGCGGCTAAGACGGTGACATAGCCCCGTGGTAGCCCTTGGCGCAGCCTGAGAATGAGTTGACCGAGATGCTCCTCCTGTCCGTGGAGATAGGCGTAACCGACCCCTGCACTCATTTCGCCTCGGCACTCGCAGGCCAATTCCCTTGCCAACTGCTGAAGCTGGGTGAGGGCGGGCAACATTTCGCTTAGAGGCACACCGATTTTGAGAATCACTTGATCGGGGGTGGGGTTGAGGGTAATGCCTAGGGGGGCTTGGGGTTCCAGTTGCAGATTATGGGTCTGGGCAATCTGACTCAGGCGATCGCCCAACGTACCCGCAGCAATCACTTCCCGCAGGGTATGGAATTCCAATTCCAACAGCAGCGTCCCCCGTGGTTCAAGGCGCAACACACACCGCGCGGGCGCAAGGGAACTCGTCAAAATCACCTCAAGTCCCTTGGCCAAAGCAGAGACTTCCCCCCGCAACTGCCAGATTTGTACCGCATCCGGCAGGGGATAGACCCGCAACGTCACCTCCGTTAGGATGCCCAGCGTGCCATAGCTGCCGATCAGGAGTTTCATCAGGTCGTAGCCGGCAACATTTTTGACCACCCGCCCTCCCGCTTTGACGATTTGGCCATCACTGCGAATGAACTTGACCCCCAACAATTGATCGCGCCATGACCCATACCGCTGCCGTAGGCTGCCATTACTTTGGGTGGCCAAGCAGCCGCCAAGGGTGGCCGTTTCTCGAAAGAGGGGATCTGCGGCAATCCACTGTCCTGCGGGTGCTAGGTGGTGCTGGAGCTGCTGAAAGGGAATACCCACTTGGGTGGTGACGGTCATATCGGCAGCCGCATGATCAATGAGCTTCTGCCACGCCGTTGTCCGCAGAAAAATATCTGCCTTGGGGGTGTTCCCGAGCCAATTGAGTTTGGTGCCTGCGCCAATGGGCAACACTCGCCAGCCTTGGCGCCGGGCATAGGCAATCACTTCTGCCCCCGCTTCTGGGGTGGGGGGAGTCACCAGCAGGGCATACTCAGGAAGGTAGGGACGCAGGTGGGGAGCGCGATCGCCCAATTCAGCAAGGGAGTGAACCGCTGCATCCCCCAACAGGGCGCTCAGGGTTTGTTTCATGGATTACGGGTGGGCAGTTCAAAGACAAACCCTTCGTAGTACAGGAGTTGGCCATCCTCACTCTTGACGGGGCGGGCGCATTCACAGATGGTTGTGATGCTGTGGTCAGCGCGATACACCTTGGAAACCAAGTTGCGCACAAAGCCACGAGTTTCAATTTGCTGTTGGAATTTTTCCCAAGCGCTGTCATCCACGTAGGGACGATGATTATGGTGTTCTATATCCGCTAGCCAGTCTTCAGCATCGGCATAGCCATAGATGCGTGCCAAGGCATTGTTGACTTTGAAGTAAACCCCCTCGGGCGAACTTTGGTAAATCCCGACCACGGCTTCCTCAAACATCTGCCGATACTGTTCTTGCGCTGCTTGCAGTGAGGAGACCAAGTCACGCCGCTCCTCGACGATTTCCTGCAACTGCTGGTTTTGCTTTTGCAAGAGGGCATTTTTTTGCCGCAGCTTCCGCTGTAGGAGAGCGATCGTCAACTGATTTTTTACCCGTGCCAGCACCTCCGCCTGCTGAAAGGGTTTGGTGATGTAGTCGGCGCCGCCAATCTCAAAGGCCTTGACCTTGTCAAAGACATCATCGAGGGCACTAATGAAAATAATGGGGATATGCTTGGTCTTGGGATTCTCCTTCAGGGTTTGACAGACCTCGTAGCCATTCATATCAGGCATCATGATGTCCAAGAGAATGACATCCGGGGGTTCGGCCTCAATCCCCATGAGCGCCATTTGGCCACTAATGGCACCGCGCACATCGTAGCCTTCCAGTTGCAGCAGTGTGGTTAAAACTTCAACATTTTCGGGGGTATCATCGACTATCAGAATGCGACCAGCCCCTGAATCAAAGAGGTCGGTGGTCATGCACGGGTCTCCCAATGGCGATCGTTTGTCAGCGCCCTGACACTCCCCATCCTATCAAAGTTTTTTCTGAGCGCCGGCGATCGCCGGCCACTTCCCAATTGGCAAGATCTCCAATACTTTATTTTTCTATAGTAATGATGATGGTGGCACACAGCGGTAAAGATAATCAAGGATAATCAATGACAACAAATTGGGAAAATTTTCGCAAAAACCTTGGGGAATGGCATGGCTCCTTTACGGCGGTCAGCCCTACGGGAGACGTGGGAGCGTCAGTGCCCTCGATTTTGATCCTTGCCGATACTGCTGACGGTCAACGGGTGCGCTTTGAACTGCGACGCTTTGGCAATGGTCTCGATCAGCCCCCCACCAGTGAAACGGTGCAGGAGTATGCCACCATTGGCCGCCAAAATGTCTTTTTTCCGACGGGGGCTTTTTCTAAGGGATCGTTGCAGGTGGCGCCCTTTGCCGAGTTTGGTGCGGAGTATGGCTTTGTCATGGGCGATCGCCGACTGCGGTTTGTCCAACTCTTTGACAAAAATCAGCACCTCCAATCCATGACTCTGATTCGCGAGTTTCGTGCCCACAGTAACGCCGTTGAACGTCCTCCCTTAACCGTGGATCAACTCCTAGGGGAATGGCGCGGTACCGCCTACACCGTCTATGCCGACTGGCGATCGCCCACGGAAACCCCGACCCATCTAAGTCTTTGGCGCGAGGGCGATCGGCTCTACCAACTGCTGCAAACCCCCGACCACGAGGTGAAAACAACGGCCACAATTGCTGGTTCACGGCTTCTCTTTAGCGATACGGATCAACCCAAGCAGCTTGTCCTGCTCCCCGATGGCACCTCTAGCCTGACGCCCCTACAGGTGTCCTTTCGTCAACCCTTCTTTGTTGAGGTGGGCTGGTTGTGGGCAGAGGGGCAGCGGCAACGCCTCATTCGCACCTATGGCGATCGCGGCGAATGGGTCAGTGCGACACTCGTTGTCGAAGAACGGATAAGCTAAGCATCCCCAGCAAGAGGGGTAGCAACCAATCCCCATAGCGAGTGTAGAGGGTCTGGGTTTGCCGCCGCAAAATCGTTGCCGCATGAATCACAAACTCATCAGCATTGGAGAGCCAAACAGTTTCCCCCGTAGGCGCAATCACCGCAGAAAGGCCCGTATTCGTGGAGCGCACGAGCCAGCGATCGCCCTCGACGGCACGCAACACATCATGCCCATGGTGCTGGGTCATCAGTTGGCGACGGTAGGGATCATTGTTGGCAACACTGAGGATAAACTGGCCCCCATGAACCAGTTGCCAGCGGCTGCGGTGGGAAAAGGCAGATTCAAAGCAAATCAGGACAACGGCCTTGCCCCAAGGGGTGGTAAAGACCTGATCAGGGTTCCCCGGCAGGAGGCGCGATCGCAACGTGGATAACCGCTGTACTACCCCCGCCAGCCAATCGGGAATATATTCCCCCAAAAGAACAAGGTTGACTTTGTTGTAGCGACTGTAAATCTCCCCCTGCCCATCGAGGGTCAGGAGCACCTGATGATGCCCCCCTAGCGTCTCCATGAATGTCCCTAACCACAGGGGAACCCCTGCCTCGCGAACAGCGCTGGTGATGGGATTGACTTGGTGTGGTTGCCACAAAATCGGCAGTGCCCCTTCCGGAGTCAAGACGGCATCAACCCCTAGAGCCACCAGTTGGCGATAGCCACGGGGATAGTCCTGCCAAGCGCGGCGGATACCCTCTGGCGTGAGCTTTTCCCGTGTCGGGATATTGCCTTGGATCAAACCCACCCGTAGGGGTTCCCCTTGATCCGCAGTGAAACTGACGCCTAAAACAGCATTGAGGGCGATCGCCCCCAAAAGAGTAACAACAAGCCATTGCTTTGCCCATGTGTGCCGCCGCAGACTGAGGGTGACTAAGCCATTCACTGTCATCACGACTGCCGTAATCGTGGTGGGTCCCGCCAGACGACCCAGTTGAAGGAGTCCCGTTGGACTTTGGGTCAGGGATAAACTAATCCACCACAGGGGCGAATAGCTCCAGAGGGCTTCAAGGGCACACCAAAGGGTGACACCCCATAGAAGTTGCCAAGGGGCAGATTGCCGCACCCCATAGCGTGCCATCAAAAAAGCCCAACTCCCACTCAGGACTGCCCCCCAACCACTCAGGAAAAGCCAAATCCCCCGCGAGATTAGCCAACTGGGCACTGGCGCAATGCCAATCCACATCAAGGGATGCAAATCCCACACCCAGCCTAAGCTACTGCCATAGAACCCTAGTCCCCAACACAGGCCGGCGATCGCTGCCCACAGTGGCGATAAAACCTGACACTGCCACCACAGGGGCACAATTCCTATGAAGGCCAAGAACCACCCGCTTACTGGCGGTAGCGCCAACTGCGTTCCCCAGCCCGCGATGCCTAAACCAACACACAGCAGCCACCTAGGCAATACTTTGGCGTTTGCGTTGCTCTTTGGGGGAAGGAGCCACATGCCAGTGTCCTGCTTTAATCAGTTCCCGTTCCAGTAAAGCAAAAAAGCGTTGGCGATCGCTGCCGCGCACAACGGCTAAATTGTGGGCTTCTGCTAATGCCACGGGGTAACCCCGCCCTTTTTCAATTTGTGCTGCCGTCAACGCAACTGCCTGTTGCCACAGGTCTGCATCCCGCGCCACCCATTGAGGAACTTCCAAACGCACTACTTCCGAGCCACCGTGGAGGTAGGCAACGTAGATGTGATGGTCGCCGTAATGTTCCAGAATGCGACTGCGGCTCCGCCAGAGGGGACTATACTGTTGCGGTGCCAAGTGTGCTTGCCAGAGGAGCACATCCCGCAGGGGATCAAAGACTTGACAAGGGGGGCGATCGCGAGTCGCCTCGAGGCCAGTCTGACTCGTCTGACCACAGTGGAGGGCACAGTTGGGTTCAGGGTAGGGGCAAACCCCCAAGCGCAGAAAATTCACCGTTTCATGACTGCGGGAGGCACTGACATAGCCCACCAAGGGAATTCGCTTCGCACGCAATTCATCCCAAGCAGCTAAGATGGGCGTCAACAATTCCTCACGCACCATTGGCGGCAGTGATTCCCACGCCCAGAAAATCAGTGAACCATCCACGAGTGCTAGGCTGGGGGCTTTCTTGTTTTGCGCTTGAATGAGTTCAACAAGGGCAAGAATTTCCGCTTGAGTGCGGCGGTAGCGTAACCAATCCTCTATGGTGAGTCCCCAGCCCCGCGATCGCCCCAATTCATCGGGGTCATAAACCAACTGCGGCACACTATCTAAATGGGGGCGTTGCCCTTGACCGTAGGCGATCGCCACCCGTCCCACATTAATCAAATAGCAATAGGCAATTTCGTGGTGACTGGGGGCAATTTGCGAGCCATCGGTGGCAAAAATTATGTGTGACCTTGGGGCAGGGGGGACAGCGTGCTTCACCGTCAGGGATTCAATGGGTTCAGCAGCATTAAAGGGAAAGGACTCGCCCCACGCTTGGATGGCTTGGCGATAGTGCTCTAAATTTTCTGCCATTACTGTCAACACTTCGAGGGCACGGGCTTGTTTTTGTTGGCTGGCGATCGCCCCTTGGCGGATCACTTGACCCACCGTTCCCATTTGAGCAGCTACTTTGACGAAGTCCAACACTGTTTTCGTATCTGGAGATACAGCTGTCCTGAAGACCTGCTCCAATACTAAATCTAAACAACATCTCAATAATTGCTCATGGGTACTGAGTTACAGGTGAGCACACTGCCAATCGTTGGAGTCCGTCCCTATACCGAAGACTCTGTTCAAAGTGGATCTGACTAAGCCCATGGATCAGCAAGAACTGCCGGGGCATAATCGCTGGCATCCAGAGATCCCCGCAGTGGTTTCAGTCAATCCCGGTGATGTGTTTCGCATTGAGTGCAAGGATTGGACGGACGGCCAAATAATGACAGCAAAGAAAATGGGGGCAGTTTCCTGACGGATCACTTCCCGAAGGCCGCAAAGGCAGTTTGGGACTAATCTAGTGAACCCGCCTTTTGTCCAGAGTGTCAGCAGCTTGGCCGACGCATTTTTTCAGTGCCAGCGGTAAATCTCTCTTCCGCCTTGCCCCGACCCTCGCGGGGGAGTGACCCAGAACTGGTGCAGCGATCGCCCCAAGAACCCAAGCCTCCCCGCTTTCAGCAGCAATCCTGCGGTCGCCGGTGGATGCTCAATCACTAATTAACCGCTCACACAGGATGAGGTGAGCATTTTTGCCGCTTTTTCAGCCTTGGCTAAACTGACATCCGAACATCTAGCTTCTCTTAAAAGAGCTCTACTGGCCACGCTGAATTCGTGTGAAGAGATCCCTCTGAAAAGAGCTGTATTAAGATTTGTTACAATTAGGAGTTTCGCGTAACTTCAGCTATTGTGAGAGGTACTGTCAAGAGTAACGGATGTATGTCCTTGAAAAAACGGCAGCCCTTTTCTGAAATATGTCATAACATATTGTGCCTAAACACAATAAGCACAAAAATGTGTGACCCGTCCTACAGCGGCGTTGGCTGCTGCAAGGATGTTCGATCCCTGTGAAAGGGGCTTTACCCAATTGATGTCCCATTGTTGTTGAAAGTTGATGATTTTCTACTCGTAGGGGCAATCATGAGAATTGGTGAATTACTACTCAAGGCGGGTTTAATTACACGAGGCCAACTCCAAGTCGCCTTAATGGAAAAAAGCATTTATACCAACTTGCGCTTTGGTGAAATTGTTGCCCTCCATGGTTGGTTGCCCCAAGAAACCATTGACTTTTTTGTAGAAGAGTGGCCAAAACTCAGCCAAGGTAAAGAAAAACATCCCATCGGTTTTTATCTCAAAAAGGCCAGTTTACTGACTGAGGAACAAATTCAGCAAATTCTCAAAGAACAATGGCAGACCAGCTATCGCTTCGGTGCCTTGGCTGTCCTCAATGGCTGGGTGAAACAGGAAACAGTGAACTTTTTTCTGCAATCCATTAACCCCAATGCCCTCAAAGAAAGGACGCGCATCGAGAAGGCCACACTGTCGGATATCAAGCGCCCAACTCCCCAAAGTCGCAAGCCTTCAAAACAATCCCTTGCTTCCCTGAAGAAGGTGGCCGATCCAGAGGACTTGGCGGAGATCGATCTCGATCTTGATTTTGATCTTAATGAGATTGAATGGCTAACTTAGGCCAAGTGCAGCCATTGCTTGACGCCCTAGGCTGAAATAAAAAACTCGCACCAGAGATAACTCCCATGCGAGTGCCGTTACGAATCAGTCTTGAGAGAGGACAATCACACCCCTGTGCTAGCTCATCGTGGCATGACTGCGATCGTAGCTTGTCCAGACATGGGGCTTAATTTTGCCCTGAATTTGGTTCCAATAGTGACCTGCGGCCGCAGGCAATCCCATTTGGGCAATCATTCGCGTGAGGAGGGATTGTTCGCGGTTTTTGATCACTTGGTGGTGATGGGTGAGAATGACCCGCGAAAGTTGATTGAGATCAAGCGCTGGCATATTCACTTCCTTGGCTGTGTTGGCAGCAGTGGTTGCTGTCGTATTCACAGCTTCCGTTTGACCCGTACGGTAGGCAACACCGCGATAGATTAAATCCCGCACAGGTTGAGCTGGGGGATTCACTGCGTGGGTGCAGTGGTAATTCCAACCCCGATATTTGGCTACAACATCGGTTGCTTCACTACGGACTGCCGGAGGAACGTAGTCGTATTGAACGCCGCGATAGGTGAGTGTCGTTGTCATCATCATCGCCCCAAATGATGTACTGGCTAGTTGTTGTCAGCTGAGGCGCGTTCCTTCGGGACCATTGCCCTACTTCCGTCTTCGCTATTCACCCAAACTTTTTGGTGGTTCCTAGCAAAGATGAACGATTTATTTCTGTATCTAATTTAACAGTTTTGCCACCATGAGTGCAAGTGGTTACAAAAATTTACACTAGAAACCTTCTCTTTTGTGCCAGAGGTGCCCTGATCAGGGGAGAACTAACCTAAATCACCTAAACCTGAGCGGCGTTGGTGAGAATGATGTGGCGATCGCGATCGTAGGTGAGCCACTGCTCCTCTTTGAGTTTGCCCAACAGACGTGTGATGGTCACTCGACTTGTGCCAATCGCCGTTGCCAGTTGTTGATGGGTAAGGCGAACAGTGTAGCGTGTGCCCAAGGGATGGGGCTGACCAATTTCTTGCTTTAAGAGCAGGAGTAAATGGCGTAATCGCTCCTCAATCCGGCGATGGCTGGTAATTCCTAAAAGACCTTCCGCTTGCCGTAGGCGACGAGCCAGACCCCGCACAAGGCTTTGGGTCAAGTTGGGTGAGGATTCTACCTCCACCAGTGTAAAGAGCATCAACTCTGCCTTGGAAAGTGCCTTGGCTTGGTAGGCCGTTAAACTGGTCAAGGGTAAACCAAAAGCAGTACCGGGGGTGGCCAGTCCCACCACCACTTCTTCACCATCGGGGTGCAAAAGGTTTAACAGCACGACGCCCCGGCTCACTAGCCAAATGCGCTCTGGCTCCATCCAGATGCTGTCCCCCATGCCAAACGTGTGTAGTCGAGAGGAGGAACGCCAGCGTTCCTCCACGGGGGGAGTGATGGCAGCAAGGGAGACGTTTGCCATGGCAGCAGAACCTCAAGCAAAAGAAACCAATACTTAGGCACATCCCCAAGAAATTGGTAGTTCTTCCAACATTCCCAGTGCCTGTGTTCTGGGTAACGTTAGCAACAACCGCCTATTAGACTAAGGGGTAAATGTAAAAACCAGATGATGGCTCCTTGATCATTTGGTTAAGGCTTGCCGCCCAGCGCAGAGATGGCCTCCAATAAACCGCGAGCTTTGTTCAAGGTTTCTTCGTATTCCCGCTGCGGATCGGAATCCGCAACAATACCAGCACCGGCTTGGACGTGAATGAGGTGTTGGTGGTCGCTTAGCAGTTGCACCACCATCGTGCGAATAGCGATCGCGGTATTGAGTTGACCTTCAAAGTCATAGTAACCATAGGCACCAGAGTAGGGGCCACGGCGGCAGCCCTCCAATTCATAGATGATTTCCATGGCCCGAATTTTGGGGGCACCACTGACTGTGCCAGCGGGGAAACAGGCTTGCAATAAGTCCCATGCCGTTTTATCGGGCAATAGTTCGCCCACCACATTACTGACAATGTGCATGACGTGGGAGTAGCGCTCAATCACCATAAACTCTTCAACGGTGACACTCCCCTGACGACACACGCGCCCCAAATCATTGCGCCCCAAATCAACCAGCATGACGTGTTCGGCCACTTCTTTGGTATCGGCGAGGAGTTCTGTGGCGAGCTGCTGATCTTCGGCGTAGGTGTGCCCCCGCTTGCGAGTGCCAGCAATGGGACGCACTGTGGCAAGGAGAGACCCACGTTTTTCAGGGTGGTGCTCTGCTTTAACCATGACTTCTGGACTAGAGCCAATGATCTGCCACGTGCCAAATTGAAAGTAGGCCATGTAGGGGGAAGGGTTAATCAGGCGCAAGGAGCGATAGAGGGCAAAAGGATCACCACTGTAGGGGGCACTGAGGCGTTGGGAGAGAACGACTTGGAAAATATCACCGGCGCGGATGTAGTCCTTGGCGCGCTCCACATTGGCACGGAAGGTTTCTGGGGTGGTATTGCTGGTGTAACTGGGGGTGTGGCGACTGGGTTGCCAGGGCAGCTGGGTGGCCTCAGCAGGAATACGGGTTTGCAGTGCGTTCAAAAGCCGCTCTAGGCGATCGCTGGCATAGGTATAGGCCGTTTTCAAGTCCATCTCACGGGTATCAGCATAGACCACCGCCCAAATTTTCCGCTTCACCTGATCAAAAATCAGGATTTGATCCACCTGCATCCACACGCCATCCGGCAAATCCTTTTCAGTGGCAGGATGAATCGGAACCCGCGGCTCAATCCACTGAATCAGTTCATAGCCCCAAAAACCAAAAAGACCGCCAATGCCCCCCGGCAGTTGTGGTAGCTTCACGGGTTGATAGGGGGCAAGGCAATTGGCCAAAATTGTGAAGGGATTGCCCGTAAATGTGGTGACTGAGCCATCGCGATGGGTTTGGGTGGTTTGGTTGCCCCGCGTTTCTAGTACCCACAGCGGATCACAACTGAGGAGGCTGTAGCGAGCCAATTGTTCACCCCCCTCGACGGACTCGAGCAAAAAGTTGTAGGGGCGATCGCGACAGACCCGATACCAAGCGGACACGGGCGTGTCCATATCCGCCACCCACTCCTGATAGATGGGGATGAAGTTACCCTGCTCGGCAAGCTGACAAAAGGTCTGAAAATCGGGGTGCATGGTCGCGTCTGTGAAAACCTTTCTATTTTCTCCCTAAAGGGGGGCAACAGCAATCTCGACGCCAAGGGTAAGGTGCTTCTGTGGTGGCACGTGCAGGAGATCTACCCCCGTATTCAAGGCATTGCGGGGGGCAGTCCAAGGTTCTAGACAGTAGTAGGGTTTGCCCTGAACCGTCCAAAAAACGAGGGTTGTAAACGCTGTATCGTAGCGCAGCGTCAGGCAGTACTGTTGTTGCAGATCACAGACGCGAGCCACTTGACCCGTGAGGGGACGACAGGCCAAATCCAGTTCTGCCGCATGCCAGTCAAACGTGCCGCTAAAGGTGAGGGGTTGTTGCGTTTTCTGATCCACCATGGCATGGATTGGCAGGTCAAACTGCAATTGCTGCTTGTCAGCAACGGCAAAGTAGGGATGTAAGCCAAAGCTAAAGGGCAAGGGGGTGTCACCGGGGTTAGCCACCTCAAGGGCGATCGCCAAGGCATCAGCAGCAAGGGTGTAGGTTAAGGTCAGATGAAAGGCAAAGGGATAGACTTGGCGCGTGGCTGGCGTATCCTGCAATCCCAGCTTCAAGAGATGTTCCTGCTGATCTAACACCTGCCATGGCAAATCCCGTGCAAAGCCATGCTGCTTGAGGTGATAGGTTTGGCCATTGTGGTGAAACGTATCCTCGGGCAAATTGCCACAAATGGGAAAGAGAATGGGAATACCGCCACGCACGCTTAACTGCGGGTTGGCAAAGCGCTCCCGATCCAAGTACAGCAGCTCATGACCTTGCCACTGCCAGCGGCTAATCAGGCCACCGCGCTCTGGAATCACTTCAACGCGAGTACGTTCGGCGTGGAGAGTATAGGGCATTACCATAGCTGGACAGTACGCCTGCTTTTTAGGATACACTCGCGACTACGCTAGAATAGCGGCAATGCCCTTGGAGGGAGGCCAATGTCCCTAAGATTTACCCTAAACCCCACCTTACGTTTTTGGTTCAGTGTGTTGCTGGTAACTTGGTTACTGGGGCTACTGGGGCTAGGCTGGTTAGTGCAATCCTTTCTGGTGCTGTTTTTCATCTTGATGTTGACCCCTGTACTCCTTTTTGCAGGGTTACAACTTTGGTTTCGCTGGAAGTTGGTGACGGCGGCTTGCCCAGTGTGTGGCTTTGAATTTAGCAGTTTGAATAATACCCAAACCCAATGCCCCGCCTGTGGCGAAATCCTGATGGTGCGCGATCGCCAGTTTCAACGCTTGACTCCCCCCGGCACCATTGATGTCCAAGCAGTGGAAGTCAGTCATTCAGTGATTGAAGACTAGCCACAGTGGTATGATTAGCCCAAGATTGTTGGTCGCTGGCAAGAGGCCCGATGCGACAATCCCTGTCTATGATTAAATTTGTTGACTAGATTTGCTACAGGATGCCCTATGCGACAACTGAACTTCTTGATGATATTTGTCATTGGCTTGGGCTTAGTTCTCTTTAGTATTCAAAATACCGAACCCGTTAGTATTAAGTTCTTTGAAGGGAAAGTAATTCAAGCCCCATTGTGCATTGAACTCATCGTGGCCATGGGCATTGGTGCCGTCTTTGCTTGGGTCTTTAACGTCTGGGTACAGGTGCAGCGCATCTTTACGATTCGCGTGGAAATGGAAGCCCGCGATGAGCAAATTGCCCACCTTGAGGAGGATGTGGAACGCTACAAAGCTGCCCTTGAGGAGCAACAACGCCTCCTGCCCAGTGTCAGCAGTGCCTCGACGGAAAAGTAGCCGAGAGTCTTGAAAATTCGTTAGGCTAGGAAATGATTAACTTTTGTTATTTTGTGTTAACTCGGCGTGTCCTATGGCTACCTCTCTAGCTGTTGAAAAGAAAAAGTTAAAAAATCCGCCCCTGCAATTGCACTATTTGGGCGATCGCGTGCTGCGTCAACCCGCCAAACGGGTCAGCAAAGTGGATGACAGTATCCGCGATATTGTGCGGAAAATGCTGCAAACCATGTACAGTGCCGATGGCATTGGCTTGGCGGCACCCCAGGTGGGCATCAATAAGCAAATTCTTGTCATTGATATTCATCCCGATGACCCCGAGGCAGAACCGTTGGTGATGATTAACCCGGTCATTAAGGACTTCAGTGAAGACCTTGAAGTCTGCCAAGAGGGCTGCCTGAGTATTCCGGGGGTGTACCTAGAGGTGCGTCGTCCGGCCATGGTGGAGGTGGCCTACAAAGATGAGTGGGGGCGTCCCCAAGTGATCATGGCGGGTGGGCTACTGGCGCGGGCGATCCAGCATGAAATTGATCACCTGACGGGGGTGATGTTTGTGGATCGCGTCGAGAACCAAGCCCTACTGCGCCACGAACTCAAAGAGCATGGATTTACCGCCAGTGCCGTGCGTCCCATTGCTGCCTAACCCTGAGGATCATCGTCTGTGGCCAAGAGTTATCTATACCTATTGGGTGCCTGTGTGGCAGCGATCGCCACGGTGGGTTGTGTTTTTGAACTGAGTTCGGGAGAAGCCCAGTTGGGAACCATTCCAACTACCGTGATTTTGCTCCTCAGTCTGCCCCTTAGTTTAGTAGCCTTTGTAACGGCGGTGCGCCTTGCCCGTGCCAGCGATCGCCCCTGATGGATTGGAATCTGCTATGACGCTCACCTACCCTGACGACCTGCAATATCTCGACAGCCATGAGTACCTGCGCCTTGAGGGCGATACAGCCACCCTCGGCATTAGTGCCTTTGCCGTCGATCAACTGGGGGATATTGTCTTTGTTGAGTTGCCTGCCGTTGGCGATGTCCTAAAACCCGGCGAACGCTTTGGCACCATTGAGTCGGTCAAGGCCGTTGAGGATCTCTATGCACCCCTCGCAGGAACCGTGATTGAGGTCAATCAAGCAGTCCTTGACAACCCCGAGCAAATTGCTGCGGATCCCTATGGGGAGGGGTGGTTGGTGAAGGTGCAAGTCAGTACCCCCCCTACGGGACTCCTCTCAGCAGCGGATTATCGTGCCCTTGTGGAAGGAGCGTAGGTGGTAACAAGCGGCCTGCAAGTCCTTGTGGATGGATTGGCCACAGGGAGTGTTTATGCCATCTTTGCCCTCGGCTATACCCTTGTCTTCTCGATTTTGGGCATCATCAACTTTGCCCACGGTGCTGTTTTTGCTATTGGCGCTTATCTCACCTATGCCCTCTTAGGGGGACGCTTTGGCTTTAATGGTCTGTTGGCCAATGGACAGCTTCCCGTTGCCTTACCCTTTGCGCTGGCCTTAGTTCTCAGTGCCCTTGGCTGTGGCCTGTTGGGGGTTGGCATTGATTGGGTCGTCTTTCGACCCCTGCGGCAACAGCGCGCCGATACCCTCTTGACCGTGGTGGCCAGCCTTGGGGCGGCTGTTCTCCTCACCAACCTGATCCAGTATTTGGTGGGTGCCGAAGTCTATACCTATCCCGATCAACTCTGGGGGGGATTGCCCCTCACCCTGCGATTGGGGGACATTGCCCTGCGCACTAGTCAATTTGTCATCTTTGCCGTGGCCGTGGTTTTGATGATTGCCCTGACCTATTGGGTCAAAGGGACGCGCATGGGGAAAGGATTGCAAGCGGTGGCCGAAAATCCGACTGCCGCGACATTACTGGGCATTGATAGCGATCGCATTATTCAAGTGACGTTTTTTGTCAGCAGTGCTTTGGCTGCCGTTGCTGGTACCCTCGTCGCCCTGAGTGTCGGGATTACGGGGCCGCAGTTTGGCGTGATCTTTGGTCTTAAGGGGTTAGCGGTGATTGTTCTGGGGGGTCTAGGGAGCTTACCGGGGACAATGTTGGCGGGCTTTTTGCTGGGACTAGTGGAGGCAATGGTGCCTGCCGCTGCTTCGGGGTTTCGGGATGCTGCGGCCTTTGCGATTCTCTTTCTGGTGCTGCTTGTGCGTCCCCAAGGGCTGTTGGGGCAGCCCCCAGTGGAAAAAGTTTAAGGCTGTTGAATTAGTAGTTGACTGCTGTGGCTAGAGCCGTACTGCTGGTGGGCACTAATTCCACCTTCAAACTGACGCCAAATTGGCTTTCAAAGGGTTCTTTTTTGTAGTTGACACTCCAAATTTCCAACTCACAGCGATCGCTAGGATCTGCCGGGTGCACCTGCACACAAAACTCCCGCTGGGAAGCGTGCCACTCACAGGTAATGTGATCCACGGCCCCGATTTGCCGCCGATCCAACGCTGAGGCCAACCGTAGAATGGCACTCAGTTGCTCGACAATTTGCCGTTCTCGCCGTCCCACCAATTGGCGGAAGTTCTCATGCTTTTTCTTGGGGGGGCTTTTGCGGTGATAGCGACAGAGGTTGGCAATGATCTCAATTTCCGTATCGGTGTAGCCGAGCAGACCCCCATGGCGCACAAGGTAGTAGGAATGTTTGTGGTGGGCAGAATGGCTAACGTAGTGGCCAGCATTGTGGAGGATTGCCGCTGCCCAGAGGAGTTCCCGTTCCGCTTCTGTCCAGTTGTGGAGCACCCCTTGGGTGCGATCAAAGAGCGTTAGGGCAAAATTGGCCACCCGTTCACTGCTGGCAAGATTGACATGGAACTTTTGCGCCAAACTGTAGGTACTGCGCTGACGCACCGAGCTTTGATAGCGGAGGCGGTCTTCAATCAGGCCGTGGGTGAGCATCCAGTCCACAATGATGCCTTCCCGCAGGGCGCGATCGCAGGTGATCAGGCTGGTTTGGTCCAGCATCTCCATGGCCTCAGCGAGAATCACTGCCCCTGCAACAATAATTTCAGCGCGCCGCTCCGACATCCCCAAGAGTTGACAGCGCTGGTTAAAGTTTAGTCGCCGCAATTTGGCCACAAGTGCCTTTAAGTCCCCTAGCGTCAGTTCATAGCCGCGTAGGGAGGGGGGACAAGCACCAAGGCGATCGCAGGTGTGAATCATCATCAGGCTTTCAATCGTGCCTGAGGTACCCACCAATTGCGGTTTTTCATGGGGGCTGAGCTGCTGCCGCAGGTCTTCAACGGCACGATCCAACATTCCCCGTACATAGGCGCGCAGGGCCGCGTAGTCCTGATCGCTAATGGGATCGCTTTTGACAAATAGGTCCGTCAGGCGTACTGCCCCCACTTTGGTGCTGTTGAGGTAGCGGGGTTCATGACCATCCCCCAAGATTAACTCTGTGGAGCCACCGCCAATGTCAATGATGATGTGGGGCTTGCCGTTGAATTCTAGCCCCGAGAGCACCCCCAAGTAGATGCGCCGCGCTTCCTCTTCGCCGGAAATTAGATCAATGGTCAGGCCGGTCTCTTCCTTGACCCGCTCTAAAAACTCGCGACCATTGGGGGCTTCGCGCACCGCACTGGTGGCCACGCCAATAATTTCTTCCGCCTTGAGACCCGTGGCCAATTCGCGACAGCGGCGCAGGGTGGCGATCGCCCGATTCATGGCCTCTTCCGTCAGTTGGCCGGTAATTTGGCAGCGTTCCCCCAGCCGCACCATATCTTTTTCGGCAGCAATGATTTTGAAGCTGGGTAAACTGGGCTGAATTTGCACCACCACCATGTGAATTGAGTTTGTCCCGACATCAATGGCC
Source organism: Thermosynechococcus sp. QKsg1 (assembly GCF_031586415.1). Taxonomy (NCBI): domain Bacteria; kingdom Bacillati; phylum Cyanobacteriota; class Cyanophyceae; order Acaryochloridales; family Thermosynechococcaceae; genus Thermosynechococcus; species Thermosynechococcus sp. QKsg1. The sequence continues at coordinate 1,115,578 of NZ_CP134200.1, read as the reverse complement.
GCCAGAATGCGATCGCTGAGATTCACTGCTCGCCACAGGTGGAGATGTTGTTCAGCAGCCATTGGACTTGTATCGAAGGGGACAAACACCCCCTATCCTACCCTAAGTGTTTCCCGTTAGATGATCCTTAATCTTGGCAGCAATACGCGAGCCTAAATAATCAGGAATCACACTGCCATTCGGCCCTAGCAGATAGAGCAATAGCCGCACCCGGCCCTGCCAAAGCATAAAGTTGATATTCACCACCAGCAGTTCCTCTTGCCAAATGGCATGCATCACCTTGTAGAGCAACGCCGGATGATTGGTGGACTCCACCAACAGTGCCGGCAGATGAAAGACCTGATCCTGATAAAAGCTGGTGGTAATTTGCGGCAGGCCTTCGTTGAGGTTAAACTCCATGGCCAGCATTTCCTCAACGGCAAATTCACCACTGAGGGTCTGTTGGAGGGCACGGCGCACGCTTTCACTGCGCTTTTTCGTCAGGGGTTTGCCCTGCTCTGAGAGCACCAGTTTGACAAACACCAGCATCGGTGGTCGCACATGGCCATAGAGCGAGACATTGTGAATTGTCAGCTTGTAGGCGGCCATCACCCCAAAGAGATCACTGAGCAGGTAAGAGTGATTGCGGTGGGCAAAGTGGAGAACGGAGCGATCGCCCTCGGGGACAATCTGAATCACCGCCTGATTGGTCTTATGAATTTGAAACCCCAGTTTCAGGTTTTGCAGTTGGACATCCCGACCAACAAATTGCTCATAAAAGTCCGGAAAGGAGCGGTTGAATCGCTTCAGGACATCAAGGTTACGCAGTTGAAAATCGGAAACCATGGGTGAGAGTCGCTATACTATAGCCTAGGCCGGGTTACACTTGGTCATTCTCCCATCTCCAGCATACTTGCATGAGCTTCTGGAAATCGCTGTTCAATTCGCAACCGACTGCCAGCACCACCACGACGTCCCCTAGTTTAGGTTCTCAGGTAGAGCGGGACAATGGCAGCGAAAGCCAAATTATTTTCAGCAAAGAAAAAGATATTGATGTCTATGAACTCGAAGAACTTTGTGATGCCGTGGGCTGGTCGCGCCGTCCCATTCGCAAGGTGAAAAAAGCAATTCAGCATAGCTTTTTGGTGATCTCGATGTGGGAGCAGCGGGGTGCCTATCGTCGTCTGATTGGCTTTTCCCGTGCTACCTCTGACCATGCCTTTAATGCCACGATTTGGGATGTGGTCGTGCATCCAGAATTTCAAGGGCGGGGTCTGGGCAAAGAATTAATGCGGCAGATAATCAAAGAACTGCGCAGCGAGGACATCAGCAACATTACCCTCTTTGCCGATCCCCATGTGGTGGACTTCTACCGTCAGTTGGGTTTTCGCCCGGATCCCGAGGGGATTAAGGGGATGTTTTGGTACCCCAATTCCCGCTAGGCTCGATAATCAGTAAGGTAGCCTGATCACGATTCTCTGTTGCCCATGAGCCAACCCCCCCTCGTCACTGAGGCTGAGATTGCTGCTGCAGGCCTCAAGCCCCAAGAGTACACCGAAATTGTCCGCCGCCTTGGCCGCCATCCCAACCGCGCGGAATTGGGCATGTTTGGGGTGATGTGGTCAGAGCATTGCTGCTACAAAAACTCCCGTCCCCTGCTCAAGCAGTTTCCCACCCAAGGGGCACGGGTACTGGTCGGTCCCGGTGAGAATGCCGGCGTCGTGGACTTAGGGGATGGCTTGCGCCTTGCCTTTAAGATTGAGTCCCACAATCATCCCTCGGCCATTGAACCCTTTCAGGGGGCAGCGACCGGCGTGGGGGGGATTCTGCGGGATATTTTCACGATGGGGGCGCGTCCCATTGCCCTGCTGAACGCCCTGCGCTTTGGCGATCTCAAGGAAGCCAAAACCCAACAATTGGTGAAAGGAGTCGTGGCGGGTATTGCCCACTATGGCAACTGTGTCGGTGTGCCCACAGTGGGGGGCGAGGTCTATTTTGACCCTTGCTATGCCGGTAACCCCTTGGTGAATGCCATGGCCTTGGGCCTCATGGAAACCCCAGAAATTGTTAAATCGGCAGCCAGTGGCATTGGCAATCCGGTGCTGTATGTGGGCTCTACAACGGGTCGTGATGGCATGGGAGGGGCTAGTTTTGCCAGTGCCGAACTCACTGATGAATCAATGAGCGATCGCCCCGCCGTCCAAGTGGGGGATCCCTTCATGGAAAAATGCCTCATTGAAGCCTGTCTGGAAGCCTTTCAAACCGGGGCAGTGGTGGCCGCCCAAGATATGGGGGCAGCGGGCTTGACCTGCTCGACTGCGGAAATGGCTGCCAAAGGCGGTGTTGGTATTGAACTGGACTTGGACAAAGTGCCCGTACGGGAACAGGGGATGGTGCCCTACGAGTTTCTCCTTTCGGAATCCCAAGAACGGATGCTCTTTGTGGCGGCGCAAGGGCGGGAAGCGGAACTCATTGAGATTTTCCATCGCTGGGGCTTGCAGGCGGTGGTTGTGGGTCGCGTCATTGCTGAACCGCTGGTGCGGGTGCTTTACCGGGGCGAGGTGGCCGCAGAGGTGCCTGCCCGTGCCCTAGCGGAAGATACCCCTGTCTATGAGCGGCAGTGTCCCAGTGAGCTACCTGTCTATGTCCAACAGGCGCGGCAATGGTCGGTGGATCAATTGGCGTTACCGGCGCGATCGCCCGCGGAGATTTTGCTCACTCTTCTCGCCACCCCCAGTATTGCCTCTAAAGCATGGGTCTATCGTCAGTACGATCACGAGGTGCAAAACAACACCCTCGTCTTCCCCGGTGATGCTGATGCAGCGGTGATTCGCCTGCGGGGTACCCCAAAAGGGATTGCAGCAACCGTGGATTGTCCCAGCCGCTATGTGTATCTGGATCCCTACGAAGGCGGCAAAGCAGCCGTGGCCGAAGCGGCTCGTAATCTGAGTTGTGTTGGAGCAGAACCTCTGGCCGTTACCGATAACCTTAACTTTGGCAGTCCCGAAACGCCCGTGGGTTACTGGCAGTTGACCCATGCCTGTCGGGGTCTGGCCGAGGCTTGTCGTGCCCTACAAACGCCGGTCACCGGGGGCAATGTCTCCCTCTACAACGAAACGATTGATAGCAACGGCCAACCACAGCCGATTTATCCGACCCCCGTGGTGGGGATGGTGGGGTTGATTCCCGATTTGCAGCGGGTTGTCGGTCAGGGCTGGAGATCGCCCGGAGATGCCATTTACCTATTGGGGTTGCCTCTGACCACGCCCTTGAGTGATCCGCGCCTGAGCCTCGGTGGGTCGGAATACCTTGCCCAGATCCATGGCCTTGTGGCGGGGCGTCCACCTCAGATTGATTTAGACCTAGAGCAGCGAGTGCAGGCGGTGTGTCGCTATGGCATTCAGCAGGGGTGGGTTGCCAGTGCCCACGATCTCAGCGAGGGGGGCTTGGCCGTGGCCTTGGCGGAAAGCTGTCTCAGTGGCCAACGGGGGGCAACGATTCAATTGCCAGCGGGCACCTATCCGCGGTGGGATGTGCTGCTGTTTGCTGAAGGGGGGGCGCGCATTCTGGTTTCGGTGCCGCCAACGGCACAGACGGTGTGGGAAACCTATGCGCAGGCGCAACTGCCCAATGCTTGGATGCGCCTAGGGGTTGTTAATGGTGAACATACAGAACTGTGCATTGACACCTGTGACAATTCTCCGCTCATCAAGGTTACGATAAAAGAGTTAGGTATTGCTTGGCGATCGCCCCTGCCGAAGTATTTGGACTAAATGACAGAACAACAATTTGCTGATAAGCCGGAAGAAGCCTGTGGTGTGTTTGGGGTCTATGCCCCGGGGGCGGATGTGGCTCGCCTCGCCTACTTTGGTCTCTATGCCCTGCAACATCGAGGTCAGGAATCGGCGGGAATTGCCACATTTGCGGGTAACACCGTCCACTGTTACAAGGACATGGGCTTGGTCTCTCAAGTCTTTGATGAAGAGATTCTTGGAGGGCTGGTGGGAGATTTGGCTGTCGGCCACAACCGCTACTCGACCACGGGTTCTAGTCGCATTGTCAATGCGCAACCCGTTGTGGTGGACACTCGCCTAGGGCCTTTGGCCTTAGCCCACAACGGCAACTTGGTGAATACCTACGCTCTGCGCGAACAAGTCCTAGCCTGTGATGCACCTACGGCGGTGTTAGCAAGCACAACGGATTCGGAACTCATTGCCTGGGCGATCGCCCAAGCGGTGGCTACTGGTCAATCCTGGTCAGAGGGGATGATTACTGCGGCTCAACAGTGCCAAGGGGCTTTTAGTCTAGTCATGGGTACCCCAGCGGGATTGTTTGGGCTGCGGGATGCCCACGGCATTCGTCCCCTAGTGATTGGCCGCCTAATGATAGAAGGGACACTCCACTATGTCCTTGCTTCTGAAACCTGTGCCCTCGATATTATTGGTGCGGACTATGTGCGGGATGTGGAGCCGGGGGAACTCGTCCACATTACTGCTGAAGGCATTGGCAGTGTGCAATGGGCAGAATCCCAACGCAAGCTGTGTATCTTTGAGATGATTTACTTTGCCCGCCCCGATAGTGTCATGCAGCGGGAGAGCCTCTATAGTTACCGCCAGCGCCTGGGGTACCAGTTGGGGCGTGAAGCCCCCGCCGATGCCGATGTGGTGATTGCTGTGCCCGATTCGGGTGTGCCAGCGGCCATTGGCTTTTCCCAAGCGACGGGGGTGCCCTACGCCGAAGGCTTGATTAAAAATCGCTATGTGGGGCGCACGTTTATTCAGCCCACCCAGTCGATGCGGGAGTCGGGAATTCGGATGAAGCTGAATCCGCTGCGGGATGTGTTGATGGGACAGCGGGTGGTGATTGTGGATGACTCGATTGTGCGGGGCACCACTAGCCGCAAAATTGTCAAAGCGCTGCGGGATGCCGGTGCAGTGGAAGTACATATGCGGATTTCCTCGCCGCCGGTCACTCACCCGTGTTTCTATGGTATTGACACCGATACCCAAGATCAACTGATTGCAGCCACCAAGTCCGTGGCTGAGATTGCGGCTCAGATTGGCGTGGATTCCCTGAGTTACCTCAGTTGGCAGGGGATGATTGCCGCCACCTACGATACGGGCGATCGCTTTTGTTCCGCCTGTTTTACAGGCAAGTACCCGATTAGCATCCCGGAGCCAGTGAAACGGCAAAAGTTGGTGCTTGAGCAAATTCCCCAATGAGTCTGGACTACGGTCACTGGCCTTCCATCCTCTCTGCCACCGCAGTCAGTGCTGCGGCCACCAGTCTCAGTGAATTGCGCGCCACTCCCCTAGGTTTGGTGTGGTTAGAGCGGCGTCCCCAAGAAAAGGGGCGAGTAGTGCTGGTGCGTCAAGGGCAAGAACTTTTGGCTGCCCCTTGGAGTGCGCGATCGCGCGTGAATGAGTATGGCGGCGGTGCCTACTGGTACCACGGTGATCAAATTTACTTTGTTAATGATGCCGATCAGGGGATCTACGCCCTTGGGGAACCCAGCCCTCAGTTAATCTATCAAGCGGCGAATACGCGCTTTGCCGATGGTTGCGTCGATCCCTGGCGCGATCGCCTGCTATGTGTCGAAGAGGCACATCTGCCAGAGGGTAGCTCACGGCAATCCCTTGTTGCCATTTCCCTATCGGGGGAGCGGACGTCCTTGATCACTGGGGCTGGCTTTTATGCTGCGCCACGCTTGAGTCCAGAGGGTCATACCCTTGTCTGGTTGCAATGGTCAGCACCGCAGATGCCTTGGGATGGCTGTGAACTGTGGGGAGCCATGGTCAGTAGTGACGGTTTCCTTGGTACGCCCTACCGCATTGTTGGCAGTAGTGAGGAATCTGTGCAGCAACCCCAATGGCAAGGAGAGACCCTCTACTACATCAGCGATCGCTCTGGCTGGTGGAATCTCTATCGTTACCGTGATGGCCGCCATGAACCCGTTTGGCAGGCCAGTTATGATGCCGGGGTGCCCCTCTGGGTCTTTGGTCAATCCACCTATGCTCTTGTGAACGCTGAAACGGCAGTTTTAACCTATAGCGATCGCGGGCTATGGCGGCTGGCAGTCGTCTCCCTAGCCACGGGTGAGTGGCAAACTGTCCCGACGGACTACACTGAGATTCATTCTCTCGTTCGCCTGAGCGATCGCGTCGTTGCCTTGATTGGCAGTTCGCCCCTGTTGCCCCCCCATCTTGTTGAGTTCAATCTGGATGACGGCACCACCACACCGCTGCAACCCATTGCTTCTCCTCTGCCGCCAGCGTGGATTTCGCAGCCTGAGGTGATGGAATTTCCCACAACTGAGGGTGCAACCGCCTACGGCTTTTTCTACCCGCCCCAAAATCCCCAAGTACAACCCCCGGCAGACTCACACCCCCCCTTAATCGTGAGAAGTCATGGCGGACCGACGGCAGCCAGTGGCACAGGTCTCGATTTGCGCATCCAGTTTTGGACAAGTCGCGGCTTTGCGGTGTTGGATGTCAACTATCGTGGTAGTACCGGCTATGGTCGTGCCTATCGCAATGCCCTGCGGGGACAGTGGGGGGTGGTAGATGTGGCAGATTGTAGAGCAGGGGCGCAGTATTTGGTGGCTCAAGGACGAGTGGCGAGCGATCGCTTGGCGATTCGCGGCAGCAGTGCTGGGGGCTATACCACTCTGTGTGCCCTGACCTTTACCACAACCTTCCATGTGGGAGCAAGTTACTACGGCATTGGCGATCTCCTTAGCCTGCTCAAGGAAACCCATGCTTTTGAAGCCCATTATTTTGATCAACTGATTGCCCCCTATCCCGAAGGGGCAGACCTCTACCGCCAGCGATCGCCCCTCTACCATGCGGATCGCCTCACCTGTCCGGTGATTTTCTTTCAGGGGCTAAAGGATGTCGTTGTTCCCCCCAGCCAAGCGGAACAGATGGTAGCCGCCCTGCAGGCCAAGAGCATTCCCGTAGAATATTACACCTTTGCCGAAGAGGGACACGGCTTCCGCCAAAGCAGCACGATCGCCACCGCCCTTGAGGCAGAATTGAAGTTTTATCAAAGGCATTTACTCAAAGGCTAGAAGAACAATGTTTACTGGCATTATTCAGGCGATCGGTATCCTCCAGCAACGCTCCGAGTCCCAGTTGGCAATTAACGCTACCGATGCCCCTTTCCTTGCTGAGGTGACCATTGGCGATAGTATTGCTGTGGATGGCGTCTGCCTCACAGTGGAAACCTTTGATGCCACGGGGTTTACGGTCAGTGTCTCCCCGGAAACGCTGCAACGCACCACATTGGCGGCCAAAGCGGCAGCAGGCGCAATGGTGAACCTAGAACCTGCCCTACGCGTTGGGGATAGGGTAGGAGGGCATTTTGTGACCGGTCATGTGGATGGTGTCGGCACCGTACTGGCGATCGCGCCCACAGGCACGAGTTGGGAATTCACCTTCTCTGCCCCTGAAGCGGTAGCAACCTACATCATCCCCAAGGGCAGTATTGCCATCAATGGCATTAGCCTTACCGTTGCCCATTGCAATGAAAAAGGGGATGAATTCAGCATTGCTGTCATCCCCCATACCTATGCAGAAACCACGCTGCAATTTCTTAGGGTTGGCGATGGCGTGAACCTAGAGGCGGATCTATTGGGCAAATATACCCGCAAGTTTCTCCAGCCTCAAGACGCCTCAACCGCAGTCGAAATTGACCTCGCCTTTCTCCAAGCCCATGGCTACGCCTAGGGTCATTATTTTTTCTTCTTGGCAGTCCGAGACTTGCCACCAGATTTTTTGGCAGCAGCACCAAATCCCTTACTTTCAGCCGTAGGTTCAGCGACTGGGTCAGGACTTTCGGCAGCAGGCTCAGCCACTGGTTCCACTGTCTGCTCAGAAACTGCGACAGGTTCTGGAGCTGGCTCGTCAGGTGTTGTTTCCGCTGCTGGTTCAGGGGCACTCACTTCAGGCGTTGCGGTTTCGGCCACTTCTGCGGGTGCTTCGGCAGTTTTTGCGGCAGCACTCATGGCTTGGGTTTGGGCGGCCACCTCTTCAGCAAGGTTGGTTTCTTGCTTCTCAATCCCCTCACCGAGGACAAAGCGTTGGAAGCGGCGAATCTGGATATTTTCCCCCAGTTCAGCAATGTGCTCTTTGACCAACTCTTCAACGGTCTTGGACTGATCGCGGATGAAGGGCTGGTTGAGCAGGCACAACTCTTTGAGGGTTTTCTCCAGTTTGCCAGCAACAATTTTCTCCTTGACCTCGGGGGGCTTGCCCTTCAGGGCATCGGAGCCAAGGGCAATCTGGCGTTCTTTTTCTTTGTACTCCTCAGGAATATCGTCGATTGAGACAAATTCTACATTCGGGCAAGCGGCAATTTGCTTGGCAATGTCTTGGACAAGGGCTTTGAATTTCTCGTTGCGAGCCACAAAGTCGGTCTCACAGTTCACCTCCACCAGCACGCCAATGCGCCCGCCAGTGTGAATGTAGCTATCCACCAGACCTTCACTGGTGACGCGCCCGGCTTTTTTACCCGCAGAGGCTAGACCCTTTTGCCGCAACCAAGCAATGGCGGCTTCCATATCGCCGTTGGACTCCTGCAAGGCTTTCTTGCAGTCCATCATGCCGGCACCGGTTTTGTCCCGCAGTTCTTTGACTAGTTTGGCTGAAATCTCTGCCATGATCTGTTCCTCAAGGATTAAGCGTCAGAATCATCTGGAATATCTAGGGCGTCAGCATCACCATCGTCGCTGGCGGTCATCCCATCGTCGTCCTCATCACCGAGATCCGCTTCTGGTTCGTCCAACTGACCATGGCGGCCTTCGTAAATGGCATCGGCTAGTTTACCCACAATCAGCTTAATCGAACGGATGGCATCATCGTTAGCGGGAATGGGAATATCCACTTGATTGGGGTCGCAGTTGGTATCCAGCAGCGCCACGATCGGAATCCCCAATTTGTGACACTCGGCAACGGCGTTGTACTCGCGCTTGACATCAACAATAATCGCGACATCGGGCAGCCGCCGCATTTGTTTAATCCCACCAAGGTATTTTTGCAAACGTGCCAGTTCTCGCCGCAGGGCTGAGGCCTCCTGTTTTGGCCGCAGATCAATGAGGCCATTTTCCTCCATGCTTTCTAATTCTTTGAGGCGATCAACACGGGTTTTGATGGTATTCCAGTTGGTGAGCATCCCCCCCAGCCAGCGCTGGTTGACGTAGTAACTGCCGCAGCGGAGCGCTTCCTGTTCGACAATGCCGGCGGCTTGGCGCTTAGTACCAATAAACAAAAAGCGTTTGCCTTTTTCAGCGGCGTTGCGGATGTAGTTGTAGGCTTCATCCACCAGTTGGGCGGTTTGCACGAGGTCAATGATGTGCACCCCATTGCGAACCGTGAAGATGTAGGGTGCCATCCGGGGGTTCCAGCGGCGGGCTTGGTGGCCAAAGTGAACCCCTGCCTCCAGCATTTGGGCAAGGCTAAGAACTGCCATTGAGTTGTACTCCTATGGGTTAAACAACCATCCGTCCATCATCCGGTGAGGACACCCAAGGGGACGAATGTGAAAGATTTGCAGATTTATTATCATAGCCAATGATCAAGGCTGTTGGAAAGCCCAATCCACAGTGATTTGGTAGCGTCGTGATCTTGACGCTCAGGGGTGGCCAAACTATTCTGAAAGATTCAAGACGGCTGGATGGTGCTGAACGTTGGATATTTCCCGCTTGCGATCGCAATGGCAACAAATTCACGGTGACGAAACCTCTGAAGCCGTTATTGAGCAGCACTTTGTGCAACCGCTCCTGAGTGTGTTGGGCTTTGGCGATCGCGATCGCCTCTCTTCCTTTGACACAGGTGCAGGCATTGCCGATGTGGCAGCCCGTTTCCCCCGCGAGCATCAGCCTCCTTTTTGTCAGACTCAAGTTGACCCCGATTTAATTGTGGAGATTAAACCCCCTGCCCGTCGCTCCCGCAATACCCCCAGTCAAACCGTGGTCTTGAACCTTGAGAATGGGTCTACCCATCATAGCCGCGCTCTGCAACAACTCCGCCAACTTTTCAGGGGTTGCCATTGCCAAGGAACCGCTTGGGGGTTGATCACGAATGCCCGCCATCTACAGCTTTTTCAACGCCATGGTCACTTGGTCTATCCAGTGACGCCCAACTATGAACTGACGGGCGATCGCCTTGAGGGCATTATCGAAGACCTCAAAACCTGCTTGCGATCGCGCCCCCGTGCCACCACCCTCTGTCTCTATAACCATAAGGGGGGAGTGGGCAAAACCACCACCACGATTAACTTGGGCGCCACCCTTGCTGTGGCAGATGCCGCTGTCTTGCTCGTTGATTGTGACCCCCAAGGGGATCTCAGCCGCGCCCTTGAGCTAACCCCCACCAGTACGACCCTTGCGGCTTGTCTGCAAAACCCTGATGAGCCGATTACGGCTACGATTCGCCCTTTTGACCTGCGCATCCGCACCAGCAGCAGTATCAAATCTGCCCATATTTTTGATGTCATTCCTGCTGCGCCACAACTGCAAAGCATCCTCATTCAGGCGATGCAAACCCAATATCCACCCATTACCCGCCTGCGGGAACTCCTTACCCCCTTGCGCGATCGCTACGACTACATCCTCATTGACTGCCCCAGTGCTTGGCTCTTTTTAAGTAAGAGCGCCGTGTATGCCAGTGACGCCGTTTTGATTCCCACCCGCCACACCGATCTCTCCTCCCTCAACAATGCCGCTCAGGTGATTCACCAATTTCTCTTTAATGAAATTCACACATTGCGCCGTGAAGGCGGCCCCCTTCCTTTGCCTATTTTCTTTAATGGTGCTCCCACAACCGACAAGGCAATGGCCGTTGCCCAAACAGAAATTGAACGGATTCTCCAGAAACTCCCCCACCTCACTCCCTACTTTTGGCCACAGTATCAAGCCAACGACACAAGTGTATTTGCCATTCCTGAATATGCCATTATTTCCCGTGCCGCCTTTGCCCGTGTTCCTGCTGTCTTCAAAGATAAGCGCGTCTTAGGCTTTTATCAAACATTGGTGCAGACCTATCTTCGCCCCTTAGCTGCTGTCAATGACCTCCCCTAACCAACAACCTTCCTAACAAGATTTATAAAAAAATCTGAAAACAGAAATTGCTTGCTCCCCTAAAATGAAATTACCCCTCCCTGAGCAGCCGTCATGACCGAGCCTGTCACCCAATCCCAACTAGCCGAAGTTCTGGAAACCGTCAAGGCAATCCAGTCGCAGTTGACAGAACTCACCCTTGAAGTGAAGGTGGGGCAAGCAGAAATCCGTGAAAAGTTCAACACCATGGAGGCCAAAATCGAGGCCGTTCGCCTAGAAGTACAGAACAATCGCGAGCAGTTAGTGGAGCTAGGGAAACGCCAAAGTTCAACGGACAATCGCCTGTGGGCATTACTGGTGGCACTGTTTTTGATGGTGGCAGGACTCTTGGCCAAAATTACACTGTTTGACAGAGTTTAGAGGAAAATTGCTGTGACTCAGTCCCAATTGGCCGAAGTTCTAGGGCGTGTCATCAGATAAATTGACCATCGAGGCAGTGTTTTGCTGAGGCATTACTGGCGGACAAAGCCTATGCTGCAGATGAGCGGGTGCTAAGACGGCTAGCGGAGAAAGGGTGCGAGGCTGTCATTCCGCCCAAGTCTTGTCGTAAACAGCGTCGTGGTTATGACAAAGAACTGTACAAAGCTCGGCACTTGATTGAGAATTTTTTTGCTAGGCTCAAGCCGTATCGAGGGATTGCTACACGTTACGATAAGACAGCGCGAAACTTTTTAGGTGCGATATATCTCGCTGCCGCTGTTATCTGGCTTAACTGATGACACACCCTAGGCCCCACCCCACAAACCAAGTTTTAGTTGGCACAAAACAACCTCTGACGCTGAACTCAAAGCAGGCCTAATGTTGCAAGTAACTGGGTACCAAGGGCAGTGCATCCTGAAACAGGGGTGTGGTTAAGTAGCGTTCACCAAAACTCGGCTGCACCATGACAATTAACTTGCCCGCATTTTCGGGTCGTTGAGCCACCTGAATGGCAGCGCAAAGGGCAGCCCCACTGGAAATGCCTGAAAGAAGGCCTTCTTCACGGGCTAGGCGGCGACCAAAATAAATCGCTTGGTCGTCAGAGACGGGGATCACTTCATCAATGAGTTCTCGTTTAAGAACGGGGGGTACAAAGCCGGCGCCAATACCTTGAATTTTGTGGGGGCCTGGTTTGCCTCCTGAAAGGACAGGACTATTGCTAGGTTCGACAGCGATCGCCTGAAAGCTGGGCTTCTTGGCTTTGATCACTTCTGCCACTCCCGTAATCGTACCTCCAGTACCCACTCCAGCCACCAAAATATCCACTTGACCGGCCGTATCTTGCCAAATTTCGAGGGCAGTGGTTTCACGATGAATCTTGGGATTGGCGGGATTTTTGAATTGTTGCAGCATGAAAGCATCTTCAAGGGAGGCAGCAATTTCTTCGGCGCGACGAATGGCACCACTCATCCCCTCTGTGCCGGGGGTCAAATCCAGCTCTGCTCCATAGGCACGCAGCATAGCTCGCCGCTCTGCACTCATGGTCTCTGGCATAGTGAGAATCAGGCGATAGCCCTTTGCCGCCGCCACCATTGCTAAGGCAATCCCGGTATTGCCCGATGTGGGTTCCACCAAAACCGTCTTACCGGGGGTAATAAGACCCGCTGCTTCTGCCTCCTGAATCATACTCAGGCCAATGCGATCCTTAACCGAGGCCGCAGGATTCATGCTCTCTAGCTTGACAACAATTTGCGCAACGCAGCCTTCCGCTTGGGGAATGCGGTTCAGGCGTACAAGGGGCGTCCGACCAATGAGGGCAGTAATATCGGGGGCAATGTTCATGGGATATCAATCTCCAATTCAAGACAAAAACCTTAGAGAAATTAGATGAATGTCAACCCCAGCCTAGATGTAGTACATGACATCCACTTGCTGGTAAGCCTGCCGCCGATCGCACAAATCTTGAAGGGTATGCTTTTTCAAAACATCATTGGCTGCTGCGCAGGCTTCTAGCCACACTGAACGGATCAGACTACGCTCCAGATCGCCCTTTTCAGGCGGCTTTTGGGCGAGCTTGGACTCAATCCCCTCGATACAGTTGAGCACGTCCAAAATTGAGATTTGCCAAGGTGCTTTTGCCAGCAAGTAGCCACCCCGGGCGCCCCGCTGACTGCGAATCAGCCCCTTGCGGCGTAGGGTCGCCATCAGTTGCTCCAAATAGCGATCGGGAATGTTATGCAGGGCAGCAATTTGGCGAATTTGTAGCGGCTCCGCCTGTTCATAGGCCGCTGACATTTCCAAGAGCGCCAAGAGGGCGTACTCACTTTTGGCAGACAGTTCCACAAGACGTTTGGCACACGCACGACATTGAGCAGATTGCCCAACCCATAGTATATCCTACTTCTTGATCGGGATTTAGGAGATTCTTAAGAATCTTCACCGTGGCGCTGGTTGCAACCTCGAGAATTCACGGCATTGCGCAAACGCCCTTCAGCAACTTCACTCGAAAAACCGGCTAGACTGAAAAGAGGCTCTAGCTTCATGCCCACGTCTGCCCGATGGTCAGAATTCTAGCCATTGAAACCAGTTGTGATGAAACGGCTGCTGCCGTAGTGCGCGATCGCGCCATTGAAAGTAATGTGATTGCCTCCCAAGTGCGTGCCCATCAACCCTTTGGCGGTGTCGTACCGGAAGTTGCCTCCCGTGCCCACTTGGAAAATATTAACGGCGTGATCACAGCAGCGATGAGTGAGGCCGGTTGTGATTGGTCTGCCATTGATGCCGTTGCTGTCACCTGTGCTCCCGGATTGGTGGGGTCGCTGCTCATTGGGGTTACGGCGGCAAAAACCCTTGCCCTTGTGCAGCAAAAACCGCTCTTGGGAATTCACCACCTTGAAGGCCACCTCTATGCCTCCTACTTAGCGGAACCGACCCTTGAACCACCGTTTCTCTGCCTCTTGGTATCTGGCGGGCATACCAGTCTCATTGGCGTTTATGGCTGTGGCGAGTACCAACTCTTTGGCCAAACGCGGGATGATGCGGCGGGGGAAGCCTACGATAAGGTAGCACGCCTACTGGGCTTGGGCTATCCAGGGGGGCCAGTGCTCGATCGCTTGGCGCAGCAGGGCAATCCAGAGGCCTTTGATCTACCAGAGGGAAATATCCGCCTCCCCGATGGCAAGGTGCATCCCTACGATTCCAGTTTTAGTGGGCTGAAAACCGCAGTGGCACGACTCGTGGAGGAGCTGCGTCAAACCCATGATGAATTGCCGGTGGCTGACCTTGCGGCCAGTTTTCAGAAGGCGGTAGCACAGGCCTTGACCAAGCGGGCGATCGCGGCAGCAGTGGATCATGGATTCAAAACCCTCGCCATTGGGGGAGGCGTAGCGGCAAATTCTGGACTGCGACAACACCTGACTGCGGCTGCTGAACCCTTGGGGCTACAGTTGATTTTTCCGCCTCTGCGGCTATGTACCGATAATGCGGCGATGATTGGCTATGCGGCAGTGGATCATTTCCAGCGGGGCGATCGCTCCCCCTTGGAGCTGACAGCCCGTTCACGCCTCAGCTTGCTGGAGATTTCTGCCCTCTATGCAGCCACGCCCCTCGCAGTGAGTTAATGGCGATCGAGCCTAAAAAGAACACCAGTTGACAGACCACAATACTCGGCCCCGATGGCCAATTCATCCCTGCTGACAAGAGCATACCCACAATGGCACTGCCTACCCCTACTAGGGCCGCCAAAACCACGTACTGCGAAAATTGCCGACTCCACAGGCGAGCGCCACAGGCGGGAATCACCACAAAGGCACTAATGAGCAATACCCCCACTGTCTTAATCGAGACGGCAACCACCAAGGCCAATAGGGTGATAAACAGCAGCCGCTGAATCCCCACCGCCGCCCCCCGCGCCACCGCCAAGGCCTCATTCACTGTGATTAACAATTGCACCCGTAACGTGAGCAGGATGAAAGTGCCGACAAGGGCGCAGAGCGTGCCACTCATGACGAGATCGGCTGGGCGCACCGCCAAAATATCGCCAAACAGTAAATTATTTAGCCCCCCCTGATAGCGATCGCTCATACTCAGCAAAATCACCGCAAGCGCTAAGGAGGCTGAGTAGATGATATTCAAGAGGGCATCCGTCCACAGTCGCGTATGCTCGAGCAAATACGTCACCCCGAGGGCAAACACCACGGCAAAGGGCAACAACATCACGGAGGGATGCAATCCTAGAATAATTCCTAGGCTAATTCCCAGTAGGGCTGAGTGTCCCAAAGCATCACTAAAAAAAGAAAGTTGCCGCAGGATTGTAAAGCTACCGAGGGCACCCGCCATCCCTCCCGTAAAGATCCCTGCCCACAGTGCCCGCTGCATAAAGGGCAACTGCAACAGCTCAATCATTCGTTCCAAAATCATGGGGACTTCTGTTTAGCGCCTGCCAAAGAGGAATAGAAGAATAATATGCTATTGAACGAGGTGGTTGTGAGGATGGGGCTGCGTGTATCGTCTGCTGGCACCTGCCAAAATTAATCTCTTTTTACAAATTGTTGGCAATTGTTTAGATGGCAGTGGCTACCACGAGCTGGTAATGGTCATGCAGGCGGTTTCCCTCATGGATCGCATTGAACTCATCCCGCGGCGCGATCGCCAAATTAAAGTCCATTGCACCAACCCAGCTGTCCCCTGCGATCAACGAAATCTCGCTTACAAAGCAGCGGCCTTACTCCAGCAGCATTTTCCCGATCGCGATGGCGTTGAAATTTTCATTGAAAAACGAATTCCTATGGGGGCAGGCTTGGCCGGGGGTTCCACCAATGGAGCAGCGGTACTGGTGGGCTTAGATCTCCTGTGGCAGTTGGGTCTGACGCAAGCGGAATTGCAAACCTTTGCAGCGCAATTGGGGGCTGATGTGCCCTTCTGTCTGCAAGGGGGGACCGCCTTAGCCCTAGGGCGCGGTGAACAGTTGACGCCCCTAGCGGATTTACAGGGATTAACTGTGATCCTAGGGAAGTATCGCTCCCTTAGTGTGGCTACCCCTTGGGCCTATCAAACCTATCGGCAGGAATTCGCCGCTACCTATGCCCAAACCCCCAACGAGCAGGAAAAAGCCCGCCAAGAGGGGGGATCCGCAACCCTGTTACAGGCCATTCAGCAGCGTGACATCGCCAAATTGGCCGCCAGCCTCCGTAATGATTTAGAGAAGGTAGTGTTGCCCCGCTATCCCTTGGTGGCAGAGTTAAAGGAGCAATTCCTCGCCGCTGGGGCGATCGCCAGCATGATGTCAGGATCCGGGCCAACAGTGTTTGCCCTAGCGCCCTCTGCCGATGAAGGTTACAGCATCATGCAACGGGTACGGCGCGCCCTACCAGACCCCGACCTTGATCTATGGATCTGTGAGTGCTGTCCCCACGGCATTCAGTTGGAGACGCCCTAGGCAAACTCCTCAAGATAGTCTTGAATTTCTCGGCGCCGTTGGGGCTGCCGCAACTTTTGCAGGGCACGGTGCTCAATTTGGCGAATCCGCTCCCGACTCAGTCCCAGCAGTGCCGCAATTTCCGCCATCTCAAGGGCGGGCTGCTCCCCGAGGCCATAGCGCAGTTCCATCACTTGCCGCTCACGGGGCGATAGATCACTGAGGAGTTGCTTCAAAGTAGTACGCAGGGACTCACGCATGATCACTTCATTGGGGGTGGGGGCAGTGGATTCAATTAGCTCCTGCAATTCCGTTTCTTGGTCGGAGCCAACCCGCTGTTCCAAGGCCACGGATTTGGGAACAGCCATGAGCACTTCCCGCACCTGTGACACCTCCAGATTCAGTTCTTGGGCAATGTCCGCTAGACTGGGCATCGCGCCTTGTTGAGCCGCAAGACGCCGTTGGGCACGCTTAATTTTATTGAGTTTTTCCACCATGTGAATGGGCAAGCGGATTGTGCGGCTTTGACTAGCAACAGCACGGGTGACACTTTGGCGAATCCACCAGTAGGCATAGGTGCTAAAGCGAAATCCCTTGGTCGGATCGAATTTTTCAACGGCACGTTCTAGACCCAAACTCCCCTCTTGGATCAGATCTAAAAATTCCACGCCGCGATGTTGATATTTTTTGGCAATATTCACCACCAAGCGCAGGTTGGCTTGCAGCAATTGGGTTTTTGCCCGCTGTCCTTGCCGCTCAATGTGCTGAAGTTCACTTAGGGTCATATTCGCTGCCTTTGCCCAAGCTTGACGACCCGCCTGCACACAGGTTTGCAATTCAGCCACACTCATCTTAAGTCGCGCAGCCCATTGGGTACGGGTAAGGGGACGCCCCAACTGCCGCTGCTGGCGATCGCGCTCCGTAACAGCCGCCACATAGCGCTTGATCTGGGGGTCATCGGACTGATCTCGCACTGCGAGCAGGGCTTGGTACTGCTGAACCTGTTGGGCAAGGCGCAGTTCTTGGCTAGGGGTGAGCAAGGGCACACGGCCAATTTCCTGCAAATACTGCCGCACCAAATCCGTTGTCAATGGACGGTCGGACACGGGTTGAATGGGGGTAGCCACCATAGGACAACTCAACTCACAATATCGAGAATTCAGCTCGATAGTGGTATTCTCTGCCCTTGGCGAGGGGGACGGCAGTGATGGAGCTGGTGCTTAAGTTGTGATATTGATCAACCTTCTGTGCTTTCTGAGGCACCCGTCATAAGCTTTGTGGCTGAAGACGGCTGTTCCTTGAGAATCGTGGTATCAATCACGCAGGGCAACCGGGCAGCCTTGAGACCGCGCTTGATCACGGCAAGGGTTTCTTGAAAGAGGACAAAGAGGGGAAACTGACGATTGGCGCCCTCACTAAAGACATCCCGATGCTGCAAGGGCATATCCCAGCTATAACTGCGACTAAGGAGCACTTGGGATTGGCGCCAGCGGGTCAGCAGTTCCGTAAAGCTTTCCCCCGGCCGATGGATAAAGACCAGCAGTTCAATGTCGGTTTTGACTTTCCACTCGGGATCGCACAGGACAAAGACCAGATCACAGGGCACCATCACCGACTTCACCTGGGGACGTTGGTTCGAGGTTGTGGCGGCAGGAACCTGAATATGGGCGATCGGCAGCGGAATCGGAATTAAACTCTCTTGAGGTCGCCGCATACTGGGAATCATTTCTAGGTATGGGCGATATTGCCGCAGGAGTTCTGTCGCATGCAGCGGATCCGTGTAGCGAACCAAGGTGTGTTCGTAGAGGTTGGGGGCGATCGCCATAGCAGAAAGAGCTTGCAACTATTGCTATCCTAGGCGAGGTCACTGCTCCTCAACAAGCCAACAGAACTTTAATTCACCGCTTGCTGTGCCAATTGCTCTAGTTGCGGCAAATTGAGAATTTGGAGTTGTTGCTTGGCCGCATCAATCTTGATCCAGTTTTTCGCCACCAGTTTATCCAGCAGTTGATGGGCTTCATCAGGGCTAATGTTAGCCACATCCGCTAAATCCTTGATGGGCACATTGAAAATCACGGCTGTGTTGGCATTGCCCCCTGGATGCTGACCATAGCGCCGTGCCAAATTCACCAAGACATGGGCTAGTTTGACGGCAGGAGGTTTGTGCAACAGTTCAATGCGCGTATTGGTCAAGCGTAGCCGTTGTGCCATCAATTGCAGCATCCGATAGTGCAGATCCGGCTCATGGCGCAGGACATGGACAAATTTTTGCGCCGGCACAGACAAAACTTCCGCTGGACACAGCGCCACCACATCTGTTGAGCGGGGTGATTGGTCAAGAATGGCCATTTCACCAAAAAAATCCCCCGGCCCAAGGATCGCTAGGGTCATGAAATCCCCATTGGCGAGCAGTCGTCGCACCTTCACCCAGCCTGCGAGGATAAAGTAAACTGCATTGCCCCACGCATCTTCAATTAGAATGGCACGCCCCGCCGGGTAGGTGTTATGCCAAGCCACTGAGAGCATCGAGGAAAGCGCCTCTTGGGAACTGGCACCAAAAAGCGGAAAGAGTTGACTAAAGTTTTCGGTCTCAATACTTGACATAACAACCTTTAGACACCGATGACATATTTCCGCCACTCTTGATGAGTGCCGGTGCGCACGTGTTTCGTGACTTCGAAGTACAAACTACTAATGGGACGACGCGGTGTTTGCCGTAGGGGCATATTTGCTTCTTTAGGGGTGCGATTCCCTTTCTTGACGTTACAGCGAACACAGGCGGTCACAATATTTTCCCAAGTTTCACCGCCACCGCGCGATTTGGGGATGACGTGATCAAGGGTGAGCTCATCCCCGGTATAGCCACAGTATTGGCAAGAATGGCCATCTCGATGCAGGATATTGCGGCGAGTAAGGGGAATTTCTTTGTAGGGAGTGACGACATAATGCCGCAGACGAATGACGGTCGGCAAGGGAAAATTGTTGTAAACCATCTTGCCGTTGTGCTCGACTTGCTCCGCCTTGCCCTTGATTAAAAGGACAACTGCCCGTTGCCAACTCGTAATATTGAGTGGTTCATAGGAGGCATTGAGTACCAGAACCTTCGCCATATCCGTTGACACGCGGCATTCTCTCAGATGGTAGCATATCCTTTGTGATTGGAGTAACACTAGGAAAGATTTTTGCAGTTCCCACTCTCCCCTGGGATCGTGATAGTCTGGCAGAAGCTTCTTCTTCGTTATTTGCGTTTTCAATGGCCACTGGGTCTCTAGCAGCACTGCTGCAACCGGATTTAATTCTTGAAAGCACCATTGAACAGTTGCACCCCAGTCTGTTGGAAAAATATCATCTGCGGGGCATGGTGTTGGATGTGGATGATACGCTCCTCCCCACGTGGGATGAAGATCTGCCGCCGAAAATTTTGGCGTGGCTACTGGAGATCAAGCATCAGATGCCGATCTGGCTAGTGAGCAATAACTTGAACCATCGCCGCATTGAACGTATTGCCCAGCAGGTGGAGTTACCCTTTTTGATGGGGGCGGGCAAGCCCTCGCGGCGTAAGATTCGTCAGGCCGTGCAAGCCATGAATTTGCCCTATGATCAGGTGGCCATGGTGGGCGATCGCCTGTTTACGGATATTCTCGTGGGCAATCGCTTGGGGATGTTCACGATCTTGGTGCAACCTGTTCTTGTCCAGCGCCTTGATGGTAAATCTTGGGTACGCAATCTGGAATTTTGGCTGGCACGACAGTTGGGAACACCGCTGGCGATCGCGCGCCCCGCTGAGAATTAGCCTTTTGCTTGTAAATAATTGACCAGTGCCCGTAACCCCAACAAATAACTATCAGCACCAAAGCCAGCAATTTGACCGATCGCCACCGGCGCAATGTAGGAATGATGGCGAAAAGTTTCCCGTTGATGAATGTTACTCAGGTGAACTTCCACAGTGGGCAGGGCAACCGCAGCAATCGCATCTCGTAGAGCTACGCTGGTGTGGGTATAGGCGGCGGGGTTAATTAAAATGCCTTGGGCACGCCCCATTGCCTCTTGAATCGCATCTACCAAGACCCCTTCATGATTGGATTGGAGGCACTCAATGGTTACCCCTAACTCCTGCGCCAAGGCTGCCAAAGATTGGTTGATGCTCGCTAGTGTCACAACCCCATAAATCCCCGGCTCCCGTTGCCCTAACAGGTTTAGATTGGGGCCATGAAGCACCAAAATATGAAAGGCCAAGCTTAACCTAACCGTTCAAAACTGACTCAATTTTGTTGAATGCTGTCGCTCTATCGGCGATCGCGCACGGGAATCGGAATTGGTTCCAGCTCAGGGGTGGGCTCGGCGCCACCCAGAAGTTCCAACAGTTTTTTTAACCACGATTTGAGGGTGTCAAGCAGGCTCTCTAGATAATCCAT
This sequence comes from Thermosynechococcus sp. QKsg1, assembly GCF_031586415.1. Taxonomy (NCBI): domain Bacteria; kingdom Bacillati; phylum Cyanobacteriota; class Cyanophyceae; order Acaryochloridales; family Thermosynechococcaceae; genus Thermosynechococcus; species Thermosynechococcus sp. QKsg1. The sequence continues at coordinate 1,094,733 of NZ_CP134200.1, read as the reverse complement.
TGATGTCCCTACTGTATCGCTATAGAACTTGCAGATGCCCTGTGTCCTGAATAAAGACAAAAAAGGCATCGTAACTTTAAGCTAGCACAATCTTTTTGAATCGGCACCCGATCAATTTAAGACTGGTTAGGACTTCTGGAAGCCAAGGCCATGGCTGGCAGCGTAGCGATCCATAAAGCGAATAAAGCGATCCCACTCTTGGGGGCTGCGCATCGTGTAGGTGGCCTCAATGGCAACGGGCTGACCGTTAATGAACTTGGCATTGACATCACGGGTAACAATTTCGCCTTCTTCGTCCACCATGTACATCCCCGTGATCTCCAAATTGCCCTCTTGGACGATTTTCGGGTTATCAAAGTAAAACATGGCTTGACCACTGCTGCCATCCCGTGCCCGCGTCAAACGCACATCGGGAACCACTTCTTCATCAACGCCACGGATAAATTGAATTTCTGCCATTGCACCAACACTTCAAGCAATACTTCTAGGATACCTGTATCGGGAACAACTTAAAGCAAGAAATCGCGCCGCAGGCTGTAGATCACCCATTCGGGTTGCTCCAGATGGGGTAAGACCCCTGCGTTGGGGATCACGTGAAACTGTTGCAGGCGATCGCGGGCAGTGGCATAGAGTCGCTCACCTAGAGAAAGGGGCGTGAGCTTGGCCTTTTCTCCCCAGAGGATCACGGTGGAGATCGTTAACTGGGGTAAATACTGACTGAGATCAAAGGAGAGATTTCCCTTCAGGGTCGCCAGAGCTGCCCATTCGGCATTGGGACGACAGGCGGCATCCAAGTAGGCTTCAACAGTTTCCGAGCGTAGCCGCTGCGGATCGGCAAAAATAAATTGGGTGAGGAAGTTGCGCACCGCCAAGGGGTTAGCAGCAGCAACGGTGTAAATGAGGCGATCAAGAATCGGCACCCTCAGCAGGGCATTGGCGATCGCCTGTCCTTGATCTTCACCAAAGTCATTGAATCCACTGGGGCAGACTAGACACAAACGCTCAAAAAGATGGGGTTGTTGAATCGCCAAGCGCACCACAATGCCCGCCGTTAGGGAGGAGGCAACCACCGGCGCAGGGGAACCCAGCATGCGCAGCAGTTCAGCAATCATCAGCCAGTAGTCGCTGCTGGTGTAGTCACGGGCGGGGTGATCCGACTCCCCCCAACCAATCAGATCCGGAGCAATAACGCGGTAGCGAGCCGCAAAGGCAGGATACACCTGCGACCACTCGTAGTGGCTAGAACCACCCCCCAAACTGTGGAGAAAGACAAGGGGAGGGCGAGATTGCACCTGACCCCAGTAGCGATCGCTGGGGGTGTAATAGACCATACGGCCACTGCTGGTGCTGAAGCTCTGCTGGACAAAGGTGGGCGGACAAAAGGCCATGCTACTTCAGAGGACGAATCAGGTAACCACAGCGATGTTCACCATCCACAAGCCAATGGGTGCGCTCCACAGCACAATCCCCAAGGGCGATCGCAAACATCTCTAACTCATGATTACAGACGGTGGGAAAAGACTGGGCAACCGCGGAAATTGCACAATTGTATTCCGTAAAGAGATAGGCACCTTGGGGTTCACTTACGGGGTAAAACTCTGCCATATACCCTTCCTGTCGCCGCAGGGCCACCAGTCGTGCCAAGCGTTCCGCCAAAGTACCGCTTCCCATTTGCTCGCGATAGGCCAATGCCTTGCGCTGCCAAGCTGCCTGCAATACGTCCTGCATCTGCTCGGGGCCCAGGGTTGCTGCTACGGATTCCAAGAGTTCAACGGCAAAGCCCTTTGTCTGACTCGACTGTTGCCGCAGTTGCAGTTGCCGTAGTTCCTCTCGTCCCGCCTCGCTAATCGTGTAACGGTATTGGGGACGCCCCACCGTACCCGACAGGACTTCATAGGTCACTAGTTGCTCCGCCTCTAGATCTTTGAGGTGCCGCCGCACCGCTTGCGGACTAATCGCCAGTTGTGCCGCCAACTCCTGGGCACTGAGGTGACCGTCGCGGAGAAGGCAGTGTAAGATGTCCTGTTTAGTATCTGATGTGAGCGTCACGCAACGCCCCCTTGACTAAAACAACCGTTTTGTTGCTAAATTAGTCCTAGGGATAAAGCAACCATCTTGTTGCTTAATATACTCTAAATTTTGGCCATTCCTTCACCCAAGAGAACACTCGATGTCGGCAACGGTACAATCCCTCGTCAATCAGCCCTATAAATACGGCTTTGTCACCCCAATTGAGACGGAAACCATTCCCCGCGGTCTCAATGAAGACATTATCCGCCTCATCTCTGCCAAAAAGAACGAGCCAGAGTTCATGCTGGAGTTTCGCCTGCGGGCCTATCGCCAATGGCTGAAGATGAGCGAACCCACATGGCCACGGGTGAGCTATCCCCCCATCAACTACCAAGACATTGTCTATTATTCAGCTCCAAAACAAAAGGAAAAGCTGAAGAGCTTGGATGAAGTGGATCCCGTCCTGCTGGAAACCTTTGAGAAACTGGGGATTCCCCTTTCCGAGCAAAAGCGGCTGAGCAATGTGGCCGTCGATGCCATTTTCGATAGCGTGTCAGTGGCTACCACATTCCGTGAAGAGTTGGCCAAGCAGGGGATCATTTTCTGCTCCATTTCTGAAGCGCTCCACGAATATCCCGAGTTGGTGCAGAAATACTTGGGCAGCGTTGTCCCCATTGGCGATAACTTCTATGCTGCTTTGAACTCCGCCGTCTTTTCCGATGGCTCTTTTGTCTATATTCCCAAGAACACCCGCTGTCCGATGGAGCTATCCACCTATTTCCGCATTAACAATGGGGAGTCGGGGCAGTTTGAGCGCACGCTGATTATTGCTGATGAGGGCAGCTATGTGAGCTACCTTGAAGGCTGTACTGCTCCCATGTTCGATACCAATCAACTCCACGCAGCAGTCGTAGAACTGGTTGCCCTTGACAATGCCGAAATCAAATACTCCACGGTGCAAAACTGGTACGCTGGCGATGAAAACGGCAAGGGGGGCATCTATAACTTTGTGACCAAGCGTGGACTCTGCCTTGGCCGCAACTCCAAAATTTCTTGGACACAGGTGGAAACGGGTTCAGCCATTACTTGGAAGTACCCCAGTTGTGTCTTGGTGGGGGATAATTCCGTGGGTGAATTCTACTCCGTTGCCCTCACCAATCATTACCAGCAGGCGGACACGGGCACCAAGATGATCCACATTGGTAAGAATACCCGCAGCACGATTGTCTCCAAGGGGATCTCGGCAGGGCACTCCCAAAATAGCTATCGCGGCTTGGTGAAAATTGGGCCGAAGGCCACAGGGGCACGCAACTATTCCCAATGCGATTCGATGCTCATTGGTGATACGGCAGCCGCCAATACCTTCCCCTATATTCAGGTGCAAAACCCCACGGCACAGGTGGAGCATGAGGCCTCAACCTCAAAAATTGGTGAGGATCAACTCTTCTACTTTGCTCAGCGGGGCATTTCTGCCGAAGATGCGGTCTCAATGATGATTAGTGGCTTCTGTCGCGATGTCTTTAACCAGTTGCCGATGGAATTCGCGGTCGAGGCCGATCGCCTGCTGAGCCTGAAGCTCGAGGGGAGTGTTGGCTAAAGAAGATTCAAGCCGTTGTTCTCCGTGGCTAAGATTCTTGGGCATCTTAGCCGTTTTTTTTGCTTCGCAGTTGAGACATATAAGTTCTCTATGAGCTTCCGGGAAAGAGGCGCCACACCTTAATGGTTCGGTCTTCACTGGCGGAAATCAGTTGATCTTGACCAAAAATGACACTGTACACGGCACCAGAGTGGCCTTTGAGGGTGCGCAATGACTGGCCGGAGAGAGACCAAAGTTTGACGGTTTGATCGCCGTGGCCACTGGCAATGGTGCTGCCATCGGGACTCACCGCCACGCTAAAGACTTGCCCACCTTCGCTGCCAAACTGATGCTGGAGTTCCCCTGTGGTCAGGTTCCAGACTTTGATACCGTCTTTGTCACTGCCGCTCACTAGTTGGCTGTTGTCGGGGGTGAAGGCGAGGCTATTGACATCGCTGGTGTGTCCTTCGAGGGTGCGCAGGAGGCGGCGGGAGGGCAAATCCCAAATGCGGATCAGCTTATCCACTCCGCCAGTGGCTAAAAAACGCCCATCGCGACTAATGGCAACGCTGAGCATGATGCCCTCATTGCCCTTTAGGGTAGTGATTTCCTGACGGCTAGGGAGATCCCACAGTTTGACGGTGTGATCATAGCTGGCACTGGCAAGGGTGCGGCCATCGGGACTAAGAGCTAAGCCATTCACAAAATCTTGGTGGCCACTGAGGGTGGCTTGGAGCTGGCGATCGCTCACACCCCAGAGTTTGATGGTTTTGTCTTTGCTGCCGCTAATCACGGTTTGACCATCGGGAGTGATCACAAGGGCGTAGATCCAATCGGTGTGACCGGTGGCTTGTCCGAGGGCAGTTCCCGTAGCCAAATTCCAAAAATACAGCTTGCGATCGTCGCCACCACTGACGAGTAAATTGCCATCGGGACTGAGGGCGATCGCGTTCACTTCATCTTGATGGCCGCGCAGCGTCGTAGCGAGGGCAATTTTTTGCCACTTGGAGGTGGTTTCTGTGGGGGAGCCACCATTCTGATCGGGGGAGGGCGTCCAGCGTTGACTGAGTTGCCAATAGGCTAGTCCTGCGACCAAGCCGCTGATGACAAGTGTGCTCAAAAGAAGCCGAAGATCAGAACTGCCTTTGTTACTCATCCGTCCCGTACCCCAATAGCTTGCGAAAGGGCTGTACCCTACATTAACAATAAAGGCTGTGGCACGTTTTTGCGTATGACTTGTGTTGGGCAACCCTATGGGATGGTCATCAATGAATACAACACCCCTTCGCGACTATGAGCGCACGGTTCATTTTGCTGACACGGATGCCGCTGGGGTAGTTTACTTTGCTAATCTACTGCGGTTTTGCCATGAGGCCTATGAGGATGTCCTTGCCCAGTTGGGGGTGGATCTGCGGCAATTTTTTAGCAACAATGGCTTGATTGTGCCGATTACGGAGGCGCAGGTGCGCTTTTTGAAGCCCCTCTACTGTGGCGATCGCCTGCGGGTGACCATTGACCCCCAAAGACTGGATCACAGCCGTTTTCAACTCACCTATACCCTCTACAATGCGGGGGGCGATCGGGTGGCCATTGCCCAGACGCAACACATTTGCCTGCAAGAACGCCAACGGGTCGCCATCCCTGAACCTTTGAGCCGCTGGCTAAAGTCCGCACCAGAGGAAACCAGCGATCGCGAGGATTAGGGGGATAATAGGAAAGATGTTGCGTCATAGCTCACTGCAAGAATGACCCAAACCTTTCGTGTTGAAATCCTGCACCAAGGACAAACCTACACGTTTGAAGCCAGTGCCGATAAACCCATCCTGCGATCGGCCACCGCTGCCGGCATTGATCTCCCCAGTTCCTGTAATGCCGGGGTGTGCACTACCTGTGCCGCCCAAATTCAAGAGGGCACCGTTGATCACGGCGATGCCATGGGGCTGAGTCCCGAACTGCGGGAAAAAGGTTATGTGCTCCTCTGTGTGGCTCGCCCCTGTTCAGATCTCAAACTCATCTCTGAAAAAGAGGAAGAGGTCTATAACTTCCAATTTGGTCAATTCCAGAAAGCGTAGGCCTATGGAGGAGTCCCCCCTGCCCGATGAGCCTCTGAGTCGTACGCAGGTCTTAGTGGCCATGGCGTTGACAGCCATTCTGTGGCTGATTTTGGCGCGGGTGTGGTTATTGACCCCCTTTTCCGGGGGACTTCTGCCGCTGCGCTGGGATGGTTGGGCAGTGGTTTTAGGGATTGTCCTCTGCTTAGGAATTACGGGGATGGGGGCTATTTTGTATCGCCTCTGGCCCGCCTACCGCCATGCGTCGGATACCTACCTGAAACTGGTACTTTCACCGCTGCTGTGGCCTGATTTATTTTGGATTGGCATTCTGCCCGGCCTCAGTGAAGAGCTGCTCTTTCGCGGGGTGCTCCTACCAAGCTTGGGTCTCAACTGGGCAGGGATCATCGGTAGCTCGGTGTGCTTTGGTATTTTGCACGCTGGATCGCGGCAGCAGTGGCCCTATGCCCTGTGGGCAACCATTGTGGGCGGGCTGTTTGCCTATAGTGCCGTCGCAATGAATAATTTACTCCTAGCGATCGTCGCCCATACCTGTACTAATTGGCTGGCGGCTACGCTTTGGAAAGTCTCCTTTTTGCGATCGTCTCCCCATCAACCCTAGCGCTGGTGCCCCAGCACCCGAAAGACCTCCTGTTGCTCAAAGAGTTCAACGAGATCGGGATTAATCTTAAATTCCTTGGCCTCCTGCCACAGAATCTCTAGGGCCGCATCCACGGGTAGGCTCTTTTTGTAGGGGCGATCCTTGGCCGTCAGGGCATCGTAAATATCGGCGATCGCCAGCATCTGGGTTTGCAAAGGAATCTCCGCCGCCCCAATACCTCGCGGGTAGCCACTGCCATTCAATCGCTCATGGTGACCATAGGCAATGATCGGCACATTTTTTAGGTGGGGTGTCCAAGGAATGCGGCAGAGAAACTGGTAGGTATGGGTGACGTGGGCCTCAATGAGCCGCCGCTCCTGTTGGGTAAGATTCCCTCGCCGCACCAAGAGTTGTTCCAGTTCGCTGGCCGTAATCAGGGGATGGAGTTCGCCATCAGTCCCGCGATAATAAAACTGGGTTAATTCCTGAAGGCGGGCAAGGGGTTCTTGATCGAGAATTTGCGGCTCATTGGCCTGCTCGAGCAACTGCCAATAGGCTTCGAGGGTGACCAGTTGTTGGCGGAGTTCCTCATCGAAGTGACGCAAAAAGGCGCAGTGGTGACAGGCCTGTTCTGGGCTATGAACCGTGTGGGGATGACACAGGAGATAGTTCACCTTGGCTTGAGCCGTTTCCATTTCTAGGGTGCGGCGCACGAGGGCAAACCGTTGGCGAATCACCTCCAATTGTTCAGGGTAGAGTTTCTTTTGCTTGTTGAGAATAGCCTCCGGCACACCCACCTTGCCAAAATCATGGAGCAGCGCTGCATAGCGAATCTCTTGCAGTTGGCGATCGCTAAAGGAGACTTCCCGAAAGACCCCCCTTGAGGTTGCATGGGTGATCTCCGCTAAGCGTACTGTCAGTGCTGCCACCCGTTCCGAATGTCCCGCCGTGGTGGGATCCCGCACCTCAATTGCTTGTACTGAGGCGGTGACAAAGCCCTCAAAGAGCTGTTCAATACTTTCCAGCAGATGGTTGCGCTCAATAATCACGGCGGCCTGACTGGCCAGCGATCGCACAATGTGTTCTTCCCAAGGGCTATAGGGTTGGGTGAGAGCCACAGTGGTTTCTGGCGTCAGCAGGGTGTCGGGCGATCGCTTGCGATTAATCAGCTGCAGCACCCCAATCACCTCACCACTGACATTTTGCATTGGTACCACCAGCACCGAGCAGGTTCGATAGCACAGGGCTTCATCAAAAGAACGATTGAATTGGTACAGCTCGTTTCCCGCTAGGGCATACACATCGGGAATATTCAGGGATTCCCCCGTGAGGGCGGTATAGCCCACCAAGCTATCAGGGGTGAGGGGCACTGTAGTGTCCTGTACCTGCTCAGGGAGAGCAACACTATCATTTTGAGCCGCCTTAAATTCCAGAACTGCCCGTTCGCCCTGAACTAGAAAAATTGTGCCGGCATCGCTAGCAGTAATTTGGCGACTTTTCGTGAGAATGAGATGCAGTAGTTCCTCTAGGGATTGGCTCGCGGAAAGGGCAATGCCAATTTCCAGAAGCTGATCGACCAGCGTTTCGGCACTCGATCCAAGCACCGCTCGTTCAAGGGGACTGACAATCATCGCAAAAGACCCGTGAGGAATGCGCCCATTATAGATGCGTTGCAAGCATGGGGTTGTGATCTAATTGCGGTGGTTGTTGTGGTAAGGAATGCGTGCCCCTGCCCAAGCCAACTTCTCCCGTAGCGTTTGATAGAAAGAGTAGTGATCCCGCAGGATGATAAAGCGTGCCTGACAATCGGCCATCGTCACCTGTACCCGCTGTCCCGGCCAGATGGAGGTGGCCAGTACGCCATCCATCCACAGTTTAGTATTGAGGCTGTGATCATCCAACGGCCAAATGCTCACTGACGAGCGTGCAGGCAAGACAATGGGGCGACTCGAAAGACTCAAGGGGCAAATCGGCGTCACCACAAGCGCTTCCATCCCCGGATGCAAAATGGGGCCATTGGCGGCGACCGTATAGCAGGTGGAGCCGGTGGGGGTGGCCACCAGCAACCCATCCCCTTGGTACTGATCCACCACATCGCCATCAATTTCCATTTCGAGGATGGCGGTGATCATGCGATCGGCAGATGCCGGCTTAATGCACATTTCATTCAGAGCATAGTAGCGATCGCCCACCACTTCAGGATGCAATTTTGATCCCTCAAACACTTGGGCTTGCAGCATCATTCGCTGTTGCATGGCGTACTCATCCCGCTCAAGGCGATCCCAAACCGCCTCCATATCGCGAAACAGCTCTAATGGTTCCGTCAAAAACCCCAAATGCCCCCCCACATTGACCGCCAGAATCGGAACCTCCGCCGCAGCCAGATGCCGTGCCGCCGCCAAGGAAGTGCCATCTCCCCCCAGAACAATGGCCAGATCTATGGGCTCTGTTACCGAGGCCATAAAGACGGGGTAGGGGTTGTCCTTAGGTCCACTCGGCCCCACAAGCACATTGGCGCCACGCTGTTGCAATTGACGGGAGGCGCGATCCGCCCATTCCTTGCTCTGGCGATCGCCGGCCTTGTGCACCACAATGACTTGGTTGAGCTGCATGGGGCTACTGGTTCTCTAGATCCTGCATTCCCTTGGCAATCCGTGCCAACTCTGTTTTTTCATCCACCGCAATACGGGTTGGGGTACCGCTGATAATCCCCTCAAAGTTACGGAACGAATCGCGGATCTCGGCGCCCTTTTCTGTGATGACATACTCGCGAATGCCCTTGTCGTGCCACGAACCCCGCATCTTAAAGACGTTAATTGCCCGGGACATTTCACCGCGAATTTCCACATACTGCAGCAGCAAAATCGTATCTGTGATCGTGGAAATATGGGACTCGGTAATGGAGTTAGAGCCCATAAACTGATCGGTCGTATTGGTGAAAAAGCCGGTGATCTCCTCCTGCTTAGCAAATCCAGTAACCCCAATCACAAACTGACGGAAGGCATTGTTGCTTACCCCCCGCGCCAAAGCAGAAAGGGAGTCAATGGCCACCCGTGAGGGCTTAAAGTCAGCAATCTCGGATTTAATAATCTGTAGGTGATCCTCTAGTCCCGCAGACTCAGGGTAGGCACAAATAATCCGCAACAGATCTCGCCGTTCTAGCTCCTCAAAATCAATTCCCCAAGAGGAGGCATTGCGAGACAACTGCGCTCTTGACTCTTCATAGGCAAACAGCAAGGCTCGTTCCCCCTGCTGGCAGCCTGTCTCCAAGAACTTGCTCACCAACAGGGTCTTGCCCGTACCCGTTGCCCCCGTGGCCAAAATAATGGAATCCTTGAAGAAGCCGCCGCCACACATCTCGTCGAGGGTCTTGACCCCCGAAGACACCCGCACATTGGAGGAGCGCTGGGTAAGACGCATGGCTCCCAAGGGGAAGATATTGATGCCGTTGTTGATCGTAAAGGGATATTCCCCCTTCATGTGGGTGGTGCCCCGCAGCTTGAGAATTTCTACAGTGCGCCGCCGCCGTTCCCCCTCCAGCACATTACGTAAAATCACCACGTTGTCGGAGACAAATTCCTCCACCCCAAAACGCGCCACTGGTCCATATTCATCTACCCGCTCCGTGGTCATAATGGTGGTCACGCCCAGTTGCTTCAGACGAAACGCCAAGCGAAAAATTTCTCGCCGTACCACCGAGGCGGCATCGTACTGCTGAAAAACGGCTGTTACGGAATCAATTGAGACGCGTGTCGCTTTGTATTTGCGAATTGCGTATTGAATGCGCTCAATCAGAGCAGATAAGTCAAAATCCCCAGCCACCTCCTGACCATCGGGATCTGGGGAAGCATCGAGGATAAAGAGCTTACCTTGATCAATGAGGCTTTGCAGATTCCAGCCAAAGCTCAGGGCATTTTTAATAATGTCTTGGGGAGACTCTTCAAATGTAACAAATATACCCGGCTCATTAAAAATCGTAATGCCATTGTAGAGAAACTGAACTGCAAAAAGGGTCTTCCCTGTGCCAGAGGTGCCACTGACTAAGGTGGTGCGTCCCTGGGGAAGTCCCCCATGGCTGATGTCGTCAAATCCCTCAATCATTGTTGGGATTTTCTTGACTTCCGCAGGGGATTGCCCAGTTGTACTGAACTGACTTTCAGGTAGGTTCGTCATAGAAGATTTTTTAGATCAGTATGCTGCCAAAAATTCCAAAAGGTTATTCTAAACTGAGATACTCTAACCACTGCGCCTATTCCAAGCTGAGATCATCATCCGCTGGCTCGCCAATTTCTTCATACAGCAAGTCCAAGCCAATGAGCACCTTCTCTCGGTTGGACAGATCACCAATGATGCGGCGCACCGGTGGGGGCAAAACTTTGGCAAGGGTTGGAGTTGCTAGAATTTTATCCTCCTCCGCTAGTTGCGGATTTTTTAGGACATCAATGACTTTGAGGGCATAAACCCCCTTAAATTCCTTTTCAAGAATATTATTGAGGGTCTTGAGGGCACGCACGGAGTTGGCGGTGTTGCCAGCCACATAGAGCTTGAGAACGTAGGTTTTCCGCAGTGGGGCCATAGAAACTACACCTCACGCGGAATTGAGCGACGGTACATTTCGCACAGATGGGCAATGACATCAATGAGGGTCAGGCGATAATCGAGCAAAATGTCCTCACTACGACCTTCGAGTTTGAGTTGCTTGGAAAAGTTATCCATGAGTTCGACGTGAATCTCTAGCACTTGGGAAACAGAAATATCCGCGAAGAACGCTTTACTAACAAACTCGTCAATATGCTCATTAACTTTGGCATCGGTGTTAAAGTATTCAAGGATAATGGTACGATAAATTGAGCGCAATTCGTCCAGCAGCTTGCGTTTATCAGCAGTGGACATACGGCGGAAGAAAAATTCCGTGTCTCGCTTGTAATAGACCCCTAGGTAGCCGAGCCGCTCCTTCAATTTTTGGGAAAGACGATGCTGCGGATCGACATTACTACTTTCTTTCAGAGCTGGCATGCGAAACATGACATGGGGCGGCACCGCACAGCCCGGACAGAGTTTGACAAATCCCGTAATGGCTTCCTCAATTTGGTGGTTGAGCTGGTGGAGGTTGTCAGCGGTAAGAATGATTTCAGCAATGTGGTAGTGCGGCCCCGGCGGAACGGGTGAGGTGCCGGCAGGAAAGACAATGATCGCGGGCAGGAGTGTGGCGCTGTGGTGAAGATAGGTAATGATTTGCGGCGTACCCTCTCCCCATTCTAAAATTAAACAAGCGACATTATTGCGCCGCTGCTCTAAATAGCTGCAAAACTCTCTCTCGTTGGAAAAGTAAACCAGTTCATCGATGTCGGAGTTGTGCAAACGGACTAATTCTTGGCCAATAGCGGGCGAGTAAACTAAGCCACAGATTGTTAGTGCGGTTGACTGCGCCACGTGCTTTCAGAACTTGAGTTTGCATCTGATAGCATCCTATCACTTTCTCGCTGGTGGTGGCAGTGTTTTCTGGAGGAGTGTTGCCATTTCATTACAAGCTTAGGACCAACAGCCCTGCTCACAAGGACAGAACACACTCAAGAATGGCAAAGCCTGTGTAAAGCGGCATCCTACTTCATTATTTGATGTATCCCCCATTGCAAAAAAGGGCTGTATCCATGAATTCCCTCTCCCTAGCCAGCTTTACTGAACCTGCAATGACGGTGGGGGCAGGTTTGTCTCTCAGCGAGGTGTGCCAGCGTTGGCAAGAAACCCTCCCAGAGACGATCGTCATTGTGGATGAGGGGCAAAAACCCTTGGGAGTGGTGCAGGGCTGGCGGTTGGCGTTGAGTTTGGAGCGGGAAGGGACGTTAGCCGACTTGGCGGTGGGGAGTGTGACGGCTTCTTGGCGATCGCCCGTGATGGTGGTACCCGCAACGTGGACACTATTGCAGTTTCAGGGGTGGTTGCGCAGCCAAGTCCAGATGCCAGCCTATATTGCGGTTGTGGATGCACAGGGTTGTTTTTTGGGACTGCTGGATCAGCAACGCTTGCTCTATCGCTGGGCGTGCCAGCCCCCTTTGCCTTGGCTGGAGGTGATTGAAGAATTGCCTTTGCCGGTACAAATTCAAAACGCCCAAGGGAGAGTCGTTTGGCAAAATCGCGCTTGGTCAGAACACTTAACTGATTTCTTGCCACTGGTGCAGCCTAAATTTGAAGGCATGAATTGTCAGGCACTAGAGGCGCGATCGCGTAGCGGGCCCTTCGGGCGATCGCTCTGGCAGGTGTGTTCGTTTCCCTTGAATTTAACGTCGTTGGACTGGGAGAAGGCAGAAAGCGGTGTCGCGGTGGCGAGCGATCGCTATTGGTTATTTTTTGCCCAACGGCGGCAGGAGTCAGATCCGACGACCCCCACCCGCTTGCACCAACTGCGCCTCCATCAGCAAAAGCGCCTCCTCCTGAGCTTGGGGCATGAACTCAAAAATCCCCTAACGGCGATTCTCAGCCTCACCCAACTTTTGTGGCAGCACCCTCTACCAGAGCAACAGGACTACCTTGCCCTGATCCAGCGTAGCGGTTGGCAAATGAATCGCCTCATTCAGGCGTGGCAGGACTACACCCGTGCCCTTTGGCGAGAGTTGGAATTGCAATGGGAAACCGTAGAATTGGCGGGTTTGTGGTTGCGATCGCAGGAGTTGGCGGAGCATCTCTACAATCTAACCCCGCTAGGTTGGCAGTGGCAGTGGCACATTGATCAGCCCTTGAGCCATGTGTACCTCTACGGCGATGCTCTGCGGCTACGGCAGATTCTTGCCCATCTCTTGGGGTGGCTGATGCTCTTTCCCAGCGATCGCTATGGACTGCGCTTGAGTCGCTGGCAAAATTGGCTGGCGCTGCAACTGTGGGAAGAGGGACATGGCATTCCCCTCAAGGATCACGATCGCCTGCTGCACGAATGCCTCGAGGACTATGCCGAAGTCACCATGGGGCTGATGCTCGCCCGCCAACTCTGTCGTCTCCACAATGGTGAGCTTTCCTTTATTGCCCAAGCTGACGACTCCAGTGAGTGGACAGTGCTACTGCCCTTTGCTGAGGAACTTCCCCCTGAGTTACCCACTACGGCTCAATTGATCCTTTTGGTGAGTAATGATGCCACGTGGATCATGGACACGACTTCCGCATTGCGGCGCAATCACTACGGCTATGTGGTCGCTCGCCATCCCCTTGAAGCGCTGGATAAGCTGGAGCAACTGCAACCCACGGCCATTGTCGTCCGCCCCGCCAGTAGTCTCATTCTGGCTGATGTGGTTGAAAGTCTGGCCACCAGCTCCTTCACGGCCACTGTTCCGTTGATCATCCTCTCCGATGAAGCCACTCCCTTGGGCTTGACCGGTTTTGTACAACGGCTGCCCTTGAGTAGTCATCCCAGCCTGCTGATTGATGTCCTCGATCGCTGGTGTTTCCCGCGATTGGTTGCTCCAGTGGAAGAATCGACTTTTGAGCGTCCCCTCCTCAATCAAACGGTACTCCGCCTCGGCCTCCTCCATGACATTAGCCTGCCCCACCTGCGGCTCCTCGAAGCAGAAGACCTTGAACAGGCCGATCTCTTGGTGGAGATTTGGCAACCCGATGTTCTGATTTGGGATTTGCCCGCTGACGCGGTCGCCCATCTGGAGAATCATCCCAAACTGCGAAAACTCCCCATGATTACCTTGGCCGAAGATAGCAGCCGAGCCATTCATCAATTGGGGGATGTCATGGTCTTTCCTTGCCTCAACCTTGCGGACTTAATGGATGTGGTGCTCCTTGCCGCGACGGTGAAAGCTCAAAGCTGACTCAGCACTGTCCGCGCTGCCGCAATGGTGCGCTCAATATCCGCCTCTGTATGGGCAAGGGAAGTAAAGCCCGCTTCAAACTGGGATGGCGCAAGGTAAATCCCCTGCTCCAACATACCCCGGTGGAAGGCCGCAAACTTTTTCAAATCGGACTGCTTGGCTTGCTCATAGTTCGTCACCGGACCAGCGGTGAAAAAGAGACCAAACATGCCACTGATGTACCCACCACACACCTCATGGCCAAATTCCCGTGCGGCCTCTAACAGTCCTTGGATCAGCTTGCCTGTGATCCGATCCAGTTGCTCATAGCTACCGGGGCGGCTGAGAATTTCCAAGGTTTTAATGCCCGCTGTCATTGCCAAGGGATTGCCAGAGAGGGTACCCGCTTGATACACCGGTCCTGCCGGCGCCACCATCTTCATAATGTCAGCGCGACCGCCATAGGCACCCACTGGTAGGCCACCGCCAATCACTTTTCCGAGGGTGGTGAGGTCTGGTGTCACACCAAATTTTTCCTGAGCACCGCCATAGGCAATGCGAAAGCCAGTCATCACTTCATCAAAGACCAAGAGGGCACCGTACTGTTTCGTCAGCTCCCGCAGCCCTTCGAGAAAGCCAGCATCTGGCGGAATAAAGCCAGCATTGCCGACCACAGGTTCAAGGATCACCCCCGCAATGTCATTGGGATACTGTTCAAAGAGGCGACTAACCGCTTCGAGATCGTTGTAGGGTGCGGTTAATGTGGCGGCGGTGGTTGCTTTCGGCACGCCGGGAGAATCGGGTAAGCCCAATGTAGCGACTCCTGACCCTGCTTTGACCAAGAACATATCGGCATGACCGTGGTAGCAGCCTTCAAACTTGATCACCTTTTCCCGCTGGGTATAGGCACGCATGAGCCGCAGCACTGCCATACAGGCTTCGGTGCCAGAATTCACAAAGCGCACCATCTCGACACTAGGGACAGCGGCAATCACCATTTCCGCCAAGATATTCTCAAGCACGCAGGGGGCGCCAAAGCTGGTTCCCTTTTCAAGGGCGGCATGGAGAGCATCAATGACTTCGGGATGGGCATGGCCGACGATCGCGGGCCCCCAAGACCCCACATAGTCAATGTATTGGTTGCCGTCCACATCCCAAATGTGGGCACCCTTGACGTGATCAAAGACAATGGGCTGGCCGCCGACGGACTTGAAGGCACGCACGGGTGAACTGACGCCACCGGGCATGAGTTTTTGGGCAGCGGCAAAAATTTCTTGGGATTTTGTGGTTTGAAAAACGGTCGTGGTCAACGTCAACTCCCTCAAGCATTGGCGTGCTCACAGTATTATAGGCAATTCTTCTGCCCCTTAACCCGACAAAGGCGCATGTTGCAATTCTTTACGGTTTGGGCGGCTCATTTATGGCGCTTGGGAGAATAACACTGGAGTTGTACCCACAGAACGGCTACCTCTGCAAGATGTCTATGTCCTCCACGCCACTTCTGCCCACCTTCTCCATCATCTTGGAAACTGAGAACTTGGCAAATGCGGATATGGCTGGACTCCACTGTGCCCTCCAGTCCCTTGCTAGCCAAGATTTACCCCCCACTGCCGCCAATGAAGTCCTGCTCTTGGAAACAGGGGATGCTCCCCAAGCGTATCTTGCGCAACTGGCCGAGGCCTACCCTTGGCTGACGTTTTGTGCCGTGCCCAAGGCGCTTGGCTACTACGAGGTGAAAATGTGGGCAGCGGAGAAAGCAACGGGTGAGGTGATTGTGTATTGTGATTCGGACTGTTGCTATGAGCGCAGTTGGTTGCAAAGGATGGTGATGAGCTTTACAGCCAATGAACAGATTCAAGTGCTGGCTGGGGAAACTGCGATTCGGGAGTGTATTTGGCGTCAACCCCAAGCCCGTGCGAGTCATGCTCCCCCCAATGGCCTCTGGCACTTCTACTGGCGATTTTTGCTCATTGGCCACGATGACTACTGGCAGCAGCGCTTGTTAGGAAAGCCCTCCCAAAGGCCACGGGTGCAAGATCATCAGGGCTGGCGGGGCAAGTTGAAAATTTTTGGCCAGCGGTTGCGGCGGATGGTTCGCCATGATCCAAAGCATATACTGTTCCTGCCCTCAAGCCCCACTATCTGCTGAAGGCCTACGAAAGAGTTCTCACTAAGCAAGAACCTAAGCATAGCAATAGCGATCGCGCCCGCCCCGCTTGGCGAGATAGAGCTGCTGATCAGCAAGGGTGATGAATTCATTCACCGGTTGGCCAACTTGGGGCAGCAAGCTGACAATGCCCATACTCAGGGTGACGCGATCGCTCACTGAGGAGGCCATATGGGGAATCTCCAAGGCATAGAGAAGTTGTTGGATGCGTTCGGCGACGCGCAGACTGCCAGTGAGATCGGTATTGGGCAAAATCAAGGCAAATTCCTCACCACCGTAGCGTGCGGCTAAATCGGTGGGACGGCGCACCGCTTGGGTTAATATTTTCGCGATCGCGATCAGGCAGTCATCCCCTGCTTGGTGGCCGTAGTGGTCGTTGAAGTTCTTGAAGCAATCGACATCACAAAGAATCAGGGAAATGTTCGTCTGTTCTCGCTGGGCTAACTGCCACTGCTGCTGCAAATACTGGTCAAAATAGCGCCGATTGGCAATCTGGGTGAGACCATCAATGGTCGCAAGGCGAGAAAGTTCGGCATTGGCCAATTGCAGTGAGTCATACAAGTTTGTTTGCTGAATGGTAATTGCCAGTTGATCGGTGAGGGAGAGAATGAGTTGGCGTTCCTCATCTGTCCAGCCGCTGGAATGATTAAAACGCTGAAAGGAAAAAGCCCCCCAAATCTGCTGATTGATCCGAATTGGGGCAATGAGCCAGCCACCACCGAGCACTTGAGCAATTGCACGGTTCACTGCATCGGTGGGATCCAGATTCTCTAGGGCAGGCAGCTCGGCAATTTTTCCTTGGTGGAGGATTGCGGCAATGGGATTATGCTCGTCTGGAATCGTCAGCCCCACGCTAGGGGTTATATACGGTTTGTTGAGAAACTCCACTAGGGGAATCCAGTGGTGCTGTTCTGGCTCGTACTTGACGACAATGGCGCGATCGACCCGCAGGATATGACACACCTCCTGTACCGCCTTGGCAAAGGCCTGATTGAGATCAGGGGCTTCGCGAATCTCCTGAATGAGCTGGTTGAGTTCCCGCTGGCGAACGGCTTGATCTTGAAGGTAGGCCTCGTAGTGCTTGCGATCGCTAATATCGCTAAAGGTGAGAATCACCTGCTCAATACTCCCTGTTGCCGTGACTTCTGGATCAGCGGTCACTTGCAGCCAGAGCCGCTGTTGGGTTTGTTGATTGAGAATGCCCATCACCCCTTGTACCCGTTGCTTTTGAGCAATGGCAATCATCAGCGGAAAAGCCGCTGGCGGCATTGGTTCTCCGGCATCGTTGAGGGCATCCCAAGCCATTTCTGTTGGTTTTTGACCAATGATGTCCGCTTCCTTGACCCCCAGCAGCTCACAGCCCCGAGGATTAATCACTTTTGCGTAGAGATCGGCAGACAGCAGCATCACTCCCACATCTAAATCGTTAATGAGATTGCGAAAGAGTGCTTCCCGTCGGCTGAGTTCTTTGGCGATCGCCACTTGAGTTTCTTCAAAACGCTTGATTTGTGTAATATCGCGGATGACGCAGAGGACTTGATTTTTGCCTTTGTAGCGCAACCTTGTGGCAAAGATATCCACATCAATAACCTGGCCATCGCTACAGCGATGCTTGCTGACACCGTGCCAAGTGGGCTGATGCCGAATCGTCTCTAGGAATTCCTGAAACTGATCGCGGTAGTCGGGGTGCAGAAAATCCTCAGGTTGGAGTTCAAGGCATTCACTACGACTGAAACCATAGATGTCGCAGATGGCATCATTGACCTCAACGATCTGTAGGTTTTCGGTGTCATAGATCACTAGGCCATCGGCCACAGACTCGAAAACACTGCGATATTGAGCCTCGCGCTCATCCAGTTCAGCAAGGGCACGTTTGCGATCGCTAATATCAGTACAGACCACCACACAGCCGACAATTTCTTCCTCCTCATCCAGCAGGGGAAAAAGGTGGCTGAGCATATCACAGGGAGCATCGGTGCGGCAACGCAGCAGAATTTCTTCGTCGTTAATGGTTTCTCCGTCCAGAACGCGGTCAATCAGGGCTTCCACCCGAGTCACTGATTCTTGGGGATGGAGCAGTGCCGAAAATGGCATACCGGGCACCACTTGAGCCGCTGCCAGTGTCTTCAAGCCAACCCAATTACTGGTTAAGAGAGTTTTGTCGCGATTGAGAGTCAAAATGATGACGGGACAATTGTTCACTAACTGCTCATAGCGGTTGCGCTCGCGATCGAGGGCGAGTTGCAGTTGGCGTTGGCTAGTAATGTCATCAATCAGGGCAATCAGCAGGTGAGGCTCACCATTGGCATTGCGCACACAGGAGAGGGTTAAATTTCCCCAGACGGTGTGCCCCTTTTTGTGGCGGTAACGCTTGACAATTTGATAGGTGTTGCGCAGTCCCAGTTGACACTCTTGGATGAGAGCCGCCTCCTCAGGCCAATCTTCAGCAAAGGTCAGATCATGGGCGGTGAGATTTGCCAGTTCAGGAGCGGTGTAGCCGACAAATTGGCAAAAAAAGGGATTGCAATACACAAGGCGGTAGTGGTTAGCAGGGCTAGTGACAATAATCCCGACTTGGGCATTTTCAAAGACCGCACGCCAGCGATACTCACTTTCTCTGAGGGCTTGTTCTGACTGAATCCGTTCTGTTTCATCCACAATGATGCCCTCAATTGCATAGGCTTTGCCGGTTACGTCATAGACTCCCTGACCGTACTCATGTACCCAACGCTCCGACCCATCAGCACAGAAAATGCGGTAGCCGACACTAAAGGGGAAGCCCTTGGCAAGAGCCTCATGGATTGTGCAATCAACGCGATCGCTATCTTCTGGATGCGTAATACTAGCGTAGCTACGAACCTGATTGTGCACCAGTTCGCTCGGGAGATACCCCGTCAGCTCGGTGAACTTGGGACTTAGGTATTCCATCGTCCACGAAGCATCAATGGCACAGCGATACACCACGGCGGGTAGGTGATCTACGAGGTTGCGATAGCGTTGTTCGCTTTCCCGCAGGCGCATTTCCTGTATCTTTTGGTCATGGATATTGACCATGACGCCGATGACGGTTGTGGTGTTTGGTGGTTCCTGCCGATATTCCCAGCGATCGCGCACCCACACATACGCACCATTGGCATGGCGCAGGCGATATTCCAAATCGCAGGGTGTTGCTCCCCCTTGCTGAGGGATGGCTTGCCAAAAGCGCTCTTGATCCTCTGGGTAGATGAGTTGCTGCCACGCTCGCAGGGTTTTGGGCAATTGCTCTAGGGGGTACCCCAGCACCCCCTGACTGTCACCGTACCAATAACACCACTCCCCTTGGATTTCCCAGAAGAGCTGTTGACCTATCTCCGTCAGGGTGTGAAATCGCTGCCACCATTTTTCCAGTTCATTAACCCGCGCTTCTTGGAGCAGCCAATGGCGATAGCGTTCCGTAATTTCCGTTAGGGTCAGGGTCCAGCCGTGAGCATCAGCGGTTAAATCCAGTTGCCACCACTGCTGTTTGCGCGGATCATAGCAGTCCCATTGTGCCGGGGTTTGGGTGTTGAGCACCTGCTGGAACCGCTCTAGGGAGAGGTCAAAGTTGGCGGACAGTAGCTCGATGACGGAGAGGCCCGCTAAATCGGTACTAGCGTGGTTCAATAACCGTTGCGCCGCAGCGTTGGCATAAAGAATGGTGCCCTTGCGATCGCCCGCCAAGACAGGATGAGGTAAATGGTGCAGATGATTGGCAAGGGAGAACTGCTGTGAGTTCATGGTTCGGTCAAAGGAGTGTGAGGAAACAAGGAACACAGTCAATAGCTACAGGGCGACGTTAGCGATCGCCAAGGGGCTGGGCATGGTGAAACAATCAATTCTTTAATGAATAGGTGATTTCACGAGGAAGATGTCTTAGCGCCGTCCTACCCCTATGCTATCGCTTTGCTAAGACAAGATGATTGATAGTCAGGTAGAGGATTTCAGATCTGCTTTTGCATAGGCGGAGCGCTTGGCGAGAACTGATGATTGGCTCAAAACCAAACATAACCGTTTCTAATTGTTCGATTGCCGAGGAGTGGGGCACATGCCAGTTTTGCAGACCATGGAAACCGTTGATACCCCCCTACTAGCCGCTGCTCAATCCATCTATAATCTCTACCAGCAGGTTCATGGGGCAAAAACGGTGCCTGCGGGTGTCGCTGTTAATCGGCAAACCCTGCGGGGCTATGTGCTGTTTACTAGTCAACCAGTGCTGCTGCCCCAAGAATGCTTTATTCCCTACGATCATCTGCCGGAAGTAACACGCCTATAACTGCACTAACTTTTTTGACCTTTGCTAGCTACTGCCTTGTCTTTGGCCTTGGGGCAGCGGTGGGGAGCTTTCTCAATGTTGTGATCTACCGTGTGCCGAGCGGGCGATCGCTCCTTTATCCGCCGTCTCGCTGCCCGATCTGTTTGACCACACTCAAGCCCTGGGACAATATCCCAATTTTGGGCTGGCTATTCCTGCGGGGGCAATGTCGTTACTGCCATGCACCGATTTCTTGGCGGTATCCTGCGATTGAGCTGTTGACGGCACTGCTGTACGTCCTGATTGTGGCTGTGAGTGGCTGGCAAGTGCAAACCCTTGTGCTCTGGCTGTTGAGTGCGTGGCTCTTGGCCTTGGCCTTGATTGATCTAGACACGATGACGCTGCCCCATCCCCTGACAAAATGGGGGTTGATTGTCGGCCTGCTCGTGAGAGGGTTAACGACGGGTCTAGGCGGACTCACGGAAAGCATCATTGCCGCAGTGATTGGCATTTGGCTCTTTGATCTGATCCGCTGGGGGGGGGCGATCGCCCTTGGTCAGGAGGTCATGGGGGGAGGGGATAGCAAACTGGCAGCGATGATCGGGGCTTGGCTAGGTTGGCAGGGATTGCTCGTTACCTTTTTCTTGGCCTGTGCCCTCGGTGGCCTGATGGGTGGACTGGGGATTGCCCTCGGTTGGATTCAGCGGCGGCAACCGATTCCCTTTGGCCCTTTTTTGGCAGTAGCGGCTATTGTCAGTGGTCTCTTTGGCCGCCAATTGATTCATCTTTATCTCGAAACCTTTTTGCCCGGCGTGTTTGTGCGCTAACTCTTATCAAAGTAAAGACAACTTGACAAGATAAGCCGAAATTCCCTGACAAGGGCGACAATAAAACCCCATAGGCGGGCATCCACCACCCGCTGGCGATCGCTCAGATCGGCAACTTTCTCATATTAGCGCGCATTCCTCTCACTTCCTCAAGGAGTTGACCCATTTCAGAGCGGGTGGCTGGCTCAGCCATGGCTATTCTCGTAAATCCTGCCAATGGGGTGCCTTATTCCCAGAGTACAATCCAGTATGATGAAATAGTATTCTTGCCGTTTGTTGCGCTCCGTTGAGACTTTGCTCCAATGACCTCGTCCCCCTCTGCGTCGGCGACAACTGCCCTCACAGGTGATCAAATTCGCCAAAAATTCCTTGAGTTCTATGCCGCTAAGGGACACACGATTTTGCCCAGTGCCTCGCTGATTCCAGAGGATCCGACGGTGCTGCTGACGATCGCCGGCATGCTCCCCTTCAAACCAATTTTCCTCGGCCAAGAAGCCCCGAAAGTGCCTCGCGCCACCACTGCCCAGAAATGTCTGCGCACCAATGACATTGAAAATGTGGGTCGCACTGCTCGCCACCACACGTTCTTTGAAATGTTGGGCAACTTCAGCTTTGGCGACTACTTCAAGGCGGAGGCCATTGCTTGGGCATGGGAATTGATGACCACAGTTTATGGTTTGCCCCCGGAACGGCTCTTGGTGAGCGTCTTTGAAAATGACGATGAGGCCTATGACATTTGGCATCGCCAAGTGGGCTTGCCCAAGGAGCGCATCCAGCGCATGGGAGAGGAGAGCAACTTCTGGACGGCGGGGCCAACGGGTCCCTGTGGCCCTTGTTCTGAGATTTACTACGACTTCTATCCGGAAAAGGGACTAGCTGACGTTGATCTCGATGACGATCGCCGCTTCATCGAACTCTACAACCTAGTGTTCATGGAGTTGAACCAAGACGATCAAGGGCGCCGCACCCCCCTCAAGGCGAAAAACATTGATACCGGTATGGGCTTGGAGCGGATGGCGCAGGTTCTGCAAGGGGTGCCCAACAACTACGAGACAGACTTAATTTTCCCGATTATTGAGGCGGCAGCGCAGCGAGCCGGGATTCAGTACCGCAAAGCCAATGCCAGCACCAAAACGTCCCTCAAGGTGATTGGCGATCACACCCGTGCCGTGGTTCATCTCATTGCCGATGGCGTTACCGCCAGTAATGTGGGGCGTGGCTATGTCCTGCGGCGATTGATTCGGCGCATTGTCCGCCATAGTCGGCTGTTGGGGATCAATGAACTGGTGACCCCTGCCTTGGCTCAAGTGGCGATTGATCTGGCTGCCAATGTCTATCCCAATGTGCGTGAGCGGCAGGCAGTGATTCTCAGCGAACTCCAGCGGGAGGAGGAACAGTTTCTTAAGACCTTGGATCGGGGTGAGAAGCTCTTAGCGGAGATGCTCGCTCCATTGAAGACAACTAAGGGCAAAAAACGCAGTAAACCACAATTGGCAGGGCGCGATGCCTTCGTTCTCTTTGATACCTATGGCTTCCCCTTGGAGTTGACCCAAGAGATTG
The DNA here is from genome assembly GCF_031586415.1 of Thermosynechococcus sp. QKsg1. Taxonomy (NCBI): domain Bacteria; kingdom Bacillati; phylum Cyanobacteriota; class Cyanophyceae; order Acaryochloridales; family Thermosynechococcaceae; genus Thermosynechococcus; species Thermosynechococcus sp. QKsg1. Next base: position 1,071,884 of record NZ_CP134200.1, on the reverse strand, counting down.
CCGCCGAGCAAGGCATTGGTGTGGATGTGGCTGAGTTTGAAGCCTGTATGGCCGAGCAGCGGCAACGTTCCCAAGCCGCTCACGAAACCATTGATATTACCGTTCAAGAGGGGATTGACTCCCTAGCGGGTCAACTGCATCCGACGCAGTTTCGTGGTTATGACGAGTTTAGTTTGACCACGACCGTAACAGCGATTTTGGTAGCGGGTCATCCGGTAACAATGGCAACAGCAGGGACTGAAGTGCAGGTGATCCTTGAGGAAACTCCTTTCTATGCTGAATCCGGTGGCCAAATTGGCGATCGCGGGTATCTCGCCAGCAGTGATGCCCTAGTGCAAATCCACGATGTGCAAAAGCAAAAGGAAGTGTTTGTTCACTACGGCAAAGTGGAGCGGGGCAGCCTCAGCGTTGGCGATCGCGTGAGCGCCCAAATTGATCTCAGTTGTCGGCGGCGGGTACAGGCGCACCACACCGCAACGCACCTCTTGCAGGCGGCCTTGAAAAAGCGGATTGACGAGAACATTTCCCAGGCGGGGTCACTGGTGGCCTTTGATCGGTTGCGGTTTGACTTTAACTGCCCCCGTGCCCTCACTCGCGAAGAACTGCAACAGATTGAAGATCAAATCAATACTTGGATTAGTGAAAGCCATGCCACCCACACCAGTATCATGGCGCTCAATGAAGCCAAGGCCAAGGGGGCGATCGCCATGTTTGGTGAAAAATACGGCGAGCAGGTGCGGGTTCTCGATATTCCGGGCGTTTCTATGGAACTCTGTGGTGGCACCCATGTCCACAACACTGCTGAAATTGGCCTCTTTAAGATCATTAGTGAAAGTGGCGTGGCTGCCGGGATTCGTCGCATTGAAGCCATTGCAGGACCAGCGGTGCGTGACTATTTGCAACAGCGCGATAGCATTGTCCGCGAGTTGTGCGATCGCTTCAAAGCCAAACCGGAAGAGATTCTAGATCGCATTAGCCAACTCCAAGCGGATCTCAAAGCCCAGCAAAAGGAACTGGAACACCTCAAAGCTGAACTAGCCCTCGCTAAAACTCAAGCCCTCTTGGAGCAGACTGAAGCCGTCGGCAATACCCACATTCTCATTGCCTCCTTAGCAGGGGTGGATCCCCAAGGGCTAAAAACCGCCGCTGAATGGCTCCTGAATAAACTGGGCAGTGGAGCTGTGGTGTTGGCCACTCAACCGGCTGCCGACAAAGTGAACCTTTTAGTCGCCGCCAGTCCGGACGTTGTAGAGCGGGGGGTTCATGCCGGTCAACTGGTGGCGGAACTTGCCCAAGTCTGTGGTGGCCGCGGTGGTGGGCGTCCCAACTTTGCCCAAGCGGGGGGATCTGAACCTGAAAAGTTATCCGAGGCGCTGCAATTGGCGCACTCTCGCCTCAAAGGGATTCTCGAATCCTGATATATTGAGCTTCTGTTTCTCACTCAGCAGCACTATGGCCTTTGTTAACGCAAACTACCTCAAACTCAAGGCAGGGTATCTCTTTCCGGAAATTGCCCGCCGTGTCAATCAATTCTTGCAAGCCCATCCCGATGCCCCCCTGATTCGTCTCGGCATTGGGGATGTCACCGAACCGCTGCCAGCGGCCTGTCGTCAAGCGATGATTCAAGCGGTGGAAGAAATGGGCGATCGCGCCACCTTCAAAGGCTATGGGCCTGAGCAGGGGTATCCTTGGCTACGGGAAAAAATTGCCGCCCACGACTTCCAAGCCCGCGGCTGCGACATCGATGCCAGTGAAATTTTTATTTCCGACGGCTCCAAGTGCGACACAGGGAATATCCTCGATATTTTTGGCGACGGCAACCGCATTGCCGTTACCGACCCCGTTTATCCCGTCTATGTGGATACCAATGTCATGGCAGGGCACACGGGGGAAGCCAATGAACGCGGGGAGTACGCTGGACTGGTCTATTTGCCGATTACCGCTGAAAACTACTTCACCGCCACGCTGCCCAGTGAACCTGTGGACTTAATCTACCTCTGCTTCCCCAACAATCCCACCGGTGCGGTGGCCACACGGGAGCATTTACAGGCGTGGGTGGACTATGCCCGTGCCCATAAAGCAATTATTTTCTTTGATGCCGCCTACGAAGCCTTTATTACCGATCCCGCTATTCCCCACTCGATCTATGAAATTCCCGGTGCCCGCGAGTGCGCCATTGAATTCCGCTCCTTCTCGAAAAATGCCGGTTTTACGGGAACCCGCTGCGCCTTTACGGTGGTGCCCAAGGGTCTTAAGGGGCAAACCCCCAGTGGCGAGGCCGTCGAACTCTGGGCGCTGTGGCAACGGCGGCAATCCACGAAGTTTAATGGTGTGTCCTACATTGTGCAGCGGGGCGCCGAGGCGGTTTACTCTGAAGCCGGTCAAGCCCAAGTACGGGAACTGGTGGCCTTCTATATGGACAATGCCCGTCTCATTCGCGAAAAACTCACCCAAGCGGGCTTTGCAGTCTATGGTGGGGTCAATGCTCCCTATGTCTGGCTGAAGACGCCCCAAGGGATTGGCAGTTGGGACTTTTTCGATAAATTGCTGCACACTTGCTATGTAGTGGGTACCCCCGGTGCTGGTTTTGGGGCAGCGGGTGAGGGCTATCTGCGCCTTTCGGCCTTTAATAGTCGGGAAAATGTGGTTGAAGCCATGGATCGGGTGGTGGCAGCCTTTGCCTAAGAATTCACCTAGAATCAGGACAAGGCTCATCAAAGCGGTTGGAGCGGCTTTAAACCCTTTTAGCATCACCGATGACGGCAAAACATTGGGGCGAACAGGCGGCTAAACAGGAGGGCATTCTGCTGGGGCTGCTAACGGCAGCTGGCTATGCCTTTTTTACCCTCTTACCCGATAGTCACAGTCTGATGGTGGCGTGGCCTTGGGTCTTACTCTGGCAAGCCACGCTGGGGGTGCCTCTGCTTTGGTTTTTGCAGGTGTTGGCCTATCAACGGCGGGTGCAGCCCTTGGGAAATGGCTTTGATGGCGTAGTGCTATTACTCCTGTTGGCATTGGCGATTTCAGGGACGTGGAGTGCTTTTCCCCATCAGGCTCGCTGGTATGGCTGGGCACTCTTGGGAAGCATCGCTGTCCTTTATCCCCTCGGGGCTTGGTTGCGCACCCCAGAACGCCGCTGGCAAATTGTGCGCTTTCAAGGCTATCTCACTGCCCTCGTGATTCTTGTCAGTTTAGGCCTTTGGCTGGGCACGACGATCGCCCCCGCAATTTTGAATAGCCCTCAAGGATTCACCCCCCATTTGAATCCAGATACCCTAGAACTACGCAACTGGGCACCCTTTGGTCACCAAAACTACGTGGCGGGCTACCTGCTGCTGGCATTACCCTTGGTAGGACTGTTGGCCATAGAAGCAGAAACCAGTGGATCGCGCCGGTTTTGGATGGCGGTGCTGCTTTTGGGTCTAGTTACCCTCTATACAACATTTTCACGGGGGGGCGGCCTCGGCTTACTGGCAATGGTCATTCCCCTTGGCGTGGGTTGGGTTTGGCACTATCGCCGCCAGCGTCGCTCTTGGTGGGGATTTTTGGCTTTGGTGGGCTTAGCGGTGGTCGCTTTGGCCAACGATCGCCTGCGCCGCAGCTTAGTGGCTCTCTGGCAGGGAGGACAAGGGAGCGAACTGGCCTACCGCTGGATTACCAGTATTGTTGGCTGGCGGATGGGGGCCGCACATCCTCTGAGGGGCAATGGCTTAGGTAGTGTGCCCCTGTGGTATCAGCACTATCGTCCGGGCTGGGCTGGCCGTGAAGCGGAGTGGATCTATCAACTCCACAGTACCCCCGTACAACTCTGGGCCGAACTTGGGCTTTGGGGCATTGCCGTATTGCTCTTGGGGGTGGGGCTACTGGTCTATTGGGCAATGCGCTACCGGCGCTGGTGGCCGAACTTAGCACAGCGGGAACAACGGCTGGCGATCGCCCTCTACCTTGCGCTTTGGGGCTACGGCGTGCTCAGTCTTACGGATTTTCAACTGGACAATGTCGGCATTGGTGGCCTCTTCCTAATTGAACTCACCCTCTTAACAACCCTGATTCGCACAGGCCAAGGGCAAGCTCCTCCTCAACGGTTGCAGGTACGCTGGGCACTCTCGCTGGTGGGCGTGGGTTTAGGAATCATCCTAGTGATGGTGGGTTGGCTGACACCGATTCACCGTGCTTGGGCAAGTAGCAGCGAAGGTTTTCTAGCCCTCTTGGAAACCCCTCCCGACTGGAATCGCTTTACTGAGAAGCTCTTCCATGCTCAGGAACTCGCCCCTTGGGAACCCTACTATCCGCTGCAACTGGGGTGGAACTATGGCCAGCGGGGCATGATGGCAGACAATCCTGAAGCACGAACCAACCTCTTGCGCACAGCAATGGTTAACTTTGAGAAGGGAATTGAGCTGTCTCCCTACCTAGAGTTTGGCTACAGCAACTTGGCGTGGCTCTACTGGCGAGATGCTAATTTTGGCGCAGCAGCACAGACATTTGCCAAAGCGGCTCAACTTGTACCGGCTAAACGGGGCAATTTTCTGGGTCTCGGCTTAGCCCTCATTCGTAAGAATCAACCGCAACTCGCCACCCAAGCCCTGATCCTTGAGGTGCTGCGCCATCCCATCTTCATCACCAGTCCGGCTTGGCGGGTTGCTCCCCTCGCACCCTTTTATCAACCAGTTCTGACGGCGGTCACGGAGCGTTATCGTCAGCTTGAGCAGGACATTGCCAGCGATCGCCCCTCAGGCGCCTATGTGCGTCAAGTGTCAACCCTCCTCCGCTGGTGGCAAGGGGAACTCCCTCGGGACACCGACCCCCTAGCTGCATGGCTACAACCCTTGGCCAACCCCCAAGAGGCAACATTGAAGGCTCCTGCAACGCTGCAAACCTTTCTCAAGGCATGGGATGACCCTAACAACCGCCGTGACCTCTTGGCCTCCATTTGGTCGGGTAGCCCGGAGCAACTGGAACAGATGGTGCGCTCCATAGCTGGTCAGCCAACACCCCTTGAGTGGTTGCGTTCTGCGGTGCCTGCTGTTGCTATTACCTATAGCCGTAGCGGTTTTGGGGTGAATAGTCGCCACATTGATGGCCCTCAACCCACCGACTTTTTCATTGCCATTGACAATTTGCCGATGGTAACGTTGTTTGCATCGCTGTGGCCAGACAACACCTTTTTGCCAGAACTAGATCAAGCCCTAGAGGGCGATCGCCAGCGGCTTTTTGCTGCTCTTAACCAAAGGCTCTAACGGCAAAGCCCCGTGGGTCGCTCCATTTGGGTGGTGGGGGGATTAGCGGCAATGCCCAACACAATTTGTAGAATTCGCACTGCTGCCCACTGGTCTTGGGGCAAGCGCATTGGCATCAAGAAACCTGTCAATAGCTTCCAGAATTGTTTTTTCATTATCAATGGCGGGGCATGGATTTGAACCATGGACCTTCGGGTTATGAGCCCGACGAGCTACCAGACTGCTCTACCCCGCGTTGCTCTAGCTTATCCAAGATAGCGTATTCCCTAGAGGATTGGCAAGCGATCGCTAGAAGATTTATAAAATCCTATCAATATCCTAAGTTTTTTCTGGGTCAACTGTAGCAACCCTTACTTCCATCATCCCGACAAACACATATAAAGAAAGTATTAAGATTACCTAGGTCTTTTTAGACTAACTCCTTGAGCAATGCTGCTACCGCCTCTTCTCCTCGATACTCTGAGGGAAATTTATCAGCGCCAAGGCTCAGCCCTCTCTGCCAGTCCCCTGCGAACTGAAAATCAGCTTCTCCTGTTGCTTGAAGGACTCCCAGAAGCAACCCGTGCCACCCTAGAAACATTGCTGATGTCCTACTGTCGGGCTAAGGCGTCTCTCCCTATCAATTTGGCCTACCTCTTGGCACTAGAGGGTGAAATCCTGAACCTGCTTGGCGTGACATCCGCAGTACGCCCCTTGTTTACGCCACCAGTGGTACAGACGCTGCAAAACTATCTGCCATGGTTTAGGAAGGCAAGCCAGATCGTCCAGAATCACCTCGGTCGTGCCCTTGTGCGTAACTACTGGTTGATTACCCGCCCGACTCATCCTTGGCTGCGCACGATTCGGGTTGAGACCTTTTACACTGAGCAAGTACCTGCTCTCGATCGCTACCTCAACGAGGAGCAGCAAGACCTGCTACAAACATGGTTAGAGCAATTTCTTCTCTACTGTTATCGCCTTGTACCCACACTGCCAGCGGAGGCGATCGCAGCGGGAATTCCGGTGCCGCCTCAGTTGCTACAAGCAGCCGCCTAACTCAAGAGGATTTCGCTAAAATTTTGGTGTCCATCGGCCATCAATTGATGTTGTGGAGCACATTCTGCTGCTAGAGGATGAAACGGAGCTAGCCGATCCCTTGGGTCACATCCTGCGCCAAGAGGGCTACCACGTTGACGTGGCCTACGATGGTGAAACGGCTCAAGCCTACTGGCAAACGCAGCGCCCCTACCACCTCTTAATTTTGGATTGGATGGTGCCACCGCCTACGGGGCTAGAACTTTGTCAACGATTGCGTCAAGCTGGTGATGAGACTCCCGTTCTCTTTCTCACTGCTCGAGACACGGTGGATGACAGGGTGCGGGGTCTGGATGCCGGTGCTGATGATTACTTGGTTAAACCTTTTGAACTGCGGGAATTGCTGGCACGGGTACGAGCACTGCTGCGGCGGCGACATACCATGGGGTGTGCAGCCCCGATTCTTTGCTGGCAAGATTTGCGTTTAGATGTCGAAGGTCGTCTGCTCTACCGGGGGCAACAGTGCATCTGTCTCTCGGAAAAGGAAACGGCACTTTTGGCGCTCTTCCTCAAGCACCCGACGGAACTCCTCAGCCATGAATTGATTGCCAGTCAACTGTGGCCGGATCAGCCCTGCGTCAATCGCAACCTATTGGCTGCCCAGATTCGGCTGCTACGCCGCAAAATTGAGCATGCCGACGAACCCTCTCTAATTCAAACGGTCTATGGTCAAGGCTATCGGCTACGCCCCGTTGCGGCACCGGCAAGCTAAGACCACTGTTGCCGTATCTTGGAAAGGAACGTGCTAGATACAATAGATAAGCTGTTCTTTCGGGAAAACTGTTGTGGACGATCGCTACGACCCCCAAGTGATTGAGGCCAAGTGGCAACAGGAATGGGCTGCCCGCCAGATCGATCGCACCGATACCGATCCGCAAAAGCCGAAATTCTATGCCCTCTCAATGTTTCCCTACCCCTCTGGGAATCTGCACATGGGGCACGTTCGCAACTACACCATTACTGATGTCATTGCCCGCTGTCGGCGGATGCAGGGCTATCGCGTGCTTCACCCCATGGGGTGGGATGCCTTTGGCCTGCCGGCAGAAAATGCCGCCATTGAACGGGGGATTCATCCTCGCGTCTGGACACAGCAAAACATTGCCCAAATGCGCCAAGAACTCCAGCGCTTGGGTCTGTCCTACGACTGGGAACGGGAAGTGGCCACCTGTCACCCCGACTACTACCGCTGGACGCAATGGCTCTTCTTGGAATTCTTTGAGGCGGGCTTGGCCTATCAGAAGGAAGCGGCGGTGAACTGGGATCCCGTGGATCAAACGGTGTTGGCCAATGAACAGGTGGATAGCGAAGGGCGATCGTGGCGATCGGGCGCCTTAGTGGAACGGCGACTGCTTAAGCAATGGTTTCTGAAAATTACTGCCTATGCCGAGGAACTGCTGAATGACTTGGAACAACTGACCGGCTGGCCAGAGCGGGTGAAATTGATGCAGGCCAACTGGATCGGCAAGTCCACGGGTGCCTATCTGGAATTTCCAATTGTTGGCAGCGATGAGAAAATTGCTGTTTTTACCACCCGTCCCGATACGGTCTATGGGGTGACCTACGTGGTGCTGGCGCCCGAACATCCCCTGACACCGAAAGTGACCACTAGCCGCCGCCGCAAAACCGTCGAAGCCTTTATTGCCAGTGTCCAACAGCAAAGTGAACTCGAACGCACAGCGGGCGATCGCCCCAAGCGGGGTGTGGCCACCGGTGGCAAAGCTCTGAACCCCTTTACCGGTGAAGAAATCCCGATCTGGATTGCCGATTATGTCCTCTACGAATACGGTACCGGTGCTGTAATGGGCGTGCCTGCCCACGATGAGCGCGATTTTCAGTTTGCCAAGGCCCACAAGCTCCCCATTCGCCAAGTGATCATTCCCCCAGACGGCAAAGCCAGTGCCCGCCTCAAGGCTGCCTATACGGAGCCGGGGAGATTGATCAACAGTGGTCCATTTGATGGCATGGACTCCACCGCAGCTAAAGCAGCCATTACCGAATACGCAACCACCCAAGGCTGGGGACGGGAGCAAGTGCAGTATCGGCTGCGGGATTGGCTCATTTCCCGCCAACGCTATTGGGGTGTCCCCATTCCCATCATTCACTGTCCGCAGTGTGGAGCGGTGCCTGTGCCGCGCTCAGAATTACCCGTGCTGCTCCCCGAGGAAGTGGAGTTTACCGGTCGTGGCCCTTCTCCCTTGGCGAAACTTACTGCATGGCGGGATGTTCCCTGCCCGAAATGTGGTACCCCTGCCCAGCGGGAAACGGACACAATGGATACCTTTATTGACTCCTCTTGGTACTACTTCCGCTACGCCGATGCTCGCAACAGTGAAGCCCCCTTTGACCCAGCAGCCATTAAGGACTGGTTGCCGGTGGATCAGTACGTGGGGGGGATTGAGCACGCCATTCTCCATTTGCTCTACTCGCGCTTTTTCACCAAAGTTTTGCGCGATCGCCAGCTTGTCCATGTCAGTGAACCCTTCCAACGTCTGCTCACCCAAGGCATGGTTCAAGGACGCACCTACAAAAATCCGCGCACGGGCAAGTACATCATTCCTAGCCGCATCGCCGATCTCAACCAACCCACTGACCCCGACACAGGGGAAGCCCTAGAGGTCGTCTATGAAAAAATGTCCAAATCCAAGTACAACGGCGTTGCCCCCGGCGATGTGATTCAGAAGTACGGGGCGGATACTGCCCGCATGTTCATCCTTTTCAAGGCGCCCCCCGAAAAAGACCTCGAGTGGGACGATGCCGATGTCGAAGGTCAGTTTCGCTTCCTCAACCGCGTCTGGCGCTTGGTGCAAACCTTCAAAGTCAAGGGGGGTCAGCTGGGTCAACCCCTGCCTGCAAGCCTCACTAAAACTGAAAAAGAGCTGCGCCGTGCCATTCATACCGCAATTAAAGAAATTAGCGAGGACATTGAGGGCGACTATCAATTCAATACCGCGGTTGCCGAACTGATGAAACTCACCAATGTCCTCAGTAGCGCCGATTACTATACCTCTGGCGTGTATAGCGAGGGCATCCAAACATTGCTAACCCTGCTTGCTCCCTTTGCCCCCCACATCAGCGAAGAACTCTGGCACCAACTGGGTGGCACCGACTCCATCCACCGCCAGCCTTGGCCGAAAGCAGACCCCACTGCCCTTGTTGCCGATGAAATCACCCTTGTCATTCAGGTGATGGGCAAAACCCGTGGTGCGATTCAAGTCCCTGCCACGGCTAGTCAAGTGGAACTGGAGGAAGCCGCCAAGCAGTCGGAGATTGGCCAACGCTACCTTGCCGGTAAAACCATTAAAAAAGTCATTGTCGTGCCGGGCAAGTTGGTGAACTTTGTCCTAACTCCTTAAACACTAGCACTTTGCTGTGGTCCACTTGGTCTGCTGAGGACGCCCCATTTTTCCCATAGGATTTTGCAGAAGCTAGCGGAGTTTGGCGTAGTGTGTCTAGGATCGAGTCTAAGGGGGTCGATCGCTTCCTAAAAGCGTCTAGGATAAGGACTGTAACCATTTGAGCGGCAACTATGGGTGAGGCAAAACGGCGCAAGGAAACCCTTGGTGAGGGCTACGGTCAAGAAAAGGGGGGCTGGCTCCGGAAGGAGCAACTGCTGCTAATCCAGAAGTGGGTAACGCGGGGTACCTGGGTAGGGATTGGCCTGCTGGTAGTCATTTGGCTCACGGTTCGCTTTATTGGCCCCAGTTTGGGATGGTGGGAATTGACAGTGAATTAGAACTGGCATGTTGGATCTGTTGGCAGCATTGGCATGGTACTGGGGACAACCGCGCTTTGAGGCGTTAAAAGCAGTGATATTTCCCTATGAGGCTGCGCTGCATCAGTATCGCGATCGCTACCTGCAAACATTGGCACAGGAGGGTTTTTCTCCCAATCAACAGGGCATCTGGGTTCAAAGTGCCCACCAGTTATTGGTCAACCACCAGGGCGATCGCCCCCTTGCCGCTGCCTCTGTTACCAAAGTGGCAACCAGTCTGGCGGCTCTAGATAAATACCCCTTTGACTATCAGTTTCTGACTCGCATCGGCACCACAGGCACGCTGCAAAATGGTGTTCTCAGGGGGGACTTGGTCTTGATTGGCGGCAATGATCCCCTCTTTATCTGGGAGGAGGCGATCGCCATCGGTAATGCCCTTAACCGCCTTGGAATTCGTCAAGTGCAGGGGAATCTAGTCATCGTTCCCCCTTTTATGATGAACTTTTACCCTGAACCCCAGACCGCCGCAGCGCTATTCAAACTCGCCCTAGATCACCGCCGCTGGACACCCGAAATTCAAGCCGCCTATGAACAGCACCTCAAGGGGCAACCCCGCCCCCAAGTAAGTATGACGGGTGAAACACGCTTCCAAGGCACGATCCCTGCGAGTGTTACCCTGCGCCTCGAGCATCGCTCACTCCCCTTGGGGGAAATTGTGCGGCAAATGAATATCTACAGTAATAATGAGATTGCGGAAACGCTAGCAGAAATGGCAGGGGGTGCTGCAACCGTAGCTCAAGTGGCCGCCCGTAAAGCCAATGTACCCCCCAGTGAAATTCAACTGATCAACGGCTCAGGTCTGGGGGAGAAGAATCGCATTTCTCCCCGGGCGGCGTGTGGGATGCTTTTGGCGCTTCAGGAGATGCTCGCTCAGAAAAACCACAGTTTGGCGGATGTGCTACCCATGGCGGGGCGCGATCGCGGTACGTTAGAGTATCGTCAACTACCGGCGGCAACCCTAGTAAAAACGGGGTCTCTTTGGAATGTGAGTGCGTTGGTTGGCGTCTTACCCACAGCAAAATACGGCACCGTCTGCTTTGCGCTTCTCAATGGCGGAGACAACCTAGAAGGGTTTCGGCGGGCACAGGATCGCTATGTGCAGCACTTGAGTCAAACGCTACAAGCGACGCCAAGACCGGGTGCTGAATTCCACAGCCAAGCCCCTGCTCCGCGGTTTGGCGACCCCCAACGCATTCAGCTCCTGAAGGCGCAATAAACGATGACAGCACAACAACTGGGAATTGTTGTCCAAGGCTCCCTCAGTCAGGGCTTAGAGGTACGACTGTGTGGCAACGTCTCTGTAGAAGAACTGCGGGTCGGCCAATTTTTAGTGATCCAAGGCCAGCGATCGCGCTTCTTTTGTCTGCTGACGGATGTCGTGCTTGGTACGGCCAATCCCCGCATTCTGCTCAACCCCCCCGCCCTTGAGGATACCTTTTTGCAGGAGGTCTTAGCCGGCAGCGGCACCTTTGCGACGCTGAGTGTGGCACCGATGTTGATGATCCTCAACGATGAGCAGGATTTACTGCCCGTAAAAACCATCCCTGCCCATTTTAGTCCCGTCTATGAAGCCAGTGAGCGGGACTTTCGCGCCGTGTTTGGCTGGGAGGACGATCCGCAGCGGCGTAACTTTGCCATTGGCACTCCCTTGGATATGGCAGTCCCCATCTGTTTGGACTTGGATCGCTTTGTCGAGCGCAGCAATGGCGTATTTGGCAAGTCGGGTACTGGCAAGTCCTTTTTAACGCGGCTGTTGCTGTCGGGAATTATCCGCAAACAGGCGGCGGTGAACTTGATTTTTGATATGCACTCGGAGTATGGTTGGGAAGCCACCCGTGAAGGCAAGCAACTGAGTACCGTTAAGGGATTGCGGCAACTGTTTCCCCGCCAAGTCAAGATCTATACCCTTGACCCTGAATCCACCCAACGGCGAGGGGTGCGCGATGCCCAAGAACTCTACATTGGCTTTGATCAAATTGAGGTGGAGGACTTGGCCTTGGTGCAAGCGGAACTGAACCTCTCGGAGGCCAGCCTTGAAAATGCAATTATTCTGCGCAATGAGTTTGGCAAGGGTTGGATTAGTCGCCTCTTGGTGATGACCAATCAGGAGATTCAGGAGTTTTGCGAAACGAAAATGGGCAGCAAAGCCTCGATCATGGCGCTGCAACGCAAACTGACACGGCTAGAGCAACTGAAGTACCTGCGCAACACCTGTACCAAGAACTACATTGGTCAGATTTTGGACACTCTTGCGGCGGGTCAACATGTGGTGATTGAGTTTGGCTCCCAAGCCAATATGCTCTCCTATATGCTGGCGACGAATATTATTGCCCGCCGCATCCACCAAGCCTATGTGCAGCAGTCGGAGATTTTTTTGCAAACCAAAAATCCCAGCGATCGCCCGCGTCAACTGGTAATCACGATTGAGGAGGCTCACCGCTTCTTGGATCCGGCCACGGTGAAGCAAACGATTTTTGGGACGATCGCCCGCGAAATGCGCAAGTACTTTGTCACGCTCCTCGTTGTTGATCAACGGCCTTCGGGCATTGATAGCGAGATCATGTCGCAAATTGGCACCCGCATCACCGCACTCCTTAACGATGAAAAGGACATTGAGGCCATTTTCACGGGGGTGGCGGGTTCGCAGCAGTTGCGATCGGTGTTGGCCAAGCTGGATTCTAAACAACAGGCGCTTGTGCTGGGTCATGCGGTGCCGATGCCTGTGGTGATCCAAACCCGCAGCTATGACGAAACCTTCTATGCCGAGATCGGCGATCGCGATTGGGAGGAACTCCCTACACCCATGTTATTGGAGGCGGCTCAAGCGGCGAAGTCAGATCTGGGGATCTAGCCTAGAGCTTTAGAATTGATCCTGAATCAACTCTCAGTGAGGAGAACACTGTGGCGCACACCATTGTCACCAATACCTGCGAAGGGGTTGCCGATTGCGTTGAGGCGTGTCCGGTGGCCTGTATTCATCCGGGACCGGGGAAAAATGCCAAGGGCACCGATTGGTTCTGGATTGATTTTGCCACCTGTATTGACTGTGGCATTTGTTTGCAAGTGTGTCCTGTGGAGGGGGCAATTGTGCCTGAAGAACGCCCTGATCTGCAATTAACCCCCACCACCCCATGAGTGTTTATTGGCTCGATCGCGTGCGGCTTTTGGGGAGCGATCGCCTGCAACAGGTACAACTCACGAATGGCAAAGTGACGGCGATCGGCACTGACCTGATTCCCCCCGATTGCTCTGAGGTGCTGGACTTCGGCGGCGATTATCTCTCCCTTGGGGGCGTCGATCTGCAAATTAACGGTGCCTTGGGCATTCCCTTTCCTTGGTTAAAGACCACCGAACCACTGCCAAAAATTGGCCGCTATCTTTGGCAAGAGGGGATTGATGCCTACGCCCCGACGATTGTGACTGCTCCCCTCGCGGAAATTCACACTGCCTTGAGGGTGCTCCACGAATACGCGCCCAATGCGCAAGAGTCTGAAGCCAAAATCTTAGGTGTGCATTTAGAGGGGCCTTTCCTCAATCCCCAGAAGCGGGGTGCACACCCCCAGCAGTATCTGCAACCCTTGACTTTTGAAGCGGTTAAACAGGTTCTAGCAGAGTTTAGCCGCTCGGTCTGTATTCTTACCCTAGCACCGGAACTGGATGCCACTAATCAGGTTCTGGCCTACTTACGTGGCTTGGGAATTACCGTGAGTTTAGGTCACTCTTTAGCCACAGTGGAGGAAGCGCAGGCGGCTTTTGATGCCGGTGCCACAATGATCACCCATGCCTTTAATGCCATGCCCCCTCTGCATCATCGCGAGCCGGGACTGTTAGCAGCAGCCTTGACAGATCAGCGCGTTTGGTGTGGCGTGATTGGCGATGGGGTGCATGTTCATCCGCAAATGCTGAAGGTGTTGTGGCAGTGCGCGGGCGATCGCCTGTTTTTGGTGAGTGATGCCCTTGCTCCGCTGGGGTTAGGCGATGGGGTCTATCCTTGGGATCAGCGGCAGATTGCAGTGAAAAATGGTACGGCACGACTGGCTGATGGCACCCTCTGTGGCACCACTGTGCCGCTGTTGGCAATGGTGGGACGCCTAGTGGATTGGGGAGTTTGCGATTTTGAAGCAGCGTTGACCCTAGCAACGGTGAATCCTCGCCGCGCCATCGGTTTGACGACAGAACTCCTACAGCAGCCGGTGACCCATCTTCTGCGCTGGCGATCGCCCCACCACTATGAACGACTGCCCAGCGAGCTACATCCCCCCTTGCTCAGCCATGATTGAGAGCACCATGAGTACCGCATAAAGGGCACCACCGAGCAATCCCGCAATCACCGAAATCCAAGTAAATAGCTTGGCCTTGTTTGAGGCCTCCAACGCCCCGGCGCGATCGCCGACTGCTAACCTTGAATTGACTTGGGCAGCAAAAATAATAGCGACAATACCGAAAGGCAAACAGCAGCAAATCGTGGACAGAATCGCTGGAACCATGTAGTTAGGAATGTTTTCATTTGAAGGGTTCATTGTTAAATTTCCTTAAAAATCAGGTTTGAATAGGGTTTAAAAAATTGACAGCAATTGATTAGCGATCTTTGAATAAGCACAGGCTAGCCTATTTTTTCTCTAAAGGCAATCATCTCCCTTCCACTTTTGTCAAGAGTCGCCCTCAGTCACCGCAAACGTCGGTAGGGTATGGCAAACTAAAGAGGAATTCACTTAGCTTGCAACACGGAAATTGATCGTGCCTAAAATGCTTGCCCGTTTAACCCTGAGTCTGGGTCTTGTTCTCCTGAGTGGCAGTCTGGCAACGGCACAGGTGGTGTTACCGCGCACCCTTGAACTCAATGCCAAGGAGATGGAGCAAAATGGCTTTATTGTGGCCCAAGAAGCCCTACAACTGGCACAGTTTCGGCAATTTCAAGAGGCGTTGGTGCGAGCCAAGCTAGCAGTGCAGTTGGCACCCCAAGCCCACGAAATTTGGGCATTACTGGGGGGACTCTACCTCACGGTCAATCAACCCAAGGATGCAGTGCCAGCCCTAGAGCAGTCTTTGAAACTCAATGATAAAAATCCGGGGGCTTATTTCAACTTAGGCTCTGCCCATTTTCGCCTAGGGCACTATGGAGCCTCAGTGCGGGCGATCGAGCAGGGATTGGCACTGAAACCCGATGCCACAGAGGAATGGTTCAACCTTGGCAATGCCTATCTCAAATTGGGACAAAAGGATCGGGCAATCGAGCAATACCGCCGCTCATTGCGCTTGGATCGTCAGTTTTGGCCAGCCTATACCAACATTGGTCTCGTGCTCTATGAACAAGGCAATATCCGCCAAGCAGCCAAGAACTGGGAACAGGCAGCAGACATTGACCCCAAAGCCAGTGAGCCGAAACTTGCTTTGGCCACAGCCCTGTTGCAACTGGGAAATGAAGCAAGAGCACTACAACTGGCGGAAGAAGCCCTGCGCCTCGATAGCCGCTATGGCACGGTGGAGTTTCAACGGGAAAACCTCTGGGGCGATCGCCTAGTGGCCGATACGCAAACCCTATTGGCCAAGCCCCCTCTGCGGGCACTGCTGAGCCAACTCCAACCTGAGCAATCTGTCCTTCCTCAGCCCTAGAATGATTGAGATTCGTGCGGCAGAGATCACCGACCTGCCCAGTGTGGCTCAACTCGTGGCACTGAGTTTTCACCCAGGGGGAGGGTGGCAAGCCCTTTGGCGCCGTTTTGTGCAGTTGGGGATGGAGCAGGATTTGCGCGATCGCTGGCAGCGCGAGCGTCCCCACTACCACTGTTGGCTAGCCCTCCTATCCACAGGTCAATCTGCTCTATGTGTGGGGAGTGTGGAAATGCAGCTCCGTGAGATCAAGGGTGAATCCAAACCTTATCTCTCCAATTTGGCGGTGCATCCGGACTACCGGCGGCGTGGCATTGGTCGGCGGCTATTACACACTGTTGAGGGCAGCCTTTGCTCCGCCTATTGCGATCTCTATCTGCACGTCCTTGCTCACAATCAAGCGGCGCAGCAGTTATACGCCCGCTGTGGCTTTGCAGTCGTTGAGGAAGGCTTCACCTTTTGGGGAGAGCGGAAATTGCTCCTACGGAAGTCCCTCGCGGGCGATCGCCCCTATTCCTCGTCAGCCATTTCCTCGTGGGTATGAGTCACCGTATTGGCAGAGACGGCTACCCCTTGGTCTAGCTTTTGCCGCACCTGCTGTTCGACCTCTTGGGCAAAGGCAGGGTTCTCCTCCATATATTTAATTGTGTTGTCGCGGCCTTGGGCAAGATTTTCGCCGTTGTAGGAATACCAAGCTCCTTTGCGGCTAATCACACCGGTTTCCTCGGCCATATCAAGAATGCAGCCGAGATTGGAAATGCCCTTACCAAAAATGATGTCAAACTCAGCAATGCGAAAGGGTGGCGCCACTTTGTTTTTGGCCACCTTGACTTTGGCGCGAATCCCAAATTCCTCCGTTCCCTTCTTCAGAGTTTGCACCCGCCGAATATCTAGGCGCACTGAAGCATAGAACTTGAGGGCGGTTCCCCCCGTCGTCGTTTCTGGGTTACCGTAGGTGACACCAATTTTTTGCCGCAATTGGTTCAGGAAAATCACGGTGCAGCCTGTTTTACCAATATTACCGGTAATTTTGCGCAAGCCTTGGCTCATGAGGCGCGCTTGCAGCCCCACATGGCTGTCGCCCATTTCCCCTTCCAGTTCAGCGCGGGGCACCAAGGCCGCAACGGAGTCCACCACCACAATATCTACGGCTGTCGAGCGCACCAGTTGATCAACAATTTCTAGACCCGTTTCCCCAGTGTCTGGCTGAGCCACCAGTAGGTTTTCAATGTCCACGCCGAGGGCAGCCGCATAGGTGGGATCAAGGGCATGTTCAGCATCGACAAAGGCAGCTACACCACCGGCTTTCTGGACTGCGGCCACCGCATGAAGTGCCAAGGTGGTTTTCCCCGAACTTTCAGGGCCATAAATTTCAATGATCCGCCCCTTCGGCAGTCCACCCCCCAAAGCAAGGTCAAGGGTGAGGGCACCGCTAGAGATGGTTTCCACCTTCATGCGGGTGGCATCCCCAAGGCGCATGATGCTGCCCTTACCAAAGTTGCGTTCGATTTGGGAGACGGCAAGCTCAAGGGCTTTGCGTTTTTCGGAGGCAAGGGTGGTGTCACTCATAGCAAGCTGAAGAAGTTGGCACTTTTCTAGGTTAGCGGATTGGCGAAATTGATGGCTTAAGCTGCGGGGGTGAGTTAGATCAGCTTGCGACGCACAACGATGGCATTATCACCCACCACCGGATCGCGGACAAGCAGGTGACCTTCGGTATCCACCACAATGACGGTCTGATACCCCAAGTCATGGGCAGTTTGCCAAAGGTTCTGGGCTAGTTGATCCTGCTTTGTAGGACTGAGATCATACCAACTGTTGGCCAGCATCAATTCCAAGCGCTGTTCGCTGGGGGTGAGGGTCAGGGTGGGATCAAGGGCGTTGCTGTAGCGATCGCAAAGGGCCAGCAATTGCTGGCGGACGGTGAGGCTGTCACTGACGAAGGTGGAAGGAGCGATCGCCCTTGGTGACGGAGTGGGTGTTGGTGTCGGCTGAGGTATTGGGGCGGGTGTTGCTGCCATGGGTGTGGGTGCCGGGCGGGGTTGCACAAGGACACTGGGTTGGGGACGCTGGGTTGCTTTCACCGTTGGCTGGCGAGGAGATTGCAGCCAACTGAGGGGATTCAACCAGAGCAAAATGAGGAGTAGGGCGATCGCGATCCCAGTTAGAGTAGCGCGGTTATACCGCTCTTGGAGATGGTTCGGCAGCCGTTGCTGCACCCAGCCCATTCCCTGCCACCATAGGGCTGCCCCTCGACCGACCCATGAACGTTCGGGATTCAGCTGCTCTGGGGCGATCGCCCGTTGTGTGGCTACCTTCTTGAGTTGCGCTGTGGCCTTGCTCAGCAGTTCACTGATCCCCTGAAGTGTGGCGATCGTTTCCCGTAACAGCAGGGGGAACAGTTTTTGCCAAAGGGTGGGCTTGGGGGTCATTTGGGCACGCCAATCGATTGGATAAACTATTTTTGATCCTACGGCATCAGATCGCCGCAAATGGCTGCTGCAAAACCGCCGCTGACTGCTACCATGATCCCAAGACAAAACGAGATAACAACGTGAAGGGCATTCAGCAATTTAATATTGAAGGATTCCAGCGGCAAATTCGCAGTGCCCCCGTGCCTGTGATCGTGCATTTTTGGGCCCCTTGGTGTGGCCTGTGCCGCCTCATTGATCCCCTGCTGGATCAACTGGAGCAGTCACTGCCGCACCGGCTGCAAATTCTCAGGATCAATGCTGATGAAAACTTTGCCCTCAGTCGTCACTTCCAACTGACGAGTCTGCCAACCCTTCTTTTTTTCGATCGCGGCGAATTGGTGCAGCGGTTTGATCCCGCCCTTGTCAAGGGGGACTTTCGTCAAGCCTTGCAGCAACTGCTTGCCTACTCCTTTCCTAGCCTCTTGCCCGCTGAGTCCCACCGCTCCTAAGGCGAGAATTTGCGATGGCCAAGCTGCGTCGCCTCAGTCAGTTTTTAGAGGAACGCTGGGTGACCCCCGCCTACGCGGGACTGCTGCTATTGGGCATGAATCTCTTTCTTTTTGCGGCAGCCATTAATTCGATGGCGGGTTGGCTGTACGTGATTACGGGGATCATTTTTGGTCTGCTCTTGGTGGCGGCGATTCTACCGCCGCGCTATTTGCGGGGATTGGTGCTGGAGCGAGCCAAGGTGGCGCCAGTTCATGCGGGCGATCGCCTACGCCTGACCGTCTTTCTGACCAATGCCACCCAAACGCCTCGCCACAATTTGCAAGTGATTGACCCCGTTCCCCGTGATCTATGGTCAGCCACCCAGAGAAAATGTCCCCAACAGGCAATCGCGGAACTGCCACCGCAGCAAACCATTCCTTGGCACTACGATCTGATCCCACCCCGTCGGGGCATTTATGAGTGGTCGCAGCTAATCCTCCGCACCGCTGCCCCCTTGGGCCTCTTTTGGTGTCAGCGCTCATTTCCCGTACCGCAGCAGGTGGTGGTTTATCCGCAAGTTCTGCAATTACAACAGTGTCCTTTGCTGGATCAACTGGGGCAAGAGATTTCCCAAGAGTGGCGCGATCGCCAGCATCATCTTCACGTTGCCCAAGAGGGCATCACCCGTGCCTTACGTCCCTACCGCTGGGGTGATCCTTTGCGTTTAGTCCATTGGCGCACCAGTGCTCGCTATGGCGAACTGCGGGTACGCGAGTTTGACACCTTTAGCGGTGGGAATGCGGTGACCATTGCCTTGGATACCCGTCCCCATTGGATTGGGGAGGACTTTGAGCAGGCGGTGATTGCGGCGGCTAGCCTCTACCTTTACAGTTTGCAACAGCAAATTCCTGTCCAGTTTTGGAGTCCCGCCACGGGGATGCTCCACGGTCAGCCAACGGTACTGCGGGCCCTAGCAGCGATCGCCCCCAGCGACACCGATGCTGAGTATCCCATCGATTCCCTTGTCTGGCTCACCAGTCAATGGCCTAGTCCTGAACCTTTGCCCCCCGGCAGTATCACTGTGCTCTGGGGAGAGCCACCCTCACGACGGCAAGGGGCAATTCTGTGGATTGATCGCGATCGCCCCCTCGGCAGCCAATTACAAACCCCTGTCAGCTACCCCCTGTCTTAGGGCAGCGGGCGCCACTCACCACTGCTAACAAAGGCAGCCCAAAAATAGGGAATTTGCTTACTGGGGTCATTCATTAACTGCAACTGCGCTTGCCGTAGAGCCTCACTGCGTCCCTTGCCAGCCGCTAGATTTTGATAAAAGGCAACCATCAGTTGTTGGGTCGTGGTGTCATCCACCTTCCAGAGGGAACTCACTTGGGTACGCGCCCCCGCCAAGGTAAAGGCTCGCCGCAAGCCATAGACACCATCGCCATTGAGAATATCGCCGCGCCCCGTATCACAGGCGGACATCACCACTAACTCGGTACCATCAAGGTTAATGCCGGTGACTTCAAAAGCCGTTAACACGCCATCATCCACCCCACTCTGCCGTTGATTGAAACCCGCCAAGGCCAAGCCGGAGCGCAACAGTGGATTTTCCCCCCTAAAGGGAGTATTGGCATTGAGACCACGGGTATGTTGCAGGACTTGGGGAGATAGCGGCGGACTCTCTAGGAAAAATCCATGGGTGGCGAGGTGAAGTACCCGCGGCCGCTGCGTTTGTTTGATGGCAGTTTCGGTGGCACTGCTGCCCGTGAGGATCTGCGCTTGGGGCAAGAGCGTGCTTACGGTTTTCACCTCCGTGGCGGTTCCGGGTAACTCCGTAAATGTCAGGCTGCGCAAATCCAGCGATCGCGGGTTCACTCCCCGCTGACTACTTGCCACAGCACGACCACTCCCTTGACTAAACGTGGGATTACCCACCACCAAGGGGGGATTGGCGGGTTTAACCCGCTGTTGCAGCCGCAGCAAGTCGCGTCCTGAGGTGAGCAGCGTGATCGTATAGGACTGCACCAGATAGCGATCCTGCCGATCCACCAAGGCCTCAAAGGGGAGAGTATTGAGCTGACCGTCGGGAGCCACCAGCAGATGGGTACTGCCCGCTAGGAAGGGTTCCAGAGGAGCCAAGAGGCGCTCATAGGCCGCCTTCAAAGAGGGCTTCGTTACGGTAGCGGGCAATCTTGGATCCGCCATCCGCTGGCGTGCTGCCTTAATAACCGTATCGAGATCAGCGACGGTACCCAAGTCACGCCATTGGGGAGCACCCCTATTTTTCAGGGCATAGAGGGCGTAACGGGGCGCTTCCCAGCGGTTGGCTTTCGGGTTGTAGGGCACATACTGGATAAACTCCAACAGCACAGCATTGGCGGGAATCGCTTGCTGCACCGCACTGAGGGTGACGGGGGTAACGTCTAAACGGAAGCTGACATTTTGACTCACCAGTTGCGCTTCCAGTTGGTTGGCACGCTGTTCGAGTTGGCTAATTTGGCTGGCCGGCGGTGGGCGATCGCGTACAAAGTTGAGGCTAGCAATCTGTGTTCGCACACGAATTAATTCATCCAGTTGCTGCTGCCCCGAGGCATCCAGTTGATTGCGCAGGCGACTGGCTGTTGCCGCTAAAACATCCAACAACCGACCTTTACGGCGCAAAATGGTAGTCAAGGCGAGGTTGGCTACTGCTGGATTCTGGGGATTCCCCTGTAAATGGAAGGAAATGGCGGTGTTGGTGGAGTCTTGAAACGTGGCCAGATAGTTGCGCTTGTATTCCTCGGAGCCAACCACGAGGTTGCGGCTGAGGTTGGCCTCTTCAATGTCAAGGGCACGGTTGAGAGCCGTTAAGGCCTCGTTGATCATTCCCTGCGCCCAGTAGGCTTTGGCTAAATTGGCAAGACTTAGCGCCAAATAGGGATGCTCGCCACTGAGGGTACGCTGCCGCAGGGCAATACTGCGTTGATAGAGGGGAAGCGCCGCCCCATAATTCCCCTGTACCCGATAGAGTTCAGCCAAGTTGTTGAGGCTAGTGGCAACATCGGGGTGATCTGTCCCCAGCACCTTTTCACGGATCGCCAAACTGCGTTGGTAAAGGGGAAGCGCCGCGCCATAATTGCTCTGAGCACGATAGAGTTCGGCAAGGTTATTCAACACCGTTGCCACCAAGGGATGTTCTGCCCCTAAGGCGGGTTCGAGGAGACCCAGACTGCGCTGGTAGAGGGGCAAGGCTGTGGTTAGGCTGCCCTGCAAATGGTACATCACTGCCAAGTTGTGCACACTCAAGCCCACATCGGGATGGGTCTTGCCAAGGGCTTGTTCACGGATGGCAAGGGCGCGTTGATAGAGAGGCAGGGCCTCACCGTAGTTGCCTTGATCGGTGTAGAGGTTGGCGAGGTTATTGAGGCTGGTGGCAACATCGGGATGATTGGCGCCAAGGGCTTGTTCACGGATGGCTAAGCTGCGCTGATAGAGGGGAATCGCCTCACTAAAGTTGCCCAGTTCCTTGTAGGTGACAGCAAGGTTATTCAAAGTTGCAGCCACAGTGGGGTGATGGGCACCTAAAACCCGCTCAGCGATCGCCACCAATTCCCGCGAGGGTGCCACTGCTGCGCCATAATTCCCCTGTTTTTGCAACTGCTCAATCTGATTTGTGAGGGCAATGACATGATTACTATCGCCGCCAAAAGAGGTTTTGCGAATCACGTCTAGTTCACTGACAGCGGCACTATAGCGCTGTTGTAGGGCATCCAACCGCTGCATAATATCGCGCAACTGTTGGGCTTCATTTTGTGCGAGTCCCCGCTGGTAAAATCCTGTGGTTGTGGCGATCGCCAACAGAAGCGCAAAACAACACCGATGACCCGACATCTGTCTCATAAAGCACCTGCCGCTGCTGCTTCTTTATCCTAGACAGCCAAGCGTCAGAATGTGTTTCCAATGTAACGACAAATTACAGTTATCCCCTAACCCCTAGGCGTTGCCTATAATAGAAGTGTTACGGTTGTTAACAACTCACGACAATCTCTCATTTTCAACCGAACTTAGCAATAGCAATAGCAGCCTTAATGCTTGACGGACAGGGTTTTCGGCTATTCTTGGGAACACTAGCAAAAACAACAATCGCAGTTAGGGTAAGCTTATCTAAAGGTCATCAATTTGTAAAGAAGTGTGATTCATTTTTCAATTCTTTATTTGTATTGATGAGAATGAAGTGCCTATGAAGTATTTCCACTCACCAATCATCCCAACTGATCAATGTTTCTTTAGGTGATTTTCTGCGTCAACTCAGCCGAGAGTATTTTTATGGATAGTGATGGTTATTTACCAGAGATTCTTACCCTTCTAAGACAATTGCTACCTTTGTTGATTAGCCTTTTAGATGATGCCTTTGCCCTTGTCCTGACCCGCCTCGGTTGCCATCTTCCTTGGCTCGAGAAGATCATGCCTTTTGTCCTCAGTGGAGTGACGCTCTATGTGATTATTCATGGCGGTAAGGTGATCCACGAGTTTTGCCAGCAGAAATGGGAATCACCTCAATCCCCGAATGTATCCCCGTTGCAATAGTGTTAGGAAATCCCCACAAATCCCACTGCATTTTGGTAGTCATTTTTACAATCGTGGGCAATCGCCGTTAAGATCGAGGTGAGGCCTATGACCGGTTGAATGTGGGTGTGGGAAGCGCACGGAAGCCTGTGTCGCCGTGAACAACGGTGAATTCGAGGCAACCTATGGAACTGCAACGTTCAGTCCCCCCAGCAATTGAGCAAGAATTTATTCGACGTCAGGTGGTGAGTCAACTCCTGCAAGCGCGTTTGCGGGCAACTTGTGGGCTGACGCAGACCTCGACACCCCTTCCCCTAGCGACATCAACGGGCGATCGCCCGCCCCTACGGCCATTACAGGAGCCAAGGAATACCAGTGTGATCGAGGCTAGCCAACCCTAGAGGCGACCACGGGCTTTCAGCAGCAAATAGCGATCCACCAGTTGCTCACTCATTTGATCCGCAGGCGCGTCAAGAACCAGAACCCCCTGTTGCTCCAGATGGGCAAAGGCGCGCTGGCGCTGGTGCAGGAGATCGAGAGCGACGGCCTGTTCATAGAGGCTGTTCACTTGATCCACGGCAGCTAAGGGCTGTGGCATCAACGGGCGGTGGGCAAGGGTTTCAATGTAGCGATCGCGCAAAGCAACGCAGAAGGGTAGAAAACGCGGCGTGAGGCGAGCCATGGCTGCGAGGAGTTCTTGGGAAGCCACTTCATCAATGACCTCTGTGAGAACCACCACAAGGGCACGGCGGGTATAGTGTCCCAAGATCGCGCTGACGGTGCCCACATAGTCGGATTCTTCGAGAATGGGTTCACAGCGATACACCTGACTTAGAATCTGCCCCAGATGGGAATCGCCACTTTGAGGCGCAATCCACGTGTGCAGTTGCTGATCAAAAATCCCCAAGCCCACCTTATCCCCCCGTCGCAAGCCCGTCAGCGCCAGTGCCAATGCCGCGTTTAAGCCCCAGTCAAAGCGTTTCAAACCAGCGACAGTAGCGGTCATCAAGCGGCCTCGATCCAAGAGAATAATCAGGGGTTGATCCCGTTCGGGCTCCATGGCGCGCACAAGAGGCCGTCCGCGGCGGGCACTCGCTTTCCAGTCCATGAGGCGCAGATCATCCCCCAGATGGTACTCCCGCAATTCGGCAAACTCGGTGCCCCCCAAGGCATAGCGTCGCCGCTGCAAGCTGCCACTGGATTCTAAACTGAGGCGAATCGAGAGCGATCGCAAGCCCATCAAATCGGGATAGACTTCCACTTCAGTCACAACGGGTGCAAACCAGCGTCGCCACGCCAAGCCCCAAGAACTGCGCAGCCGCACATCGCAGCCTGACCATTGAAAGGCACCCCGTCGCGGTGGAAACACATGGTAGAGCAATTCCAACGTCCTCTGGGCTGAGGCCGCCAAGGCAAAGTAGGGGATTTCACCCGTAAACTCAGCAGGCACATAGTCGTAGAGTTCAACCCAGATCTGCTCATTCAAGGAAACCTCACCACGGGTGTGCAGCCTGAGGCGAATCGGGTTTTGCCGACCAATGGAGAGCCGTGACTCACAGGCGCGATCGAGGGTCAGTTGCCAGCGACCGATGCGGATATAGTCCCACAGGGACAGGCCGAAAATGAACAGATCGTACAGTCCCATCAGGAGCCATCCCAGCCCCAGAGGCCAGTGGTGCAACCATTCCCGCAACTTCCCTTGGGGAACCGCCTCGGCGATCGGCCATAGCTCTGCTGGCAGAAAGCTGGTCAGCACTGGAAAGAGAAGCCCCAGCAGCAAGAGGCCATAGAAGCGAACCGTGGGCACCCAGCGGGGGCGATGGCGACCAAACTGATAACTGGCAGGTGCTTTCATCGAGGAACAGCAACTTTCGCGAGAATACCTTGGATCACTTGGGGCAGCGTGGTGCCGTCTAACTGGGCTTCGGGCTTGAGGATTAAGCGGTGTTGCAGTAGCGGGGTGGCGATCGCCTTCACATCCTCAGGGGTAACATAGGCGCGATCCTCTAACCACGCTTGGGCTTGGGTGGCGCGTAACCAGCCCACTGCCGCTCGTGGGGAAGCCCCCAACAGCAGTTCAGGATGTTGACGACTGGCCTGCACCAAGGCCAACAGATAATCCAGCACCGCAGGCGCCACATGGACTTGCCGCACTTGCTGCCGTGCTGCCAAAACTTGCTCAACGGTAATCAACGGCTCCAAATTGAGTTGATCGAGATCCCGCGCCTCAAAGCCCCCAAGGGCATTTTCAAGCATTTGCCGTTCTGAGGTTGGCTCTGGGTAGGGAACGACTAGCTTAAATAGGAAGCGATCCAGTTGGGCTTCGGGCAAGGGATACGTCCCTTCAAATTCCAAGGGGTTTTGGGTGGCCACTGTCCAAAATAAACCCGAGAGGGGCAGAGTGGTGCCGTCAAGGGTTACCTGCCGTTCTTCCATGGCTTCGAGGAGAGCCGCTTGGGTCTTAGGCGGTGTGCGGTTAATTTCATCCGCCAGCAGCACTTGGGTAAAAATTGGCCCCTTGCGCAGGCGAAATGTGCGACTGTTAAAGTCAAAGATACTCGTACCGAGAATATCGGCGGGGAGGACATCGGGAGTGAGTTGGATACGGCGAAATTCCGCTGCAATTAGACGAGCGAGGAGCTTCACAAGGAGAGTTTTAGCAGTTCCTGGCACCCCCTCAAGGATGACATGGCCTTCGGCGAGGAGCGCCACAACCAACCCTTGGGCGATCGCCCCTTGACCGACAACAATCTCATTGAGACGCTGCTGCAGGCGATGAAAAAGCTCTTTCACACGCGTTCTGTTACTGCTAAACTCTCCCAATGCTAGCAGAGGTCTTGACAATCTCCCCTTGATGACAATCAATAAATTATCGTCTAGGAAAATTGGCTAGAATACAGATCGAGGGACTTTTGGCAAACCTGTGACGACAACAACTTCTCCAATTGCCACCGCTGCCCAACAAATCGTCCAGCATCCGCAGCACAGTCGTCTTTTTAAGCTACTGTATGCCCTGCAGCAAAATCAATGGCCGACTCAAGCGCCGCCGTGGACCGTCAGCGATGTGCAACAGGCCGTGATCCAAATCCTTGAGCAGCTGAAAACCCCCACCCTTTTGGGACAACGCCTAACGGCCATTGTCAATAGTCTCAACAAAGCACCAGCCTACCAGATTCTTTCAGCAGCACTCCTGCAAATTTTGGTGCCCCTCTACACCCAATCCCCAACGGCCACACTGACCATCGAGGCGCCAACCCTCAGCACCGCCGATCTCTACGATTTGCGCTTGGAAGTCACTCGCTACTGTACCCCCCTGCAGATGAAGCTTCTTGTGGCCGCTCTGTTGACCACTAAACCGGTGCATGCTCAAGGCCTAGAGCGGTTTACCCTCATTGATTTACTGCAACGGCTGACCCGCCGCTATGGGGATTTAGAGATCTTGCAGACGCAGATGGCCGCTGCTTTGGCGCGCTTGCCCGATGACCCTCTCTATGCCAGTGGCGGCGATCGCCTGATCAAACTGCTGACTACGCTCTATCAACGCTATCAACAAAGCCCCGCCCCAGACATGACCCTTGGCACTACCCCACCCACCGTTGCCCCACCAGATCCCTCAGAAACCGAGGAAGAACTCACCTGCCAACTGCTCCCCCACAGTCAATAAACGCTAGGGAAGGGCTGGCCTGCTGGTAAAGAGATTCTGTACTTAGCGGGGAATCCTTGGCGATCGCGGTAGAACAGAAGGGAAGGGCTGACTACTAATCGCGTTAATTCTTTGCGAGGATTCCCACAATGACCAGTCTCATTCCGCCCGGTTGTCCCACGGTGCTGACGGAAGACGATCGCACCGGTACGAGTATTGAAACGCTGCGCCGCGCCTTTATGGATAATCTCTTCTTTATCCAAGGGCGATTCCCCGAAGTGGCGACGAAAAATGATTACTACTTGGCCTTGGCCTACACCGTGCGCGATCGCCTACTGTTGCGCTGGTTGAATTCTGCCAAAACCTATCGAGATCAAGAAAGCCGCACTGTTTGCTATCTCTCCGCCGAATTTTTGCTAGGGCCACACCTCGGCAATAACCTGATTAACCTCGGACTCTATGAGGCCGTTGAAGAAGCCATGCGGCAAACGGGTTTGAACCTCAAGGAACTGCTGGATCAGGAGGAAGAGCCGGGCTTGGGCAATGGTGGCTTGGGTCGCTTGGCCGCCTGCTATATGGATTCCCTCGCCACATTGGAAATCCCCGCCATTGGCTACGGCATTCGCTATGAGTACGGCATCTTTGACCAAGAGATTCGCGATGGCTGGCAAGTTGAGATTACGGATAAGTGGTTACGCTACGGCAACCCTTGGGAAATTCCGCGACCAGAGTTGATTTTGCAGGTGAAGTTTGGCGGCTATACCTATAGCTACACCGATGATCAGGGTCGCTATCGGGTCGTTTGGGAACCCCACCAAGTGATTCAAGGGGTAGCCTATGACACCCCAATCTTGGGCTACAAGGTGAATACCGCCAATCTTTTGCGTCTATGGCGGGCAGAGGCGGTGGAGTCCTTTGACTTTCAAGCCTTTAACACGGGCGATTACTACGGTGCCGTCAACCAAAAAATTGCCTCGGAAAACATCACCAAGGTGCTCTATCCCAACGATGAGCAATTGCAGGGCAAAGAACTGCGGCTGATGCAGCAATATTTCTTCTGCTCCTGTGCCCTTCAGGACATGATCCGCCTCTACAAGCAATCGGGGAATAAGGATCTCAGTCGCTTCCACGAGAAGTTCACCGTGCAGTTGAATGATACCCACCCGGCAATTTCAGTGGCAGAACTGATGCGCCTGTTAGTGGATGAGCATCTCATGCCTTGGGAGCAGGCGTGGGACATTACTTGCAAGACATTTGCCTACACCAACCACACCCTCTTGCCCGAGGCACTGGAAAAATGGCCGCTAGATCTCTTTGGCTCACTACTACCCCGCCACTTGCAAATTATCTACGAAATTAACCAACGCTTCCTCGATCAGGTGCGCCTGCAATATCCGGGGGATAACGATCGCCTACGGCGGCTGTCGATTATTGATGAAAGTGGCTGTCGTTATGTGCGCATGGCACACTTGGCAGCGGTGGGGAGTCATGCCATCAACGGAGTGGCGGCGCTGCACTCAGAACTCTTGAAACAAACGGTGCTCAAGGATTTCTACGAACTGACGCCGCAGAAATTTTCCAATAAAACCAATGGCGTCACCCCTCGGCGCTGGATGGTGCTCAGTAATCCCGGATTAACTCGCCTGATTACCGAACGCATTGGCGAAGATTGGGTGAAGCACTTGGATCAACTGCGGCGATTGGAACCCTTGGCAGAGGATCGCGACTTTGCGGCTCAGTGGCGATCGGTGAAGCATGGAAACAAGGAACGCCTTGCGGAATACATTCGCGATCGCGTGGGAGTAACGGTGGATCCCCACTCCCTCTTCTCCATTTTGGTGAAGCGCATCCACGAATATAAGCGGCAGCACCTGTGTGTCCTCAATATCATCACCCTCTATCAGATGTTGAAGGACAATCCGCAACTGGAGATGGTACCCCAAACGTTTATTTTTGGCGGTAAGGCGGCGCCGGGCTACTACATGGCCAAGCTAATCATCAAGCTCATCAACTCGGTAGCCGACGTGATTAACCGTGATCCAGCGGTGCGCGATCGCCTGAAGGTGGTCTTTTTACCCGACTACAATGTGACTCTGGGACAGCGGGTCTATCCCGCAGCGGATCTCTCCCAACAAATCTCAACAGCGGGCTACGAGGCCTCAGGCACAGGGAATATGAAATTTGCCCTCAATGGGGCGCTGACGATTGGCACCCTCGATGGTGCCAATGTGGAGATTCGCGAAGAAGTAGGAGCAGAAAACTTCTTCCTCTTTGGCAATACGGTGGAGCAATTGCAGGAATTGTGGCGTAACGGCTACCGTCCGTGGGAGTTTGCCAATAATAACCCGATACTGAAGCGAGTCCTTGACCTCATCGGCTCTGGTTACTTTTCCCATGGGGATACGGAACTCTTTCGCCCAATTGTGGAACACCTCTGGCAAAACGATCGCTATTGCCTTTTGGCAGACTACCAAAGCTACGTGGACTGCCATCAACAGGTGCTTCAGGTCTATCAAGATCAAGCCCAATGGGCAAAAATGTCGATTCTGAATGTGGCACGGATGGGCAAATTTTCTAGCGATCGCGCCATTCGCGAGTACTGCCAAGACATCTGGCACGTTGAACCGGTGAAAATTGTTCTACCGGAAACCTCCTATATGACGCCCGCTGTGCAGTAGGCTGGCCGTTTCTGGCTCAATCTGAAATCACCCTGATGCTCCCCCTCTGCGCGAGGGGGTTTTTCGCAGCAAAACGTTAAGGTTCTCGAGGCTGGTAATCTCGACAGTCTTGGCAGGAGCCTTGAGGGTTCACAGCACACCGCAACAAGGGTGAAAGCGCATTCCAGCGGCAGGTGGGATCTCCAATCACCCACTGTCCATTGACGAGATGGCGATCGCTGGTAGTATCGCTGTGCTGCACATAGAGGGCAATTTTTTCCAGCTGATAACGTCCGCCACGAAACCGGTAGCGATGACGGCGTTCTAACACGGTATAGGTTTCCCCTTCATGATCCACATGGCAACCAGGTTGGGGTGTCCAGTCGAGATAAACATGACCCAGCGATCGCCGCGGGTTGATCAGGTGCAACTCTGTCGGTAAGTCAGATGGGGTTGCCATGGCTTCAGGTTGATCGCGGCCTTAGGATCGCCTGTCAACTGTGTTGGGCATAACTAACGATCAATCTATCGTATCCTAGCAGTGGCAACATTTCCACCTCCCGTAATTTTTTATGGCAAAACTGTCCACTGACCTCGAATGTGCCTTTTTGAGTCCTGTGCCTAGCCCCAGCGATGGCGAGGTGTTAACGCAGCAACTGGTGTCCTTGGGGGATATTCTGCAGTTGGCGGGAGAGCGAACCTTCGGCTTTTTGCTGGCTGTACTTTCATTGCCCTCGGCGCTGCCTATTCCAGCCCCCGGTTACTCCACCCCCTTTGGCATTGTGCTGTTACTGTTGGGCTGGCAATTGCTCGTGGGTGCCTCAACCCCTTGGTTACCCCCGCAGCTGCTCAAGCGCACGATGCCGCGATCCCAGATTCAAAAGATTGTGCGCACAGCTTTGCCTTGGCTGCGGCGGATTGAATTGATCTCCCGTCCCCGCTTGCGCCCCATTTGCACGACCCGAGGCGGACGTTTGGGCTTGGGAGTTGCCGTGTCACTGATGGCAATCTCGATGATTTTGCCCATTCCCGGCACCAACACCATTCCAGCGATGGGCATTTTTACGATTGGCTTTGGTCTTTTGGATGACGATGGTTTGATTAGTCTGGCAGGGGTGGTTATTTCTCTGATTGGCTTAGCGGTGACCACCTCCATTCTGGTTGCCCTTGCGTGGGGGGGGAATAGTCTCCTCGATGTATTGAAGGCTTGGCTGCATCCGTAATATAGGAGGTAATCTCCTTCCCGACTCAAAGCAAATGAGAACCCTATCCCCTCCCAAGTCCTGTGGCCGATGGTTGAGTGCCGTGGGGGCGATCGCGCTATTAGGGTTGCAGCCCCTCAAAACAGCCGCCAATACCTCGGCAGAAGACTTACCGCCAGCGGTTGCGGGGGCGATCGCGCTGCCGGTCAATGAAAAACAAGTCGTGGTGAGTGAGCAACCCTCGGCAGTGGGCTTAACGGTACCCAGCCTCTGGTGGGCAGTGCAGCAGTTTGGGGATGGGGTGATTCAGCGCTGGCAGGCTTTTCCGGCCATCACAGCGCCGGGGGGTAGAGTTGAAGCCTTTGTGTCGCCGTCTGCTTGGGGACGCCTGCCCTATTTACGGCGTTTTGCCCTGATCAATCAGTTGGGCAATGCCAGTCGCAGCTTTGGTTATCAGTTGATCCTGCGCGATCGCGCAGCGCGCCCTTCGGGCGATCGCCGGCAGGTCATTTATGGTGCCTACACCTGTCAATTTGATGCCCTACCCCTTGAATACCTGCCAGAAGTCACCGATGCCGCAGGCAACCCGATTCCTTTTTTCCCAGCCAGTACCGAACTCGACTGTCAAGTATGGGTGAATCCCAATATTCCCGTCATGTTCCCAACTCAAGGACTTCGCTAAAAGGACTGTATCTAGGCCAGAGTCGCCTTTTCCATCACTGTTAATAATTCCTGCCATAACTTTTGGGTCACAGGCCCTGGACAGGCGGGAAAGATCACCTCATCCACTTGGCGAATCGGCATTAGCAGGCGCACCGATGAACTCAGAAAGCCCTCACTGGCTCTCGCTAGCTCCTGTGGGGTGAGAATCACTTCCCGATGGGGCATGCCCAAGTTTGCAACGATCTGCAACAGCGTCGCTCGCGTAATTCCGTGGAGCATCCCAACAGCAGTGGGGGGTGTCTCGACCACACCCTCACGGACAATCCAGAGGTTACTGGTCGTGGCCTCGGTCATCTGCCCTTGGGCATTGAGAAGCAGGGCGTCGTCAAACCCAGCTTGCTGCGCTTCCAATAGCGCCAAGATATTGTTGAGGTAATTGCCCGTTTTGGCGGCTGGATCAAGGGCAGCAGTGCTCGTGCGTTGCCGCTTGGCAATGGTCAGGCAAATTCCCTGTTCGCTCAATGTTGGTTCGGGGGCGATCGCCATCAACACAATCAATAATCTGGGCTGGGTCGTTGGTTCTGGCAATAGCCCAATGCGGCGATCCCTACCACGGGTCACGACAATCCGAATGTAATATTCTCCCGCTGGGGCAGCCGCTAAGGTGCGTTGCACTTCTTGGGTAATGTACTCATCAGACCACGGCACGCTCATGTAGAGATAGGCCGCTGAAGCACGCAACCGTGCGAGGTGCTCTGGTAAGGCAAAGGGAATCCCGCGGTAGGTACGCATCACTTCATAAACGCTATCGCCGTAGAGAAACCCGCGATCAAGAACAGAAATCGAGGCCTCTGGCGTAATCACCCCATCCAAATTGCAGAGCAACACTCGCCCTCTCCCCTAGGGTTGGCGTTCCACTTCGGCTTTCATGCGCTCAAGGGTTTGATGCATTTGATCAAACATGGCTTGGGCAGACATACCAAACTGGCTGAGTTGGGTCTCCAATTGTTTGATGGTCATCTGCGCCATGAAGTCATCGGACAACTCAAACCGCTTCATAAAAATACGGTAGCGCTCCATGAGTTCTTCCATTTTTTCGATATAAATTTTCTTGCCTTCGCGGTCAAACTTGCCGTACTCGGAGCCAAGCTGCATCAACTGCTGGTAGTCCTGAAACAGGCGTTGTGCTTCCTGTTGAACAATTTCTGAATCAAAGAATCCCATATGACTCTGCCCGATACAGCAACAACCCAAATGCCAACGCTTGACCGTTTGGTTTGTTATCTAGTTGCATTCTATCAAAGGCACTTTAG
The DNA here is from genome assembly GCF_031586415.1 of Thermosynechococcus sp. QKsg1. NCBI lineage: Bacteria > Bacillati > Cyanobacteriota > Cyanophyceae > Acaryochloridales > Thermosynechococcaceae > Thermosynechococcus > Thermosynechococcus sp. QKsg1. Next base: position 1,039,262 of record NZ_CP134200.1, on the reverse strand, counting down.
GCGGGGGGAAGAGGGAAAACCGATCCTTCACTCAGGGTTTGCGCCCAAGCGATCGCCGCCAGAAAACTCTGTGGGTCTGCCATCCCTGTACCCGCAATATCAAAAGCCGTACCGTGATCCGGGGACGTGCGAATAAAGGGCAAGCCAATCGTCGTATTCACCGCTTCCCGAAAAGCGAGCATCTTCACGGGAATCAACCCCTGATCATGGTAAAGCGCGAGGTAGGCATCGTAGGCAGTTGCCGGGGCAGGGCGTCCCCACCACGCATCGGCAGCTCCAATCCAGAGGGTATCAGGGGGCACAGGACCAATCAGTTCAACTTGGGGATACTGCTGCTGGGCTGCTGCGAGCCATGGAATCAGCCAAGTCACTTCCTCTTGGCCTAAGTGTCCCTGCTCACCACTGTGGGGATTCAAGCCAGCAATGGCAATGCGAGGCCGCTCCAGATGCCGCCGCTCCCTCAGAAACTGCACAAGGAGCGCGAGTTTTTCATTGAGGCGTTCGGGGGTCAGTGCTTTGGGCACCTCTTGCAAGGGGATGTGGGTCGTCGCGAGTAAAGTGGTCAGCACCCAGTTGGTTACGGGCGATCGCCCCAAGAACACCATGCCCACGTTGGCGGTTCCTGTAAAGTGAGCCAGCACTTCTGTTTGACCGGGAAAAGCATAGCCTGCCGCCTGCCAACTGGCCTTAGAAATCGGTGCCGTCACAATGCCTGCCACCTCGCCAGCGATCGCCCGCTGAATGGCTGTTTCTAAGTAGGCAAAGCTCGCCGCCCCACTCACCACACTCGGTTGCCCCGGCACAATCACCGCATCGAGGGGATGCTCCCAAATCCGAAGCTGGGCAGGATCAATGGCCACCTGTCCCTGCTGGCAGAGGCGAGCGTACGTTTCCTCTAATACTTGGCCTGTACCAGCAATAAAAAACTGCCCTAACATTTCTGAGGGCAGGTGAGCTAGGGCTTTCAGGAGAATTTCTGGGCCAATGCCCGCTGGATCCCCAAGGGTGAGGGCAAGGGACATCCTAGGCTTCTTGAAGAATCGGCTCAGCCGTATCGTCTTCAGTGGCTTCGGGAATGTCTTCAATGACTTCCTCAGTGGTCTCTGCGGTGGCCTGCTGCTGTTGTTGCAGGAGTTGCTGACGATAGCGCTCTGCCATCTCTTCAGCCTTTTCATAGACCAACTGCGGATTTTTCACCATGTCACCGGGTTCTGGCTCCAGTTGCTTGGTGGACAGGGAAATCCGACCCCGCTCAGCATCAAGGTCAATAATCATCACCTTGACTTGGTCATTGACATTGAAAACACTGTGGGGCGTATCAATGTGATCGTGGGAAATCTCGGAAATGTGCAGCAGACCGCTAACCCCACCAATGTCAATGAAGGCACCGTAGGGCTTAATCCCACGCACGGTTCCAACCACTACTTCGCCCACTTCCAGTTTGTTCATCTTGCGTTCGACAAGGGCACGGCGGTGGCTGAGGACGAGGCGGTTGCGCTCTTCATCCACTTCTAAAAACTTCAGGGGTAGCTCTTCACCCACCAATTCTTCTTTGTTGACACGGGTGCTGATGTGGGAACCGGGGATAAAGCCGCGCAGCCCTTCAATGCGCACAAGGGCACCCCCACGGTTGGTGGCAAAGACCTGAGAACGAACGGTGGCATCTTCCGCTTGCAGTTGGCGAACGCGCTCCCAAGCCCGCATGTACTCAATACGGCGAATCGACAGCGTCAGCTGCCCTTCCTCATTTTCATCCGCCAAGATAAAGAACTCACGGGTTTCGTTCGGTTGCAGGACTTCTTCCGGACTGTCAATCCGGTTGATAGACATTTCTTGGATAGGGATGTAGGCAGCGGTTTTCGCACCGATGTCAATCAGGGCACCCTTCGGTTCGATGCTAAAGACGGTGCCAGCAACAATGTCGCCGGGGTTGAAGTGGTAATCGTACCGGTCGAGTAAGGCTGCAAAATCAGCATGCGTAAAGCCCACGTCTAACGTTTTTTCCTGATTGACCATGCGAGTGTTTTCCTAGCTCCTTTAACGAAAATGGGGGTGTATAGTGAGTTATCAAGCGGGCAGAAGTGGGTGCCATACGCAATCATACCAGCGATCGCTCGAACACTTTCTGACTGGATCTACAATGTTAGCCTAGAGTTTGCCCGTTGGCTAGCGGCATCGCTAAAATTTTGGTCATTGATGAAGATAAGTGTTAATTTTTGTGTACTACTGAGGAGTGGGCATGGGGCGATTGAACCGCCGACAGGTCAAGCAATTTTGGCAGGAGTTTCGCCAATTTGCCTTAAAGGGGAATGTGATTGATCTGGCGATCGCTGTCGTGGTGGGGGGTGCCTTTAGCCGCATTGTCACCTCCGTGGTGGAAGACCTGATGATGCCTTTGATCAATCCCCTGATTCCAGGGGGCGACTGGCGCGAGCTTACGGTCGGGTCGGGGATTAGAATTGGCAAGTTTTTGGGCAGTTTGCTCGACTTTGGGGTGATTGCCCTGAGCTTGTTTATTCTCCTGAAGCTGCTTTTACCCTTGCTACCGAAGAAACCCCCTGCGTCAGAACAACGGGAGTGTCCCTACTGCTTGGAATCAGTGCCCCTCAAAGCAACTCGCTGTCGTGCCTGCACCTCTAAACTCCCCCCCCTGTAGGAGTCCTCAGCAATGCGATCGTGGCAACGCTGGATCGGTGGGCTGTTGGTGGGGCTATGGCTGGCCATCCTCACCAGTTGTGGAACAACGCCGCCTACCCAAGGCACCCAGATTGAATTCTGGACCATGCAACTGCAACCGAAATTTACTGACTACTTCCATCGCCTGATTGCGGAATTTGAAGCCCAACATCCCGATGTCCATGTGCGCTGGGTGGATATTCCTTGGACGGCAATGCAGACCAAAATTCTCATGGCAGTATTAGCGGGCACTGCTCCCGATGTGGTGAACCTGAACCCCGACTTTGCGGCGTTGTTGGCAGGACGCAATGCGTGGCTCAATCTCAATGACTATGTGCCGCCAGCCGTGCGCGAGCGTTATCTACCGAATATCTGGCAGGCAACGACGTTAGAGGGCAAGAGTTTTGCCGTGCCTTGGTACCTCACCTCGCGGGTAACGATTTATAACAAGGCGATTCTTGCCGCCGCTGGGATCGATCGCCCCCCGCAAACCTTTGCTGAACTTGCCAGTGTTGCTAAAGTCGTGAAGGAGAAAACGGGCAAATACGCCTTCTTTATCACGATGGTGCCCGAGGACTCTGCCGAACTGATGCAGGCCATGGTACAGATGGGGGTGAAGCTTGTCGATGATCAAGGCCGTGCTGCCTTTAATTCCCCAGTGGGCAAAGCCGTTTTCCAGTATTGGCTGGATCTCTATCGTCAGGGACTCTTGCCGCCACAGGTGCTGACTGAAGGCCACCGCCAAGGTATCGAACTCTATCAAGCGGGACAAACGGCTCTATTGATGACCAGTCCGGAATTTTTGAACGCGATCGCCACCAATGCCCCCAGTATTGCAGCCGTTTCAGCCCCCGCCCCCCAGTTGACCGGAGACACTGGCAAGAAAAATGTTGCTGTGATGAATTTACTTGTGCCCCGCCAGAGCCGCCATCCTGACCTAGCCGTAGAATTTGCCCTCTTTGTCACCAATAATGCAAACCAACTCGCCTTTGCCAAGGAAGCCAATGTCCTGCCTTCTACACAAGCGGCTCTAGCGGATCCCTACTTCTGTACCATTGGCGAAAATGCCACCCCCGTGGACATTGCCCGATCGGTCAGCGCTCGTCAAATGAACCAAGCAGAGGTTCTCATTCCCCCTCTGCGGGATATTAAGGAGCTACAACGACTCCTCTACGAGAATTTACAGGCAGTTCTCTTGGGACAAAAGACAATTGATCAGGCACTCAAGGATGCAGAAACCGCATGGAATAGCCGTTTGGGATAAATGCTCCCACGTATCAAATCTCTACCTGTATGCCAAGCTCCACTACTTGTTCAGGGGGCAGACGAAAGTAGATCATGGCATCCTCAGCATTGCGATATAGCCAAGCAAAGACAACCTTTTGCCAGTAGGTCATACCGGGGGCGTGGGTGGGGATGATTGTGCGACGGCCTAGGAAGAAACTCATCGGTTCGTTGAGGGGGAGATTGAGGACACGTTGGCAAGTTTCAAGGGCGAGTAGGACATCGGGGCGATCGCGAAACCCCGAGGTAAGGATGATTTCATAAATACCGACATCCGTGACTGTATAGGCCAATTGTTCTGACAAGGGCACATGGGGTAAATTCGCAGTTGCTAAATGGATAAAGATCATCTGCTCATGCAACACATGATTGTGCTGAAGGTTTTGAATAAAGGTCGGTGGAATGGTGTGGGGAAGTGGTGAGAAGAAAACAGCAATCCCCGGCACACGCGCAACCCCTTGACTGAGCAGTTCCTTGAGGGAGAAGTGAGTATTTGCTTGCAGCAGTTGCTGGCGCAGCAGAACCTGACCTTGTCGCCACGTCACTAAGAGCATATAAATAATCCCGCCGAAAACAAGGGGATACCAGCCACCGTGGGGAATCTTGAGGGCATTTCCCATCAGGAAAGCAATTTCAATTACTAAAATACTGACCCAAACAAGGCTAATTTGCAGAATAGACCACCGCCACAAGTGCCGCGCCACCAAAATCAGGCAGAGAGTCGTAACTACCATGGTTAAGTTAACTGCCAAACCATAGGCACCCGCGAGTTCTGATGAGTTTCTAAAGGTGATGACCAAGAGCAGAACCGTAACCAATAGCAACCAGTTGATTACAGGAATATAAATCTGGCCACGGTGATGATCATCCGTGACATCAATGCGCAGCCGGGGCAGATAGCCCAACTTAATAGCCGCAGCAGTCATTGAAAAAGCCCCCGAAATTACCGCTTGAGATGCAATAACGGTGGCCAATGTACTGAGAATGACTAAGGGCAAAACGCTCCACTCAGGCACAAGTTGGAAAAAGAGATTATGGGTAGCCGTTGGATGCTTGAGAATGAAAGCACCCTGCCCCAGATAATTCAAGGCAAGGGCAGGAAAGACTAGACGATACCACGCCAAGCGAATCGGCTGGACGCCAAAGTGTCCCATATCGGCATACATCGCCTCGGCACCCGTCAGTGCCAGAATAACCACTCCCAATAGAAAAAGAACTTGGCTGGGATGGGTGCGAAAGAGTTCTACTCCCCACCAAGGATTGAGGGCGTTCAGAATTGTGGGGTGCTCGAAGATGTGAATCGCGCCAAGAATGCCCAAGGTCATAAACCAGAGGAACATGATCGGGCCAAAGACCTGCCCCACTTGGGTGGTACCGCGATGTTGAAACCAAAACAACCCCACTAAAATGACCCCCGTTAGCGGAACTGTCCAAGTTGCAAACTGGGAACTGAGCACCTCTAGCCCCTCAACGGCAGAGAGAACACTAATCGCAGGGGTAATGGTGCTATCTCCATAGAACATGGCCGCCCCCACGAGACCGAAAATGATCACCCAGCGCCGCCAGTGGGGACTAAGGCGAATTCGGGAGAGGACAAGTGCCGTCAGGGGAAAGATGCCGCCTTCACCGCCATTGTCAGCACGCAGGGCAAAGATTGCATACTTGAATGTTGGAATGAGGACAAGCGACCAGAGGATCAAAGAGAGAATGCCGTAGATATTGTCCGGAGTAACCGTTAGGGGATGAAGGGGATTGAAGGTTTCTTCAAAGGCATAGAGGGGACTGGTCCCTAGGTCACCATAGACGACACCGAGGGCACCCAGAATGAGGAGCCTTGAGGGCTGGTGGGCAGCATTCGTTTTTGTCATGGCCGGATGGAGTATGTTACCGACTTAAGCTATCGAAGCGAATATTGGCTTGAGCCATGCGTTTGAGGGCTTCCCCTAAACGATCGCGATCGGCAATGAGGCTAATGCGCACGTATCCTTCACCCCCTTCGCCAAAAGCATTGCCGGGGGTCACAACAACGCCTGTCTCCTGAAGCAGTTTGAGGGCAAAATCGGTCGAACTCATGCCCACGGGTACGGGCACCCACAGGTACATGGTTGCTTGGGTTGGGGTGAGTTGCCAGCCCAGTTCATTCAAGCCTTGAATCAGAAAATCCCGCCGTTGGCGATAGCGATCGCACACAGAGGCAATGTAGCTATCGGGCAGGCTCAAGGCCACCTCTGCCGCTTTCTGTAAGACGGAAAAAACCCCATAATCTAAGTTCGTTTTCAGGGTACGCAAGCCCTGAATAATGTGGCGGTTGCCCACCACAAACCCCACCCGCCAACCGGCCATATTGTAGGTTTTCGAGAGGGTATGGAACTCAACGCCGATTTCCTTGGCACCGGGAATTTCCAGTAAGCTGGTGGGTTGATAGCCATCAAAGGCTAGTTCGGCGTAGCAAAGGTCATGCACTAGAAGGATTTGATAGTCGCGGGCAAAGGCAACGACTTCTTCAAAGAAAGAGCGGGGGGCGATCGCCGCCGTAGGATTGCTGGGATAGTTGAAGTACAAAACCTTCGCTTGACGGGCAATGTCACTGGGAATCTCACTGAGATCAATGAGCCAGCCCTTTTCCCGTTTCAGAATAAGGGGATAGATGTTGGCACCGGCAATCGCGGGTCCACGAAAATGGGCAGGATAGGCCGGGCTAGGCACAAGAACGACATCCCCCGGATTGACATAGGCAAGGGCAAGGTGCGTCAGTCCCTCTTTTGATCCCAACAGGGGTAAGGCTTCACCATCGGGATCAAGGGAGACATTGTAGCGGCGCTGATACCAACGGGTAATGGCTTGACGGAAAACCGCTGTGCCTTCAAAGGGAGGATAACCGTGGTAACTAGGTTCCTCAAAGGCGGCGATCGCTGCTTCAATCACTGGACGCGGGGCAGAGCCATCGGGATTACCCATCCCCAAGTCAATGAGGTCGAGTCCCTGCTGGCGGGCTTTCAGCTTCAGTTCATCGAGACGCGCAAAGACGTAGGGCGGCAATGCCCCCAAGCGATCGGCCGGCTGAATCCACTCTAACCCCATCTAGCGGGCACTCCCATCTAAGACTGTGGCACTGTAGCCGACCACGGTGGACACCATTGCTTCTAGCAGCAAATCAGGTGTCACCGCAAAAGGTAAATAGTGAATATCGGAGTGGGGAGCGCAGGCAACGGTTGCAGCGTGCTGGAGTTGCGCCAAGCTGGCCTCTTGGAAACCCAAATCCTCTAAACTCAGGGGCAAACCCACCTGTTCATAGAACTGGCACAGCTGATGGCGAGCGCTAGCAGCTAGTTGACTGCCTTGAACTAGCTCTTCCAAGCGTAGTTGCACCAGAATACCGTAGGCCACTTTTTCTCCATGGAGGGTGCCCCTACTTTGGGGCAGTTGGGTCAGACCGTTGTGCACCGCATGGGCTGCCACCGTGCGGCATTGGGCACCCCCCAAACCCCCAATCATCCCTGCCATGAGGACACTGGCATCGACGACATTTTCCCAAGCGGTACTGCCCACATTGGCCAGAGCCTCAGCGGATTGCTGCAAGAGAAGATCGCGCAATACTCGGGCTTGCTGTACCGCAGCCACAATCAGCGTTTCTTGGCGGTGGCCACTACTCACCGAGGCCTCATACCACTTGGCAAGGGCATCGCCAATGCCGGCAAGCAGGGTTCGCTTCGGCGCCGTTTGAATCAGGGCGTAATCCAAGAGCAGCAGATCCGGGCAACGGTGGAGTGTCACATCGTAGGCAAAGGCACCGGCCTCTGTATAGATATTGGAGAGGGCTGTCCAAGCGGCACAGGTGGCTGCGGACGTGGGGATCGTCACTACGGGCAAGTGTAATTGATGCCCCAAAAGTTTAGCGGTATCTAGGGCTTTGCCACCGCCAATGCCAATGATGAGATCACTGCCTTGCGCCTCTTGGCGGAGCTGGGCAAGGGTGGATTCACTGCACTCACCATGGAATGTCCCCACGCTGAAGGTGAGATCATGGGAGCGGGCGATCGCCTGCCACTCCTGCTCAAGCTGCTGATACCGCTGCGGTGAAACCACTAAAAGGGGATGATGCCCCAATTGAGCAATGGCTTCCCCCGCTTGGGAGAGAATGAACCAACCACGATAGACGTGGGTAGGTGCAATACAAAGGGGTGAAAACGAAGCAGCAGTCACAGGCCGTATAAATAAGGACTATTTAGAGCATCTGCGGCAAAAATAGAGTCATTTTCGCTCTAGCCGTAGAGATCTATCTTAGCTGCTCTTCTTCTGACTTTCCGTTTGCACGTACAAAATAATCAAGAACACTGTTGGCACCAAGACAAACATGGCTGTTGCCACCAAGCCAAAAGGATTGACTTCCATGGTATGTACCCCACAACGCTGGCTTTTATTTTATCAATGCTGTGTCCCCCTTGGGGCGATCGCCCTTGGCCAAGGTCAGCCTCAGGGATTGGGCAATTTTTTGGGCGGTGATGGGAGCTAGCAGGATACCATTGCGGTAGTGGCCAGTGGCCAGCCAAGTGTGGTCGTCTATTTTTTCGATGATGGGTGCCGGGCGATCGCTCGGGCGGGGTCGCAGTCCCTGCCACTGTTGAGTTAAGGGAGCCGTTTTCAAAACTGGCCAAAGTTCGATGGCTCTCCCATGCAGTTGATCAAGGGTTTGCGGATTCGCGGTGAGGGTGTTGAACTCCACGGTGGCACCCACCCACACCCGCCCCCAAGGCAAGGGGACAAAATGAATTCCTTCAGCGGTCATTACTGGTGTATTTGCATCAATATCACAGGCAAACTCTAGGGCTTGTCCTAAAACCGGTTCCACAGTGACAGAGCGATTCAGGGCTTGCGTAAGGGGTGTTGTTCCCAGACCCGCCGCTAGGATCAGGTATTCAGTCTCGATGGCTGCTTGATCGAGCTGTAAAATCCATCCCCCTTGGAGCGATCGCTGGAGCTGTCGGACAGGGCTTTGATACAAGAACTTTACGCCCCGTTGATGAGCCGCTTGGCGCAGGGCTTGAGTCAAGGGTTTAGGGGTGACTTGGCGATCGCCTGTTGCCCAAAGTGCGCCGTGAATGTGGTGGATATCCACAAGGGGATATTGATCTTGGACTTCTTTTGGCGAGAGCCACTGCACCCCTTGGGGAGCCTGTTCCTGCAACCATGCTTGGGTGGCGATCGCCTCGTCCTTAGTGGTACAGATTTCGATAATGCCGCGGCGCTGGTAGGGAATCTGAACCCCCGTTTCTGCCTCCAACTCCGGAATGAGGGTTTCATAACGTGCCAAACTGGCCTGCCGTAGTTGAAAGTTGCGTCCACGTCGCCGCCGACTGAGGTGGACAATGAGAACACCAAGAGCCGCACCGGTCGCTTGCCAATCTTCCTCCCGTTGTGCTTCAAGGACAAGAATCGGCGTTTCCGCTGGATCAAGCACACGACTCAGTTCGTAGGCGATCGCCGAGCCAACCACCCCGGCGCCCACAATGGTCACTGTTGCATTTGCTAGCAGCACCGTCACAGTGTGGCAACTGTATTAACTAATTCCCAATTTTCATTTTCGGCAATGGCGCGACTGACACGGTCAAACCATTCAAAGCAGTGATTATTTTTCTTGAGGGTCAGTTCCTTATTCTTGAGCACCAGATCAAACTTGGTGACATCCTTTTGGGGCGTGGTTTTATCAATCAGGACTTCAACCGTGACCAGTTGGGACATTGAAATGGCATCGAGCGCGCTCTCCCGTGCCACGACGTAATCATCCCCCACATGGGTTACCGTCAAATCGCAGGCTTCTAGGGTTTGCACCAGCTCTTCCTTTAGCCGTGCCCGAGGGAGTGCAATGGTAACAACACGAGCATATCGAGCCATAACCGCCAAGTGGTAAACTAATAATTCGCGAACAATGGTTCTAGTGTAATCACGGAACAGACGGGGCGCTCTCGCTGCTGGTGTTCCTAGGAAATCACAGGGAATTGAGCATTACCCCCATTGTAAGGTGACCTGCATTATATGGCAGGATGCCGCGATTATATCAAACCTTTCTTCAAAATCGCTGAATTCATGCATCCCTACACTGGTTTGTTTATTGTCCTAGAGGGGGGAGAGGGTGCCGGCAAAACGACCCAAATGGGGGCGATCACCACATGGCTAGAGGAAAGTGGCTGGCTGGCAAAATTACGATCCGCTGACATTGATCCGCCCTTGCTGCTGACCCGTGAACCGGGGGGAACGCCCCTTGGCCAAGGCCTGCGGCAACTGCTGCTCCATAGTGATTTAGAGATTGATCCCATGGCAGAACTCCTGCTCTATGCCGCCGATCGCGCCCAGCACGTGGCGACGAGTATCCGCCCCCAACTGCAACGGGGGGGCATTGTCCTGTGCGATCGCTACACGGCTTCCACCATTGCCTACCAAGGCTATGGGCGAGGACTGGACTTGAGCCTCATCGAGCACATCAACCAGATTGCCACCGCTGGACTGATGCCGGATTTAGTTCTCTGGCTGGATCTGCCGGTTCAGGTTGGCCTTGCCCGCACCCAACGGCGGGGCATAGCGGATCGCCTAGAGCAGCATGCGGTGGCCTTTCATGAGCGAGTTCGTCAAGGATTTATGGCCTTGGCTAAGGCAGGGGGCGATCGCTGGCAGCGAATTGCGGCGGATCAACCCACTGATCAGGTGAGTGAAGCTATTCAAGATTGTCTAGCGGCTCATCTGCACCGCTGGTTTGAGACCTTGAGCCAGCGCCGTACTGGGGGCGATCGCGAATTGGAATAGCTCTCGTCCTTCCTGAAAAATTTGCTCAATGGGCAGCATCTGGCCACGGGTGGTCATAAAGCGGTGATCAGGTGTCGCACAAATCGTTGAGCCATCCTCAAGTTCATACTCATACACGGGACGGAAGCCCTGAAAGTGCCATTGGGCAATGGGCTGGGTATAAAGATGCCCTTGGGGATCAAGGCTGTAGACCTGACAGGCCAACTGTTCCTGCACCAAGCGGCGAATCGGGACAGCCCCATATTCCACCGTCATCACCGCCGTCTCCCCACTCAGACAGTATTCAGCAAAATCCAGCATCTGCTTAAAGAGTTCTTGGGCGACTGCGCTGGGCACCCCATTTTTAGCCGCTCCCTCAATGAAGAGGGCTTCGTGTTTTTCCATTTCCTCTTTTTTCTTTTTGCCCATCGCGCGGCGGAGCAGATCCGCTTGACCAAGGGAATAGCCCGCCAAGTCCTGCGCCATCCGCATGATCTGCTCCTGATAACAAAGAACGCCGTAGGTTTCCTGCAAAATGGGTTTCAAAAGCTCATGTTGATATTGAATGGGTTCCCGCCCATGCTTGCGGTTAATGAATTTGGGGATCAGGCCTGCATCCAACGGTCCCGGTCGATAGAGTGCCAGCACCGAGGAAATGTCCTCCAAATTTGAGGGCTTCAGTTCTCGAACAATTTGGCGCATCCCCGAAGATTCCAATTGGAAGATCCCCTCCAGTTTGCCTTCAGCAAGGATTTGGTAAGTCTTGGCATCATCGAGGGGGAGGGCATCCAAATCAAGGGTTTTACCGTGGTTTTTCTGGATCAACTCCCGCGTTTTTTGGATCATTGTCAGGTTCTTCAGACCCAAAAAGTCCATCTTCAGGAGGCCAAGGGATTCCAGATCCTCCATGAAATACTGGGTAATCACCGCCCCATCGTTATTGCGTTGCAGCGGCACCAGTTGATCCAAGGGTTCTGAGGCAATGACGACGCCGGCCGCATGGACGCCATAGGTTTTGTTGGTACCTTCAATGCGCATCGCCATATCAATCCAGCGGCGCACCAGCGGATCACTGTCGTACTTTTCCTTGAATTCTGGCGAGGGGGTGTCATCGGAGATCATCACCGCCAATTTGACCGGTTTGCCCCGCACCACGGGAATCAGCTTTGCCATTTGATCCGCTTGGCTATAGGGAATATCCAGCACCCGTGCCACATCCTTGAGCACCGCCTTTGAGGTCATGCGGTTGAAGGTGATGATCTGGGCGACGCGATCGCTGCCGTATTTTTCGGTGACGTACTGGATCACCTCCTCGCGGCGGTCAATGCAGAAGTCCGTATCAATATCGGGCATGGACTTGCGCTCCGGGTTCAAAAACCGCTCAAAGAGCAAGCCGTGGTGTACGGGATCAATGTTGGTAATGCGCAGGGCATAGGCCACAAGGGAACCCGCCGCCGATCCCCGCCCTGGCCCGACGGGAATATTGTGGTCGCGGGCATATTTGATGTAGTCCCAAACCACGAGGAAATAGTTCGAGAACCCCATCTGCTGGAGTATTTTGAGTTCGTATTCCAAGCGCTGCCGGTAGGTGGGATCCAACTGCTGGCGATCGCTCACCTGAAATCGCTCCAACAGTCCTTGCCACGCCACTTGCTCTAGGTAGGTATCGGCTGTATGGCCAGCAGGCACGGGAAACTCTGGACTTTGGGGTTCACGAAAGATGTTATAGGGTTCAATCTTGTCGGCCACTTCGAGGGTATTGGCCAAGGCCTCTTGAATGACCTCCGCAGGCAAGTGATCCCGAAACAGTCGAGCCATTTCAGCGGCGGATTTTAGGTATTCCGTACCGCTATAGCGCATCCGCTTCTCATCAGTGAGCAGCTTGTTGGTCTGGATACAAAGCAGAGCGTCGTGGGCTTCGACGTCATTACAGGAGACAAAGTGGGAGTCATTGGTGGCAATAATTTTGATCCCCAACTCGCGGCCAATGCGCACCAGTTCAACGTTGACTACCCGATCCTCTTGACTGCCGTGATCTTGGATCTCAAGGTAAAAATCCTCACCAAAGGTCTCTTGGTACCAAGCAGCAACACGGCGTGCCAAGTCCAGCTTGCCCTGCAAAATCGCTTGGGGAATTTCACCTGCCAAACAGGCACTGGTGACAATCAGCCCTTCGCGATACTGAGCTAGGAGTTCTTTATTGATGCAGGGGCGAGCAAAAATTCCCTTGCCTTGGCAGCCCTGCAGGTGGGAGATGGTGGTGAGTTTGCAGAGGTTGTGGTAGCCCTGTTTATTTTTGGCCAGCACCACTTGGTGAAAGCGGGGTTTGCGCTCCTGCTTGGTGATGTCGCCATTGATGACGTACATCTCATTGCCAATGATTGGCTTCAGGGGTTTGCCGCGACACAACTTTAACAGCTCAACGGCGCCGTACATCACCCCGTGATCCGTGAGGGCGATCGCGGGCATCCCCAATTCCATTGCCCGTGCCACTAGGTCGGGAAGCTGACTTGCACCATCCAGAAGACTGTAATCACTGTGAATATGCAGACCGACGAAGGACATGGGCAACGGTTATCAACCTAGGAGAAACGCAGGGGACTAGGACAACTCAGGCAAGCTATTGAGATAGGCCTTGAAGTCCGCTTCAGCATCACGGAAGCCCTCTTGAGCCACGGTGACACTATTGAGATCCGCCCCCTGATCAATTTTCAGGAAGTCATCCGTCAGGGCACGGGTCAAAGCTGTGGGGGTGGGTTGATCCTTTGCCAAGAGATTGCGGTTGAGGGCACGCATATCCATCAGCATTTCACCGAGAGGGCCGCGCATAATGTTGCGGGCTTCCTGCCAATCCCCTTTGGCCACACTGACCTCTAGGTCGGCAAAGCGTTCAGCATTTTTCTCAATGTCACTCAGGTAGTCTTGAATGCGAGTAATTTGCAACTCACTATAGGTGGGCGGAGGGGTGGTCGTGGCACTGGGGCCGCCACAGCCGACTAAAATAATGGCAACAACGCTTAATAGGATTGAAATTAGGGATTTTCGATTTAGGCGCAGCATAGAACCTCAGCAGTCAATGGTGTCGTAAAAAACACGGTTCTATTCTGCCATGATCCCGTGGCGATCGCCGCCAGCACCCCCTTGGGTCAGATCGGAAGAGCCATCACTGACACTCAGAGGGCACCCCCACACCACTGTCGCCTGATCGTAGATCACCATCCCCGGATTGGCGCCCTTCGGTTTTTGCACATACTTGCGGCGCGTATAGACCACGGGTACTTGGGCACTGGCACGGGCTTGACTATGGTAGGCCGCCAAATTCGCCACGTATTGAATATCTTTCTCACTGGGCACCTCCCCCGCTGCGAGGCGGAGAATCACATGGCTACCGGGAATCTCTTGGGTGTGAAACCACCAATCGTAGGGACTGGCAACGCGAAAGGTGAGATCGTCATTCTGACGGTTGTTGCGCCCCACGAGAACCGTGAAGCCACTCGGTGTCGTATAGCGTAGGTAGGGACTGGGCGTGGTAGGGGGACGATAGTAATCGGGCGCCGTCAGGTATCCCTGTTGAATCAATTCAGCGCGAATTTCCTCAAGGACATCTAAGGATGTGGCCGTAGTGAGGGTGGCCGCCACCTGATCCAGATAGGCCAGTTCCCCTTCAGCAGCGGTGAGGAGTGGGATAATGTGCTGCTGGGCGCGTTTAAGTTTTTGCTGTTGCTTGTACAACTCCTGCGCCGTTTGGATGGCGCTTTTCTCTGGGGAGAGGGGAATGGCGAGGGGTTCTTGGGTGGCAAAGTCCGTCACGATCAGTTCAGTCATGCCGGGTTGCCACAGGTGGGCATGGGCCATGAGTAAATCGGCTAGGTAGCGTTGGCGATCGCCCCCAGCAGCGGCGGCCAATCGTTCTCGAAAGCCCTCAATTTTAGCGATCAGTTTTTGCCGTTGTGCCTGTAGGCTCTGGCGCAACTGTTGCTGAAGTTGCTGCGTTTGCTGTTGCTGTAGTTGGTTTTGGTAATAGGTGGCGAGAATTTCGTGAATGCTGAGGGTTGAGGGGGTCTGCGTCCCAAGGGAGGGAATGACGCGATAGCCCGTTGATGTAAATTGGGGGACAAAATGCCCGCTCTCTAAACACGCCAGCCAGTGCTGCCAATGGTCAAACAGCCGCCGCCACTCTTCAGCACTTAGCTCTGTGGTGCGGATTTCTAGGGGCAATGCGGCATCCGCCAGTAGTTGCTGTACCAAGGCTGGACTCAGTCCCCGATAGGCCTTCAGAAGTTGCTGCCGCAGCAGTCCGGGAATCACGCTTACCTGTTGTTGCCACTGCTCAAAGGGAATCTCACAACTGGGCAACGCGGCCGTTAGGGGGGGTGGGGGCACATAGGGTTGACCGGTCAGAATTGGGCGCAAGCGGGACTGTTGGGCATTGACTTGGTGGGCAGCAGTAACAATTTCCCCGGCAGCGTTAACCAGAATCACGTTGCTGTACTTGCCCATGATCTCGGCATAGAGACGCCACTGCGTTGCTTCCTGCGGACGAGGGGCAAATTCCAAGACCACGACGCGCTCCCAAGGGTTGACTAACCCCACCCGCACAAGGGCAAGGCGATTGAGTTGGGCATGGAGTTGCTGACTAAAGGTAAAGGTGTCTGGTTGGCGGGGGGGCGGTGGTTCAAAGGCAATGCGTGCCGCTTGGGGATGCCAACTGAGGGTCAGCCAATCCTGTTTTTTCAGCGTGCGCAGCGCCAAGGCAATCGTGTGGCGATCGCGCTGGTAAACCGTTTCGAGCCGTGCCGGTAGCCAATGTTGGAGATCGGCACAAACAGCACGCAGGGTCGTCAAATCAACGGGTTGCACCGTCCAAACTCCGCAGAATTTTTTGAGGGAATCGGCCCCAAGCTATACTAGTGTAGCCACTCTCTGGCCTTTTGCCACCGCGTGTTTGCTATGGCACTTTCCCGTCAATATCCACCCCCCTTACCACTGGCTCAGCCTTGGCGACGGGCGATCGCCACCAGCATTGACTTTATCCTCATCTGGTTGACGAGTGTTGTCGGTATCACGCCGGGAGCCGCCATTCAGTGGGGGCAACTGTTTGTTTTTGCCATCGTTTGGTGGTTGCTGCGGGTGGCGATGGTTAACCGCAATAAGGGTCAAAGCCCCGGCCATTGGCTGATGAATGTGCGCCTGTTGGATCAGCGGCAGCGGACACCGGATCTCCTTTCCCTCAGCAAGCGAGAACTGGTGATTGGTGTCGGGGCACTGTTGACATTGGCAGGCTGGGAGTCCTATGGCCCGAGTATGGCGCTGATTATTTTGGCACTACCCTTGGCCGTTGACTGTAGCTTGGCGTGGATTGATGAAGAGCACCGCACGCTCCACGATCGCCTTGGCGGCACAAAGGTGTATCGCTGCCAGCGGGGCTTTGCCCTTGATCGCAAGCTCATTGAATTGGTGAGCAAAATCCGCAAAGATCTGCCATAATTAGAGATCGGCTCACTGGATAGATAGGCAAGACCATGGCTAAAGCAAAAGGCGCCAGAATCATTATCACCCTAGAATGCACAGAGTGTCGCACTAATCCGGCCAAGCGATCGCCTGGGGTATCTCGCTACACCACCACCAAAAATCGTCGCACCACCACAGGGCGGTTAGAACTGAAGAAATTTTGCCCCCACTGCAACAAGCACACCATTCACAAAGAAATCAAGTAATTAGAGGACAGCTATGGCATTTTATCGGCGACGCATTTCTCCCATTCCCCCTGGACAGCCCATTGATTACAAGGATGTTGATTTACTACGGCGTTTTATCACTGAACGGGGGAAAATCTTGCCGCGGCGGGTGACTGGTCTCACGGCCAAGCAACAGCGACAACTGGCAGTGGCCATTAAGCGGGCACGGATCATGGCACTCTTGCCGTTCTTGAATCTCGAAGGCTAAAAACTCGCGATCGCTAATTGGTTTTTGCGCAGGGGTAGGTTGAGGCTTGCCCCTTTATTTTTGCTTGCTCTCCCTGCTTAAGTGTGCAAATATGAGAATGGTTATCATTCATCTATTTCTCTATGGCTATCCAAGCTCACCTTAAACGCTGGGGGC
This sequence comes from Thermosynechococcus sp. QKsg1, assembly GCF_031586415.1. Classification (NCBI taxonomy): domain Bacteria; kingdom Bacillati; phylum Cyanobacteriota; class Cyanophyceae; order Acaryochloridales; family Thermosynechococcaceae; genus Thermosynechococcus; species Thermosynechococcus sp. QKsg1. Next base: position 1,022,423 of record NZ_CP134200.1, on the reverse strand, counting down.
TGCTGGTAACTCTGGGGGTATTTTTGGGCAGTTGTGCCCCCCAAGCCCAGTCGCCACAGGAGCAGGAGACCTCACAGGCAGAAGCCCAATTCACAATTGTGACGACTTTCTTACCCATCACTGCCTTTACAAAAGCGGTCGCAGGCGATCGCGCCACTGTTGAGCAACTCTTGCCGGCCAATATTGACCCCCATGACTTTCAAGCGCGGCCTGAGGATGTGCGGCTGCTGGCCACAGCAAGGGTTTTGGTCAAAAATGGCCTTGAGATGGAAACCTTTTTAGACAAACTGATTGAAAATGCCGCCAATCCCAATCTCAAGATCATTGATACCAGCGCGGGGGTGGCCACCCTTGCCAGCGAAAAGGATGATCACGATCACCACCACGACCACGTTCATGATGACCACGGTCACAGCCACGGTGAATTCAATCCCCACATTTGGCTAGATCCCCAGCGCGCCATGCAGCAGGTGAAAAACATTCGCGATGGTCTGATTGCTGTGGATCCCGAAGGGGCTGCCATCTACAAGCAAAATAGTGCCGCCTTTATTCAGGAGTTAGACGCCCTAGATGCCCTCGCCCGGGAAAAACTCGCTCCCTTTGCGGGCAAAACATTTGTGGTTTATCACGATGTGGCGCCCTATTTTGCCGAGAGTTATAACCTGAAAGCAATCTATCTCGTGGGCATTCCGTCGGTTAATCCCTCACCTGCGGATGTGCAGCGGGTGATGCAGGCGGTGCAACAAAGTGATCTGAAAACGCTCCTGACGGAACCGGGGCAAGAACAGGTCTTTGACAGTTTAGCGCAGGATTTGGGCGTAAAAGTGAGTGTGTTTGATCCCCTAGAGCGTGCTCCCACTGCCGCTGATCTCACGCCGACCTACTTCCTGCAAAGAATGGAGCAAAACATTCGCAATCTGGCTGAGGCTTTTGGGGCGCAACAGCAAGCCTATCGTCGTCCCGATGCGATCGCGGTGGTAGGGACATGGTGGATGCAGGTGAATAGACCGTTAGGGGCAGCACTGTGAACGAATACCTGCTAGAGGTGGCAAACCTCTCGGTGCGGCGGGGCGATCGCTGGGTGGTGGAAAATGTCTCCTTTACCCTCGCCGCCAATACGAATATGGCCATTATTGGTCCCAATGGGGCGGGCAAAAGTAGCCTGATTCAAGCCATTTTGGGCATTATTCCCTACCAGCAGGGGCGGGTGACCCTCTTGGGCTATGGTATGGGCTATCGCCGCACACTCCCCTATGTCCGCCAACAGGTAGCCTACTTGCCGCAAAATTTTCAGTGCGATCCACGCATTCCGATCACCGTGGCTGAATTTGTGGGTTTGGGCTGGGGGCAACCTACGTGGCAGTGGCCTTGGCAGCACCGACAGCAGCGCGATCGCGCCATCTTGGAAAGTCTCCAACGCCTGCACCTCGAGCATCTTGCGACACAACCCATGAGTTCCCTTTCCGGGGGCGAAACAAAACGCGCCCTCTTGGCCTATTGCTTGGTGCAACCCCGTCGTCTCCTGATTTTGGATGAAGCTCCCGCTGGCTTAGATCTCCGAGGTGAGCAACAATTTTATGACCTCCTAGAGACCCTCAAGGTGAGTGAGGGCTGGGCGATTTTACAAATTTCCCATCACTTGGAGCGGGTAAGGGCAACCTGTGATCAGGTGCTGTATCTCGATCGCTCTGTCCAAGGACTGGGAACCCCCGAACGGGTGCTGCAACAGTTTGCTGCTTAAACGGGGGATTCTCTCCTAGCAAAGAAATCCAGCAGAATGCGCTGGTGGATGGCGCCTAAGGGGCGATCTTCGCCGAGGGTTTGGGCATAGTGAACCCCAGCCACCACAGAATCGTAGGGTACCAAGTCCATGCCCTGTCCTTCGTTGAGTACCAAGTTTTCCAGTGCACACGTCAAAGGGCCTGTGAAAATATAGCGATGCACTTGGGGATCGCCGTACTCTCCAAAAAAGGTGAGGTGAGGTGGGCAGTAGCCAATCTCCTCATAGACTTCCCGCTGGACACCCGCGAGCGGTGCTTCTTCGGGTTCAAGATGACCGCCAAAAAGTCCCCAGTGGCCGGCATACAAGATATGGGGATAATCATCTCGCAGTTGCATGAGAACGCGATCGCCTTGGTAAAGAACCGCAAGGGCAACGGGAACAATTGGGCTTGCTGGCATTGTCTTGCAAAATGTGTCGTTAGGGCTACTCTACCCTAGAAACGTAAAGCCAATCCTAAAGCAGATTAAAGGTAAAATGAAGAGTACAGCAGCAAAAACAAATCAACAGCCGCTAAAACGTTAAGCAAGGGGTAGCCAGAGGTAAAAGTCGCGCTCTAGAGGACTCTCCCCAACGGGCAGCTGTCAAGTCTCCTCTTTCATAAGATTGTCTCGATAACAAATTTTAGCTTTTCTGATTTTTCTATCAAATTTTACAAATGGCTGCAGGGTTTTAACAACGTTGGTACAGCATTGCCCTTTCTTAAGATTGTCTTAATATTTCCCTAGCAGCTGTGCTATAACTTTGTTCATTGCTTGGAGTGAATCGTCCTATGTTTTACCGCTTAGCCGAACAACACCGCCAGTTTATTCGCGATTTAGTGCTGAACCTGCAAGCTCTGGCAATCGCCCTAGAAAATCGAGGCTACATGGCCTCCTGCTACACCTGTGGCGGTGAACTCAACAGTGCCTCCTTCATGGTCAGTTTGGCCGACAACCACCTGATTCGCTTTTTGGTCTCTGACTATGGGATCACTTGGACTGAAATGCGCGATGACCGCGAACTCATGAAACTCGAAGGGGCAGAGGCCATCAATCAACTGCAAGAACTGGCCAATCTCCTCAAGGAAGTCCGTATCCCCACTGCGGTTTAACCCTGTCGGGGCTATCCTTCGTTCTTTTGTCGGTGCTAGCTTAAAAGTAGCTGGACTTTCCTTCTACTTTGATCCCCACCCTCAATGACTGAAGCGTCCCTTAGTTGGCAACACCAGTACCTCAGCGTTAACCAAGTACGCCTGCACTATGTCACCCAAGGCAGCGGTGATCTTGTGATTCTGTTGCATGGCTTTCCAGAGTTTTGGTACTCTTGGCGATTTCAAATTCCCGTGCTGGCTCGTCATTTCAAGGTTGTAGTGCCAGATCTACGGGGCTACAATGACTCCGAGAAGCCTGCCCACGGCTATGATCTCGATACCCTCAGCCAAGATGTCACGGCGCTGATCCAAGAACTGGGCTATGAACGCGCCCACATTGTCGGTCATGATTGCGGTGGCCTGATTGCTTGGCATGTGGCGGCACGTTTTCCGCAGAGGGTGCAGCATTTAGCCGTCTTGAATACCCCCCACCCCTACCGTGTGGGACTGGAACTCTGGCAACAGGTAGAGCATTTTTGGCGCAACTGGCCACTGTTGGCCTGCCACATCCCCGGCTTAGCGGAATACTGGCTAGGGCATAATCTGCAGAGTTTTTTACAGGATCTCTTTCAACGCTACTCCATCCGCAAGGCTGCCTTCTCGGCAGAAACTGTGCAACTCTATCAAGCCGCCCTTGAAAAAGCGGGGGCGATCGCTGCGGTGCTCAAAAGTTATCGCCATCTTTTTTCACCCCAACAGTGGTGGCACCTACTGCAACAGCACACGGAAGCCATTACCAGCCCCACCCTGATTCTCTGGGGCGCCGATGATCCCCTCGCCCAACCCAGCCTTGCCAATGGCATCGAAGCGTGGATCCATGCACCGTGGCGGCTGAAATATCTGCCCGACTGTGGCCACTGGGCACAACAGGAAGTGCCGGGGCTAGTCAATCGTGAACTGCTTGCCTTTTTGCGTGCCTAAAAAAATCCCCCCACCCATCGGCAGAGGGAAAGGCATGGATTGAGCTAACCATCTTAGCTTAGGCTAGCCACTCCAGCACCGCTTCTTCCTTGGTATTGGTGCGACGTTCGGGGGTTTCGCGGGTGAACTTCATGTGAATGGCGCGGTTTTGTTCCCCATCTGCCGCCACTGCCAAGATCGGGAAGTCGATGAGGCCATCTTGGAAGGACATCTGGAAGCGGAAGGTGCCATCGGGATTGAGTTTGATCGGGCGCCCACCAATGGTGACGGTGGCATCTGGCTCCGTAGCCCCATAGACAATGAGTTCAGCATCCGCCACCAACCAGAATTTGCGGGGACGAATGGGAGCCGCCGAAGCTGAGAAGCCAACGCCCGACATCGTCAGACCCGAGACCGTCGGCACAGCCCATAGGCCAACCCCCGAGGGGAAGACGTAGGAACTGATGGCCATTTCGGGCAACTGGGAGATGGAGCCGGGGACTTGGTGCATGGAACCAAAGAGAGAACCTGCCACCCGCTGCGCTTCGGCTCCTTCGGCCATGGCAAAGATGCCTTCGTAAATGGGATGGGGTTCGGCAGTGCCCGCCAAGGGTGCCCCCAGATCAAAGAGGGTTTTGCCCCGCAGATCCATATCCCAATCCACCGTAATGAATTGATCCCAGACCCAATCTGAGGGGTAGGTGGGGGGAATATGCACAGGGGCAGAACGGGCTAGAACCAACCAGCGGCCATCGGCACAGCGGTAACCAATTTCCACCACATAGTCGCGATCGCTCACGGGGATGGGCAGATACCACTCCCGCGCCAACTCATCGCAGGGGTACTCCTGAACACTGTGGGGAATTTGGCTATCGAGGTTGATATTCGTGGCATCGTAGAGCCGTAGAGCCAGTTGCTGACCCCCTTGCCGCCGCAATTCTTCGCGGTGCTCGTTGGGCACATCCCAATAGGCGTAGGCCCACTGCGGATCCCGGGGCATGAGGACAATGCGGCTTTCACCATAGCCCCCCGGCAAATCCCCAAGGCCTTCATCTACAGAGGCCAAGAGAACATCCTCTTGAGCAGGACCGAGGTCAAATTTTGCTGCTTCCACTTTTTCTTGCGACTCCAGATTAGAGGGGACAGGTTGGACAGAAATGGTAGTGGTGGATCCGTTGGCTTGCGCCTGCTTTTCACGGATGGCAGCGAGGAGTTGATCTTTGCGCATACGGCTATAACGGGACACTTGCAGTTCACTGGCGACGCGCCGCAACTGCCGCAAGGTCATTTCTTCTAGAGGGGGGCGATCTTTCGGCATGGGTGCCTCCTTATCGTGGGTTGATAGACAGAGCTATCCTTTGCCCTTGATCTTTGGCAAAAAAGTCTTGGGGCGTCAAGGGAATTCGGGCATACTTCTAGGAATTTATACGCAGTTTAGTCTTTTGCAGGGATCAAATGTCAAGATTTCATAACATTTATTCTGCACGGGGATCAAGATAGCGGTTTGCTATTCCTGTTCAGCCTCAAACCACCTTCTGCGAGGGGGAAGGGAGTATAGTGAGAAATGTATCCCTGCAAATGCCGTGGGGACTTGCCAGGAAATTCCTGAATGTTACTGATGTCACCACAACCACACCACAACCACTATGACGATCGCCCCGAGCCGCTCCCTCGCTGACCTTTGCCGTGCTGACTTTCCGATTTTGGCGCGACAGGTGCACGATCGCCCCCTGATTTACTTTGACAATGCGGCCACCTCCCAAAAGCCCTTGGCAGTTCTCAATACCCTTGAGGACTACTATCGTCGCTACAACTCGAATGTCCATCGGGGCGTACACACGCTGAGTGCTGAGGCGACCACGGCCTACGAAGGGGCACGGGAAAAAGTGGCGCGTTTTGTCAATGCCCCCCATGCCGAGGAGATTATCTATACCCGCAATGCCAGTGAGGCGATTAACCTCGTGGCCTATAGCTGGGGCATGAATACGCTGCAGGAAGGGGATGAAATAATCCTGACGGTGATGGAGCACCACAGTAATTTGATTCCGTGGCAGTTTGTGGCTCAGAAAACCGGTGCTCGCCTCAAGTTTGTCGAACTGACGCCAGAGCAAACGTTTGATCTTGACCACTACGCAAGTCTTTTGAGCGATCGCACGCGGTTAGTGGCCGTCGCCCATGTATCCAACACGCTGGGGTGCCTCAACCCGATTCCCGAGATTGTGCGTCTTGCCCATGCCAAGGGGGCGCGGGTACTGGTGGATGCCTGCCAAAGTGTGCCTCACCTCCCCATTGATGTGCAGCAGTTGGGCTGCGATTGGCTGGTGGCCTCCGGTCATAAAATGTGTGCACCCACGGGCATTGGTTTCCTCTGGGGACGCGCGGAACTCCTGCGGCAAATGCCCCCCTTCTTGGGCGGTGGCGAAATGATTGCCGATGTCTTTTTTGAACATGCCACCTATGCGGATATTCCCCACAAGTTTGAAGCGGGAACGCCAGCGATTGCGGAGGCGATCGCCCTTGGTGCAGCGGTAGATTACCTGAGTCAGTGGGGAATGGAGCGCATCCATGCCTACGAACAGGAACTGACGGCTTATCTCTTTGAACGCCTCCAAGAGCTTCCCGGTGTCACAGTGTATGGCCCCAAATCGGGCGATCGCGCTGCCTTGGCCAGCTTTACCGTTGGTGAGGTGCATCCCCACGATCTCTCGACCATCCTTGATCAGTCGGGGATTGCCATCCGCGCAGGACACCACTGCACACAGCCCTTGCACCGCTATTTAGGGGTTCAGTCCACGGCACGAGCCAGCCTCTATTTCTACAACACCCGTGCTGAAATTGATCAGTTTATTGCTGCCCTTGGAGAAGCCATTGCCTTCTTTAGTGATGTCTTTGCCTAGAGCTTGAGGCTCAGCAGTTCACTGGCTTGGGCGTGAAAACCGGCACTGGTGAGGGCATGGCGGGCGCGATCGGCATCTTCAACGCGAAACTGCGGTCCTAGGCGCACGTACTGGGCATGGTAGCCATCGGTCACTTTGACCACCACCGGCACCTTGGGCATGTCACCCACCTGTTGTTTGAGCACTTCCGAGAGGCGACTTTGGGCTTGAATGTCCCCCGCTTGCTCAACAGGCAAATCCACAAGCACCAGTTTCACTTCTTCAAGGGGTTCGGCATCTTCAATAAGGAGTTGGGGGCGATCGTCGCGCATCTCTAGGGTGCCCCACAGCAGTAGCCGATGATCAAGCTGCAATTGGCCATGAATCCGCTCGTAGGCTTTGGGAAAAACCACGGCCTCTGCCTGGCCCGTGAGGTCTTCCAACTGGACAATGGCCATTCGCTCGCCGCGCTTGGTGGTAATGGGCTTGAGGCCCGTCAGCAGGGCAATGACACTCACCATCCCTTGACCTGTGTGCTGCTCGAGATCCGCCAAGCTAATAGGGGCAATCATGGCCGCTGGTCGGTGAATATCTTTGAGGGGATGGTTCGACACATAAAATCCCAGGAGGTCTTTTTCTTGGCGGAGCTTTTCGGCATCCGGCAAATCATCCACTGGGGGCGCACTGGGGGCTGGGTCATAGCTACCGCCGAATTCATTGCCGGAGCCACTAGGCAACATATCAAAGAGGTTGACTTGCCCCACCGCCCGATCCTTGGCGCGCGCCTGTGCCCACTCCAGCACAAGGGGGAGATCCTGCATCAGTTGGTTACGGTTGCGCTGGGGATGGAGACTATCCATGGCACCACAGGCAATGAGGGATTCAAGGGCACGACGGTTGAGAATGCGGCTATCGCCCCCCGCACGCGGAACCCGTTCGCAAAAATCCGCCAAACTTTGAAAGGCGCCCCCCTCTGCCCGTGCCTGTAAAATGGCCTCAATCACCCCCTGACCGACATTGCGCACTGCCGACAGACCAAAAAGAATTTTGTCCCCCACGGGCGTAAAGTCAATATCCGAGCGATTCACATCGGGGGGAAGAACCTCAATCCCCATGCTCAGGCAAGTGGCAATATAGCGCTGTACCTTGTCTTGGTCGCCACTATTCGCCGTGAGCAAGGCGGCCATGTACTCGACGGGAAAGTTGGCCTTGAGAAAGGCGGTTTGATAGGTCACATAGCCGTAGGCCGTGGAGTGGGACTTGTTGAAGCAATTGGCGGCGATCGCTCCATTGGCCAAGAGAAAATTGTGATCCCCAGCTAAACCAATGTCATAGACCGCTTGCCAACCCACTAGCCGCCGGCGGACAATCTTCACGCTTCACCTTGCCAAACGCTGCGCTCTCTATTCTAATCGTCGCACTGTGTCGCGAGCAGGAATCCGCACATCCCGCAATGGTATCCCCCTGAGACACTGGTAGTGAGCCGTCAACCAGTCGGGGGTTTGCACACCAATACTGGCTAGAGCCGCCACGGTTGGAAAAGGCCACAGCTGCTCAAAGATCACTTCCCCCTGCCAGCCAAATTGCAGAAAATAGCAGCCCACCGGTGCCTGTAAGTGATCTAGGAGTCGCCGTCCGAGGTCATAGAGGGTTTGTCGCTGGCGATCGCTGGCATGGATGGGTAACTGCCATGTCCCTTCAAGGCAGCCAATGATTTCGCCAAAGAGGGTTCCCTTTGCCGTTTGCGCTAGTGGCAACTGATAGAGACCCCCTGTGCTGGTTCGTATCCCCCACTGGGTAACCAAGGCAGGCAAAGCTTGACACTGCTGCCAAAGCTCGGATGCTGCCCAATGGGTGAGGCTATAGTCTAGCACCTGCGGTTGGGGAGCGATCGCGATCGGGGCATCGAGGGGACAAATGGCAATCTCGGCACTGTCCTGACACTGTTGCAGCAGGGGTACCACTTGGGTCACGACTTGATCCGCAGACAGTTCGGCTTCCCTTGGCTGTGCCGCACACCAAATCCGTATTTTCAATCCTCTAATCCTCCTGCTGCGAGGGCAGCTAACCAGCGATCCATGAGCATGGCGTGCTGTGCTAACCGCGAGAAAATTGCATCTGCCAAGGTCTCATTGTAGGTGTGGACGGTTAAGTTGCGATCATCCACCATTTTTAGCGCTAAACGGCCTTCCTCTGGAGTAAGTAGGCCAACAGCCAAGCAAGCACGGATCACGCCCTTCGGTGAGGCGATGTCTAATCCTTCGCGTTCCCGTAGATATAGCTGTGCTGCTTTCCAGACGGCTTCTAGGGTGTATTCAAATCGCTGAATTGCAGCATCACGAATAATCGTATCTGTGCGCTTGCCCAAGGGCAATTCTTGCAAAGTAGCTAGTGCTCTTTGGGCAACCACTAATCGTTCCCTGAGCCGATCCACTCAATTCCCTCTGCAATCACTCGCGATCGAAAGTCGGCGGACACTTCTGATAAATCCACGACATCGACTGGATAGATCAAATTGGACATCTCTAGGCGCTCCCGCAACTCACTCAACAGCCCCACGGGCAGTGGTGCAAGGGGCAAAATCCCGACATCTAAGTCAGAGCTTTGGCGCAGAGCACCACGGGCAGCCGAGCCGAATAGATAGACCTTGACGGGAAGCCCTGTAAAAAAGTCTTCTAGTATTTTTTTGAGTTCCCGCAGATCTTCGTTGGCAGGGGTCACGCTTTGATTCCTGTCCACCTAAGTATTAAAGCTGGGAATCAAGCCAACGCGCGCAGGTTGCAATGAGGGGAATCCCTGCTGTTGTTGCTGGCGGGCTTGAGCGGCCAAGAGGGTTTGCAGATTCCGCAGTTCGGCACGCAGTTGGGCATTTTCTTTTTCGAGGCTTTCAATCTTCAGTTTGACTTGACTGAGCCGCTCACTAAATTTTTGCCGATAGACTTCGGGCATTTCTTGGATGACGCGCTCTAGCATCTCATTGCGATCGCTCAATTCAATGACTTGAGCTTTCAATTCATTCATTTGCGCTTCACGACTTTGGCTCTGCTGCTGGTAGGCAAGGATCTGTTCTTGATAGGCAGCAATTTGTGCTTCCACCTGTTGCACTTGGGCTTGCAGCAACTTCAGGGCTGCGGCATTGGCGGCCTCGGTCTTGCGGGCTTGGTAAAAGCGCACAAATAACTCAGGATGCTGCACCATGAGTTGATAGAGTTCCTCTGAGAGTTGCTGCACGAGTTGATCCCGTATCAGCAGTTCATCGGCTAAGTTGAGGGAAGTATCGTTCACGGCGGCTGCTCTCCAAGGGACTGTGCTGTGGCAAATTTTACGCTGGTTCTGATCCGCTCATGCAAGATTTGGAATTTTCCACCTACCATCAACCGGTGCTGGCAACTGCGGTGCTTGCGGCACTCCAGCCCAAGGCCGGGGGACTATACTTGGATGCAACGGTGGGGGGTGGCGGCCACACGGCGCTGCTCTTACGGAGTGAACCCACTTGTCGGGTGCTGGCGATCGATCAAGACCCCATGGCCTTAGCGGCGGCTCAGGAATTCCTCGCCCCCTTTGGCGATCGCGTCCAGTTTTGGCACGGCAACTTTGCTGATCTGCCTGTGGCTGAGCCGATGTTTGATGGCATTCTCGCAGATTTAGGCGTGAGTTCCGCCCAGTTGGATCGTCCAGAGCGGGGCTTTAGTTTTCGCTTTGATGCCCCCCTCGATATGCGCATGAACCCCAATAACCCCTTGACCGCCGCAACGGTGATTAATCACTACAGCGAGCGAGAACTGGCGGATATTTTCTATGAGTATGGCGAAGAACGCTTTGCCCGCCGCATTGCCCGCCACATTGTTGCCCGTCGTCCCCTTGCCACCACCCAAGAACTGGCGCAGTTGGTTGCCCACTGCCTCAAGGCTTCTCCGCGGCAACGCATTCATCCAGCCACACGGGTTTTTCAGGCCTTGCGTATCTATGTGAACCAAGAGCTAGCGGTGCTCGACCAATTTTTGGCGCGATCGCCCCAGTGGTTAAGGCCCGCAGGGCGCATTGCCGTCATTAGCTTCCATAGCTTGGAAGATCGGCGGGTGAAGCAGGCGTGGCGTGGCAATCCCCTCTTGGCAGTTGTGACTCGTAAACCGATTGTGGCGGATGCAGCGGAAGTTGCTCTCAACCCGCGATCGCGATCGGCAAAGCTACGAATTGCAGCGCGTACTTTTGCATGAATTGCCCGAATGATGGTTTATTTATGGGTATCTTTACAGTGCGTCATAATCTTTTAGGGTAATAAATTGCTGAGGAGTGCTGGCGTCTATGGTTGCTGCCCCTAAATTCAAATCCCGATTTATTCCCCAATCGTCGCCAACCCTAACGGAAATTCGGCCCCTCCCCAAGCCGCAAATGCCCCTGTGGCAAAAAACTTTGCTGGGGATTCAATGGGTTTCTGGGGTGGCGGCCACCAGTGCCCTCGTGGCTGTACTGCCTCTCTATGGTTGGTCAGCCCTCTCTGAGCGGCAGTGGAGTCAAGCCTATGACCGCTTAGAAACCCTCAAACGGCAGGAGCGGGAGCTATTGGTGAGCAATGAAACCCTCCGCTATCGGGTGACGCAGCAAGTGCAACGCGCTCCTCAAGGGCTTGTTCCCCAAACGCCGCAACACGTTCTTTTTGTGCCCAATGAGGGCAAGATTGCTGCCAAAACTCATTTTGAACGCCCCCCCGTGACACCACCGCCGCAGCGCACTGTCAATTACTGATCGCTCTCCATGACAACGGCCCGCCCCCAAAACCAATCCCTGCCACCCTTGCGAGTTGGCTTGATCTTTGGCTTTTTGCTGATGGTGATGGGGGGTGTGGTTGCTCGCCTAGTTTATTTGCAAGTGGTTCAGGGGGAAACCTTAGCGGCACGGGCACAGCAACAACAACGGCGCTATACTCCGCCAACCTTGGCACGCTACCCAATTACCGATCGCCGAGAGACGGTTGTTGCCCTAGATCGGCCTGTGTTTACCCTCTTTGCCCATCCAATTCAGTTCAAAGTTGAGCGGCGGGCGATCGCCCGCGATCTGGCTCCTTTACTCAAGCAATCTCCAGAGCAACTGTTGGCCAAGTTCAGTACCTACCCAACGGGGGTACCCATTGCCTACGACATTGACGAGGAAACTGCTGCTAAAATTCGTGCTCTCAACCACGATGGCTTGGAACTGAACCAAGCGTGGCAGCGCATTTATCCGCAGCAGGAACTCATGGCGGGCGTTGTCGGCTATGTGGATCGAGAACACCAAGGTCAAGCGGGGATTGAGTTTAGCCAAAACCAGTTTTTACTGGTTCCCCATAACCGCCAGCTCCTGTCAACCAATGCTTTGGGTCAATGGTTACCTGCCCTTGCCCCTGCGGATCTGCGTGCTTTGAGTCAGGGGTACCATGTGCGCCTCACGATTGATACTCGTTTGCAACAAACAGCACGCCAAGCCCTGCAACAGCAGTTACGCAAATTCAACGCTAAGCGGGGCACGGTCATTGTCCTAGAAGTGAAAACTGGTGCACTGCGGGCACTGGTCTCAGAACCTTCCTACGATCCCAATCATTACTACCGTGCTGATCCGGCACTGTTTCGCAACTGGGCGGTATCGGATCTCTACGAGCCAGGATCAACCTTTAAGCCGATCAACACCGCGATCGCCCTTGAACTCAATGCCATTACTCCCGATACAGTGCTACCCGATGAGGGGCGGATTACGGTGGGGGGCTGGCCAATTCAAAACAGTGATTTTAGTCAGCGGGGCGGCCGCGGTGCCCTCAATATTGCCCAAATTCTTGCCTACTCCAGCAATGTGGCCATGGTGCACATGATGAACCGCATTCCCGCCCGCCACTACTATCGCTATCTGCATCGCTTGGGGCTGACCGAGAAGGTGGGCAGTGATCTCCCCTTTGAAACCGCCGCTCAATTAAAGCCCCCGGAGCAATTTATTAACTACCCCATTGAACCGGCAACAACGGCCTTTGGCCAAGGCTTTTCCCTGACCCCGCTGCATTTGGCTCAACTATTGGGGGCGATCGCCAACGGGGGAGAGATGGTCACTCCCCATGTCATTGATGGCCTCTACGATGAAAATGGCCAACTGCAAAAACGCCTTGAGCAACGCCCCCCTCGACGGGTCTTCTCGCAGCGCACCAGTCAAGCAGTGGTCAAAATGCTGGGAGAAGTTGTGCGCTTCGGTACAGGGAAACCCGCCCATATTCCCGGCTACCGCTTGGGGGGTAAAACCGGCACAGCACAAAAAGCAATTGGCGGTACCTACAGCAATCTGCGCATCACGAGCTTTGCGGCTATTTTTCCCCTTGATCAGCCGCAGTATGTGATTTTGGCGGTAGTGGATGAACCCAAGGGGGATGATGCCTATGGCTCAACGGTGGCGATTCCCATTGTGCGAGCGGTAACGGAGTCACTGATTACGATTGAGGGCATTCCCCCCTCACATCCAGAGGAATTGCGCCGCCCCGCTACGCCAGCTTCGGTGTCACAATAGGGAAGAACAGCGCAAAAGGACGGTATGATTCAACGGTTTTTTGCCACAGCGTTGGCGATTCTTGTGGTGCTGCTGGGAGGGTGTTCGGCCACCAGTGGGCTACAGGCCTATGTGGATAGCTACGATGGCTATGAGTTTCTCTACCCCCGCGGTTGGGTACAAGTACAGGTGGATGACCCCGTGGATGTGGTCTTTCACGACATTATCGAGACGACAGAAAACGTCAGTGTGGTCGTGAATACGGTTTCCAGCACAAAGTCTCTTGAGGAATTGGGGTCACCAGAGGAGGTGGGCGATCGCCTGCTGCGCAATATCATTGCCCCAACTGAAAGCGGGCGCAGTTCTGCCCTGATTTCCGCTAGCTCCCAAAAGGCAGATGATAAGACCTACTACATTCTGGAGTATGCCGTCACTCTGCCGGGGGATGGGGACAATGCTCAGCAGCGACACAATTTATCGAGTATTGCTGTGAGCCGAGGAAAGGTCTATACCTTGAGTGTGTCAGCTCCCGAGGAGCGCTGGCCAAAGGTAGAAGACCAATTTAAGACCATCGTGTCCTCGTTTACCGTATATTAAAGAAAGAACTGGGGAGTTAGCTCAGTTGGTAGAGCGTCGCGATCGCACCGCGAAGGTCAGGGATTCGAGTTCCCTACTCTCCATATTTTTGCCCCCTTTTCAATTGAGGAGTATTGGCAACGGCTGCTCATCAAGCACCCTGATATTGAAGAGTTGGAAGATTGTGTGCGGTTAGCTCTTTCTACACCAGATGAGGTTCGTCGCAGTAGCCGAGATTCAGGAGTATTATTGTTTTATCGGGTACAGCGAGAAAAACGTTGGGTTGTTGCAGTGGCACGATGCTTAAATGGAGATGGTTTTTTAATCACTGCTTATCAAACTGACGCCATTAAAGAAGGGGAGACAGTGTGGCTCAAATAAGAGTATTTTATGAGCCAGAAACAGAGCTGTTAAGTGTATTCTGGCAAGTTCCACGAAGAAACCAGGTTGCGACAGAACTTGGAGATGGGGTGATTTTGTTCAAGGATGGGGTGACTGGGGAGCCAATTGGTTTAGAAATCCTGTCATATCGTCCCGGGGACGATCGCTTTGATGCTGTCAGTGTCGTTTCAATCCTCGATCGCCCCGAAGGACGATCGCAATCTTCTAGATCAATTTTATAGCTATTCTAATAAAGAATGAGACATTATCCAGCACAATACTTGCGAATCACCTCATCAATCGAACTGTTTGACCCTGCATACATCCGCGCTCGTTTCAGCGCACTAAAGTCGTGCTCAATCACATTCAAATCAGGAGAGTATTTCGGTAAAAATAACACCTCGTGACCCGCCGCTTTCACCACTGCCTGAATCGCCCCTTTCGGATGAATCGGTGCATTATCCATCATCAACAACGAACGTTTCTCTAACGCGGGCAAACAGTACTGACTCAGCCAACTCACAAACCCTAACGTACCCCAATATCCTGAAAACCAGAAGTGTTGAAAGATAGTTTAAGAGGCTAGGAAAAAGGGAAGAAATGTCGTATTCTTCCCTCAAAACAAGAAAAAATAAGTTACGGCATTTTTGCAACTCTTGTCAAGTCCATTCTCAATCGGCTCAGCCCTTGTGACTACCTCGTCCTCAACTCTCAATTGTTCTTCAAAATCTGGTTGATCGACATTGTTTTTGATTTTCCCTTATTCATCAAATCCCCTGCCAAAGGCGCGATCGCGAGGTGCCCTGCAACTGCTCATGGGTTTCGCGCAATAGCCGAGGAATCTCCAAGCCACTGGGACAGCGGGGCAAACAATCGCCACATTCAGTACAGCGGTTGGCGGGTTGACCGGGAAACCAATGCCCGGCACGACCAAACATCCCATAGCGATACTTGCTAAATTCTGTCATGTCGTAGGCGACGGCTAAGTTGTGAAGCCGCAGCACTTCGGGGATGTGAATTTCCTCAGGGCAGGGCAAACAAGCATAACATTGTTGACACAAATCGGTGCCCAAGGTTTCCTGCATCACTGCTTGCAGGCGATCGCCCACCGCTTGCTCTTCAGCGCTCAGGGGTGCCACCTGATCAGCCACGGCCAAGGGAAAGGCCAACTCGGCAACGGTGGCAGGTCCAATACTCAAGGTGGTGATGGCAGGCTGACTCAGCAACCAGCGATAGCTCCAATGGAGAGGGTGAAAGGGCGCACAGAGATCTTGGAGCCGTTGGGAAGGCCGGTAGAGTTGTCCCCCTTTATCGGCTGGCGAAATGATAAAAATCCCCATATCCCGCTCAGCGGCAGCGGCGATCGCTGGGGCATTGCGTTGCTGAAAGTAGGTGTAATGCAGATTGACAAAATCAAATTGATTGCTGGCGATCGCCCGCGAAATCACAGACAACGATCCATGACTGGAAAAGCCTAAAGCACCAATTACCCCCTTTGCTTGCAACTGCCGCAGCATTGCCATCCCCTCAGTGCTCAGCCATGCGAGATGCTCAGGGGTGTTGAGGCCATGGAGGGCGACACCATCTAACCGTGAGACTTGAAGACGCTCAAGGGATTGAGCAATTTGCCGCTGGACGTGATCCGCATCCCCTTGGGGCAAGAGTTTAGTGGTGATAAAAACGGTGGGCTGACCCAGTGCCTTGAGGGCACGACCAATATAGGCCTCACTGGCACCGTAGGCGGCGGCGGTTTCAATGTGGTTAATGCCGTGGGCGATCGCCCCCTCAATGACCGCCTGCATCACCTCTGGACTGCCCAAGGCGCGCATCGTTCCAAGGGAAAAAACCGAGAGGTTCAGCCCCGTGCGACCAAAGCGGCGGTAGCGCATTCTAGCCTGCGGAGGAATCCTCTTCCATTCCCCGGCCCTGCTGAATAAAATCTTCAGGGCGAATCGAATCTAAAAAGCGGCGAAAGGCTTGGCGTTCTTCCTCGTCAGCATCGCGATCGACGGGAATCGAGGCATCGGCAACAACCGCTTCCATCACCCAAATCGGGCAATCACAGCGCAGGGCAAGGGCAATGGCATCGCTCGGACGAGCATCAATCTCTTTACGAATGTCTCCTTGGCGCAGGGTGAGCACTGCATAGTAGGTGTTGTCTTCCAAGGAATGGATGACCACCCGTTCTAGGGTCATATTCCATTCGTTGAGAATGTTGACCATCAGATCATGGGTCATCGGTCGCGGTGCTCGTTGATTTTCCAAGGCCATTAAAATTGCCCGCGCCTCATTATCACCAATCCAGATGGGCAGTGCTCGCCGTCCAGCACCGTCTTTGAGTAAGACAATTGGAGTGCGACGGTTAGTGGCATCGAGGGCAATCCCAGCAACGGTCATTTCAATCATGGCCACCTCAGCGAGCGCAATGGCGGTGCATTCCCTTCTATTATTAACATACAGTCCTTCCCACCAAGATGGCACACCCCTACCACTGTAAGACTCCCTATGGGAGAAGTAACGGAGGGGCGACGCGCAGGCATTCCTTAAGACTCCATGCTTTAGAAAAAGACTGGCGAACGACGGAATCATGGGCAGTGGCAACTAGACACTTTTTTGACGCTCGCTTCTCGGTACACTAAAGTTATTATTTTTGGTATTTAGACGGCTATGATTGCTTCCTCGATCCCGATCTGCATTACGTTGGGTACGCGCCCGGAGGCAATCAAATTGGCACCGGTCATTCAAGCCTTCCAGCGATCGCCCCTGTTTGAACCCTACGTTGTCCTCACGGGACAGCACCGCGAAATGGTGGATCAAGTGATGGCACTGTTTGACCTGCGGGCAGATCGGGACTTGGCCATTATGCAGCCCAAGCAAACCCTGACCGAAATCACCTGTCGTGCTCTCCAAGGCCTTGAGCAACTCTATCAAGAACTCCTGCCCCGTCTTGTTTTGGTTCAGGGGGATACAACAACCGCCTTTGCCGCTACCCTTGCCGCCTTTTATCAGCAGATTCCTGTCGGCCATGTGGAAGCGGGCTTGCGCACCGACGATCTCTACAACCCCTATCCAGAAGAAGCCAACCGCCGCCTTATTTCCCAATTAGCGCAGTTGCATTTTGCCCCTACGGAACAAGCCGTCAAGAATCTTCAGGCGGCCGGGGTCACGGGTAGTATTCACTTGACGGGCAATACCGTGATTGATGCGCTGCTGCAAGTGGCCGATCGCCAGCCAGTGTGCCATGTCCCCGGCCTTGACTGGCAACAGTATCGCGTGATCCTCGCCACCGTTCACCGACGGGAAAACTGGGGTGCCCCCCTAGAAGACATTGCCAATGGTTTCCTGAAAATCTTAAACACGATTCCCGATACCGCTTTGCTCTTGCCCTTGCACCGCAATCCCACCGTGCGTGAACCCCTCAAAGCCTATTTGGGGCATCATCCTCGCGTTTTTCTGACGGAGCCACTGGACTATCCTGCTCTTGTGGCAGCGATTAAGGGATCAACACTCCTGCTGACGGATTCCGGTGGTCTCCAAGAGGAAGCCCCTAGCCTTGGTAAACCGGTACTGGTGTTACGGGAAACCACTGAGCGGCCGGAAGCGGTCACCGCTGGCACTGCTAAACTGGTGGGCACGTTTGCAGATACGATTGCAGCGGCAGCCATTGAACTGCTCACGGATCCAGTGGCCTACAACCGCATGGCGACGGCGATTAATCCCTTTGGCGATGGTCATGCGAGCGATCGCATCCTTGAGATTGTGACCCAGTTTTTTGCCCAGCAGACACAGTAAGGAGCCACGGCCATCTGAGGATAGCAATGACAATGTTCTGGGCAGGAATTTTGGTCACAAGTTGGCTGGGCTTGGTGCTGTTAACCGCAGAACTGATTCACGCTTGGTTTCCCAATGCCAAGGAATGGTCACGGAAAGTGGTTCACATTGGTGCGGGTCAAGTGATTCTCATTGCCTATGCCTTGGGGGTACCCACGAGTTGGGGAATTGTGGCCGCAGCGATCGCTGGCGTCGTCACACTGCTTTCTTACCGCATACCGATTTTTCCCAGTATTAGTGGCGTGGGGCGCCAAAGCTGGGGCACCTTTTTTTATGCGGTGAGTATTGGCACATTAATGGCGCTCTTTTGGAACACGCTGCCGGAACTGGCGGTTCTGGGAATTTTAGTGATGGCTTGGGGAGATGGCTTGGCTGCCCTTGTGGGGATTAACTGGGGACGCCATCCCCTGCCGCGAACCAGTAAAAGCTGGGAAGGAACCCTGACCATGTTCTGTGTGAGTACCGTGGTGGCGGCTCTATCCCTCACCCCCATTGCGGCCTTAGAGTTGCTCTGGATTGCCCCCTTAGTAGGTCTGGGTGCGACCCTTTTGGAACTGATTGCTTGGCGAGGGGTTGATAATCTCACAGTTCCGATCGGTAGCGCTTTGCTTGCCTATGGGTTACTCAATTTGAGTTGATGTTAGGCAGGGTCTTCTCAATAAACTGGCGGGCGATCGCGATCGCGTCTCCATTAATTTCATGGGCCATGGGTAGGGCATGAAACGCTCCCTTCACTCCTGCGGCTTGCAAGGCTTGCCAACTGGCTTGGGCACTGGCAAAGGGCACCACAGGATCCGCTGTGCCATGGATCATCAACACGGGTGGCGAGGTGGCTGTCACCACTGGCGGGCGCACTAAATAGCCACTAAAGACCAATAATCCCGCTAAAGGCAACGTTAACCCCACAACCAATGTCAATGCTCCCCCTTGGGAAAATCCCCCTAAAATTGTGCGGCTGAGATCAATGGGCAAGCTGGCAATCCACTCCCGCAGTGCCGCTTCACTGGTGGCTAGATCCGTTGCCCGCTCATCGAGCAGTAATGAGCCACTGCGGGCATCGTGCTGATTCAGGTCGTACCACATCCGCCCTTGGGGGACGTAAGGATGGGGAAAGGGAGCTTCCGCTGCATAGGTTTGGGCTTGGGGAGCCAGCAACGATCCAAGGGAAATCAGATCTGCGGCATTGGCACCCCAGCCGTGGAGCAATAGAAGGCTGTGATCGGCCGCGATCGGCGGATCGGGAAAGGTGAGAAATTGGAGGGTTGTCATGCTAGACAGGATTGAGTTCCTTGGTCGGCGCCGCCACACTGGGATAGGTGAGGCTCGATTCAATCATCTCCCGACCCTCAGTGGACACATAGTCAAAGAAGGCCTGAGCCACGACCGACAGTTGTTTGCCCGCAGGATAGACCAAATGCCAGTGCCGCTGAATCGGGAAATGTTCGACATCGAGAATCGTCAACTGGCTGGACTCGCGATCAAGGGCTAAGCAGTGGTGAGACAGGACAGAAATCCCTAGGCCGCCGGCGATCGCCTGCTTAATGGACTCGTTACTTCCCAGCTCAAGGCGGATATTGATCGGCACACCGTGCTCTGCAAAGAGCTTCTCCACCGCTTGGCGGGTGCCCGATCCCTGCTCCCGCATAATAAAGGGTTCTCCCGCCAGTTCTTGGATCGGGATTTTACTGCGGCCACTGAGGCGATGGTGACTGGGGGCAACCACCACTAAGGGATTATCCAAAAAGCGGTGGCACTCCACATCCACATTCTCCGGTGGGCAACTGGGAATATAGAGATCGTCCATATTGCCTCGAATGCGCTCTACCACCTGTTCATGGTTGGTGACCGTCAGGGCGACATCAATCCCCGGATAGCGCTGGCAAAATGGCCCCAGCAGCCGCGGAATCACATATTTGGCCGTGGTAATGACACACAGCCGCAAGTGTCCCTGCTTGAGACCCTTGAGATTGGCAACGGCCATTTCAAACCGCTCAAGGCGCTCAAAGATGTCTTGGCAGGTGGCCAGTAGTTCCTTGCCGGCTTCTGTGAGATAGAGCCGCTTGCCCACTTGCTCAAAGAGGGGCATACCAACGGCACGGGTCAACTGCTTCATTTGAATCGAAACGGTGGGCTGCGTCAGAAAGAGTTCCTCGGCAGCGCGGGTAAAACTTCCGTGGCGAGCAGTGACCTCAAAAACCTTAAGCTGATGTAGGGTTGCTTGTTTCAAACCCATTCTCCTTTCGTCAGCGATAGGGCTACATAGACGAAATTCTATCAAATTTCGCGCCATGATAACGAAATGTGAAGAATCTCAAGGCAAGAATGATGATCAAAGGGCACTTAAATCAGGTAATGAGCGATCGCCTGCGGGGGGGAAAACACCTCTGGAACGAATGGCGGCGAGCTTATCCTCAGCTTACTGTAGATTTGAGTGAAATGAATCTTACGGGCATGGATCTGCGGGGCTATGACCTGCGGGGCTGCAATCTCAGCCGTGCCTGTCTGCGAGAGGTGAACCTTGCCCACGGGGATTTGCGCTTTGCTAACCTCTATGAGGCGGATCTGACAGCGGCGAACCTCGATGATGCCGATTGCCGAGGGGCGTTGTTCTTAAAAGTGGTGGGCGATCGCGCCACTGCCCAGCGGGCAAATTTTCAACTGGCCAACTTGCAGTACGCTCGGTTGACCTATGCCGATTTCTCTTGGGTCACCCTTGAGCAGGCGGATTGTCGCCACAGCAATTGGTGTCAAGCAGATCTCAGCCATGCCCGCGCCGCTGCCAGTGATTTTTCCTTTGCGCTGTTGATAGCAGCCAGTCTCAATGAAGCTACGCTGCGGTTTGCGCAACTGGTGCAGGCTTGTCTTGAGGGGGTTCAGGCTTACCGCTGCAACTTCTATGCGGCCAATTTAGCCTATGCAGGACTGACGCGGGGCTATTTCTCCCATGCCCTTTTTGTGCGCGCCAACCTCAGTCATGCCATCTGTCGCTGGGCCAATTTTCGCCATGCCAATCTCCAGCAAAGCCAGTGCGAGCAAACGGATTTTCACTACAGCCTGTATGTTAGCTAGTAGTTCATCTTAAGCTTCTGACTGGAGCAGCGCCACGGCATAGGCAGCAATGCCCTCTTCACGCCCCACTGGCCCCAGTTTTTCATTGGTGGTGGCTTTGATACTAATCTGGTCGCGATCGATCCCTAGGGTGGTTGCAAGGCGATCGCGCATCTGGTCGAGGTAGGGTTTCAGCTTCGGACGCTCTGCCACCACTACGGCATCAATGTTGCCCACTTGCCAACCCCGTTCTGCAATCAGTGCCGCTACTTTCGCCAGCAAGACTTGGCTATCTGCCCCTGCCCACTGCGGATCACTGGGGGGAAAGTAATGGCCAATATCGCCAAGGCTGAGGGCCCCCAAAAGGGCGTCCATAATGGCGTGGGTGAGGACATCGGCATCACTGTGCCCCAAGAGTCCCAAGGTGTGTTCTAGTTTGATACCGCCTAAAATCAGAGGCCGCTCGGGCACCAATTGATGGATGTCGTAGCCATTACCAATGCGAATTTTCATACTTGCTGCACAGGACAACGAAGGGGCGATCGCCAATGCCACCGCCCTCTATTGTTGCAGAGTCTTCTACCTTGGCCAACCTAGATATTCACTTCACTCAGTTGCCGACACATGTAGTCAAAGGGTTGTTCGACAATACTCGTGTCCTCGATGCCCGCCGCTGCCACGCGATCGCGCACAATCTCCTTCATGATTTGAATACCGCGCACCGTTGGTCCAATGGGCACCCCAAGGGAGTTGTAGGTTTCCCGCAGACCTTCGAGGACGCGCTCGTTGAGGACATCCACATCCCCGGCCACAATGGCGTAGGTGGCATAGCGTAGGTAGTAGTCCATATCCCGCAGGCAGGTGGCGTAGCGGCGTGTGGTGTAGGCATTGCCGCCGGGTTGAATCAGTTCCGGCTGCTCTGTGAAGAGGGCAGAACCCGCTTCCTTCACAATGGCTGCGGCATCGGCATTGATCACTGCTGCCGCTTTAACCCGTACCGCACCGGAATTAAAGTAGGAGCGCAAACTGTCAACAGCATCGCGATCGAGGTAGCGACCGGTGGAGTCATAGTTTTTAATCAGTGTGGTGACGGCATCACGCATAGGTTTTTCTTACTCCTAGAACTGGTAAAACTAGCGTCAACCCGAACGCCAGCCGAAATTGCGCGGATCTAAAATCGTACTTAGCTTATCACGGTAGGGTTTCTCCCCCTTCGCTCCTGTTTACGGACTGTTGCGAACTATTACAAAAGTTCATAATTCTAGGGGTGCCCCACGAGGCGATCGCGCAAACGCTTAATTTGATCGCGGTAGCGGGCAGCCTCCTCAAAGGCCAATTCTTGGGCAGCCGCCTTCATTTTCGCCTCAAGGTCTTGGATCAGTTGGGGGATGTCCTCTAGGCTCAGTTCCTGTAAGGTTTGGGAAGATAAGACAGGCACCGACTCGGCATTGAGGCGGCGAGACACATCCAAAAAGGCCAAGATGGCATTGCTGGTTTTCTTGACAATGGGCTGGGGAGTAATGCCGTGGGCTTGGTTGTAGGCCAGTTGAATGGCGCGGCGGCGCTCCGTTTCTTGGATGGCTTTTTGCATACTGTCGGTGAGGGTGTCGGCATAGAGAATCGCCTGTCCACGGACGTGCCGGGCAGCACGGCCAATGGTTTGAATCAGCGATCGCTCCGCCCGCAGGAAGCCCTCTTTATCTGCATCAAGGATGGCCACCAAGGACACTTCGGGTAAATCCAGTCCCTCCCGCAACAGGTTGACACCAATCAACACATCAAAGTCCCCTTGGCGCAGGGCTTCAAGAATTTCAATGCGCTCAATGGCATTGATTTCTGAGTGCAGATAGCGCACTCGCACCCCCCGTTCTTGGAAGTATTCCGTGAGATCCTCGGCCATTCGTTTCGTGAGAGTGGTCACCAGTACCCGCTCTTGGCGATCGCACCGCAGGCGAATCTCCCCATAGAGATCATCCACCTGTCCTTGGGTGGGACGGACAAAAATTTCTGGATCCACGACCCCCGTCGGCCGAATAATTTGCTCGACAACTTGCCCTTCAGACACCGCCAATTCCCAATCGCCGGGGGTTGCCGAGACAAAGATACATTGCTTCACCTTTTGCCAAAATTCCTCCGCCTTCAGGGGGCGATTATCCGCCGCACTGGGCAACCGAAAGCCGTGATCAATCAGCACTTTTTTCCGCGCTTGGTCGCCATTAAACATCCCGCGAATTTGCGGCACCGTTACATGGGACTCATCCACCACCAACAGCCAATCCTCAGGAAAATAATCAATCAAACACTCCGGCGGTTCCCCCGCTGCGCGGCCTGCGAGATGGCGTGAGTAGTTTTCGACACCGTTGCAGTAGCCCACCTGTCGCAGCATTTCCAAGTCATAGCGGGTACGTTGACTCAGGCGCTGTGCTTCAAGGAGTTTATTTTGGGCTTCCAAGTAAGCCACTTGGGCTTGCAGTTCCGCTTCAATGGCAGCACAAGCCGCTTCAAGGCGTTCGGCAGGGGTGACAAAGTGCTTCGCGGGATAGATATTCAGGCGTTCGACACTCTGCAATGTTTCCCCCGTCAGGGGATCGAGATAGCGGATGGCTTCGATTTCGTCACCAAAAAACTCCACGCGAATGATGCGATCCTCATAGGCTGGGCCAATTTCTAAAACATCTCCCTTGACACGGAAGCGCCCCCGCCCCAGTTCCACATCGTTGCGCGTGTATTGAATTGTCGCCAATTGCCGCAGTAGTTGCCGCAGATCCATTTCACTGCCCACTTCGAGGGGAATCGCGGCTTTGAGGTACTCTGCTGGAATACCCAAGCCGTAGATGCAACTAATCGAGGCAACCACAATCACATCCCGCCGTTCAAAGAGGGAGCGGGTAGCGGAGTGCCGCAGCATATCAATTTCCTCATTAATCGAGGCACTTTTTTCGATGTAGGTATCGGTAACGGGAATGTAGGCCTCAGGCTGATAGTAGTCGTAGTAGGAGATAAAGTACTCGACGGCATTTTCTGGAAAGAAGGAGCGCAGTTCATTGCACAGTTGCGCCGCAAGGGTTTTGTTGTGAGCCAGCACAAGGGTTGGGCGACCAAGAGCCTCGATCACGCGGGCGATCGTGTGGGTTTTGCCAGTGCCCGTTGCCCCCAGCAATGTTTGGAAGCGATATCCCGCCCGTACGCCGGCGACGAGCTTTTGAATGGCTTGGGGTTGATCTCCCGTCGGTTCAAAGGGAGCGTAAATACGAAAGGGAGTGCTGGTCATTGCCCAATTTCTAACGAATTCTTACCTAGCTTTTAGGGTAGTCGAGCAACAGAGGAGCGAGCCACCCAAAATCTTGTTCAGAAGGATTGAAGGCGCTTGAAACGGTCAAAACCACGTCCTCGCCCATTTGAGAAAGCAGCCCTAAGATTTGGTATTCTAAATAACAGTTTCTCGTGTATTGTAACAGTTAATTGCGCCAAATCTAAAGAATTGGTAAAAGCTTTCGCTCCCCCAAAATATCGGCAGTATCGTAGGGAAGCAAGATACCTCCTAACTGCGTCTTTGGCCCTACCCGCTTGGCGTAGGGTCTCTTTTTGCGGGAATTTCGCTAAAATCTGTGAATTCCCTACCGTGACGGCTATGGCTGGTGAAGTCGTTGAAATTCTCAGTGCCGATGATCTACGGCGCACTGTCACGCGCTTAGCTTCCCAAGTGGTGGAGAAGGCTCGCGATGCCCTCGACAAATTAGTGTTGTTGGGGATTCATACCCGTGGGGTTCCCCTTGCCAAGCTGTTGGGGCAACAAGTTGAACAACTGGAAGGAGTGAGCCTCCCCATTGGTGAGTTGGATATCACGTTTTATCGCGATGACTTGGATCGCATTGGCCCGCGCACACCGCGTCAGACCCTGATTCCCGTGGATCTCTCTGGGCGGATTGTGGTCTTGGTGGATGATGTGATTTTTAGTGGCCGCACGATTCGCTCTGCCCTCAATGCCGTTCATGATTACGGTCGCCCCAGTGCCATTTGGTTATTGGTACTCATCGATCGCGGGCACCGCGAATTGCCGATTCACCCCGACTTTACGGGTAAAGTACTGCCCACGGCTCGCGATGAAGTGGTCAAGGTACTCTTGCAGGGGATTGATCAGCGGGATGGGGTAGAGCTATGGAAACCCTCTTAATCTTGGGAAAACTCAATGCCATTCATCTCAAAAAAAGAAGCCTTCTTTCAAATGAAAGATACATGGCTATTCAATGCCAATAGCCTTGATGCTGATTTATTTACTGAGCCTTTTATTGACCTGATTGTGACTTCCCCGCCCTACAATGTGGGTCTTGAATATCGCTCAGTCAAAGATGATGCCCCCTACAGCGATTATCTAGAATTTAGTCGCGCTTGGCTGTCCAACTGTTTTCACTGGACAAAAACGGGCGGGCGGTTTTGCCTTAACATTCCCCTCGATAAAAACAAAGGGGGACAGCGCAGTGTTGGCGCGGATTTGACGGTTTTGGCTCAAGAGGTTGGCTGGAAATATCAGTCCACCATTGTCTGGAATGAGGGTAATATTTCGCGGCGGACGGCTTGGGGATCGTGGATGTCGCCCTCAGCACCCTATGTGATTGCGCCTGTGGAGTTAATTGTGGTGTTGTACAAAGAGGAGTGGCGGCGCAAGTCCGATGAAAAGGCCGATATTACTCGGGAAGAATTTATGGAATGGACAAACGGGCTATGGACATTCAGCGGCGAAAGCAAAAAAAAGATTGGTCACCCTGCACCGTTTCCAAGGGAACTGCCGAGACGATGTATCAAGCTCTTTAGTTTTCCGGGCGATATCGTCTTCGATCCCTTTTGTGGCAGCGGCACAACACTGGTGGAAGCTTTTGCCAACAAACGAAAAGGCGTCGGCGTTGAAATTGATCCTCGATATGCAGAACTGGCAAAGGAGAGACTCCTGAATGAGATTACACTTTTTGATGTAATCAATTTATAGGACTTTTCGAGCTTGATAGGTTCTATTAGCCAAGCTTCTAGATCAGTCGTGCCACTACATCTATCGCTAGCTAAAGCGAGGTATCCATTTTTCTAAGCCATCGCCGACATCAACGGAGAGGGGGGGATTCGAACCCCCGTTAGGTGTTACCCTAAACTTGATTTCGAGTCAAGCGCATTCAACCACTCTGCCACCTCTCCAAGGATCTCCAATCATAGCAAAGGTGAATGCCAAAGGCATACTTCGCGATTGACTCCGTCACGCTCCCCCTCAAGGCAATTCTGGCGGCAAACCCCTTTACGATAAAAGTATTCAGTTAACTTAAAACAACGACGGCATGGATATTAAACAGGGTTTTGTCGGCACCGTCGGGCAGACGCCGCTGATTCGCCTCAACTACTTTAGCGACCTCACGGGCTGTGAAATTCTCGGTAAGGCAGAGTTCCTCAACCCCGGTGGCTCTGTTAAGGATCGGGCTGCCCTCTACATTATTGAAGATGCTGAAAAAAAGGGCCTTCTCAAACCCGGTGGTACGGTGGTCGAAGGCACAGCAGGCAATACGGGCATTGGCCTAGCCCACATCTGTAATGCCAAGGGCTACAAGTGTCTGATTGTGATTCCCAATACCCAATCCCAAGAAAAAATTGATCTGTTGCGTACCCTGGGTGCCGAGGTGCGCCCCGTTCCCGCTGTGCCCTACAAAGACCCCAATAACTATGTAAAGCTCTCTGGCCGTATTGCTGCTGAGATGGAGAATGCCATCTGGGCGAACCAGTTCGATAACCTTGCCAATCGCCAAGCCCACTACGAAACCACAGGACCGGAAATTTGGCAGCAGACCGATGGCCACATTGATGCGTGGGTAGCAGCCACTGGCACGGGAGGCACCTATGCAGGTGTGGCGATGTACCTCAAGGAAAAAAATCCCACCATTCGCACTGTGATTGCTGATCCCATGGGCAGTGCCATCTATAGCTATGCGAAAACGGGCACCCTCAGTAGCAGTGGCAGTTCCATTACCGAAGGCATTGGCAATAGCCGCATTACCGCCAACTTAGCAGGCGCTCCCATTGATGATGCGATTCAAATTGAGGATCAAGAGTGCCTTGAGATCATTTATCAACTGCTGCACTACGATGGCCTCTTTATGGGTGGCTCCGTCGGGATTAATGTGGGGGCAGCGGTACGCCTCGCCAAGGAACTCGGACCCGGTCACACAATTGTTACTGTGTTGTGCGATGGGGGTTCCCGCTATCAATCGCGGCTCTTTAATTCAGAGTGGCTGGCCAGTAAAGGGCTACGGGTGCCAGAGATTAAAAAACGTTAAGCCTTGGGAACAATGTCTAAAATAGAGGGGTCAGAAGGGGGCAAGTAGCCGCTAGGCGTGGGTGTGGATTTTACGCGAAATATTAGCCGTGAAAAAACAACGTTGGTTTCTCCTCTTTGCGAGCTTGGTCTGTGGGGTGGCGATCGCTCTCCATCCTGTGGCTGCACAGGCCCAAAATCTCTGGCAGCGGTTACTGTTGCAGGGGATTCAGGTCATCCAACTATCGAATATCTCGCCCCGCCAAGAGGTGGCCTTGGGGCAACAGATCCATGAGCAGATGCTGCGGCAAGGGATGCGCCTTGTTCGCAATCCCGCTGCGCAAAACTATGTGAATAGCATTGGTGACCGCTTGGTTAATGTCGGCGAACGTCGAGGTGTGCCCTACCAGTTTCACATCATCCAAGACCGCCAAGTCAATGCCTATGCCACAATGGGGGGCTTTGTCTATGTCACTACAGGGCTAATGCTGCGGGCGGAAAACGAGGCGGAACTAGCCAGCGTCATTGCCCACGAAATTGGCCACATTGATCAGCGCCATGTGATTCGTCAACTGCAACAAATGGCGATCGCCCAAGGCTTAATGACGGCTGCCGGCTTGGATCGCGATCGCGGGCTACAAATAGCCATGGAACTTGCCTTTCGGCGTCCCCGCAGTCGTGAGCAGGAACTAGAGGCCGATCGCTATGGACTGGGGCTATTGGCTCGCAGCAACTATGATCCACGGGCGATGGTGACATTTCTCCAGAAATTGCAACGGGAGGGAGGGGCACCGCCAACGATTTTGAGTACCCACCCTGCGCCGCGCGATCGCCAGTTGCTTGCTGAAAATTTAATTCGCTCTGGTTTGAGCAATGACTGTGTGGTTGCCCCCCAACCCCTGTGTGGCACCGATCCCTTGGCCTATCAGCAACAGCTGCGCTCCTTCTAGCCTGATTTTTTCTCATTAGCCAAAAGACCCCGCCAGCGGGCATAGCGCCCCAAGGCCGTCAGCGGAAAGTGCTGCTGGTAGTAGTGGTACTTCAGGTAAAAGTGGCAGGGAAAGCCCGTGCCAGTGAAGTAATCCTCGTGCCATGTGCCATCGGCGCGCTGGGTCTGCAGCAGGTAGGCCATCCCCTTTTCAATAGCTTTTGTGGCGTAGTCTCCTGTGGCATCGCCAGCGGCCAAAAGGCCAATAATGGCCCAAGCAGTTTGGGAAGCGGTGCTATCCCCTTTGCCCTTGAGGGAAGGGTCGTTGTAGCTCCAGCAGGTTTCACCCCAACCACCATCGGCATTTTGACACTGCACCAACCACTCAGCGGCACGGCGAATGCGCCAGCGATCGTAGCGAGGGGCAACAAGGGAGAGGGCTGCCAACACCCCACTCGTGCCATAGAGGTAGTTCACCCCCCAGCGGCCAAACCAACAGCCTTCCGGTTCTTGCTCATTGCGCAAGTAAGCAAGGGCGCGATCGAGGGCACCACTGTCAAAGGCCAACTGACACCGCCCCACCATCTCCAGCACCCGTGCCGTGACATCAGCAGTATTCGGGTCAATCATTGCCTTGAGATCGCCGTAGGGAATGGCATTGAGCCAATCTTGGTCATTGTCCACATCAAAGGCTGCCCAGCCCCCCGGCCGACACTGCATTGAGGCAATCCAAGCGACTGCCCGCTCAATGGCTCGCCGTTTGAGGTTTTCGTCAGGCAAGGTCACAGCATGAAGCGCCATCACCACCACCGCTGTATCATCCACATCGGGGTAGAAGCGATTCTCAAATTCAAAGGCCCATCCCCCCGGCTGACCTTTTTTGTTTTTTACGTGCCAGTCCCCATAGTCAAGGATTTGCTTGGACAGCAGCCATTCGCCAGCTTTGACCAGAGCGGGATGATCGGGGGCGACGCCTGAATCCACCATGGCGCGCATGACCAAGGCAGTATCCCAAACTGGCGAGACACAGGGCTGGACGCGATACTCGGTCTCGGTTTCAATCGCAAAGCGATCCACTGCTGCCATCCCCCGCTGCACAATGGGGTCATCCACAGCATAGTCAAGGGCACGCAATGCCAATAGGGAGTTGAGCATCGCCGGAATAATGCCGCCCCAGTCGCCACTGGCTTCTTGACGCTCGAGCACCCATTCTTCGGCGGCCTTTAGCCCCTGTTCTCTAAGGGGATTAATGTTTAGGATTTCAAAGAGCTTGAAAACGCGATCGAGACCAATAAAGACATCACTCCAGTCGCCTTGGCGGGGCAGTTCCCAGATCACATTTGCCCGCCCTTCGGCATAGAGTTCATCGAGGGTAATGGGCGGATCCATGGCATAAACGGGCTTGCGATCCATGACAATCAACAGCGGCACGGTGCTGCTACGTGCCCAACTAGACATCTCATAAATAGTGAAGGGGCTACCCTCCGGCAGGAGCATGATCCAAGGGGGGAGGGAGGGAATCCCACGCCAGTCGTAGCAGCCAATGAGGGCAAGGTGCAGTTTGGTAAAGATGCGAGTTTTGCTAATGCCGCCGCGGGCAAGGATAAATTGCCGTGCCTTCACTAGGGCGGGATCCGTTGCGGGGACGCCCAAGAGCCGCAGTCCCATATAGGCTTCCACACTGGTGCTGAGATCGCCGCCATCGCCATAAAATAGCTCCCAACCGCCGTGATCCCGCTGATGGTTGCGCAAATACTGTTCCGCTTTGGCCAAGGGTAGCCGCTGTTCGGTGCCCCAGATTTTGTGGAGCAGGATCACCTCTGCGGTCATGGTCACATTGGACTCTAATTCCGCCCACCAGTAGCCCTCGGCATATTGCTGTGAAAAGAGAAAGTCTTGGCTGGCGCGAATCGCCTGTTGGAGTTGCTTTGGGTCAATGGCAGCGGCAATTTGAGTTTGCATGATTCCTCGGCTGTTAGACTCTTGGTTAGTTTAGCGGGGGCGATCGCTCCCTCGCAAGCGGCACAGACTTGGGTTAGGATCAAGGCTATGTCTCTCCGTCAACACCAGCATCCCCTAATTCAGCGGCTCGCCGATCGCATTGAGCAGATTTGGCAGAGCACTTTGCCCTTAGCCCCCTATACCCTGCCTGAGGATCTCGGTTATGTCGAGGGCAAACTGGAAGGGGAGCGGCTAACGATTGAGAACCACTGCTACCAAGCACCGCCCTTTCGCAAACTTCACCTTGAACTGGCACGGGTGGGGGAGAGTCTCGACATTTTGCACTGTGTCATGTTTCCAGAGCCGCGCTACGATCTGCCAATGTTTGGCTGTGACCTCGTGGGGGGCCGAGGGCAAATTAGTGCGGCAATTGTAGATCTCTCCCCGGTAACGGGTGAGTTGCCCGTTGCCTATACATCGGCCTTAAGTGTTTTGCCAAAACTCACCTTTAGTCAACCCCGTGAGTTGCCCCCTTGGGGACAGATCTTCTCCCCCTTTTGCATTTTTATTCGGCCACAGGGAGACACTGAGGAACAGCAATTTCTTGATCGCCTTGGTGAGTACCTCACGCTCCACTGTCAACTTAGCCAGCAAGCTGTGCCCACGGATCAGCCCGAAGCCGTGATTGCCGGCCAACGGCACTACTGCCACCAGCAACAGCAGAACGATAAAACCCGCCGTGTGCTGGAAAAAGCCTTTGGTGCTGCTTGGGCAGAACGCTATATGACCACCGTTCTCTTTGACTTGCCCCCTGCTGCCTAGAACCCCTTAAGGACTCTCTCCCCGATGAACCGCATCAGCCAGTGGATCAGTCAGATTAAAAGAATAAGGAAACATTGGAATGGTGACTCCTCAGTTAGTGATCAATACCTTAGAAAACCATCGAGAATCCCTTAAAAAATTTGCAGTAAAGACCCTGCAGCTGTTTGGTTCAGTGGCACGGGATGAAGCTCACGCTGAAAGTGATGTTGATTTGTTAGTAGCGTTTGAAAGGCCTGTTGGATTATTTACCTTCATTGAGTTAAAAGAATATCTGGAGGAAATCTTAAACTGTTCTGTTGATTTGGGCACACCTCAATCTTTACGTTCAAGGCTTAGGGAGGAGGTATTAAAGGAGGCGATTCGTGCCTTCTAGGGAGCTACGAGAACGCCATAGTTTAGCTGTCATTGGATCTGACAATGTGGCACTGGCAAACCACTGACCTCGGGCGCTTTCTTACCTGCGATCTTTTGCAGGGGTTTTCCCATGGCTTCTTTACTCGCGATTGGCAAGGACAAGACCTCAGCACCCTCACTGCAGCCCTAGGCACGACAGCAACACCGCTACGAACCCAACAGGTGCATGGCGATCGCGTGGCTTTGGCGGCAGAAGTTTTAGCCAGTGATGAGCGTTTAGAGGCCGATGCCCTTGTGGCCACAGGGTCTGATCAAGCCCTCTGGGTGTGTAGTGCTGACTGTGTCCCCTTACTAATTGCCGATGTGGCGAGTGGACGGGTTGCGGCGATTCATGCGGGATGGCGGGGGACAGCGATCCAAATCTCTAAGGCCACGCTCCAGCAGATG
The DNA here is from genome assembly GCF_031586415.1 of Thermosynechococcus sp. QKsg1. NCBI lineage: Bacteria > Bacillati > Cyanobacteriota > Cyanophyceae > Acaryochloridales > Thermosynechococcaceae > Thermosynechococcus > Thermosynechococcus sp. QKsg1. The sequence goes on along the minus strand of NZ_CP134200.1, from coordinate 990,617 downwards.
CAAGCATTCGGCAGTGATCTTGCCAATTTACGGATTGCCATGGGGCCTGCGATTCGCGGTGAGGTCTATCAAGTGGGGCTGAATGTGGCCCGTGCCTTGGCGCAGACCATTCTTGAGGGGGTGACGGAAACCACTGACCGCGATGATCTTTACCAGCGTCTCGCTGCCTTAGACCCAGAGATGATCTTTCTTGATCCAGACCCTGAGCGACTTCGGGTGGATGTGGCACGGGTGAATCGTTTGCAATTGCTGCAATTGGGGCTAAGGGACGAGCAAATTGCCCTGTCTCCCCACTGTACGTTTCGCGATGCTGAGTGCTTTTTCTCCTATCGCCGTGAACACCTCAAGCAGGTGCAGTGGTCGGGAATTATTAGTCGATTAGTATGATTGGCGTTGCCACGGGAGAATCCATTGCCCGCGCTTGGGGCGATCGCCACTGCCAGCACCCCGACTTTCCTGCCCTAGTCTGTGTTCTTGGCTTTACGGAAACGGCATTGATTCCCGGAATCTCGGCGGCGGGTCAAACCCCCAGCGATCGCCAAACCACAGCCCTAGCGGATGGCGAGTTCCTGCTGCGAGGCATTCAACCCCACTACCACTATCCCCTGCCGCCGCTGACGGCGGGTGCTTCCCCTGCTCTAATTAGTCGTGCCCTTCTTGAGGCTTTGGCGTTGCCCCTCTACGTCTTTGATGCGGGTTTACCTTTGCCGCGTCTGCCCGAGATGATTGACTTGGGGGGCGCCCCGGCGCGCTGCCTAACGACGGGTGAAGCGATGGCACCACAAATGGTGGCGCATCTTTGGCAACAGGGGTGGTCTTGGGGCGCCAAGCTGAGTCAGCATCACCCGTGGCTGATTATCGCTGAATGTGTGGTTGCCGGCACCACTACTGCCCTTGCCCTCTGTGAAAGTTTGGGCATTGCCGCTCGCGATTGTGTGGGCAGCAGCCACCGCCAGAGTAACCATGCCCAAAAGTGGCAACTCGTGCAACAGGGACTTGCCCATCTACCTGCTAATGCGGATCCTTTCACTTGTGTAGCGGCGATTGGCGATCCAATGCAGGTGGTTGTGGCGGCTATGGTCCTGCGGGCAAGTCAAACCTGTGGTGTGTTGCTGGCGGGGGGGTCGCAAATGATCGCGGTCTATGCCTTTGCACGGGCGATCGCCCAGTGGCGTCAGCTGCCTTGGTGTCCCGAACAAATCGTGGTGGGCACAACCCGCTGGCTGATTGAAGATCAAACGGCTCAGATTCACCGCTTGGCAGAGCGTGTTCAGTGTCCACTCATTTACACGCAGCTTGATTTCAGCGCATCCCGTCATCCTGCCCTGCGTACCTATGAACAGGGGTTTGTCAAAGAAGGGGTTGGTGCAGGGGGGTGTGCCATTGCTGCCCATCTGCTGGCGGGTTGGGGCAATTCAGACATGGTGGATATTATTGACAGGTTGGGCGATCGCTGGTCTAAAGGGATGTGATCGCGACTTTCTTGGGGAAAAGGGGGAAGTTACTGGGGATTCAGCCACTCGATACTGCCCGGAAGCTGTCTTAGAATATCGGTTTCGACTAAGATGAGGCGATCGCTCCGCCCTGAGCGACGGTACACAGGATATTTGCCTTGATGTTTTTTTAGGGCCTCTGTAGGTTGGGTCACTAGAACGGCGAGATCGACATTCTTTTGCACAAACGCTATCAGTGCTGTGCGCTGCACCAAAATAAATGAGTTCAACGTTTGAAAGGCAATATAGTCTGAGTGACCGCCAAACAACCAGCCTCGATCACGTACCCCCTGCAATTCTATCCAAGTGTATTGATCTTGGGGCTGCGGGTCTTGGCGTTGAATTTTCTTGACTGCCTTGATGTCCACTTTCAGGGACTCATGCCCCTTAATCAACAAACAATCCCAGTGCTCATGAATATCAGCAGCTTCGCTCGCGTGGTGAACTTGGAATCCCTGCTTGCGGGCAAGCTCTAAGAAGGCGTCCTCTGCTTTGAGACCACGTTTGAGATTTTCGCCCTGACCGTCATACTGGTTGGGTTTCATGGCTCACTTTCGGTTCCCTCATCTCCTCTCAGCGGTTCACTCATCGCCAACTGACAGGCCCCAAGACTGGCACTGCTGTACATCTGCTCTAGGGTGGCCATTAACTGCGCCACTTCACTGGGAACCTCATGGGGAAAGGGGGGTAACACTGAAAGCACCGCATGGGGTTGACCACTGGGGACAAGCACCACTAACTCTGGGGGTAGGGGCTGGCGATATTGGCAAAAGGGAGCATCGGTTTTCAGTGGCTCATAGAGGGGTGGGGGGGTGGGCACCATAGAGGGGGTAGTCGCCGTTGCCCGATAGTGGCGCAGGCGTTGGAGAATCTCCTCTTTGGTTTTGCCCCGCAACTGAAAGAGCAAAAAGGGATCGTCATTAAAGTACTGCCCCAGTAAGTAATAGACCGCGCCAATGTGCTTACAGGGATTCACCGGGTCAGGGCAATTGCAGCGGCTGTGGATGTCAAATTTGGTAAAGGGAAATAAACTGAGTCCGGCTTGGGTGAAAACCTCCTCAATACTGGGGGGCATCTCCCCGGCGAGGAGCTTGGCCGCATAGAAAGCCTTTTGAGCCATGCCGTCAATGGCATATTGCCACTGCTCTTCACTAAAGGCATCGAGATGCAGTTTGACGTGATAGGGTTCGGGAGCCGTGCCTTGAACTTGAGCATGGACTTGGTTGCCCTGGAATTCCAAGGTGAGCACCCGTCCTTCACGGACATAATTGCGTGCCCGCTCTAGCCGTCGGCGCCAGCCAAAGGACTCTAGCACACCAATCCAGCGTTCACTCCACCAGTGTTGGTGACCCTCGGCATTGTGGCGATCGCCCGCTGCTACCTCAACGACGGGTTCAGAGGCTACCGTTGTCGCTGTAACATCAAGGGTGGTGGGAGATGACTGCTGCTTTTGCTTTTGTTTCAGACTGGCCGCTTTGCGGGTAATTTTGAGAATCTGGGGCTGTTTCATGGGGCATATCCCACGGCTATTCTTTCTATCATAGGCTGCTGGCTTAGAGGATGAGGTCAATCTCCCACGTGGTAATGTCCCACGTTTGCAAGACATACTTGTCCTGGTAGTGACGAATCAACCAAAGGTGGCGATCGCCCGTAAAGCCGAGGCCACAAATCTCCTGTTCACTTTCAGCCGTGCCGACAATTTCGCCGCTGTGGGTCACTAAATTCAAACGATGGCGACCCGCCACCACATAGCCCCAAGGCGTAGCACAGAGAAATTGGGGACGAAACCGCAGCCCCAAGCGTTGAATCCGCCAAGGCCGCAAGTGCAGGAGCATCAATAGAGGTTGTTGCGGATGATCTTCAAACGCTGCTAGTTGCCATGGCTGGTGGTGGGCAGGGGTAAACAATCTCAGGTGGGCAGGCAGTTGGGTGTATAGCCGCCAGTGTCCGCGGCGGTCAAAGAGTTGAAAATGGGTGGTGGCATGCTCCGTCTCAGGATGGTGCGATCGACTAATCACCACGCCATAGCGACAATTGAGGAGCAGGGTATCCACAAACGTTCGTCCATACCATTGACAACGGAGAGTCCGCTGCCCTTGACCATTGATCAGTTGGACATGAAGCTGTAATTCCGCTGCTGCGCTATCAATCTCGGTTTCTGCACACCAGTAACCAGTGGCGTCAATGGCTAATTGGTTGAGGCTAGAGTGAAGACGACAGTCTAGGGGGATAAGCTGGTCATGGATGCAGAAAAACTGGGGGGGCAGCACATTGATTCGCAGCCAAGCACTCACTTCACCGCCATAGAGTTGAATGGGCAGCGGTGGGAGCGGCCATTGACCCATCTCTTCGGGCACAGTCTCCCTAGCTTGCCAAGCCCAGAGGCGATCGCCCACCACCCCATAGAACCTTGTGGCCGTACTAGCAACCTGTTGGGGCGGTATCGCTAAAGAATAGCCTTGGGGTTCCCCCAGCCAAACCGCCGCCGGTGACCTAGAGAACAACAACGGCTGCTCATGACGCTCTGCCTCGATCACCTCTAGGGCTAATTGCACCGCCATCGTCATTTCCGCTGCACTTTTATAGCGGCGCTGCGGTAATTTATCCAACGCTTTAGTAATAATGCTCCGCACCAGAAAGGGCAAGCCTTCAGGAAGGGTATAGGGACGGCTAAGGTGGGCAGTCATGAGTTCAGCAGGTGTGCCGTGGAAGGGGCGATCGCCAACGATCATCTCGTACATGAGAATCCCCACTGCATAGAGATCGGAAGCGGGCAGCGTCTGACCATAGAAACGCTCCGGCGCCATATAGGCAGGAGATCCCGTTTGACCGCTGCCCTTGACATCCTCAATGAGGCGTGCGACACCAAAATCGGACACCTTTGCCTGCCAGCCCGTAGCAGTCACCTCCAGCAGGATATTTTCCGGTTTGAGATCGCAGTGGAGAATGCCGCGATGATGGGCATAGGCCAAAGCTGCGAGAATATCCAACGTGAGGCGCAAAGCGGTGGTCAGGGGTAAGGCCTGTTCTTGCTCTAGGAGCGATCGCAATGTCCCGCCGGCACAATAGTCCATTACCAAACTGCGGCTTACTTGGGGGCTATGGCGCACGCGAATATAGTCAATCGCCTGACAACCCACCACATGGGGATGCTGTAGCGTCAGCAAAAAGTTCAACTCCCGCAAAAAGCCACGGGTCAGCAACTGCTGCTCGCTGAGCACCTTAATCGCCACGAGGTCACCGGACTCACGATTGACCGCCAGATAAACTTTTCCGTACTGGCCTTGACCGGCTAGATCCACCAGTCGGTAACGGGAGGTTTGGGCAGTACGAGCCGTGGCCAACAACGAGCCTCAACCATCAACGAAAAACATTTCTCAGAATGATTCGCAATCTCGCCCCTGTCCATGCAGATTGAGCCGCACAGCCAATCGGTTCTTAGGAGAAAAGAATTTCTAAGGGGACTTCCTTGTCTTCCTGTTCAATACTCCCCACCTCATGGATGCGCTTGGCCAGATCCCGTGCCCGCTGATAACTGCTAATGTCCCCTTGTTCAAAGAACAGCTTTGCCGCTGTGCGCAAATCCTCTACTGCTCCCTTGCGATCGCCAAGGGTCGAGCGAGCAACGCCGCGATTGTGGTAGGCCTTGGCATAGTTCTCATTAATGCGAATGGCTTCGGAGTAGTCGAGAATCGCCGCTTCGGCATCCCCTAGCCGCTGATGGGTGAGACCGCGATTGTAGTAGGCCTTGGCATGGCTGGGGTTGGTTTGAATCACTTGGGTATTTTTCTCAATTTCCCGCAGGCACTCGAGAACCTGTTCAATTTGTTTTTGCTCCGTGTCGAGAATGCGGGTATAGTCGTGGAGATGCTGCGTCCCTTGACCCAGCTGTGCCAGCTGTTGTTGCACATCCTCAAGGCGATCGCGCACCTGACTAAGGGCAAGGGTGAGGCCGCCGACCTCTGACTGCTGCTGCCCTTGGGACGCCACCAATTCAGCAATTTTCGCCTCCTGTTGCTGCACAAAGGCTTGGAACTGGTCATCCAGTTTTTTACGGCTCACTAAGTTTAAGCCCACCGCCAGCGAAAGGGGCAAAGGGGCGATCGCTGTCAAAATGGCCTGTTGGGTCGCAGCCGCCGCCACCGACAACACAACCGTTAGCCCTGTTGCGCCCCATTCTAGAGGTGCTAGCCCCCTGCGCGATGGCGTGTCATGGGAATTTAAACTACGGTCTTCCATAAATGGTGCCTCCCTGAGGATGAAAATGAAGTGGTTGGTTAGGCATCCGACGTATTGGCGAGATATTGCCCCACCTGCACTTGGGTATCTTTCAACTGGGTAATCATCGTGCGGGTAATGAGCTTGCCCGCTTCCACCAAGACGCGGCCATCGAGGGGGTGCAAAATATCCTGCTCAGCCCGCCGCCCAATCAAAGACTCAATATCTTCAACCGCGTTGACATACATCCCTGAGGGTAGCTCCACCACTACCCCCGGCCCCAGTACCCGTGCCTGACAGGCCAAGCGAGAGGTGGCATTTGCCGTTGTAATCACCTCAAGGGTGCGTTGCTCACGCTTATTGATTGGGGAGAGGCTCTCCATCCCCTCTTTGATATAGACATGGCAGGTGGCACACATTCCACGCCCGCCACACTCCTTGAGCACATGGAGTTCAGAGTCCAATAGAGCAGACAGCAAATTGTCATTGGTATTAATCGTGGTTTCCCGCGAGATGGGTTCAAGTTTGACAACTTTGGCCACTGCTCTTTTCTCCTTATTAATGACGCATCGAGAGTTACTTTAGGATCATACTCAAGCCGCTTGAGGGCGACACAGCCGCTCCATAATCGTGTCGTGATCCTGTCCCTCTTGCAGCCAAGCCTTAGCCGGTTCGACCCGCTCCCGCAAGCCCAAGACAAAGAGGTTATTGGTTGCCCCTAGGGTTTCACAGGCGGTTTGCACACAGTGGAGATCGCGACCAGTCAATTGGCTAAAGAAGGACTCTAAAATCCCCGCCTCGGCAGCGCATTGGGGCTGACCCGTATTTTTGGGAGCCGCCGCCGCAAAGGGGGAGTCCCACGTTTTCACCACCAAAAAGCCCTGCTGGTAGAAGCTCACATCGAGATCAATCGTGCCCCAACCGTGGGTCTTCCAGCATTCCTTGAGACACTGGAGAAACTCCACCATTTCCATTTCCGCAAGGGGACGGCGATAGTACTCGCTGACCTCCTCGACAAAGCGGCGATAAAAGTTCTTGCCCCACCAGCGACCACAGTTAAAGAGAACCACCCCACTGGCCTGTCCCACTTCCTGATCGAGGCCGGCATAGATGGCTTGGAGCAAAATATCCGGTAGGGCAATGAGACGGGCACCTTTGCGGTTTTCAATCAGACCTGTTTCAAAATCCCCCTGTACATAGGCATCGGCAGCGTAGTAGTTGCCGGGGATGATGGGGTCTTTGACCAAATCAGCAACAGAGATCATAGGACATCCTCATTCGTAGGCATAACAAGCACTTTCAGCAGACTTCCAACCCTAACCTAGGCGTGGACAGAGACCACCGCTGGCAGACCCACAAGGGTCGCTTGGGCGTGATCCAACAGCGGCAAAATCAAGTCCTGTTCAGCCTCGGTGAGCATTTCCTTGAGGCGGGCACTGAGAAGCTCGTGGCAACTGCTCCATAGGGTTTGGGTTTGGTGGGCGTTGACCACTTCCGTGAGCCACTCGAGGAGCCGATGCTGCAAAAACTCGGGGTTATTCAGGAGCATGGCCATGGCGGCATAGCGCAGTAGGGCGATCGCCTGACGCAACACTTGCTCAAGGGTTTGGGGATTTTCGGTGGGGTATTTCTTTTGCAGAGTGTCGGCCACAGGCTGAAAGATATCAATTTCATGATCCCGCAGAAATTCATAGGTGTTCAACCGCTGCTGGAGCGATTCGATGTGGTGGCGGAAGACTTTGATGTCCACATTGCTGAGGTAGTTTTCTTCGGCTTTGTAGTAGAGATTCATTAACTCGGTGTGCATAGGGATCTCCTAAAACAGGTTTGATAAGTCTGAGAGGGTGACTTCGGGTTCCACGGGGGCAGGGGGCGGGGGTTCCACTTTCCTCACTTGGGCAATTACGGGTTGGCCTGCCCAAGGCAGGCTGGCACAGAAGTCTTTGACCGATAGGCGCCAGAGGCACAGACTCGGCTCGAGGGAAATGGCCTGATCCGGACGGCCTTCCCAATTGAGTTGGCGGAAGAAGGTTTCTACCGACCAAGCAGCCCAAGGGGTGGCAGGGGCAGCAACGGGGGGAGCCGCCATTTCCTCCTCTAGGGGGGGTGAGATCGCAGGCAAGATGACCCTAATCCCTTCCCAGTTGATGTGACCAAAGAAGTCCTTGACGCGATAGCTGGGCCATTCTGTGGGACTCGTGGGAGCGATCGCCCCTTTGACCTCAAGCCCCAGCCAATTGACCCGCTGCCAAAATTCGCCAACTTTCAGGGATTGCCAATTGAGTACCACAGCTTCCGCCACCGGTTGCTGCCGCACCAAGCCCAGCCAGTTCAGTTCCTCAAAGAATTCAGCAACGGCTTGCTGTTGCCAATTACCGTTTAGGTTTTTCATAGACCAGTTCTCCACTGCGGAGCCGTTTTTCAATATCTTTGGCGGAGGCTCCTTCGTTTTGCCAGAAGGCAGCGGCATCAATGCGATCCTGCTTGCCGAGCAGGAACTTGCAGTAGGTTTCTCCCATAGCGTAGCACTGGATTTCAATACAACTGAGTTCTTTTTGAATCAGGCCGCTAAAGAAACCGGCAAAGAGGCCTGCGTAGAGGTGGCACACGGGTCGGCCAACATCCCCCAAGGTACGCGCCACAACGGAATCAAAGATATTGATGAACATAAAGCCATGTTTTTGCTCGCTGAGATCCACTTCCCAGTTGCCCCAGCCTTGGGTTGTGCAGGGCCACCACCAAGCTTCGAGGACATAGGGAAGCCGCATTTGCTTGATCCCCTGCTCATAGCCATATTCCGTGGGAAACCACTCTTGGAAGAAGCGGGCATCGCGGCGTCCCCATTCTTCACCAATTTTGTACATGACGACGCTGGAGGCAGGGCCAACTTCCTCTTCAAGGCCTTCAATGAGGCCAATGATGAAGTCTTCAGTCACTAGGAGGTTACGGGCATTGTTCCAATCGGTATAGGTACCGCGATCGCTATCGAATTGAAAGAAGTCCCAAAAAGCATAGTGATGGTGGCGTTTCGGGTATTTTTTGCGCAGGAGATGGTTAACACCGTAGCGATCGCCAGCGGCGGCTTGGGGTCGGGAACTGGTCATGGTCATAGGGCGACTCCATCAAATAGCGTCAAGAATATCGACAAAGACAATTGGGAGCTCAAGTCAAAAAAGCATAGAAGCAATCATTCAGCAAAAAACAATTAGATGAGAAACACATCATGGTTCAACACAAAGCAAAGAATTCCACCCTCCCCTGCCTCAGCATTGCTGCTGCTTAAATCATGACCGATCTATCTTTTCGGGGGCAGGTGTTCTTAATTGAATTTAGTAATCCTGTTACCACCCTTAATGTTTAATCTAGGGGGTTCATTTTGATGCTTTCCTCCGTAGGAATACGGATTTAGAGGGGTTGAATGTGCCTTAAAATATGAAATCTTATGAAGACAGATACACAGGCACTGACGTTTCAACAAAAAATTTATTGGTTAGTGAAGCAAATCCCCGTAGGACGTGTGGCCACCTATGGCCAAATTGCTGCCCTGTGTGGTTGGCCACGGCATGCACGCTATGTGGGCTATGCCCTTTATCAAGTGGCACCGAATTCTGACATTCCATGGCATCGGGTGGTTAATGCCCAAGGCAAAATCTCCTACGCGCCCCAACGCCAAGGGACGGATGAGTTACAGCGCTGGCGCCTAGAAGCAGAGGGGATTATTTTTGAGGCGGGCGATCGCATTAACTTGAGGCGCTACCAGTGGCAACCGTCGGTTATAGTTGATGAGCTGTTGATCGCCACAGAAACCTCAGCGGTAGGGTAAGTCTCCTCGCAGTTTCGCTCACTATAAACCCGGTATCATAGTCCTTAGTGCCGCTGCACCTGTGAGTTTGCTATGACGGTTGCCTATTTTGACTGCCCTGCTGGGGTGGCGGGGGATATGTGTCTGGGTGCCCTCCTTGATCTGGGGGTTCCCCTCGACTACCTCCAAAGCCAATTGGCAAAGCTGGGAATTGCCAATGAGTTTGAGCTAACCATTGAAACAGTGCAGCGCAAGGGACAGCGGGGATTAAAAGCACAGGTGCATCTGCGCGATCGCCACTCCCATCACCATCGCCATTGGCCAGACATTGCAGAGCAAATCCGTGCCGCCCACCTTAGCGATCGCGCCCGTGACTGGAGTCTCAAGGTTTTTGAAGCCTTGGCCATTGCTGAGGGCGCCGTGCATGGCATTGAGCCAGAAAAAGTACATTTCCATGAAGTGGGAGCGGTGGATGCGCTTGTGGATATTGTCGGCACCTGCTTAGGGCTGGATTACCTTGATGTGAGCCGCATTTACTGCTCTGCTTTACCAACGGGCGGCGGAATGGTCAAAGCTGCCCATGGTCAATTGCCGGTGCCCGTGCCTGCGGTCTTACAACTGTGCCAAACCTACCAAGTGCCCCTCTACAGCAACGGTATTGAAAAAGAATTGGTGACACCCACAGGCGCTGCCCTTGTCTGTGCCCTCAGTGAGGGCTTTGGTGCGCCGCCAGCGATGACATTGAAACGGGTGGGCTTAGGCGCTGGGAGTCAAGAGTTGCCCCTACCGAATCTCTTGCGTCTCTGGTTGGGAACGCTGCCGAACTCAGCAGAAACAACTACGGCAAAAACCATTGTCGAACTGCAAACCCAACTGGATGACATGACACCCCAAGCCCTCAGCTATACTCTTGAACAACTTTATGCTGCTGGTGCGATTGAGGTCTTTTACCAACCCATTACGATGAAAAAGTCACGCTTGGGGGTGTTGCTCACGGTGCTGTGTCCCCCCAGTGTTGAGGCCGCCTGTGTCCAGACCCTCTTTCGGGAAACAACGACGCTGGGGCTGCGGCGGCAGGTACAGGAGCGCTATATCCTTGAACGCCAAATTAAAACCATTGCAACGGTCTTTGGTGAAGTACGGGTGAAAGTAGCCGAACACCAAGGACAGCGGCTCAATGTCCAGCCGGAATACGAAGACTGTGCCGCCCTTGCCCGTCAGCATCAGCAGCCTTGGCAGGTGGTCTATCAAGAGGCCTTGGCAGTGGCGCTGCAACTGTGGTCCTTAGGCTAGCTTGGGTTTAATAAAGACAATGGCCTGCTTCCAAATAATGGTGGGTTGATCATAGTGATCGACAACGCAGAGGCAATTCATATCCTGCCAGCGCACCTTACCAACCACGAGATCACTGGTGCTGAGCTTGACTTCAACCTCGGTGCTATCTTTAATGAAGGTCTGCAACTGGCGAATGCTGGGCAGTGCCGTATTGAATTCGTCGGTCATGGATTTCCCTCTCGTACCTTTTCAATTTTATGAGCCTATCTTTTCAGAAGTACCAAGGGTTAGGTAACGATTTCCTACTCATTGACAACCGCCATCAGGAAGAGCTGCTCTTAACCCCAGAACAAGCGCAACACTGGTGCGATCGCCACTTTGGGGTCGGCGCCGATGGCGTGATTTTTTTGCTGACAGGCACGGGGGATACCGACTACCGCATGCGGATGTACAATGCCGATGGCTCAGTGGCCGAAATGTGCGGCAATGGCATTCGCTGTTTGGCCAAGTTTATTTTTGCCCTTGAGGGTCGCTCCGCCGGCGAAATCGTGCGCTACCGCATTGACACCCTTGCCGGTCTCATTGTGCCAGAGGTACAAGCGGATGGTCAGGTAACGGTGGATATGGGTAAACCCCAACTCTTGGCGCAGCAGATTCCCACCACCTTGGCAGCCGCAGATCAAAAGGTGATTGATGTGCCCCTAATGGTGGGCGATCGCCCGTGGTTGGTGACGTGTGTGAGTATGGGCAATCCCCACTGTGTCACGTTTGTCGAGGATGTCGCTGCGGTTGATCTGGCAACCCTTGGCCCACAGTTTGAACATCACCCCGTTTTTCCCCAGCGTACCAATACTGAGTTTGTGCAAGTCCTAGGGAGCGATCGCTTGCGGATGCGCGTCTGGGAACGGGGAGCTGGTATCACCCTTGCCTGTGGAACGGGAGCCTGTGCCACCCTCGTCGCTGCCGTCTTGACCCATCGCCTCAGTCCTGTGGGCGATCAAGCCCAAGCCACGGTTGAACTGCCGGGGGGAGATCTCCATATTCGCTGGGATTTGCCTAGCCAACATTTGTATATGACCGGGCCTGCCCTCGCAGTCTTTAGCGGTACCTTGCCTTAGGTGAGTTATGACTCGTCGGCGACAACTGTGGTATTACCCTCTTTTTCAGATTCCCCTCATTCTTTTCATAGGCTGTGTCCTGCTGGCGTTGCTCTTCTCACTGTTGAATTGGGGACGCCCTAGTGTCGCCGTTGTTCTCTCCCTTGATCTCAGCAGCAGTACGTTTGGCAATAATCCGTTGCAATTTAATCAACCGCAAACTGTAATGGCGCAGCAGGTGCTCGCTGCCAAGCTCTACTTACAACGTAACCAACGGGAACTCACCAACCCCAACGAAGTCATGATCCACGGCTTTGGTCGCAATGTGGTGTTTCTGACGCCGCGGTTTGAAACCAATAGTGATCTGCTCCTCACCCAACTGGATCAAGCCCTCAATCGCAGTGACTTGCTTGCCCAAGTGGATCCCAGTGCCACCAATCTTTCGGGGGCGATCGCCATGGCCACCCAACAACTGCAACAGATCTCGAATCGCTGCCGCCAACTGCTCCTCATTACCGATGGGGAAGCCCCAGTGGATGCAGGCGTGGTGGCCAATGCCCGCCAACAACGAGTCAAAATCAACGCCATTGTTGTCGGTGATCATGCTCCGCAACTCGCCGCCGCTACCCAAGTTACGGGTGGGCAATACCGCTCTGCCCCCGTCGCCATTCTCGAAGAACTGGTGGGTCAAACCTTTTTTGAGGGCTTCAATAGCAACGCCCGCTGGCCAATCTTTTGGGGCGGAATGGCCGTCATTTGTTTTATGTGGCTCTTGGTCTTGCCCTTGGATCGCTGGGTGCTGCAGGGATGGTTGCATCTGCCGATGAATCTGGCGGGTCAAATTGCCTTGCTCAATGCCTTTTTCTGGACAGTGGCAATTCCCATCATTCTCTGGCGATTTCCGGGCTGGCCCTTTGTACAGACCTGTTGAGGAGCAAAGATGAAGCGTCGCTGGTGGTTCTTGGTGTGCATGGTTGCCCTAGGATTGATGCTGGGCGGTACCCAAGGGAATTGGGAGTCTTTGGCAGGCACCGCAAACCTGACGCGCCAGAATATCCAACTGCCAGCGGCAGTGCATTATCCGTTGCCCCCCTCCCTAGCTGAGATTCCTAGGAAAGGTGAGGACTATTTTGATGAAGTCCAAGCGGTGGAAGTAGGCTATCTACTGTGGACAGAGTTCCCGGTCACCGTTGCCATTGAACCGCCGCCGTGGGATCCGAACCATGTGTGGCAAGCAGCGGCAGAACAGGCCGTAAAGGAGTGGTCCGCCTATTTGCCCCTAAAAATTGTGGATGCCAGCCTAGCGGCCAATATTCGCTTGCTCTCGCAGCGACCCACGGATCAAAATAACCGCCGCGCCCGCTTTGCTGAAACCAGCTACGAACTCTTTGTGGATAGCCAAGGGGTGCTGCGCCATCGCTGCCGTGTCGTGGTGCGTCCGACTCAAGCTGCCAAGTTTGTCCTTGCAGCGCTGCGCCATGAACTGGGTCATGCCCTCGGCATTTGGGGACATAGTCCCCTACCCACTGATGCCCTCTATTTTGCCCAAGTGGCGGATCCGCCCCCCATTTCACAGCGGGATGTGAATACCCTGCGGCGGGTCTATGAGCAGCCGACACGGTTGGGACAGCGGCTAGCGGAGTTGCCCCCCCATGGATGACTTGATCCTTTGGGGCATCCTATTAACCCTGACGGCTCTGGGGCTATGGCTAGAGCATCGCTTTCGCTGGGCGGCACGCTTGGGGTCTTCGCTGATCATTTTGATCTTGGCGGCCATCTGTGCAAATTTGGGTCTTATTCCCCAACAATCGCCGGTCTATGACACGATCTACGGCACCATCACCTCGTTGGCGATCGTCTGGCTACTACTGCTGGTGAATTTACAGGATGTGCGGCGCTTGGGGCGATCGGCCCTGTTAGCCTTTGGCCTTGCTAGTTTTGGAACCTTGGTGGGTGCGCTCCTTGCCAGTGTGCTGTTCCACAGTCGGTTTCTCGGGGATACCCCCCGCTTGGCGGGCAGTTTGGCGGCCAGTTATATTGGCGGCAGCATTAACTTTGTGGGGGTTGGGCGTGCCCTCAACCTTTCGGATTTGCTCTTTAGTGCGGCAACGACGGCGGATAACCTGCTCACGGCCATTTGGCTGGCCACCACGCTGAGTCTGCCTTCGCTGTTGGCACATTTTTATCCACCACGGGATCAGGGGGAAGCGGCTACGGTGACTCCCCTGCCCACCACCTCAGCGATCGCCCCCCTAGATCTAGCCATTCTCCTCAGCTTGGCTGTGGCTATCTTGGTCCTGTCAACGGCGCTGCATCAGTTTTGGCCGCTAATTCCCACTGTTGTCTGGCTCACCACCCTCAGCTTGGCGCTGGCGCAATTCAAATGGATGCGCTACCTGCGGGGCACGGGCGCTTTGGGAATGTTTGGCCTGAATCTTTTTTTTACGGTGATTGGTGCCGGTACCCATGTGCCCTCGCTCATTCCGGTGGGACTGGAAATGATTCTCTTTACCACCATGATTGTGTTTACCCATGGTCTTGTCACCTTCGGCCTTGGGGCACTCCTGAAGTTGGATGTGGAACTGCTTGCCCTTGCCTCCCAGGCAGCTGTTGGCGGACCAACCACAGCCGTTGCCCAAGCCACGGGTCGGCATCAACCCCAGTTAATGGGGGTCGGGATTACCTTGGGACTGCTTGGCTATGCGATCGCCAACTATTTGGGACTGGCGCTTGCCCAAGTTCTTGGCTGGATGGGTTTAGGGTAAACTAACCAGAACAAATAAACTCAATTCCAAGCGGGTCAAAAGGGCTTGCAGTTGTTGCCGTGCCACCCTTGGTTCAATGGGCTCTAGGGTGAGGGGGTCGAGGGGAGCCAAGCGTTGATAGCGATCGCACAGCTCTGGAAAGGCCAAGGGCTGATCAAACAAGGGCAGTAGTGTTGCCAATCCCAGCGGATCCACATAGACCGACGTGGGACTAGAAAAGGACATAAATGTGCCCAAGTCTACAATCATGCGGTCATTGAGATACCCCAGCCATTTTTCCTTGATTGCCTCAGTGCGCAGTTGCGGATGCAGATAAATCGTACTTTGATCCCACTGCTCCTCAGACCATTCCCCTAAGTCGGGTACCGCGGCACGGGGTTGCGGACTACACCAAAAATCCAAGAGGCGATGCACGGGATGCAGTAGCTCATAGATCTCCAACTGCACTGCCTGGGGCACATCGGGCAAGCTCAGCGCTAAAAAGGTGGGCAGGTTCTCTGGGTCTTTGAAGAGATCCACCAGATTCCAGTGGCGCCAGTTAACCATGGAAATGAATTCCAGACCTGCTGCTTCTAGGTATTGAAAGAGTTGGGGAATCGTGCTGCCCTTATCGCCCACCAGTAAATGATTCGCCAAGAGGGTCTCATTACTCTCCTCCTTCTCATAGTGCGGGTTCCAAGCGCGAACCTTCAGATCGACACCATCCTTGAGTTCTTTCATGATCTCGCGGACAATGTCCATTTCCATTTCTTCGGGATTGTCGTCCATCAAGCCCATCAGCTTAAAGAGGTTTTGGGCACGAAAGTAGGGGAAGCGTTGCAGCGCACTGTGGAGATTGGCGCGCAAGATACCATCGGGCTTAAGGACACTTTTGAGGGCATTGAGGCCTGCGACGGGGTCAGGCAGCAGATACAACACCTCATCGCAATTGATGTAGTCAAACTGCTCGCCCCAACTGGGCAAATCCAAAATGGAGCGCGCCTCAAAGTAAACGTTGTCAAACTGATGAAACTTAAGCCGCTCTGCCGCTAACTTCACAGACTCAGGGGATAGATCAAT
The DNA here is from genome assembly GCF_031586415.1 of Thermosynechococcus sp. QKsg1. Taxonomy (NCBI): domain Bacteria; kingdom Bacillati; phylum Cyanobacteriota; class Cyanophyceae; order Acaryochloridales; family Thermosynechococcaceae; genus Thermosynechococcus; species Thermosynechococcus sp. QKsg1. Next base: position 974,908 of record NZ_CP134200.1, on the reverse strand, counting down.
ACCGACAATTTCCGCGCCGGGGTTGGCGATCGCCAGCACTAAGGACTTATAGCCAGTGCCACAACCGGCATCGAGAATCCGCTTGCCCTTGGTCTCTGGCACCCGATGATCCCGCACATAAAAGGGGGTCACTAAATCGTGGACAAAGAGAACGTTCGGGTCATCTTTGGGAGTTTTGTCAATGGCAACACGGGGATAGGGGCCATAGTCAAACTGGCGGCGAATTTTCTCTAGATCATCCGTAGCAGCCATCGATTTCTCCCAAGTGGTTCGTTTCTCTGTCAAATTAATCCTACAGAATGACGGCGCTAGCGATAATTGCGTAGAAAGTTTTAACGCCTTCTGGGGAATTGACGATCGCTCGGTAGGGGTAGCAGGAGACCAGCCATAAACCGCAGCACCAGACGTTTGAAGGGGGCAACAGTTCGCAACAGCCACAAGCCCCAGCGGCGCACCCCCACCAAAGGCCACCACGCATTGGAAAAAAGCCGATTGAGTAGGTCGGTAAATCCAAGGGTTAGGGCATTTTGCCACCAGCGTTGACGGTGAAATTGGATCAAGGACGGGCGATCGCCCAGTCTCTCACAAGGTGTAGCAAGAATTTGTTGTGCTAGTGCCCACACATCCCGCAGGCCTAAATTTAGCCCTTGCCCTCCCACTGGATGACAGCGATGGGCGGCATCGCCAATAACCACAAAGCGATCGGCCACATAGGAATTCACTTGCATTAATTGGGTTGGAAAGACAAAGCGATCGCTCACAGCGGTAATCTCCGCCATCTGCGGGTCAAGATAGGGCTGAAGTTTCGCTAGAAAGGCGCGATCGTCGAGGGCAGCAACGGCTTGTGCCTCTAGGTGGGGCAGTGTCCAAACCACTCGATAGCGATTCCCCGGCAGGGGCAGCACTCCCATGGGGCCTGTTGGCCAAAAACGTTCATAGGCGATCACGGGTTGGGGATGGGCAACATCGAGGGTAGCAACCACACAGGAGTGACCATACTGCCATCCCTTGGGTTCAATGCCCATCTGCTGCCGCAAAGGAGACTTGCCACCATCTGCTGCCACCACTAAACGCGCCGCCAAATGCGCCACTTGGGGTTCTGAGGAGTGGTCAGAGATGAGGGTGAGGTGGGCGCGATCGCCCTTCACTTCATTGGTAACCACCCGCCACGGACAGTAAAATGTGACATTATTTGCCGATGCTAAAATCCTCTGTAGGGTCTCGGCGAGCACTGTATGTTCAGCAACATAGCCAACGGCTGCGGTGTCCAAATCCCCAGAATCAAAGTAAACCCTTATGGGGCAATGGCCATCGGAGAGTTGCACCACCTCAAAGGGCTGCACATGGGGCATCAGCTGATCCCACACCCCTATCCCCTCAAAGAAGTAGCGGGACACTTGGTGCAGAGCATAGGCTTGGCCTTTGGTGTTTTCCCGCGCGTAGGGGGTTGCCTCAATGAGGGCGATCGCTAGGCCACTATGGCGTAGGGCACAGGCCAAACTCAGACCCACAATCCCCGCACCGACAATCGCCACATCCACGGCGGGCAATTCTTGGCCAGAAGCAACCAGCGATTGTTCTGAGGGGGCAAAGGCCGATGTCATCACCATTTTGATTTGGGCACAAAAAACACATGCCCCTTTATTCTAAGGAATCCAAAAGATTGCAGAAAAGGGATGGTAATGGCAGACTAAAGGCAGAGCAATGAGTGTATGACTTTCCCTATGACCCCAGAGGCTGAGATTCCGCGCTTGCTTGATCTAATGCCAGCGTCGGCACGGATGTATTGTAAGTTGGTTTCTCGACCCCAACAAAGTCAAGTCCTGCGCTATCAGCCCGCTCTCCCTTGGGGCGATCGCCGAATTGAAATTAACTTTCGCTTGTGGCAACATCTGGATACCCCTGAACGTGACCTTTTACTGCTGCGAGCCGTGGCTTGGTTTGACACCACTGGCCTGCTGAAGCCCGGTCTCTGCCAGGGGCTAACGGCGGCAGGGTTGGTGGGCACAGCCTTGGAATTGATGCAAGCAGACGCCGTCGGTATTTTGGTGGCAGGGGCGCTAACCACCTTTGCTGGCCTGCAAGTGTGGCAAAATACGCGGGGAATTCCCGTGGAAGTGGCGGCCGATCGCGAAGCACTGAAACTGGCTCAACGGCGTGGCTACAGTGAGCAGGAGGCTGCCAAGGCTCTCCTTGCGGGGATTTCTCAGGTGGCAGAGCTAGAGCGGCGTCCTGTTCTCAATGTAACAGAACTCATTCGCTGCCAAAACCTGCGCCAGTTAGCGGGTGAATCTGAGATCAAAGTTCCTGTTTAGGGGGCTTGCAGACTTTGCCAGTACAAAAAGCCGGCCTGCACCACCCCAATCAAAAAGCCAAGGATTCCCCCCAAGCGGACAATGGCTTGCAACTCACTGCGAACAATGCCCTGAATGGCTAGTTCCAGATTTTCTGGCGAGGTGGCCTTGACCCGATCCACAATTACCCGATCCAAATCCAAAATCGGAATCGCCCGCTCAATCATCACCTCCATATCCCGTTCCAGATAGCGATCGAGCACTAGAGCCAATTCATCGCTGACCACTTCCAAAGAGGCACCCAGACTGGTGGAATCCCGCAGTCGCCGCAGAATACTCAGGGAAAGAGTTTCCCACGCCACCGTTGAACTGAGGGCTTCAATCACACTAAAGCCCTGCTCCTGGATATAGCCGCGCACTGTCTGCTGAAACAGTTGCCGTAACTCGCGCACGGTGCTCAAGGGTAAACTTTGCAGGCTCAGATGCTGCAGGGCCTCCACCAAGCGCTGTCGCAGTGCCAATGCGGTAATTAACTCCCCCAAACGGCGGTTGCAAGCTTCCTTTTCGTTCAGGCAATACTCTCGCAGACGAATCAGTGGGTTGCGCACACCCACAAGATTGGCCACCAGCCAGTAGGTGCCACTGGTGTTCTGCCGCAGTTCTTGATCAAGAACATCAATCGTGCGATCGGTCAGGAAGTCAATGATGGCCAGTCGCAGGCGATCGGGGGGCAGGATCACCGACAGGAGCCAATCTGCCAATTTCTCTGCCTGTTCATCGCTCAGTTGCAGTTCCACCAAGACTTGGTCAAAGAGTTGACTCAGTTGTGGCGCTAGAAAGTCTTCCCGCCGTGACCACACCTTGATTAAACGGGGCAAGGCACCGCTAAAAAAGTCCCGCAAAATATTGCCTAGGACTTGAGCCGATCGCTGTTCACTTTGAGCCTGAATTTGGCTCAGACTTGTCTGTAGGAGCCAATGGATAACCGCCTTCACCCGCTCCACTTGCAACAGCCGCCGCGCTAAGTTTTGCAGCTCCTCTGGCGTCAGGAGAGAACCCAGAATGGCATCAGCAATGCGACGAGCCAGCCGCTCCTGATTGCGGGGAATCAGACCGGGGGTAAAGGGGAGTGGCTTGCCACCTACATAAATGGGTCTGTAGGGGCGAAAGAGCATGGTAATGGCTAAATCATTTGTAAAGTAGCCGATGACGCCCCCCGCCAACGGTGGTACAAGCAATGTCCAATAGCTGATATTGGCCAATCCTGATTAATTCCTCAAACACCCTTCTTTCGAAGAATTTTAGAGGCGGCGAATCGCATCAATCAGAACTTCTGGCGGTTGAACCCCTTCCCAGCGCTGAACCTCACGGCCTCGGTGGAAAAGAATCAAGGTTGGCAGGGCTTGAACGTGGTATTGACTTGACAGTTGGGGATAGCGCTCGGAGTCAATTTTGACCACCTCAACGCTGGATTTCAAATGTTTCTTGACCTGCTCTAAAATCGGCGCCATCATGCGGCAAGGACCACACCAGTCGGCATAAAAGTCAACTAGGAGGGGTCTATCTGTGGTGGCTAGGAGATCGCTGAAGCTACTAAATTGACGTGTGGTCGCCATAGCAAATTCCGATCAGGACTCTAGTTCTCATCATAGACACGGCAGAAGAGAATCGGGGCGAGCAAGTCTGAATGCCCGTGAAAAAGGGAGTATTGTTGAGGTTGGGCACTTTTGGTGATTGCTGCTGAATGCTGGTTACTGCCTCTAGCTATCGTCCCAGTCGCTGGCTACTGTTGCGCCGTATCAGCCAAATTGTGGGGGTGTTGGGGCGCTTTGGGAGTCAACTGCTGTGGGATTATGCTTGGCGGCGGCGGAGCGATCGCGCCCAATCCCAACGTGCGCGTTGGCTCGTACAGCAATTATTGGTCTTGGGACCGACCTTTATTAAAATGGGTCAGTTTCTCTCCACTCGTTTTGATCTTTTGCCCCCGGCATACATTGAAGCGCTAAGAAAGCTACAGGACCAGGTGCCTGCCTTTGACTCGCGACAGGCGATCGCCCTGATTGAGCAGCACTTGGGGCAACCCCTTGCCGATCTCTACGCCACCTTTGATCCCAAACCCCTTGCAGCCGCCAGTCTCGGTCAAGTCCATCGCGCCACACTCCACAGTGGTGAACAGGTTGTTGTCAAGGTGCAACGCCCCCATCTAGAGGCGAAATTGTATCTGGACTATCTGGCCATTGGTGAACTCATTCGCTGGGGCGATCGCTGGCTGCCCTTTCTGCGTCCCTATGCCCTCCACGAAATCTATGAAGAGTTTTTTAGTATTCTGCTGCGGGAAATTGATTACGTTCAAGAGGGGCAAAATGCCGATCGCTTTCGGGCCAACTTTGCCCAAGACCCCCATATTCGCGTCCCCAAGGTCTATTGGACGCATACTTGCCGCTATGTCCTGACGATGGAGTATCTCCCCGGCATTCGCATTGACAATCGCGCCGCCATCGAAGCCTTTGGCTTGAATCCCCAGATGATTAACCAGCGGGGAATTTGTTGCTATCTCAAGCAATTATTGATTGATGGCTTCTTCCACGCTGATCCGCATCCGGGGAACTTGGCCGTGACCAAGGAAGGCAATCTCATCTTCTATGACTACGGCATGATGACAGAAGTGCCAGCCCTGAATCAGCAGCAGATGGTGCAAACATTTTTTGCTGTGCTGCAAAAGGATAGCGATCGCGTGATTGCTGCCTTAATTGAACTGGGGCTATTGATGCCTGTTACCGATAGAGTCCCCCTACAACGGATTATGCAATTGATTTTAGATCGATTTACCGAACGGCCTGTGGATTTAACCGCCTTTCGGGAGTTGCAACAGGATGTGTATGCCCTTTTTGAGCAGCAACCCTTTCGCCTACCCGCAAAGATGACCTATATTCTCAAGTCCCTCACAACCCTCGATGGGATTGCCCGCAGTTTAGACCCTGAGTACAACCTGACTGCCGCTGCCCAACCCTTTGTCAAGGAATTAATGCGTCGCTCGCGGGGGGGCTGGCGAGAACTGATTCACCAAACCCAAACCCTACTCAACCAGCGATTACAGCAGCCCAGTCGCCTTGAAGTGCGGCTGCAACAGTTAGAGGATCGCTTGGCTTGTGGCGAACTGCAACTGTCGGTGCGCAATCCCACCATGGAGCGGCAACTGCGGCGGATTGAGAGTTTGTTAATTTGTTTAGTCTATTTGGGATTGGCTGGTTTTACCCTTTTGGCGGGGGCGATGTTGTGGTCAGCCAAAGCTTTGGGGGGGGCGATCGCTCTTTTTACAGTAGCAGCACTAGCGGGTTTGGCACTCCTGCGTAGTTGGCTGCGCTTTCTTTGGTTATGCCGCTGGCAATAGGCGGTTAGGAGGATTCCCTGAGGGCGCGGCGAAAGCCCAAGGCAATCAGGATATTGGCCAAGGTTAGAAAAAATTCTGCCCCCCCGTGCAACCCATCCACATTGGCCAAGGTTGTGCCATAGACCTGCTGGGCATAGAGTCCCGCTGGAATGGTGACAGCAACAAACACCAGTGTCCCATAGAAGCCAATGAGGGCTAAACGGGGGGTGTTGGGGTTGCGGGTCATGAAGTACAAGAACCCCAAATAGGGAAACAGCGAGAGGGCAAAAAAGGCATTCGTCAGCATTAGCGGCGTGCCAGCTTCTTGCTCATTTTGCGCAGTCGGATGGATTGGGGCGTTACCTCCACCAGTTCATCGGGGCCAATGTACTCCAGTGCCCGCTCTAGGCTCATTTCCACAGGTGCTTGCAGTTGCACTAGTTCATCCCCCGTTGAGGAGCGGAAGTTGGTGAGTTGTTTGGCTTTGCAGACGTTGATTTCGAGGTCTTGGGGACGGTTATGCTCACCGACAATCATACCCTTATAGACTTTGGTGCCGGGGGTAATGAAAAAGACACCACGATCTTCGGCGTTTTTCAGGGCATAGAAGGTGGCCGTGCCCTCCTCAAAGGCAATTAAGACGCCATTGCGACGGGTGCTGATCTCGCCTGCCAAGGGACGATAGTCCAAAAAGCTGTGGTTCATAATCCCTTCGCCGCGCGTTAGGCGCATAAATTCGCCCCGGAAACCAATGAGACCCCGCGCCGGAATCACAAACTCCAGTTGCGTCCGACCATTGCCCCCCACCTGCATATCCTGCATTTCACCGCGTCGCTGGCCGAGGCGCTCAATACAGCCGCCAACGGCTTCATCGGGAACGTCGAGCACTAAGCATTCGTAGGGTTCGCAGGGCTGACCATTGACTTCACGATAGATCACCTGTGGCTGGGACACTTGGAATTCATAGCCTTCGCGGCGCATCGTTTCAATGAGAATGCCAAGGTGCAATTCACCCCGACCAGAAACGGCAAAGCGATCGGGGGAGTCAGTTTCTTCGACCCGCAGTGCCACGTTGGTTTCCAGTTCCCGAAACAGGCGATCGCGCAATTGCCGCGAGGTCACAAAGGTTCCCTCCTGACCGGCAAAGGGGGAGTCATTGACCGCAAAGGTCATTTGCAGGGTCGGTTCATCCACCTTGATCAGGGGTAGGGCTTGGGGGTTGTTGGGGTCGGTGATGGTTTCGCCAATGTTGGCATCACTAAAGCCCGCGATCGCCACAATATTGCCGGCACTGGCCATGTCCAATTCAATCCGCTTCAGTCCCTCAAAGCCCAAGAGTTTGGTAATCTTTGCCTTGACAATTTGGCCGTTATCCTTGACCAAGGCCGCCTGCTGTCCCAGCTGCACGGTGCCGTTGTGAATTTTGCCAATGACAATTCGCCCTAGGTACTCCGAGTAATCCAAGGTGGTCACCTGCAGTTGCAGCGGCGCATCGGGATTGCCCACGGGCGGTGGAATATGGCGGACAATGGCCTCAAAGAGGGGCTGCATATCCTTGCCCTCTTCGTCTAGATCTGTTTTTGCGTAGCCCGCCAAGCCCGAAGCAAAGAGATAGGGAAACTCGCACTGATCATCATCCGCCCCCAGCTCAATAAATAAGTCCAACACCTTATCAATGGCTTTGTAGGGTTCTGCCTGCGGCCGGTCAATTTTATTCACAACCACAATGGGGCGCAGACCTTTTTCCAGGGCTTTTTTCAGGACAAAGCGGGTTTGGGGCATTGGCCCTTCGTTGGCATCGACAATCAGCAGACAACCCTCCACCATGCCAAGGACGCGCTCCACTTCACCGCCAAAATCGGCGTGGCCGGGGGTATCCACAATGTTAATCGTCAAGTCTTTGTAGCGAACCGCTGTATTCTTGGCCAGAATCGTAATGCCACGCTCGCGCTCCAGATCATGGGAGTCCATGACGCACTCAGGAATGTCTTCCCCTTCACGAAAGGTACCCGACTGACGCAGTAGGGCATCCACCAGAGTGGTTTTGCCGTGGTCAACGTGGGCGATAATGGCAACATTACGAATCGGCAGACTCATAGCGACTTCCTGCGGGTTTTGTAATAGAGCGTTGAGGAGCGTAAGAAACCTTTACAATCCTAGCGTAGTTTGGTAAAGGAACTGAGCCATAGGTAGTGAGGTGTTTCCTCATCACTAATTTTGTTGGGGGGTGCCCTCGATGACCGATCGCCTGAGTTGGCTGCAAACCTATACTCCCCTAGGATCGCTTTCTTTGGCAGCATTAGAGGCGATCGCTGCCGCCCTGCGCACAGAATCCATTGCAGCCAATCGTCGCCTTGTCCTTGAAGACACAGCCGTTACTCATCTGATGATCCTGAAATCGGGAGAACTGGAAGCCTACCACACCACCCGCGATCGCCCCGCCACTATAACGACCCTGCCACCGGGAACGGTTTTACACTGGCCAGAATTAGTACTGGAGCAACAGGCACCGCAAACAGTGATTACCCTCACGGACTGTGAATTGTGGACATTGCCCCGCGAGGTGTTTGCCACATTGGCTGATCAATTTCCCGAACTCCGCCAACAGGTGTCGCAGCAGCTGCAAAGTACCCTCAGTGATCTTGCCCACGAGCAGGAGCGGCAGGCAGTCTTGCGCCCCTATCTTGTGCCGCGCGTAAAACAGGGAATTGTAGGGAGTAGCCGCTATGCCGTGCGCTTACGCCAAGGGATTAAAGAGGCCGCGAGCGATCGCCAGCCGGTATTGATTTTTGGTGAACCGGGTCTGGAAAAGGACAATATTGCTGCGCTAATTCATTATGGCTCGCGCGATCGCCGTCAACCTTTGATTCGTTTTAACTGTGGCACCCTATCCGCCAATGGGGCAGAACTCTTTGGCAAAGCCACGAAACCGGGTCTCCTTGACTGGGTCGCAGAGGGCACCCTGATCCTCAACAATGTCCATGAATGGCCTGCCCACCTCTATCCGCAACTGCGCCGCCTTGTGGCCGAACAGACCTATGAACCCGTCGCCGACCCCCCCATATCCTCCCGCCGCTTTCCGGGGCGATTGATCTTGATTGCCGAAAAGAAAGGCTGCGATTGCCAAAATCTGGTGCACCACCAAATTAAGGTACCCCCACTGCGGGTGACAAAAGCAGATATTGAAGCCTTGGTGAATTACTATATTGCCCTCTACTGCCGGCAACGGGGCATTCCTAAGCCTCAGATTACCCCCGAAGCCCTACGCCGGCTGCAAAGTTATGATTTTCCCGGCAATTTGCGGGAGTTAGCGAGTCTGGTGGAGCGTGCCCTTGTGCAAGCAGACGGGGCGGAGTTACTCACTGAAGAAGTCTTTTGGCCGGAGCGATCGCGCCAACGGCGATTTCGTTGGAACCTACTCAATGCCTATCCCCAATTGCGTGCTTTTCTACGCAGTCCGTGGTGGCCCGATCGCCTCAACTATGGCCTGACCCTTTGGCTTTTTCCGCTGATTGTCGCCATTGGCCTCTGGGGACCCCAAGATCGCCCACACAACTTTACCCTGAACCTCTTCTGGGCGTGGTGGTGGCCGGTCTCATTGCTGATCTTTCCCTTTTTGGGGCGCATTTGGTGTGCGGTCTGCCCCTTTATGATCTACGGCGAAGTCCTGCAAAGGCTATCCCTCAAGATTTGGCCGCGCAAGCTGCGCCCTTGGCCGCGTCAACTGGCGGAACGCTGGGGGGGCTGGGTGCTCTTTGGCCTCTTTGCCGTGATTCTCCTGTGGGAAGAATTGTGGGATTTACCCAATACGGCCTATCTCTCCAGTTGGCTACTGATCTTGATTACAGCGGGAGCCGTGATTTTTTCTCAGCTCTATGAACGTCGCTTTTGGTGTCGCTATCTCTGCCCCATTGGTGGCATGAATGGCCTCTTTGGCAAACTCTCCATTCTTGAATTGCGGGCACAGCAGGGGGTGTGCGCTGCCAGTTGCCAGACCTACCAATGCTACAAAGGCGGTCCCGCCCTTGGGGAAGGTCAAGAAACGGGGGGCTGTCCCGTCTATTCCCATCCCGCTCAATTGACGGATAACCGCAATTGCGTTTTGTGTATGACCTGTCTCAAGGCTTGCCCGCATCGCTCGGTGGAAGTGAATCTGCGTCCGCCGGCTATTGATCTCTGGACTAGTCATGAGGCCACGGCGGCTGAAGTTTGCCTGCTGTTTTTGCTCTTGGGGGCGGTGGTATTGCACCGTTTACCGCTGCTTTTGAAACGGCTAGGACTGACGGAAGCTCATTTTTGGTTACAGGGGATGATTGCAGTGGTGGCGCTAGCTCTGCCGGGACTCTTGGCATGGGGTTGGCATCAGATACACCGACAAGGCTTGGTTCCCTTTGTGCGCTTGGCCTATGGGTATCTACCTTTGGTGCTGGGTGCCAATTTGGCCTATTATTTGCCCCTTGGTCTAGGGGAGGCAGGGCAGTTGTTGCCCGTAACCTTTGCAACCTTTGGCCTCGATGGCACGAGTTTGCCCAGTTGGCAAGCCCATCCAGCGGTGATCGGGTTCCTGCAAACGACCACACTTGTCGTCAGTACCCTTGCCAGTTTGCTCCTCAGTCAAAAGATTGCGCGATCGCCCCTACGACAGATGTGGCACCCTTGGCTAGGCATTCTCGCTCTCGCTTGGGGAATTGCCTATTTACTTTGATGGGCTGGGCTGGATTCGCAAAACTGCATCAAAGGCGTGGCGTGTCAAAAAACAGCAGCTTAGTGATTAAGCCAGCAGCCAGCACTAGCAGCGTCACCAAGAATCCCCACAAACGAGCATCGGTTCCATCCTGCCGTTTGACAATTTGCTGCAATGTGGTCTCTACTGTGTCAATGCGCTGCCCCAATTGTGTCTCTACGGCACTAATACGCTGCGACAATTGCGCCTCGACGGCACTGATGCGCTGTTCCAGCTTGGCCTCAACAGCATTGATACGCTGCTCTAGCTTCGCCTCAACAGCATTGATACGCTGCTCTAGCTTCGCCTCGACGGCATCAATTTTGTTCTCAAGTCGTTGGAACCTCTCGCCACTGGTGGCAATGTGAATATCTAGCTTTTTCTCTATGGCCTGAAGACTAGCCTGCATCCCTTGGATGGCATCCAACACTTGACTCAATTCCGATCGCGTTACAGGTTCACTCATGATTGCCCCTTTGCATCAATTCCTTTCCTGAACGTCCTAAGCGACCATCGCCCGCCTTTGAAAACTTTGGACCAAAATATGACCAGTTCTGCCCCTTTATTAAGCAAGCAACAGCAACAAATAGTTCACTTACGAAAAACATAGCAAACCTGAAACCCCTGATATTCTTTGGCTTCAGGCTTTTTTATCTGTATGGGCCGGGCTGGATTCGAACCAGCGTAGGCGTAGCCAACGGATTTACAGTCCGCCCCCATTAACCACTCGGGCACCGACCCTTTCATCGCGATTTTTTAATATACCACATCAGGGGGGAGACTTGAGCTTCCCGTTTTGAGAAAACAATTCCCTACTCGTCGAGGGTGTAGCTTTGCAGGTTTTCTAGGGGTTGCACTTTGAGGAGACGTTCGGCGCGGCGAATCTCGCTGTCGCTACCTTGAATTAGGATCAGGTATTTGCCCCGCTGCAATCGCTTTTCAAAGGGGATGCCCGACTTACCCGTAATCACCACTTGGAGACCACCACCTACGGTGAGACTACCGAGAGCGCCAGCGATCGCCCCAAAGATGCCCCCCAAAAGACTATTGTTGAGGCGATCCAGCATCGGCAAAATGTCAATTTGAGTCGCTTGGTTAAAGGTAAAACCGGCAAAGAAGCCAAAAGGAACAAGCCAGATCAACATCCGTTGCATTTGCTGCCGTGCCACTTGAAAGGGATCGGTGAGTCCCAACTCTGACCACTGTTTGTAACCTCGACCCAGCAGAGCTACTTTTTCCATCGGGAAGCCGTCCTTTTCCAGCTGGGTATAAACGGCCTCGGCCTGGAGGCGATCGCCCAAGGTGGCAACCAAGTAATTTTTCATAGGAATTAGGATAAAAGAAATCTCTCGCTTGTTAGCGAACCTATGTTGCCCCTATTGTCCCATTTTCGCCGCACCTTTGCCGATCTCGGCCTGATTCTGGCGGCCAGTGCCATCGCCAGCACGGTGGTGATTGGGATTCGTCAAATGGGTTGGCTACAACCACTGGAATTGGGTGCCTACGACCGCCTGATGCAATTGCGCCCCATGCCCGGCCCCGATCCGCGACTATTGGTGGTGGCAGTTACCGAAGCCGATATTCAACGTTACCGCTCCCTATCGCTGCCGGATCAGATCTACGCCCAAGCTCTAAAACAACTCCTCAAACATGAACCCCGTGCCATTGGCTTGGATATTTACCGCGATTTTCCCGTACCGCCGGGGCATGAAGCGCTAAACCGCCTTTGGCTGAATTCTGATCGCCTCTTTGCGGTCACGAAACTAGGGGATGCTACTCACCCAACCATTCGTCCGCCGGCTGCCCTCAGTGCCGATCAGGTGGGATTTAATGATGTCACGGTTGATGCCGGTGGCATTGTCCGTCGCAGTTTACTCTTTTTGCCGGACGATCAGGGGAATACACTGTACTCCTTCTCATTGCGGCTAGCGCTGCGGTATCTGGCGGATGAGGGAATTGAGCCTCGCAGCAGTGATGCCGATCCCAATGTAATGCAGTTAGGACAAAGCATTTTCACACCCCTGCAACCCAATGATGGTGGCTATGTGGGGGCAGATACAGCGGGCTATCAGGTTATGCTCAACTATCGCGGTGATCAGCGGGCAGTGACGTGGGTACCTTTGGAGGATGTGCTTAATGGGCGGGTTGCTCCTGCATTGATTCGCGATCGCGTGGTTCTCATTGGCAACATTGCCGAAAGTGGCAAAGACTTTTTCTATACCCCCTTTAGTTCCGGCCTGCGGGACAATCAGCGCATGGCAGGGGTGTTTATCCACGCCCAAATGGTGGGGCAATTCATTGATGCGGGTTTGGGCGATCGCGCCGTCATTTGGTTTTGGCCCAACAGTGTCGAGAATGTTTGGATTGTTCTTTGGGCATTGATTGGTGCCATCCTTGCTTGGCGAGTGCGCCATCCTCTAGCCTTAGCAACGGCAGTGGCAACGGCTCTACTACTTCTTTTGCTCACCTGTTACGGCCTATTTCTCAAGTTGGGCTGGGTGCCCCTTGTACCGCCAGCATTGACCCTCCTCCTTGGCAGTGGCGGGGTAGTCAGCTATACCGCACAGCAAGCCCAACAGCAACGGCAAATGGTGATGCGCCTCTTGGGTCAAAGTATCTCCCCAGAAATTGCCGCCGCCATGTGGGAACGGCGCGATGAACTCCTCAAGGATGGTAAGTTGCCCGGCCAACGCCTGATTGCCACACTGCTTTTTACTGATTTGAAGGGGTTTAGCACCATTTCTGAAGGTATGGAACCGGAGGAACTCTTTAACTGGCTCAATGCCTATCTAGAAAAAGTGGCGGATGTGGTACAAAGCTACCACGGCGTGATTAATAAGTTCACCGGCGATGGCATTATGGCCGTGTTTGGCGTGCCCATTAAACGAACCAGCCGCGAAGGAATTGCCATTGATGCCCGCAATGCTGTGGATTGTGCCTTGGCCTTGGGACAACTGCTAGAGGAACTGAATCGTGAATGGGCGGCTCAAGGGCTACCGCAGGTGATGATGCGGGCGGGGATCTACACAGGTCCGATTGTGGTCGGCAGTCTCGGTAGTAAAAATCGCCTCGAGTACGGTGTGATTGGCGACAGTGTGAATACCGCCTCGCGCCTTGAGAGTGTGGACAAGCACCGCCAGCCTAGCCCCTGTCGGATTTTAGTGGCACAGGAAACCCTAGAGTATCTCGGCGATCGCTACGAGGTCGAGGCATGGGGACCTTTGGAACTCAAGGGCAAAGAGCGCAAAATTCAGGTCTTTCGGATTCTTGGCCTACGCAAGGGACTGGCGATCGCCCCCAATCAGCCCACCGCCATTGAAGTGGAGATCTAACGTCCGGGAATCAGGGAACTACTGAGCCGTTGGATGGCACGGCCGGCAATATCGCGATAGCGCAACTCACCACAGAGGACTTGACCGAGCCGCTGGGTAGCGGAGGGGCGTTTCATGGCAAGGTGGTAGCCGACCTTCGGCATGCGATGGAAGAGTGCTGCGAGGCGTTGCGCCCACACTAAATCCGCTCCCCATTCCTCCTGCAAGGTTTTGCTGTAGGTGGCCAAGGCCTCCGCTTCACCAGCAAGAGCCGCATCAATGGCTTCAGCAGCCCGCATGCCACTGTAGAGAGCCGGACGAATGCCTTCGGCGGAAAAGGGATCCACAAGACCAGCGGCTTCACCCGCAAGGAGGGCATGGTGGGTATGGAGTGGTTGCTGACCCTCCCATACCCGCAGGGGATGGTATTGAATGGCATAATCGGCCAACTGCAGCCCATGGGCAGCGCAATACTGTTGCAAAATCGGTTCCCAATTGGGGCGATCGCTCCCCCGTACAACAGCAACCCCCACCGTTCGCTGATCTCCCTTGGGAAAACTCCAGAGGTAGCCATTTTTCACGAGGCCAAATTCAAAATGCGCCGCGCGATCGCCTGTGGGGTTGGGGACGGTCATCACCGCCGCCGTGCGCACCACTTTGGGCTTAAACCCCAGCCACTGAGCCATTTGACTATTGGCACCATCGGCAGCAATGAGATACCGCCCACCATAGGTCGTGGTTGCCGTGTGGATCTGCCAGCGATCTTCTTGGAACGTAATTCCGGTAACCTCGGTCTGATCTGTAACAACCGCACCCTGTTGTTGTGCCTGCTGCAACAGGTACTGATCAAACACCGTGCGATCAACAATCCAGATGGGTTCGGGAATGCTTAACTCGGCTTCAATGGCATCCCTGAGCTGCCAACTGTAGCGCACAGTGCGGGTGGTATCGGCAATGGCGGGCTGAAAATCAAAATCAAACCACTGGGCAATGGCGGGTGAAACCCCTCCAGTGCAGGGCTTTGAGCGGGACAAGGCCAATTTTTCTAGAACCAAAACCTGACGTCCGCGGCAAGCGAGATGATAGGCGGCTGACCCGCCGGCAGCACCCCCACCCACCACAATACAGTCGTAGATTGCCTGCATACGGTTACTGACGGGAGGCAAAAGCGCCCCCACGATAGCGGTTTCCTCAGGGGATAGCAACCCCCAATTCTAGCGATCGCCAGTGTGTTCCAGCTGCCGCGATGGACAAGGAACCGTGCCATAGCTACAGAAGACACAACAGTCCCCCGCCTTGGGTTTGAGGTGGGCATGACATTGGGGACACTCCCAGAGCACGACACAGGCATCGCTGGGCATCCATTCCGCTTGCTTCGTGTGACAATGGGGACAGACCAAGGTGCTGGAAAACACAACTGACGGTTGACTCATCTTCCTCAGCAGAGACTCAAAGGGTAATGACTTGATCGAGTCCGCTTCCTGCAAGGCTAGCATAAAACTGCGGAAAGCAGCCACACACTACCCCTTCAACCATCCCCTTGGCTTTGACAGAACCGGTGCCACATTCGTCAAATGTTCCTTCGGCCAAACCACGGCGCACCGCACACTGATCACAGGCCATGAGTAAAATCCCCTGTTCCTTGGCAATGCGGGCTAAGCGCTCACCAACGGGATCCCCTAAACGCAAACAAAAGAGATTATCATCAAAAAACATCATACCCACCACTTCAGCGCCATGATCGCCCCGCTCCAGCTGCGGTAAAACCATGGTTGCCAACTTAAAGGTGCTGGCCATGTCAGTGGCAAAAATATAGGCAACTTTCATAGAACCATTCCTTTTGATTCAGCAAAAGCACATTAACTTTGGGCTTGGGAGCGCCGCCGCCGACAGCGCTCAGAACAGTACTTGACCTCCGGCCAGCAATTTGCCCATTTTTTGCGCCATTGGAAAGGCCGCCCACAGACCAGACAAATTTTGCTAGGAAGGTCTCCCTTGCGCCGTTGCTTGGCCATGATTGGGGGTTATGCGTCAGTGACACAGGCAGCCAACTGGGTCAGCAGGGTTGGATGATCCAAATTTTGGCCAATGAGCACCAGTTGATTTTTGCGATCGCCTTTCCATTCCTCATCATCGAGGCTAAAGCGCTTACCACTGAGGTGAAAGACGTGGCGGCGGGGACTTTCCTTAAACCAAAGGATGCCCTTGGCACGAAAGACGGATTCCGGTAGCTGGTGATCCAGAAAATACTGGAATTTGCGCAGTTCAAAGGGGCGATCGCTCTGGAAAGACACGGAAGTAAAGCCATCCTCCTCAAGGTGATTGGAGTGATGATGAGGGTGATGATGGTCATGATCACAGTGTTCGTCACACTCATGATGATGGTGGTGACCGTGGTCGTGATGGTGGTGCTCATGGTCGTGTTCTGAATGCTGGGGCGCTGCCTCAGGCTGGAAGTAGCGATCGCTCTCAAACAGCCCCACACTCAAAATCAAGGGCAGAGGCACTTGCGCCTTCACCGTGCGAATGATCCGCGCCCCCTCCCGCATCTCGTGAATTCGCCGTTCTAACTCCTGCAAGCGTTCCTCAGTGACGAGATCTGCTTTGTTGAGGAGAATAATGTCACCGTAGGCAATTTGGCTTTGGGCAGCGCTGCTATTGAAAAGATCAAGACTAAAGTTCTCCGCATCCACCACCGTAATAATTGAATCCAAACGGGTGAGATCCCGCAGATCTGTTCCTAAAAAGGTCAGAGCCACCGGCAGCGGATCCGCCAAGCCCGTTGTCTCCACCACCAAGTAGTCCACCTTGTCGGGGCGCTCAAGCACTCGATAAACCGCATTCACCAAGTCATTGTTAATCGTGCAGCAGATACAGCCATTGGTGAGCTCCACCATGCCCTCATCTTGGGTCACCAATAGCTCATTATCAATACCAATCTCCCCAAATTCATTGACAAGGACGGCGGTCTTCAGTCCCTGTTGATTAGTCAGAATATGATTGAGGAGTGTGGTTTTACCACTACCGAGAAACCCGGTAATGATAGTTACCGGTAGGCCGTGCTTCATTGCCTCCATTTTGGCGGTTGTAGGCAGGGAAGAAGTCGTCATAGGCAGGCTGTTACGGGCGAGAATTATTCTCAAATTATAGCCGCTGCACCTCCCTCAAGGGGGGAGCGATCGCTGTAGGCTAGAAACAGGACTCAATTGCCACCAACAGCCGTTACCGTGGGTAGGACAATGTCCAAAACGCTCCTGCGTATCTCCCCATGTCAAGCAAAATAGGGTAACCTGTTGAGGCCTAACGATTAAGTTAAATATGTCGAACCAGCCGTTGCAACGCCGCACTAAAATTGTCGCCACCATTGGTCCAGCGGTTAGCCATCCCGATAAACTGCGCGCCATTATCCAAGCGGGAGCGACTACCCTGCGCCTGAATTTTTCCCATGGTACCCACGACGATCACCAGCGCAGCATTCGCCTGATTCGCCAAATTTCCTATGAGTTGGGGCAACCTGTGGGCATTTTGCAGGACTTGCAAGGCCCCAAAATTCGCCTCGGGCGGTTTGAACAGGGCTCCATTTCCCTCAAACGGGGCGATCGCTTTACCCTCACGAGTCGCTCTATCATGGGCAATCAGCACATTAGCTCCATTACCTATCCCCCCTTGGCTCAGGAGGTTCCCGCCGGCGCCACAATTTTGCTCGACGATGGCCGCGTGGAAATGTTCGTGGAAGAAGTGGATAAAGACGCGGGTGAACTCCATTGCCGAGTGGTTGTTGGCGGCACGCTCTCCAATGCCAAGGGTGTGAACTTTCCGGGGGTTTACCTCTCGATTAAAGCCCTGACAGAAAAAGATCGTGAAGATCTGATGTTTGGCCTCAATCAAGGGGTGGATTGGGTGGCCCTCAGCTTTGTTCGCAATCCCCAAGATGTACTGGAGATCAAAGAACTGATTGCCAACGCTGGGAAGCAGGTGCCGGTGATTGCCAAAATCGAAAAGCACGAGGCCATTGAGCAAATGGATGCCATCCTTTCCCTCTGTGATGGGGTGATGGTGGCACGGGGTGATTTGGGGGTGGAATTGCCTGCTGAAGAGGTGCCGATTCTGCAAAAACGGCTGATTGCTGCCGCCAACCGCTTGGGCATTCCCGTGATTACCGCCACCCAAATGCTGGACAGCATGGTGAAAAGCCCCCGCCCTACCCGTGCCGAGATTTCCGATGTCGCCAATGCTATTCTCGATGGCACCGATGCCGTGATGCTCTCCAATGAAACGGCCATGGGGGAATACCCCGTCGAGGCAGTGAAGATGATGGCCACGATTGCCGCCCGCATCGACAACCAACCCCAACTGCGGCAACCGCCCGTGGCTGAGTCCATAGCGGTGCGTTCCATTCCCAATGCCATTAGTCAAGCGGTGGGACAGGTGGCAGCACAACTTCATGCCAAAGCCATCATTACCCAAACCAAGAGCGGCGCTACAGCCCGCAATGTCTCCAAGTTTCGTCCCCAAATTCCGATTTTGGCGGCAACGCCCCATATCGAGGTGGCACGGCGCTTGCAGTTAGTCTGGGGGGTAGAACCACTGCTGACTCTGGATCATCCCTCGATGCGCCAATCGTTTCAGGCAGCCATTAATGCGGCACAGGAGCGGGGCTTCCTAGAGGAAGGGGATCTAGTGGTGATGACCGCTGGCACGCTGCAAGGGGTCTCTGGCTCCACGGATATGATCAAGGTGGAACTCGTCACCTCGGTGATGGGACGCGGCTGTGGCATTGGTCATGGGTCGGTGAGTGGCCCGGCGCGGGTGGTACACGCAGGAATGCCAGTTCGCACGTTTAATAGTGGCGAAATTTTGGTAGCCGAGCGCACCAGTGCTGAATTGGTGGAAGCCATTCGCAAAGCGGCAGGCATTATTACCGAAGAGGATAGCCTGACGAGCCACGCGGCGGTCTTGGGGTTGCGCTTGGGGATTCCAGTGATTGTTGGGGTCAAAAATGCCACCCGCCTGATCCGCGAGGGCACGATTCTCACTATGGATGTGGAACGGGGCTTGGTCTATTCCGGTGCCCGCAATGGGGTCGAGCGATCGCCAGAGTAGGAGTGAAATAATGATTTTTTTTCAGGCCAACACCTATCTCACGGATTTGGTGACGCGGACACTCCAAGCGACATGGCAACACTTTCCTTGGCTGGGACAAGAGGACATTGCCCTGACCTTATTGGTGTATCCACCCCCCATTCCCGTGAATACGGGCGGAGCGCTGACCGCCGCAGAATTTTGGCAGTATTCGATTCCCGGCGCCCACTATCGGGGTGATGTGCTGATGTACCCGGCCAGTGTGGTGAAGCTGTTTTATCTGGTGGCCTGTCATGAATGGCTCCATAGTGGCATGCTCCAGCCGGATGCGGAATTGGAACGCGCCCTGCGGGATATGATTGTGGATTCTAGCAATGATGCCACAGGGTTGGTGGTGGATATGCTCACAGGGACGACCAGTGGCCCAGTGCTGCCACCGGAACCTTTTCGCACATGGCAATACCAGCGCAATATCGTCAATCGCTATTTTCAATCCTTAGGGTGGCCAGAGCTAACTAATATCAACGTGAATCAAAAAACGTGGTGTGATGGCCCCTATGGACGAGAGCAGGAATTTGTCGGGCGCGATCGCCAGAATGCCAATCGTCTGACAACCAATGCAACCGCCAAGCTGATCCATAGCATTGTGGGGGGCGTAGCCGTCTCTGCCAGTGCCAGTCAAGCAATGATGGAACTGATGGAGCGTTCCCTCGATCCAGAGCTTTTGGCCGAGGATCCAGAAAACCAAGTACAGGGCTTTTTGGGGGAAGGGCTACCGCCGGGGGCAAAGTTGTGGTCAAAGGCGGGACTCACCAGTTGGGTGCGCCACGATGCGGCCTATATTGAACTCCCCAATCATTGCCCCTATACCTTGGTGGTTTTTACGGAAAATTGCACCGCCAGCAAGAATACGGAGGTACTGCCCTTCCTTTCCCGTCAGATTGCTAAGGGTATTCCGACCCTAGAGGGCACCGGAGTACTGTAGGCCGCTGACGACACCTGCTGCCAAAATGTGGCCAAAGCTGGTAGTAGCCAGCAATTCCGGCAGACCAAAGCCTTCAAAGAGGGCGGGCAAGGAAACGGGTAAACCGGGGCCTTTTCCCCGTGATTGAATGGCATAGCGGCCAATGGCGATCGCAAACAGGTTGCAGAGGATCACCACCAAACCCACAGACGGCGTCCAAGTGGTATCGGGGAGCGTGGCTAACACCATGGTTCCTCCTAAATGGGTACAATTGCCCATGAATTATACGGAACGGCCTGATCGCCCACCGCTAGTTCTTTACAAAATGGTGCATCTCGTTACAAATGCTTAACTCAACTGTCCCTGCCAAAATTACTGTCAAAATTTGTGGCTTGACTCTACCCGAACAGGCGATCGCGATCGCCCAAATGGGCGTCAGTGCCCTGGGGTTTATTACCGTGCCCCATTCCCCCCGCTATGTCCCCGCAGCAACCATTGCCGAGATTTGTCGGCAGTTGCCCCCCTCAGTGCTGACTGTTGCCGTGGTTGCCAATCTCGATTTAGCAGTATTAGCCCACTTAGTCACAACCACAGGGGTACAGGCACTACAGCTTCATGGCAGCGAATCGCCCGAGTTTTGCCAACAGGTGCGCCATACTTTCCCTAATATTGTGTTGATCAAAGCCCTGCGGGTGCGATCGGCAGCCAGCCTCGCTGAGATTCCCGCCTACGCCCCGATTGTGGATCGTATTCTTTTGGATGCTTACCATCCGCAGCAGTTGGGAGGCACGGGACAGCCCTTTGACTGGACGCTCCTCAAAGCGTTACACGTTCCTTGCCCTTGGTGGCTGGCGGGGGGTATTACGCCCGAAAATTGTCGGCAGGCGATCGCCCAAACCCAACCCCAAGGGATTGACCTAGCCAGTGGTGTGGAAAGCCAACCGGGAATCAAGGATTTAGGACGCGTAGCAGCGTTGCTGAGCAACCTAGGGATAAATGCAAATCATTCCCTGCACCCTGAGGGCACCCGTTTCTAGCCGCAACTCCTGAATGGCCACCCCCTCACCCAAATCAATGGCCACCGTGGGATGAGGGTCACCTTCCCCTTGCCAATGCACCTTTTCTAAGCAGAGGGTTCGCTCATCCTGCAAGCGCACCTGGGTCATCAAATGCCAATCCGCCTGCTCCCCTTGGGCATTCACCATCGAGAACACCAGTTTGAGGCACCCAGCACCCAATTCTGCCTGCGTACGCCGCAATTGCCACTCTTGCAGATTGACCCCTGCTTTGCCCAAGCCGCGCTGATCGAGCAATTTCAGCAGTTCCCGTAGGCTGGATTGCAGGAGCGGCGCCCCCAAAGAGGCGTCGAGATCGGCTTGGTTGAGAATTAGTTCCCCGCGTACCGGCACTGGTGCCAAGAGTTTTAGGGGTTTGCCTCGCAACACTTGTCCTAGATTAATCTGAATCTGTTCCGCTTGGACGGCTGCTTGGCGCAATTGAATACCGCGATAACTGGCTCTTGCTGCGGCAACGCGCACGTGGGGTAAGTATCCCCGCAAAATCTGGCGATCGCCCCCCTGAATTTGAATTTCCAAGCCTGTTGCCTGCTCCAACTGCGCAGATAACCACCAGTGCAACGCCGGTTGCAAGACTCGGGGAATTAGTCCGCGTTCAGAAGCGGCACCAAACGCCTCAGCCATTTCTGGCGACGTTAACGACATACGTACTCCTCACACACTTTTTGGGTGATACCTAGGCCAGCCTATGGGGCTAGTTCGCTGATTTTAACGAAACTGGACGTAGGTTTGGTCTGGCCAGAGGCAACTTTCCTAATTTGCTAGAACTGGGGTAGTGGAAACGCGATGAGAGGCTGCTCAGCCATGCTGACGATCGCCCTACAACCGGTGCTGGAACTAACCGATGAGCAGTTTGCCGCAATTTGCCGCCAAAACCCTGATCTGCGGCTGGAGCGATCGCCCCGTGGAGAATTAATCATTATGCCCCCCACAGGTGGAGAAACCGGCAGGCGCAATCTTCAAATAGCTGTTCAACTGTACCTCTGGAATCAGCAATCCCGATTGGGCGTTGCCTTTGACTCCTCGACGGGATTTAAGCTGCCCAATGGCGCCATTCGCAGTCCCGATGTTGCTTGGATTCCAAGCGATCGCTGGCACGCCTTGACCGCCGAACAACGGCAAGGATTTGTACCGCTTTGTCCCGATTTTGTGATTGAGCTGCGCAGTGATGATCTGCGGCCACTCGCAGCCAAAATGCGCGAATATCTGGACAATGGTTTGCACCTAGGCTGGCTGATTGACCCGCAAAATCAACGGGTAGAAATCTACCGTTCTCAAATACCCCCTGAAGTCGCGATCGCCCCTCGGCACCTCTCTGGGGAAGACCTGCTCCCTGGATTCGTGCTGGATTTAACGGAGATTCTTCCCTAGGAAGAGAGGGCAACCAATAGTTGGGGATCAACCTTGAGGCGGATAGCTAAGGTTTGTAGGTGCCGCCGATCGCCCTCGCTGAGGTGCCTGCCCTTCTGCCGCAGTTCACCCATCAGGGTATAAAGCTGTTCCTGTGCCCGATCCAGATTCAGGTTCAAACCTAAGGCATCGCCAATGGTGATCAAGTCCTGCAGCAGGGGACTCAACTGGCCAAGGGTGTCACTGTCGAGGTGGTGGGCAAGATAACGCAATCCAGTGCTAATTTGCTGCTCAAGGAGTCGCTGTTGCTCTTGAAGGCTAAGGTGACAACCCAACAACCGTGCTTCACGGGCGATCGCCGCCAATTCTGCTAAATGGTTTTGTAGATCCGCCAAGGGCAAATCACTGAGATCGCTCAGGTCTTGCTCTAAACCCCGCAAATGGCTAATGGCACGATGGGTCAACGCCACCGCTGCCGCGACTTGCAATTCTTGGGGCACACTCAGGCCATCCCGCTGAAACCCCATCAGGATACCGTAGTTATCGCGATAGACTTGGGTATAAAGCTGATCCAAGCGCGTAAGGGTTTCCCGCGCCAGCACCCCCATGAGACGGTGTCGTTCCTCAGCAAAGAGATCATCCAAGCTGTAGGCTACCCCCCCAAAGCGTTCCGTAATTGCCACCACCACCCGTGCTGCACTCCCCTGTTGGAAGGCTTGCAGGAGATGGGTCTTGATCTGGCTATATTCCCGCCGCCCTTGGAAGGGTTGAATCCCACAGTGGAAATCCCAGCCCCCCAAGTGCAAGACAGCAAAGATCAGCAGTTGGGACTCGGTTGTCATCGTCGAGGTGAGTTGAATCTGGCCGATCGCCAAGGTCAGGCTGCCCATGCGTTGGAGATGATAATCCCCCTGCTCGATCTCATAGCAGTAGAGCTGGTGTTGGCGGGGGTAGCTGTTAAAGAGGGAACTCATAGCATAGTGGGCGGCCACCTGCTGCAAGCTAATTTGAGCCGTTTTCACCAACTGGTGATAGACTGCTGCCCCATTGCCAAACTGGGGCACATTGCTGGGGGCAGCGGCCAGACGCTCAATAAACTCCGGTTCCAACTGCACCCCTGCCACATCTCCCGCCAGTTCGATCGCCCGTGCCGCATAGCGGAGAATTTGTACCCCCTCAGGCCGCGAGAGTTCATCAAAGAACCAGCCACAACTGGTAAACATCAGCAGGGCATGGTGCTGCATCTCCAGCAGACGCAGGGCATCAATTTGCTCGCTTTGACTCAGGGGGCGGCGTTGGTGATGTGCCAAAAAACGATGCAGGGTCTCCGGGGCGCGATCGCCCAGCACCTGAATATAGGCATCGCGGGCAGCCCAAACATCCTGAAATAGCTCGCCCCCAAGCGTTTCATAAATGTCAATTAGCTCATCCCGCAGCCAGTTCAGCGCCTCCCGCAAGGGGCGTCGCCACAGTTGCTGCCACTCGCCTCCGCCACCGCAACCACAATTGTCCTGCCAGCGATCCACGCCATGGGCACAACTCCACGCCGTGACGGGTTTGAGTTCCACCTCCCATGTGGGCGGGAACAGGCTGAGGTAGTAGGCAAAGTTAGTGATCTGCCAGCCTCGACGGGGAATTTCTACCTTAAAGGCATAGGCGAGGGCTTTTTCACCGCCATACTTGTGATGGCCAAAGGTTTCCCCATCAGTGGCAACGGCAATGATTTGACTGGGGCGATGATCGCCGCGTACGGCCTGCCCTAGGCGTCCTACTAGAAACTGCGAGCTACTGAGCAGGTCACTAAAGCCCATGTCCCGTGAAATGGGGCCATCGTAGAAGAAAATGTCGAGGTAATCCCGCTGGCGATCGCCCTCCGGCAAATAGCAGCGATAGGGACGGGTCGGATCAATTTGGCTGCCACTGACTTCAATCCACTCGCTTTCACCGTCGGCAAGAATGGGACGACAGCGTTGGGCTTGGGAAGGTGCCAAAATCGTAAAGCGAATCCCCTCCTGAATCAGGGCGGCTACGGTGTCATAGTCAATGGCCGTTTCCGCCAGCCACATCCCCTCCGGCTCGCGGCCAAACCGCCGCCGAAAGTCCGCCTTGCCCCACCGAATTTGCGTGAGTTTGTCGCGGTAGTTGGCCAAGGGCAAAATCATGTGGTTATAGACTTGGGCGATCGCGTTGCCGGGGCCATTGAAGCGCTGACAACTGTGGCGATCAGCCTCAATAATGCGCTGATAGACCTCAAGATCGTAGCGTTCGAGCCAACTAAAGAGCGTCGGGCCAATATTAAAGCTGAGGTATTCAAAGTTATTGACAATATCAATGACCTCACCGCGATCGTTGAGAATCCGCGCAAAGGCATTGGGGCGATAGCACTCGTAGTAAATACGCTCATTCCAATCGTGGAACGGCTGGGCACTGGGTTGGTGTTCAATGGCATTGAGGTAGGGATTTTCGCGGGGGGGCTGATAGAAATGGCCATGGATGGTTACGTACACCCCAAGGGCTTGCAGTTGATCAGCAGCAGGGGAAAACACGGTCGGCGTCACATCTGTTGGATTCAGCATGCAGATCAACCACGAGACAACACATTCACTTTCCTTAGATCATCGGCGATCGCCCCAAGGGCTAGGCCGCCTGTGAGGAAACTTTAACCTCCGCAAGATTCAGTTACGCAGCGCCTAGGGCACCACCAAGACCGGACAGGGCGCCAAATTAATCACGCGGTTGCTGACACTTTCTTGAAACCCCTCTGGGGTCAGGCCCGTTCCTCGGCAACCCATAATAATCAAACTGGCATTGATCTCATCGGCCACATCACAGATCACAAAGGCCGGTTTGCCGCGCCGTAGCAAAGTTTCCGCCGCAATCGCGTGTTGGGCAAAGGCCTCCTTAGCACGATTCAAAAATTCTGTAATCGCTGCCTCTAATTCCGCATCCGGTTCAGCGCTTTCCTCCACTGATAGCAAAAACAACTGACTCTGAAACAACTTCACCATCTCCACCACGGTAGGTATGGCTTCTTGGGTGTCACGGCTACGGTCAATGGGAAAAAGAATGGTTTTGAACATAGAGTTCACCTCATTGGAGTCAAGTGGAAGGGCACGCCCTTGGGTAGAATGAGGGTCAGGTGAGGGTTCTGTAACGGGTCACTCCATCGCTGGCTGGGATTGTTATGCCCCTAGTACTATCATCCATGTTTTAACGCATTTAGGAGGCTCTAGCGTGTCTAAAAAATCTGTAGCGCAGTTATCGGCTGCCGACTTAGAAGGAAAGCGTGTCCTCGTGCGGGTGGATTTTAACGTTCCCGTCGATGAGAATGGCGTCATCACTGACGATACTCGCATCCGCGCCGCACTGCCCACCATTCAAGACCTGATCAGCAAAGGTGCCAAGGTGATTCTTGTCAGCCACTTTGGCCGTCCCAAGGGTGTGGATGATAAACTGCGCCTCACTCCTGTGGCTCAGCGGCTCTCGGAACTGCTCCACAAACCCGTGGCCAAGCTCGATGACTGCATTGGTGATGCCGTGGTGGCCCATACCCAAGCAATGGCCAATGGGGATGTCTGTCTCCTCGAGAATGTGCGCTTCCATCCGGGGGAAGAAAAAAATGATCCTGAATTTGCCAAGCAACTGGCGGCCTGTGCAGAAGTCTATGTCAACGATGCCTTTGGCACTGCGCACCGCGCCCATGCCTCAACTGCTGGGGTGACGCAATACCTCAGTCCCTGCGTGGCGGGCTTTTTGATTGAGAAAGAACTGGAATATCTCCAAAACGCCATTGAGCATCCCCGCCGTCCCTTGGCTGCGATTGTGGGGGGATCGAAAGTCTCTTCTAAGATTGGTGTGATTGAAGCCCTTTTAGAAAAAGTGGATAAATTGCTGATCGGCGGCGGCATGATCTTCACCTTCTACAAAGCACGGGGTCTCAATGTGGGCAAATCCTTGGTGGAAGAAGACAAGTTGGAGCTAGCCAAACACCTCGCAGCCAAAGCCCAAGAAAAAGGGGTGGAGTTGCTCTTGCCCACAGATGTCGTGGTGGCGGATAACTTTGCCGCCGATGCCAATAGTCAAGTGGTCAGTATCGAAGCGATTCCCGATGGCTGGATGGGTCTGGATATTGGGCCTGCTTCGGTCAAACGCTTCCAAGAGGCGCTCAAGGATTGCAAAACAGTGATCTGGAATGGCCCAATGGGGGTGTTTGAGTTTGATCAATTTGCCAAGGGCACGGAGGCGATCGCCCGCTGTTTGGCTGACCTCACCAGTGAGGGCGTCTCCACGATTATTGGCGGTGGCGATTCCGTAGCTGCTGTGGAAAAAGTGGGCGTTGCCGATCGCATGAGCCACATCTCCACCGGTGGTGGCGCCAGCCTTGAACTCCTCGAAGGCAAAGAACTTCCTGGTATTGCCGCCTTGGATGATGCCTAGGGGATAGATCATCGCCAATACGCTGTGATCAAATCCTCCGAATCCAAGCATTAAATTCATGAAATTTGTGAATGCCCCATCGTCTCAGCCATGGGGCTTTTTTGTTCTCTGGGGCGATATTCAGACCTTGGGACACCGTGATTTGTTAATTTTTCTAACAACTGTCACTGCCCCAAACTATCCCTGCAAAGAGGATGGAATAGGCTAAAAGACTGATGAATCAAGGGTTTGAGAAATTTCTAATGGATAAAAGTGGCTGAAAACCACATATCTTAAAGGTTTCAGGGTTCCAGTTGGGGTCTGGCTATTCTAGAATGAGGCTTGAAAGCAAGCAGAGGCAAGGGTTTCGTGCCTTTCACCCATTTGTTCCTCAATTAACAACCTTTAATGTTTCTGTGGAGTGATCCCCATGAATAAAGCTGAACTCGTGGATGCTGTGTTTAGTCGTGCCCATAGCACCAACAACGTCACCAAAAAGCAAGTTGAGGCCATTATCTCAGCCACCGTTGAGGAAATCATGGAGGCCGTGGCCAAGGGAGAAAAAGTGACACTAGTGGGCTTTGGTGCCTTTGAACCGCGGGAGCGCAAAGCCCGTGAAGGACGCAACCCGAAAACCAAAGAAAAAATGCAAATCCCAGCAACTACCGTTCCCGCCTTTTCAGCAGGGAAACTTTTCAAAGAAAAAGTTGCACCGCCGGCGGCTCCTGAACCGGCGGCCAAGGGCAAGAAAAAATAGTCTGAATGCCCCCCCGCCACGGTGGCAATTTAGCTTGGGCGGCAGCGATCGCTGGCTGTGCTCCCGATGCAATTTTGGATTTCTCCGCCAGTCTCAACCCCTGGGGACCTCCTGACTCAGTGATAGCCGCCCTTCAGGCGGCGCTGCCCACGATTCGTGACTATCCCGATCCCGATTGCCGTCCCTTGGTGGATGCCCTTGCCGCCCTGCATCAACTACCGAAGGATTATTTTTTGGTGGGCAACGGCGCGGCGGAGTTATTGACTTGGGTAGGTCGCGAGTGTGGCGATCGCCAGCAGATTTATCTTATTACTCCTGCTTTTGCTGACTACCGGCGGGCACTGGCGGCTTTTGCTTGCCCAATTGTGCCGATTCCCCTAGCCCAGGTGCAAAGCGGCTTTGGGGCGATCGCGCCTGCCCTAACCCCTGAAGATGCCATCCTCATTAACAATCCCCATAACCCCAGTGGGCATCTTTGGTCGCGGAATCAGCTCCAGCCCTTGCTAGAGACGGGTGCCCTGGTGGTGGTAGATGAGGCCTTTATGGACTTTTTGCCCCCTGCAGCCAGCGAGTCCCTTGTGGAGGTTGTTTCTGAGTACTCGAACTTGATGGTCCTGCGATCGCTGACGAAGTTCTATGGTCTGGCGGGTCTGCGTCTCGGCTATGGGGTGTCCTCTCCAGAACGTTGGCAACGCTGGCGATCGTGGCGCGATCCCTGGAGTGTGAATTGCTTGGCAATCATTGCCGGTGTCACAGCTTTGGGCGATCGCCCCTTTCAGGAACAGACTTGGGCATGGTTACCGCCAGCGCGTCATGCCTTTGCGGCGGCCTTAAATAATATGCCCGAACTGAAGGTGGTGACCGAGAGCAAGGCAAACTTTCTACTCCTGCAAGCAACGGACACCATTTTGCCCCTGCAAACCTACCTCCTCCAGCAGCATCACATTTTGATTCGCGATTGTTGCAGCTTTCCCGAATTGGGCGCTTCCTACTTCCGAGTGGCGGTGCGCCGTGACAGCGAAAATCAGCGGCTCCTCGAGGGTTTGCGGGCTTATTACCAACGCCGGTAGGAATTGCATCCCCCAAAGCCAAGGTGGTATAGTAGCGGTACTGAAGGGGGCGTGGCGGAATGGTAGACGCTGCGGACTTAAGCAATTGAGCCTTAGTAGAGAAATCTATTAAGTGAATGCTCTCAAATTCAGGGAAACCTACGTTTGTCCATAGGGCAAATAGGGCAATCCTGAGCCAAGCCGTTTCCCATGGATCATTCCTCCAGAAACGGAAGGTGCAGAGACTCGACGGGAGCTACCCTACCGTAGATCCTCTACGCGGGTAAAGGGAGAGTCCAATCCTCAACACCCAAGGGGTGGTCGCGAAAGCGGCAGGAGGATGAAAATCCGTTGACCTTAAACAAGTCGTGAGGGTTCAAGTCCCTCCGCCCCCACCAAACCACTTCAGGGTCATCATTCCCAAGGGTTGACCCACTTTTCAAGGCGCGATGAAAACAGAGTACCAGCAACGACAGCAGCAGTTTTTAGAGAAATTGGGCACGGGTGTCGCTGTTTTCTGTAGTGCCCCGCGCGCCATCATGCACAATGATGTGGACTACAACTTTCGCCAAGAAAGTAACTTTTATTACCTCACGGGCTTTAATGAGCCAGAGGCCGTTGCTGTTTTTGCGCCCAACCACAGTGAGCATCGCTATGTTCTCTTTGTGCAGCCCAAGGATCTCAGCCAAGAGATCTGGACAGGGGCACGCCTTGGGGTAGAAGCAGCCAAGGAGCAATTAGGCGCCGATGCGGTGTATCCCATTGGTGAGCTAGAGCAGCACCTGCCGCGCTATCTGGAAACCGGCGACCCCCTCTACTACCACTTTGGTCACCATGAGCGCTTTAATCAACTGATTCTCAAGCACTATCAACAGCTTTTAGCAACCCTACCCAAGCGGGGCACAGGGCCGCGGGCGATCGCCGATCCCAGTATTCTCTTGGCACCGATGCGGCAAATTAAATCAGCAGCAGAATTGGCCTTGATGCGCCAAGCGATCGCCATCACTGTCGAAGCCCATCAGCGTGCCCGCGAAGTGGCTGCCCCCGGACGCTGGGAATATGAAATTCAGGCGGAGATGGAGCATCTCTTTCGCCGACGGGGGGGCGATGGTCCTGCCTACCCTTCCATTGTGGCTTCAGGGCCCAATAGCTGTGTGCTCCACTACACTGAGAACCAACGGCAAATGGCAGCAGGAGACTTACTTTTAATTGATGCTGGCTGTGCCTATCGCTACTACAACGCTGATATTACCCGCACCTTTCCTGTGAGTGGCCAGTTCAGTGGCGAGCAAAGAGCCATTTATGAGATTGTGCTTGCTGCCCAAAAGGCCGCCATTGAGCAGGTGCAACCGGGGAATACCTACAACCAAATCCACGATGCGGCGGTGCGGGTGATCGTTGAGGGTCTGGTTGACCTTGGCCTGCTGCGGGGAGCAATTGACGATCTGATCAACGAAGGCAAAGAGAACAATACCCAGAAATATCGCACCTTCTTTATGCATGGCACCGGTCACTGGCTGGGTCTCGATGTCCATGATGTCGGCCTTTACAAGCACAACAAAGAGACATGGGTTACCCTGCAACCGGGTCAAGTGCTGACAGTGGAGCCGGGAATCTATATTCACCCCGAAGCGACTCCTGCCGAGGGTCAACCTGAGATTGGCGATCGCTGGCGCGGCATTGGCGTGCGCATCGAAGACGATGTCTTAGTCACCACCGAGGGGCACGAAGTACTGACAGCAGCGGCGCCCAAATAATAGAGAGCAGGAAGTCCTCCTCATTTAGTCCTTGACAGCAAGTCCCCGTGGAAAAAACTGTCAAATCCAAACGCCGCGTTGCTGACCATGGTGAAGTACTCACCCCCCAGCACATCGTGCAGGCTATGCTAGATTTAGTCCAGCCAGAAACCGAACGCATTAACTCGCCTTTCTTGGAACCCACCTGCGGTACTGGCAACTTCTCGGTAGAAATCCTCGCACGGAAGCCTGTTATGCCAAGGTTTAACTTGAATATGAGCGCTAGGCGGTGCTGGCAGTGGCATCAATTTATCGTATCGACATCGTAGAGGACAATACCGAGAAGTATCGCAAAAGGCACTAATCGTGTAATGAAGAGAAACGGCACACCTTCCCCTGTCGTCAAGCGAAGCAGAAAAAGAATAATAGCATTTGGTTCAGAAGTGTTGAAAGATAGTTTGAGAGGCTAGAAAAAAGGGAAGAAATGTCATATTCTTCCCTTAAAAGAAGAAAAAACAATCAATTGGCTTTACTATGGCATCTTTTGCAACTCTTGTCAAGTCCATTCTCAATCGGCTCAGCCCCTGTGACTACCCCGTGCTGAACTCTCAATTGTTCTTCAAAATCTGGTTGACCTACGTTCTCGACCAAGGGTTAACCAGTATGAGAGCCTTATTTTATCGCTTGAATCATGCAGGGATTACAGTGGATATGTCCACGTTTTCCAAAGCCAACAAAACTCGGACAACCAGCTTATTTGAGGGGATTTACACTCAACTGATGTCTCAAGCTCAAAAGAGACATCGTACTTCAAGCATGACGCTGTTTCCTATCGATTCAACCATCATTACCCTGACCAGTAAACTCTTTTGGTTCTATAAATATCATCAAGTGAAGTTACTTACGGGATTTGATTTAACAGAGAACATCATAGGTAAAGCGGTGATTTCTTTTGGGGAGAGACATGACTTGAGCTTTCAAGAGGAGATTCTAGAAATGATCTCTGAGAATGCTGTTGTAATCATGGATAGAGGGTTTGCGAGCTGGCAATTTTTAGAGCGACTGAGTGAGAGGAAGTGCTCATTTGTTGTACGTATCAAGAATAACATGAGAATGAAGCTCAATCATGAGAGATATCGCGTGGTTCAATTTTTTGACGAGAATCAAACGGAGTTTCGTATAGCGACAAATCTAAAGGAGCTGAGTGATGAGGAAGTGAGTGAGTTATATCGGCATCGGTGGGCGATTGAGAACCTATGGAAATTTCTGAAGATGCATTTATCATTAGACAAGTTGATTACGAAGAGTTTGAACGGGGTGATAAATCAGATTTATATGGTTTTAATTGCCTATTTAATTTTAGAGCTGGTGGAGATACCTGAATACTTTGGGAAGAAGCTATTAGACAAATTGCGATATTTGCAACTGGAACTCAGTCGTCGCTGCTCAATAGTGCATTGGAGCTTTGATTGGCAGCCAGAGCTACTGGTCACTTAAAATGTTAAGTTTTGTTGCAGGATTCAACACTTCTGGGTATTAACCAAAATCCTTGCTCCATGGTGCCAGAATCAGCACTCCTAGGTCAGCTAAAGGCGAGTAACAAATTATGAATTAGCCGCTGCTGTAGCCCAACCTAGACCGCCAGCTCCTAGAGTAGTAGTGAACTGATTCGGGAACGGAAACTATGGGTGAACTCTTTGGCCTGCTGTTTCTACTGGGGTTTGGGGGCTGGGCTATTGGTAGCTCTGTGCGCATTGTCAATCAGGGCAATATGGCCTTGGTGGAGCGGTTAGGCAGCTATAGCCGTCGCTTGGAACCGGGGCTAAATTTTACAGTGCCGCTCCTTGATCGCGTGGTCTTTGAGCAAACGACTCGGGAAAAGGTCTTAGATATTCCGCCGCAGCAGTGTATCACCCGTGACAATGTGACGATTACGGTGGATGCCGTTGTTTACTGGCGGATTATTGATATGGAGCGCGCCTACTACAAGGTGGAAAACCTGAAGATGGCAATGGTGAATCTGGTGCAAACGCAGATTCGAGCAGAAATGGGGAAGCTAGAGCTGGATGAAACCTTTACCGCTCGTACTCAGGTGAATGAGAATCTCCTGCGGGATCTCGATATTGCTACAGATCCGTGGGGGGTGAAGGTGACCCGTGTGGAACTGCGGGATATTGCCCCCTCGAAGGCGGTTCAAGACTCAATGGAACTGCAAATGTCTGCGGAGCGCAAAAAACGGGCTGCGATTCTCACCTCTGAAGGGGAGCGGGAAGCAGCGATCAACTCGGCTCGAGGTAAAGCGGAAGCTCAAGTGTTAGCCGCCGAGGCCGAACAAAAAGCCACTATTCTGGCAGCGGAAGCAGAACAAAAAGTGGTGGTGTTGCGTGCCCAAGCTGAGCGCCAAGATCAGATTTTGCGTGCCCAAGGAACTGCAGAAGCAATGAAAATTATTGCCGCAGCACTGCGCGAAGATCCCAAGGCCAAGGAAGCGCTCCAGTTTCTCCTTGCTCAGGGCTATTTAGATATGGGACGCACCATTGGCCATAGTGATAGCAGTAAAGTACTATTTATGGATCCCAGCAGTATCCCGGCAACGATTGAGGGTGTGAAGTCCCTGATCGAGCAGTCCCCCCGCGAGGTATAGTCCATGGCACAATTTCAGGCACAGGTTTTTGTTACGCTGCGACCATCGGTGTTAGATCCCGCAGGCGTCGCGGTACAGGCGGGGATTCATCATCTGGGCTATACCAATGTGCAAGCGGTGCGCATTGGCAAACTGGTGGAACTCACTCTAGAGGCCAGCGATCGCGCCACTGCCGAGGCACAACTCACCCACATTGCCGATCAACTGTTGGCCAACCCCGTGATTGAAACCTTTCGCATTGAATTGCAGGAGCTGGCGACTGCCGCAGGATAGGCACGATGTTCAACTGGTGGGATGATCTATTAGCCAGTATCGAGGCGGGCATCAAGGCTGGGATTGAATCGGGATTACAGTCCTTGGCGGAGACCCTTGCCCCCTTGCTGCAGGTACCGGAACCCGCAGCCCCCTTCCAACGGGTTGCCCTTTTTCGGGCGGGTGTGGATCAGCCTATTGCTGGCTCTGGTCTCAGGGTCGAAGGTGCCGCTTCGTATCTGGAGTCCCACTGGCCGCAGACGATTCCCCTCTTTGAACTCCCGGAAGCCCACCTCTGGTTGGAAGTGCCCTCTGCCCAAGGGGGCGATCAATTGCTCCTGTGCCGTGCCTTAGTGAAAACCGGGATGCTGCCTGAGGGGGGACAACTCTTCCTCAGCCGCAGTCAACCCTTTGGTTGGACATTTTCGCGCACGGTTTCCCTCGTGGGCGATCGCGACTGGCACCTGTGCGAAGTGCCTTTTCACCTCAAACCAGAACCCCAGACCCCCGGCTTGATTAAAATTGGGGTGGAATTCATGGGACACGGTGTGGTCTGGCTACGGGATATTGAGCTACTCCATGCCCCTGCCAAGTTAAAGCCGATTACTGACGTGATGGATGGATTGCTGTGAGTCATGCCCTAAACGTGGGGATTGTTGTTTTTCCCGGATCCAATTGCGATCGCGATGTGGCCTACGTCACGAGTGAAATTCTCCAATGGCGAACGCAACTGCTGTGGCACGAAGAGACCCATCTGAGTGACTATGATTTGATTGTGCTACCAGGGGGCTTCAGTTTTGGTGATTATTTGCGCTGTGGGGCGATCGCCCGCTTCTCACCAATTATGGCCGCCGTCAAAGACCATGCCGCCGCTGGCAAATGGGTGCTGGGCATTTGTAATGGGTTTCAAATCCTGACCGAGGCCAAACTGCTCCCCGGTGCTCTAGTGCGCAATCGGGACTTGCATTTTATTTGCGATCGCGTGTATTTGCGCCTAGAAGCCAAGGAACGCCCGTGGCTACAGGCCTATGGCGATAAAACGGTGATTCGCTTGCCCATTGCCCACGGTGAGGGCTGCTACTACGCCGATGCCGCCACCCTCGCTGAACTGGAAGCCAACCGCCAAGTCCTCTTTCGCTATGCCGATGCCCAAGGGAATGTCACCCCTGAGAGTAATCCCAATGGTTCGCTCAACAATATCGCCGGTATTTGCAATGCTGCTGGCAATGTGTTAGGCATGATGCCCCACCCTGAGCGCGCCGCTGACCCCGCCTTGAGCCACTCCCCCAGTGACCATACTTTAGACGGCTTGCAGTTATTTAAGTCCCTCTTGAATGCCGCCGTTTGCTGTTGAGGGTTCCATGTGTACTCGCATTCTCTGGCATACCAATGCCCTAGGGGTCTTTGTGGCGCGAACCATGGACTGGCCCACCACCACTGAACCAAAGCTAATCATTTTTCCGCGTGGGCTTCAGCGTCAGGGCAATCATCTGGGCACCGCTGCTCTTGAAATGGCAAACCCCGCCCGTTGGCAGTCCCGCTATGGCAGTGCCGTTGTCAGTATGTACGGCTTGGGAACCGTCGATGGCTTCAATGAACAGGGCTTGGCAGTGCATCTGCTCTATTTGACAGCAACGGACTTTGGCACACGGCATCCACAAAAGCAGGGGGTACACGCCGGACTCTGGGGGCAATACCTGCTGGATAATGCGGCAACAGTGCAGGAAGCCCTTGACCTCATGGCTCAGATTCAACCAGTGATGATCACGGTACAGGGCTTTGCCAGCACGGTTCATGTAGCGATCGCGGATGCCAGTGGCGACTCGGCCATTTTGGAATATCTCAACGGTGAACTGGTTATCCACCATGGACGCCAGTATCAAATCATGACCAACGATCCCCCCTATGATGAGCAGTTGGCCTACCGTGCCCAGTTTGATTTCACCAATGCCACACGCCAAACACCGCTGCCGGGGAATGTGGATCCCAGCCATCGCTTTGTGCGGGCTGATTATTTCTTGCAGGTGCTGCCCGAACCCCGCAATCAACGGGAAGCGATCGCCAGTGTGTTAGCGATCGCCCGCAATGTCTCTGTGCCCTTTGGTGCCCCCAATAAAGTGCCGGGAAGTCTCTACAACACTGAATACCGCACCGTTATGGATTTAACCCACCGCTATTACGTTTTTGAGCTAACCACAGCGCCCAACATCCTCTGGTTTCCCTTAGAGAAGTTTGAGTTACACCCTGAGGCACCGGTGATGATGCTAGATCCGAACCATCCTGAGTTGGTGGGGGATGTGGCGGCACAGTTTGCTCCCGTTGTAGCTGCCCCCTATTGAACTGTAGCTGACCTCTTTTTAGTCGCCTCAAGAGAAAGAAATTAAAATAAAGTAGCAGAGTATTGAGAAAGCTATGAATACCCCAAGAGCCGCTCTACCCAGCCTTTAGTTCGTTGATGAGCATTGCGACCTGTACTTGGAATCACTAAAGAGGGGAAGAGAAGCCTTGAAATGTTTCACTGCTTTGGATTTTGATGCATATATCAAGTTGTGTTGAGGCAAGCCGATGTTGAATGTAACGGTTGATGAGATTCAGCGTGATCCTCTCAAGTATCTGGATCAAGTAGAGGCAGGTGAGACCCTTATTATTTTTAGATCTAACCAGCTGATTGCTGAACTTAAACCTCTTAAACCTATTGGCAAGAGTAAGCAATTGCGACCATTTGGTTTATGTGCGGGCGAGTTTACCGTTCCAGATGATTTCGACGCTCCTTTGCCGGAAGAGCTGCTCAACGCATTCGAGGGTACAGCCCTTTTCTAAAATATGGGGGTCATCGAGAGGCTGTAACCCTGTCATAGAGGAGCTTTAACTTTCCTAGGTAAGTTCAATTCTTTTGAAAAGAGCTGTAAATGAGAATTTTGTTAGATACGCATATTTTCTTATGGTTCATTAGTGGTGATATCCAGTTATCAACGGATCTTCGGGATATAATTTCGTGATCCAGACAATGAGGTTTATCTGAGTATTGACAGCCTTGGTCTTGATGAAAATAGTGTAATTCAACTGGCTAAGCTAAACTGCCACCCTTGCATCGCGATCCGTTTGACAGAATGCTCATCTGTCAAGCATTACAAAACGGTTTGACCATTGCGACAGTGGATACAGCAATCCGTGCCTACTCAGTCGATGTCATGTAGCAGTACAGCCCAACTTCACTGATACCCCTCTTCGGTCACCTTAAGAAAAAGAAATTACATACGTAGAGTTTTGAAGCCTTCAAACCATGCTACTGACCCGCTATAAGCAAAAAGAGGGGCAACTCAAATGCAAAGTCATTATTCTCTAAACCATCAGACGGTAATGCAGCTTTATCAACTCACGGCCATGGTGAACCTCTACGACGCCCCCACGGGCGATCGCTTGGCGACCCAAGGGGCAGCAGGACGCTTGCTCTGGGCACCTGCTTTGGGGGCTGAACGTACCTACGTGCAACTTGCTGAGGATGAATACTGGGGCTGGCTGGATCCACAGGATTACCGCCATCTCACACCCGCCACTCAGCCCTATCAACCCATTACCCGCGATCGCGCCTATATTGAGGCTGTCCTTGAGGAGGTGATTGCCTTTTGCTTAGCGGCACAGCGGGTTCCCCATGCATACCTCTGGGGCGGAACCGTTGCCCCCAACTACGATTGCTCTGGCTTGATACAGGCTAGTTTTGCCCATCAAGGCATTTGGCTGCCGCGGGATGCCTATCAGCAGGAGGCTTTTGCCACGCCCCTAGGAAGCAACTCCATTGAGGAAACCTTACCCCAGCTTCAGCGGGGTGATCTCGTCTTTTTTGGTACCCGTGAAAAGGCGACCCATGTGGGTCTCTATCTGGGGCAGGGAGAGTATATCCATAGCTCTGGCAAAGAATATGGCCGCAATGGTATTGGCATTGATACCCTCTACGCCAGTGAGGATCCCGTCAGCATCGCCTATCGGCAGCAGTTTCGCGGCGGTGGCCGCATTGACTATAGCTATCTGCCCCTCGGCTAGCGACCCATCCCCAGTTTTTGCGCTTTTTGATAGACCTTGCCTTCCGTGAGGAGGGAAGGAGCAATGACGATCTCCACCTGTTGCATTTCCCGCAGATCCTTGGCGCCAAGGGTGCCCATGCTGGTTTGCAATGCCCCAAGGAAGTTATGGGTACCATCGTCCAACTGAGCGGGTCCCCGCAGAATCTGCTCAAGGGTGCCAGTGGTGCCGACATGAATGCGCGTCCCCCGAGGCAGCACCGGACTAGGCGTGGCCATACCCCAGTGATAACCGCGACCGGGGGCTTCTTTGGCACGGGCAAAGGGGGATCCCATCATCACCGCATCAGCCCCACAGGCAATACACTTGCAGACATCGCCACCGGTAACTAAGCCGCCATCGGCAATCACAGGCACATAGCGCTGCGTTTCTTCAAAGTAGGCTTCCCGCGCGGCGGCACAGTCGGCGATCGCCGTGACTTGAGGCACCCCCACCCCAAGCACACCCCGAGAAGTACAGGCTGCCCCCGGCCCAATCCCCACTAGAATTGCTGCCGCACCACAGTGCATAAGACTGAGGGCCACCTCATAGGTGACGCAATTCCCCAAAATGACGGGCATTGGCATCCGCTCACAAAAAGCAGCAAGGTCTAAGGGGTCTGTCCCCTCAGGGGCAAGGTGAGCCGGTGAGACAACCGTGGCTTGGACAAAGAGCAAATCGGCCCCTGCCGCTGCCACAACATCGCCAAAACGACTGGCTCCCGCTGGGGTTAAACTGACGGCAGCAATCCCCCCTTGGGATTTGATTTCTTGAATGCGTTTTTCAATGAGGTGGGGCTGAATCGGCTGGGCATACAACTGCTGCATCAGGGGCACAAATTCATCAACACTGACGCTGGCAATGCGTTCGAGAATCGGTGCTGGATCTTCGTAGCGGGTTTGAATTCCCTCAAGGTTGAGGACACCCAGTGCCCCCATTTGG
Source organism: Thermosynechococcus sp. QKsg1 (assembly GCF_031586415.1). NCBI lineage: Bacteria > Bacillati > Cyanobacteriota > Cyanophyceae > Acaryochloridales > Thermosynechococcaceae > Thermosynechococcus > Thermosynechococcus sp. QKsg1. Next base: position 936,883 of record NZ_CP134200.1, on the reverse strand, counting down.
CTGAGTTTGACGGCCATCGTGACATCCACGACCCCATCCATGGCACTGGCAATAATCGGAATTTCCCGTTCAATGGTACCAATGCGCCAGCGGGTATCGGCCAGTTGGGGATCAAGGGTGCGGTTGCCGGGGACAAGGGCAATTTCATCAATACCGTAGGCGCGACGGGCGGTGCGATGTCCCCCTAGTTGAATCGTCATGGTGTTCCTCGCAGTAGGTGGGCTAAATGATCAAGTACGGTGTCTAAGTTGTTGTTGGCAGTGCAACAAATTTACAAAAATTTACAACACCTCGACAAGCCATGCCTTGGCGCTAGTTCAATGGTGGGTTGGGCGATCGCCGAACCGGGCGAAAGGAGGTCGGACGCGGCGAACTAGGACGCTGAGGGCGCTGGGGACGGGCTGGCCGTGCCTTGGCTTTCTTGGGCTTCTTGATTTTGCGGGGGGGCAGGATACCGACGGTGGTTGCCTCCTGAACTACTAGACTGGTTCCCTGTCGCTGCACTTGAAAGTCCCAAAAGTAGCCCGGCGACTTCATGGGTACCGTTCCCACTAGTTTCAATTTGAAGGCTTTGGGTTTTTCCCCTCGCCGACGCGGCAACTGTTGAATTTTAACGACGACAAAGTTCTTTTCTTGGGAGTTGAAGATCACTTCTCCGCGTACAGAAAAGTAGCCGTCATTGACGCCGGGATCCGCTGCTGTGGCATTGGCCTGTTGCAGGCGCTCCGGTTCCCATACGCCCACAATTTGCAGGTGCAGTTTCACCGCTTCTTTGTCAACGTCGCGGGTGCGGGGATAGACCACCCAGAGGTGGGGTTCATTCAGGTCGAGATATTTTTTAATCAGGTTTATCACCTGCCCCAAGAGGACGGTTTCAATTTCCACGCCATCCTCGGTTATCATCACCCCGCGGTTGAACTCCGCCTCCGAAGCGGGTACATAGCGACCGCGTACAACTCCGATCGCCCGATATTGCATCCGTTCACTGGGGGGTGGGATCGGCTGGGGACGGGAAGGAAGATCTTCTGGCTCAGGAATGGGTTCTTCAAGAGCCGCGTTGAACTTGGGCGGTGAGCTACCCGCTGCCGCAACACCGAGAATTTCTGGGCGAGATTTGGTTTCTAACTCAGGGGAAGGCGTTGGCGGAGTCGCTGGGGTCTTCTTGGCGCGGGGGCGCTTGGCCGGGGGTTCAGCAGTCATGGTAATTCTCGCAAACAGTCTAAACACCAATTGAGCGCCTGTTCAGATGAACAGGCCACGGCAATTCTCAATTGGGGTACTCTCAATTATGCGTTGCCGCTGTGAGCTAAGCAACACTTTTGTTCCTGCCAAAAGTTGTGAGAACTATGAGCTGGATGCAACGCTCTCGATTTGGACGATCGCCCCAAAATCGCCAATAATGGCTGCACAATTGCGCAACAGACCAAGGAGCGCTAAGCGATTGGCACGCACGGCTGCATCCTCTGCCATCACTAGGACACTTTCCTCGCCATCGAAGAAGCGACTGACAATGGGGGCAAGGGAGACTAAAGCAGCCACAATTTCCCCATAGGCACGCTGCCCCTGCGCCTGTTGCACCCTTGGCAAGAGGTCCTTGAGAGCGGCATAGAATTCCTTTTCAATGGGGGCTGCGAGGTGCTTGGCCTTGACAGCGCGGATATTCAGGCAGTCTGTTCCTAGGGTGCCCTGACGTGCCAAACGCGCGGCACGATTGACGGTGGGGTAAATGGCCATGAGTTCACCGGATTGGCGCAGTTTTTGGAGAAATTGGGCGCGATCGCGGGCATCAACCACATCCCTAAGGGCACGAGTCTGCAACTCCGCCTGATCCTCTGGAATGACGGCATTCACCAAGTCATACTCAATGCCGAGTTCTTCTTGCAGTAAGGTTCGCAGCCGTTGGCTAAAAAACTGCCGCAGTTCCTGCTCTAAGTCAGCGGCACTGAGCTTGGCGGCAAATTGGCGACAAAAGGCTTGGGCAGACTCCTGTAGCAGAGCGAGGAGATCCAAGTGATGTTCCCCCTGCCAGAGAATGGTGATCACGGCATTGGCAGCCCGCCGTAGGGCAAAGGGATCTGATGACCCCGTGGGACACAGGCCGATGCCAAAGAGGCAGACTAGAGTATCCAAGCGATCGGCGAGTCCCACCACCTGACCCGTGAGACTTTGGGGCGGGCGATCGCCCGCAAAACGCGGCAGATAATGTTCAAAAATCCCCGTGGCCACCGCTGGCGCTTCCCCGGAGACCGTGGCATACACTTGCCCCATGTAGCCCTGCAGTTCCGGAAATTCCCCCACCATCTGCGTTACTAGATCCGCTTTACACAGGCAGGCCGTGCGTTCAATGGCAGCAACGTCCGCAGCCGCACAATTTAAGGCGGTGGCAATTTGGCGAGCTAGTGCGGTTAGCCGTTCCACTTTGTCGGCCATGGATCCCAATTCATCTTGGAAGGTAACCGTGGCTAGTTTGTCACGATAGTGCTCTAGGGGCTGTGCCGTATCCACCTTGTAGAAGAACTCGGCATCCGCTAGGCGAGCACGAATCACCCGCTCATTCCCAGCACGAATCAAGGGGGTGGCCGCAGGGTCGCCATTGCTAATCGTGATGAATACAGGGAGCAGCGCTTGGCGAGTGGCATCGGTGTACACGGGAAAATACCGCTGATGGGACACCAATACGGTGGTAATCACCTCAAGGGGCAGAGCCAGAAACCGCGCTTCAAAACTGCCGAGAACCGCCGTGGGCAATTCCACCAGATGGGTGACTTCCTCCAAAAGGGGCACCTCTAAATCCACCCATCCCCCCGCTTCCGCAGCAAGGGCAGCAATTTGCTCGCGAATCCGTTGCTGGCGAACCTCTGGATCCACCAAGACTCCCGCCGTTTCAAGGGCAGCTTCATAGTCTTGGGCATGCTTGAGGACAATAGCCCCTTGAGAAAGGACACGATGGCCATAGGTGGTGCGATCGCTGGCAATGCGCACGGAATGGCTCTCCAAGACCAAGGGCAGCACCTGATCCTCCCACAGCAGCACTAGCCAGCGAATGGGACGCGAAAACCGCAAATCCCCATCCCCCCAGCGCATGAAGCGGGCACCCTCAAGGGCGGCAATCCACTGTGGTGCCAACTCGGTCAATCGTTGGGGCGTCGGTTGGCCGGGGCGAACTTGCTTGAGATAGACCACCTCCCCTTTTTCCGTGGGACGGATTTCAATTTCCTCAAGACGACCTTGGCGCGATCGCAGGAACCCCAATAGGGCAGGGGTAGGTTCCCCCTCCCGAAAGGCCACGCTGGCCGCTGGCCCTTTGATTTCAATTGCTTGATCGGGTTGCTGGGGCGGTAACCCCTCAATCAGTACGGCTAAGCGGCGCGGGGTTGCCCAGACTTTGACTTCCCCCTCCAGTCCCTGTTCCTTGAGGGTTTGGGGAATCAGGGTGTGCCACTGGCGCAGGGCACTACTGACAAAGCGGGCGGGGAGATCCTCGGTTCCCACCTCCAAGAGGAACGTATGCGGTGATGACTTGGGCATGGTGACCATGGGCTAGACAACGGAGCTACTGCGGGCGGCTTCGGCCTCGTCGGGATGAATACCAAGGCGGGTCAGGTTAATGCGGCCTTTGCTGTCCACCTCACGAATTTTGACCACAATTTCATCGCCAATTTTCACTTCGTCCTCAACTTTGCCGACGCGATATTCCGCCAACTGGGAAATGTGGATCATCCCCTCCTTGCCGGGGAGAAACTCGACAAAAGCACCGATGGGAATAATCCGCGTTACCCTGCCGAGATAAACGTCACCGGCGTTGAGCTTTCGCGTCAGACCCTCAATGGCCGCCCGGGCTTGCTTGGCGTTGGTTTCATTGGGGGCAGTAATGGTGACCAGCCCTTCTTCACTAATGTCCACCTTGACGTTGTATTGCTCAGAGATACCGCGCACGGTTTTACCCCCGGGACCAATGACAAGGCCAATCATATCGGGGGGAATTTGCAACGTCAGCAGTCGTGGCGCACTGGGGGGCAGTTGGGGACGGGGTTTGTCCAGCACCGCCAGCATTTTCTCAAGGATATGGAGCCGTGCCGGACGTGCCTGTTCGATTGCCTGTTTGATCACCGACATCGGCAAGCCAGTAATTTTCATGTCCATTTGCAGGGCGGTAATGCCGCTATCGGTGCCGGCCACCTTGAAATCCATGTCGCCAAGGAAGTCTTCAATCCCCTGAATGTCGGTGAGGATGCGCACCTCATTGCCCTCCTTGATCAGCCCCATGGCCGCCCCACTGACGGGTTTACGGATCGGTACCCCGGCATCCATCAAGGAGAGGGTGGAACCACAAACGGATCCCATGGAGGTAGAACCATCGGAAGAGAGCACCTCCGACACGACGCGAATCACATAGGGAAACTCCTCTTTGGGAGGAATGACCGGTTCGAGGGCACGCTCGGCGAGGGCACCATGGCCAATTTCCCGCCGCCCGGGCGATCGCAGGGGTTTGACTTCACCCACAGAGTAGGGGGGAAAGTTGTAGTGGTGCAGATAACGTTTGCTGTCCTCGGGATGCAGATCATCAAGGGCTTGGGCATCAGCAGGAGAACCGAGGGTGGTTACAGACATCACCTGCGTCAAGCCGCGATTAAAGAGGGCACTACCATGAACCCGCTCTGGCAGAACCCCCACCTCACACCAAATGGGGCGCACTTCATCGAGACGGCGGCCATCCACTCGCACCCCTTCTTCAATAATCTGCTGCCGCATGAGTTTTTTCGTCACGGCCTTAAAGAGGGTAGGCAGGGCTTTGGGGTTTTCCGCTGCCGCCACAGCCACTGGGTGATCTTCGGGCAGAGCCGCAATGTCTTGGGCGATCGCCCCTTGCACCTCATCGAGGGCAGCATCGCGAACATTTTTGTCCTTTTCAAAGCGTTTGAGAATGGCTTTGACCGGTTCAACGGCGCGATCGTAGATGAAGTTTTCCAAGGTGGGGTCGATCGCCGGCGGTTCCACTTTGACGATATCAAGACCCAGTTCCTTGAGGAGATGCCGCTGCGCTTGAATCAGGTCTTGGATGACCTCATAGCCAAAGTCAATGGCTTCAATCATGTCGGCTTCGGGCAGCTCATTGGCACCGGCTTCCACCATCACCACGCCATCGGGAGACCCGGCCACGACCAGATCTAAGCCACCGCGCTCAATTTCTTTGTAGGTGGGGTTGATAATAAACTCATCCCCCACAAGGCCCACCCGCACTGCTGCCATTGGACCATTAAAGGGAATTTGCGCTAAGAGGACAGCGATCGAGGCTCCCGTTACCGCCAATACATCGGGGGGAACATTTTCATCCAAGGAAACCGTCGTGGCTACTACTTGCAGATCATCGCGCAACCATTGGGGAAAGAGGGGGCGCAGCGGCCGGTCAATCAGGCGACCAATAAGAATCGCTTTTTCGGGGGGACGACCCTCACGCCGTAAAAAACCGCCGGGAATCCGCCCAGCGGCATAGAGGCGCTCTTCGTAATCCACCACAAGGGGTAAAAAATCAATGCCTTCGCGAGCAGCGGCACGATTTGCCGTCACTAGGACAGCTGTTTCCCCCGAACTAATGAGAATGGAACCGGCCGCTTGGGGGGCAAATTTTTGCAATACTACCTTAATATCCCGTCCATCTAGGGGGATAATCTTTTCTAGACCCTTCATTGGCGTTCTATTTTGTCCTTCTTCCTATTCCTTTCTCTCTACTAGGATAGCCGCTTCTGCCACTCATCCGCTAAAGTTCAAGGATTAGCCGTGTGCCCCCAAGGACGGCAAGACTGGGGGTGGCTGTCCAGCTTTGGGTTAATAAAATTTGTATCAGTTCTGCCGATCGCCGGCTGCTGGGGCTGTCCTGTAACCCCAAATAGAAACTGGCAGAGTGGTGGCTATCTTGACCGAGCACTTTCAGCAGATCATCGGCGTAGTGAATGGCTTTTTCCATCTGGGTTTGCAAGTTAGTCCATAAATCCACATTGCGGAGGTTGCTCAGGGTTTCGGCCACCACATCTTGACGGTGTTGAATTAGGATGGTTCGCGGCTGTAGCTCTGGCGGCAAATCCGCAAAGAAAATGGCCGGGCCATAGCCAATGAGATGCACCATCTCCATCCATTTCGTTTGCGGCAGCAGCAATTGCCGCACAATGTGACAGGCAAGGGCAGTAATAATTAACCCTTGACTATGGGCGACAAGGTACAATTCGGCTCCCGCCTGTAACCCCTTGACGATTTCATAGGCCAACCGCAGGGTGGGACGCGGCGCACCGGCTGGAAAGGCACCGTAGAGATACTGGGCAAAATCCCCCCAACCTAATTTTTGTAGGAACGATAGGTCAAGGAGTTTCGTTAAGTCAGCGGTGCTGTTGATATCGAGGGGGCGCTGTTGCAGTTGGCTCGGTTGGGCGATCGCCAGAATATCCGCATCATCGGTCAGATCTTGAGTCACCAGTTGGCCAAGAAGTTTAGCATACTCATAGCGGCGATCCTTGCTGGGGTCTGGGGCTGGGGTCTGGGGCCAAAAACGATAGAGTTCTGCCTTACCGAGGAAACTTTCCAAAAGATCTGCTTGGAAACCATGGGTCTGATTGTGAATGCCGCGAACTTCTAAAGGATAAGTCGCTGTGAGTTCGGCAAGGCGGTTCAAATCCCGCCGTTGCTTGGCGCGATCGCTCCCTATCCCATTCACATGGAGTAAACGCCGCCGTAGGGGGACGCTCAGGGGGTTGTCGGGCAAAATAATCGTACCGTCTAGGGGAGAGGTCATAGGGAATTTGGAAAGTCTAATGAGAGAATTTGGTGAAACTCAATAAAAGGCGGCTAAATTGTGATCATCGTCACAGTCATTCTATCGGGGGATGAGTCATACTAAATAGTGACTCAGTACTATCCGAGTCATCAACAGGGAACACACAACGAGCCGACAGACTGTAAGTAAGTTTGTCGGTTTTTTTTTGGAATTTCAGTCATGCCCCACAAAAAGATCACGCTTCGTTTAGATGCTGAACTCTATGGCCAACTCCAACGCTGGCAAGTGCAGCAGGGATGCGGTTCCCTTAGTGAGGCAATTCGTAAAATTTTGCAACAATCTCTTCAGCCGACGGAGATGGCCTGTCCCACGGTTTTGCAGCGCCTGAGTACCCTAGAACAGCAAGTGGCCGCCCTTGAACGCCAACTGTGCCCGCCTCAACCCACTATCGAAACGCTGACGATCGCGGAGCTAGAGCGACTGACTCGCCCACAACTGGTGGCCTTAGCGCGGGACTTGGGCATCTATAGCTATAAGCTGAATAATCCAGCGTTGCGGCAAGCCATTTGGGCAGCGAAACAAGCGATCGATGGGCACAAGCGGCAATGATATGCTGACGAAGGTGACTCAAGTGTAGGTGAGATGGCTAGTCCGTCAGAATCGATGGATCGCTCCCGTTTGTGGTGGGCGGCGATTAAGCTTCCCATGTACAGTGTGGCTGTGATGCCGATTTGGCTGGGCACAGCGGTGGCGATCGCCGAAACGGGAAGGGTGCATTGGTGGCCGTTTGGTTTGTTTCTAACAGCAGCCGTACTCATTTTGGTCTGGCTGAATCTCAGTAATGATGTCTTTGATGCCGAAACGGGGATCGATCGCCACAAGTACCATTCGGTCGTCAATCTCACGGGCAAAAAGCAACTCATCTTCTGGCTGAGCAACCTCTGCTTACTTTTGGGGCTACTGGGGATTGTGGCCATTAGTTGGCTGCAACAGGATGCAACGGTTTTAGGGTTGGTATTACTCTGCTGCGCCCTAGGCTATAGTTACCAAGGTCCACCCTTTCGTTTGGGCTATTTGGGTTTGGGAGAGCCAATTTGTTTTATCTGCTTTGGGCCGCTGGCGATCGCTGCTGCCTACTATAGCCAAGTGCAAACCTTTAGCCCTAGTATTTGGCCAGTGGCTATCCTCAATGGTCTGACGACAACGCTGATTCTCTTTTGCTCCCACTTTCACCAAGTGGCCGATGATCTAGCCGCTGGCAAACGTTCGCCGGTCGTGCGCCTAGGGACGGCTCGCAGTGCTCAACTGGTCTATGGCGCCTGTGGCGTCTTTTATGCTCTCTTAGTGGCCGCTGTCCTCTGGGGAATGCTGCCGTGGCCAACACTGCTGGCTTTGAGTTCACTGCCTTGGGCGATTTATTTGTGTCAGCGGATGGCGCAATTTCACAGTGTCCCTGAGCAGATCAAGAACTCGAAATTTATTGCGGTGCAACTGCACTTTTGGAGTAGCTTGCTCTTGGGATTGGGTTACTTGCTCTGAGCTGGGGGGCGATCGCGATTCAGCGACCATTGGTACTCCACACTGCCACCCCTCAATTGCCATTCCTCCTCAAACTGCTTTTGTAGCCGCAGGGCTTTGCGTAGATGAATAGCAGCGCTATGGAGTTGCTGGTAACCACTGGAGTGGGGAGGGAGGGCGGGCAACGAGACCTGTTCCAAAATTTGCAGCACTAGCTCGTAATGGATGTGGGCAGGAACAGGAATCTCATCTGAGGGGGCAGAAGAAAGAGTCACCAAGGCAGACACCTCCAAGGAACGACTATCTAGATTTCAGCTTTCTAGCGGCGGCGGGGACGGCGATAGGTCAACCGCTCGGAGCGATCGCGCTCGTAGGCAATCAGCCGGCCATAGATTTCGTGCTTGGTTAAGTTTAACGAAAAAAAGACATGCCGCCGCGGATTGCCAAAACCCTTACGGGTAAAAAACTTTACTGCGGGCGTGTTGGCCGGATCGGTATCCACCAGCATAAATCGCGCCCCCTCCTCAATCATCCGCTCGATGAGCTTATCCACCAGCTTATCGGCAATGCCCCGCCGCTGATAGTGGGGATGCACCCCCAGCCAGTTAATGTAGCCATACACCCATGGGGCTTTGCTAATAATGGTGCCCAAGATGAACCCGACCACCTGAGAATCCGCCTCGGCCACCAGACAGTATTCGGGATCGGTGTTATAGAAACCAATGACCTCCCACTCATCCCAGATGCGATAGAGCGAGGGATACAGATCACTGGTGAAGAGTTCCTCGCCAAGGTGAAACACGGGGGCAATGTCATCAATGCCCATCTCGCGAATAATGATGTTAGTGGGTTCAGAGCGCTCTTCTTCTTTGGCGGGAACGATTTCTAAATCAACTAAATTGTGGTCAATGGGATCATCGGTGTGCAAAGACATACAAAGGCGAGTACCGAGCTATTTCTAGCTTAGCCTATGTCCAGCGGGGTCAATTCGTGAACCTTAGCGCACTTCCACGACTGCCTCTAGGGGATAGCGTACCTTGGGCAAAGTCGCATAGTTGTCATCGGCCGCTCGATAGCCCGCTGCACATAGAACGACGGCATGATAACCTTGGGTAGGTAGACCGAGAAGGCGATCATATTCTTGGGGCAAGAAACCCTCCATCGGGCAGGTGTCAATGCCCAGCAGCGCCGCCGTCACCATAAACTGACCCAAAGCAATATAGACTTGGCGGGTTGACCATTCATCAACATTGAGGGGGTAGGGGGGTGACTGCAAAAAGCCCTTGACCAAGTCCCCATACTTTTGCAGATTTTCCACTGCGGTTTGGTGGACTTCCGCTTGCCGTGCAAGGTAGCGATCGACGTCCGTAGCATTGAGATTGGTTTTAATGGCAAATACCACTAAGTGGGAGGCATCCACCACCTGCCGTTGATTCCAAGTGTGGGGGAGCAGGGCTTGGCGTAGCGCAGGCGTCTCAATGACGTAAAACTTCCACGGTTGCAGGCCAAAGGAAGAAGGAGCCAGTACCAGACTTTGTAGAAGTGTTTGCCACAGATCCACAGGAATTTTGCGATTGGGGTCAAATTTCTTCGTGGCGTAGCGCCATTGCAGTTGTTGCAAAACCGTTGTTGGTGAAATCGGTGTTTCAGTCATTCTGTTCCCTAGAGAATTGATTAGAGCGATTACCCAAAGGGTACGCTACGCGATCGCGAGAACCACTCGCCGCTCATTTTGACAAACTATTAAAGGTGAGGTCAACTGCCCTGTAGATCAATTGCCCACTATTGCCACTGAATATCGGCATCCATCGCAGTCATGGCAGAGGTGAGTTTTTCAACCAGTTCCTTAACAGGGAAAGCGCTGACATCTCCTGCTGCACGGGTGCGGATACTTACGGTCTCGCTTTCGACTTCCTTGGCACCGATAATGCCCATCACAGGAATTTTCTGGGTTTCAGCATTGCGGATTTGTTGACCTAGCGATCGCCCGTACGATTCACACTCATGCGGATGTCCCATCAGCCGAGGTCAGGTGCCCCTACCAATCATGGAGCAGGTCTTTAGGCATGGGGCAGCCTTCTTACAAGCATTGCCCCGCTAATCGCAGGAATGGAAACGCAGTTTTGAGTGGTGGAAAAATCCTGCGATTTTAAGGGGGCAACGGTGCGCTGGCAGCAACAACAGATCCTCAGTTGGTAAGACGAGCCCCTCGCAATTGCTGGGCGGCTGCCACCATGTTTTTCAGAGAGGGAATCACCTCCTCCCAGCGACGGGTTTTCAGACCGCAGTCTGGGTTAACCCAAATCTGGTCACTGGGTAGATGGGCGATCGCAGTCTCCAGCTGCTGAACCATCTGCTCAACAGTGGGAACTGCCGGACTATGAACATCATAAACACCATTGCCCACCTGCTGTTGATAGCCGGCATCAGTAATTTCAAACAGCGTTTCATTGTTACTGCGGCTATTTTCAATGGACAACACATCTGCATCTAGGCGCTCGATATGTTGAATAATGTCCCCAAACTCCGAATAGCACATGTGGGTATGAATTTGGGTTTCTGGCTTAGCCACACCAGCCGCCAACCGAAACGCATCGACGGCCCAAGCCAAGTACTCCTGCCAACGTTCCGGCTTGAGGGGTAATCCTTCCCGTAAAGCGGGTTCATCAATCTGGATAATCTTTGCCCCAGCAGCTTCTAAATCGGCCACTTCATCCCGTAGAGCCAGGGCAATCTGCATCGCCTGTTCGCTACGCGGAATATCAGTGCGGGTGAAAGACCAGTTAATCATTGTTACCGGCCCCGTCAGCATACCCTTGACGATTTTTTGTGTCAACGATTGCGCCACCTTAAACTCTCGCACCGTCATTGGCTCGGTTCGCGCTACATCCCCATAAATAATGGGTGGACGCACACAGCGACTGCCATAGCTTTGCACCCAGCCGTGTTCGGTAAAGGCAAAACCAGTAAGCTTCTGGCCAAAGAATTCCACCATGTCGGTGCGTTCAAATTCGCCATGCACCAATACATCCAAGCCAATTTCTTCCTGCAATCGAATGCATTTGGCAATTTCAGCATCAATTGCTGCTTGGTACTCCGCAAGGGTAATTTCTCCGCGCTTGAGCTTCACCCGCAATTGCCGCACTTCTGGGGTTTGCGGAAAAGAACCAATGGTAGTTGTCGGAAAGAGCGGTAAGGTGGGCTGCAGTTGGCGGCGTTGTTCATAGGGCATAGCCCGTTTCAGATCGTTGACGGTTAAATTGCGCAACCGCTGTTGTACCACTGGATTCACAGGCCTAAATTCCTTAAAGGCCTGCCACTGGGCTTCAATCTCTGCTAATTGGGGGTGCTGGGCAAGGGCTTTGGGACTCTCCTGCAGCGTCTGGGCCAATAGCACCACCTCATCCAACTTTTGTTCGGCAAAACTCAACACCCGCCGCAATGGCTCTGGTAACTTCACTTCTCGTGCTGCATCGTAGGGGACGAATTGTAAAGAGGCTGAGGGGTGCAACCGGATATTGGTTGTGATACCCTGAATCGCTGCTAAGGTTGACACAACAAGTTCTGGGCAAATTTTCCAAATGTTTCGGGCATCCACAATACCCACCCCCAGCTGTTTATCCCTTGGGAAACTAAACTGCTGCAATAATGCCAAGTTCTGCCCACGGGTAAAATCTAGACTAATGCCGGCTACGGGCAACGTCACCACCCAAGGATAGGCAGCGCCGAGATCATCAAAGTAGGTCACTAGGTAAATCGGCAAGCCAACTTGACAGAGCGCATCAAATGTTGATTCATACAATTCCCTGAAGTTGTTGGTGTCCCCAAAAACCAAGGCAGGTTCGTGGATTTGTACCTCAACCACCCCTAGGTTCTTCAATTCAGCCAACAGGATAAGATAGCGCTCCACTAGGCAAGACAACGCTTCCTCTAGATTCATCTGCAGCCGACTCAGCCGTAGCAGGGTTAAAGGCCCTAGCACCATGGGAACGGCGCGATCGCCCAAGACCTTTTGGGCGCGACCGATGATCCCCAGAAAATCACTAAAGTCTGCTGCCTGAAGAGGCTGACTCATTTCGGGAACCAAGTAGTGATAGTTGGTGTCAAACCATTTGGTCATCTCAAGGGCTGGAATTCCCTCTCGACCGCGAGCCATTGCAAAGTATTGCTCCAACCCTGTAAAGGCTTGATACCGCTGTGGGATGAGGCCGAGGCGGATACTCCAGTCGAGAACGGGATCGTAAAAACTGGTATCGCCAACGCCAATGCGATCAATGCCAGCCTGCAGTTGCGTTTGCCAATTTGCCAATTCAATATCTTGAACCGTTTGTAGTAAATTTTCTTGATTGGATTTACCATTCCAAAAGGCTTCCAATGCCTTTTTCAGCTCGCGATTTTTACCAATACGGGGGTAGCCTAGCGTTGCAGTCTGAATGGTCATTGTTATGGTACCCTGAGTGTTGACAGTTCTCTCAATAGACAATGAAAGCTGGCTGTTTTCAGTCCAACAAGCAGTGCACTTCCAGCATCATCAGCAGAACCTAGCGTGGGTCACTGCAAGAGGAGCCCTTCTCTAGGTGCTTGTAGGTACTTGAAAATCTCCAAAATCACTTGTGCTACAGTAACGGCAGGAACCTTGCCAGAAAAGGGCGGTAGGGGGGGTCTTTACCTAGGCAAATTAATGAAAATTGAAGCATGAAGAACATCATCTGTACCTCGCAGATGTTGGCATAACGACATTCACAACTCGGCGGGCATTCTGACTGAGAGAGTAGTGCCTCTCATCACAGCTGCGGGACAGCGGCAGATTTGCACTGCACTTTCCCCCTTGCGTCTGATGGCTGATCCCCACCAGAACCGAGTAAGTACATTAAAGGCTAACACAAGTTACGAGTTAAGGGTAAGAGCACGGCGGTCTATTGGCATGAAAAGCTGCCCCTAGGTTGACTGCTGCCGTTATTGTGCAACTGCTGAGGGTAAAATCAGAAATGGTTATCATTTTTCTCAGCAGCGTTCTTCTAAGTCAATATGCCCTCTGCCTGCCAGCCTTTACCGGCTTCCCTCGATCGCATTGTTCAGCGGTTCCAACAGATCTCAGATCCAAAGCGGCGCTATGAATACTTGCTGAGCTTTGCAAAGCGCCTGCCGCCATTTCCTGAGGAGCAGAAGGTCGCCGCCAACCGCGTGCCCGGCTGTGTCTCCCAAGTGTACGTGACGGCTTCTTTAGAGCAGGGCAAGGTGATTTTTCAGGGGGATTCTGACGCTCAGGTAACGAAGGGATTGGTGGGGCTATTGGTTGAAGGGTTGAGTGGGTTGACACCTGCAGAAATCCTGCAGTTAAAACCTGACTTTATTCAGCAAACCGGACTAAATGTCAGCTTAACCCCCTCGCGAGCCAATGGCTTTTACAACATTTTTCGAACGATGAAAGCCCTAGCGTATCACTTGGCCGAGACTTCGTGTCACACTTAAAGCCTCAGCTGATGGGACTACAGCAGCAAAAGCTGGACTGGTTGCTAGAGAACACCTTTACGAAGGAGGATAATCCCTTAGTTGTAGGATGACGCAGCAATCCCCGCAACGGGGACATTAAGCTTCGTTTAAGGATTTAACACTTCTGCTTGTACCCCATATTAGAGAAGGTATGTACTTAGGAATAACAACTCGAATAAATAAAGCACAAATAAGAATTAATATTTGTAAAAGCAAGTTTTCTCCAGTTTCTACCTGTAAACGGAAGAAATCACATAAAACTGATAATTTATCAGTTGATGAAATACCGCCAAGCATAAATTCTCCGGCAATAAAATCGCATCCGTGAAACTTACAGCCATTTTGAATAGCAGTTTTGATAAAGAAGTAGTCTGCGCCAACTGGAAATCTATAGGAATAGTATCCTAGTTGCCTATGAAGATCGGTTTTAATTAGAGTACCAACAGCATGGGAAGATATGTAGGCTCCGGCTGAAAACAAATACGGTCTTCCTCTATTAGGGCGCCTTAATCGTTTACCTAACCACACATGTGCTGATAGTATATCTGCTTTCGTAGAGCAAGCAGCTTTTCTAAACAACTCTATTGCATTCTGTTCTAGTACATCTCCAGCACCTAAAACAAGATAATAATCTCCACTTGCAATTTTAAGTGATTTATTGATCGCATGATATAAACTAAAATCTGGTTCTGAGACAATTTTGATATTTAAGCCCTTTGTAGACTGAATAATACTAATGGTACTATCAGTTGAAGCACCATCTCCAATAATCCATTCAAAGTTTTTATCCGTTTGATCTTGAAGGCTTTTAATGGTTCGAGTAATCGTATCTTCGACATTGAGAGTTGCCGTAATGATTGATATAAAAGGATAGGTCATAATGAGTTTAAAGTGAGAAAACCCCTAGCTACTGCCACTGAATCTCGGCATCCATTGCATTCATTGCCGATGTCAGTTTCTCGATCAGTTGTTTAACCGGCAAGGCGCCGACATCGCCTGCAGCACGGGTGCGAATACTCACAGTCTCGCTTTCGACTTCCTTGGCACCCACAATGCCCATCACGGGAATTTTCTGGGTTTCAGCATTGCGGATTTGTTTACCTAGGCGATCGCCCGTGCGATCCACACTCACGCGGATGCCCTGCTCTCGCAGTTGAGCGGCCACACGTTCGGCATAGGGGCGTTGCTCATCTCCCACGGGCAACAGGCGCACTTGCTCGGGTGCCAGCCAGAAGGGGAAATCCCCTGCATACTCCTCAATGAGAATGCCAATGAGCCGCTCCAGCGAGCCAAAGGGGGCACGGTGAATCATCACCGGTCGGCGGCGGGTATTGTCCTCAGCAACGTATTCCAAATCAAAGCGCTCAGGCAAATTGTAGTCCACCTGAACCGTTCCCAGCTGCCACTCGCGACCGAGGGCATCCTCAAAGATAAAGTCTAGTTTCGGCCCATAGAAGGCGGCCTCCCCAATCCCCAAGAAATGCTCCATGCCCAACTGTTCTACCGCTCGCTGAATTGCTGACTCCGCCTTTGACCAAGCCTCATCGGAGCCAATGTACTTGTCGGATTTGGGATCGCGGAAGCTCAACCGTGCCTTGAATTTATTTAAACGCAGACAGCGGAAGACCGAGAGAATGAGGTCAACCACATTCAAAAACTCGACATCCAACTGCTCTGGGGTGACAAAGAGGTGGGAGTCATCAACGGTAAAGCCTCGCACCCGTGTCAAGCCCCCCAATTCCCCGGACTGCTCATAGCGATAAACCGTACCAAACTCCGCCAACCGTAGGGGCAAGTCACGGTAGGAGCGCAGCTCACTTTTATAGATTTGAATGTGGAAGGGGCAGTTCATTGGCTTGAGGACAAAGCCCTGCTCGTTGGCTGCCGCCTCAGCATCTTCGGCCATCAGGGGAAACATATCCTCTTTGTACTTTTGCCAGTGGCCAGAGGTCTTAAATAGATCCACACGGGCAATGTGCGGACTCACCACCGGTAGATATCCCCGCTTCATTTGCTCTTTTTTGAGAAACTCCTCGAGGGTTGAGCGCAGAATCGTTCCCTTAGGAGTCCACAGGGGTAGCCCTGGTCCTACAGGATCAGCGAAAATAAAGAGACCCAGCTCTTTGCCCAGTTTGCGGTGGTCACGGCGCAGGGCTTCTTCTTTGCGGCGTTTATATTCCGCCAGTTGTTCTGGGGTTTCCCAAGCAGTACCGTAGATGCGCTGCAGTTGGGCTTTGGTTTCATCGCCGCGCCAGTAGGCACCGGCAACACTTTCAAGGGCGATCGCCTTGGGGTTAATCTCGCCCGTATTTTCAACGTGGGGTCCCGCACAGAGATCCCACCACTCATCCCCCAAGTGGTAAATCGTAATTGGCTCCTCGAGGTCTTGGAGAATTTCCAGCTTGTAGGGTTCCCCCAGCTCCCGGATGCGGCGCTCGGCCTCCTCACGGGTCACTTCCTCGTGGATCACCGGCAACTTGCGCTTAATGATCTTGACCATCTCCTTCTCAATGAGCTTCAGGTCTTTTTCGCTGAAGGGTTCGGGGTGGTCAAAATCGTAATAAAACCCATTCTCAATCCAAGGACCAATTGTAACCTGCGCCTTGGGGAACAGCTTCTGGACTGCCATGGCCAGAATGTGGGCACTGGTGTGGCGAATCCGCTTCAGCCGCTCCGACTCACTGGTTTTGGGGAGATGGATGGGGGCAGCAGCCGATTCTGACATGGGGGATGACCTATCTAACAAATCCTTAATTGGGGTAAGACCTCACATATGTGATATTCTGCCACCTCGAGGGGGAGCTTGGCAGCCAATTTTTTAGCTGGCCGGAAGGGGATGCCAGTGGCCAACTGCAAGAGACAGGGCTATGCTAGGGTTGGAATTACGAAGGGGGTATGTCCATCCCAGGGTCGCGCTCTATTTACAATCCCTTTTATAGGAATCTTGTATAGGAATGGAGTATTTCCGTGACTAGCCGCAAAGTCCTTGTCATTGATGACAGTAAAGTAATCCGGATGCGGGTCCGTGAAATGTTGCCAGAGGGCGACTACGAAATCCTTGAGGCCAAGGATGGCCGTGAGGGGTTGCAACTCATTGAGCAGTCTGAGCCGACGTTGATCATGCTGGATTTTCTGCTGCCGAAGGTGAGCGGCTGGGAAGTCTATCAAGAATTGGAGAAAAATGATCTCCTTGGCGCCATCCCCCTCGTGATTATGTCAGGGCGCAAGGAAGAGGTCACCGAAAAGCTCCAAGAACCCTTTGAGTGGTTTGAGTTCATTGAGAAACCCTTTGAAAAAGAACAACTCGAAGCAGCGATTCAAGAGGCCTTTCGCAAAGCTCGTAAGCCCAGACCCGTCAAAGCAGCAGCACCTGCGGAAGTAACGGCTCCCGTTGCTGTGGATCTCACCCCCATCTATGACAAACTGGCCGCCCTTGAAGGTGCGATTCAAGCTTTGCAGGCACAATCTGTCAAAGCAAATGACTTTGCTCAACTCCAAGCAACGGTTACTCAACTGCAACAGCAACTAGCGGCAACAGCTAGTGGTGGGGATGACAATCGCCTCGCCGCTTTGGAAGCGGAAGACCAGCGGTTACACCACGAAGTCGAGCAATTGAAGCGAGCCATCCACCAAATTGTGACGGCATTGCGGCGATTGCAAGGGGGGCACTAAGCTACTGCCACTCAATTTCCCGGCGACCGGCAAGGGCACGGGCAAGGGTCATTTCATCGGCATAGTCAAGATCACCGCCCACCGGTAGGCCAAAGGCAATGCGAGTCACCTTCACAAAAGGCCGCAGCAGCTGCCCCACATAGAGAGTGGTCGTTTCCCCTTCAATACTGGGATTGATAGCCAAAATCACTTCTTTGACCTGTGCTTGGCTTACCCGCTGAATCAGAGGTTGAATGTGCAGTTGTTCGGGCGTAATGCCCTCTAGCGGAGAAATGAGTCCCCCCAAGACATGGTACTTGCCGTGGTACTCACGGGTTTTTTCAATGGCAATGACATCGCGGGAGTCCGCCACAACACAAATGGTGTGATCGTCCCGCTGGGGGGAGGCGCAGATGTCGCACACGGGTTCCGCAGAGAGGTGGAAACAAACGGAGCAGAGTCCCACCTGCTGTTTGGCGTCAAGGAGGGCTTGAGCCAAGGCTTGGATATCGGCTTCGGGACGTTTGATCAGATGGAGGGCAAGACGTTGGGCGGTTTTTGGGCCAATGCCCGGCAGGCGTTGCAACTGCTCAATGAGACGAGCAAGGGGACGGGTATAGACACTACTCATGGGGCAGCTAGGCAGGCACAGCAGCGGCAAGGGGGGCGATCGCGCTCAGGCGCAGTTTGGGATGATCTGCCATTGTCTGTTGCAGATTCCACTCATTCTTAAAGAGCAGCACCGGCCGTCCCCAACTGTCTTTGACGGTGACAGCATTAAAGATGCGGCCAATGGCTGCAAGGACTTCCCAACCATCCAGTACCCAGCGCGCAACGGTATAGGGGAGAGGGTCAAGACGAGTTTCCACACCGTATTCGTTTAATAGGCGAAACTGCACCACTTCAAATTGCAATTGGCCAACTGCCGCCAGAATCGGTTCTCGTTTCGATTCATCGGTAGAGTACATGATTTGCACGGCACCCTCTTCCCGTAGCTCATTCACCCCTTTTTGGAAGGATTTGAACTTGGAGGGGTTGGGGTTGCGCAGATAGGCAAAGAGTTCTGGGGAAAAACAGGGAATGCCTTCATATTCCAATTTGGGGCCGACATAGAGGGTGTCGCCAATGGCAAACATGCCTGGATTATTCAGGCCAATCACATCGCCCGCATAGGCCGTTTCAAGGGATTCGCGACCTTGGGCAAAGAGTTTTTGGGGGCGAGAAAGGCGGATGGTTTTGCCGGTGCGAGCATGGTTGACGGTCATGTCCTTTTCAAATTTGCCGCTACAGACCCGCACAAAGGCGACGCGATCGCGATGTTTTGGATCCATATTGGCCTGCAGCTTAAACACAAAGCCAGTGAAATGCTCTTGCGTCGGATCAATCGCCCCGCGATCGCTCTTGTAGGCCATGGGTGGCAACGCATAGGTCAAAAAGTGCTCTAGAAACAGGCGCACGCCAAAGTTGGTCATGGCACTGCCAAAGAAGACAGGAGTCATTTTCCCCTGATGCACCAGATCAAGATCTAGCTCCGCCCCCACGCCATCGAGCAGTTCTAGTTCATCCTTGAGTTGGTTGTATTCCAAGCGATAGGACTCAATGTAGGGATCAATGGCAGGATCCCCAAGGGCAATGACCGTTTCAGCCGCAGCACGGCTACCGTGGGTGGTGCGCTCAAAGAAGTGAAAATTCTGCCGCAGGCGATCATAGACGCCGCGAAAGCGATCGCCCATTCCTAGCGGCCAGTTCACAGGATAGGGAATCAGCCCCAGCTCCTGTTCAATTTCATCAATCAGTTCAAGGGGTTCCCGCCCCGGCCGATCCAGCTTGTTGATGAATGTAAAAATCGGCAGACCCCGCAGTTGGCATACCTCAAAGAGCTTGCGGGTTTGGGGTTCTAGACCCTTGGCCGCATCCACCAGCATCACGGCATTATCAGCCGCCGCAAGGGTGCGATAGGTATCTTCACTGAAGTCTTGGTGGCCGGGGGTATCCAAGAGGTTAATCTGATAGCCTTGGTACTCAAACTGCAAGACCGTCGAGGTAATCGAAATCCCCCGTTGTTGCTCCATTTCCATCCAGTCAGAGGTGGCTTGCCGCTGTGCCCGTCGTGCTTTGACGGCTCCCGCCTCGTGAATAGCCCCACCGTAGAGCAGTAACTTTTCCGTCAGCGTCGTTTTCCCGGCATCCGGGTGAGAGATAATGGCGAAATTACGACGTCGTTTCACCTCTTGGGTGATTTCATGGTGTAAGTCACTGGTCATGGCAGAATTTGTAGCAGCTTTTCTAGTGTAACAGATGGACTTTAATGACAATTAATAATGGTAATAATTCGCCGCTGATTCTGGTCACCGGGGGCGCGGGCTATATTGGCAGCCATACCGTTTTGGCACTGCAGCAAGCCGGCTTTCAGGTTCTGATTTTAGATAGCCTTGAGCGAGGGCACCGCGATTTGGTCGAGTCTGTTCTTAAAACAGAACTCATTGTGGGTCATATTGGCGATCGCTCCCTCTTAGATTGGATTTTTCAAACCTATCCCGTGACGGCAGTAATGCACTTTGCTGCCTATATTGAAGTGGGCGAGTCTGTCCGCTCCCCCGATCGCTTTTATCAAAATAATGTTTATGGTGCCCTGACCCTCTTACAGGCCATGGTCGCCGCCGAGGTGCCTTACTTTGTTTTTTCCTCCACAGCCGCCGTCTATGGCTTGCCCTCAGAGGTGCCGATTCGCGAAACCTGTCCCTGTGCTCCCATTAACCCCTACGGGCGCTCCAAGTGGATGGTGGAGCAAATTGCTGCCGATATGGGCAGAGCCTACGGCCTCAAGTCGGTGATTTTCCGCTATTTCAATGCCGCAGGCGCCGATCCCGACTCCCGCTTAGGGGAAGATCACCATCCAGAAACCCACTTGATTCCCCTAGTGTTGCAGGCGGCGATGGGACGACGCCCCCACATCTGCATTTATGGCACAGATTACCCTACTCCCGATGGCACCTGCATTCGCGACTATATCCATGTCGTGGACCTAGCCCAAGCCCATGTGCTGGGATTAAAGTACCTCCTGAGTGGCGGAGAGTCGCAAATTTTTAACTTGGGGAATGGCCAAGGCTTTTCGGTGCGGCAAATTATTGAAGCCGCTCAGAGGGTCACAGGTTGTTCGATTCCAGTCGTTGAGGGCGATCGCCGAGCAGGAGACGCCGCAATCCTCGTTGCCAATAGCGATCGCGCCCGTCAGATTTTAGGTTGGCAGCCGCAGTACCCTGACATCGAGCAAATCATTCATCACGCTTGGCGATGGCACCAATACCGCCACAGCTAAGCCTGCGCTGTACATTTTGTCTGCAATAAGGAATTAGGCATCTCTCTTTTGGAAATTCCTAGGAAGCTGTGAATGCGCTCTACTGTAGAAATTGCGACATAGATCAAGAATTTGCTCTAGGGATTCTCGCTGGGAGTGATCTAAACTGACCTCTGTTTCATCTAAAGACTAAAAGCAAAAAGCCCACCCCGAGAGGCAGGCTGACCCATTCCATGAGTTATTTGTTCTTTCTAACCGCACAAGGGCTGCTGAAGAACGGATATGCCTAAGAGCGCAGCGACGACCTAGAGGCTATTCAAAAAGCCAATCAGACCGTGACCCGTAATCACTTCCAAGGCCAGCAGGGAGATAAAGCCAATCATGGCCAAGCGACCATTGAACAGTTCTGCATAGGGAGTAAAGCCGGCTTGCGGTTCACTCATCACGTACATTTTGGGTTCAATGGCAAAGTTGTTCATTTTGCCTTGATCATCAATAATGCTGCCGCTTCTCATTTTTGTCCTCCGTTTGTTACAAAGTGTTTTATGTTCTTAATATAACTTAACACTTCTGTGGGGGAATGGCAAGGGCTAACGGATTTTCTTAAGATTTGCAGTCTCTTCGGTTGTTCTTTGCGGTAAAAACACGGTTTCAGCACGCCAGTGTGCTAAAGATTGGGGTGAGAATCGCCCACTGGTATTCATGAGCCGCTTCTCTTTCCTCGGTTTTCACCCCTTCAGACGCCAATTACCCCGAGATCGGTCGGGCGTGGCGAAGTTTTTGTTGCAACCGCCGCAATGGTTACGTCTTGCCCTGCGTTTGCGTGGCTCAGTCATTCCGGCCATTCTTTCGGAAGTCCTCTTTTGCGGTGGCTTTGGCGTCTTGGTGACGGTGATCGACCTTTATGTGATCAATGTCCACTGGCCAGTGCTAGGCAGTCTCATTCCCTCGATTGTGCTGGGGTTGCTCCTCGTCTTTCGCACCAACACTGCCTATGAGCGCTTTTGGGAAGGCCGCCGCCAGTGGGGCAACATTGTGAATAATTCCCGCAGCCTAACCCGCTTGATGTGGACTGCCATTGACGAAAATAGTCCGGAGGATCACCAAGCCAAAATTGATGCCGTTCATTTAGTGGGGGTGTTTGCGATCGCCACCAAGCAACACCTGCGAGGAGAATCCTTTGCCGAACTGGAACCCCTGCTCAAGCCCCATCAATACAAAGAGCTACAAACGGTGCAAAATGTCCCCTTGCGCATTGCCCTGTGGATTGAGGACTATCTGCACCAACAACACCGCCGAGGGCACCTGTCCCTATATCAACTCACCTACATAGATGAACTGTTGGTGCAATTGGTGGATGCCATGGGTGCCTGTGAGCGAATTTTGAAAACACCGATGCCCCTTGCCTATGCCATTCATCTCAAGCAGCTATTATTTCTCTATTGCTTGCTGCTACCCTTTCAACTGGTGGATAACCTCGTGTGGTGGACAGGCCCAATGGTGGGACTCATTGCTTTTACCCTCTTTGGCGTTGAAGAAATTGGCATCGAAATCGAAAATCCCTTTGGCCGTGACCTCAATGATCTGCCCTTGGATGCAATTTGCCTAACAATGCAGCAGAATATCAATGACCTCATTAGTGCGCCGACCCATCGCCATCGCTCCCCCCAGCCCTTTTCTTAACTGATTCCTAGGGGTAATTAACTATGACTGCAACTGTGGTTTCCCCGCCGCCAGCAAGGGTTCATTACGAAGTGGTGCATCACCTACCGGGGCGAGTGCGGTTGCGGATTCCCCGCCTGCAATATGACGATCGCTATGGGCGGCAACTGCAAGCTCTCTTTGTTCAAGAAGACAGTGTGCAACAAATTCGCCTTAACTTGCCCGCCGCTAGCCTGATTGTTCAATACAGTCCTGAAGCTGACAATCCCCTTCACCGCTTTGGCCAATTGATTCAGGCCGCAGCAGATGAGCGTTTACCCTTACCGGGGATGCTGCCCATTGATAAGTTGGTGTACTCCCCTTGGAACACCGCTTACTTTATCGAGAAAATGGCGCTACCCACCTTGGCGCTGGCGATCGTGGCGCTACTACCAGTACAAACCCCCTTCTACCCTGCCATTGTCGCCACTGTGATTGTGATTGTGGCACTGCCCACCTTCCAAGAAGCCCTAGAGAGCCTCGAACGCCGCCATCTTAACGTCACCCAACTGGAATCCCTCTGGACGATTTTGCATACGCTGCAAGGGGAATACATGGCGCCGGTGTTAGCTGCCTTTATGGGTCAAGTGGGGGGGTCACTGCGGGATATGACCGCTCAAGTGGGGGAAAACCAAGTCTTTGACCCCCTCGATCAACAGCGCACCTATTGGGTAGAGCGGGGCGGCACTCGCCAAAATGTCTCTGTGCGCGAGCTACAGGTGGGCGATCGCGTGATTGTGGCCGCCGGATCTGCGGTGCCCGTGGATGGTACCGTGCTCTGGGGATCCGCCGTGATTCAGCGGCAGTTTCTCACGGGAGAGTCGGATCTACTGCCCTGTGAACCTGAGCAAACGGTGCTGGCCTCTTCCCTTGTGGTGCGGGGACAAATTTGCGTTGTTGCTGAAGCCGTTGGTGAAGAGACGCAGGTGGGCAAAACACTGCAACTGGCTCGCCAAGCGCCGCAACTGGATACCCGCATTGAAAACTACGCTGAGGAAATCTCGAACCAAGCCATTTTGCCGGCAATGGGCGTGGCTGCCATTGTTTATGGGGTTACCTTGGATGCCCATCGGGCGATCGCCCCTCTGCAATTGGATTTTGGCTCAGGGATTGGCATTACCATTCCCACTGCGATTTTGGCAGCCCTCACCTATGCGCCCCATGTCGGGGTGTATTTTCGCAATGGCCGCGCCCTTGAACTGCTCTCACGGGTTAATGTCATTGTTTTTGACAAAACCGGCACACTGACGGAAGTGAAGGGAACCATTGTGGGGGTCAATCTCCTCAAGCCCGGCCTGAGTGAGCAAACGCTACTCTATTGGCTGGCAACTGTGGAACAGTCAATCAATCACCCCTTTGCCCTTGCCATCCTTGAGTATGCGGCTGAACGCGGGATTGAGGGGGGAACCTATAGCAACTGGGTCTATGAGCCGGGTAAGGGGGTGGCAGCAACCGTCGAGGGGCAAGAGATTTTGGTGGGCACCCCCCAACTGATGCGCGATCGCCAAGTGCCCATTGATCTTGATGAACTGCGCACCCATGAAGGCGTGCTTTGGAACCGCTCCCTTGTCTGTGTTGCCTGTAATGGTGAACTGGTGGCACTGGTGTTCTATAGCAACCCCGTGCGTTCTGAAGCCGCTAGTGTGATTGCCGCTCTGCAACAGCGGGGTATTGAGTGCTATATGGTGACGGGAGATCACCACGAAGTCGCCAATGCAGTGGGCTATGCCACTGGCTTTCGTCTCGGTCAAATCTATACCAATAAAATGCCAGAGGACAAAGTTGAACTTCTAGAGAAGTTTAAAAATGGTGGCGAAAAAGTCGTGGCCTATGTGGGGGAAGGCTTCAATGATACAGCAGCAATGGCCTACGCTGATATTTCCATTACCCTTTCTGAAGGCAGTGATGCGGCGCGGCAAACCGCAGATCTTCTCTTGATGAATAATCGCCTTGAGGGACTGGTGCAGGCGATCGCCCTCAGCCAAGAAGTGATGAACATTATCAATCAAAATATCGCCCTTGTGGTCATTCCCAATGTCAGTGTGGTTTTAGCGGGGGTCTTTTTGAGCTTGCACCCCGTGATTGCCGTCTTGATTAGCAATGGAGCAACCCTCTTGGCCGAACTGAATAGCCTGCGCCTCCTCACGAACTATCGCCCCGTCAAAGTTGAGCACAAGTCCAGTCGTAGCCGCTCCCAAGCGGGGGTTCTCGATATTCCTTGGAAAAAACGTCCGCGCCGCAGTTTTGGTCATTTCGGCAGCGAGTTGAGTTCTGAGTCCCTCAGCAATGGCCACGTCCCCTCAGAAACTTGACCAACAACTTCAGCAGGTCAATCAACGCCTCAAACTGGCGCAGTTGGGTCTGCAAATTGAACAACGCGGCCAACGTCTCAGCCTGCGGGGTACCCTGCCGCCACGACCGGGCAGTCATCGGCTCCGCCCCCACCAACAGCGTTTAAGTCTAGGGTTACCCGCCACCCCCAGCGGTCTTAAGGCAGCGGAAAAGGAAGCCAAAATTATTGCCGCCAAATTACTGGAAAACACCTTTCGCTGGCAGGACTATGAACGGGTCAAGGGCTTAGGGCGCCTTGGGGAGTTATCCTTGGGGGAACAAATTACTGCTTTTGAAACTGCCCTGTTGGCTCAAGGGGATCTCAGCCGCACCACTTGGGAAACGGCCTATGCCCCCTATTTGCGGCAGTTGCTCAAAGCCGCCGCTACCCATCCCGACCATTCATTACCAGAACTGATCTATGGCCTGTTGCAGCAAATCCCCGCTGATAAGCGACAACGGCAGGTGGCCTGTACCGCCTTTCAAGGGTTTTGTCGGTTCCTAGGGGTGGAGTTACCGATTCCCCTAGCTCGGTTTTGGGGCACCTATTCGCGGCGATCGCTCCAACCACGGGAGTTACCCAGTGATGAGGAGATTCTAGCCGCCTACCAGCAGATTCCCAATCCCCAGTGGCGCTATGTCTATGGCTTAATGGCGGCCTATGGCCTGCGCAATCATGAAGTGTTCTTCTGCGATTTAAGTGGCCTTGTCACAGGTGACGCGGAAGGGATGATCGAGGTGCAGGAAACGACAAAAACTGGCTGCCATCAGGTGTGGCCCTTTCCTCCCCAGTGGGTCGAGGTGTTTGGCTTGCGATCGCCCCAGTTGCCGAGGATCAATACGGATTTGACCCAAACAACCCTCCAACGCATTGGCCAGCGGGTAAATCAACAGTTCCGTCGCTACGGCTTGCCCTTTCGTCCCTATGACTTGCGCCATGCGTGGGCGGTGCGCACAATTCACTATGGCTTACCCGATACCGTTGCCGCACGGATGATGGGACACAGTGTGGCGATTCATACCCAAACCTACCACCGCTGGCTGACCCTACGGGATCAACGGCAGGCAGTGGCTCGTGTCCTTACTCAATTCGAATGCTCTTGAAGTCACTGGGGGGGGGTGGCGGCGGGCTGGGGGGCTGATAGTCGCCGTACTGCTTGAGCCAATCGCTGACTGGCTTTTGATCAAGGCTCAACCCCAACAATCCAGAGACAAAGCCGCCCATAAAGGCAACGGGTTTTTGGCTCAACTCTTTGACAAGGGGCGCTAATTCGCTCAAGAACATAGGCTATCTGGCAATATCAGCACAGGTTTCCTCACTGATTGTAGCTTAGGCACAGCGGAACGCACCTAAAACTTGGCACGGACAACAAATTCATAATCGCCCCCCGGCTCCAATTGATAGTCTTGGGCTTCCAGAAACCGCCCCAAGGGTTCTTTGATCAGAGCACGCCCAAGGGCTGGGGAGATTTGCAGTTTTTTCGCCTTAAATTGCCAGCAAAATTCCCACTGGTACTCGCTGGCGCAGACATGGCCACGAATGTGACCCTCTTGCCAACTGTGGGCAATGATGCGGACATAGGCAGTAGTTTGGGGTAGGGAATGGGGAGCCACAATGCAATTCGGTCAACGCAATTGGGTGACGATTTGATTATTGATGAGACGCTCTTGGGTGAGCAAGTCATCAACGGTAACTCGCAGTTGGCGATCGCCATCCACTTGAAAGAGAACCCGAATGCGATCGCTCCCCGGATAGCCAGGGGGATCCAGCTTGGCGAGGGTTTTGCCTTGGGGGGTGTCATTGAGGGGCTGCACCGTGCGTTCACCGGCACTACGGGTAATCAGGCGATCGCCATCAAAAAAGATCTCCACACCCCCTTGCTCGTCCCCCAATTCACCAATCACCAGTTCAATACTGGGCTGTCCCTCCGTCGAGGCCCCTAAAATCAATTCCACGGGTTCGCCCATGGGGTAGGGTTGTCCCCGCTGGATAATGGGGTGCCAGCCATGACGGTTGAGCTTAGCATCCCAGAAGCGAATGCCGTAGCTGTGGTAGAGAAAATCCTTGAGATCCAGCCCTTGGGTCACTGCTAGAGCACCCATGGCCACCGCTGTAAAAGGCTGTTGGGCGTTGATCTTTGTGGCCTCAAAATACTCAGCAACCCATTTTTGCACCGCTGGAATTTGCGTTGTCCCCCCCACTAGGAGCACCGCATCAATCGTGTCGGGGGTGATCCCTTGGCGGCGAGCCTGTTGGAGTACTTGAGTGAGGGCATCATCGAGGCGTTGGAAAAATTGCTGTTGGCGAAGCATCTCCTCCAGTTCAGACCGTTCGAGGCGCAGTTCAAGGGTGGTAAAGGTTTCGCTGTCAAAGTACACCTCTTGGGCATAGGGCTGCTGTGAGAGTTGAATTTTTAAGCGCTCGGCAAGGCGCAGGAGTAGGCTATTGGCGGTCATTCCCCGCTTCACCCACTCATCCACAATCCAGTGGTCAATATCGGTGCCCCCTAAATTTAAGCCCGCTTTGGCAATCACCCGCGCTGTGCGAGGCCGTTGGTTGTCGCTTGAGGCCCACTGGCGATCGCCCCACTTGAGAATAAATCCCAAAGGACGGCTTTGGCGTTGATCGGTCTTGAGTTCCACAAGGGAGAGATCGAGGGTGCCCCCACCAAAATCAATCACTAAAATCAGCGGGCGATCGGCCACGCCATAACCTAAGGCCGCGGCCGTGGGTTCATCCAAGAGGCGAATTTGCTCAATGGCAAACCCCTCACACACCTGCAACAGCCAACTGCGATAGGTTTCAAAGCTATCCACCGGCACGGTGAAGATCAACCCCTGTTCGACATCGCCGCCGCTAGTGTGTTTCAGTTCCTTCAACAGGGCTTGCAAAAACCACGTGCCAATGGTTTCAAAGCTCAAAGAACAGCCATCCAGCTCGGGTAAATAGCCCTGTACGGTGGCGCCAATCCCCCGCTTAAACCGCGAGAAAAAGCGACGATCGCCCACGACATCAAACCCGCGATCGCGCACCTGCTGCCCCACCACCACAAGGGGGACACTGGCATCCTCCACATAGGCCAAGCTAGGAATGAGCGCCGGTACCTCACCAAACCCCACCGAGAGTCCAGAGAGCGTTACCGCTTCCGCCGCTTGGGTGGCATAATTCCACCGCGCCACCAACGTATTACTGGTTCCAAAATCAATTGCGTAGGTCACCGTTTGCACACATCAACCGCATTCTCTCATCCCTACCTTACCGAGATTTTTTCCCCTTGAGATCCTGAGAGTATGTCACAATAAGAAAGCGATCGCGAAAAGATTTAGGTGATTTTGGGAATGGCGAGCCAAACAGGTGTACTACTTCTCAATTTAGGGGGGCCCGATCGCCCCGAGGATGTGCGCCCCTTTTTGTACAACCTGTTCTCTGATCCCGAAATTATTCGCCTACCCTTCCGTTGGCTGCAAAAGCCGCTTGCTTGGTTTATCTCCGCCAGTCGTGCCCGGCGCTCTCAGGCCAACTATGCCCAAATTGGTGGCGGCTCTCCCCTGCGGCGGATGACTGAACAGCAAGCCCGTGCCCTCAAGGATGCCCTAGGAGGCATTGGCATTGAGGCCAATTTGTACATTGGTATGCGCTACTGGCACCCCTTTACCGAGGAGGCGATCGCCCAAATCAAAGCAGATCAAATTCGCGATCTAGTGATTTTACCTCTTTACCCGCAGTTTTCCATTAGCACCAGTGGCTCTAGTTTTCGCCTCCTAGAGAGCCTGTGGAACCAAGACCCTGAATTGCAAAAGATTCGCTATACGCTGATCCCTTCTTGGTACAACCACCCCGGCTATGTGGCGGCTATGGCGGACTTGATTCGCCAAGAACTCGACCAATGCCCCAACCCCGACGAAGCCGTGATTTTCTTTAGTGCCCACGGCGTTCCCAAAAGCTATGTCACCGAAGCAGGGGATCCCTACCAAGAGGAAATCGAAGCCTGTGTAAAGCTCATCATGGCTGCCCTGAATCGCCCCAATGTCCATGTGTTGGCTTATCAAAGTCGGGTGGGGCCTGTGGAGTGGCTGCAACCCTACACCGAAGATGTGATTCCTGAGTTGGCCGCTCAAGGGGTGAAAACCCTTGTTGTTGTTCCCATTAGCTTTATTTCAGAACATATTGAAACGCTTCAAGAAATTGACATTGAGTACCGCGAGATTGCTGAAGAAGCGGGTATTGAAGTCTTTCGGCGGGTGCCTGCCCTCAACGATCACAAGGGGTTTATTGCTGCTCTTGCCCAGCTAGTGAAGGACGCCCTTGCTGCTCCACCCCGCACCTTTGCCGAAGTGAATAAGTCTCGCAAGCGCGTCAAGCTCTATCCTCAGGAGCGCTGGGAATGGGGGATGACCTCCGCTGCTGAACGCTGGAATGGTCGCTTAGCAATGTTGGGATTTTTAGCCTTGATCATTGAGTTGATTAGTGGTCAAGGGCCATTACACATGCTGGGGCTGCTGTGAAAAATTGCCGCCTGTTGCCCATAGGAACCTGAAAATTTTCGATAGAATAGGGGGTAACCTCACTGGCAAAGGGCTACGCCTGTGTCTGAATCGCCCAAACCGGAATTTGACAAAGAAAAGTTCCTCTTCCCCACCAGCCGCTACCATGGTGTATTTACGCCGCAAAACTTGGCCTTTAATGCCAATTTGCAGGAATTTGCTCAACGGGTGAGCTATATTTGTGGTCTGGAAACCGGCGGCAAAATTAGCACCGAGGAGGCCTACAGTCAAATTAAGGCACTTTGGAAGCAACTGAAGAAATCACGAGACTTGCTCTTTGCCAATGTTCCTCCTGAGGAGGATACGGATAGTTCAGATGTTGATTAGTTCTTGATGCGTTCTGATGGCTCGCTTAGCACCGACAACACTACTGTTAAGCTTGAGTACCGCTCCCTTTCTAGCGGCTTTGTGCCTAGGGCAGGGATTATGGCAGATGGGATTGTCCTTGAGTGCAAGCAGCACTGAGCTATTACGGGGCGATCGCCTGCCCTTGGTCGAACAGGATGAAACTTGAGTCCTAGGGATAAAAGGCGACCTGCGGTAAGCCCAGCGTTTCTGGCCAGCCCATCATTAGATTCAAGCATTGCACCGCTTGGGAAGCCTGTCCCTTCATTAGGTTATCAATGGCGGACATGACAATCACCCGGCCGGTGCGCTCATCCACCTCAATGCCAATAAAACAGGCATTGGTGCCCCATGCCCATTTCGTCTGGGGATAGAGGCCGGGGGGCAGGATATTCACCCAAGGGGAATGGCGATAAAAAGCTTGGTAGATGGTGATTAAATCTTCACGCACTAGACCGGGATCCCGCAGCGTGGCATAGACAGTGGCCAAAATCCCCCGTGGCATGGGCACGAGGTGGGGCGTAAACTGCACAAGGACGCTTTGGCCGGCTAATTCGCTACAAATAGCTTCAATTTCTGGGGTGTGGCGATGTCGAGCAACACTGTAGGGAGCAAGGGAGTTGTCAGCTTCCGCAAGCAGGAGATTGATTTTGCCCTGACGACCACCGCCGGAGGTACCGGACTTAGCATCAATAATTGCCGTATTCGGTTCAATCAGACCCTGCTTCATCAGGGGTGCTAGAGCCAGCAAGCTAGCGGTGGGATAACACCCCGGACAACCAATGAGGGCACTTTGGCGAATGCGATCGCGATAGAGTTCTGGCAACCCATAGACCGCCTGTCGGACCGTAGCCTCATCTTCCCTTGGTTCACCGTACCACTGGGTGTAGGTTTTCAAATCCTGAAAGCGATAGTCTGCCGACAAATCCAGCACTTTGCAGCCCTGCTCAAGGAGTTGCGGGGCAAGCTTACAGGCAATGCCATTGGGCAGCGAGAGAAACACCACTTGGGCGCGATCGCGAATCACCTCCACAGATACGGGTTCCACCGTGAGATTCACCCGACCCTGCAAATGGGGATATAGCTCCGTGTAGGGGCGACCCGCACTCCCCTCACCGCCAAGGTATGCAATCTCCACTTGGGGATGGTCAAGGAGTAAACGCACCAGTTGGACGCCCCCATAGCCAGAGGCCCCCACAATCCCCACCGTCACGCGATCGCCCATCGTTCCTCAATCCTGCCGCTACTGTTGGCCTCACCACTGCGATAGTGCCATCCAATCCCCTGTTTCGCCAAGGGGGCAGACCACGCTGAAGAAGTTAAGAATTATTACAAATCTAGCCTTGCTTTTCCTCTCTGATCCTTGAACAGCCCTACGGGGGACAGGCTACAATAGCGACGAAGAACCTGTCGGGAATAATGAGTTGATGACATCGCCAATTGATTGGGACTACTTGGCTGCCCTTTCGGGGGGCGATCGCGAGTTTGAAATGGAATTGCTGCAAACCTTTGTCGAGGATGCCCAAGAGCGCCTCCAAACATTGGCTAACGCTGTCAACCAAGGCAACATTGAACAAATTAAGCGGGATGCCCACCATCTCAAGGGCGCCAGTGGTAATGTCGGCATTACTGCCATGCAAACCATCGCCGCCCAACTGGAACAATCCACAACCCCGCAAACGCTCGCCCAAGCCAAAGCCCTAGTGGAAGAGCTACAGCGCCTGTTTGCCACCGTTGCTAGTGAGGTCTCCGCTTAAGACTCATGTCGATCCTGCCCCCCGATAGTCTGGAGACTGCCCTTAGCCAAGCCCAACAGGCCACCCAAGCTGCGCTTCAAGAGGGGAAAAATCGGCTGCAAATCGAGATCCTGTTGCCCGATCTCAATGCGATGGCCTTTGCCGCTGGCTACCTCCCTTTGTTTGAGGAACTAGGTCGTGATCTCAAGGTCTTTTTTGCCGATGCCGGATCTGCCGCCCTAGCCCGTCGCGAATGGGGAGAAACCGCCTATAGTGTGCGGGGCGTGAATGAACTACTGACACCCATTGCAGCGAGCGATCGCGCCATTGTCATCGTTGCCCCAACCCCTGTAGAAGTCAATGCCATTGAGCAGATGTGTGAAACGGCTGGCGATCGCCCCTTTATCCTTTTGAACCCAAGGCTTCAGGATGTGGCCGTCGTTGGTATTGGCTACGCCGGTCGGCGGCTGCGGGAGCGATTTCTCAACACCCTTGAACCCTGCTACTACCTTCGTCCCCTCGCAGAAACCATCATTCTCTGGCGCTGTTATCCGCAACCGTGGCAAATTTGGCAATACGGCAAAACCGCCCCCACCTGCCTAGCAGAATTTGAGCAACGCCCCAGTAGTGAAGACGTTGAGCGTGCCCTGACGCCCCAAGGCAAACCCCGTGGTCAGGGAATCTTTAGTCGCTTGGGTGCCTTTTTGCGAGCACTTCAGAACTAGCCAATCTCTAAGGGGTGGCCGGTTCAGTGTTACTGGTTGGCGGGGGTGACACCTCGGGCATTGTGTCTGTCGGTGGCGGTGAGGGCGTAGGTGTTGGTGGAGATGGTTCAACGGTGGTGGGGGGGGCGACGGGAGGCTCTGCGTTCTTTGGGGGCTTTGGGGACTTTGGGGGTTTTGGAGAGAGGGATGGAGGAGGAGTCGGCGTTGGTTCTGGGGATGCTTCCTCAGGACTCGGGCTAGGGGTAGGCGTTTCCGTTGGCTCTGGGGTGGGCGTCGGTTCCGTAGGGGTGGGTTCCGGCTCTGGCGTCGGTGTCGGGGTGGGAGTGGGCGTCACCTCTACAGGTGGCACAATGGTCGGCAGGGTGGGTGGAAATTCCTGTTCCTGAGGACGCGGGGGGCGAGGGGTGACTGTGTCCACGGGTTGGTTGCGCAAAAATAGCCCTAGGCCAATGCCTGCTAAGCTGCCAAAGATTGCCGTTCCCAACAGCCATAGCCACGGCGAAAAATTGCGTTGTTTGAGGGGAGCAACGACGGCTGTCCCCTCCGGTTGAGTATTTGCCAAGATAGTGGATCGGTACTGCGGCATCACCGCTACCGTTGCTGTGGTTTGACGCGCCACGGGCTGTCCCATGAGCAGTTGCAGCCATGCCCGCACCGTTTGGGGACGTTCGCGGACATCCAAAGCCATTCCTGCTTCAATGGCATCAATGGTGCGCTGACTAAGATTGGGCTGAAACTGGCGTAAATCCTCGAGAGGCACGCGATCGCGCAAGACCGAGGCCACAGGAGGGCGTCCTGCCAAAAGGGCATAGAGCGTTGCTGCTAGGGCATAGACATCCGTTGCCGGCGTCCATTGGTGGCGGGGTAAATACTGCTCCACCGGCGCATAACCTGCTGAGAGCAATCCCGTATTTGTTTCCGTCACCCCAGCAGTGTATTCACGGGCAATGCCAAAGTCAATCAGCACCACTTGATCTGTGCCGTCCCGCAGCATGATGTTATCGGGCTTGACATCGCGGTGCAGCAGCCCATGCTCATGCACTAATTCAAGGGCGCTAGCCACCTGGCGAATATAGTGGAGAGCCGTTTTTTCCGGTAGGGGGCCTTCCTCCTGAATCACTTGGGCCAATGTTCGTCCGGGGATATAGTCCATGACAATGAAGGGACGCCCCCCCTCAATAAAGCAATCACTGACGCGCACAATGTGGGGATGATTAAACTGGGCAAGGCGCTGCGCTTCTTGGATAAACCGCTCCCCCAGATCATGAATCCGCTTCGGGGGTTCCTGCTGCAGGTTCAATGTTTTGAGCACCACTGGCTGATGGAGCAGGGTGTGGGTTGCGCGATAGGTGACACCAAAGCCCCCCTGACTCAAAAGGGCATCGAGGCGATATTTTCCCCCTTGGAGGGTTGTGCCCACACTCAGCAAACTCAGGGAGGACATAGGCACCTTAGGGACGCAATGGAGCAGATGGAGTAGTGGTTGGCAGTGGGGCTAAGCGTTGACTGAGAATAACCAAGCGATAGCCCAAATATGCAGGTAAGGTTGCCATCATCATCAAGAGTATCACGGACAACAAAGATTCCCATTCAAACCGAGACCCATAGTAGCTGCGGTAGGGATCGTAGTTGGCACTAGGCTTGATTTTTTCCCGCAGGGCCATGGGTCGCTTAAAGCGCAATCGGCGATCGTCGAGCTTCTCAAATAAAATCCAACCCCCTTGGGCTTCCTCTTGACAGACTTTGCGCAGGACATCGGGATCATGAAATTGATTGCGGCGCGATCGCAGGATTTTGAATTCCCAGCCGCCCAGCTTGGGGGATACTTGACGCTGTTCTTCTTTGGAGGGGTAGGTGGTCAACTGTTCCTCTTCTTCATCGCGTTCTTGATTGACTTGCTGCTGCCAGCTCCACCACTGATGGTAAAGCAGTGCTGAGACACCGAGGCTACCGCTCATCAGGGATAATAACAGCACTTCAGGCATGGGGAATAGGAGCAAGCGTCTGTTGGGCGATCGTACTCGAAAAGTTGATCCTCCTCAGGAGAGATCACCCCCTTCCCCCCGGCGGACAAAGTGGCAAATCCCTCGTTCTGAGGCACTAATAAAATCGCAAAACTCTTGAATGAGGGGATGGATAAACTGTTCCCGCAGGTGCTGTACCGCTTGGGAGGTGGTGAATTGGGAGCGGTAGAGGATATCCAGCGCTTTTTTAAGCAGTTGGCGCTCTTGCGCTGAAAAGCCAGCACGTCGCAAACCCACCACATTTAAGCCCATGATCGTATTGGTACTCAGACTACGGGTCATACAAAAGGGGGGCACATCTTTTTGAATGGCAGTGCCGCCGGAGAGCATGGCCAAGCGACCAATACGGGTAAATTGATGCACAAGGCAGTTCCCGCTGATAAAGGCGCGATCGCCCACATGGGCATACCCGGCAATCAAAGTATTATTGGCGATCGTCACATGGTTTCCCACATAGACATTGTGACCTAGATGACTGTGGGCCATCAGCAGACAATCATGCCCGACATGGGTGACGGTTTCTGGTTGGGTTCCCCGATGAATGGTCACGCCCTCGCGCAACGTACAGCGATCGCCAATGTGGACATAGCTAATCCCCCCCTGATAAGCCACATCTTGGGGGAGATCGCCAATGACTGCCCCACTGTGAACTCTACAGTTCTCGCCAAGACGGGTATATCCCAACAGGGTGACATGGGGAGCCAACTGCGTACCGCGTCCAATCTCCACCGTGGCCGCCACATAGCAAAAAGGACCAATCTCCACCTCTTCCCCAATGTGGGCACCCGCCTCAATCACTGCCGTGGGATGAACCGCCATGACATTCCTGCACGATTGGCTAAAGATTCTTAACATAAAAGAGATTAAGCGATTTTGATCCCCGATGACGAACGACCTGCGGCAATATCTCCAGCTTTTAGAACAGCGGCAACAACTGCGACGCATCACCGTACCCGTTGATCCCGATCTGGAGATGGCGGAAATCTGTAACCGCCTGTTGGCTGCCGGCGGGCCAGCGTTACTGTTTGAAAAGGTCATTGGCTCTCCCTATCCCGTGGCAATTAACCTCTTGGGCACCGTCGAGCGCGTGTGCTGGGCCATGAACATGAACCACCCCTTAGAGCTAGAGACCCTCGGGGAAAAGTTGGCTAAGCTACAACAGCCGAAGCCGCCCAAAACCCTGAGTCAAGCCCTTGATTTCGGCAAAATTCTCTTTGATGTCGTCCGTGCCAAGCCGAGTCGCGATTTGTTACCCCTCTGTCAGCAGGTGGTGATCAAAGACCCCGATTTGGATCTACGGCAACTGCCCCTGATTCGCCCCTACCCCAAGGATGCAGGCAAAATTATCACCCTTGGCCTCGTCATTACCAAAGACTGTGAGACGGGCATTCCCAATGTCGGGGTTTACCGCTTGCAACTGCAATCCCCAACCACCATGACCGTGCATTGGCTTTCAGTGCGGGGAGGAGCACGCCATCTCCGCAAAGCTGCCGCCCGTGGCAAGAAGCTAGAAGTGGCTGTGGCATTGGGGGTGCATCCTCTAATCATCATGGCGGCGGCAACGCCAATTCCCGTGGATTTATCCGAATGGCTCTTTGCGGGTCTCTATGGTGGGGGCGGCATTCATTTGGCCAAGTGCAAAACCCTTGATCTCGAGGTGCCTGCCCACGCGGAATTTGTCCTTGAGGGCACCATTACCCCCGGTGAAGTTTTGCCCGATGGCCCCTGTGGCGATCACATGGGCTACTACGGTGGCGTTGAAGACTCCCCCGTCATTCATTTCCACTGCCTGACCCATCGCCGCAATCCCATTTACCTGACAACATTTAGCGGTCGCCCCCCCAAGGAAGAGGCCATGATTGCCCTTGCCCTCAACCGCATTTACACACCCATTTTGCGGCAGCAGGTACCGGAGATTGTGGACTTCTTTTTGCCCATGGAAGCCCTCAGTTATAAGGCGGCGATTATTTCCATTGACAAAGCCTATCCTGGCCAAGCACGCCGCGCTGCCCTCGCCTTTTGGAGTGCCCTACCCCAATTTACCTACACCAAGTTTGTGATTGTTGTGGACAAAGAGATCAATATTCGTGATCCGCGTCAGGTGGTGTGGGCGATCAGCTCCAAGGTGGATCCCAGCCGCGATGTCTTTATTTTGGGAGATACCCCCTTTGACTCCCTTGACTTTGCCAGCGAAAAAATCGGCCTTGGGGGACGCATGGGCATTGATGCCACCACGAAAATTCCCCCAGAAACAGACCATCCTTGGGGCGATCCCCTCACATCGGATCCTGAGGTGGCACGGCGAGTCACAGAACGCTGGCAGGAATATGGCCTTGGGGATATTGACTTAACAGCCGTAGATGCGACGCGGTTCGGCTATGAGCTAGACCCCGCCTTTCGTTGGCGATAATCGGAGAAACAACGGTTCATAAAACATGACGAATAGAGATGCGATGCGTTGGCAACAGCGGTTGCAGAACTTTGGTCGCGCCCTAATCCGCCTAGAAACCGCCTGTGCTCAGGAGGAGTATTCGGAACTAGAGCGAGCCGGTCTGGTGCAAATGTTTGAGTTCACCCTTGAACTAGCGTGGAAAACATTGAAAGACCTTCTTTTTTATGAGGGGCTGGATGTGAAAACTCCCAGAGAAGCTATTCGCAAGGCCTTTGAGACGGGCTATCTCACGGAGGAAGACACGGAGACACTGCTAGATGCCTTGGCAAAGCGAAATCTCTTGAGCCATACCTACGAAGAGCAAACGACAAAAGAGGCGGAACGACTGATCAAACACAGGTTGACTCCTGTTTTTCGGAAACTGTACAACTGCTTGCAGGAAAAATATCAACAATGACGGACGGACTCACCCCAGAAAAACGCAAAGCCATCGTTGACACTCTAACGGCCAATCCCAAGGTAGAACGAATCGTCCTCTTTGGCTCACGGGCGATCGGTACCTTCAGAACAACTTCGGATATTGATATTGTCCTCTTTGGCGAGAACCTCACCCTTAGTGATCAAGCTGCCCTTGCCGAGGCGATCGCTGAACTGCCCATTGCCCAACGGGTGGATCTCCTCGTCTATCACAGCATTGAGAATGCAACTCTGCGGGAAGAGATTAACCAGCATGGGGTGGAATGGTTTGCCCGCGACAAGTTGATTAGTGGATAGGGGACTGGCCGCGATAGCCTAAAAGATAGGCTAAAAATGTGCTGCTATTGTCTGGATATTTCGGATGGGTCGCACCTACCGCACAATTGGCATTAATCTCAAGGCCATGCCCCTGGGGGAAAGCGATCGCCTGCTCAGTGTCTTTAGTCGCGATCGCGGGCTGTTGAAGTTAGTCGCCCCCCATAGCCGTGGCTCCCGCTCGAAACTGGGCGGACGGGTGGATTTGTTTGTCGTCAATGACCTCTTTATTAGTCCTGGCCGCAATTTAGATCGCATTCTCCAAGCAGAAACAGTCGCCACCTACCAAGGCCTCAACAGCCACTTGACCACTCTGACCGCTGCCCAATATCTCGGTGAGGTGGTGCTCTACCAAGTCCATCCGCAGCAGCCTCAACCGGATCTCTTTGATTGGCTCTGTACCACCTTAGACCAGCTTCAGGGGGTTTCGAGTCGCGCTGCCCTAGCGCTATTGGTGCGCGGCCTGTGGGGCATCTTGCGATTGGGGGGCATTGCCCCGGAATGGTACCAGTGCCATGAAAGTGGCTGCCAGATTGCTGTTCCTGCGGCGGATACCGACTGGCGGGTGGGCTTTAGTTTTGCTAGGGGAGGCGTTTTTACCCTTACTGAGGCGCGTCCCAACAACTCTCTTGCGGCGGTGTCTTCAGAGGGCGATCGCCAACTGACAGCAAGTGAAGTGCACCTCGGGCAATGGCTAGCACTGCCCACCACCCCATCCTTGGCACGGGATGAATTCCTTGCCCAAGCCGAGACCTATCCCCTTAGTGTTTGGCTGTCCCTTGAGCGGGTGTTGCGCCAGTACCTGCAATTTCATCTGGAGCAAACGTTGCGGGTGCCCCCCCTCCTTGATAGTTGTTTTTCACCTGTTGCGGTGTCCCAGCCATGACCATTGAGCAGCAAGACATTCGCTTGGATCTCCCCCTACCACCGGTGCCTCCCCTCTGGCAAAACCGCAATTTTATTGCTCTTTGGTTGGCGCAGGTCTGCTCACAGTTGGCTGACAAAATTTACCTTGTATTTGTAATTGCCCTCACTACAGAGTTTTTCCAAGCGGCACACCAGAGTATTAGTGGCTGGGTGTCGGCCATCATGGTGGCCTTTACGATTCCGGCCATTCTCCTCGGATCGGTGGCGGGGGTGCTGGTGGATCGCTGGTCAAAAAAACAGGTGCTCATTGTCACCAATCTCTACCGTGCCCTCCTTGTCTTAGGGATTCCGATCACGATTCTCCTTGGCGCCGGGCAATGGTTTGGGTTTATGGCGCTGTTGCTGATCACGTTTACGATTTCCTGTTTAACCCAGTTTTTTGCCCCCGCAGAACAGGCGGCCATTCCGCTGCTGGTGGATAAGTCCCATCTGATGTCCGCCAACTCCCTCTATACCCTGACGATGATGGCTGCTCTCGTGGTGGGGTTCGCTGCGGGTGAACCGCTTTTGAATCTTGCGAGCCACTGGCACTCCCAGTGGGGTGGGGCTGTCTTTGTCAGTGCCTGCTATGGGGGGGCAGCACTCCTACTCATGCTGCTGCGGCCACCGGATCAGTGTCATCTGCCGCCAACCCGCTATCGTCAAGTGTGGCAAGAACTCCGCCAAGGCCTTCAGCTTTTGCAGGAATATACAGCCCTGCGTTTTGCCCTGCTGCAACTCATCCTGCTGTTTGCCATTGTCGCGGCGATGTCGGTTTTGGTAGTGCGCCTTGCGGAGGTCTTACCCAGCCTCGATACGGATCAATTTGGGTTTCTTTTGGCGGCTGCGGCCGGCGGACTCGGGCTAGGGGCACTGCTCTTGAATACGGTGGGCAAGCACTTTGCCTACGGCTGGTCGGGTTTAGTGGGCTGTTGGGGCATGGGGGGCATGTTTCTTGGTCTGTCCCTGAGTTTGGATTCTTTGGCTTGGAGCATGGGCTACATCATTGGTTTGGGCTTCTTTGCCGCCTTTGTGGCGATTCCGATGCAAACCTTAATTCAACTAATGACCCCAGCCGAACAGCGGGGGACGATTTTTGGGCTACAAAATAATCTCGTGAATATTGCCCTCAGTGTGCCCTTGGCGGTGGTTGGTTTAGCGGAGACTTGGTGGGGGCTACAGCCGGTACTCATCGGTTTGGCGGGGGCGATCGCCCTTGGTGGGACGCTGATGACCCTCAGCCATCGCAACGGCATGGTGACCGGCGGCCTGCTCTAAAAGTTCCATAAAAAATCTTAAATCCTTTCATCTTGACGTTTTTTGCGCTACGCTGTAGAGTCAATTGACGCTTTTGCTGGCGTAACTTACCATGTCACCTGCCTTCCCCTCCTCCTCTATGACCTCCTCTAGCCCTGTGATCGCCCTTAAGGAAATGGTGTCGCGGTTACAGCGGGAAAACAGTAAAATTCAGGAGCTATTGGCCTCCCTAAGCTTTGCGCTGCGGAGTTTCAACAACCTGAATCAATTTTTTGAACTGATCCCCCTCATTACCTGTCGGGTCACAGAGGCAGAGGCAGCAGCTCTAGTCTTATTTCGCGCCGATGGTCAGGCTCGTCTTGAACAACTCCATTGTCACGCCAGCGATCAGTGTCCCAATATTCGCGCCGCCCTAGAAACGGCCACCCGCACCCTTGCCAATAGCGTTGGTATGGTGGCAATCGATGCGGAGAATAATCGCGAGATCAGCCGTCCTCGGCTTGAGCAACTTCTGGATCAGCAACTGCGAGAACGCCTCCCCCAAAGCATTCAGTTCTACGGCACGGCGATTCTCGTCAAGGATTCGGGACTCACGGAGCGGGGGCGGCTCTACGTTTTTAGTCAGCAACCTGAGTACGAGTGGAATGAAACGCGGCAGCAACTGTTGCAGGTAATTGCGGATCAAACGGCAGTGGCCATTGCCAATGATGAATTGGCCTTAAAGTTGCGCGATCGCCAGCGTTTGGATCGGGAACTGGAAATTGGGGCAGAAATTCAACGGCGACTCTTGCCCCACCACTGTCCCAAAATCCACGGCCTCGAGCTAGCCGCCGAGTGTCGCACCGCCAGTTGGGTGGGGGGGGACTACTATGACTTTATTCCCATTACCTATGGCCTCGGCGATCAACAAGACATTGAACAGGGTCGTTGGGGCATTGCCATTGGCGATGTGATGGGTAAGGGGGTACCGGCCGGATTGATCATGACCATGACCCGAGGCATGCTGCGGGCAGAAGCACTCAATGGTCACCGTCCTAGCCGCATTTTGCAGCACCTCAACCGGGCGATGCAGCCGGATTTAGAAAGCTCCCACCGCTTTGTCACCCTCTTTTACTCTGAGTACAACCCGCAAACGCGGCTCTTGGCCTACAGTAATGCGGCTCATCTTCCTCCCCTATTATGGCGAGCTGAAACCGGGATTATCCATCGGCTGGACACCTACGGTATGCTCATTGGTCTGGATACCCGCAGCCAATATCAAGAGGCAGAAGTGCGACTGCAACCCGGCGACACGGTGGTTTACTACACGGATGGCATCACAGAAGCCGATAATCCGAAAGGTAAACGCTTTGAGGAAGAGCGCCTCGCAGCAGTCTTCAAAGAGGGCTGTGCCAAGGGTTTGGGTGCTCAGGCACTATTGGATTATATTTTTGATGCCGTTGATGCCTTTACCAATGCCAGTGGCCGGCGCAGCGATGATATGACGCTAGTGATTCTGCAGGTCATTGACCAGTAGGCAATCCTGCTTGACCCTTGTTTGACCCCATCGAGCTAACAAAGGCACCAGCAAAACCCTTGCCATAACGCACAAGGATTGAAAGTTGCTGCCTCCTCTCCCATTCGAGGGAACCCTCCCAACGGCATGACAATGAAATCAATAAAAGCGGTTAAGATAGCCGCAGGT
This sequence comes from Thermosynechococcus sp. QKsg1, assembly GCF_031586415.1. NCBI lineage: Bacteria > Bacillati > Cyanobacteriota > Cyanophyceae > Acaryochloridales > Thermosynechococcaceae > Thermosynechococcus > Thermosynechococcus sp. QKsg1. The sequence continues at coordinate 895,719 of NZ_CP134200.1, read as the reverse complement.
GCCTGTGAGGTGGGGATGCGCTATTTCGTTGAGGTGAGTTTCCGATGCGATGATGATGCCATTTGGGACATCCTAACCCGTCATCTCGGCTTTGTTGAAGCCAAAACCCTTGAGCAAGCCATGGCACTCCATCATTTTTTTGAGATGCATCCCCTTGTTACTGGTGTGGAAACCTTTGTGCAATCAAGGGAAAGCCAACCCTACCTCCTGATGACCACGTATCCAGAGCGCATCAGCAAGGCCAATGTTCAACGCAGCCGCTTTCAAGAGGCCATTTCCATCCTTGGGGAACATAGTCCGGGACTGGCGGAGTGGCTCTTTATGGAGACCACGGGGGATGAGTATTAGGTGCTCTACTCCACAATAGAGAAAACTATAATATAAGGTCCCCTTGGAGCACACCACAGGAAGCTGTGACGTTGCCATGTCCGACGATCGCCCGCTGCCCCATTCTGAGACTGAGTCCCCTGCCCTGCGCTTAGGACGCAACCCTGGCCTACAGGTGCGCCACGATGAGGTGGAGCGATCGCTGTTGACGCCGATGCTGCAGCACTATGCTGAAATTAAGGATGCCTACCCCCAGGCCCTCCTCCTCTATCGGGTGGGGGACTTCTACGAAACCTTTTTTCAGGATGCCTGTATAGTTGCTCGCGAGCTGGAACTGGTGCTCACCGGCAAAGAGGGGGGCAAAGAAGTGGGACGAGTGGCCATGGCTGGCATTCCCCACCACGCCCTTGAACGCTACTGCCGCACCCTTATTGAAAAGGGCTACGCCATTGCCATCTGCGATCAAGTGGAAGACCCCGCCCAAGCTCAAGGACTGGTGAAGCGGGAAGTCACCCGAGTGTTTACGCCAGGAACGGTGTTGGATACAGAGCTGCTCCAACCACGCCGCAACAATTTCCTTGCTGCTGTTCTCCTTTCTGGAAACCATTGGGGATTGGCCTACGCCGATGTTTCGACGGGCGAGTTTTGTACCACCCAAGGGAGCGATCGCGCCGAGTTAATTGCTGAACTCAACCGCTTGCAACCCGCAGAGATTCTCCTGCCTAGTCAGGCTCCGGACATTAATCGCGTTTTGCGCCCGGGTGAAGCCAAGGATCAATTGCCCCCTGAATTGCCTCCCCAGTGGTGCTACACCCTGCGATCGCCCCAAGATTTTCAGGCAGCGGAAGCTCGCCAACGCCTGTGTCAACGCTTTCAGGTCAAATCCCTCGAAGGCTTTGGCTGTGAACATCTGCCCCTTGCCATGCGGGCGGCCGGTGGCCTCTTGGCCTATTTGGATGAAACCCATCGCCAACAACCAGTGCCCCTGCAAAACCTCAGCACCTACTCCCTCGCCCAGTATCTCTTTCTCGACCCGCAAACCCGCCGCAATCTGGAACTGACGCAAACCGTCCGCGATGGTAGCTTCCAAGGTTCGTTACTGTGGGCGATCGATCGCACAACGACGGCAATGGGGGGGCGTCTATTGCGCCGCTGGCTCCTGCAACCCCTCCTTGATATTGAGCAGATCACGGCGCGCCAAGAGGCCATTGCTGAATTAATGGCCAATAGTAGCCTACGTCAGAGTCTGCACCGCCACCTTCAGGAAATTTATGACCTCGAACGCCTAGCGGGTCGGGCGGGTTCTGGGACGGCCAATGCCCGTGATTTAGCGGCACTGCGGGACTCCTTTCGGACGTTAGTTTCCCTTGCGGCGGTTGTGACGGCAACCCAATCCCCCTATCTCCAAGCCCTTGCCCACCTGCCACCGGTGATTGAGCAGTTGGCGGATACCCTCAGCGCAGCCCTTGTGGATCAGCCCCCCATTAGTCTCACCGAAGGGGGTCTCCTGCGGTCGGGTGCCTACCCCGAACTAGATCAGCAACGCCAGCAAATTGAGCAAGATCAGCAGTGGATTCTTAATTTAGAAGCCCAAGAACGGGAGCGCACGGGCATTACCACCCTCAAAGTGGGCTATACAAAAGTCTTTGGCTACTATCTGAGTGTCTCCCGCGCCAAGCTGAACCAAGTCCCCGATGACTACATCCGCAAACAAACCCTAACAAATGAGGAACGCTTTATCACGGCGGAACTCAAGGAACGGGAAGCACGGCTATTGGCGGCTCAAAGCCATCTTTTTGAACTGGAGTACCAGTATTTTGTGCAGTTGCGGGAGCAGGTGGCCGCTCAGGCCTCAACGATTCGTGAGATTGCGGCAGCGGTGGCAGCGGTAGATGTGCTTTTGGGGTTAGCAGAGGTGGCGCTGTATCAGGACTATTGCCGACCGCACATGACCCGCGATCGCCAGCTTCAGATTCGCGGCGGGCGCCATCCGGTGGTCGAGCAGATGCTACCAGCGGGGTTTTTCGTTCCCAACGATACGGAACTCGGTACAAGCGCTGATCTGATGGTGCTGACAGGCCCCAATGCCAGTGGCAAAAGTTGTTATCTACGGCAGGTGGGTTTGATTCAACTGCTGGCGCAAATGGGCAGTTATGTGCCCGCCACCAGTGCCACCTTGGGAGTGTGCGATCGCATTTTTACGCGGGTGGGTGCCGTTGACGATCTCGCCACGGGTCAATCTACCTTTATGGTGGAGATGAATGAAACGGCCAATATCCTCAACCATGCGGGCGATCGCTCCCTTGTCCTCCTTGATGAAATTGGGCGCGGCACGGCCACCTTTGATGGGCTGGCGATCGCTTGGTCAGTGGCAGAATATCTTGCCACCACCCTCAAATCCCGCACCATTTTTGCCACCCATTACCACGAACTCAATCAACTGGCAACGCTGCTGCCCAATGTGGCCAACTACCAAGTGGTGGTCAAAGAACTCCCCGACGAGATTATTTTTCTCCACCAAGTCAAGCCCGGTGGTGCCGATCGCTCCTACGGCATTGAAGCGGGACGCCTTGCGGGCCTTCCTCCTGTAGTGATTCAGCGAGCCCGTGAAGTGATGCGCCAAATTGAAAAGCACAGCAAAATTGCCGTGGGGCTACGTAAAAGTCAAATGAATAGTACCCCGAAAACCAAAACTCCCGAAGTTGATCAGGGAGAATTGCCACTTTAATTTATTTTCCATTCATTTTTTCCATTCATTCTACTTCCCCGAAGAGAAGCAAGCTAAACGAACTTCTGGTAAAGGTTGCTCTAAAATACTTGTTTCCATTCATTCTACTTCCCCGAAGAGAAGCAAGCAGAAAACATGAGGGATATTGAGGTTGTCTCGACTGCTGGTTTCCATTCATTCTACTTCCCCGAAGAGAAGCAAGAGCATCTTCAGTATAGCCTCTCCCGGAGCGGATTGCAACCCCCTGTTCCGAGGGATCCCTTTTGAAGGGGGGCAAATTATTTTCTACAAGGTCATCGAAAATACTCAAATCCTCTCCCAGAGCGACTCCGAGGGATTCTGCGAGAGAATCAACCTTAGGGAGACTTTGGGGAATCTGTCGGAGCAGGATCGCAGGCATTCTTGAGCCAGCAGCAGTGGACAGAATTTGGGTGCATAGCCAGCGGCCAGCAAAAAGCTATTATAGATAAGGAATGTAACGTTTTGTTAAGAAGGGGGATTTGTGGTTGTCCTGTTGAAGTTACCCCCATCCGTGCGCCAAACGCTACTCAGGCTCGTACTGGCTGGTCTGTTGTTTTGGTCGAGCATTGCCGCAATGTTGCCCACCTTGCCCCTCTACATTGCTGAGAAGGGGGGCACGCCCCATCAGGTGGGGTGGGTGATGGGTGCCTTTGCTGTGGGGCTGATTGGTTCCCGCTCGTGGTTAGGGCCTCTGGCCGATCGCCGGGGACGCAAAATTACACTGCTGATTGGCCTTGCGGTGGCCGCGATCGCTCCCCTGTTTTATATCGTCAGCCACGACCTACCCCTCCTTGTTGCGGTGCGCCTTCTCCATGGCGTGAGCATCGCTGGCTTCACCACCGGCTACATGGCACTGGTGACAGATATTGCCCCACCTGAGCATCGCGGTGAAATCATTGGCTACACCAGCCTTGTCCATCCCATTGGGGTTGCCCTCGGACCGAGTCTCGGTAGTTGGCTGCAAATGAACTACAGTCATAGCTCGGTCTTCATGGTTGCCAGTAGCTTAGCTGCCCTTGGGTTCATGGCTGCCGCAGGCGTGCGGGCGGTGAATATCCCACAGGACTCTGGAGGGTCTCGCCCAGAGAAAGCCCTCTTTTGGCGGCTCTTGCTTTCAGAACGGCTGCGGATTCCCAGCTTGGTGATGCTGAGTGTAGGGCTGACCTTTGGCACGATCGCCACCTTTATTCCCCTGTTTATTGCGGCTGAGCGGCTCAACATTTCGGCAGGGCTGTTTTACTCCGTGGCGGCGATCGCCAGCTTTATCGGTCGTGTGGCCACGGGTTCTGCCTCCGATCGCTGGGGAAGGGGCATTTTCATCTCCGCCAGCCTTGCCTGCTATGGGGTCTCAATGGTGCTCCTCGCCCAAGCCCAAACCCCCTTGGATATCCTCTGGGCGGCGATTCTTGAAGGTCTTGCCGGCGGTGTCCTGATTCCCATGGTCGCTGCCCTGATGGCCGATCGCTCCACCACCGATGAGCGGGGACGGGTTCTCAGCCTCAGTTTAGGGGGATTTGATCTGGGGATGGCCTTGTCAGGGCCACTGCTGGGGGGGCTGATTGATCCTTTGGGTTATCGCCTGATCTTTCGCATGGCGGCGGTCTTTAGCCTCTTGGGGCTAACCTTCTTTTTAACCGCTAGTAGCAAAAGCCTGCCCGATTCCCTGCGTTTTGCCCTCGGCATGGGGCGCGATCGCTATGCCCTGTAGCCTATTATTCTTTGGTATCGTTAGGGATTCGTTACAATTTGTTGAGATCACCCACTAGGGAAGAGCGTGTGTCCACACCAGTTTCGGCCAGTTTGACGCCCACCGGCAAATCCTATCGTTGGAATCGCGAGCGCTACTCAAAAACGCGGCGCTTCTTTGATATTTGGTTTTTTGTCTGGCGATTTCTCTTTGGCCGTTGGCTCCTCACCAAATCTTGGAGCTACTGGGGCGGTATGACCGATGCTAAGCGTGCGGCGCGACGCCGTGCCCAAGCGATCTGGATTCGTGAAACCTTCCTTGAGCTGGGCCCCACCTTCATTAAACTGGGGCAACTCTTTTCTACCCGTGCCGATCTCTTCCCCAGCGAATACGTCGAAGAACTGAGTAAACTTCAAGACCGCGTCCCCGCCTTTAGTTACGAGCTAGTCGAAAAAATCATCTACGAAGACTTTGGCCGCCATATCCCTGAACTGTTTCGCAGTTTTGACCCGATCCCCATGGCCGCCGCCAGTCTGGGTCAAGTCCACAAAGCACAACTCCTCTCAGGCGAAGAAGTGGTGGTCAAGGTTCAACGCCCCGGCCTGCGGCAGTTGTTTGACATTGATCTGGCGATTCTCAAAGGCATTGCCCAATACTTTCAAAACCACCCCAAATGGGGGCAAGGGCGCGACTGGATGGGTATCTACGATGAGTGTTGTCGCATTCTCTACGAAGAAATTGACTACCTCAATGAGGGACGCAATGCCGACACCTTCCGCCGCAACTTTCGCGATCGCGACTGGGCCTGTGTTCCTCGCGTCTATTGGCGGTATACCTCACGGCGTGTGCTCACCCTTGAGTACCTACCGGGGATTAAAATTAGCCACTACGAAGCTCTTGAAGCGGCGGGTCTAGACCGCAAACGCCTTGCGGAACTGGGGGCGAAAGCCTACCTCTATCAAGTCCTCAACGATGGCTTCTTCCACGCTGACCCCCATCCAGGCAACATTGCCGTCAGCCCCAACGGCCAACTGATTTTCTACGATTTTGGCATGATGGGGCGCATTCAACCTGTGACCCGCGATAAATTGCTGAAAACATTTTTAAGCATTGCCCAACGGGATGCCGAACAGGTGGTACAGTGCCTTGTAGAGCTAGGAGCGTTGGTTCCCACAGGCGATCTAGGGCCGGTACGTCGCTCGATTCAGTATCTCCTCGACAATTTCATGAACCAGTCCTTTGAAGCCCAATCGGTGGCTCAAATTAGCGATGACCTCTACGAAATTGCCTATGACCAACCCTTCCGCTTTCCCGCCACATTTACCTTTGTGATGCGGGCATTTTCCACCCTAGAGGGGGTAGGTAAGGGACTCGACAAAGACTTTAACTTCATGCAAGTTGCCCAACCATTTGCGACTGAACTTATGACCAACGGAAACTTCCCCGATCCCAGTAATGGCAGTCTTTTCTCTGAACTGAGTCGTCAAGCGGCTCAAGTGGGCAGCAGTGCCATTGGCTTGCCCCGTCGCCTTGAAGAGGTGCTCGATAAACTGGAAAATGGTGATCTGCGCTTGCGTGTCCGTTCCAGTGAGAGCGATCGCATTCTGCGGCGCCTGAGTAACATTAACTTAGGACTAAATTATGTCGTCCTTATTGGCAGTTTTTCCTTAGTGGCGACAATTTTACTCGTGAACCAGTATCTCCTCTTGGCGGGTGTGGCAGCCGCATTAGCGGTATGGTTTGGTATCCTCTATTGGCGACTCATGCTTAAACTCGATAAGTATGAAAAAATGTTTTAACAAGCAACCCAACATAGGGGGGTCATGGACGTTGCCGGCTTAACTGATTGTGGTCTGATTCGCAAAAGCAATCAGGATGCTTTTTATATTGACGAAAAGCATCAGCGTTTTTTTATTGTGGCCGATGGCATGGGTGGGCACGCTGGGGGCGAGGAAGCCAGTCGTTTAGCTGTCGAACATATTCAGGCATTCTTGGAAACCCACCTTGAGGACCTTCAGCATGACCCTGTGACCCTACTCCGCCAAGCCTTTCTCGCTGCCAATCATGCCATTGTTGAGCAGCAACGCCAAAATACTGCCCGTGCTGATATGGGGACAACGGCTGTGGTGGTTCTCGTTGATGAAAAGGGCGATCGCGCTTGGTGTGCCCATGTGGGCGACTCCCGCATCTACCGCTGGCGCAAAGACCAACTCCAGCAAATTACCAGCGATCACACTTGGATTGCCCAAGCCGTACAACTGGGAAGCTTGACCATTGAGCAGGCGCGGCAGCATCCATGGCGCCATGTCCTCTCCCAGTGCCTAGGCCGTGAAGACCTCACCCAAATTGATATTCAACCCATTGATCTAGAGCCGGGCGATCGCCTGCTGCTGTGCAGTGACGGCTTAACTGAAGAACTCACCGACGAGGTGATCAGTATCTACCTCAGTGAACCCAATGTCGAAAAAGCAGCAACCGCCCTTGTCAATGCAGCTAAAACCCACGGCGGCCGCGACAATGTCACCGTCGTTGTCATTGGTGTTTAACCCATCAAGCAAAACCTATGCAAACGGAATTTATCCGTCTGACCCTACCCCGACACAGCCTTTCCTCGCCTTTCCATGAGGCTATCGAACAGGCGCTGCAAGCCCATGGTCAGCCCCTGCGTTGGGCGATTACCGCCACCACTACCACAGATCTAACGGTTGAAGCCGTTGTTCTCAAAACCCCACCCCGCCCTTGATACAATCCCTCTAGGTTCTTTGATTCACACCCCTATGACCCGTGCAGGTATTGGCATTCAAACCGCTCAGATTCGCCCCGGACGGGTGAGCGGTCAACTCCACGTCTATGACGGTGCTGGTAAGGGCAAATCCCAAGCTGCCCTCGGGGTTGTTCTGCGCTCCATTGGTCTGGGTATTGCCTCTGCTTGGCCCACTCGGGTACTCCTGTTGCGCTTTCTCAAAGGACCTGGCCGTGCCTATGCCGAAGATGCCGCCATTGAAGCGCTGCAGCGCGGGTTTCCCCACCTCATTGACCAAGTGCGCACTGGCCGCGCTGAATACTTTACTGCCGAGCAAATTACCAAGTTCGATCGCCAAGAGGCACAGCGGGGCTGGGATATTGCCAAGGGGGCGATCGCCTCTGGTCTCTATTCCGTCATTGTTTTAGATGAACTCAACCCCGTCCTAGATTTAGGCCTTTTGCCCGTTGATGAAGTTGTCAACACCCTCCGCCGCAAGCCCGAACACCTAGAAATTATTGCTACTGGCCGGGGTGCTCCTGCCCAACTCCTGCAAATTGCTGACCTCCACTCCGAGATGCGTCCCCTTGTGCATCCTACGGCTCAAGAACAGGGCATTGAAGGCATTGAAATCTATACGGGTGACGGCAAAGGCAAGTCCACCAGTGCCCTCGGTAAAGCCCTTCAGGCAATCGGCAAAGGAATTAGCCGCGATCAATCCCACCGTGTCCTGATTCTGCAGTGGCTCAAGGGGGGGCAGGGCTATACCGAAGATGCGGCGATCGCTGCCCTCAAGGAAAGCTATCCCCATTTAGTCGATCACCACCGCTGTGGTCGGGATGCCATTGTTTGGCGCGGTCAGCAGCAGGAAATTGACTACATTGAAGCCGAACGCGGCTGGGAAATTGCTCGAGCTGCCATTGCCTCTGGTCTTTACAAAACGATTATTCTCGATGAACTCAACCCCACCGTTGACCTCGAGCTTCTCCCCATCGAACCGATTGTGCAAACGCTCCTGCGCAAGCCCCGCACCACTGAAATCATTATTACCGGTCGCTGCAAATATCCCCCCGCCTACTTTGAACTGGCCAGCGTCCACTCGGAGATGATCTGCCACAAGCACTATGCTGAAAAAGGCGTTGATCTCAAGCGCGGCGTTGATTTTTAAGAACAGATGCGAGCCAGCACCGTTTCCCCCACCGTAAACTGCTGCAAATAGGCCATTAGGACTTCAAATTGGGGACGATTGAGGCGGTAATAGACCCACCGCCCTTCTTGACGCGACAGCACGAGATTGGCTCGCCGCAGTGCCTGCAGATGAAACGAGAGTTTTGAGGGGGTCAGGTGCAGGCGATCGCACAGATCACAGACACACAGCTCCTCCCGATGCAGAATCTCAATCACCTTCAACCGCAACGGCTCCCCAAGGGCATGGAAGGCCAATTGAATCTCAGCGGGGTATTCCTGATCAATCTCTGAAACAACCATCACTGCACCGGACAAGGGACACCAAGGGGTTGGCGAAACTGCTCCTGCTCCCCTGTTTGAGCCGTATTCATGGGCTTAGGCGCTTGACTGCGATAAATGGCTTGGCGCAATTGAGCCACTCCTGCTTGGTACAGGCGATCGGCTGCTGTCGTCCACAAACGGGGATTGGTACTCACCTCCTGCGGCAGCGTCACCATTACATTCGGCGTAATCCCTGTGCGGTTAATATCCGTGCCATTGGGCGTGTAGTAATGAGCAACCGTCACCGACAATCCTGAACCATCACTCAATTGATGAATGGATTGTACCAAGGCCTTACCGTAGGTTGGCGTGCCCACCACAATCGCACGACCGTTATCCTGCAATGCCCCTGTGAGAATTTCACTACTGCTAGCAGAGCGGTGATCCACCAAAACCACGAGGGGCAAATTCGTCAATGCCGATTGATTCGCCCGTGCCTGCTCACTGTGGCCACTGCGATCGACCGTACGCACAATCAAACCTTGATTCAACCACATGCGGGCAATATCAATTCCTGCCTGCAATAGTCCTCCTGGATTCCCTCGCAAATCCAAAACAAACCCCTCCACCTTCTCCGCCTCTAGCTTGCGAATCGCCGCGCGCAACTGATCCGCTGCATGGGCAGTAAATTCACTCAGATAGATATAGCCAATGCGGGCACCGCCTTCCTCCTTCACCAGCGATCGCACCGCAGGGAGTTCAATCAATGCCCGTGTCAGCGTCAGGCGAAAGGTACCGCGATTAGGGCGAAACAACTGAAGTTCAATGGGAGTCCCCACCCGCCCCCGAATCCGCCGCGATGCCTCCTCAATCGACATCCGCCGAGTAGAGTGACCATCAATGGCCAGCAGGCGATCGCCCGCCCGAATTCCCGCCTTAGTTGCAGGTGAATTTTCCAGCGGCTCCAAAATCGTCAACTGTTGTGTCTTTTCATCCACCGTCAAGCGAATACCAATCCCCGAAACTTCCCCCGACGTTTGCGTGCGCAAAGCCGTAAACTCCTCTGGAGTCATGAAGCGCGTATAGGGGTCATTCAACTGCTGCAACATTCCCCGAATAGCTGCATAGGCCTGCTGCCGCGACGTGTAGCGCTGCGCCAAAAGTTGCCGCCGTACCGCCAGCCAATCCACCTGATTAAACGACTCATCCACATATTCCTGCTGCACAATTTGCCACACCTCATCCACCAACATCTTGGGGCTATCCTGCATTCGTCCATAGCCTGGTAACGCCGCCGCCAGCACCGCTGCCACCACCGAGGAACCCACCCGCATCCAGTGCCGAAGACCCATCAAACGCATGAATTGAGGCATGACCCTAAAAACCTTTTGAGGAGAGCGATATTTGATGCAATATAGACCGAACTACCCATCAATGTCACTCCTCTATCCAAAACCGATCATCCCTTAAGCATTTCTTAAAAATCAAGACCCCACCTAGAAAACCTAGATGGGGTGGTTTGAATATTTTGCCTAGCACCGAGCTATTTTTGCAGGAGGCGACCCTCCAACTATCTTCACCGCTGCGACGTTTCACCTCTGAGTTCGGGATGGATCAGCGTGGTTCCGTCGCGCCATAGGCACTAGGCAAAGCCTTGATTTTGAATTGAAAACCTAGACTAAAGAATTGCTAGATAAATTCAGGATCAATAACCTTTCAACTAAATAGCGATTGTCAGTATAGTTAATTGAATCAGACACCTGTTGATTGATGAGGTCAAGCCCTCGGTCTATTAGTACTCCTAGACTTCATCCATTACTGGACTTCCATCGAGAGCCTATTAACGGGTGTTCTACCCGTGACCTTACTGGCTTATGCCATGGGAGCACTCATCTTGAGGTGGGCTTCCCACTTAGATGCTTTCAGCGGTTATCCACTCCGCACATGGCTACCCTGCGTTTACCGTTGGCACGATAACAGGTACACCAGAGGTGCGTTCCTCCTGGTCCTCTCGTACTAAGGAGGACTCCTCTCAATGCTCCTACGCCTGCACCGGATATGGACCGAACTGTCTCACGCATGTTGTTCTCGTATCACTACGAGCATGGACTATATCTTCATCCTGACTCTCGCCACTAACGAATCAGGAGCCGACATTTGATGTCTCTGACAACCTCAGAACATCTCAGCTTACGCTTGATGGCTAACTCAAGCCTAGGCTTCAGTCTCTACGGGATCAAGAGTTGTCGTGATCTCAGAAACTGCTCCACTTGATCAGAGCGAATCGAACGCTTTTTGGAAGCATTCAGTTCACCAAATTGATCCACCTGCTGAGCAAGTTTTAGGAATTGTTCTGGCGTTAATCGCCTTGATTGAACAACTTCCTGTAGAACAGTAATTGCTAAATCACATTGTGGCTTCTTGAGTTTAAGGTAGCTGCGAAGAGTTAGCAGCACTTCTAAGACAGATGGCGCATCAACAATTGCATACTCGCTTAAGCCATCTTTTCGGTCTCTCACAAACCCTGCTTGGAAAGTAGACTTTAACCACTCCAAGAAGGAACGATGCGAAGAAGACTGAAAGAAAGTGATGCTAGCGCGAATTTGATAACCAAGGACGTAATCCTTACGTCGCACCAGTTGTAGATTAATGCAACCATCACCATCTAAAAAACCAGCAATGTAACTCAGCGTTAAATCATCTGTCACGAGACTCTTGCTTACCCTCGGTATTGTCTTAATCAGCCGTTCGTCACTGATTAAGATTCTACCGATTTTAGTCGGTTTGCTGCTCCACATTACTGTGAAGTGACGCAATGATTTACGTTCTGAACCCAGCTCACGTACCGCTTTAATGGGCGAACAGCCCAACCCTTGGGACGTACTACCGCCCCAGGTTGCGATGAGCCGACATCGAGGTGCCAAACCTCCCCGTCGATGTGAACTCTTGGGGGAGATCAGCCTGTTATCCCTAGAGTAACTTTTATCCGTTGAGCGACGGCCCTTCCACGCGGAACCGTCGGATCACTAAGGCCGACTTTCGTCTCTGCTCGACTTGTAGGTCTTGCAGTCAAGCTCCCTTATGCCTTTGCACTCTACGGCTGATTTCCGACCAGCCTGAGGGAACCTTTGCGCGCCTCCGTTACCATTTAGGAGGCGACCGCCCCAGTCAAACTGCCCACCTGAAACTGTTCCTTCGCTGGCTAACAGCAGAAGGTTAGAATTCTAGCCTTGCCAGAGTGGTATCTCACCGGCGACTCCATATCCCCCACAAGGGATACTTCAACGTCTCCCACCTATCCTGCGCAAGCAAAGCCCGAACCCAATTCCAGGCTACAGTAAAGCTTCATAGGGTCTTTCTGTCCGGGTGCAGGTAGTCCGCATCTTCACAGACACTTCTATTTCGCCGAGCCTCTCTCCGAGACAGCGCCCAGATCGTTACGCCTTTCGTGCGGGTCGGAACTTACCCGACAAGGAATTTCGCTACCTTAGGACCGTTATAGTTACGGCCGCCGTTCACCGGGGCTTCGGTCGCCAGCTTCGCTTGCGCTGACCAGCTTCCTTAACCTTCCGGCACTGGGCAGGCGTCAGCCCCCATACATCGTCTTACGACTTAGCGGAGACCTGTGTTTTTGGTAAACAGTCGCCTGGGCCTCTTCACTGCGACCACCTCTCGGTGGCACCCCTTCTCCCGAAGTTACGGGGCCATTTTGCCGAGTTCCTTAGAGAGAGTTATCTCGCGCCCCTTGGTATACTCTACCCCCCCACCTGTGTCGGTTTCGGGTACGGGTATCTTGGCTTAACGTGCTTAGAGCTTTTCTTGGAAGCATGACATCAATCACTTCCCCACCGTAGTGGGTCGTACTCCTGCCTCAGCTCAGAGCGTTTTCACCGCTCCTCAACACCTCGGACAGTTGAACCGGTAACCAACATCCGGCTGATCTAGCCTTCTCCGTCCCTCTGCACAAACCAAGATGAGTACTGGAATATTGACCAGTTGTCCATCGACTACGCCTTTCGGCCTCGCCTTAGGTCCCGACTAACCCTTCGCGGACGAGCCTTCCGAAGGAACCCTTGGGGTTTCGGGGCATTGGATTCTCACCAATGTTTTCGCTACTCAAGCCGACATTCTCACTTCTGCCTCGTCCACACCTGCTTACGCTAGTGCTTCAAACTAATGCAGAACGCTCCCCTACCACTTACGTAGTAAGTCCACAGCTTCGGTACATCACTTAGTCCCGTTCATTTTCGGCGCAGGAACGCTT